>NZ_JBSFEN010000023.1:0-4944 GCF_053594455.1 Streptomyces sp. NPDC001927 | reverse complement strand
TGAGGACAAGCCCTCGGCCTATTAGTACCGGTCAGCTCCACCCATTACTGGGCTTCCACATCCGGCCTATCAACCCAGTCGTCTACTGGGAGCCTTACCCTCTCAAGGAGGTGGGAATACTCATCTCGAAGCAGGCTTCCCGCTTAGATGCTTTCAGCGGTTATCCCTCCCGAACGTAGCCAACCAGCCATGCCCTTGGCAGGACAACTGGCACACCAGAGGTTCGTCCGTCCCGGTCCTCTCGTACTAGGGACAGCCCTTCTCAATATTCCTACGCGCACAGAGGATAGGGACCGAACTGTCTCACGACGTTCTAAACCCAGCTCGCGTACCGCTTTAATGGGCGAACAGCCCAACCCTTGGGACCGACTCCAGCCCCAGGATGCGACGAGCCGACATCGAGGTGCCAAACCATCCCGTCGATATGGACTCTTGGGGAAGATCAGCCTGTTATCCCCGGGGTACCTTTTATCCGTTGAGCGACGGCGCTTCCACAAGCCACCGCCGGATCACTAGTCCCGACTTTCGTCCCTGCTCGACCCGTCGGTCTCACAGTCAAGCTCCCTTGTGCACTTACACTCAACACCTGATTGCCAACCAGGCTGAGGGAACCTTTGGGCGCCTCCGTTACCCTTTGGGAGGCAACCGCCCCAGTTAAACTACCCATCAGACACTGTCCCTGATCCGGATCACGGACCGAGGTTAGACATCCAGCACGACCAGAGTGGTATTTCAACGGCGACTCCACAACCACTGGCGTGGCTGCTTCAAAGTCTCCCACCTATCCTACACAAGCCGAACCGAACACCAATATCAAACTGTAGTAAAGGTCCCGGGGTCTTTCCGTCCTTCTGCGCGAAACGAGCATCTTTACTCGTAGTGCAATTTCACCGGGCCTATGGTTGAGACAGTCGAGAAGTCGTTACGCCATTCGTGCAGGTCGGAACTTACCCGACAAGGAATTTCGCTACCTTAGGATGGTTATAGTTACCACCGCCGTTTACTGGCGCTTAAGTTCTCAGCTTCGCAACCCCGAAAGGTCACTAACCGGTCCCCTTAACGTTCCAGCACCGGGCAGGCGTCAGTCCGTATACATCGCCTTACGGCTTCGCACGGACCTGTGTTTTTAGTAAACAGTCGCTTCTCGCTGGTCTCTGCGGCCACCCCCAGCTCAGAGTGCAAGACTCATCACCAGACGTGGCCCCCCTTCTCCCGAAGTTACGGGGGCATTTTGCCGAGTTCCTTAACCATAGTTCACCCGAACGCCTCGGTATTCTCTACCTGACCACCTGAGTCGGTTTAGGGTACGGGCCGCCATGAAACTCGCTAGAGGCTTTTCTCGACAGCATAGGATCATCCACTTCACCACAATCGGCTCGGCATCAGGTCTCAGCCTTAACGTGTGACGGATTTGCCTACCACACGGCCTACACCCTTACCCCGGGACAACCACCGCCCGGGCTGGACTACCTTCCTGCGTCACCCCATCGCTTACCTACTACCACCTTGGTTCGCCGGCTCCACCACTTTCCTTTCCCCGAAGGGTCCGGAACGGCTTCACGGGCTTAGCATTAATGGGCTCGATATTGGGCGTTTCAAAGCGGGTACCGGAATATCAACCGGTTGTCCATCGACTACGCCTGTCGGCCTCGCCTTAGGTCCCGACTTACCCTGGGCAGATCAGCTTGACCCAGGAACCCTTAGTCAATCGGCGCACACGTTTCTCACGTGTGTATCGCTACTCATGCCTGCATTCTCACTCGTGAACCGTCCACAACTCGCTTCCGCGGCTGCTTCACCCGGCACACGACGCTCCCCTACCCATCACAGCACCCGTTGGGGCTTATTGCTGCAATGACACGACTTCGGCGGTACGCTTGAGCCCCGCTACATTGTCGGCGCGGAATCACTTGACCAGTGAGCTATTACGCACTCTTTCAAGGGTGGCTGCTTCTAAGCCAACCTCCTGGTTGTCTCTGCGACTCCACATCCTTTCCCACTTAGCGTACGCTTAGGGGCCTTAGTCGATGCTCTGGGCTGTTTCCCTCTCGACCATGGAGCTTATCCCCCACAGTCTCACTGCCGCGCTCTCACTTACCGGCATTCGGAGTTTGGCTAAGGTCAGTAACCCGGTAGGGCCCATCGCCTATCCAGTGCTCTACCTCCGGTAAGAAACACACGACGCTGCACCTAAATGCATTTCGGGGAGAACCAGCTATCACGGAGTTTGATTGGCCTTTCACCCCTAACCACAGGTCATCCCCCAGGTTTTCAACCCTGGTGGGTTCGGTCCTCCACGAAGTCTTACCTCCGCTTCAACCTGCCCATGGCTAGATCACTCCGCTTCGGGTCTTGAGCGTGCTACTGAATCGCCCTATTCGGACTCGCTTTCGCTACGGCTTCCCCACACGGGTTAACCTCGCAACACACCGCAAACTCGCAGGCTCATTCTTCAAAAGGCACGCAGTCACGACCCATTGGGTAAACCCAATGAGCGACGCTCCCACGGCTTGTAGGCACACGGTTTCAGGTACTATTTCACTCCGCTCCCGCGGTACTTTTCACCATTCCCTCACGGTACTATCCGCTATCGGTCACCAGGGAATATTTAGGCTTAGCGGGTGGTCCCGCCAGATTCACACGGGATTTCTCGGGCCCCGTGCTACTTGGGTGTCTCTCAAACGAGCCGTTGATGTTTCAGCTACGGGGGTCTTACCCTCTACGCCGGACCTTTCGCATGTCCTTCGCCTACATCAACGGTTTCTGACTCGTCCTGTCGCCGGCAGACGACAGAAGAGAGATCCCACAACCCCGCATGCGCAACCCCTGCCGGGTATCACACGCATACGGTTTGGCCTCATCCGGTTTCGCTCGCCACTACTCCCGGAATCACGGTTGTTTTCTCTTCCTGAGGGTACTGAGATGTTTCACTTCCCCTCGTTCCCTCCACATGCCCTATGTGTTCAGGCATGGGTGACAGCCCATGACGACTGCCGGGTTTCCCCATTCGGAAACCCCCGGATCAAAGCCTGGTTGACGGCTCCCCGGGGACTATCGTGGCCTCCCACGTCCTTCATCGGTTCCTGGTGCCAAGGCATCCACCGTGCGCCCTTAAAAACTTGGCCACAGATGCTCGCGTCCACTGTGTAGTTCTCAAGCAACGACCAGCCACCCATCACCCCGCCCTACAAGGCGAGTTCACTGGGGCCGGCATCGCGAAGATACAAACCTTACGGCCGTACCCTCAGATACCCAACAACGTGCCAAGCACAGCCCGTTCCTCGAATCCCGTGTTCCACGCCGAAGCAGTACTAACGGTTTCTCGGTCACCGACTGTGCCAACTAATCAACGTTCCACCCATGAGCTGACCGTGCAGAACGTTTGTCTGCAATCGGTACTGTGCTCCTTAGAAAGGAGGTGATCCAGCCGCACCTTCCGGTACGGCTACCTTGTTACGACTTCGTCCCAATCGCCAGTCCCACCTTCGACAGCTCCCTCCCACAAGGGGTTGGGCCACCGGCTTCGGGTGTTACCGACTTTCGTGACGTGACGGGCGGTGTGTACAAGGCCCGGGAACGTATTCACCGCAGCAATGCTGATCTGCGATTACTAGCAACTCCGACTTCATGGGGTCGAGTTGCAGACCCCAATCCGAACTGAGACCGGCTTTTTGAGATTCGCTCCGCCTCGCGGCATCGCAGCTCTTTGTACCGGCCATTGTAGCACGTGTGCAGCCCAAGACATAAGGGGCATGATGACTTGACGTCGTCCCCACCTTCCTCCGAGTTGACCCCGGCGGTCTCCTGTGAGTCCCCATCACCCCGAAGGGCATGCTGGCAACACAGGACAAGGGTTGCGCTCGTTGCGGGACTTAACCCAACATCTCACGACACGAGCTGACGACAGCCATGCACCACCTGTATACCGACCACAAGGGGGGCACTATCTCTAATGCTTTCCGGTATATGTCAAGCCTTGGTAAGGTTCTTCGCGTTGCGTCGAATTAAGCCACATGCTCCGCTGCTTGTGCGGGCCCCCGTCAATTCCTTTGAGTTTTAGCCTTGCGGCCGTACTCCCCAGGCGGGGAACTTAATGCGTTAGCTGCGGCACCGACGACGTGGAATGTCGCCAACACCTAGTTCCCAACGTTTACGGCGTGGACTACCAGGGTATCTAATCCTGTTCGCTCCCCACGCTTTCGCTCCTCAGCGTCAGTAATGGCCCAGAGATCCGCCTTCGCCACCGGTGTTCCTCCTGATATCTGCGCATTTCACCGCTACACCAGGAATTCCGATCTCCCCTACCACACTCTAGCCTGCCCGTATCGGATGCAGACCCGGGGTTAAGCCCCGGGCTTTCACACCCGACGTGACAAGCCGCCTACGAGCTCTTTACGCCCAATAATTCCGGACAACGCTTGCGCCCTACGTATTACCGCGGCTGCTGGCACGTAGTTAGCCGGCGCTTCTTCTGCAGGTACCGTCACTTTCGCTTCTTCCCTGCTGAAAGAGGTTTACAACCCGAAGGCCGTCATCCCTCACGCGGCGTCGCTGCATCAGGCTTTCGCCCATTGTGCAATATTCCCCACTGCTGCCTCCCGTAGGAGTCTGGGCCGTGTCTCAGTCCCAGTGTGGCCGGTCGCCCTCTCAGGCCGGCTACCCGTCGTCGCCTTGGTGGGCCATTACCCCACCAACAAGCTGATAGGCCGCGGGCTCATCCTTCACCGCCGGAGCTTTCAACCAGCCTCCATGCGGAGGCCGGTGTTATCCGGTATTAGACCCCGTTTCCAGGGCTTGTCCCAGAGTGAAGGGCAGATTGCCCACGTGTTACTCACCCGTTCGCCACTAATCCACCCCGAAGGGCTTCATCGTTCGACTTGCATGTGTTAAGCACGCCGCCAGCGTTCGTCCTGAGCCAGGATCAAACTCTCCGTGAATGTTTAC
>NZ_JBSFEN010000022.1:0-10673 GCF_053594455.1 Streptomyces sp. NPDC001927 | reverse complement strand
CCGCTACGACAAGACCGCCACCATCTACCTCGCCGGACTCCACCTCGCCGCCATCTTCATCTGGTCGGCAAGGTGATCCGAAGGAAACGCCCTAGCGGGCCGCGGCTGCAGCCGATGCGGTCACGCACAGGTGGGCCTAGCGAACAGCAGGCCGGGCCCCGGAGAGTCACTTGCCGAGACCAACCCGGCAATGGCCGAAGAACTCATCGAGGTCGTCGACCACCCGGGCTGGACGGCGTTCGACCTGCTCCCCGCGTCGAACAAGACATGCCATTGGAGGTGCCCCGAACCCCACTGCCAGTTCGAGTACCCCGCCCCCCTGAGCCGCCGCACAGGCCAGTCGAGTGGCTGTCCCCGATGCGCTCGACGACGCAACTCTGCCGCCAGAGCACTTCCTGAACCCGGCAGATCCCTGCAGGACGTCCACCCTGCCATCGCCGGCGAGCTGCTCGAAGTGATGGACGAACCACACCTGACCGCCAAGGAGCTGAGGCCGAGCTCCACCAAGCCGTGCCGGTGGGCCTGTTCGAAACCAGGCTGTCCGGGACGGTGGGAAGCCACGCCCGATCAGCGTTCCCGCCGAGGTGGGACCGGCAAGCGCTGCCCACTGTGCCACCCCCCGCGCAGGAGCCGCAGCCACAGGTGAGCACGTCATACTTAATCTCCACGCGCGAGCGACCAGGCAACGGCAGGCCAGGGAGGGTGTGTTGACCGCCAATACAGCTCACAATGCTGCTCCCAGCGCTTTGGGTTACCAGCATCAGACGTGGTGGGCGCTCCTGGAACTGCTGAGGCTGGGGGACACGCGGCCGGATGCAGCGATCTCGCTGGAGCTGTTCGACGACGTTGCCTGGGACAAGAACGGCACGCCCACTCAACTGTTGCAGATCAAGCATCATCTGAAGGGACAGCGCCCCCTCACCGACGCCTCGGTCGATCTCTGGTCCACGCTGCAAGTCTGGATGGACACGGCCTCTCCGGCTGATCCGGAAGGTCCGCAACTGCTGCTCGTCACCACGCAGATGGCCGCAGCGGGCAGTGCAGTGGCAGCCCTGCGTTCCGACACCCGGAATGAAGACTTTGCGCTCCACGGACTCGTCATGGCTGCTCTGGGCCTGAATGCGGTCGGCACCCAGCGGGCACGAAGCGAGTTCCTCGCTCTGGGACCCGCCGACCAGCAAGCCTTTATCTCCCGGATCCACGTGCTCGACGGATCCCCCCGAATCGACGACGTACCCAAACTCGTCCGGTCAGAACTGCACTGGGCGCTGCCGCATGGACATGAGGATGACTGCCTGGCCCTGGTCTGGCGGTGGTGGGACGAGCAGGCCCTGGCCATGCTGAGGAACAGTCAGCGAAGCGTGGATGTAGGCGCAGCCCACGCCGCGGTCTCCGAGATACGAGACAAGTTCACCAGGAGCAGGCTCCCTACCTCTATCGAACTGGACGACGTGGACAGCCGGGCTGTGGCCGAGGAGCACGCCGGCCACCCCTTCGTGGAACAGATGAACTGGGTCGGCTACCCCTCGCGGAACCTGCAGAGCGCCATCGTGGACTACTACCGCGCCTCCACCCAGATCATCCACTGGCTCGACCACGCCTATCTCTCGCCTCGCGAGCTCGCCAGGTTCCAGCACGAACTGTTCGAAACGTGGGCTTGCGAGTTTGAATGGATGGAACAGGAGCTTGCCCCTGGGGCGGACGACGCCGCCAAACAGAGGGCCGGCGCGAAGCTCCTGCGCCAGCTCCTCGCCGCTCCGGGACCTTTCCTGAACCAAAGATGCCACGACGCCTTCATCAGCCGGGGCCAGCACCACATCCTCGCCGACGAAGGACGCGTCGGCTGGCATGTGGACTTCGCCGAGAGGCACGACCGCTTGCTGGTCCAGCCATGACCACGGTGCCCCCGACCGGAGTGGCAGATCCCCCTCCTGTCGCCACGGGCTGGGCGGAACGTGCCCCAGCCGCAGAAGCGATGTACAACCCTGCCCTCATTGCATGCCTGCTGTCCGCAGCGGCTGAAACCCACCTGCGGACAGCCTCCGCCGGCTTGCCTGCGGCGCTGTCCTTCATCGTCGTTCCCATGA
Organism: Streptomyces sp. NPDC001927; assembly: GCF_053594455.1. NCBI lineage: Bacteria > Bacillati > Actinomycetota > Actinomycetes > Kitasatosporales > Streptomycetaceae > Streptomyces > Streptomyces sp. NPDC001927. The sequence continues at coordinate 8,586 of NZ_JBSFEN010000022.1, read as the reverse complement.
CTTTGCACCGTGGGACGAGGCAGGCTCTTGCCTCCGGCGCATCCCGGACGCACCTCAAGACGTGGGTGGAGCGCAACCCTCTCGCTTGCGTCGGGTTCCCTGCACGGGCACAGGGCCTCGTACCGGCGGTCAGGCAAGGCCTCCGATTCGCCCTGCGACATGACGTTCTCAGCCTGAACGGGGACGTGCTCCTCCCTCGCAACAGACTCCCTGCCCGGATTCCGGATCACCCTGAACTGGAAGACACCCTCCGCATCAGCCGCCTGCTGGGACGCTGGCTCGCGAAGACTGACACTGCGACTGTCTTCGCTGTGATGGGCGTGACACCCTGACTCGGTGCAGCTTCTCACCATTGCCCTCTACAGCAGGGACGGACGCCGTCAGGTGCTCGACTTCAAGCCGGGCGCCCTCAATGTGGTCACCGGTGAATCGGCAACCGGTAAGAGCGCCCTGCTCGACATCCTCGACTACTGCACAGGCCGGGACACGCTCCAACTGCCCGTAGGGCCCATCACCGATACCGTGTCCTGGTACGCCGCATTGTTCCAACTGGGAGACACACGTGCTGTCGTGGCGAGACCGGCACCTAAGTCGACAGGCAGAAGCCGCCAGGCGATGCTGAAATTCGGTGCACAGCTCGACATCCCTGAACTGACCCAGCTCGCAGTCAACACCGACACGACGACGCTGCGCCGACACCTCGGCCGCCGCATCGGAATCACGGAGAGCCATCGCCTTCCAGGCGATCGGCGAGTCGATGCCGAGACCGGAGCTCATCTGGGGCACGCCATGCTCCTCTGTCTACAAGGGCAGTCTGACATCGTATCCAGGTACGGACTCTTCCACCGGCAGGGTGAGCACTTCATCGCCCAGGCGATCAAAGCCACCCTGCCGTACTTCCTGGGGGCGGCGACTTTCGACCAGGCCCGCAAGCAGACCCAGTTGACCGCAGCCAAGAACCGCCTCGCGGACGCCGAAGCCGAATATCATCGGGCCGGACGTGCGTCCGACGAAGCAGAGACGACGATGGCAGCACTCTGGCGGGAAGCGCACACCCTCGGGATGGTCCCCGCAGAAGCACCCCCGCGCGAAGCAGCACTGGAAGCGCTCTTCGCTGCGGTGACATCCCCGCCTGATGTTCAACCCGGTGACCGAGGGTTTGAGCAGCGGTTCGTGAACCTCCAGCGCGAGTGCGATCAGCTGCGTGAATGTCTGCGGGAGCTGGCTGCAGATCGCCAGGTCCTGATGGAGGGAAGCAGCGCGGTCGATGAGTTCGCAACGTCGGCACGCATTCCCCGGGACCGGCTGGCCAGTCTGAACCTGCTTCCCCTACACGAGGAAGGCGCGGAGGTCGTGGCGCGAGACAGCGGCGACTCTGTCTGCCCTCTCTGTCGCATGGCGGCGCCGAATCCCGACCCCTCGGTCGCGGCGCTGAACCGCAGCCTGCACCAACTGTCCAAGCAGCTCGACGGCGTCGAGGCGACGCGCCCCGCCCGGCACAAGGCACTTGAAGAGATTTCACGACGCACCACCGAGCTCCGCCAGCAACTCCTCGCTGCCGAGAAAGCTCTGAAAGCTCTGACAGCAAACCAAGGTGCGACTGCTGCCCTTCCCCGGCAAGCCCAGTCCGACTTCGTCCGGGGGCGGATCTATGGCGTTCTGAGTACATTGCGTCACGCTGACGAAACGGGCGTGTCCCGTCTGCGCCGCCTACGGGACACCGCCAGGGCGACGGTAGGTGCCTTGGAAGACGAACTTTCCCCTGAACAGGAGTACGAGGCGCTGAGGGCGCGGCTGGTCCCGATCGGGAGGGATATTGCCCGCTGGGCGCGCGAACTCGAGCTGGAGCACGGGGGCACCGACATCTGGCTCGATGCTGATGAACTCACTGTCACTGTGGGATCCGATGTTTCCCGCATTCCGATGTCGCGCATCGGAAGTGCCGCCAACTGGACTGGCTACCACGTTGTGGCCCATCTGGCCCTGCACAGGTACTTCGTGCTCCAGAACCGTCCCGTTCCCCGCATTCTGGTACTGGACCAGCCCACCCAAGCCTGGTATCTGCCTGACTCGGCTGGCGAGGCGTCCGGTGATGATACTGAAGCGGTCGAGCGTCTCTTTCGACTGATCCATGACATCGTGCGTGACCTTGCCCCAGACCTGCAGGTCATCGTCTGTGACCACGTGAACCTGCCGGCCCCATGGTTCCAGCAGGCTGTCGTCCAGAACTGGCGAGGCGGCAACAAGCTGATCCCTCAGGACTGGATTGACAGCGATGATCAAGCGGAGGCCCTGTAAGGGATTCGTTGTCGGGAAAAGGCGAGCGCCAGCACGAGGCCGAGGAAGAGGCCCGGCGCAGCGGCAAGAAGACCTCCGCGGTTCAAGGCCGCCTTCTTTGGGTTCCTCTATCATGAGGTCGTCAACGCCTCCCTCTGCTTCGACGGGGTCATCGGCGCCTTCGCCGTCACCATCGACATCGTCCTGATGGCGCTCGGCCTTGGCGGCGTCCTGTACGTCCGGTCCCTAACGGTCTACCTGGTCAAGTGGCACCTTGGGCGATCGGGGGCCGTCAGCGCGGCGCTGTGCTTCGGGGGCTGCCCAGGCGTTGCCGGTTTCAGCTTCAGTGCCCCGATGGAGATCCGAACCTCACCGCACGGAGGCGGTGCGCAGCTCGATCCGGCGGCCGATCGATCGGATGCCCGAGAGCGACTGCAGCCGAGTTCAGGCGGCTATGAGCCCGTCTGGGGCGCCGAAGACACGGTCAAGCGTCCATGCGCGTGCAGCGGGGACGAGGACGTAGGGCGTCCCGGAGCCGGCGGTGGTTCGGGGGCCTTCCTGCCCGAGGCTGAGGGCGTCGTGCGGGGTGAGGAGGTCGAGGTTGTCGAAGACGTAGTAGAGGGGGAGTTGGGTCCAGGCGACGAGCTGGAGGTGGGCGATGACCGCGGCGCGTTCCACGGCGTGTCGCCGGCTGGTCTGGCTGGTCATGCGGCTCTTGCAGCCGACCAGGACGATCTGCCGTCCTTGTGCGGCGATGAGGTCGGGCGTCCAGCGCAGCGAGCTGGTGTGTGGTGTAGGGCGAGCCGTATGGGCTCGCCCATGACTCTCTGTCCCCAGGGGCTGACGTGCCAGCCACGTCGGTTGAGTTCCTGGGTGACGCGCTGTTCGTGGGCGTCACCGATCGCCTTCCTTATCTGAAAGCTCGGCCATACGGTGGAGTGGCGCATGCGGGGCCCGACGAAACGACAGCCGTCCTTTGGCCCGCATCCTTCGGCCACTGCCTTCCACCGTCCGTGGTTGTCCGTGGGCGTCCGGCAGCGTCCGGGTGAGTCTCATGGTGTCTCACCCTGTCCCCACTGTGACTCGCTCCAAGTTGGCCGAATGCAGGCTCCTCACCGCAGTAGGTCGCTCCCCATGTTCGGGACCGTGCCGGTGGCTTGTCAGCAGGCTTCGGTACGGCTCTGCCCCCGTAGCTGAGGAAGCAGCGTCTGGTCGGGGCACAGCAGCTGTTCCAGCCGGGGCTTCGGCAGAGCCTCCTGCCGGAGAACTTCTCTTGTGTAAGAAGCTCGCAGGCCTTCGCCGCCAGAGGCTCGGGAAGCCAGTCTGACGCTGTTCGAATTCGGCCTGCGTCTGCGACCGGAACAGAGCGGGGCGGCCGGGTCAGGAGCGGGCCGTACAGCCCGGCGGCCGGAACGAGCGGGGGCAGGCCCGCTTCGCGGGCGCGTTCGGCTGCCTGCTGGGCGCATTCGAGGCCGTCAAGGTCGAGGTCGGTGTACAGCAGCAGGTCCTCGACGGGGTGCTCGCGTTCTTCGAACGTCGCCAGGCACGTGGGGAGGGAGGCGACGAGGTGGTCGCCTCCGCCGTAGGCCAGCCAGCCCAACTCCGCCCGTCTGGGCCAGCCCCTGAGGATGTGGCGCAGGCTGGTGAACGCGGCGCTGTTCTCCACGATCAGCATCCACGGTGCGGGCCCGAGCTCGTACATCGCCAGTGGTGCGGGGGAGGGGCACGCCCGCAGATGGTTGGTGATGCTCAGCAGGCCCGCGGTGACAAGGCGGTGGGTGGTGATGCGGGCGAGGCGTTTCTCGTCGCCGTACAGCTCGTAGGAGCGTTCGGGGATCGGGACGGGTTCGGCGTCGGGCTGGTCGCGGAGGTGGTCGTTGATGGGGGAGAGGAGTTCGAGATCGACCAGGCTCAGCGGCAGATGTGCGGCGAAGGCGAGGGCCTCGACCCAGGCCCGGGGGCCCGGCCGTTGGGTGCGGGCCCGGCGGGGGGTGAGCCGGTTTACCCACAGAGGGAGTGGGGGGTCGGCGTTGTGGTCCCAGCCCCGGCCGCCGGCGGCGGGCAGATGAGCGCAGAATTCGGGCGGACCGTGGGTGCCATCGAATCCCGCCTCAGGCTCACCGGAGCTCAAGGTCCAGCAGCTGACCGAGCTCGCGAGCAGCATCTGTAGCCAGCGCACGGAACACCGGGAACTCTGCCCTCCGGAGGAACGTCGGGCGCTCGACGGTGGGGGTGTTCACCCGGCGGACAGGGCCCCTTCCCCCGGAACCCTTATTGCCTCTCTATGTGCACCTGATGTCACTGTGGGCGGCACGTCCCTGCTGCCCGCAGCGCCGCGCACGTGTCCCGCGTCCTCGGCGCCCAGCGTCGTGCAACCTCTGCTAACGTCAATGCCTAATCAGATATCAGTGCCGACATTGACTGGGGGAACTGTGCTGTTGACAACCGGACAGGCTGCCTCCGAACTCGGCATGGCCATCACCACCTTCCGCCGCCTCATCCACGCCGACCTCCTGCCCGGAGTGACTGCCAGAGGCATTCGCGTGATGATCCCGCTGGAAGTGGTTCAAGCCCTCAGCGGTAGGGGCACCGCCCCCCTGCGCCAGCTCTCCGCGTACGAGATCGCCGTCCTCCGTATGCGTGGAGCGGATACCGCCCCAGCCGCCGGCAACACCCCAAACGCAGCCGGATTTTCCGCCACCGTGCCGCCCGAACGCCTGCTGCACATCTTGCGCGGCTGGTGGCGCTGCGACGCCGCCAGCGTCACGGCAGGCGGCTTGCTTCCCGTCACCGTCGCCGGATTTGTCGTCGCAGTCCTCACCAACCTGGACCGGTGGCAGACCAATGGCCAGGGACGCACAGCTTTCCCCGACGCCGTCCTCGCCGGCTACGTCACCGATCTCGCCACGCCCGTCATCCACGTCACCGCCCCGGACGCCACGAGCCGCGAAGCCGCGCAGCTACTCCTCGGAACACGACTCGCCTCCTCCTCCGGCGGACCGATCGCCTACGTATCCACCCGCAACACCTCGGGAACCAGGGAAACTTGATGGACGCCAAGGCATATAGCGCCACACTCGCCGAGCTCCGCGCCGACCGTGACGAGATCAAAAAGGCACGCGCCGCGCTGGCGAAACTAGAGGTTGCCCGGGACAAGAAGATCCGCGCCCTCGCCGGATACGAGAAGGCGAGCGCCGACCGCATCGCGCCCGCGGCCGGCCTCAGCCTCACGGACATCGTCACGATCGCCCCCGAGCTCACGCCAGAAAGCCTTGCCGCCGTGCCTGCCGCTGCCCGAGGGGAAGCCCCAGCCCCTGAAGTGATGCCAGCCGTCGCGGACCCCGCAACACCTGATGCTGAACCGGCTCCGGCCGCGCCTGCGCGCACGGCGCCCTCGGTAACTGAGGCACAGCACGATCACAACCAGCCGACCAACACGGCCACTTCAGCGGGACAAGCACGAGAGCTGCCCGCCATCCCGCAAGAGCCCGAGGGAGACCGCTGGTTCGCACACACGCCGAACCTCGCCTCCACACACCCGAACTTCACCCAGCAGGCCCGCTCCACCGTCTTCCTCGACACCGCCACCGGCATCCTGGTCCACCGCGACCAGACCCTGCGCTTGACGCTGCCCGACACACAGGCAGCCACGATCCTGCAAACTGTCTTCCACGCGGTTCCCGAGGGCACGGAGCGGATCTTCATCACCGCCGGGGATCCCTGGCACCACCAGGCCGACCAGCATCCCTTCCTCAAGGATGCGGTCGCCGCCTGGCTGAACGCCCCCACCCCCGGCTGGCGGACCGACACCGGACGCGGCAAGGACCGCATGGCCGGCCACTTCGTCCATCCCCGCAACCCCGTCGGCCGCTACCAGAGCGACAACGGCCAGTACCACGTCGAAATCCGGTCCGTGGGGGAGTGGTTCGATCCCGAAGGCGCCGAACCCGCCGTCGTCCGCGATGCCTTCGTCCTCCTGTGGAAAGCCCTACGCGCGCACTGGGGCGACGCAGTCCTGATGGGATCACCGTCCCAGACCGGGCGTGACCTGTGGACCCGCACCATCCCCACCCGCGGCCAGCACGCCGAGGGCTACCCTGTCCTGTCCGAAGAACTCCGCGGCCTGCTGCACGCCACGGCCGGCCAGGGCCGTACCGAACTGATCACCCCACCCGCAGTGCCAGACAAACTGCCAGCGCTGGTCGAGTACGACCGGACCTTCGCATACGCCAAGCACACCTGGAAGTCACCGGTCGGCACACCGAAGCGCATCACCGCCGCCACGTTCGCCGCCTGGACCGAGAAAGAACAGATCAAAGCCCTCTACGGCTGCGGCCACTGGCACGTCCGCGTCACCGTTCCGGACACCTGGAACCACGTCGGCATCCTCCCCGCGCCCGCGCCCGGCGACCGTGCCTGGCACTACCCCGCCACCCCCGGCACCACGTTCACCACCTGGGCAGGCGGCCCGGAGATCTACACCGCGCTGACCAACCCCCACACCCCCTGGCGCATCGAGATCCTCGACGGCCTGCTCTTCGACGACGGCAAACCCCTCGATGACTGGTCGAAGAAACTCAAAGAAGCCTGGTCCACCCTCGCTGCCCAGGCTGAACTGCACGGCGACCCCACACAGCGCACAGCCGCCCACCTCGCCTCCCGCGCCGTTCGCTCGCTCCTCCTCTACGGCATCGGTGCCTTCGCACAGCGCCCCCGCATGGTCACCGGCACCACCCCCCGCAACCTCGAGCGCGACGTCCCCGCAGACGCAGAAATCATCGGCTTCACCGACGAGCAGATCACCTGGCAGCGCCCCACAGGCTTTGCCAGCGACCCCAACGCCCACCCCGAATGGGCCGCCTCGATCTGGTCCGGTGCCCGCGCTGCCCTGCTCTCCCAGCGCATGCGCGAAGACAAGACCTACGTCGGCGCCCTCCACACGCCGCCCGGCAGCGTCGTCGCCTTCCGCACCGACGCCGTTTACCTCACCGCACCCCAGAACTGGCCCTACCACGGCCAGCCTGGCGAGTACCTCTGCAAGGGCCACATCCCCGGCCCCATCCCGGCACCCACAACTGAAGACGAACTCCTGGCCCTGCGCGACGCCGGACGCGCGACTCTCAAGCAGACCAACCAGCCTGCGAAGGAGGCGTGATGCCCCCCGGTAACCGCCGCCCCGACTTCGCCCAGCAACCTGGTGTGGCTGCCGAGCTTGCTGACCGGCTCCAGGCGGCTGGTTTCACCAAGCGGGACATCGCCCGGATCATCGGCCGGGACGCCTCGCTCGTCTCTCAGTTCTATACACAGCACAAAGGCGCAGCGTTCGTCCCGGCGCTCACTCAGGTTCTCGCTGCGGTCCGGTCCGGCGTGTCCGGCACGGAGGAACTCGCCGCGGTCGCGGCACCCCATGTCACCCGCCGCACCACCCGCTCCGGCGCCCGCGCCCGTGTACGGACCAAAACCACCCGGCCCGCGCCAGCCCCTGAGCTGAACGAGGCTGCCGAGCTTGCTGACCGGCTCCAGGCGGCTGGTTTCACCAAGCGGGACATCGCCCGGATCATCGGGCGGGACGCCTCGCTCGTCTCTCAGTTCTATACACAGCACAAAGGCGCAGCGTTCGTCCCGGCGCTCACTCAGGTTCTCGCTGCGGTCCGGTCCGGCGTGTCCGGCACGGAGGAACTCGCCGCGGTCGCGGCACCCCATGTCACCCGCCGCACCACCCGCTCCGGCGCCCGCGCCCGCAAGCGCACCAAAGCCGTCATCATCACCCCCGCCGGCACCGGCACCGGCCGCGCCGGCGCGCAGGCCATCGCCTCCGGATCCACCCGACTGCGCAGCCTCATCGCCGAAGCCGCCCGCCAGGACCTGAGACTCGCCTTCACAGTCCGACTGGTCAAGTCCGCCTACGTCCACGCCTCGGGCAGCCGCACCGACTCACCCGGCATCCGCCGCGACGTCGTCCAGCGCGCCGACCACACAGAGGAGCGTTCCTACGGCTCGTCAGCCACCGGGGGGTTCGACGCGACGGAGTTCGCCCGGCGTACCGACGAAACAGGAGGCGATGTGACCGCAGCCATCCAGCAATGGCTGGTCGAGACGGGACGCATCAACGTCGATGCTCGGATCATCCACCTCGAGATCCGAACCTGGCGCCCCCGCATGTAGCGGGCCCACGCACGCCTCGCCCAAGTAGACCAAGCGGCGTACTCGTCAGTGTGCCTGGCCAGGTACACCGGGACGTACCCAGGGCGTGGAGCCCCGTAGCAAGGTCCGGCCGTCATGGGCTCAGGGAATGATGACGACCTTGCC
>NZ_JBSFEN010000021.1:0-28908 GCF_053594455.1 Streptomyces sp. NPDC001927 | reverse complement strand
TCGGTGTACCACTTCGGCTTCGGCTCGGCCACGTGGGACGCGAAGGCCGGTACGCGTGTACCGGCGCGGCGCCCTCGAAAAGCGACGGGGTCGTCAGGCCTTCTTGGGCCTGTCGGACTTGTCGAGCACCATCACGAGACCGGCGATCACCAGGAACAGCACGATCGGCGCGGCCACGAACAGGCCGAGGGTCTCCACGACACTCAGCTTGGGGGCCGGGTCGTCACCGTCGTCGCGGGTCAGCGCGAGCGCGGGGGACGACATGAGCAGCATCATCAGCGTCGTACCGGCCGCGACAGCACCGGCGCGCAGGGCGTTCTTCTTGTCCACGGTGCAAACGTAGCGAACAGCTAAACGGGGCGCGCGTCCGGGGGTGCCGTACGGGACCCGGCGAGCGGGGCGAAGACCTCGAACAGGCGGTGCGCCCGGGGCGAGGCGGCCAGCTCCTCCAGGGTCGTCGGCTGCCCCTCCGGTCCCGCCACCGGCAGCCGCCAGTTGGGGTACTGGTCCCAGGTCCCGGGCAGGTTCTGGGGCCGCCGGTCCCCCACCGCGTCCGGCAGCCACACCCCGACCATGGCGGCCGGGGTCCGCAACAGGAACCGGTGGACGGCCCTGACCTCGGCCTCCTCGTCGCCCGGACCCTCCGGCAGCAGCCCGAGCAGCTCCAGGTACGTCAGCCACTCGCCGACCTCCGCCGCGTCCTTGGCGCGCTCGTGCCCCAGGTCGCCGGTGAGCAGCCCGAGCCGGTGGCGCAGGGCGACGTGGTCGCCGGAGAGCCGGGCGGCGGTGGAGGGCAGGTCGTGCGTGGTGGCCGTGGCCACGCAGTCGGTGCGCCACTCCTCGGGGGCCAGTGGGCGGCCCGTGCCCGCCCAGTCCCGTTCGAACCAGAGCACGGAGGTGCCGAACACCCCGCGCCGCGCGAGCGCGTCGCGGACCCCCGGCTCGACCGTGCCGAGGTCCTCGCCGATGACGACCGCGCCGGCCCGGTGGGCCTCCAGGGCGAGGACCGCGAGCATCGCCTCGGAGTCGTGGCGGACGTAGGTGCCCTCGGTGGGTTCGCGGCCCTCGGGGACCCACCAGAGCCGGAACAGACCCATGACGTGGTCGATCCGCAGCGCGCCCGCGTGCCGCAGGAGCTCCCGCAGCAGGCCGCGGTACGGGGCGTAGCCGGAGGCGGCGAGGGCGTCGGGGCGCCACGGCGGCAGACCCCAGTCCTGGCCGCGGGAGTTGAAGGCGTCGGGCGGGGCGCCGACCGACATGCCGGCGGCGAACGCGTCCTGGAGCGCCCAGGCGTCGGAGCCGTCGGGATGGACGCCGACCGCGAGGTCGTGGACGATCCCGACCGCCATCCCCGCCTCCCGCGCGGCCGTGCTCGCGGCCGCCAGCTGGCGGTCGGTCAGCCAGGCGAGCCTGCAGTGGAAGTCGACCCGGGCCGTCAGCTCCTCGTCGGCGCGGACGGCCGCGGCGGCGGAGAGCGGATCACGCAGCTCCTCGGGCCAGGACCGCCAATGGTGGCCATGCCGTTCGGCGAGGGCCTGGTAGGTGGCGTGGTCCTCCAGGGCGCGGCCCCGCTCGGCGAGGAAGTCGCGGTACTCGGCGCGCCGGCCGGGGCCGAGCTCCACCGTCGCCACCAGCTCCAGGGCGCGCCGCTTGAGCTCCCACACCGCGTCCCGGTCGATCAACGCGCCCTTGCGCAGCACACGTTCACGCAGCTCGGCGGCGTCGGCGAGGATCGCGTCCAGGCGGTCGCGGTACTCCGGGCCCACGAAGTCGTACTCCGGGATGTCCTCGATCCGCAGATGCACGGGGTCGGGGAAGCGGCGGGAGGACGGGCGGTACGGGGACGGGTCGGAGGGCGCCCCGGGCACGCCCGCGTGCAGCGGGTTGACCTGGACGAAGCCGGCGCCGTGCGTCCGGCCTGCCCAGGTGGCGAGTTCGCGCAGGTCGCCGAGGTCGCCCATGCCCCAGGAGCGGGCGGAGAGCACCGAGTACAGCTGGGCGAGCAGCCCGAAGACCCGCCCTTCGGGCCGGGGCACGCGCGCGGGGGCGACGATCAGCGTGCCGGTGTCGCTCCGGCCGTCGGGGGCCTCCGCCTCGATCCGGTGGACGCCGAGCGGCAGGCCGGCCCAGTCGGGCCCGTCCACCCGCTCACCCCGCTCCGTCGTCACACGGAGCCGGGTGCCGGGCGGCAGGCCCTCGGGGGGCCGCGCGGGGCCGTCCTGCCGGTGGACCAGCGTCGGCGGGAGCAGCCGGGCCTCCCCGGCCCGCCGCGCGGCTTCCAGGGCGGCGGCGACCGCCTCGGGCGTACCGGCGTCGACGTCCAGGGCGGCGAGCACGGCCACGACCGTGGCGTCGGGCACCTGGACGGTGACGCCCTCGGACGGCTCGTACGCGGTGGCGACGCCGTGGAGGGCGGCGAGGCGGGCCAGGGTCACTTCACACTCCAGAGGTCTGGGTCGGTGGTGGACCTCGCCTGCGGCCCGGCGCGGCCCGGCGGTCACATGCCGGGGGACTCCGTGCCGCCCGAGGTCCAGGGGGCGGTGGGTTCGCTGGTGAGCGGGGCCGCCGGGGTCAGGGGCGGTTCGCTGGTGAGGGGGGCCGCGTCCGCGAGCGGCGGTTCGCTGGTCAGGGGCGCCGCGTCGGCGAGGGGCGGCTCGCTGGTGAGCGGGCCCTGTTTCGGTACCGGTATCTCGGCGAGGTGGGGGGTGGTCACGGTCACGGGGGTTCTCCCGGCTTCGTCTCGACAGGTGGAACGAGCAAGCCCTACCCACCGCACCCCGTTTTACCGGCGGAACTTGGCGCGGCGGCGCCACCTCGCCGAAAGCCGGGCGGGCAAACCGGGCACATCGGCCACGCACGTTGACACCCCGCCGGACGGGTGGTGGGGTCGTGACCTACTCGTGACCAACGGGGGAGCAGAGAGGAGTTCGGCGTGCACCTCGGGCGCAGGAAGCGGACGGCGACGGCCGTGGCCGCCGCCGTGATCGGCGGGCTCCTCGGCGGCGGCGTCCCCGGCGCGGCGCAGGCCGCCCCGGTCTCCCCCGTCACCACCCCCGACGTGCCGCAGAGTCCGGCCCAGCCGGCCGTGTGGCCGCGCCCGCAGTCCCTGCGGGCGACGGGTCCCGCCGTGCGGCTCGGCGGCGAGGTGACGCTGCTCGCGGACCCCGACGCCGACCCGTACGCGGTCGCCGCGCTGCGCGAGGCGCTGCGGACGGCGGGCGTACGGACTATCCACACGACCCTGCCGGGCGGCGGTCCCGTGCTCCGCGTGGGCGCCGCGGCCTCCCACGAGGCCCTGCGGGCGCTGCGGGTGGCCGATCGGGGCGATCTGCCGCGCGGCGGCTACCGGCTCGCCACGGGCCCGGTGGGCGGCCGGGACACCGTCGCCCTGGACGGCGTCGGCCCGGAGGGCCTCTTCCACGGCGTCCAGACGCTCCGTCAGCTGATCGAGGGTCATGGCGAGGGTCACGGCGAAGGTCACGGCGCGGGTCAGGACGCACGTCGCGCCGCAGGTCAGGACGCCGACGAGCGGCTGATTCCCGGCGTCGTCGTCCGCGACTGGCCCGCCACCGCCGTGCGCGGTCTCACCGAGGGCTTCTTCGGCCGCCCCTGGAGCCACGAACAGCGGCTCGCCCAGCTCGACTTCATGGGCCGCACCAAGCAGAACCGGTACCTCTACGCGCCCGGCGACGACCCGTACCGCCAGACCCAGTGGCGCGACCCCTACCCCGCCGAGCGGCGCGCCGAGTTCCGCGCGCTCGCCGAGCGGGCCCGCGCCAACCACGTGACCCTCGCCTGGGCCGTGGCGCCCGCCCAGTCCATGTGCCTGGCGTCGGACGCCGACGTGAAGGCCCTGACCCGCAAGATCGACGCGATGTGGGCGCTGGGGGTGCGCTCCTTCCAGCTCCAGTTCCAGGACGTCAGCTACAGCGAGTGGCACTGCGAGAAGGACCGGGAGACCTTCGGGCGCGGGCCCGAGGCGGGCGCGACCGCCCACGCGCGCGTGGCGAACGCGGTGGCCCGGCACCTGGCCGAGCGGTACCCGGGCGCGGAGCCGCTCACGCTGATGCCGACGGAGTACTACCAGGACGGGGCGACCGCGTACCGCACGGCGCTCGCCGCCGGCCTCGACACCGGGGTGCAGGTCGCCTGGACCGGCGTCGGCGCCGTCCCGCGCGCCATCACCGGGCGCGACCTGGCGGGCGCCCGCGAGGCGCTGCGCAGGCCGCTGGTCACGATGGACAACTACCCGGTCAACGACTACGCCCAGGACCGGCTCTTCCTCGGCCCCTCCCAGGGCCGCGAGCCGGCCGTGGCGGCCGGTTCGGCCGCGTTCCTCGCCAACGCCATGGAACAGCCGGCGGCCTCCCGCATCCCACTCTTCACCGCCGCCGACTACGCCTGGAACCCGAAGGGTTACCGACCCCAGGAGTCCTGGCGGGCCGCCGTCGACGAGCTGGCGGGTCCGAACCCGGCCGCCCGCGAGGCGCTGCGGGCCCTGGCCGGCAACGACGCCTCCTCACTGCTCGACCCGGCGGGCGAGTCGGCGTACCTGAAGCCGCTGATGACCGCGTTCTGGAACACCCGTACCTCGCAGGACAAGGCGGTACGGGAGAAGGCGGCGCGCGAGCTGCGGGCGGCGTTCACCGTGATGCGGGAGGCCCCGCAGCGCCTCGCCGGGGCCGCCGACGGCACCCTGGACGACGAGGTCGGGCCCTGGCTGGAGCAGCTCTCGCGCTACGGCCTCGCGGGCGAGACCGCGGTCGACATGCTGCTCGCGCAGGGCCGCGGCGACGGCGCGGAGGCCTGGCAGGCGCAGCTGCGCCTGGAGCCGCTGCGCGAGGCGGCGAAGGCGAGCGGGGCGACCGTCGGCGCGGGCGTCCTCGACCCCTTCCTCACGCGCGCGGTGACGGAGGCCGCGGCCTGGACGGGCGCCGACCGCGAGCGCCGGACCGGGCGTCAGCCGGACGTGGCCGTCGAGCCGGACGCGTACACCCTCCGCCTCGACCGCTCACGGCCCGTGGAGACGGTGACCGTGATGACGGAGCCCGGTTCGGACGACTCCGCGCGCGTGGAGGCGTTGGTCCCCGGCGAGGGCTGGCGGGCGCTCGGCCCGGTCTCCCCGACCGGCTGGACGCAGACGGACATGAAGGGGCTGCGCGCGGAGGCCGTCCGGGTCGTGTGGGACGGCGCGGCCGGGCCGGTCGCCCCGAAGGTGCGCTCCCTGGTGCCCTGGTTCGCGGACGAGCCGCGCGCCGAGCTGGAGCTGGCCCGGTCCGCGACGGACGCCGAGATCGGCGGGCCCGCGCAGAGCGTGGACGTCCGGCTCGTGGGCCGGTCCACGGACGAGGTGCGCGGGGCGCTGACGGCGCGGGCGCCGAAGGGCATCCAGGTACGGATGCCGTCGGAGGCCCGGATTCCGCGCGGCACGCGCGCGACGGTGCCGCTCCAGGTGTCGGTCGCCCCGGACGTGCCCGTGGGCGAGTACCGGGTGCCGGTCTCCTTCGCGGGCGAGGAGCGGGTCCTGACGGTCCGGGCGTTCCCGCGCACGGCGGGCCCGGACCTGGCGCGCACGTCGACGGCCTCGTCCTCCGGTGACGAGACCCCCGACTTCCCGGCGGTCTCGGCCCTGGACGGCGATCCGGCCACCCGCTGGTCCTCCCCGGCGGAGGACGGCGCCTGGTGGCAGCTGGAGCTGGCGGACCCGGCCCGGATAGGGCAGGTGGTGCTGCACTGGCAGGACGCGTACGCCACCCGTTACCGCATCCAGGTCTCCCCCGACGGCCGCACCTGGCGCACGGCGGCCACGGTCGCCGAGGGCCGGGGCGGCCGCGAGAGCGTCCGCATGGACGCGGCGGACACCCGCTTCCTGCGGGTCCAGGGCGACACACGCGCGACCCAGTACGGGTACTCGCTCTGGTCGGTGGAGACGTACGCGGTGGCCCCTCCGGCCGCACCGAAGACCCCCGAGACGCCGGAGACACCCGAGGCGCCCGAGGCACCGGAGGGCACGGAACAGCCGGAAACCCCCGAGGGAGCGCGGTAGCGCCAGGGGCGCCTCGGTGAGGCGCCCCTGGCGTACGGCACGGCGTGACGACGACGAAGGCCCGGCTCAACCCGCCTTCACGGCCCCCGTGGGGGCGGTGGAGACGGCGTCGATCCGGGCCATCACGTCGTCGGCGCCGTACGGCTGCAAGTACGGCAGCCAGCGTGGGTCCCGATGTCCGGTCCCGATGATCCGCCAGGCCAGGCCGCTGGGCGGCGCGGGCTGATGGCGCAGCCGCCAGCCCAGGTCGTGCAGGTGCCGGTCGGCCTTGACGTGGTTGCAGCGGCGGCAGGCCGCCACGACGTTCTCCCAGGCGTGCGTGCCCCCGCGGCTGCGCGGAATGACGTGGTCGACGCTGGTTGCGACGCCACCGCAGTACATGCAACGCCCGCCGTCACGGGCGAAGAGGGCTCTGCGGGTCAGAGGAACGGGCCCCCGGTAGGGGACCCGCACGAACCGCTTCAGCCGGACCACACTCGGTGCGGGGATGACGCGGGTCTCGCTGTGCAGGAAGGCGCCGGACTCCTCGAGGCAGAGTGCCTTGTTCTCGAGGACGAGGACGAGCGCGCGGCGGAGCGGTACGACGCCGAGGGGCTCGTACGACGCGTTGAGGACCAGGACATGCGGCACGGATGCCTCCTAATACGCCGGCGGCGCGTGGCTCGCGCCGGGACGAACTGCTCTCAGTCTCTCCTCATGCCTGGTCGGAGCGCCACCACGTACCCGTAACGGGCTTGGAGTGTTCTCGACCACATCGGCATCGTCACCGGGTACATCCCCGCGTGAGGTCGGTCTCTCCCTCGAACAGCACAACAGGAGCACTCCTTGTGCCCCGTTAGTGTGGATGTTCGCGTACACCACGCCTGGAGGTTTCTCGTGCTCTGGTCCGCCCCGCAGACCGCCGACGATCCGCAGAAGGTCCCCGTCACCCTCGACGAGGCCGCGGAGAAGGCGACGAACGCCGCGGGCTGGGTGGAGGAGAACTGGTCCACCTGGCTGAACACCGGCCTGCGGATCCTGCTCATCCTGGTCGTCGCCCTGCTGCTGCGGATGGCGATCCGGCGCGCGCTGACGAAGCTGATAGAGCGGATGAACCGCTCCGCCCAGGCCGTGGAGGGCACCGCGCTCGGCGGGCTCCTGGTCAACGCCGAGCGGCGGCGCCAGCGCTCGGAGGCGATCGGCTCGGTGCTCCGCTCGGTCGCGTCGTTCGTGATCCTGGGCACGGCGGGGCTGATGATCCTCGGCGCGTTCCAGATCGACCTGGCACCACTGCTCGCCTCCGCCGGTGTCGCCGGTGTCGCGATCGGCTTCGGCGCACGGAACCTGGTCACCGACTTCCTCTCCGGGGTCTTCATGATCCTGGAGGACCAGTACGGCGTCGGTGACTCGGTGGACGCGGGCGTGGCCTCGGGCGAGGTCATCGAGGTCGGTCTGCGGGTGACGAAGCTGCGCGGCGTCGACGGCGAGATCTGGTACGTCCGCAACGGCGAGATCAAGCGGATCGGCAACCTGAGCCAGGGCTGGGCGACGGCGGCGGTCGACGTGACGGTCCGCCCGACGGAGGACCTGGACCGGGTGAAGTCGGTGATCGACGAGGCCACGGCGTCCATGGCGAAGGAAGAGCCGTGGAACGAGCGGCTGTGGGGTCCGGTGGAGATCCTCGGCCTCACCGAGGTGCTGATGGACTCCATGACCGTCCGGGTCTCGGCGAAGACGATGCCGGGCAAGGCCCTGGGCGTGGAGCGCGAGCTGCGCTGGCGGATCAAGCGCGGCCTGGACGAGGCCGGCATCCGGATCGTCGGCGGCATCCCGCTGCAGGCGGAGGACTCCCCGTCGGCCGACCCGACGGCCGGCATGGCGGCGCCCTCGGCCTTCGCCTCGGCGACGTCCCCGCAGGGCATGGCGGCCAGCCCGCTGCCGAAGCCGGACCTCACGAAGTAGCCCACCGCCCGTTTTCACGGAGCCCCCGCAGGTAACGCTTTGGTTGCCTTCGGGGGCTTCGCGCGTACCCGGGTATTGACGCCCCGGTGACGGCCGCCCTACCGTCCTCCCACCGAATAGGAAACTTTCCTAACAGTGCACCTCACGTGCAGAGAGGCAGGTGCGTCGTCATGGCCGGTACGACCCCGGGCACCCCCGGCACCCCGCGCGTGCTGCGAGCCATGAACGACCGCGCCGCCCTCGATCTGCTCCTGGAGCACGGCGCGCTCTCCCGCACCCGGATCGGCAAGCTCACCGGCCTGTCGAAGCCGACCGCCTCCCAGCTGCTCGCCCGCCTGGAGGCCGCCGGGCTCGTCGTCGCCACCGGCACCACCGCGGGCCGGCCGGGACCCAGCGCGCAGCTGTACGCCGTGAACGCCCGGGCCGCCTTCGCCGCCGGCATCGACGCGAACCCGCACCGGATCCGCGCCGCCGTCGCCGACGTCACCGGCACGGTCGTCGGCGAGTTCGAGCTGCTCACCCCCGGCCGCGGGAACGACGGCGTCGTCCGCCAGGTCACCACCGCCCTCGACGGCGCCGTCAAGGAGGCCGGGATCACCCGCGCCGACGTGCACCGGCTCGTCATCGGCACCCCCGGCGCCTTCGACCCGGCCACCGGCCGCCTGCGGTACGCCTCCCACCTGCCCGGCTGGCACTCCCCCACGCTCCTGGAGGAGCTGGCGGCCGTGCTGCCGATGCCGTTCGAGTACGAGAACGACGTCAACCTGGTGGCCGTCGCCGAGCAGCGCCTGGGCGCCGCCCGGGGCCACGAGGACTTCGTGCTGCTGTGGAACGAGGAGGGCCTCGGCGCCGCCCTCGTCCTCGGCGGCCGGCTCCACCGCGGCTTCACCGGCGGCGCCGGCGAGGTCGGCTTCCTGCCCGTGCCCGGCACCCCGCTCGTACGGCAGGTCACCAAGGCCAACTCCGGCGGCTTCCAGGAGCTCGCCGGCGTCCAGTCCGTACCCCGGCTCGCCCGGTCGCTCGGGATCGAGACCGCCGAGCAGCCCTATGTGACCACCGCCGCCCGGCTGCTCCGGCACGCCGCCGCCCACCACGGGGACGACCCCCGGTACGCGGCGCTGCTCGACCAGTACGCCGAGCGCGTCGCCACCGGTCTCGCCTCTCTCGTCGCCGTACTCGACCCCGAACTCGTCGTCCTCTCCGGTGACGCGATCGTCGCCGGCGGAGAGCCGCTGCGCGAGCGCGTCCAGTCCGAACTGGCCGAGCTCGCCGCCTCCCGGCCGCGGCTCGTCCTCGGCGACGTCGACCGGGACCCCGTCCTGCGCGGGGCCCTCGAGAGCGCCCTCGCGACCACCCGCGACGAGGTCTTCGACACGTCCCGGTAGCCCCGACCCTCGATCTCCCCTCTCCGAGAACAGCCAGCACTTCCCCCGCCCGCAGTTCCCCTCCGTCCGCCCCAGGGAGTCCTTGTCATGCCCGCACGCACGCGCAGAGCAGCCGTCGCGCTCGCCGCCACCGCCTCCGTCGCCCTCCTCGCCTCGGCCTGTACCGGCTCGGCGGACAACAAGGCGAGCGACGACCCGAACGCGCAGACCACGATCACCTTCTGGCACGGCTGGTCGGCCCCCTCGGAGGCCAAGGCGATCCAGGACAACGTCGCCCGCTTCGAGAAGGCCCACCCGAACATCAAGGTGAAGGTCGTCGGCAACATCAACGACGACAAGCTGAGCCAGGCGCTGCGCGCGGGCGGTTCGAACGGCCCGGACGTGGCCGCCTCCTTCACCACGTCGAACGTCGGCAAGTTCTGCCACACCGGTTCGTTCGCCGACCTCAAGCCCTTCCTGGAGAAGGACAAGGTGGACCTGGACAAGACCTTCTCGAAGGTCCTGCAGGACTACACCCAGTTCGAGGGCAAGCGCTGCTCGCTGCCGCTGCTCTCCGACGCGTACGGGCTCTACTACAACAAGGACGCCTTCAAGGCGGCCGGCATCACCGCCCCGCCGAAGACCTGGTCGGAGTTCTCCCAGGTCGCGAAGAAGCTGACCAAGGAGAAGGGCGACAGCTACGAGCAGCTCGGCTTCATGCCGAACTACCTCGGCTACGAGACCGTCCCCTCGCACTACATGTCGCAGTGGAACCACAAGTACTTCGACGAGAGCGGCGCGTCGCTCCTCGCCAAGGACCCGGGCTTCGCCGAGATGCTGACCTACCAGAAGTCGCTGGTCGACGGCCTGGGCGGGTTCGCGAAGCTGGACAAGTACCGCACCACCTTCGGTGACGAGTGGGGCGCGAAGCACCCCTTCCACACCGGCCAGGTCGCCATGCAGCTGGACGGCGAGTGGCGGCTGAACTTCATCAAGGACGCCAAGGTCGGCTTCGAGGTCGGCGTCGCGCCGCTGCCGGTCGCCGACGACGAGGTGGCCGAGTACGGCAAGGGCTACCTCTCCGGCACGATCATCGGCATCGCGCCGCAGAGCAAGAAGCAGAACGCGGCCTGGGAACTGATCAAGTACATGACGATGGACACCGACGCGGTGGTGGACTTCGCCAACGCCATCGGCAACGTCCCCTCCACCCTGGAGGCGCTGAAGTCGCCGAAGCTGAAGGCCGACGCGAACTTCAAGGTCTTCCTGGACATCGCCCAGCACCCGCAGTCCTCCACCTCCGACGGCGCGGTGAACGGCTCGACGTACCAGGACACCTTCCAGGACTTCGCCCAGAAGTACGAGAAGGGCCAGGTCAAGGACCTGAAGAAGGGCCTTGAGGACACGGCCGCCCAGATCGACCGCGACATCGCCCAGGCGAAGTAAGACCCGGGGACCGGTACCTCATGTCCTCCGACACCCTCGACGGGCGTCAGGCGGCGCTGCGGTCGAAGCGCGTGCGCAACGCGCTTCGCACCGCGGCGTTCATGTCGCCCTGGCTGATCGGCTTCAGCGTCTTCTTCGCGTACCCGCTCGTCTCGACCGTCTACTTCTCCCTGATGAAGTACGACGGGCTGAACCCGCCGACCTGGCGGGGCCTGGACAACTGGACGTACGTCTTCTCCGACCTGCCGAAGTTCTGGCCGGCGATGCAGAACACCCTCTGGCTCGCGGTCGTCATGGTCGCCTGCCGGGTGGCGTTCGGTCTCGGCATCGGCCTGCTCATCACCAAGATCAAGCTGGGTGCCGGGGTCTTCCGCACCCTCTTCTACCTGCCGTACCTGGCCCCGCCGGTCGCGGCGACGCTGGCCTTCGTCTTCCTGCTCAACCCGGGCACGGGACCGGTCAACTCGGTCCTGGAGGCCGTCGGCATCCCGGCGCCCTCCTGGTTCAACGACACCGCCTGGGCCAAGCCGGCCCTCACCGTCCTCGCCGTGTGGGGCGTCGGGGACCTGATGGTCATCTTCATGGCCGCGCTGCTCGACGTACCGAAGGAGCAGTACGAGGCGGCGGAGCTGGACGGGGCCTCGGCCTGGCAGCGCTTCCGCTACGTCACCCTGCCGAACATCTCGCCGATCGTCCTCTTCGCGGTCGTCACCGGGATCATCGGCGCGATGCAGTACTACACGCAGCCGATCGTGGCCGCGAAGGTCGCGTCGGGTGTGATGGGCGGCTCCGGTCAGACCTTCGAGCCGGGCTACCCGGACGACTCGACGCTGACGCTGCCGCAGCTGGTCTACAACCTCGGCTTCGGCCGCTTCGACTACGGCGCGGCCAGCGTCGTGGCCCTCGTCCTGTTCGCGCTCTCCATGGCCTTCACCGCGCTGCTCATGCGCCGGCGGGGCGGCCTGATCGGCTCGGGTGACTGACCATGAGCTCCCTTTCCACGCTCGACCGGCCCGTGCGCGAGGCGTCCGCGGGCGCCGCCGAGAAGACGGCCCGCCGCAAGGCGCTCCTGCACTGGATCGCCGTGCACTCCCTGGGGATAGCCGCGGCCCTGTTCTTCGTGCTGCCGTTCGTCTTCGTCCTCCTGACCTCGCTGATGAGCGACCAGCAGGCGCTGACCCGCGACCTCACCCCGAACAGCTGGCACTGGGACAACTACGTCCGGGTCTTCAAGACCCCGGGCTTCCTGGACTGGTGGAAGAATTCCCTGCTGTACGCCGGGCTCGGCACCGCGCTCGTCGTGGTGTCCTCGATCCCGGTGGCGTACGCGCTCGCCAAGTTCCGCTTCCGGGGCCGGCATCTGTCGCTGCTGCTCGTCATCTCGATGATGATGCTGCCGCCGCAGGTGATCATCATTCCGATGTACCTGTTCTGGGCCAAGCAGATGGACCTCTCCGGCACCCTGTGGCCGCTGATCATCCCGATGGCCTTCGGTGACGCCTTCGCGATCTTCCTGCTGCGCCAGTTCCTGCTGACGATCCCCGACGAGTACATCGAGGCCGCGCGCCTCGACGGCTGCGGCGAACTGCGCACCCTCCTCAAGGTCGTGCTCCCGATGGCGAAGCCCGGCATCGCCGCCGTGGCGCTGTTCCAGTTCTTCTACTGCTGGAACGACTACTTCGGACCGCAGATCTACACGTCGGAGAACCCGGCGATGTACACGCTGAGTTACGGCCTGGAGTCCTTCAAGGGCGCGCACCACACCGACTGGAACCTGACCATGGCCGCGACCGTACTGGTCATGGCCCCCGTGATCCTCGTCTTCTTCTTCGCCCAGAAGGCGTTCGTCGAGGGAGTCACACTGACCGGAGTGAAGGGCTAGCTGAACACTATGAAGCTCGCTGTCGTGGGGGGCGGCTCCACCTACACCCCCGAACTGATCGACGGATTCGCGCGGTTGCGCGACACCTTGCCCATCACCGAACTCGTCCTCGTCGACCCGGCCGCCGACCGGCTCGAACTGGTCGGCGGGCTCGCCCGGCGGATCTTCGCCAAGCAGGACCACGCGGGGAAGATCGTCACCACCTCCGACATCGACGCCGGGGTCGCGGGCGCCGACGCCGTCCTGCTCCAGCTGCGGGTCGGCGGGCAGGCCGCCCGGAACCAGGACGAGACCTGGCCGCTGGAGTGCGGCTGCGTCGGCCAGGAGACCACGGGCGCCGGCGGTCTCGCCAAGGCGCTGCGGACCGTGCCGGTGGTCCTGGACATCGCCGAGCGGGTCCGGCGCGCCAACCCGGACGCCTGGATCATCGACTTCACCAACCCCGTCGGCATCGTCACGCGCGCGTTGCTCCAGGCCGGGCACAAGGCCGTGGGGCTGTGCAACGTGGCCATCGGCTTCCAGCGGAAGTTCGCGAAGCTGCTCGACGTGGCGCCGTCCGAGGTCCACCTCGACCACGTCGGGCTCAACCACCTGACCTGGGAGACCGCGGTCCGTCTCGGCGGTCCCGAGGGCGAGAACGTGCTGCCGCGGCTGCTCGCCGCGCACGGCGAGACCATCGCCGACGACCTGCGGCTGCCGCTGTCGGTGGTGGACCGCCTCGGCGTCGTCCCCTCGTACTACCTGCGCTACTTCTACGCGCACGACGAGGTCGTACGGGAGCTGGGCACCAAGCCCTCGCGGGCGGCCGAGGTCGCCGCGATGGAGAAGGAACTCCTGGAGATGTACGGCGACCCGGCGCTCGACGAGAAGCCGGCCCTGCTCGCCAAGCGCGGCGGCGCCTTCTACTCGGAGGCGGCCGTGGACCTCGCGGCCTCGCTCCTTGGCGGCGGAGGCTCGCCGTACCAGGTGGTGAACACGTACAACAACGGCACGCTGCCGTTCCTCGCGGACGACGCCGTCATCGAGGTGCAGGCGGCGGTCGGGCCGAACGGCCCGGTGCCGCTGCCGGTCGCCCCGCTCGACCCGCTGTTCGCCGGGCTGATCGCGAACGTCACGGCATACGAGGACCTGGCGCTTGAGGCAGCCCTTCGTGGCGGCCGCGATCGGGTGTTCAAGGCGCTGCTCGCGCACCCGCTGGTCGGGCAGCACGCGTACGCCGACGGGCTCACCGACCGGCTGATCGCGCACAACCGGGAGCACCTGGCGTGGGCGTGAACCTCAACGGCGCGCTTCTGGCGATCGACGCGGGCAACAGCAAGACCGACGTGGCGGTCGTGGGCGCGGACGGGAGCGTGCTCGGCTCGGCGCGCGGCGGCGGGTTCCAGCCGCCGGTGGTCGGGGTCGAGGAGGCGGTGGACGCGCTCGCGGAGATCGTCGGCCGCGCCTCGGCCGAGGCGGGCCTGCCCCTGGAGTTCGCGCACGTCTCCGCCTGTCTCGCCAACGCCGATCTCCCCGTGGAGGAGGCGGAGTTGACCGCCGCCCTGGAGGCGAGGGGCTGGAGCCCCTCGGTCCGGGTGTACAACGACACCTTCGCCATCCTGCGCGCCGGGATCGACGAGCCGCGCGGGGTCGCCGTGGTCTGCGGCGCGGGCATCAACTGCGTCGGCATGCTGCCCGACGGGCGCACCGCCCGGTTCCCCGCGATCGGCAAGATCTCCGGCGACTGGGGCGGCGGCAGCGGACTCGCCGAGGAGGCGCTCTGGTTCGCCGCCCGCGCGGAGGACGGCCGGGGCGAGGCGACCGCGCTCGCCCGGACGCTGCCCGCGCACTTCGGGCTTCCCACCATGTACGCGCTGATCGAGGCGCTGCACCTGGGGTCCATCCCCTACGAGCGGCGCCACGAGCTGACGCCCGTGCTGTTCCGTACGAGCGCGGAGGGCGACCCCGTCGCCCGCTCGCTGGTGCACCGGCTGGCCGAGGAGGTCGCCGCGCTGTCGACGGTCGCGCTCGGCAGGCTCGAACTCCTCGACGAGGAGGCGCCGGTGATGCTCGGCGGCAGCGTGCTTGCCGCGCGGCACCCCGAGTTGGACGACCGGATCGCCGAACTCCTTGCCGTCAAGGCGCCGAAGGCCGTGATCGGGGTGGTCACGTCCCCGCCGGTGCTGGGCGCGGCGCTCCTCGCCCTGGACGCGGTGGCGGCCGGGCCGGAGGCCGCGGCGCGGCTACGAGGCCACTACGCCTGAAGTCCCACAGGCGTGGTGACACCGGGGCGCTCCCTTCGCGGGGGGCGCCCCGGTCGTCGTGTGCCCCGGGTGTCATTCACCCCGGCCGTCGTTCACCGAGGTCGTCGTGCGCCCCGGGTGTTCACCCGTTCGAGGAGGCGCGCGAGGGAACCGATCGCGTCCGAAAAGCGTATTCATGGCAGGGGATTCGCCCACGGGGGTGGCGCGCGATGGGGCACGATAGAAACAAGATCCAGTCAATCCTGGTGTGCGGGCAGGGTCCCTGACGCCATACTGCTGGCCGGGAACGTCGGACCGAGGGGGAGGCCACGTTGACACACCCGCCGAATGCGCCTGCCGCCTCGGCAGCGGGTTCCACGCCCGTGCGCCCGGGGACCGGTGTGCCCGCGCAGGCGACTCCGCCCGGCGCGTCGCCCGCCGCCGCCTACGTCGTCTCCACCTCCCCCGGTTCGTCGCCCGCGGCCGCGCCCGGCGGGCGCGGGGCCTGGGGCGAGGTCCGGGTGGTGCTGCGCCGCGCCGCCACGACGGAGCCGGGCAGGCTGCAGATCCTGGGCGCCGTACTGGCCCTGCTGGTCGTCGCGTTCGGGGCCGTCACCGCCTACGAGGTGTCGGACCGGGCCGGTTCGGCCGACGACGTGGTGAGCCGCAGCCAGCCGCTGAGCGCCGACGCCGCCGCGATCTACCGCTCGCTCGCCGACGCCGACACGGCCGCCGCCAGCGGCTTCCTCTCCAAGGAGCGGGACCCCGCCGACCTCCAGAAGCGGTACAGGGACGACATCGGCACCGCGTCCCGCCTCCTGGTGAAGGCCGCGGCGAGCACCGAGGGCTCGGCGCAGTCGGCCCGCGAGATCACCGTCCTGAACGAACGACTGCCGCAGTACACCGGCCTGATCGAGCGGGCCCGCGCCGCCAACCGGCAGGGCCTGCCGCTCGGCGGCGCCTATCTGCGGTACGCGAACCAGCTGATGACCACGCAGCTCCTGCCGGCCGCCGAGCGGCTCTACGAGGCGGAGACCGCGCGCCTCGCCCAGGACGACGAGGACGCCCGCGACTGGCCGTTCCTCTCGCTCGCCCTCGGCATCGCCGTCCTCGCCGTCCTGGTCTGGGCCCAGCGCCGCACGTACGCGCGGACGAACCGGGTCTTCAACCAGGGTCTCCTCGCCGCGACGGCCGCCTCCGTCGTCGTACTGCTCTGGCTGGCGGCGGCGCACACCGTCGCCCGCGCCGGCCTCGACGACGCCCGCGTGCACGGGCAGAGCTCGCTCCAGGTCCTCAACACCGCCCGGATCAGCTCCCTGAAGGCCCGGGCCAACGAGAACCTGACGCTCGTCGCGCGGGGCGCCGTCCTCACCGACGACGGCAAGAACGACAAGTACGAGACCGACTACGCCGCGAGCATGAGGACCCTGACGGACTCGCTCGCCGAGGCCCGCGAGCTCGCCGACGACGACGCCGGGCGCGACCCGCTGGCCGCCGCCGCCGAGCGTACGGCCGAGTGGCAGACGCGTCACAAGAGCGCCCGGGAGAAGGACGACTCGGGCGACTACGAAGGCGCGCGCGTCAGCGTCGTCGGCCCCGACGACTCCGGTGCCGGCCCCGACGAGTCCACCGGGCAAACCTTCGACCAGGTCGACGCGGCGCTGAAGAAGGCCCTCGACCACGAGCAGCGCGAGTTCACCCAGGCCGCCGAGGGCGGCAGGGGCGCGCTCACCGCCCTCCCGCTCGGTGCGGCGGCGCTCGGCGCCCTGGGCGCCGCGGGCGCGATCATGGGCATCAACCGCAGGCTGTCGGAGTACCGGTGAGAGGGGGCGGGATGCGGAAGAGCGTCGACGGCGCGAGGCACGGCATGGCCGCGCTCCTGAGCGGCCGGCGCCCCCTGGCGCGCCCGCGCGGCTGGGGCGGGGTGGCCGCGATGGCCGTGGCCTGCGGCCTCACGGCCTCGCTGACCGTGCTGCCGCTGGCGCACGGCGGAAGCGACTCCGCGGCGGCGCCCCAGGTGACCGGCCCCGGCGTCGGCACGGGCGTCCAGGTCAAGGCGGACACCTGCCAGAACCCGGAGGCCTCGCTCACCCCGGACACCCAGGACGGCCCGGCCGTCCAGGCGATCAAGGCGCGCGGCAAGCTCGTCGTCGGCGTCGACCAGAACAGCTACAACTGGGGGTACTTCAACCCCGAGAGCAGGCAGCTGGAAGGGTTCGACATCACGCTGGCCAAGGCGATCGCCAAGGATCTCCTGGGCAGCGAGGACGCGATCATCTACCGCACGATCCCCACCAACCAGCGGGTCGCCGCCCTGGATTCGGGCAAGGTCGACCTCGTCGTCCGCACGATGACGATCAACTGCAAGCGGATCCAGCAGGTCGCCTTCTCCACCGCCTACTTCCAGGCCGGCCAGCAGGTCCTGGCCGCCAAGGACGACTCCACGATCACCGGGTACGACTCCTCCCTCGCCGGGAAGCGGGTCTGCACGGCGGAGGGCTCCACCGCATACGAGGCCCTGGAGAAGAACTCCTTCGGCGCCACCTTCAAGGACGAGGGCGACGGCACCAAGGCGGACAAGGACCTGTACACCGTCCCGAACCAGCTGGACTGCCTCGCCCGGCTCCAGATGGGCGAGGTCGACGCCGTCGTCACGGACAACGCGCTGGCGGCGGGACAGGCCGCCCAGGACCCGGCCGTGGAGCTGAAGGGCGAGCCGTTCACCACCGAGTACTACGGAGTCGCCACCAAGCTGGGCAACGACGACCTGGTCCGCCGGGTCAACCACGTCCTCGTCGAGTACCGCAAGAGCGCGTGGCGGGCCGCGTACGACGACTGGCTGAAGGCGGACCTGCCCGGGATACCCGGGCCGCCCGCACCCCTGTACAAGTAGAGCGAGAGGTGATCGATGGGCGTCGCGGGCACCCCCGGCCCTGTGATGGACCGGGACGAGGTGGACCGTGCGCTGGCGCGGCTCGGCGCGGAGCACAAGGCGATCGAGGACTCGCTGCTGGCGCTCCAGGACCACGCGGGCCGCAGGCTGCTCGAAGGCGCCGAGCTGACCGGGACCACCCGGGACCGCTGGCAGACCACCGAGCGCACGATCACCCTGCTCTGGACGTACTTCGAGGCGTACACCGGCGCCCTGTACGGCGCCCGTGAGCTGCGGGCGCGCCGGCGCTGGGCCAGCCGCGAGGACCTCGTGGAGCTGACCGACCGGCTGCGCGGCGAGAGCGTGCTCGTCGCGGGCGGCGCCCAGGCGCCGGCCGCGCCGACGCTGACCGGTCCCGCCCGGCTCTCCGAGCGGTTCAGCCTGGAGCGGCTCGTCGCCCGGATGAACGAGCTGTACGCGTCCTCGCTCGACATGGTCGTGACGGCCGACGCGGTCTGGTCCGCGCTGCCCGCGCGGATAGACCTCCTCGCGGCCGAGCTCGGCCGGACGCGCTCGCTCGCGCACTCCGTCGGGGTGCGGCCGGGAGAGCATCCGGCCGGCGACGAGCTGGAGTCGATCACGGCCGAGCTGACCACACTGCGGTCCCAGGTCGTCACCGACCCGCTGGCCTTCTGGCGGCCCGCCGTCGGCAGTTCGGCGCCGGGCGGCGGTCGTCCCGACACCGAGCGGTACGACCGGGCCGCGCGCGCCCTGGAGGACATCCGGCGGGAGATCGAGGCGGTCCTCGCCGTCCGGCAGGACTCCGAGGAGCGGCTGCTGCGGCTCCGGGACGTCCTCTCGCGTGCCGACCGGACGCTCGCCGAGGCACGGGTGGCGCGCGGCGAGGTCCTCGCCAAGATCGCCGCCTCCGAGGTGCCGGCCGTCAGCGGCCCGCCGACGGTCCTCCACGAGCGTCTGGCGACGGCCGCCGAGTACCGCAGGCACGCCCAGTGGCACCGGCTCTCGCCGCTCCTGGAGTCCCTGGAGGTGGAGGCCGAGGACGAACTGCAGCGCGCCCGCGCGTCCTTGACCGCCGTCACCGCGCCGCTCGCCGTCCGCGCCGAGCTGCGCGGCCGGCTCGACGCGTACAAGGCGAAGGTGGCCCGGCTCGGCGCGGCGGAGGATCCGCTCCTGATCGAGCGGTACGACGTGGCGCGCCGGATGCTGTGGAGCGCGCCCTGCGACCTGCGGGTCGCCGAGCAGGCGGTGTTGCGGTACCAGCATGCGGCGGCCGAGGTGCTGTCCGGCCCGAGAGACGTGAGGGGGAACCAGTGGTGAGCGGGGAGTCCGTGGTGAGCAGCTGTCAGCGTCCCTCCTGTGAGGGTTCGTACGAGGACATGGGTGGCGGCGAGCTGTACTGCGACACCTGTGGGCTCGCCCCCGTCGTCTCGTCCGGGGGCATGCTCCAGTCCAATCCGACCGGCATGGCCGTCTCCGGCAAGGAGTCCGGTGCGTCGCGGTCGAGTTCGCGGGCCTCGGGCCGGGCCTCCTCGCGCTCCTCCCGCTCCTCGACCTCGCGCCGCTCGGTCTCCGGCCGGCTCTCGCGCTCGCTGTCGGGCGGGTCCACCGGCCGTTCGGTGTCGGTGCGCAGCTCCGGCTCGTCGACGGCGCAGTCCGGCCGGAACCGGCTGGGCGCGGGCCTGGTGACGATCCCGGAGGTGCCGCGCCCCGACCCGCGCGCCGCGGTGATGGAGAACCCCGAGGTTCCCGAGCGGAAGCGATTCTGCTCGCGCTCCGACTGCGGTGCCCCGGTGGGCCGTTCGCGGGGCGAGCGGGCGGGCCGCACGGAGGGCTTCTGCACCAAGTGCGGCCACCCGTACTCCTTCGTGCCGAAGCTGGCCGGCGGGGACGTCGTGCACGGGCAGTACGAAGTCGTGGGCTGCCTCGCCCACGGCGGTCTCGGCTGGGTCTATCTGGCGGTCGACCGGGCGGTCTCCGACCGCTGGGTGGTCCTCAAGGGCCTGCTCGACACCGGCGACCAGGACGCGATGGCCGCGGCGATCTCCGAGCGGCGCTTCCTCGCCGAGATCGAGCACTCCAACATCGTCCGGATCTACAACTTCGTCGAGCACCTCGACCCGCGGACCGGCTCCCTCGACGGCTACATCGTCATGGAGTACGTCGGTGGCAAGTCGCTCAAGGAGATCGCCAACGACCGCCGGTCGCCGGACGGCCGGCGCGACCCGCTGCCTGTGGAGCAGGCCTGCGCGTACGGGATCGAGGCCCTGGAGGCGCTCGGCCACCTGCACAGCCGGAACCTGCTGTACTGCGACTTCAAGGTCGACAACGCGATCCAGACCGAGGACCAGCTCAAGCTGATCGACATGGGCGCGGTCCGGCGGATGGACGACGACGAGTCCGCGATCTACGGCACGGTCGGCTACCAGGCGCCGGAGGTGGCCGAGGTCGGTCCGTCGGTGGCGAGCGACCTGTACACGGTGGCGCGCACGCTCGCCGTGCTGGCCTTCGACTTCCAGGGCTACACCAACGTCTTCGTCGACTCGCTGCCCGACCCCGAGAACGTCCAGGTCCTGCGGACGTACGAGTCGTTCTACCGCTTCCTGGTCCGGGCGACGGACCCCGACCCGGCGCGCCGTTTCGCCTCCGCGCAGGAGATGGCGGAGCAGCTGACGGGCGTCCTGCGCGAGGTCGTCGCCCTCCAGACCGGCCGTCCGCGCCCGGCGCTCTCGACGCTGTTCGGGACGGAACTGCGGGTCACGGACACGGAGTTGTTCACCGAGCTGACGGGGGACGTCTCGGCCCTCGGCGCCCGGACGGGCGGCGGCGCGCGCGGCGGCCGCAAGGCCCTGCCGGCCGCGTCGGTTCCGGTTCCGGTTCAAGGTGGCGCGCTCGCCCCCGGAGCCGTACCGGTCGGGCCCTTCCTCGCGCCGCTCGACGGGCGGGCCGCGGCGCTCGCGCTGCCCGTGCCTCGCGTGGACCCGACCGACCCCAACGCCGGTTTCCTGGCCGGCCTGCTGGCCTCCGCGCCCGCCGAGCTGATCGGCGCCCTGCAGACCGCGCCCGCGCCCTCCCTGGAGTTGCGGCTGCGCGAGCTGCGGGCCCGCCTGGAGATGGACGACCCGGGCGCCGCCGGGCGCGCCCTGACCACGCTGGAGGAGCGGCACCCGGACGACTGGCGGGTCGTCTGGTACCGGGGCATCACCTCGCTGGTGACCGGCGACCACGAGAACGCGGCGCTGTCGTTCGACGCGATCTACGACGCCTTCCCCGGCGAGCCCGCGCCCAAGCTGGCCCTCGGCATCTGCGCCGAGGTGCTCGGCCAGTTGGACAACGCGGCCGAGTACTACCACCTGGTGTGGGCGACCGACCCGAACCATGTCAGCGCGGCCTTCGGGCTCGCCCGGGTCCGGCTCGCGGCCGGCGACCGTACCGGAGCCGTACGGACCCTGGAGTCCGTACCGGAGGCGTCGATCCACTACACGGCGGCCCGGGTCGCGGCGGTGCGCGCGCGGCTGCGCCGGCGGGCGGCGCAGGAGCCGCTCGGCGCGGACCTGACCGCTGCCGCCGCGCAGGTCTCCGCGCTCCAGGACTTCGGTCTGGACGCGGTGCGTCAGGAGCGGCTGTCGACGGAGGTCCTCGGTTCGGCGCTCGACTGGGTACTCTCCGGTAGTCCCGGCGCGGCTCCGGACGGCGCGCGGCTGCTCGGCAGCGAACTGGACGAGCGCGGGCTGCGCTTCGGCCTCGAACGCTCGTACCGGGTGCTCGCCCGGCTCGCCCAGCGGGGCGAGGAGAGGATCGAACTGGTGGAGCGGGCCAACCGTTTCCGCCCCCGGACGTGGGTGTGAGTATGTCCCAGTTGCCCCAGCACGACCTGTCCGCCTGCCCGGGCTGCGGAGAGCCGCCGGCCTCGGCCGACCGGTTCTGCGGGGCGTGCGGCTACGACCTGACGGCCGTACCGGAGGCGGCCGCGGGCTCGGACCGTCCGACGGTCGCCATCGGTACGCCCGTGGCCTGGCCCGAGCCCCCGGCGCGCGACCCGAACTCCCTCTCCACGGCGACCCAGCACCCGGGCGACCTCCCGGGCACCGACTCGGGCGGCCGCGACCTGCCGACGATGGCGGTCCGCACGGACACCCCGAAGGCGGCCCCGGAGGAGGGCGACTTCACGCTGGCCGCGCCCGACCCGCGGGCCGCCGCCGCGCAGAGCGCCACCCCGCCCGCCGGGACGCCCGCCGGGGCCAAGCTGTGCGTGGCCTGCCGGTCCGGGGCCGTGGACCCGGACGGGTACTGCGAGAACTGCGGGCACGCCCAGCCGCGCGAGCGCGACCACATGGAGGAGGAGCTCTCCTCGGTCGCGGCCGTCAGCGACCGGGGCCTGCGCCACCACCGCAACGAGGACGCGTTCGCGGTCTCGGCCACCGCACTGCCCGACGGCTCCCCCGCCTCCCTGGCGATCGTCTGCGACGGCGTCTCCTCGGCGACCCGCCCCGACGAGGCCTCGGCCGCCGCAGCCCGCGCGGCCGGCCAGGCGCTGCTCACCGCCCTGCCGCGCGGCACGCACCCGCAGCAGGCCATGCACGAGGCGATCGTCGCCGCCGCGGAGGCGGTCAACTCGCTGGCCGAGGAGCCCGGCCAGGACGGCCAGGACCACGACCCGCACCGCCACCAGAACGCTCCGGCCTGCACGATCGTCGGCGCGATCGTCGCCGACGGACTGCTGATCGTCGGCTGGGTCGGCGACAGCCGGGCGTACTGGGTGCCGGACGACCGCACCTCGCCGCCCGCGCGGCTGACCCAGGACGACTCGTGGGCCGCCCAGATGGTCGCGGCGGGCCTGATGAACGAGGCGGAGGCGTACGCCGACGAGCGCGCCCACGCCATCACCGGCTGGCTCGGCGCCGACGCGTACGAACTGGAGCCGCACACCGCCGCGTTCAAGCCGGACCGGCCGGGCGTGGTCGTGGTCTGCACCGACGGGCTCTGGAACTACGCCGAGGCCGCCGACGAGATGGCCCGGGTGGTGCCCGCGGACGCCGCCGGGCGACCGCTGCACGGCGCCCAGGTCCTGGTCGGCCACGCCCTGGACGGCGGTGGCCACGACAACGTAACAGTGGCGCTGCTGCCGTTCACCCTCTCTCCACAAGGGGCAGGATCGGCCTGAGCGGTCGCCGGCCTTCTGTCCCCCTTCACACTTGTTTGTCGAGGAGCCTCAACCCATGGCGAACTTCTCCAAGTCGCACGCGCCCCAGTTCTCGGTGGACGTGTACCAGAACGAGTTCCTGCCCGAGGGCGGGCGGGACGTCAGCGCCATCGTCACGGTGTCCTCGACCGGCGGCGGGACCAGCCGCGGCGCGGGCCTCGGCGGTAACGGCGCGGGCGGCGGCAGCGGCGCGGACGCGGCCGTCGTGATCATGATCGACTGCTCCGGTTCGATGCAGTACCCGCCGACCAAGATGCGCGGCGCCCGGGACGCGACCGCCGCCGCCATCGACGCCCTGCGCGACGGCACCCTGTTCGCCGTCGTCGCCGGCACGCACGTCGCGAACGAGGTCTACCCCGGCAACGGCGGGCTCGCCGTCGCCTCGCCCGCCACCCGCGGCCAGGCGAAGGACGCCCTGCGCCGGCTCAGCGCAGGCGGCGGTACGGCGATCGGCACCTGGCTGAGCCTCGCCGACCGGCTGCTCGGCTCGGCCGACGTGTCGATCCGGCACGGCATCCTGCTCACCGACGGCCGCAACGAGCACGAGGCGCCCGAGGACCTGCGCGCCGCGCTCGAAGCCTGCTCGGGCCGCTTCACCTGTGACGCGCGCGGTGTCGGTACGGACTGGGAGGTCAAGGAGGTCACCGGGATCGCCTCGGCGCTCCTCGGCACGGCCGACATCGTGGCCGATCCGCAGGGCCTCGCCACGGACTTCACGGTGATGGTGGAGAACGCCATGGGCAAGGAGGTCGCGGAGGTCGCGCTCCGGCTGTGGACCCCGGTCGGCGTGGAGATCGTCTTCGTCAAGCAGGTCGCCCCGACGGTCGCGGAGTTGACCGGGCGCCGCACGGAGGCCGGGCCGCGCGCCGGGGACTACCCCACGGGCTCGTGGGGCGACGAGTCCCGCGACTACCACGTCTGCGTGCGGGTCCCGCAGGCCGGGATCGGGCAGGAGATGCTCGCCGCCCGGGTCTCGTTGATCGTCCCCGACCGGCTCGGCGGCACCCCGACGACGCTCGGCCAGGGCCTCGTACGGGCCGTGTGGACGGACGACATGGCGATGTCCACGTCGATCAATCCGCAGGTCGCGCACTACACGGGCCAGGCCGAGTTGGCGCAGGTCATCCAGCAGGGGCTGGACGCCCGCAAGTCCGGGGACCACGACGGGGCGACGGCCAAGCTGGGGCGCGCGGTGCAGTTGGCGGCCGCTTCCGGCAACGAGGACACTGCGAAACTGCTTTCGAAGGTGGTCGACGTCGTCGACGCGGCGACGGGTACTGTGCGTTTGAAGGCGAAGGTCGCGGAAGCGGACGAGATGACTCTCGAGACCCGCTCCACCAAGACGGTTCGCGTCAAGAAGTAGCCCGGCCAGGGGGCCGGACGACGAGAGGGGGAAGCACCGACATGCCGACCTGCCCGAACGGACACCAGTCGGTCTCCGACGACTGGTGCGAGGTCTGCGGACACCGCATGACCGGGGCGGGTGCGCCGGCGGGTGCCGTACCGCCGCCTCCCCCGCCGCCGCCCGCCTACGGCTACCCGGGGCCCGGCGGCCCCGGCGCTCCCGGTGCTCCCGGTCAGGGGCCCGGTCCCGGGGGTTACGACCCGAACGCGACCGCCCAGGCCGAGCTCTGCCCGCAGTGCCGCACCCCGCGCGAGGCCATGGCCCCGTTCTGCGAGGAGTGCCGCTGGAACTTCCTGACCAACACCGCGACCTCGTACACGCCGGTGGCACCGCCCACGCCGCAGCAGAGCCCGCCGCCCGGGCTCAACCTGCCGCCCGGCTTCCAGACCCCGCCCCGGCCCGTGCAACCGCAGCCCCAACCGCCGCAGCCGCAGCCGGATCCGTACGAGTACCAGGGCTCGCGGCCCTCGCAGATGAACCGGCCGGCCGAGCCGCTCTCCGCCGACCCCACGCCGCCGCCGCAGATGCAGCCGCCGCAGGGGTTCCAGCAGGGACCGCCGCCGCCTCCGCCGTCCTTCTTCCAGGCGCCGCCGCAGGCCCCCGCGCCGCCCGCGCCCCCGCAGCACCAGGGACCGCCGCAGCACCAGGCACCCCCGCCGGGCGGCGACGACTGGGTGCTGCCCCCGCCCTCGCAGCACCAGGCTCCCCCGCAGGCGCCGCAGCCCCCGCAGGGCCACGCCCCGCAGGCCCCGCAGCCGCAGTACCAGCCGCCGCGGCCCGCCGGGGGCTGGTCGGCGTACATCGGCCCCGACCGCGACTACTTCCTGGCGATGATGCAGCGCAGCGGTCCGGAGGCATCGGGCCTGAACCTGCCCGCGTACTCCCCCGCGCAGCACCTGCCGCTCCAGGGCAACCAGATCAGCATCGGCCGCCGCCGTCACTCCACGGGCGAGTCCCCGGACATCGACCTGTCGGTGCCGCCGGAGGACCCGGGTGTCTCGCACCAGCACGCCGTGCTCGTGCAGCAGCCGGACGGATCGTGGGCCGTGGTGGACCAGAACTCCACCAACGGCACGACGATCAACGGAGCCGAGGAACCGATTCAGCCCTACGTGCCGGTCCAGCTCCAGGACGGCGACCGGGTGCACGTCGGCGCCTGGACGACGATCACGATCCGACGCGGATAGCGGAGCGCGCGTCCCGATCAGCCGGCCGGAAGGGGCCAGGCGTACGGCCCCTCCGGGTCGTCCAGCCAGGCCCACTGCCGGCCGCCGCTCACCGTCACCCCGAAGCGCTCCCGCTCCGGCCGCCCCTCGCGCTGCCAGAGCGAGAGCGCTTCGCGCACGTCGAGGGTCTCCTCGGTCAGCGTGCGCAGGAACTGGAAGCGGTCGTCCTCGAAGACGTGCCGGGGCAGCCCCATCGGCCGCCCGCGCGGGAAGCGGGCGTTGCCGCCGCGCAGGGCGACGAAGTACGCGGACGTGGCGAGGAAGCGCCCCTCGGCGTGGGCCTCGTCGCCGACCCGGAGCAGGAGCAGCCCCGTGGAGAGCGGGGTCAGGACGAGCGCGTCGGGGCGGCACTGCGCGAGCCAGGCGTACGGGACCGAGGGCACGGTGCAGGTCGCGACGATCCGGTCGAAGGGGGCACGGCCCGGGCAGCCCCGGGCGCCGTCGCCGGTGAGCACGGCGGGCCGGTGCCCGGCGGCGGCGAGATGGACGCGGGCGGACTCGGTGATCTCCTCGTCGATGTCGACGGTGGTGACGTGCTCGCCGCCGAGCCGGTGGCTGAGCAGGGCGGCGTTGTAGCCGGTGCCGGCGCCGATCTCTAGGACGTCGTCCCCGTCGCGTACGTCGAGCGCCTCCAGCATCTGGGCCATGAGGGAGGGCTGGCTGGAGGAGGTGACCAGCTCCCCGTCCCGTACC
Organism: Streptomyces sp. NPDC001927; assembly: GCF_053594455.1. Classification (NCBI taxonomy): domain Bacteria; kingdom Bacillati; phylum Actinomycetota; class Actinomycetes; order Kitasatosporales; family Streptomycetaceae; genus Streptomyces; species Streptomyces sp. NPDC001927. Next base: position 2,590 of record NZ_JBSFEN010000021.1, on the reverse strand, counting down.
CGGGTCGCCAGCGGCACGTCCCGGTAGGCCCCGCGCAGCCAGCGGGTGCGGCGGGCCGGGTCGGGGTCGCCGGACCAGAGGCGTTCGTAGCCGGCGGACCCGGAGACGTAGTAGTAGGGGACGAACAGGTGCCGGGGCACGTCGGAGAAGGCCGCGTGCCAGGCGGGGTCGTGGAGCACGCCGTACGCCTCGATCTCCCGCACGAGCGCCCGTCGCGCCCGAGCGCCCGCATCGGCGTAGTCGTCCCGCTGAGCGCCCATGCCTCCACTCTCCTGCGTGCGGGGTGGCAGGGCGAGCGCTCCCGGCGGTGCTCCTGAACCCTCGGGGTCCGGGGGTCCTAGACCTCCGGTCCTCGGCCCGGGCATCTGAGACGATGGAACGGTGAACGAGATTCCGCGCGGCACGCTTCAGGAGCAGACCTTCTACGAGCAGGTGGGTGGCGAGGAGACCTTCCGACGTCTCGTCCGCCGCTTCTACCAGGGGGTCGCGGAGGACCCCCTGCTGCGCCCGATGTACCCGGAAGAGGACCTCGGACCCGCGGAGGAGCGTCTCGTGCTCTTCCTGATCCAGTACTGGGGCGGCCCCCGCACGTACAGCGACAACCGCGGCCACCCCCGGCTGCGGATGCGGCACGCGCCGTTCCAGGTCGACCGGGCCGCGCACGACGCGTGGCTGAAGCACATGCGCGCGGCGGTGGACGAGCTCGGCCTCGCCCCCGAGCACGAGAGCCAGCTGTGGAAGTACCTGACGTACGCGGCGGCCTCCATGGTGAACACCGCGGAGTGACGGCGCCGACGGACGGATCCGGCGCGGAAGGGCCCGGCACGCGGCCCGACGGCGCGGACTGACAGATTCCGGAGTTTGAACGCCGGATAACGGTCACGATCCAGTCAAGGTCCGCCTGCAAGCGGTTTCCAGCGGCACGTGCCCTCTGAAAACATCGGACGAACGTTCGGCGGGGTTCAGGGGGATGCGTGACCGGTTTTGTACTGCTGCGTGTCAGAGCCCACCGGTTGCTGCTCGCCGCCGCGCTCCTCGCGGTCCTCCTGACCACGTCCGTCCTCGCCTCGCTCGCCGCCTTCTCCGGCTCCATCGGCAACGCCGCCCTGCAGGGCACCCTCCAGGGCCGGGCCGCGCCCGGCGCCGCGCTCGTCGTCACCGGGCAGGTGCCGGTGGACAAGCGGGAGAGCGCCGACGCCGCCGTGCGCGCGTCGGCCGGCCGGACCTTCGACGGGCTGCCGGTGGGCGTACGGAAGCTGGAGCGCTCGGGCCCGTACGCACTCCCCCGCACCCTCCAGAGCCCGGCCGCGCGCCAGGGCGAACCGGACCTCACCCATGTCGCGGCCCTCGACCGCTCGCGGCTCGCGCTCGTCAAGGGCGCCTGGCCCGGGACCGGCGCGAACGGGTCCACCATCGACGTCGCCGTCCCCGAAGAGGCGGCGAAGCGGCTGCGGATCGGGCCCGGTACCGTCCTCGACCTCACCGACCGGCTCGGCGGGAAGCCCGTGCGGGCCCGGGTCACCGGGCTCTACCGGCCCGTCGACCAGAGCGACCTCTACTGGCAGCTGGACCCGGCGGGCGGCCGCGGGGTGAAGACCGTCGTCTTCACGACGTACGGCCCGCTGCTCGCCGACCCCGCCGTGCTCGCCGCCGGGCGGGTCAGCTCGGGCGAGACGTCCTGGATGGCGTCCGCCGACTACACCGGCGTCACCACCGAGCGCATCGCCGCCCTGAGCGCCGCCGCCTCGGCCGAGCCGAAGGCGCTCGCCACCGCCACCGCTCCGTTCGGCACGACCGTCACCGCGCGCACCTCGCTGCCCACGGTCCTGGCGCAGACCGAGCGGGCGCTGCTCGTCTCCCGGTCCACGCTGATGATCGTCGCGGTGCAGCTGGTGCTGCTCGCCGCGTACGCCCTGCTGCTCGTCGCCCGGCTGCTCAGCACCGAGCGGTCCGGCGAGACCGCGCTGCTGCGGGCCCGGGGCGGTTCGCGGCGCCGGATCGCCGGGCTCGCCGCCGTGGAGGCGCTGCTGCTCGCGCTGCCCGCCGCCGTGATCGCCCCGCTGCTCGCGGGGCCGCTGACCCGGCTGCTCGCGGACCGCTCCGCGCTCGGCGCGCTCGGGGTCCGGCTCGACGACATCCCGCTCGGTCAGGTGTGGCTGGTCGCGGCGCTCGTCGCCGTGTGCTGCGCGGCCGCCGTCGTGGCGCCCGCGCTGAGCACCGGGGACGGCGCGGGCGTCAGCCTGCGCAAGAAGCGGGCCGCGTCCCTGCCGGCGCCGGTGCGGGCCGGGGCCGATGTCGGCCTGCTGGTCGTCGCGGCCGTCGCGTACTGGCAGCTCGACCGGCAGACCGGCGGCGCCGAGGGCGTGGACTCCGTCGACGGGGGTTCCGGGGCGCTCACCGGTGACCGCGCGGGCGCCCTCGGCATCGATCCGCTGCTGGTCGCCGCCCCGGCGCTCGCGCTGCTCGCCGGTACCGTCCTGACCCTGCGGCTGCTGCCGCCCACGGCCCGGCTCGCCGAGCGGCGCGCCGCGAGCGGCGCCCGGGGGGGGCGGGCGCGCGGGCGGGGTGGGCGTGTATCCGTGGGCCGGGG
>NZ_JBSFEN010000020.1:0-44297 GCF_053594455.1 Streptomyces sp. NPDC001927 | reverse complement strand
CTTTCGCTTTTGGGTGTTTGGTGTTTTTTTTTTTTTTTTGGGGGTGGTGGGGGGGGGGGGGGGGGCGGGGGGGCGGGGGGGGGGGGGGGCGCCTGCGGCGGGCCCTTTCCCCACCCCGCCCCTTCCCGAACCGGGGCTCCGCCCCGGACCCCGCGCCTCAAACGCCGGCGAGGCTGGAAATGGGAGCCTGGGGCGGAGCCCCAGTTGCCGTCAGCCCCGGTCGCTTGGGCGGGCCAGGCGGAAGGCGCGTTGGGCTGCGCCGGAGCCGCTTGGGACCGGGATCTCCGTGACCGGCTGTTCCGGGGCGCCCATCTGGGGGACCAGGCCCGGCGTCGAGCCCGTCGTTCCCGCCAGGACCGCCGCCGCCGCGCCGCCTCGGCGGCGGATGGAGCCGGGGACCAGGGGGCGGCCCGAGGTGTGCAGGGCGACCGCCGTCATCGGGGCCGCCGCCAGCAGGAGCAGGGCGCACAGGAGAAGGCCCATGCCCGGGTAGCCGAACTGTTCGGACAGGACGCTGCCGGTGACCGGGCCGCAGGCCACGCCCAGCGAGGACGCCGAGCCCACGAGCACCGCCCACCGCCCGCGCGGGTCCAGGGACGCGGCGAGGCCGAGCAGGTACGACAGGACGACCGGGTAGAAGACGTTCCAGAGGACCTCGCCCGTCGCGAACGCCGGCAGGCTCTCCGCGCCCGAGCTCACAAGGACGCAGACCGCGATGATCGCCGTGCCCGCCCCGATCGGCGCCGCCCGGCCCAGGCGTGAGCCGAGCGCACCGGCCGCCGTGACGCCGGCGAGCCCGGCCCCCAGGGCCACCGCGAAGACCGCGCCGACGGTGACCTCGCTCAGCCCGGCCTGGGTGAGCCCGATCCGGCCGCTCACGCCCCACAGGGCGTTCTGGGCCATGGACCAGCACAGGATCGCCGCGGCGAGGACCAGGCCCGAGCGGCGGTGGGGGAGCGGGGTCGCCTCAGCCGTGGTCGGCGTCGGCGTCGGCGAGGGGCGAGAGACGCCGCCCGCCCCCAGCCCCGCCGTCAGCGGCCAGACCAGCGCCGCCGCCAGCGCGATCGACGCGAACGGCAGACCGTGGCCGCTCCCCAGGTGGGGGAGCGTGAGGTAGAGCGCGCCGGCCGTCGCCGAGACCGTGAGCAGGCCCAGCGTGGAGGCCCGGTGCGGGTCCCGTTGGGCGGCGATGCCGGCCGCGGCCACCGCCAGGGCCGTACCGGAGCCGAAGCCGCCCACGACCGCCCCGCCGACCACCAGCGGCACGCTCGTGGTCAGCGCGGCCGAGCCGTAGCCGAGGACCATCGCGCCGAGGCCGATCCGGGCCGCGCGGCGCGGGCCGAGCCGTTCCACGCGGGAGGCCAGGGTGAAGCCGGCCGAGGCGGAGGCGAGGAGCAGGACCGAGCCGACCAGGCCCGCCTGGGCCGGGCTGAGGCCGAGCCCGGCGGAGAGTCTGCCGACGACGGTCGGGAGGAGGTACGGGGCGAGATAACCGGCGGTGAACAGGGCCACGAGGGGCCCCAGGGCACGCGGGCGCGACGACATGGGCGTTCCAGGAACGGCGGGGCAAGGGAGGAGCGCCCGGTGTGCGAACGGGAATCCTTGACCGCGGGATCCGTCGACTGCGGGGTCGCGGGGCTATTCGTATCAAGTGACCGAGGGCCGCGAGAAGCCCGAAGAGGAAGGAAAGGCCCCAATCTATTTGTGATCTGGGTCACTATGGGGTTTGGGGGGTGGAGTGCCGGGTAGACGACGCCGGTTTTCCGTCCCGCGTCACCCCGGTCACCCCGCCCCCATCAGGCACACTGGCCTGATCGGCACCACGGACGGGAGCAGGCCGTGACCACAGCACGAGGAGACCAGCAACACGACGCGGGCGTCGACCCGTTGGGGCGCCTGCGCGAGCCCACCGACCCCGCCTGCGACGTCTTCCTCACCGGCACGGTCTTCCTCGACATCATCTTCACCGGCCTCGACAGCGCCCCCGTGCGCGGCACCGAGTCCTGGGCCAGGGGCATGGGGTCCAGCCCCGGCGGCGTCGCCAACATGGCCACCGCCCTCGCCCGCCTCGGCCTGCGCACCTCGCTCGCCGCCGCCTTCGGGGACGACCACTACGGCGAGTACTGCTGGGACGCCCTGGAGCAGGGCGAGGGCATCGACCTCTCGCTCTCCCGGACCGTCCCCGGCTGGCACTCCCCGGTCACCGTCTCCATGGCGTACGAGGGCGAGCGCACGATGGTCTCCCACGGCCACGAGGCCCCGCCCCTGGACGGCGCCCTGCCCGCCTACCCGCCGCACGCCCGGGCCGCCGTCGCCTCGCTCGTGCCCGGCCGGTCCGAGGAGTGGGTCGCCCGGGCCGCGCGGGGCGGCGCGAAGGTCTTCGCCGACGTCGGCTGGGACGACACCGGCCGCTGGGACCTGCGCGGACTGACCGACCTGGAGCACTGCGAGGCCTTCCTGCCCAACGCCCAGGAGGCCATGCGCTACACCCGTACCGACTGCCCCAGGGCCGCCGCCAGGGCGCTCGCCGACAAGGTCCGCTACGCCGTGGTCACCCTGGGTGCCGAGGGCGCCTACGCGGTCGACGGGGCCACCGGCGAGACCGCCGAGGTGCCCGCGATCGCGGTCTCCGCCCTCGACCCGACCGGCGCCGGGGACGTCTTCGTGGCCGGGTTCGTCACCGGCACGCTCGCGGACTGGCCGCTCGCCGACCGGCTCGCCTTCGCCGGGCTCATCGCCGCGCTCTCCGTCCAGGAGTTCGGCGGCTCGCTCTCCGCCCCCGGCTGGGGCGAGGTCGCCGCCTGGTGGGAGCACGTCCAGGAACACGTCTGCCAGGACCCGGAGGCGCTGCGCGCCCGCTACGCCTTCCTCGAACGCATGCTCCCGGCCGCCACCCGCCCCTGGCCCCTGCGCCGGGCGGTCCCGACCATCGGGTTCCGCGCCGCCCCGTCGTGAGCCGCCCGTCGTGACCCCCCTCGCGACCCTCCCCGTGAGCGGCGCTCACGCCTCGTAAAAGCCCTCGGCCTTGTCGGTGCCAAGTCGTAGGCTTGGTATCCCAGAGGTTGTCGAGCAGCGAGAACCCTGCAACGGGAGGTATGTGCAGGCCACAGTGCCGGCCCATGACTCAGACACCCACAGCCCCCAACGGCGCGCCGGGCGAGACCCGCGCCTACTTCACCGTCCCCGCCAAGCATCCGATGGTGACCGTTCTCGGTTCCGGTGACGCACTCCTGCGTGTGATCGAGGAAGCGTTCCCGAAGGCCGACATCCATGTCCGGGGCAACCAGGTCAGCGCTGTGGGAGAGGCGGCGGAAGTCGCCCTCATCCAGCGCCTGTTCGACGAGATGATGCTGGTGCTCCGCACCGGACAGCCGATGACGGAGGACGCAGTGGAACGCTCGATCGCCATGCTCAGGGCGAGCGAGAACGGCAAGGCGGAGGCAGGCCAGGAGACCCCGGCCGAGGTGCTCACGCAGAACATCCTCTCCAGCCGCGGTCGCACCATCCGCCCCAAGACCCTCAACCAGAAGCGGTACGTCGACGCGATCGACAAGCACACGATCGTCTTCGGCATCGGCCCCGCGGGCACCGGCAAGACGTATCTGGCCATGGCCAAGGCGGTCCAGGCCCTGCAGTCCAAGCAGGTCACCCGGATCATCCTGACCCGGCCGGCCGTCGAGGCGGGTGAGCGGCTCGGCTTCCTGCCCGGCACGCTCTACGAGAAGATCGACCCGTACCTGCGGCCGCTCTACGACGCGCTGCACGACATGCTCGACCCCGACTCGATCCCGAAGCTGATGGCCTCGGGCACGATCGAGGTCGCGCCGCTGGCGTACATGCGAGGCCGGACGCTCAACGACGCGTTCATCATCCTCGACGAGGCGCAGAACACGAACCCCGAGCAGATGAAGATGTTCCTCACCCGGCTCGGCTTCGAATCCAAGATCGTCATCACCGGTGACATCACCCAGGTCGACCTGCCCGGCGGCACCAAGAGCGGTCTCCGTCAGGTCAGGGACATCCTGGACGGCGTCCCGGACGTCCACTTCTCCATGCTCACCTCCCAGGATGTCGTCCGGCACAAGCTCGTCGGCCGTATCGTCGACGCGTACGAGCAGTACGACAGCCGCAACGGGAAGCAGTAGAAGAGCACCATGTCGATCGACGTCAACAACGAGTCCGGAACCGAGGTCGACGAGCAGGCGATCCTCGACATCGCCCGCTACGCGCTCGCGCGGATGCGCATCCACCCGCTCTCCGAGCTCTCGATCATCGTCATCGACGCGGAGGCGATGGAGCAGCTCCACATCCAGTGGATGGACCTCCCGGGCCCGACGGACGTCATGTCCTTCCCGATGGACGAGCTCCGTCCGCCGGCGAAGGACGACGACAACGCGGAACCCCCGCAGGGGCTCCTCGGCGACATCGTGCTCTGCCCCGAGGTCGCCACCCAGCAGGGCAAGGACGCGCCGACGCAGCACTCCATGGACGAGGAGCTCCAGCTCCTGACCGTCCACGGAGTGCTGCACCTGCTCGGCTACGACCACGAGGAGCCGGACGAGAAGGCCGAGATGTTCGGCCTCCAGGCGGCCATCGTCGACGGCTGGCGCGCGGAGAAGGGCCTCACCGGCCCCTCGCCGGCGCCCACCGTCTCCTGACCCGGGGATCGGGCCCCCGATGAACGCATCGCTCATCCTCGGAGCGGTCGCGCTGGTGATCGTCGCCTGGCTCGCCGCCTGCGCCGAGGCCGGTATCGCCCGCGTCTCCAGCTTCCGCGCCGCCGAGGCCGTACGGTCCGGGCGGCGCGGCGCCGAGAAGCTGGCGCAGGTCGCCGCCGACCCGACCCGCTACCTCAACGTGGCGCTGCTCGTCCGGGTCGCCTGCGAGATGGCGGCCGGGGTCCTCGTCACGTACGCGTGCCTGGAGGAGTTCCCCGAGACCTGGGAGGCCCTGCTCGTCGCCATGGCGGTGATGGTCCTGGTCTCGTACGTCGCGGTCGGCGTCTCGCCGCGCACCATCGGCCGCCAGCACCCGCTGAACACGGCGACCGCCTCCGCGTACGTGCTGCTGCCGCTGGCCCGGATCATGGGCCCGATCCCGCAGCTGCTCATCCTGATCGGCAACGCGCTCACCCCCGGCAAGGGCTTCCGCAAGGGCCCCTTCGCCTCCGAGGCCGAGCTGCGCGCCATGGTCGACCTGGCCGAGTCGGAGTCGCTGATCGAGGACGACGAGCGCCGGATGGTGCACTCCGTCTTCGAGCTCGGCGACACGCTCGTACGGGAGGTCATGGTGCCGCGCACCGATCTCGTCTGCATCGAGCGGTACAAGACCGTCCGTCAGGCCCTCACCCTCGCGCTGCGCTCCGGCTTCTCCCGGATCCCGGTGACCGGCGAGAACGAGGACGACATCGTCGGCATGGTGTATCTGAAGGACCTGGTCCGCAAGACGCACATCAACCGTGACTCCGAGTCCGACCTGGTGTCGACGGCGATGCGGCCCGCCACCTTCGTGCCGGACACCAAGAACGCGGGCGACCTGCTGCGCGAGATGCAGCAGGAGCGCAACCACGTCGCCGTCGTCATCGACGAGTACGGCGGCACGGCCGGGATCGTCACCATCGAGGACATCCTCGAGGAGATCGTCGGCGAGATCACCGACGAGTACGACCGTGAGCTGCCGCCCGTCCAGGAGCTGGGCGGGGACAGCTACCGCGTCACCGCCCGCCTCGACATCGGCGACCTCGGCGAGCTGTACGGCTTCGGCCCGGACGAGTTCGACGACGAGGACGTGGAGACCGTCGGCGGCCTGCTCGCCAAGGCCCTCGGCCGGGTGCCGATCGCCGGTGCCAAGGCGGTCGTGGAGCTGCCCGACGGGCGCTCGCTGCGGCTGACCGCCGAGTCCCCGGCGGGTCGCCGGAACAAGATCGTGACGGTGCTCGTGGAGCCCGTACCGGTCGACCCGAAGGGGGACGAGGGATGACGCCCGACCAGCTGCGCGCCTTCTGCCTGGAGTTCAACGACGCGACGGAGGAGTTCCCCTTCGGGCCCGACACCTCCGTCTTCAAGGTCGCCGGGAAGATGTTCGCGCTGTCCTGGCTCGACGGCCGGCCGCTGCGGATCAACCTCAAGTGCGAGCCGGAGGAGGCGGTCAGGCTCCGCGAGGAGTACCCGGCGGTCGCCCCCGGCTATCACATGAACAAGCGCCACTGGAACACGGTGACCGTCGGCGAACTCCCGGACCGCATGGTCCGGGAGCTGGTCGAGGACTCGTACGACCTGGTGGTCGCGGGCCTGCCGAAGGCGGTACGGCTCCGGCTCGACCGGCCGTAGCCAGCGGCTCAGGCCTTCCGCCGCAGGCCCACGGCGACCAGCAGGGCCGCCGCGACGACGATCGCCGCGTCGATCGCGAGAACCGTGCGCACCCCGTCGTACAGGCTCGGGCCGGTCGTGGCGAAGATGCCCAGCAGCGGGATGCCGACGGTGAGGGCGACCTGCTGGGTCGTGGTCACCAGACCGGTCGCCAGGCCCTGCTCCTCGTCCGGGACGCCTGAGGTGACGGTCACGCCGTACGAGATGATCGCGGCCAGGTGGAACATGCTGGCCAGCGAGACGCCGACCGTCGCGAGGACCGCGCCCGACTCCGTGCCGAGGCCGAGGAGCGTCGCCACGAACACGCCCTGGCCGAGCAGGGAGACCGCGAGCGTGCGGCGGGCGCCGAACCGGCCGATGATCTTCGAGGCCAGCGATCCGGCGAGCACCGACAGGACGCCCTGCACGCCGAAGACCAGGCCGGTGCCGAAGGCCGAGAGGCCCAGGGTCTCCTGGAGGTACAGGGTCAGCACGAAGACGACCGTGGACATCATCGAGAAGGTCACCAGCCCGCCCAGGTTGCCGAAGGCGACCGTCCGGCGGCGCAGCATCGGCAGTGAGACCAGCGGGGACTCGTGCCGGGACTCGACGGCCACGAAGGCCGCGAGCAGCAGCACCCCGCCCACCAGCGTGACCAGGACGTCCGTGCCGCCGAAGCCGCGCTCGGCCGCCGTCGACAGGGCGTAGATCACGGCGAGCAGCCCGCCGGTCACGGTCACCGCGCCCGGCACGTCGAGGCGCGGCCGCTCGGCGGTCCGCGACTCGCGCAGCACACCGGGGGCGAGCGGCAGCACGATCAGGCTGAACAGGGCGAGCAGCCCCATCGTCGAGCGCCAGCCCAGGGTGTCGGTCATGACCCCGCCGAGCACCATGCCGATGGTGAAGCCGAGGGACATCAGCGTCCCGGAGATGCCGAGCGCCCGGGCCCGCTGCGGGCCCTCGGGGAAGGTCGTCGTCAGCAGGGACATGCCGGTCGGCACGATCGCCGCCGCGCCCAGGCCCTGCAGGGCCCGCCCGGCGAGGAAGGAGGCCGGGTCCCAGGCGAAGGTCGCGAGCAGCGAGGCCGCGCCGAAGAGGGCCAGACCCCCGAGGAACAGCTTCTTGCGCCCGAACAGGTCGCCGATCCGCCCGAAGAGCAGCAGGAACCCGCCGGACGGCAGCGCGAAGGCGGTCACCGCCCACTGGAGCGCGGACGGGCTCATGCCGAGGTCGGCGCCGAGGACGGGCAGCGCCACGTTCAGGACGGAGAAGTCGAGCGCCACCATGAACTGGGCGGCGCAGAGCACGAAGAGCACGAGCCGGGCGCGGCCGTTCAGCGCGGGCGGGGCGGCTGGAGCAGGGGTGGTGGTGTTGGTGGTGGGAGTTGTGGTCGGGGAGTCGACGGTCGTTGCCATGGACACACCCTCGGCGCCCGGGAACAACCGTGGGGAGCGGGTACTTATCCTGTTGGTCGCACCACCAGGCATCCAGGGGGAGGAAGCGAGCCGTGGCGACAGCGGTCGAGAACGATGCCGCGAAGGCACACCGACTGGGCGAACTGCGCGAGTTCCTGATGAGCCGTCGGGCCCGGGTCACCCCGGCCGAGGCCGGACTCCCGGACGGCGGCGCCCGCCGCCGCACGCCGGGACTGCGCCGTGAGGAGGTCGCCGTCCTCGCGGGCGTCGGCGTCTCCTGGTACCAGTGGCTGGAGCAGGGCCGCGACATCACGGTCTCCCCGCAGGTCCTCGACGCGGTCGCCCGCGTGCTGCGGCTCAGCCCGGCCGAGCGGCGCCATCTGTACGTCCTCGCCGCCCTCAACCCGCCCGCGCCCGAGGTCGATCCGGCGGCGCGGGACATGTGCGCGGGGCTGCGGCGGCTGATCGACGCGTGGATGCCGTTCCCGGCGCACATCATGGACGTGTACTGGAACGCGATCATGTACAACGAGTCGGCTTCGGTGGTCCTTGGCATGCGGCCGGAGACCTCGCAGAACTGCCTGATCTCCTTCTTCACCGACCCGCTCTACCGCTCCCGCGCCGCCGACTGGGAGCGCCTCGCGCCGCAGCTCGTCGCCCAGTTCCGGGCCGCCTGCTCGGAGTGCCCGGACGACGACGGCTTCCGCGCGGTGGTGGAGGAGGCGAAGGCGGTGAGCGAGGAGTTCGCGGCGCTGTGGGAGCGCCGAGACATCTCCCCGGGCGGCCAGCTCCGCAAGCGGATCGAGCACCCGATCGTCGGCGAACTCCACATGGAGGCGACGCAGTTGCGGGTGCCGGCCCGCCCCGACCTGACGATCGTCATGCACACCCCGCTGCCGCTCGCGGACACCGAGGCGAAGCTGACCTGGCTGGTCTCCCCGGAGGGCAGGCGCGGGGCGATGTACCCGATCGCGGGCTGAGCGAAGCGGTCGGGGCGCGGGGGCGCGGGGGCGCCCCTGCGCACAGGAGGGTCACAGCCTCCGGTTATCCTCCTGGCGTTCCGGCCGTACGTACCCCCACCGGTGTCGGTCGTACCGTTCCCGCTCGCACCCACAAGGGGTCTGCTCATCATGCGTACGCGCATCCGCCACGGCCTGGCCGCGGCCCTCACCGTCTCCGCACTCTCCTTCGTCGCCGCGTGCGGTGGCGGCGAGGCCCAGGACGACACCAAGAAGGACAAGGCCGCCGACAAGCCGGCCGCCTCGCAGACGACGTCGGCGGCCCCGTCGACCGCCCCGGCGGCCACCGCGCCGCTGACGGCCGCGCAGATGAAGGCCGGTGTCCTGGAGCTGAAGGACCTGCCGTCGGGCTGGAAGGCCGTCAAGGCCGAGAAGGGCCCGACCCTCACCAAGGTCGACAAGGCCGAGTGCCAGCCGATCGGGGCCCTGTTCGCGGACAAGCTGGCCGGTGCGACGCTCGGTGCCTCGGGCGACTTCGAGCGTGGCGCGGGCACGACGCTCAACGAGGAGGTTCTGACCTTCGCGGGCACCGGTGCCACCGACTTCGTCACGAAGCTGGGCGGCGCCCTGGAGGGCTGCACCGGATTCGGTGCCACGGCGGAGGGCATGAAGGTCCAGGCCACCGTCAAGAAGCTCACCGCGCCGCAGGGGGCCGAGGAGGCCCACGCCCTGCGGGTGAAGCTGAGCATCCCCGACTTCGGTTACGCGACGGAGGTGGACCTGCTGGTCGCCCGCCAGGGCACCGGTGTGATCCGGCTGGCGCACGACCCGGCCGGTACCGCCGGCGCGAAGGACTTCGACACCTTCGCCAAGCTCGCCACCGACAAGTTCGTCAAGGGCGCCCAGAGCTGACCCCATGGGCCGACCTATCCTCGGTCCATGACACTTCAGCCCGACCACGGCGACCTCGGCGCCGAGGACCTCAAGATCATCACGCTGGCGCGCAGCGCCCGCGCCCGTAACGGTGTGCCCGAGGGTGCGGCGGTACGGGACGAGACCGGCCGGACCTACGTGGCCGGGACCGTGGCCCTGGAGTCGCTCAAGCTGAGCGCGCTCCGGACGGCCGTGGCGATGGCCGTGGCCAGCGGGGCCCAGTCCCTGGAGGCCGCGGCCGTCGTCTCGAACGCCGAGGCGGCATCGGACGAGGACCGCGCGGCCGTACGCGACCTCGGCGGGCCGGAGACCCCGGTGCTGCTCGCCGGGCCCGACGGGCAGCTGCGCGCGGCGGTCACGGCGGGCTGAGGCGGTTCGACAACGGAAACGGAAGGAGGCCCGGCAGTGCGCCGGGCCTCCTTTGTGTGTTTGTGAAGAATCAACGAAACGTCTCTTGTCTTCCTCGGCCCGTTGCGCATCAATGGCAGCGGTCGGTCCGACGGACCGTCAGATTCACGCCTTCACGCAGCGTCCGCACCCCTGCGTGCTTCATCGGGAAGGGGTACGACCACATGAGAGGCATCAGCAGAGGCGGGTTAGGCATCGGCGCGGTCCTCGCGGGCGCGCTCGCCGCGACCGCGCTCGCCTTCGCCCCGGCGGCCGGCGCCGTGACGCCGGGCACCGCCACGGCCACGTACGACTGCGGGATCTGGGGCGGCGGGCTCGCCACCCTCCAGGCCACGCAGAGCGGCACCGCCGCGACGATCACCCTCACCTCGGCCGTCAAGACGCCGGTCGCGGTCGGGGCCGACACCATCAACGCCCAGCTCACGATGGCCAAGGGCGGTGGCGGCACCCGCGTGTTCAGCGGTCAGAAGAACCCGGCACTGGCCGCGCAGCAGTCCGTCACCATCGGCCCCCTCAGCGGGACGGTGGCCACCGGTGACAGTCTCAACTCGTACTTCGCCGGCACCGCGCTGACGATGACGATCTTCGGCGTCGCCGTGAACTGCGACGCGGTCACGTCGCAGTCGCCCGGCCCGTTCGTGTTCTAGCGCGACCCGCTCCTCCGTTCCACCGCTCCTCCGTTCCTTCACCGGCGTCGCCACAGGCGGCGCCGGTACCTGTGCTGCGCCCGTCAAGGCCCTCCCGTGACACCCCCTGTGAACAGGCGAAACGTCGATCTTGACAGTATCTGATGGGTCATCAGTCGGTGCATTTCGATTCCATTGACTTCTCCTGGCCCGCAGCCGTCAATGGCGCCCTCTCATCCCTCAGGAGGGGGCACACATGGCACTTTCGCCCACCCGGACCCGGACCCGAAGACGGCGCTGGACCGCCGCTCTCGGGGCCACGGCCCTCGTGTTCGCAGCGGGCGGCGCGCTGGCGTCTCCGGCCGGCGCGTTGGGGACCGCGTCGCAGGAGGTGGAATTCCCCACCCGCTGCGTACCGCCGCCGATCGCCGGCATCCCGCCCATCGAGGGCATCACCAAGGCCCAGATCACGGTCGACAAGGCCACGCCCAAGGTCGGCGACACCGTCACGGTGACGTACACGATCACCAAGCCGGCCGCCTCGAACCCCGTCGACCTGGCCCTGCCCGCCGACATCATGACCCCGACCGGCAAGGTCGCCCTCGGCGGCGCCCAGACCGGCGCGGTCACCGTGACCGGGCCGAAGAAGAACCCGCCGGTCCCCGGCAAGGGCACGTTCCCGTCGTTCTCGATGACCGGCACGTTCACGGTCACCGCGCCCGGCTCGATCACGCTCTCGCCCGGTGACTACAACATCCACACCAGCTACATCATGGAGCTGGACACCCCCTGTACGGTCCTCAACCCGCCCGCCCCCGTCTCCGAGACGGTCGTCGCGAGCGCGCAGCCGGGCGCCAACGAGCGGAACGTCTCGCTCGGCGCGGCCTCCGGCGCACCCGGCGTCCGGGTCACCGTGACCGGCGCCAAGTTCACCCCGCTCGCCGAGGTCACCGTCGTCGGCCGGGCCGGCGGGGCGGAGACCGCCGACAAGATGACCGTCACGACCGACAGCGAGGGCGGCTTCGTCGCCCGCCTGAAGGTCAACGACAAGGCGACCACGGGGATCGTGGCGTACGAGGGGGCGGCCTGGGACCCGGAGAAGGGTGCGGGACCGGCCGCGTACACCGTCATCGACGACACCCCGCAGCCGCCGAACAGCCAGAAGCTCACAGCGGCCGTCACGGCGGGCGAACTGTCGATGACCCAGGCCGGTGACGCGGTCCAGCTGTCGTCCGTCGACTTCGGTCAGGGCGGCGCGGCGACCGGCGACCTGAAGACGGTGACGGTCAAGGACTTCCGCGGCGGCCCCGCGGGCTGGTCCCTGACCGGCAAGGTCACCGACTTCACCGGCCCCGGCGGCTCCATCGGCGCCGGCGCGCTCAGCTGGACCCCGGCCTGCACCACCAAGGCCGGCAGCCCGAGCACCTGCGTACCCGGCTCGGCGGGCGCGGTCGGCAGCGGCGGGGCGACCCTCGCCTCGACCCCGAACGGCACGCTCACCGGCGGCGAGTTCACCGTCGACGCCAAGGTCTCCCTCGACGTCCCGGCGTTCACCGCGCCCGGTGCGTACGCGGGCGTCCTGACGCTCACGCTCAGCTGATCCGCCGTACGCACACCGCGGGCCGGGCGCGCACCCGGTCGGCCCGCACCAACCTTGGGGGGTTCCGCACCGTGCGCAGCAAGCTCTACGTCTTCCTCCTCGCGGCGGCGCTCACGCTGCTCGGCGTGGCGGTGGCCCCGGCCGCCCAGGCCGCCGAGAACGGCGAGTGGGCGGTCTACCCGGCCGCCTCCGAACTCGGCAGCCGGCCGTACTTCTATCTCTCCGCCGACCCCGGTACGACCGTGAGGGACCAGGTCACCGTCGCCAACAAGACCGGGGCCCCGCTGACCTTCCGGCTCTACGGAGCCGACGCGTACAACACCGAGCGCGACGGCGGCTTCGCCGTCCGCACCAGCCAGGAGAAGCAGACCGGCGCCGGTGCCTGGATCAAGCCCGAGCGCACCCGGGTGACCGTCCCGCCCCGTTCCAAGGTCACCGTGCCGTACACCCTGACCGTCCCCGAGGACGCCGAGCCCGGCGACCACCCCGGCGCCGTCGTCGCCCTCGACGAGCGGATCGAGGCCGGGTGGGGGTCCCCCCAGGACGAAGTCCTAGGGGGAGGCTCGGTCGCCGTCGGCGTCCAGCGCGCGGTCGGGGCCCGGGTCTACCTCCGGGTCAACGGCCCGACCGTCCCGGCCCTCGCCGTCGAGGACGTCACCCTCGACCAGGACCGGCCGCTGGTCCCCGGCGCGGGCACGTCCAGCGCCGTCATCTCGTACACGCTCCACAACCGGGGGAACGTGACCCTCAACCCCAAGGTGGCCCTGCGCGCCGAGGGCGTCTTCGGCCGCACGCTCCTCGCCCGCGACCTGGCGAAGATCCCGTCCGAGCTGCTGCCCCGGCAGAAGATCCGGCTGACCGAGCGGTGGACGGGTTCGCCGCAGTTCGACTGGGGCGAGGTGACGCTCACGGCCACCGCGAAGGACGTACGGGAGTCCGGTCGGGCCTCCTTCCTCGCGCTGCCGTGGCTGGCCGCCGGGGTGGTGCTCGTCGGGGGTGGCGTGGCGCTGATCGCGCTGCGGGTCCGGCGGTTCCAGGCGGTCCGAGCGGGCTCCGTCGCGGGCTGAGTACGTCCCGAGGTACGTGAGGGGGCCGGGGATCGGGGAGAATGGCCCCCATGAGCGCTCGTAACCAAGAATCCGAAGCCGTCCACCGGGCCGGCTTCGCCTGCTTCGTAGGCCGCCCCAACGCGGGCAAGTCCACCCTCACGAACGCTCTGGTCGGCCAGAAGGTGGCGATCACCTCCAACCGGCCCCAGACCACCCGGCACACCGTGCGCGGCATCGTGCACCGCCC
The DNA here is from genome assembly GCF_053594455.1 of Streptomyces sp. NPDC001927. NCBI lineage: Bacteria > Bacillati > Actinomycetota > Actinomycetes > Kitasatosporales > Streptomycetaceae > Streptomyces > Streptomyces sp. NPDC001927. Next base: position 30,713 of record NZ_JBSFEN010000020.1, on the reverse strand, counting down.
GGACGCGCAGCTGATCCTGGTGGACACGCCCGGCCTCCACAAGCCGCGCACGCTCCTCGGCGAGCGGCTGAACGACGTCGTGCGCACCACGTGGGCCGAGGTCGACGTGATCGGCTTCTGCCTGCCCGCCGACCAGAAGCTCGGCCCCGGCGACCGTTTCATCGCCAAGGAACTGGCCGGGATCAAGAAGACCCCGAAGGTCGCGATCGTCACCAAGACCGACCTGGTCGACTCCAAGACGCTCGCCGAGCAGCTCATCGCCGTCGACCAGCTCGCCAAGGAGCTGGGCTTCGAGTGGCGCGAGATCGTGCCGGTCTCGGCCGTCGGCGACAAGCAGGTCCAGCTGGTCGCCGACCTGCTGATCCCGCTCCTCCCGGAGTCCCCACCGCTCTACCCGGAGGGCGACCTCACGGACGAGCCCGAGATGGTCATGGTCGCGGAGCTGATCCGCGAGGCCGCCCTCGAAGGCGTACGGGACGAGCTGCCGCACTCGATCGCGGTGGTGGTCGAGGAGATGATCCCGCGCGAGGACCGCCCGGCCGACAAGCCGCTCCTCGACATCCACGCGAACGTCTACATCGAGCGCCCCAGCCAGAAGGGCATCATCATCGGCCCGAAGGGCAGCCGCCTCAAGGAGGTCGGCATGAAGTCCCGCAAGCACATCGAGGCGCTGCTCGGGACCCCGGTCTTCCTCGACCTCCACGTGAAGGTCGCGAAGGACTGGCAGCGGGATCCCAAGCAGCTCAGGAAGCTCGGCTTCTAGGGGGCCGGGGCCCCCGGGGCCGTCAGTTCCACAGGGCGGAGAAGCCCAGGCGGAACCGTTCCGTGGTCGCGTCGACGACCGCGCTGTTGCCCGCCGCCTCGGCCTCGGCCGGGGTCAGGGCACGCGCGAAGAGCCGGATCTCGTCCAGCGACCCCGCGAAGTGCTCCAGTCCGTCCGGCCGGGTCCCGACCCGGAGGACCGGCGGGTCGGCCGGGGTGATCGCGCCGCTCGCGTCCGCGCCGGCGGCGGAGACGGCGGCCGTTCCGCCGTCCACCGAGAGCCGCAGCTGCTTGCCCTCGCGGGTGAGGACGGCGAGGTGCCAGGAACCGTCGTTGTACGCGCCGGGCACCGCCACGTCGACGTGGTCGCGACCCGCGCCGGTGTCCACCAGACCGTGGATCCGCCCGTTGCCGGGCTCCGCCCGCAGCCAGAACTGCGGCGCGTCCGGGCCCTGGCCGTAGGTCCACAGGATCGGGTGCGCACCGCTCGTCGCGGAGTAGCGGAACCACGCGGTCAGGGTGAAGTCGGCCGCGCCGATCTGGAGGTCCGTCGAGCAGGACGTGGTCTGCAGGTGGTCGTCCACCCCGTCCAGCGCGAGCGCCTTGCCCGCGCCGCGGGTGGTCTGCGTCGGCCCGCCCTGGACGGCCGGGGAGTCGCGGTGGTCGCCCGCGGAGTCGGTGGTGCGCTGCTCGCGCACCACGGTCTCCTGGGCCTTCAGCTGGGCGTCCGTGAAGGAGGAGAACCGGATGTAGCGCCCGTGCGGGTGGCTCAGGGCCGACTCGTAGACCATCCCGACCGTGCCGGGCGCCAGGAGGGTCAGGTCGGAGTAGCCGGCGAAACCGGGCGCGACGACCGTGCCGGTGCCCGACCAGGTCCTGCCCTCGTCGGTGGTGGAGCGGATCGTGAGGTCCCGCCGGTCCGTCACGGTGCTGCCCGTGCTGGAGGAGCCGGAGTACAGGATGCGGTTGCCCGCGTCACCGGTGTCCGTGGCGTTCAGGCGCAGCAGCGAGCCGAAGACCGGGGGCGAGTCGAGATCCCCGACCGGCTCGAAGCCGCGGGTGAAGGAGTCGCCGCCGTCGGTCGACTCGGCGTCGAGCCGCCGCTCGTTGTAGCCGCAGGAGAGCCGGTCGCGCGCGTTGAAGAGCAGCGACCCGTCGGTCCGCTCGACGACGGCGACCTCACCCGCCTGCTGGGGGACGGCCGTGCTGCCCGCGGGGGCGACCGCGGGCGTGTCGGTGTAACCGCCCAGCGTCCAGTTCTGGCCGCCGTCGTCGCTGACGTACAGCTGCGCGCCGGCGCGCAGATTGTCCTTGTTCTTGTGGTCGCCGGTGACGACGAGCCGCCCCTTGTGCGCGCCACGGGTCAGCTGGATGCCGTGGCCGGGACCGACGGACACCCAGCCCCACTCGGCCTTCTTGTACGTGGGCAGCTGCCGGGGCTCGCTCCAGGAGGTGCCGCCGTCCTCGCTGTTGACGACGCTCACGGTGCGGTTGCCGCGGTCGTGCACCTTCGACGAGGCGTACACGAGGGAGACGCGTCCGCTGGCGGCGTCGACGACGGGCGAGGGGTTCCCGTGGGCGAGGTCGTCGGTGGCGCCGACGACGACCTTGGCCGCCGGATCCCAGCTCTGACCGTTGTTCGTCGACCGCTTCACGAGGATGTCGATGTGCGTGTCGTCGGTGCAGTCGTTGACCCGGCCCTCGGCGAACGCGAGGAGGTCACCGGAGGCCGTCCTGACCACGGAGGGTATGCGGAAGCACGCGTAGCCGGCGTCGACGCCGATCTCGAACGGCGTGGAGACCTTGGGGTTGATGGCCGGTTCGGCCGCGGAGGCCGGTGAGGGAGCGAGCGCGCCGGCGGCGAGGAGGGTGAGTGCGAACGCGCTCAGCACCCCGCGGCGGGCGCCCCGTGACAGAAGATGATCATTAGGCATGGTTCGTATGTTCGCACGAATGCCCGGACGGCGAGGGGGAGTTGATCGAGTGCGGAGCCACGAAAACTGGAGGTCAGCGCTCCGGGGAGCTCTACGCTCCCTCCTTCAGCACCCTCTCGATCAGCGTCCGCTGCGCCTCCGTCAGTCGCGGATCGCCACAGCGGACCGTCGCGCCGTCGACGGTGATCTCGTACGAGAACCCGTCCGGCACGCCCCGCACCTCGCCGTCCCCCTCCCGGACCACGGTCGCGGCCAGCTCGTCCCACTCCCCGGCGTCCGGCCGGCCGGAGGTGTTCACCTCGGCCGACCGTTCGATGCCCGCGAAACCGCCCGTGCGCCGCACTCGAATACGCATGGGGCAGGTCTATCAGTCGGTCGGCACGCCGACGGCCGCCCAGGCCTTCAGGACGGCCTGGATCTCCGCGCCGTCGCCGTAGCGGGCCTTCGCCGCCGCGACCGTGGCCGTGGCGAACTCGGTGAAGCGGGTCTCCGGGGTGAGCGTGCCGCCGGTCATCACGTCGTACCAGATCTGGCCGGTCCGCTCCCAGGCCTTGCCGCCCAGCTCCGTCGCCGCCAGGTAGAAGGCGTGGTTCGGGATGCCCGAGTTGATGTGGACCCCGCCGTTGTCCCGGCTGGTGCGGACGTAGTCGTCCATGTGGCCCGGCTGCGGGTCCTTGCCGAGGACGTCGTCGTCGTACGCCGTGCCGGGGGCCTTCATGGAGCGCAGCGCCGTCCCCTGGACGTTCGGGTGGAAGAGGCCCTCGCCGATCAGCCAGTCGGCCTGGTCGGCGCTCTGGCCGAGGCCGTACTGCTTCACCAGCGAGCCGAAGACGTCCGAGACGGACTCGTTCAGGGCGCCGGACTGGCTGAAGTACTCCAGGTTCGCCGTGTACTGCGTGAAGCCGTGCGCCAGCTCGTGGCCGATCACGTCCACCGGGAGCGTGAAGTCGAGGAAGATCTCGTCGTCGCCGTCCCCGAACACCATCTGCTCGCCGTTCCAGAACGCGTTGCCGTAGTTCCGGTCGTAGTGGACGGTCGCGAGGAGCGGCAGCCCCGCGCCGTCGATGGAGTCCCGCTGGAAGGCCTTCAGGAAGAGGTCGAAGGTGGCGCCGAGCCCCGCGTACGCGCGGTTGACGGTGGCGTCCCCGGTCGCCTCCTGGCCCTCCTCGCGGACCGTCACGCCCGGCAGCTCCGTGGCGCCCTGGGCGTCGTAGACGGTCCGCCGGGGGCGGGCGGACTCGGCGCCCGGCGCCACGGCGGTCGGCGTGGCCGGGCGGGACAGCAGGCGGCCGGTCCGGTTCGCCGCGTCGGCGACCAGGGTGCGCCGGGCGGTCGCGGCGACGGCCGGGTTGTCGGACGCGGCCAGGTGCTCCAGGAGGTGCGGGGGCACGATCGTGCAGAAGACGGTAGTCATCCCAGCAATGTGGCACTGGGTTACGTGACTGTCACTAGAGGCGACCATGATCCGCGAAATGGAGTGATTCGTCACCTATTCCTATTTTCGTTCCCGGCCGTCCCGCATACTGGACCGAGATGTCCGCGCTCGGCGGACCTCAGCTAGGCTGCGGCACATCATGCGTTTCGGGCTGCTTCTCCTTAGCTGCCGCGGCGAGGGCCTGTAGTCGTAGGCCGACCCCCTCCCCGCGGGACCTGGTGTTGCGTTCGACAGTCGGCCGTCCTTCTTGCTGGACCCGAGGAGCCCAACGCACATGTCCCAGTCTCCGTTCGTCAGCCGCCCCACGCCGATCACCAACGCGACGCAGCTGCAGAAGCCGTCCGGGATGCCGATCCACAAGTACGGCCAGTACGAGCAGGTACGGATCCCCGACCGGACCTGGCCCGAGCAGCGGATCACCAAGGCCCCGCGCTGGCTGTCCACCGACCTGCGCGACGGCAACCAGGCCCTGATCGACCCGATGAGCCCCGCCCGCAAGCGCGAGATGTTCGACCTGCTGGTGCGCATGGGCTACAAGGAGATCGAGGTCGGCTTCCCGTCCTCCGGTGACACCGACTTCAACTTCGTGCGCTCCATCATCGAAGAGGGCGCGATCCCGGACGACGTCACCATCTCCGTACTGACCCAGGCCCGCGAGGACCTGATCGAGCGGACCGTGGAGTCCCTGGTCGGCGCCAAGCGCGCCACCGTCCACCTGTACAACGCCACCGCGCCCACCTTCCGCCGGGTCGTCTTCCGCGGCTCGAAGGAGCAGATCAAGCAGATCGCGGTGGACGGCACCCGCCTGGTCATGGAGTACGCGGAGAAGCTGCTGGGCCCGGAGACGATCTTCGGCTACCAGTACAGCCCCGAGATCTTCACCGACACCGAGCTGGACTTCGCCCTGGAGGTCTGCGAGGCGGTCTGCGACGTCTGGCAGCCGGGCCCGGGCCGCGAGATCATCCTCAACCTGCCCGCCACCGTGGAGCGTTCGACGCCCTCCACGCACGCGGACCGGTTCGAGTGGATGTCCCGGAACCTGACCCGCCGCGAGCACATCTGCGTGTCGGTCCACCCGCACAACGACCGCGGTACGGCGGTGGCCGCGGCCGAGCTGGCCATCATGGCCGGCGCCGACCGCATCGAGGGCTGCCTGTTCGGGCAGGGCGAGCGGACCGGCAACGTCGACCTGGTGACGCTGGGCATGAACCTGTTCTCGCAGGGCGTCGACCCGCAGATCGACTTCTCGCAGATCGACGAGATCCGTCGCACCAGCGAGTACTGCAACCAGATGGAGGTCCACCCGCGCCACCCCTACGCGGGCGACCTGGTCTACACCGCCTTCTCCGGCTCCCACCAGGACGCCATCAAGAAGGGCTTCGACGCCATGGAGGCCGACGCGGCCGCCGCCGGTAAGACCGTGGACGAGATCGAGTGGGCGGTGCCGTACCTGCCCATCGACCCGAAGGACGTCGGCCGCTCCTACGAGGCCGTCATCCGGGTCAACTCGCAGTCCGGCAAGGGCGGTATCGCGTACGTCCTGAAGAACGACCACAAGCTGGACCTGCCGCGCCGGATGCAGATCGAGTTCTCGAAGATCATCCAGCAGAAGACGGACAGCGAGGGCGGCGAGGTCACGCCGGCCGCGATCTGGTCGGTCTTCCAGGACGAGTACCTGCCCAACCCGGGCAACGCCTGGGGACGCATCCAGCTGCGCTCCGGCCAGACCACCTCCGACACCGACGGCACCGACACCCTGACCGTCGAGGCGGTCGTGGACGGCGTCGACACCGTCCTGAGCGGCTCCGGCAACGGTCCGATCTCCGCCTTCTTCGCCGCCCTGCAGGCGATCGGCGTGGACGCCCGACTGCTGGACTACCAGGAGCACACCATGAGCGAGGGCGCCTCCGCGCAGGCCGCCTCGTACATCGAGTGCGCCATCGACGGCCAGGTCCTGTGGGGCATCGGCATCGACGCCAACACCACGCGCGCCTCGCTGAAGGCCGTCATCTCGGCGGTCAACCGCTCCGCGCGCTGACCCGGGCATCCCGTCGAAACGTGATCTCCGTCACCCCTTCAGGTTGGCTTAAGGGAGAAGCGTCGACGGTGCCCCAATTACCCGTATGTGCGGGTAGTTGACGCCACATCAGGGAGTGCCGGAAGGTCGGCTCGTCCACTCGGACGACCCCCTTCCGCACTCCCTGACCTGGAGTTCCTCCATGCGTACGCCCGCCGCCGTGGCCGCTGTCCTCGCGGTCACCGGCACCGCCCTGCTCGGGGCCCCGGCCGCCTCCGCCACCCCGACGGCCACCCTTTCGTGCGCCCCTCTCGGTGCGGCCGGTGGTTACGCCGAGTTCGTCGAGAAGGACTCCACCCGCTTCTCCGACTCCGAGGGCGCGGTCGCGGTCGGCGGGGACGCGTACTTCGGCGACGGCGCCACCAACCAGGGCTTCTCCGTCGGCTCCCGGCTCACCGACGCCGACCTCGCGAAGCTCCCGGGCGGCCGCAGCCTCGTCGTGGCCGGCACGCTCCACGCCAACCAGGTCGTCGTCTCCAAGGGCAGTGCCGTCTACGGAAAGCTGGACGACCGCTCCACCGCCAACTTCGCCGTCGACGGACGGCACGCCGGCGGTGCATCGCCGACCTCCCCGATCGACTTCGGCAAGGAGTTCGCCACCCTGCGGAGCCTCTCCGCGGGCTGGGCGGCCGCGCGGCCGAACGGCACCGTCACCGTGCCCCAGGGCTCCCACGGGCTGCTCCTGACCGGCACCGACAAGGAGCTCAACGTCTTCGCCGTCGCCGCCGAGGACCTCCAGAAGGCCGCCGAGATCTCGGTCAAGGTCCCGGCCGGCGCCACCACCCTCGTCAACGTGATCGGCACCTCGTACGACATGGGCGCCACCCCCACGTACGGCGTGAACCTCTGGGACGAGACCGCGGGCCGCTTCGTCCAGGACGACTACGCGGCCGGCAGCTTGGCCTTCAAGCAGGTCCGCTCCGAGCTGCTGTGGAACTTCCCGCAGGCCGCGAGCGTGAAGAAGAACTACACCTCCTGGCCCGGCACGATCCTCGCGCCGAACGCCACGGTGGAGCTGGGCGGCAAGGGCGTCGGCCCCGGCCATGTCAACGGCTCGGTCGTCGCCGAGGAGCTGCTCTCCGTGCCCGGCGCCGAGACGCACCAGATGACCTTCACCGGCTGCCTGCCCAAGAACGCCGAGCCGGGCGCCCCCGTCACGCCCGAGGAGCCGAAGCCGACGCCGACCGTCGTCCCGGAGCAGCCCAAGCCGGAGGAGCCTGGCGTGAAGGAGGGGGAGCCGTCCGCGTCCCCCTCGACGCCCGCCGAGAGCAGCGCCCCCGGGACCCCCGCGCCCTCCCCGACCACCCCTGAGGGTGATCTCGCCAGTACCGGATCCGCGTTCGGACCGGGTGTCGTGGGGGTGGCCGTCGCGACCGTGGCCCTGGGCTTCGGATTCGTCGCGTACTCGGTGCGCAGGCGCCGTGGGCGGGCCTCCTGACGATGGCGCGTCTCGGCCAAGTCGATGGCGATCTGCTGACGGGGTGCTGACGCCGCATCAAGGATGTGGCTAACATCACTCCCCACGTCGGCAAAGTCGCCGGTTCGTCAAGGGAGGTGCGGCGTGCTGTCTGCCCGAGAGTCACGTGGACGAAAAGTAACCCTCTGCGGCATTCGTACCTCCTGGAACACCGTCGGCGACGGCGAGTTCTTCTGCGAGGAATGCGGCGGGGACCGCAACTACCGCCGCCGGACCGGACGCCGGCGGTTCGCCGTCCTCGGCGTGCCGCTGCTGCCCCGGGGCCACGCGGGTCCGGTCATCGAGTGCGCGGGCTGTCACACGCACTTCGGCACCGACGCCCTCGACCACCCCACCACCAGCCGCTTCGCCGCGATGCTGCGGGACGCCGTGCACACGGTCGCCCTCGCCGTCCTCGCGGCGGGCGGCACCTCGTCCCGTACGGCCGTGGACACCGCCGTCGCGGCGGTCCGCGCCGCCGGGTACGACGAGTGCACCGGCGTCCAGCTCACGGACCTGGTCGAGGCGCTCGCCGCCGACACCGGCCGGTTCCTGCCGGACGCGGACTGCGGGGGCGCGGCCCTCGCCATCGAGCTGCACGAGGCCCTGGAGCCGCTCGCCCCGCACCTGGCCGCCTCCGGACGGGAGTCGATCCTGCTCCAGGGGGCGCGGATCGCACTCGCGGACGGGGCGTACAGCCCCTCGGAGCGGGACGTCCTGAACACGGTCGGCAACGCGCTCGCGCTCTGCGCGGACGACACGGCACGGCTGCTCGCGACGGCGCGGACGCTGCTCTGAGCTCCGCTCACGGCGCGATGTTGTGGTTGAGGCGGAAGAGGTTGCCGGGGTCGTAGCGGCGCTTCACCGTCCGCAACCGGTCGTAGTTCTGCCGGTAGTTGGCCCGCACGCGGTCCTGGTCGTCGGTGTCCATGAAGTTGATGTAGCCGGCCTCCTCGGTGTGCGGCCGCAGGTCCGTGTCGTAGGCGCGGGTCCAGGCGATGTTCGCCTCGTTGTCGGCGGGGTCGGTGTGGGTCGTGCCGAACGCGGCGGAGAAGTGGGCGTCGCGGTAGGCGAAGGCGCTCTCCTCGGGGCCGACGCGGTGGCACGCGCCGTCGATCGGGAAGACCGCGGTGTCGCTCTCCATCGAGGGCAGGGTCGCGCCGTAGCGGATGTGGACGTCGAGGGCGCCGTCGGTGAGATCGCGGCTGAAGTTCCCCTTCCAGTAGTGGTAGAGCCCGGGCGGCAGGTCCTCGTCGAAGAGCGTGTTGACCATCGGGTACGGCATCCGCTCCACGAACCTGCCGACGACGGGGCCCAGGTCGTCCAGGAGCGCGAGCACCTTCTCGTCCTCCGCGGGCGGGCCGCTGAAGCAGGTCACCAGGCCGCAGAGCGGGCGGCCGTGCCAGCGTTCCGGCAGGAACGGCATGTCCGGGCCGAGCACCATGACGAAGATCGTGTTCAGCTCCTCGGGTGAGTCGGCGACCAGATCGCGCCAGCGGCGGGCCACCTCCGCGTCGAGCGGGTAGAACGCGACGCCGCCCAGGACGTCCGCCACGGGGTGCAGCCGGTAGACGAACGAGGTGACGACGCCGAAGTTGCCTCCGCCGCCGCGCAACGCCCAGAAGAGGTCGGGGTGCCGTTCGGCGTCGCAGGTGACGAGGGTGCCGTCGGCGGTCACGACGTCGGCCTCGATCAGGTTGTCGCAGCTCAGGCCGTAGCGGCGGGCGAGGTTGCCCATGCCGCCGCCGAGGGTGAGCCCGGCGATGCCGGTGGTGGAGACGACCCCGCCGGTGGTGGCAAGGCCGAAGGCGTGCGTGGCGTGGTTGAAGTCGGCCCAGGTGCAGCCGCCCTCGGTGCGGGCGGTACGGGCCACGGGGTCGACGCGCACCGAGCGCATCGGGGACAGGTCGACGACGAGCCCGTCGTCGACGGTCCCGTACCCGGCGACCGCGTGCGCGCCGCCCCGGACCGCGAGCGGCAGCCCGTGGTCCCGGGCGAAGAGCACGCCGGCGATCACGTCGCCCGCGTCCGCGGCCCGGACGACGACGGCGGGCCGCCGGTCGTGCATGGCGTTGTAGACCGCGCGGGCCTCGTCGTAGTCGGGGTCGCCGGGGACGACGACCGCGCCTCGGACGGCACCGCGCAGGGTGTCCAGCGAGTTCGTGGTGAGGGTGAGGGGGTCGGTGGTGTCCATGCACCCGTTCTAGGCCGGGGGAGCGGTGCCGGGCATCGCCCGAACCACCCACATCACGGGGCGGGCGGGGCATGGGCGAAACGGCCTATAGGGGCGCCGGGAGCAGGTCGTGGGCGTAGGCGTACGTCGAGGCGGCGGTGCGGGTCGTCACGTCGAGCTTGGCGAAGATGTTGTTCAGGTGGCGGGCGACCGTGTGCTCGCTGATGACCAGGGCCTGGGCGATCTCCCGGTTCGTGCCGCCCTCCGCGACAAGCCGCAGCACCTCCGCCTCGCGGGCGGTCAGACCGCCGGGGAGCGCGTGGCGGCGCCGCTCCGTCAGCAGGGCCGCCGCGCGGCGGGCGTCGGGGAGGGCGCCGAGCCGCTCGAAGGCGGACCGGGCCGCCACGAGCTCCAGGCGGGCGGCCTCCTCGTCCCCGGCCGCGCGGTCGGCGGCGGCCAGGAGCATCCGTACCTGCGCGGCCTCGTAGGGCACCCGCAGCTCCAGCCAGCCCGCGAGCGCGCGGCGCAGCGGAATCAGGGCCGCTTCGTGCCGGGCGAGCGCGAGGGCGCCGCGCGCGGTGTCGGCCATGGCGGTCAGGAGCGGTACGCCCCCGGTCCCGGCGAGCCCCTCCAGCTCCACGACCGCCGCCTCGGCCCCGTCCACGTCCCCGACGGCCAGCGTGACCTCCGTCTGGGCGGCGAGCAGCCGGGCCCGGCCCAGGAGCCCGTGGCGCGGGTCGCAGGCGAGGGCCAGCCGCAGACCGGTCACGGCCGCGTCCGCCTTGCCCTGCGCGAGCCGCAGCAGCGCGAGGCCGGGCTGCGGGACCCGCCCGAGTTCATGGGCGTGGGAGTACGCGCGGGCGGCGGCGTCCAGGCGGCCCTGGCGGCGCCGGATCTCGCCGGCCGCGTAGTACGCCTCGGCGGCGACGTCCAGGCTGTCGACCATCACCTCGGCGCAGACCCGCCCGGCCTCGTCCTCGGCGAGCGTCCACGCCCCGAGGAGGTCGAGCACCTCGACGTGGTGGATCCGGCACAGGCCCCGGAAGGGGTTGTCGGTGAAGGAGGCGGGCGCGTGCTCCACGTCCGCCGTACTCGGTTCCTCCGGCGGCCGGACGTGCTGGGACCACGGCGCCTCGCACCAGGTCATCGCCGCGTCCGTCCACTCCACCGCGCGGGCGAGGTCCGCCGCCTCCATGCACTGGCTGAGCGCCAGGCAGAAGAGGATGCCCGTGTACATGCCGCTCAGCTCGCCCGCCAGAACCGCGACCATCGCGTCGTCGAGCAGGGCCATGCCCTCCGCCCGCCGCCCCTCCGCCAGGTGCACCGCCGCCTCGGTCTGGCTGCTCAGGGCCGCCAGGCCCGGGTCGCCCGACGCGACGGCGATACGGGTCATGCGGCGCGCGGCGGCAAGGGCGGCGGCCGGGTCGCCGTGCTCCATGGCCTCGTCGACGTCCGTCCAGGCGAGGAAGCACTGCTCGGGGCAGTCCGGTACGTGCTCCAGGTGGTGCCGCGACCGGTGCAGCCAGCCCGCGGCGGCCGCCGGGCGGCCCAGGGAGCGGTACTCGAAGTGCAGCCACCACGCCACGGCCCCGGCGCCCCGGTGGTCGCCGGCCGCTCCGTACGCCGCGTGCGCCCGCAGCCGCGCGGTCACCGACTCGTCCACGTGCCCCGTCCACCACGCGGCGTCCGCGAGCAGGTCCAGGTCGCCGGGGGAGAGGGCGCCGGAGGGGTGCCGGTCGGCCTCGGTGAGCAGGACGTACGCCTCGGCCCAGGCGTCCCGGGCCGCCGCGTCGCGCGCCCGCGCGACGACGGTCGCCTCATCCACGGGGACGGCCATGGCCGCTCACTTCCCTTCCGGCTCCGCCGGTGCTTCCAGCATATGAGCGCGCGCGGCCCCCGGCCCGTCGGCCGCCGGCGTACCCGCTCCCGTACTCCCGCGGGAGTAGTCACGGCCGTGCGCCGCCCTCGGCAGTAGCCCCCAACTCGGCCGTCAGCGCGACGAATCCGCCTCCGAGCGGCGGGAATCTGGGATCGACCGAAGAGGACCGATGGAGGGAGCCCCGATGGAGGGCCGTAAGAGGACCGTCGGCTGGGGGGTGCTGGCCCTGTGGGTGATCGTGATCGCCCTCGCCGCACCCCTCGCCGGAAAGCTCGGCGACGTACAGCGCGACCGCGCCGTCGACTACCTGCCCGCGAGCGCCGACTCGACCCAGGTCGCGAAGATCACCGAGCAGCTGCCCGGCGGAGACTCCACCGACCTCGTGCTCGTCTACCACCGCGACGGCGGACTGACCGCCGCCGACAAGGCCACCGCGGCCCGGGAGGTGGAGAAGGTCGCTGCCGCGCACCCGCTCACCTCGGCGCCGCGAGCCGTACCGTCCGAGGACGGGACCACCCTCCTGTACGCCGTGTCCAGCACCGAGCCCGGTACGGACGAGGCGGCCAGGGACGCCTTCGTCCACGACATCCGCGAGACGGTGAGCGGCGAGGTCGGCGGCCCCGGCGCCCTCGCCACGGACGCGAGCGAGGTCTACAACTCCCTCGACGGCCCGCTTCTCTACACGACCGTCGCCGTCGTCGCGATCCTCCTGATCGTCATCTACCGCAGCCCCTTCCTCTGGCTCGTCCCGCTGGTCGTCGCCGGAGTCGCCGACTACCTCTCCATGGCCGTCACCTACGCCCTCCACCAGGGCTTCGACATCAGCGTCTCCGGCCAGAGCACGGGCGTCATGACGATCCTGGTGTTCGGCGCGGGCACCGACTACGCGCTGCTCCTCGTCTCCCGCTACCGCGAGGAACTGCGCCGCGTCCCGCGCCCGTACGACGCCATGGTCGCCGCCCTGCGCGGCTGCGGCCCCGCCGTCCTCGCCTCCTCCGGGACCGTCGCCCTCGGCATGCTCTGCCTGCTCGCCGCCGACATGAACAGCAGCCGGGGCATGGGGCCCACGGCCGCCGTCGGAGTGCTGTGCGCACTCCTCGCGATGATGACGCTGCTCCCCGCCCTGCTCGTCGTCCTCGGCCGGCGGGTGTTCTGGCCCCTGATCCCGGCGTACGGAAGCGAGCCGAAGGCCGCGCGCCGTTCCCTCTTCGCGGTCATGGGCTCCTCGGCCGGCCGCCGCCCCCTCGCCGTCCTCCTCGCGGGCGCCGCCGCCCTGGCCGCCCTCGCGCTCGGCGCGCTGAACCTGCCCGGGGCCCTCAAGCAGGAGGACTCCTTCACGTCCACCCCGGAAGCGGTCGCCGCGATGAAGACGCTGGCCGCCGCGTACCCGGAGATGGGGACCCAGCCCATCACCGTCGTCGCCCCGACGGCCGGCTCCGCCCGGGCGCTGGAGACCGTGCGCGCGACCGAGGGAGTCGCGAAGGCCGAGCGCGGCCGCAGCGGCGCCGGCTGGACGGAACTCTCCGTCACCGCCGCGCATCCGCCGCAGTCCGCGGCCGAGACCGCGACCATCAAGGAGCTGCGCTCCGCGCTCGGCGACGGTGTGTACGTCGGCGGGCCCAGTGCCGAACAACTCGACATGACCGACACCAACGCCGGCGACCGGAACATCGTCGTCCCGCTCGTCCTCGTCGTGGTGACGATCGTGCTGATCGTGCTGCTGCGCAGCCTCGTCGCACCGCTGATCCTGGTCGCCGCGGTCGTCGCCGTCTGGGGTGCGGCCCTCGGCATCGGCGGTCTCGTCTTCGAGTCGCTCTTCGGCTTCGAGGGCACCGACCCGGGACTGGCCCTGCTCTCCTTCGTCTTCCTCGTCGCCCTCGGCGTCGACTACGGCATCTTCCTGATGCACCGGATGCGCGAGGAGTGCCTGAGCGGTGCGGAGCCGGGTGCCGCGGCCCTGACGGCGCTGCGCACGACCGGCGGGGTGATCGCGTCGGCCGGGCTCGTCCTCGCCGCCACCTTCGCGGTCCTCGTCAACATGCCGATGGTGCAGCTGGCGGAGCTCGGCTTCGTGATCGCGGTCGGCGTCCTGCTCGACACCTTCCTGGTCCGCACGTACCTCGTCACGAGCGCGAGCGTGCTGCTCGGCCGGAAGGTGTGGTGGCCGGGCCCGCTGGCCAAGAAGCCCGCGTCAACGTCGGGTTCAGGGTCCGAGCGGCAGCCCGTACGGGTGTGATCGGGGGTGGGTGGGGGGCTTCCCGGACTGTCAGGAGCCCCCGCCCGCAGGGAGGATGAACGGCATGGACTTCGCAGCGGCTTTCACCCGTGACCCGCAGGCGGCGCCGTACCCGGTGCGGTGCGACGCGACGGCCGCCGCGGTCTTCGCGGTTCTCGCGGTCGCGCTCGCTCTGACTGTCGACGACGGCCGCCGGCCGGACCTGATCGGCTGGGCGCTGCTGCTCGCCGCGCACGTCCCGCTGGCCTGGCGGCGCAGGGCGCCGATGCCGGTGCTGCTCGCCGTGGTCGCCTGTGTCGCCCCCTACCACGCGCTGGACTACATGCATCTGGCGCCGATACCGGCCTCGATGACCGCGCTGTACACGGTCGCGGCCACCGGCCGTCCGATGCGGACGCTGATCGTCGGGCTCGCGGTCACCTCCATCACCCTCACCATGCAGCTCTTCGTCAACCCGCACGAGATCGTGGAGCTGTTGAGGGTCTCCGGCTGGGTGATCGCGATGCTCGTCTTCGGCGCGAGCATCCGGCTCTACCGGCAGCTGGTGGCGGGCGTGGTGGAGCGGGCGGAGCGGGAGGCGGAGCGGAAGGTCACCGAGGAGCGGCTGCGTATCGCCAGGGACCTGCACGATCTCCTCGCGCACTCGATCACCCTCATCGGCGTGCAGACGTCGGTCGCCGCGCACGTCCTGGTCGCCGATCCGGACCGGCTCGACCGGGAGGCGCTCGTCCGGGCGCTCGACGGGATATCCGAGACCTGCCGGGAGGCCCGTGCCGAGGTGCGCACGACCCTGGACGTGCTGCGCGCCGCTCCGGAAGGTCCGCTGCCGGATCTCGCCTCGCTGCCCGATCTCGTCCGGTCCTCGGGCGCGGACCTGACGGTGCGGACGGGGGAGGCGAAGGTCCCGGCGGCGGTGGGCGCGGCGGCGTACCGGATCGTGCAGGAGTCGCTGACGAACGCCGTACGGCACGCGGGTCCGGACGCGGACGTGCGGGTCGATGTCGGGCTTGCGGAGGAGGTGTTGACGGTACGGGTGACCAACGGCGGCGCGGCGCTCGTAGAGGGAGGAACGGCCGGCTCCGGGTACGGGATCCTCGGAATGCGGGAGCGGGCCAGGAGCGTGGGAGGCACACTGAGCGCCGGCCCGCGCGACGGCGGGGGGTTCGAGGTCACGGCGGCGCTGCCGCTCGTGGCGAGGGGGTGACGGTGTGATCCGGGTCCTGCTGGCGGACGACCAGACGCTCGTCCGGGCGTCGTTCGCGATGCTCGTCGACTCGGCGTCGGACATGGAGGTCGTGGGCCAGGCGGCCAACGGCAAGGAGGCGGTGGAGCTGGCGCGTTCGGCGCGGGCGGACCTGGTGGTCATGGACGTCCGGATGCCCGAGCTGGACGGGATCGGCGCGACCCGGCTGATCGCCGCCGACGAGGACCTGGCCGGGGTGAAGGTGCTGGTCCTCACGACGTACGACACGGACGAGCACATCGTGGAGGCGTTGAGGGCGGGCGCGTCGGGCTTCGTGGTCAAGGACATCCGCCCGGCCGAACTCCTCACCGCGATACGCACGGTGGCGGCGGGGGAGTCCCTGCTCTCCCCGGGCCCGACGGCCCGGCTGATAGCGAGGGTCCTCGCGACCCCGGACGCGCCGGTGACGGGAGGGCCGGAGGGGCTGTCGGACCGTGAGCGTCAGGTGCTCGCGCTGGTGGCCAGGGGGCTGAACAACACGGAGATCGCGGAGGCGCTG
Organism: Streptomyces sp. NPDC001927; assembly: GCF_053594455.1. Taxonomy (NCBI): domain Bacteria; kingdom Bacillati; phylum Actinomycetota; class Actinomycetes; order Kitasatosporales; family Streptomycetaceae; genus Streptomyces; species Streptomyces sp. NPDC001927. Next base: position 15,019 of record NZ_JBSFEN010000020.1, on the reverse strand, counting down.
GGCCTCTCGCCGCTCACGGCGAAGACCCATGTCAGCCGGATCATGGGCAAGCTCGGGGCGCGGGACCGGGCCCAACTGGTCATCGCCGCGTACGAGTCGGGCCTGGTCGCGCCGAGTCGTTGAGACGGGCCGGGCCCCCGCCGGCACATGACCGGCGGGGGCCCGGGAAGCGCGGGGCCGGCGTCAGCCCAGTTCGACGCCGCTCGCGCGGAGCATGTCCTCGCGCTCGACGATCTTCACGCGCTCGCGGCCCTGCGGCTCGCCCAGCGCCTTCTCGGCGGCGTCGAGGGCGTACCAGCCCTCCCACGTCGTGTACGTGAGGCCCTTGCCCTCCAGGAAGGCGACGACCGCGTCCGTCTCCGGGTTGGCGGGCGTGAGGAGCCGGTCGTTCGCGAAGTCGTCCAGCAGGTTCGCGACCGTCTCGTTGGCGTCACCCTTGGTGTGGCCGATGAGGCCGACGGGCCCGCGCCGGATCCAGCCGGTCACGTACGTCGACGCGAGGTGCGCGCCGCCCTCCTCGATGACCCGGCCGCCCTCGTCGGGGACGGTGCCGCTGACGGTGTCCCAGGGGAGCTTGGGCAGCTCGTCGGAGAGGTAGCCGACCGCGCGGTAGACGGACTGCACGTCCCAGTCCGTGGTCTGGCGGGTGCCCTTCACGTTGCCGGTGCCGTCCAGCTCGGTGCGCTCGGTGCGCAGGCCGACGACCCGGCCGTCCTCGCCGAGGATCTCGACCGGCGACTCGAAGAAGTGCAGGAAGAGCTTGTGCGGGCGGTCGCCGACGTCGCGGATCGCCCAGTTCTCCAGGGTCTTGGCGACCATGTCGGTCTGCTTGTTCTTACGGCGCTCGGCGATCGAACCGTCGTCGTAGTCGATGTCCTCGGGGTTGACGATGACCTCGATGTTCGGCGAGTGGTCCAGCTCGCGCAGCTCCATGGGGCTGAACTTCGCCTGCGCCGGGCCACGGCGGCCGAAGACGTGGATCTCGACGGCCTTGTTGGCCTTGAGGCCGTCGTAGACGTTCGCCGGGATCTCGGTCGGCAGCAGCTCGTCCGCTGTCTTGGCGAGGATGCGCGCGATGTCGAGCGCCACGTTGCCGACGCCGAGGACGGCGACCTTCTCGGCCGAGAGCTCCCAGGTGCGCGGGACGTCCGGGTGGCCGTCGTACCAGGACGCGAAGTCGGCGGCGCCGAAGGAACCGTCCAGCTCGACGCCGGGGATCTTCAGCTCGCGGTCGGCCATGGCGCCGGTCGAGAAGACCACGGCGTCGTAGAACGAGCGCAGGTCGTCGAGGTGCACGTCGGTGCCGTAGTCGATGTTGCCGAAGAGCCGGACCTGCGGCTTGTCGAGCACCTGGTGCAGGGCCGTGATGATGCCCTTGATGCGCGGGTGGTCGGGCGCGACGCCGTACCGGATCAGACCGAAGGGAGCCGGCATCCGCTCGAAGATGTCGATCGACACGCCCGGCTCGTTGGCGGCCTCGGACTTCAGCAGCGCGTCGGCGGCGTAGATGCCGGCGGGGCCGGCGCCGACGATCGCTACCCGGAGGGGGCGGGGCATGTCTGGGTTCCCTTCGCAAAACGACGTGACGATGGGTGTCGCCACTTAGGTCACCCTAAATAACGCCTGAAGCGCGCCGGTACCCGCCCCCTGTCTATGACCTCATAAGACGGACTTATGGCTTCCATAAGTGAGAGCGAGAGGCGTCCTGAGAGCCGGTCCCGTGAGCCGGTCCCGAGAGCTGTCCCCGCGGGGCTATCCCATGACCGATCGGGCCGCGTCGAGGAACGCCAGCCGGTTGTCCTCCAGGTAGTCCCGCACGCTCTCGCCGTCGGGCAGGCCCTCCCACACCGTCCGGTTGAGGTCGAGGAAGTACGCCCGGGCCGCGTCGTGCACCGGCAGGGGGAACTGGATGCGGACGAGCCGCTCCGCGACCCACAGCCTGTTCATGACGTCCTGCGTCTTGAGGTACCAGGCGTGGTTGTCGTCCCACTCCGGGGGCCGGCTGAACGCGGAGCGTTCGGCCTCGGCCGCGACCTCGATGAACCGCTCCAGGAGCGCCATCCGTTCCGCGCGCCGCGTCTCCGACAGCGCGCTCTGCTGCCGCTGCTGCTCAGCACGTTCCGCCGAGGACTGAGTCCGGTGCTGGACGAGGAAGGACAGCAAGCCACCGAGGACGACGCCGCCCACGGATATGAGGGAGACCCAGACCTGGATCGACATGTCCTCAGCCACCGAAAGCGGGGAGGGACAGGGCGACCACGCCCCAGGCGATCAGCCCCGCGATGCCGGCGATCACCAGGAACGCGACCAGGGTGCCGATCCGATCGCCGAGGCCGGTGAGGACGACGGCCGTCCGGGGCTTCCGCGGGTGGTACGCGACCCGGACGGGCCTGCCCTTGTCGGTGCCGCCGATGTGGCGGGTCACACCGTCGGTGGCGGTGTACGCGTTGGTGTCCGTGCCGTTCCGGTAGACCTGCCGCGACTCCACGGTGATGCCGTGGCGGCGCAGGTACCAGCCCTCCCACACGGTCGTCAGGCCCATCCAGGCGAGGAAGGAGGCTCCCACGCCCACCTCCCCGAGCAGCAGCGTCGCGATGCCCCGCCCCCAGTTCCTGTCGGCCACCCCGACGACGACGGCGAGGACCGCGATCGCGGCGAGGGCCGCGTAGGTGGTCCAGCTGGCGGGCGCGGGAATCCCGCGAGGCCGTACGTCGTCGTCCTCTCCGTCCTCCTCGTCGTCGCCGGAGACCAGGCTCCGGGTGACGACGAGCGTGGCGCCGTCGACCGCCGACTCGTCGGCGGTGCGCTCGGGCAGCCCGGCGTTCACCGCGTCGGCGAAGGCCGTGGCGGCTGCCGCGCTCACGTCCGTGACCCGGTACACGGTCGGCTCGGCGCCCGCGGGGGCCGTCAACTCGACCTCGACGGCCCGCCGGTCGGCGTGGACGACCGCGATCGCCGCGAGCGGGATGCGCAGCTCGTCGTCAGGGCGACGCAGCAACAACCCCTCGCCCTCGGAGCGGAGTTCGGTGCCCCTGTCCCCTTGGAGGACGGGTATCGGCGAAGAGATCGACATGCGCGTGATCGTAAGGCGCGAAGTCCGCGCGGGTGAAGGGGATATGGGGGTTTCGAACGCGACCCGTGGTGTCGTACGGTCCGGCTGTGAACTTGGTGATCGCAGTGCTCGTTTGTTTCATCATCGCGTCCGTGCCGGTCTTCGTCTTCAGCCTGATGCTGATCTCCGGTGAGCGGAGCGAGCTGAAGAGGATGACGGAGCTCAGCGAATCCGGCGTCGAGGTGCAGGCGCGTCTGGTGAGCCTCGCGCCGTTCGGTACGCGGGGTTACGCGAGCGTCACGTACGAGTTCCCCACCCCGAACGGAGGAACCGCCCGGCACAACAAGGGCGCGAACTTCGGCCCCGCGCACGTGGTCGGCGACGAGTACCCCCTGGTCCACCACCCCACGAACACCCGGATCGTGCACATGGGCACGCTGTCGACGGTCCGCCAGGAGCGCGGGCGCCGCAAGGGCTACATGCGCAGTGCGCAGCGGACCGCGCTCCTGTCCCTCGCGGCGGGCGTGCTCGCGACGATCGGCCTGATCGTCAGCCCTTCCTGACCCCCGCGACGAACGCCGCCCAGGCGGCGGCGGGGACGATGAGGGCGGGGCCGGCGGGGTTCTTGCTGTCCCGGACGGGGACGACGCCGGGGACGTGGTCGAGGACTTCGAGACAGCTGCCGCCGTTGCCGTCGCTGTGGGTGCTCTTGCGCCAGGCGGCGCCGACGAAGTCGTACGCCACTTCGACGCAGTCGCCGCCGTTGCCGTCGCTGAAGGAACTCTTCCGCCACTTGGCGCCGCTCAGGTCGTACTCGCGCATCGTCTGTGGTCCTCCGCCGCCGATTCGATCAGTGCGAGGGACGCCTCCGGCGACAGCGCGGCGGCCCTGAGCAGATCGTAGGTCTCCTGTGCACGCTTCACCAGGGCAGGATCGTCCAGCAGATTCCCCGAAAACACGGCCTCTGTATAGGCGGTTGGGGGAGCGTCGCGGAACTCCATGAGCTTCAGCGTGCCGGTCATGAGCGCGTACGCTCCGGCAGAGGCCGGTAGCACCTGTACCAGTGCCCGGCGCGCACGAGCGAGCGAAGCGACGTGGTCCAATTGCTCGGCCATGACGGCCGGACCCCCTACCGCGAGCCGAAGCGCGTGCTCATGCAGGATCACCCAATACACCGGCGTTGCAGGATTCTTGAGCAGTTGAGCCCGGTCCAGCCGCCCGCTGACCTTCTCCTCGATGAACGCATCCGAGGCGAGCGGGTTCATGGCCAGGGTGACGGCCCGGGCGTAGTCGGCGGTCTGGAGCAGGCCCGGCATCAGCGTCGGCGCGAACTCGCAGATCTTCGTCGCCAACGCCTCCAGCTCCGCCGCCGCCTCGAAATAGGACGCGTACGGCGAGGCGTCGATGAGCTTCAGACACGCTCGTTCGAAAAAACCACCGGTTTGTAGGACCACATCGATTCGCCGCGCCACATCCAGCTGCGGCTTCCGAATTCCCTGCTCGAACTGACCGATGTATCCGCCGGAAACGAACACCAGATCGCCCAGTTCCGTCTGCGTGAACGCCTTCGTCTCCCGTTGCGCCTTCAGCTCCTGGCCGAAGAACGCCCACGTGTCCTGCCGCCTTGCTTTGGCCATGGTTTAACTCCTCGACCCTGCCCCGCAGTTGTAGGACCTGCGCATCTATCGATTCTAGGGACCCGGCACCACGCTGGGTGCGGTAAGTGAGAAATGGATTCGGAAAGGGATGCGTTGGTGAAGGAACAACACACGCGGTCGATCACGGGGGCCGTCGAAGAAGCGAGCGAGACGGTGGCGGAATTGCGCGAGGCACTCGGACGGGCGGGAATCGTGCTCCCCTCCCTCGGGCTCGACGTCGTCACCCTCGCCGCCGACTCCCCGTCCCGGCCGCTCATCGAATTGGGACGCTGCACGGTGGAAACGGCACGGCTGCTCGCCGGCGCCGTACTCCCGCCAGGGGAAGAAGGGGGCCGGTCATGAAACTGCCCATCGGGTCGTACGTCGTAGAGATCCGCACCGGGCGTGTGGGCACGGTCATGGGGCACGAGGGCCCGTATGTACAGCTGCGGCCGCTCGGCGGCGGGCGGGAGTGGGACGCCGAGCCCGAGGGCGTGAGGGAGGCGACCACGACCGAGCGGCTCCGGGCCGCGACCGCGCACGCCAACGCGCGGAGTCGGGGCGAGGTGCCGTGACGGCGGTGGCTCGGCCGCCCGGACAGCATCCGCGGCCGGCGCGGGGAGCCGCTCCGGCGGGCCGGGAGCCCTCGCATCGGGATTCGAGGTCGGGGGCCCTCTTCCGTACGGGAGAATGGGCCCATGAGTCTGTTCCGCGACGACGGCATCGTGCTGCGCACCCAGAAGCTGGGTGAGGCGGACCGGATCATCACGCTGCTCACGCGCGGTCACGGGCGCGTACGCGCCGTGGCGCGCGGGGTGCGGCGGACCAAGTCGAAGTTCGGGGCCCGGCTCGAGCCCTTCTCCCATGTCGACGTGCAGTTCTTCGCGCGCGGGAGCGACCTGGTCGGGCGCGGTCTTCCGCTCTGTACGCAGAGCGAGACGATCGCGCCGTACGGCGGCGGGATCGTCACCGACTACGCCCGCTACACCGCAGGGACGGCGATGCTGGAGACGGCGGAGCGGTTCACGGACCACGAGGGCGAGCCGGCCGTCCAGCAGTACCTGCTGCTCGTGGGCGGGCTGCGGACGCTCGCGCGGGGCGAGCACGCGCCCCATCTCATCCTCGACGCCTTCCTTCTCCGCTCGCTCGCCGTCAACGGCTACGCGCCGAGCTTCGACGACTGCGCGAAGTGCGGCCTGCACGGACCGAACCGGTTCTTCTCGGTCGCGGCGGGCGGCGTCATATGCGGCGACTGCCGGGTGCCCGGCAGCGTCGTACCCTCTCCGGAGGCCATCGGCCTGCTCAGCGCGCTCCTCACCGGCGACTGGGCGACTGCGGACGCGTGCGAGCCGCGTCACGTCAGGGAGGGCAGCGGGCTGGTGTCCGCCTATCTGCACTGGCACCTGGAGCGCGGCCTGCGCTCGCTGCGGTACGTAGAGAAGAGCTAGGGAGACCCATCGCATGGCCATCGCACGACGCGGAATCCTCGGACGGAAGATCCGGGAGTACAAGACCCCGGAGCCGCACCCGTCCGGCGCGACCCCGCCGAAGCTCCCCGGGGAGCTGGTGCCGAACCACGTCGCCTGTGTGATGGACGGCAACGGCCGCTGGGCCCAGGAGCGGGGTCTCCCGCGCACCGAGGGGCACAAGGTCGGCGAGGGCGTCGTCCTGGACGTCCTGAAGGGGTGCCTGGAGCTGGGCGTCAAGAACCTCTCGCTCTACGCCTTCTCCACGGAGAACTGGAAGCGGTCGCCCGAGGAGGTCCGCTTCCTGATGAACTTCAACCGGGACGTGATCCGGCGCCGCCGTGACGAGATGAACGAGCTGGGCATCCGTATCCGCTGGGTCGGCCGCATGCCGAAGATGTGGAAGTCGGTCGTCCAGGAGCTGCAGGTCGCGCAGGAGCAGACCGTCGACAACGACGCGATGACGCTGTACTTCTGCGTCAACTACGGCGGTCGCGCCGAGGTCGCGGACGCGGCGCAGGCCATCGCGCGGGACGTCGCCGCGGGGAAGCTGGACCCGTCGAAGGTCAACGAGAAGACGTTCCAGAAGTACCTGTACTACCCGGACATGCCGGACGTCGACCTCTTCCTCCGCCCGAGCGGCGAGCAGCGCACCTCGAACTACCTGATCTGGCAGAGCAGCTACGCCGAGATGGTCTTCCAGGACGTCCTGTGGCCCGACTTCGACCGCCGCGACCTGTGGCGCGCCTGCGTCGAGTACGCCTCCCGCGACCGCCGCTTCGGCGCGATCCCGGAGGCGGACCGCGCGGCGATGGGCACGGTGCCCCAGCAGGGGCCGGCCGTCTGACGCCGACGCGGTTCGTCCGCGGACGCGAAAGGGCCCGTACGGATCGATCCGTACGGGCCCTCACGCTTGTTTCCGGTGCGCTACTTCGCCGCGCACTCCGCGCACGTGCCGAAGATCTCGACCGTGTGCGCCACGTTCACGTAGCCGTGCTGGGACGCGATCGTCTCGGCCCACTGCTCCACGGCCGGGCCCTCCACCTCGACCGCCTTGCCGCAGACGCGGCAGACGAGGTGGTGGTGGTGGTCGCCCGTGGAACAGCGGCGGTAGACGGTCTCGCCGTCGCTGGTGCGCAGTGCGTCGACCTCGCCCGCGTCCGCGAGGGACTGGAGCGTGCGGTAGACCGTCGTGAGGCCTACCGAGTCGCCGCGGTGCTTGAGCATGTCGTGCAGCTCCTGGGCGCTGCGGAACTCGTCCACTTCGTTCAGTGCCGCCGCGACAGCGGCCCGCTGCTTGGTCGAGCGGCCGCGTACGGGGGGTCCTGCCGTCGCCACAGGGGCCTCCTTGTGAGTTACGTTGCCCCCGCCATTCTGCCAGGCCGTTCAGACCGTGACGTCGTCCGTGGGACGACGCGTGAGTGGCACCTGGGCGTCGCAGCCGTCCGGGCCCGCCTCCGCCGCCGCTCGTCGGGCCCTGCGTCGGGCCAGTGGCGCGGAGAGCGCGGTCAGCACGATGAAGACGCCGATCGCGAGCAGCACGATGAGGGAGCCGGGCGGCAGATCCTGGTAGTAGGTGGTGATCGTGCCGGTCAGCGTGACCGCCGTACCGATCACGACCGAGAGGATGAAGGTCGCGCGGAAGGACCGGGACAGCTGCTGCGCCGCCGCGACTGGGACCACCATCAGCGCGCTGACGAGGAGCAGGCCGACGACCCGCATGGCGACCGTGACGGTCACCGCGGCGGTCACCGCGATGAGCAGGTTCAGGGCGCGCACCGGGAGGCCGGTGACGCGGGCGAAGGCCTCGTCCTGGCTGACCGCGAAGAGCTGACGGCGCAGGCCGATGGTGACCAGGATGACGAAGGCCGCGAGGATGCCGATCGCGGTGACGTCCTCGTCCGACACCGTGGACAGCGATCCGAAGAGGTACGAGAGCAGGTTGGCGTTGGAGCCGCCGCCGACCTGGATCAGCATGACGCCGCCCGCCATGCCTCCGTAGAAGAGCAGCGCGAGCGCGAGGTCGCCGCGGGTGCGTCCGTACGTCCGGATCAGCTCCATCAGCACGGCGCCGGCGACGGCGACCAGGGTGGCCATCCACACCGGGCTGCTGTTGAGCAGGAAGCCGAGGCCGACACCGGTCATGGCGACATGGCCGATGCCGTCGCCCATCAGGGCCTGCCGGCGCTGGACCAGGAAGATGCCGACGGCGGGCGCGGTGATGCCGACGAGCACGGCCGCGATGAGCGCCCGCTGCATGAAGGCCGGTTCGAGGAATTCCATGATCAGGTCAGCTTCCTCAGGTCAGCAGACCCGTGCGGAGCGGCTCGTCGGCCGCGTGCGGATGGACGTGGTCGTGGCCCGGCAGGGCGTGCTGGCCGACCGCCTTCGGCGGCGGGCCGTCGTGGACGACGCAGCCGTCGCGCAGGACCACGGCCCGGTCGATGAGCGGCTCCAGGGGGCCGAGCTCGTGCAGCACGAGCAGGACCGTGGTGCCGCCCGCGACCTGCTCGCGCAGGGTGCCGGCGAGGATCTCCTGGCTGGCGAGGTCGACGCCGGCCATCGGCTCGTCCATGATCAGCAGCTCGGGCTGGGAGGCGAGCGCGCGGGCGATCAGGACGCGCTGGTGCTGGCCGCCGGAGAGGGCGCTCACCGAGTCCTTGGCGCGGTCGGTGAGGCCGACGAGCTCGATCGCGCGGTCGACGGCGGCCCGGTCGGCCTTCGTCAGCCAGCCGATCTTGCGGCGGGAGATCCGGCCGGAGGAGACGACCTCGCGGATCGTGGCCGGGACGCCGCTCGCGGCGGTGGTGCGCTGCGGGACGTACCCGACGCGGGACCAGTCGCGGAAACGCTTCCGCTCGGTCCCGAAGAGCGAGATCGATCCGTCGGTCAGGGGGACCTGGCCGATGATCGCGCGGACGGCGGTCGACTTGCCGGAGCCGTTGGCGCCGAGCAGCGCGACGACCTCACCGGGGTTCACGGTGAGGTCGACGCCGCGCAGGACCGGGCGCGCGCCGAGGGACGCCGTGGCTCCGCGGACGGATATGACGGGCGTGGCCGACGTGTCGGGCGTGACGGGCGCGCTCACGGGTGCCTCCTGCTGCTCTGCGTGGGTCACTTCGCGCCGAGGGCCTTCTTCAGCGCGGCGAGGTTGGACTGCATGACCTCGATGTAGTCATCGCCCTGGGACTTGTCCGTGATTCCCTCCAGCGGGTCCAGGACGGCGGTCTTGAGGCCGGTGTCCTTCGCGAGGGTCTTCGCGGTCTTGTCGCTGGCGAGGGTCTCGAAGAAGACCGTGGAGACCTTCTCCTTCGCCGCGATCTGCTGGAGCTCGTTCATGCGGGCGGGGCTCGGCTCGGACTCGGGGTCGATGCCGGTGATGCCCTCCTGGTCCAGGCCGTACCGCTCGGCGAGGTAGCCGAAGGCGGAGTGGGTGGTGATGAAGGTCTTGGTGGAGGTGTTCTTCAGGCCGTCCTTGAACGCCGTGTCGAGGTCACCGAGCTTCTTGACCAGGGTGTCGGTGTTCTTCTTGTAGTCGGCGGCGTTGTCCGGGTCGGCCTTCTCCAGGGAGGCGCCGACGCCCTTGGCGACCTCGGCGTACTTCACCGGGTCGAGCCAGATGTGCGGGTCGAGACCGGCCTCGGACTCGTGGCTGTGGCCTTCGGTGCCTTCGTGGCCGTGCTCGTCGGCTCCGTGCTCGTCGGCCTTGTGCTCGTGGCCCGCCTCGCCGTGGCCGGGGTCCTCGGCACCGTGGTCGTGACCGACGGCGGTGCCGTGGTCCTCCATCGTGGTGAGGGTCGCGGCGTCGACGGTGTTCTTCACGCCGGCCTGCTTGATCGCCTCGTCGACGGCGGGCTGGATGCCCTTGAGGTAGAGGATGTAGTCGGCCTCGCCGAGCTCGCCGATCTGCTTCGGCTTGAGCTCCAGGTCGTGCGGCTCGACGCCCGGCGCGGTGAGCGTGGAGACGGCGACGTGGTCGCCGCCTATCTGCTCGGCCAGGTACTGCATGGGGTAGAACGACGCCACCACGCTCAGCTTGCCGTCGGCGGACTTGCCGGACGCGTCGGACGCCCCGCCACAGGCGGAGAGCGTGACGAGACCGAGGGTGACGGCTCCGGCGACGGCGGCGGTGGGTATCAGGCGGCGTACGTTCATGACACTCATTTTCAACAAAGTTGGAAACGATTGTCAATTGTCCCGGTTGTGGTTCCGGCCACGTCCGGCGCTCCCGTCACGAGGCCTCGCGTATGCGCGCGGAAGAGAGCGGAAGAGCCGGACCGATTTGATGCGGAGGGCAGGGGCGCCGGTAACCTGAAGCATTCGCACTTCGTCGTCGTAATGAAGAGAGCACCGTGGCCGCCGACAAGATCGACACCATCGTCAGCCTGAGCAAGCGCCGTGGCTTCGTCTACCCGTGCAGTGAGATCTACGGTGGCCAGCGCGCCGCCTGGGACTACGGGCCGCTGGGTGTCGAACTCAAGGAGAACATCAAGCGTCAGTGGTGGCGTTACATGGTCACCGCGCGCGAGGACGTCGTCGGCATCGACTCGTCGGTGATCCTGGCCACCGAGGTCTGGGAGGCCTCCGGTCACGTCGCCACCTTCACCGACCCGCTGACCGAATGCACCTCCTGCCACAAGCGCTACCGCGCCGACCACCTGGAGGAGGCGTACGAGGCGAAGCACGGCCGCCTCCCCGAGAACGGCCTCACCGACCTGAACTGCCCCAACTGCGGCAACAAGGGCACGTTCACCGAGCCCAAGCAGTTCTCCGGTCTGCTCTCCACGCACCTCGGCCCCACCCAGGACTCCGGCTCGGTCGCCTACCTGCGCCCCGAGACCGCGCAGGGCATCTTCACCAACTTCGGCCAGGTTCACCAGACCGCGCGCAAGAAGCCCCCGTTCGGCATCGCGCAGATGGGCAAGTCGTTCCGGAACGAGATCACTCCGGGCAACTTCATCTTCCGCACCCGCGAGTTCGAGCAGATGGAGATGGAGTTCTTCGTCAAGCCCGGCGAGGACGAGCAGTGGCACGAGTACTGGATGGAGCAGCGCTGGAACTGGTACACCGGCCTGGGTCTCCGTGAGGAGAACATGCGCTGGTTCGAGCACCCGAAGGAGAAGCTCTCCCACTACTCCAAGCGCACCGCCGACATCGAGTACCGCTTCCAGTTCGGCGGCAACGAGTGGGGCGAGCTCGAGGGTGTCGCCAACCGCACCGACTACGACCTGAAGGCGCACTCCAAGGCGTCCGGCAACGACCTGCTCTACTTCGACCAGGACGCCGGCGAGCGCTGGACCCCGTACGTCATCGAGCCGGCCGCCGGTGTCGGCCGCACGATGCTGGCGTTCATGCTCGACGCGTACAACGAGGACGAGGCCCCGAACGCCAAGGGCGTCATGGAGAAGCGCGTGGTGATGCGCCTCGACCCGCGCATCGCGCCGGTCAAGGTCGCCGTCCTGCCGCTCTCCCGCAACGCGCAGCTGTCGCCGAAGGCCAAGGGCCTCGCCAGCGACCTGCGGCAGAACTGGAACATCGAGTTCGACGACGCGGGCGCCATCGGCCGTCGCTACCGCCGCCAGGACGAGATCGGCACGCCGTTCTGCGTCACGGTCGACTTCGACACCCTGGACGACAACGCGGTGACCGTGCGCGAGCGCGACACCATGAAGCAGGAGCGCGTCTCCCTCGACCAGATCCAGGGCTACCTGGGCAGCCGCCTGCTCGGCTGCTGACGGTCGTTCGGCTGTTGTCCGAGGCCCCCGGTTCCGGTGACGGAACCGGGGGCCTCGTCGTGGTTCCGGGGCTGCTTCCGGGCAGCTACTTTCCCTTCTTCGCGCCGAAGACCAGCGCGCCGATCGCCGCCGCCGCGGCGGTGAGGACGCCCGCGGCCGGGGCGAGGGCGCCCTGGTCGATGAAGTGCTTGGCCAGCAGGAGGATCGCGGTGAAGGCGGTCGCGCCGAAGACGGCCCCCGCGACGCGGAAGCGGAAGTGCACGATGTCCATCCGCATCTGGTGCTGGTCGAGTTGGAGGCGGCGCAGGGCCTCCGCCCGCTGGAGCTCGATCTGCGCGGCGGACTCCCGCTCGACGATCCCGAGGACCCGCTCGGGCGCCCCGTCCAGGATCCGCTTCCAGACCTCGATGTCCTCGCCCGCGGGCAGGGGGCGGTGCGGGGAGACGGCGCCCTGGCCGTTCGCACCGTCCGGGCCCGGCAGCGCCGGCTGAGGCGGTACGGGGGCGGTCATCGGGGGTCCTCGTCGGCCCGGGCGGTCGCGGCCGTGATCCGCGCGACGACATCGCGCACGGACTCCTCCACCTCCACCAGGTCGCCTTCGAGGGGCAGCGGCTCCGCGAAGGGCCGTACCGGGACCGGCTCCACGTCGAGGACGCGCGACGGGACCAGCACGGCGAGCACGCCCTCGGCGAAGGCCCGCGCCGGGGTGGTCGGCGGCCCGGCGCGGGGCGGGGCGCCGCGGCCGGCGACGGTGCCCGCACCCACGACCAGCGGAGTGCGTCTGCGGACCGCCGCGACCCCGGTCCGTACGAGGTGCGCCCAGACGAGGAACAGCACCGCGGTCCACCAGTCGGCCAGCAGCGCCACCACGGCGGCGGTGGGCAGCAGCGCCAGGGTCGTCCAGCGGTGCGGCCACGCCTCCGGGCGGGCGGCGCCGGTGTCCTGGGCGCCGGTGTCCCAGCCCTGGGCCGTCTGGTTCCAGTGGGCGGGCGCCTTGTTCCTGCCGATCGCGTCCCGGCGCGACGCCAGCCATGCGCACAGCCACTCCCACAGCCGTGACCGCTCCCGCTCCCGCCCGCGCGTCTGCAGGATCCGTGGCCGCGGCTTCCTCGGGCGTATCCCGCCCCAGGCTTCACCGCTCCAGCCCTGGGTGTCCGCGTCCCAGAACGGCTCACTGGTGCTCACTGCGCCCCACCCCCCGCCTGCCGTAAGGGCGAAAGGTCCGCCGGAAGGCCGGTCTCCCCGTTGAAGATGCCCTTCGTCAGCGTCTTCGCCTCGAACTCGTCCGCCTGCCAGCCGGCTTCCCGCAGCGCGTCCACCACCCCCTGGGCGATGCCCTCGCGGACCGACTCCAGGTAGCGCTGGACGTCCATGTCCTGGAAGGCGCCCGTCCTCCGCTCCGAGGCCAGTTCCCGCACCGACCTCGCGGGGCCTTCCGGCAGGCTGACGTCGTACCCGCCGAAGAGCAGCCTCCAGGAGTGCTTCACCGACCGCCAGAGCAGGAGCGGCGCGGTGCCGGCCGTGATCGGGATGCGGACGATCGCCTGCGCCGCCTTGGAGAGGAGCCCGCTGTGCCGATGGCGGTGGGCGATCCGGTCCGCCTCCCGGAACCAGGGCAGCACGGGCCACAGGACGAACGAGGCCGCCTCCAGCGTCAGCAGCCCGCCCTGGGTGTGCACGCGGACGTACGCCGTGAGGACCACCTCGTCGTCCCAGCTGCTCACCTGGATCCGCAGGAAGTGGCGGCGCTTCTCCCCGCCCTCCTCCACCGCCGACGCGCGGTGCGACTCGAACTCGGCCAGGCTCTGCGGCGCCAGCCACCTGCGGGGGAGTCCGTCCACCGGAAGGAACACGCAGTCCTCGAGGGTCAGTTGGCGCAGCCGGTCGCGCACCGCGTCCTGCGCGGAGCCGAGCGCGGACGGGACCCGGATCTGCTCCATGCGGGACCTGATGTGCTCCAGGACCTCCTGGTTGAGGAGCTGCGAGGGCGGCCGGGACTCGATCCCCGGCTCGCGGTTGGGCCGCAGGCTCACGGCGTGCGTCCAGGACGCGTACGGCACGCCCGCACCCCGGAACGGTGCCGCCGTGTCGTACAACAGCAGCTGCGAGGTCTGTTCCATACGGATGAGCTGCCTGAGCCGCTGGAACCGGATGCCGATGGCCCGCACGGCCGGGTCGAGCGCGGGCTCGCCGAACTCCTGGGGCGACAGCTCCCGCCCCAGCGTCGACGCGGTCTGCGCCCGCTGCAACGCCCCCGCCACGGCCATCAGCAGAACGCAGCAGACCGCCGCCCACCACTGCCCCGGCCGGTGGCCGAGGCCCATCCACAGATCGGAGACCCAGGTGAAGGCGTCGTCGGGGGAGTCGGTCCCGAAACCGTCCTTCCGTGATCCCAGGTCCGGGTAGATCCACAGCAGCCAGAGCGAGAGGCCGCCGAGCCAGGCCCGTCCCGACCAGCGCAGCGCGACGCCGGCCCCGGTCCTGCCGGGGGACGGCTCCGGATGCTTCGCCGACGGGGTACGGAGCCGGGAGCCGGCGGCGAGCAGGACGAAGGGCGGGATGAAGGCGAGCATCAGGCCGCCGCTGAGCGTGATGCCGGTCAGCCAGAGCGCCAGCACCACGACGGCCCAGGCCGCCGCCATCCGCCGGGCGCGCAGGGCGTGGGCGAGGACCCGTGCCGCGTCGAAGCCGAACGACGGCGCGACCCTCCGCTCCTCGTGGACGTAGAGCTCGTCGATGACCGCGTCACGGAAGGTGTCGTCGAGGTACGTGCCGGCGCACAGCAGCCTGGAGGCTTCGGTCGTACTCGGGGCCGGCGGTACATGTGGAAGCAACACCCGCGCTACCCCTCCCCCTGATTTCTCTCCCCGAACCAGCGTATGGCACCGAGGAGTTGATGCCCAGCAAGGCCCGCCGCGACGCGCCTTCCCAGGGGATGTCCGGCGGATCGGGCTCGGACAGGCCCTAGGGGGTGTCTCGCCGATCATGCCGGGCTCGCGGGGTCTGGCACGCCCGCTCGCCGCGTTGTCGTCGGTCGCCGACGCTCCGCGTCGACTCCCTCCTCCGCCTTGCGATCGCACGCACCAGACCCCGCTCCCTGATCCGGCCTGATCGACGAGACACCCCCTA
>NZ_JBSFEN010000019.1:0-84688 GCF_053594455.1 Streptomyces sp. NPDC001927 | reverse complement strand
GCCGACGCTCCGCGTCGACTCCCTCCTCCGCCTTGCGATCGCACGCACCAGACCCCGCTCCCTGATCCGGCCTGATCGACGAGACACCCCCTAGGCGCGCAGGCCGCGCAGGAGCAGGTCGAGCACCGCGTCGAACTCGTCCTGGATGGTGGGGCGCCGCCACTCCGGGGCGTACATCGGGTCGTGGAAGCGGCCGGTCGCGTCGAAGAGCGCGCGGGCCGTGGCGGCCGGGTCGGGAGCGGTGAACTCCCCGCCCCGCGTGCCCTCTTCGACGATCTCCCGGACCTGTCCGACGAGGACCTCGATGTGCTCGTCGACCACGTCGCTTGCCTCGTCGATCAGGACCCCGTACGTGGCGAACAGCTCGGGGTCGTCGCCCGCCTTGTGGCGCTTGGCCTCGAAGAGGGCGGCGAACCAGGCCCGGAGCTTCCCGGCGGCCGGCTCGGACGAGCTCGCGATCAGCCCGGCGAGCATCACCTCCGAGCGGCTCAGCCACCGCTCGGTCACGGCCTCCCGCAGCGCCGCCTTCGTACGGAAGTGGCGGTAGACGCTGCCGTGGCTGACGCCGAGGACCCGGGCCACGTCCACCACGGTCGCCTTCGCGGGGCCGTACCGGCGCAGCACCTCCTCGGTGGCTTCGAGGATGCGCTCTGCGGTCAGGGTCTCGGTGGCCATGGGATGACAGTACCTGTCAGTCGAACCCCCGGTCAGTGCTCGCTGTCCAGGTGGGCCATCTGCGCCGCCGGGTACCGCTCGCCGGCCGCCGCGCCCGCCGGGACGGCCCGCTCGATCGCGGCCAGGTCGGCGTCGTCCAGTGTCACGTCCAGGGCGCCGAGGGCCTCCGCGAGCCGGTCCCGGCGACGGGCGCCGACCAGCGGCACGATGTCCGCGCCCTGGCGGTCGGCCTGCGCCAGGACCCAGGCGATGGCGGTCTGCGCGACCGTCACGCCCTTGGCCTCGGCGAGCGCCCGCAGCTGCTCCACCAGGTCCAGGTTCCGGTCGAGGTTGTCGCCCTGGAAGCGCGGGCTCATGCCCCGGAAGTCGCCCGGCGCGAGCTCGCGGTCGCGGGTGAAGTGGCCGCTGATGAGACCGCGCGACAGCACGCCGTACGCCGTGATGCCGATGCCCAGCTCGCGGGCGGTCGGCAGGATCTTCTCCTCGATGCCGCGCGAGATCAGGGAGTACTCGATCTGGAGGTCGGAGATCGGGGCGACGGCCGCCGCCCGGCGCAGGGTGTCCGCTCCGACCTCGGAGAGGCCGATGTGCCGGACGTGACCGGCCTCGACCAGCTCGGCGATGGCGCCGACGGTCTCCTCGATCGGGACGTCCGGGTCGACGCGGGCGATCCGGTAGATGTCGATGTGGTCCGTGCCGAGGCGCTGCAGGCTGTACGCCGCGAAGTTCTTCACCGCGGCGGGGCGGCCGTCGTAGCCGGTGAAGCCGCCTTCGACCGTGCGGAGCGCGCCGAACTTGACGCTGGTCAGCGCCTGCTCCCGGGCGGCGGCGGGGGCCGTGCGCAGGGCTTCGTTGATCAGCAGTTCGTTGTGCCCCATGCCGTAGAAATCGCCGGTGTCCAGGAGCGTCACGCCGGCGTCGAGGGCGGCGTGAAGGGTCGCGATCGACTCGGCGCGGTCGCTCTCGCCGTACAGCGCGGACATGCCCATGCAGCCGAGGCCGAGGGTCGAGACCTGCGGGCCGGTGGCGCCCAGGCGGCGGGTGGGGAGGGTGCGGGAGGTCATGAGGGTCTCCTCGGAAGTCGGGCTGAGGGGTGGTGCATCATAACTATGGCATGACGGCTGACAGATTTCAATGTTTGTCATTCGTGTGGGTGGTGCGGGGAAATCGGTGTGACCGAGGGCCCTGGGCGGGGTAGCGTCTACGGCATGTCTTCGTTCTTCCAGATCTACGAGTGAGAGCGCGGCGGGCCTCGACGCCCGCCCCCGCCGGACGATCCCCTCACCACTTCTCACCAATGGGAGAACCCCATGGCCAAGGGCCGTAACAACCTGCTCGGCGTCGGCGGACAGCGCAAGAAGCTGTCCCGCGGCGACCAGCAGGGCGCCGTTCAGCAGGGCAACGCCGACCGCAAGGCCGCCGTCGACCAGAAGCAGGAGCTGCTGAGGAAGATGCGCGAGCGCGCGACGGGCTCCGAGGGCGCCGAGACCGCCGCCGCCACGGACGGCAAGGAGTAGCCGCAGCCGGTACGACGACGTGGGCCCGGGTCACCGACCGTGACCCGGGCCCACGTGCGTCCGGCCCTCCACCCAAAGCGGCCGGAAAAGCCTCACCTCACGACGCGCGGCAGGCGCAGGCTCATCAGGACCGTCAGGACGACGGCCGCCAGCTGGACCAGGAGCGTCACCGTCAGCGCCGTGCCCATGGAGCCGGTCGCGGCGAGCGACAGGAAGAGCGAGCCGAGGGTGGCCACGCCGAGTGCGAGGGCCGACTGCTGGGTCGTCACCATCACGCCGCTGCCGACGCCCGCCCGGTCCGCCGGGACCTCGGAGAGGACGACCCGGAAGAGGACCGGCAGTTGGAGGCCCTGGCCGAGGCCCGCGACGGCCATGCCCGGCAGCAGGCTCCAGGCGGAGAGGTCGGGCCAGGAGCGCCAGGCCGTCAGGGCGAGCAGCGCGATGCCGAGCCCCTGCACGAGGCCGCCCGCCGTGACGACCCGCGTGCCCCAGCGCCGTACGAGTCTGGGACCCGCGAGCGAGGCCCCGAAGAAGGCGACGGCCATCGGCACCAGGGCCAGGCCCGAGACCACCGCGCTCATGCGCAGCCCCTGCTGGAGCGCGACCGCGATCACGAACATGAAGCCGCCGAAGCCGATCGAGAACGGCACCACCAGCGCGAGCCCGCGGCGCAGCGAGACCAGCGAGAGCAGGCTCGGCGGCACCAGCGGCGTACGGCCCCGGCGGTCGGCCCGCAGCTCCACCCGCCAGAACGCGGCCGCGGCGAGCGGGAAGATCCCGAGCGCGACCCAGGTCCACAGCGGCCAGCCCGCCGCCCTCCCCTCTGTAAGAGGGGCGAGGAGCGTGAGCAGCGCGAGGCCGAGGAGCAGGGTGCCCGCGATGTCGACCGGGGCCGGGCGCTCGGAGCGGGTCTCCGGGACGGTCCGTACCGCGAGCAGCAGCCCCGCCACCACGACGGGCACGTTGACCAGGAAGATCGCCCGCCAGCCGCTGCCCCAGAGGTCGGCCGCGACGAGGACCCCGCCCAGGATCTGGCCGGCGACCATGGCGAGCCCGGCGGTGGCTCCGTAGAGGCTCAGCGCCTTGGCGCGGCGCGCGCCCGCCGTCGAGGAATGGATGGTCGCCAGGACCTGCGGCAGCATCAGCGCGGCTGCGGCACCCTGTGCCACCCGCGCCCCGACCAGCGTCCAGGCGTCCGGGGCGAGCCCGCAGGCGAGCGAGGTCACGCCGAAGGCGGCCATGCCCACGAGGAAGAGCCGGCGGCGGCCGAAGAGGTCCCCGAGCCGCCCGCCGAGGACGAGCAGCACGGCGTACGAGAGCCCGTACCCGGCGACGACCAGCTCCAGCATGGCCGGTCCGGCGGCCAGGTCGTGGTCGATGGTCGGCAGGGCGACGTTGACGATGAAGAAGTCGATCAGCGGCAGCGCGGCGCCGAGGAGGACGGTGAAGAGCCCGAGGGAGCCGAGTGCGGGCGTCGGGTGGTCGACGACGGCACCGGCGCCACGGGCGGCCGAGGCGGTGGTGGCTGTGGTGGAGGCTGTAGTACGCACGCCATCGACGATCGGCTCTTTCTTAGCCTGGTACCAGAGTGTCTTTATCCTGGTACAAGCACTACCTGGAAACGGGCTGAGCCCCCCGGCACCCTGGGAGCATGACGACGATGGTGGCCCCCCTCGAAACACAGGCGCCCGCCGCAACGCAGGCGACGGCGCAGGCGACGGCGCCCGCCGATGTCCGGCGCCACGAGCTGGCCGCCTTCCTGCGCAGCCGCCGCGAGCGGATCACCCCCGAGCAGGTCGGCCTGGTCCGTGGCCGGCGCCGCCGCACCCCCGGGCTCCGCCGCGAGGAGGTTGCGCACCTCTCCGCCGTCGGCGTCACCTGGTACACCTGGCTGGAGCAGGCCCGCGACATCCACGTCTCCCCGCAGGTCCTCGACGCCCTCGCCCGGGCCCTGCTGCTCGACGCGACCGAGCGCACCCACCTCTTCGCCCTCGGCGGCGCGGCCGACCCGAACCCCGAGTCGCCCTGCCCGACCGTGACGCCCGCGCTGCGCGCGATGCTCGACCAGCTGGAGCCGGTGCCCGCCTGCATCCAGAACAGCCGCTACGACATCCTGGCCTACAACCGCACGTACGGCAGGCTGCTCTGCGACCTCGACGCGCTGCCGCGCGAGGACCGCAACTGCATCTGGCTGGCCTTCACCAACGACGAGTGGCGGGCCGCCGTCGCCGACCTTCCGGACGTGACGCGCTCCATGGCCGGCAAGTTCCGGGCCTCGATGGCCGAGCACCTGGCCGAGCCCGCCTGGAAGGCGATGCTGCAGCGCCTGGAGACGGCCTCGCCGGAGTTCCGGGAGATCTGGGCGCGCCACGAGGTGGTGGCCCAGGGCGGGCGTACGAAGTTCATCCGCAACGCCCACGTCGGCACGCTGCACCTGGAGCACACCAACCTCTGGCTCGGGCCGACCTCGGGGCCGCGTCTGGTGACGTACGTGCCGGTGGACGAGGAGTCCCGCCAGGGTCTCGAACGCCTGCGCGAGCTGTGTGGGCGAAACGACTGACGGAACACGGCGGCGGTGCGGGACAATGGCGTAATGACCGCGTTCTCCCCTCTCGCCATCGGGCCGCACATCGTGCAGCCGCCGGTGGTGCTCGCGCCGATGGCCGGCATCACCAACGCCCCGTTCCGCACCCTCTGCCGCGAGTACAGCGGCGGCAAGGGACTCTTCGTGAGCGAGATGATCACGACGAGGGCGCTGGTCGAGCGCAATGAGAAGACGATGCAGCTCATCCGCTTCGACGCGAGCGAGAAGCCGCGCTCGATCCAGCTCTACGGCGTCGACCCGGTGACGGTCGGCAAGGCCGTCCGGATGATCGCGGACGAGGACCTGGCCGACCACATCGACCTGAACTTCGGCTGCCCGGTCCCCAAGGTGACCCGCAAGGGCGGCGGCTCCGCCCTTCCGTACAAGCGGCCCCTCCTCCGCGCGATCCTCAACGAGGCCGTGTCGAACGCGGGCGCCCTGCCCGTGACGATGAAGATGCGCAAGGGCATCGACGACGACCACATCACGTTCCTGGACGCCGGCCGGATCGCGGTCGAGGAGGGCGTCACCGCGATCGCCCTGCACGGGCGGACGGCGGCGCAGCACTACGGCGGTACGGCGGACTGGGACGCCATCGCGCGGCTCAAGGAGCACGTGCCGGAGATCCCGGTGCTCGGCAACGGCGACATCTGGTCGGCGGACGACGCGCTGCGGATGATGCGCGAGACGGGCTGCGACGGCGTGGTCGTCGGGCGCGGCTGCCTGGGCCGCCCCTGGCTCTTCGGCGACCTGGTGGCGGGCTTCGAGGGCACGGGCGCGTACGCCCAGCCGCCGCTGCGGGAGGTCGCGGACGCGATGCTGCGGCACGCCCGGCTGCTCGGCGAGTGGCTCGGCGACGAGTCGCGCGGTGTCATCGACTTCCGCAAGCACGTGGCCTGGTACCTGAAGGGCTTCTCAGTCGGTTCCGAGATGCGCAAGAAGCTGGCGATCACCTCCTCCCTGGACGAGCTCGGTGCTCAGTTGAGCGAGCTGGACCTGGACCAGCCGTGGCCGACCGGCGCGGACGGCCCCCGCGGCCGCACCTCGGGCAACAACCGCGTCGTCCTGCCGGACGGCTGGTTGAAGGACCCGTACGACTGCTCGGGCATCAGCGAGGAGGCGGAGTCGGACACGTCCGGGGGCTGATCCCGGACGTCCGGATCGTGGGAATCGGGCCGTTCGTACGGCGTGATCCTCGCCACCCTTGATAGGGGGTGTGCTCAGATGAGCAGATTACGGGGTGTTGCACTTCTGGAGGGGTGGCACTGGGTGCCACCCCTCTTGCGTTCAAGAGTTGAACGCAAATGCTTTTGGAGGCGCTCATGTGAGCGGGTATACCCAGGTTTCGGTCAAGGGGGCTTCGGAGTCTGAAAGCGGAAGCTACTCGTCGGTTACTTTCGATGTGCTGGCGGACGGGTGGTTAAGACCATGTGACCGGTAGGCATACCTCCACAGGAGCCTTCGATCTGGGTATGTTCCTCGCCGTCAGGGCAGCCACCGAGTCCTCGAGGAGTCGAGACACGTGTCGGAAAACAAAGATCAGAAGTTCGTGTACGACTTCACCGAGGGCAACAGGGACCTGAAGGACCTGCTCGGTGGCAAGGGAGCGAACCTCGCCGAGATGACCAACCTCGGCCTCCCCGTTCCCCCCGGCTTCACGATCACCACCGAGGCGTGCAAGGTCTACCTCGACAGCGGCTCCGAGCCCGTCGAGCTGCGTGACGAGGTCAGCGCCCACCTGGACGCCCTCGAGCAGAAGATGGGCAAGAAGCTCGGCCAGGCCGACAACCCGCTGCTCGTCTCCGTCCGCTCCGGTGCCAAGTTCTCCATGCCCGGCATGATGGACACGGTCCTGAACATCGGCCTCTCCGACGCGTCCGTCGTGGGCCTCGCCGCCCAGGCCGACAACGAGCGCTTCGCCTGGGACTCGTACCGCCGGCTCATCCAGATGTTCGGCAAGACCGTCCTCGGCGTCGACGGCGAGCTCTTCGAGGAGGCCCTCGACGAGGCCAAGGCCGCCAAGAAGGTCACCGTCGACACCGACCTCGACGCCGCCGACCTGAAGAAGCTCGTCAAGCACTTCAAGAAGATCGTGAAGGCCGAGGCCGGCCGCGACTTCCCGCAGGACCCGCGCGAGCAGATGGACCTCGCCATCGAGGCCGTCTTCAACTCCTGGAACACCGACCGCGCCAAGCTCTACCGTCGCCAGGAGCGCATCCCGCACGACCTGGGCACCGCGGTCAACGTCTGCTCCATGGTCTTCGGCAACCTCGGCCCGGACTCCGGCACCGGCGTCGCCTTCACCCGCGACCCCGCCTCCGGCCACCAGGGCGTCTACGGCGACTACCTGACGAACGCGCAGGGCGAGGACGTCGTCGCCGGTATCCGCAACACCGTGCCGCTGGCCGAGCTGGAGTCGATCGACAAGGCGTCGTACGACCAGCTCATGCAGATCATGGAGACGCTGGAGACCCACTACAAGGATCTCTGCGATATCGAGTTCACGATCGAGCGCGGTCAGCTGTGGATGCTGCAGACCCGCGTCGGCAAGCGCACCGCGGGTGCCGCCTTCCGGATCGCGACCCAGCTCGTCGACCAGGGCCTGATCGACGAGGCCGAGGCGCTCCAGCGCGTCAACGGCGCCCAGCTCGCGCAGCTGATGTTCCCCAAGTTCGACGAGAACGCCAAGGTCGAGCAGATCGGGCGCGGCATCGCCGCCTCCCCGGGCGCGGCCGTCGGCAAGGCCGTCTTCGACTCGTACACGGCCGTCAAGTGGTCCCGCTCCGGCGAGAAGGTCATCCTGATCCGCCGCGAGACCAACCCGGACGACCTGGACGGCATGATCGCCTCCGAGGGCATCCTGACCTCGCGCGGCGGCAAGACCTCGCACGCCGCCGTCGTCGCCCGCGGCATGGGCAAGACCTGTGTCTGCGGCGCCGAGGAGCTCGAGGTCGACACCAAGCGCCGCCGGATGACCACGTCCTCGGGGCAGGTCGTCGAGGAGGGCGACGTCGTCTCCATCGACGGCTCCACCGGCAAGGTGTACCTCGGTGAGGTACCCGTCGTACCGTCCCCGGTCGTCGAGTACTTCGAGGGCCGGATGCACGCCGGCGCCGACGACGCCGACGAGCTGGTCCAGGCCGTCCACCGGATCATGGCCTACGCCGACCGCGTCCGCCGGCTGCGCGTCCGCGCCAACGCCGACAACGCCGAGGACGCGCTGCGCGCCCGCCGCTTCGGCGCCCAGGGCATCGGCCTGTGCCGCACCGAGCACATGTTCCTCGGCGAGCGCCGCGAGATGGTCGAGAAGCTGATCCTCGCCGACACCGACGAGGAGCGGACCGAGGCCCTGGACGCCCTGCTCCCGCTGCAGAAGAAGGACTTCGTCGAGCTCTTCGAGGCCATGGACGGGCTGCCCGTCACGGTCCGGCTGCTCGACCCGCCGCTGCACGAGTTCCTGCCCGACATCACCGAGCTTTCGGTGCGTGTCGCCCTCGCCGAGGCCCGCAAGGAGCCGCACGAGAACGAGCTGCGCCTGCTCCAGGCCGTCCACCGGCTGCACGAGCAGAACCCGATGCTGGGCCTGCGCGGCGTCCGCCTCGGCCTGGTCATCCCCGGCCTGTTCACCATGCAGGTCCGCGCGATCGCCGAGGCCGCCGCGCAGCGCATCGACGCCAAGGGCGACCCGCGCGCCGAGATCATGATCCCGCTCGTCGGCACCGTCCAGGAGCTGGAGCTCGTCCGCGACGAGGCCGAGCAGGTCATCGCCGAGGTCCAGGCGCAGACCGGCGTCGAGCTGAAGCTCGCGCTCGGCACCATGATCGAGCTGCCGCGCGCCGCCGTGACCGCCGGTCAGATCGCCGAGGCCGCCGAGTTCTTCTCCTTCGGCACCAACGACCTCACCCAGACCGTGTGGGGCTTCTCCCGGGACGACGTGGAGGCCAGCTTCTTCACCGCGTACCTGGAGAAGGGCATCTTCGGAGTCTCGCCGTTCGAGACCATCGACAAGGACGGCGTCGGCGCGCTGGTCCGCAGCGCCGTCGAGGCCGGCCGGGCCACCCGCCCGGACATCAAGCTCGGCGTCTGCGGCGAGCACGGCGGCGACCCGGAGTCGGTGCACTTCTTCCACGAGGTCGGCCTCGACTACGTCTCCTGCTCGCCCTTCCGGATCCCGGTGGCGCGTCTGGAGGCCGGCCGCGCGGCGGCGGAGTCGAAGGGCTCCGACAGCCGCTGAGCCGTGTGCTGAACCCCGGCTGACCGGACGTTCAGTAGCAAAGACCGCCGGAGCCGCCGTTCGTCCCCGACCCTCAAACCGATGGGCGGCGGCTCCGGCCTGCAAGAGAGACGGGGCGGACACCTTGTGCGGAGGTGTCCGCCCCGTCGTGGTTCGTCCGCACCGGGATGTTCGCCGGATGTGAGTTTCTGTTCAATCGGGCCCGATTGAATTATTGGCCTTTGAACATTCCGTATTGAACTTTCCACGATTCGTCCAGCAAACAACAGGGCGGGCGCGGCCCCCGGATCCCCACCCGGTGGCCGCGCCCATTACCCATGCCGGGCAGGTGAGCCGCAACCCTCGCCGACCGCCGCCGGACGCGTGAAGCCCCCCACGGTCTTCGCCACGCCACCTCGGTCCTGAAGGTTTCCTGCCCGACACGCACAGCTTTTCCGTTTGCCCCGGGTCCCCGCGATGCTTTTCAAGTGTGGCTGAAACACCCTGGTAACGTCCTGTGATGATGTGCATACTCTTCGACGGGGGTGGTTGCGAGTGCACAGGTGGGGGTTCAATGCTGCGGATTCATTTCACCGCAAGCGACGTGGCGGGCGTACGGATGGCGGCCCGGCCCGACGTTCTGTGGGAAACGATTCTCAGCTTTCATCGGCTTAGAGACCGGCGCGGACCGGTCGTCTACGGAGAATGGCGTTCCCAGACCCGGCCCCGGCTCAACGGGGAGACCCGGCTGCTCGCCGCGCTCGTTCCCAGCCGCGGTTACTTCCCCGACTTCCTGACCCCTCCCGAGGGCCTCCAGGGGCTCGACGAGGGCCTCCAGGCGATCCGCGCGACCCCGGGGGACCGGCTCCTCACCGAGCTCGCCCTCCTCGGCGCCGACCGCGCCGGAGGCAGGACCGTGCCGCACTCGCTGCGCGCCCTCGCCGAGGGCGGCGACGAGCCGTTCGGCCGGCTTCTCGGGGCGCTGCGCAGCTACCACCGGGCGGCGATCGAGCCGTACTGGCCGCAGATCCGTGCCCGGGTCGAGGCCGACCGTGCGGTGCGCGGCCGGGCCCTGCTCGACGGCGGCGCGGACGAACTCCTCGCCTCGCTGCCGCCGATGTTCCGCTGGCGCGCGCCCGTCCTGGAGGCCGACTACCCGGTCGCCCGCGACGTGCACCTCGACGGCAGGGGGCTGCTGCTCCAGCCCTCGTACTTCTGCCGGGGCACGCCGGTCGTCCTGCGTGACCCCGCGCTGCCCCCGGTGCTCGTCTATCCGACGACGCACTGCGAGGCGCCGACGGTGCACGAGCCGGGCGGCTCCTCGCTGGCCAAGCTGGTCGGCAACACGCGCTCGGCGGTCCTGCACGCGATCGGCGACGGCGGCACCACGAGCGAACTCGCCCGCAGGGCGGGGGTCTCGCTCGCCTCGGCCAGCCAGCACGCGGGCGTCCTGCGCGAGGCGGGGCTCGTCGCGACGCTGCGGCACGGCAACGCGGTCCTGCACACCCTCACACCGCTGGGCGCGGCCCTGCTGGGCGGCGGCGGACGGAAGAGGGGGGTCGCGGGGACCGTCTCGGCGACGGCCCCCGCGGAACGTCTCTACGCGCGGAACGGGCCGGTCACCTCGTAGGTGATACCGCCCGAGGAGCTGCCGCTGGTGCCGCGCTGGCTGGAGAAGTACAGCCGCTTGCCGTCGGGGGAGAAGGCCGGTCCGGTGATCTCGGAACCGGACTGGCCGCTGATCCGCAGGAACGGAGCCACGACGTCGTCCGGCGTGATGACGCAGATCTCCATGTTGCCGCCGTCCTCGGCGATGAAGAGGTCGCCGGAGGAGGAGCCGGTGACGTTGTCGACACCCGTCAGCGGGGCGCCGCCGCCGGAGACGAGCGAGTCGTCGTAGGCCAGCTCGTAGGTGCTGTTGGCGAGGTTGAGCTGCCAGAGGCGGTTGTCGCCCTTGGTGGTGAACCAGACGGTGTCGTTGGCGTAGTGGCAGCCCTCGCCGCCGTTGAACTTCTTCGAGCCCGAGACCTGGCTGCGGGTCGCGGTCGGCGAGCCGTCCGGGTCGGGGACGTTCTGCCAGGTGAAGGAGCCGGAGGTGGCGGTGCCGGCGACCAGGACCTGGAGCGTGCCGGAGGTGAGGTTGCCCCAGGTGGTCGGGATGAAGCGGTAGAAGCAGCCGCTGGACTCGTCCTCGGTCAGGTAGATCACCTTGCGGACGGGGTCGGCGGCCGCGGCCTCGTGCTTGAAGCGGCCCATCGCGGCGCGCCGGACGGCCGCGTTCACGCCGTACGGGTCGGTCTCGTAGACGTACCCGAGGCTGACCTCCTCGCAGGAGAGCCAGGTGTTCCACGGGGTCGCGCCGCCCGCGCAGTTGGTGCGGGTGTTGGAGAGGATGCGGTACGCGCCCGTCACGGCGCCGGTCGAGCTGAACTTGACCGCGCTCGCGCCGCCGCCCGGGTTGATCTCCGAGTTGGAGACATAGATCCAGCCGGATCCGTCGACGAAGCAGGCGCCGCCGTCGGGGGCGTTGTGCCAGGTGTACGAGGTGCCGGGGACGGTCTGTCCCGACCGGGCGATGACCCGGCTGCTGAATCCGCTCGGCAGCAGGATGCCGTTGGCGTCGGCCGCGCCGAGGGCCCCGTAGGGGCCGGCGCCGGGCTGGGCGGGGGCCGCGTAGGCCGCCCCGTGCATCAGGGTGCCGCCGAAGGCGGCCGCCGACGTGCCGATGACCGCTCCGCGCAGGAAACTGCGTCGCTCCACGTCTCACTCCAGAGGGGTGGTGTGTGTGAACCCGCCGCACCGGTCGGCGGCGGGGTCGCGCGCTTTCGGAACCTAGGAGTACGGAGTTGGTACGGAGTTGACGGTGCAGCAACAAGCGATGAAGGGGAAGCGTCGGGCAGAAGGTCGGCGCGGGAAGAGGAAAGGGCGGGGTGGGAACGGGGTGGAAGGGGTGGGTACGTCCCTCTGGAGTCCTGGAGCCCTGGAGTCCTGGAGCCCTGGAGCCCTGGAGTCCCGGAGCCCTGGAGCCCCGGAGCCCCGGGGGTTACGGCTTCGCTTCCAGTACGGTCTTGAGGTCCGCGAAGCGCTCGCGCCAGAACTCCTTGTACGCGGCGACCGCGTCCGCGTCCGGGAGCTTGGTGTGGCCGAGGCCGATCTGGGTCTTCGCCTCGCCCTTCGGGGTCAGATAGACCTCGATCCGGCTCGTCCCGCCGTCCCAGTCCGCCGTCAGGGACTTCCCCGGCCGGTGGGTCCGTACCTCCAGCTCGCCGTCCGGCAGCCAGCGGCGGCGCAGCTCCTCGTCGGCGAAGGCGGCCGTGCAGCGCTCGGCCGGGGCGTTCACCGTCTTGCTCGCGCTCACCTTCCAGCCGCCGTCCGAGGCCTGGCCGACCTCGCGCATCCCGCGCTCCTGCTCGTAGCCGACGGCGATCGACTGGGCGTGCCAGCCGCTGACGCCGTGCGCCTCCACCAGGTGGCGGGCGATCGCCGTGTGGTTCCGGCCGGTGGCGTCCCAGGCGTCCAGGAGCGCGAACCAGGCCGCCCAGCCCTGCCCGGTGGCGCCGGCCAGGGCCTCGTCCGACAATCGTTCGGTGATCTTCCTGCCTGTGGGGCTCATACCCCGACGCTAGCGCCTCTCGTTTGGATCAGACCGGGCTCGCGGGCCCTGGCACCGCTCCCTGATCCGGCCTGATCCAAACGAGAGGCGCTACGCCGTCCCGAAAAAACTTCCCGCGTGCCGATGAGTTCCGTCGCCGGCCGCCGTCTACCCCTCGAAACAGCACGGACAACAGGAGCACAGGAGAGAGCGCGTCATGAACCAGATGATCTTCGTCAACCTGCCGGTGAAGGACCTGGAGACCTCCAAGGCCTTCTGGAGCAAGCTCGGCTACTCCTTCAACCCGCAGTTCAGCGACGACACGACCGCCTGCCTGGTCATCAGCGACACGATCTTCGCGATGCTGCTGACCGAGCCGAAGTTCAAGGAGTTCACGAAGCCCGGCAAGGAGCTGGTCGACGCGACGAAGTCGACCGAGGTCCTCCTCACGCTGAGCGCCGAGAGCCGCGTCAAGGTCGACGAGCTCGCCGACGGCGCCCTCGCCGCCGGTGGCACGGCGGCGAAGGAGCCCATCGACTTCGGCTCGATGTACGGCCGCTCGTTCTCGGACCCGGACGGCCACCACTGGGAGGTCATGTGGATGGACCCGGCCGAGATCGAGGGCTGATCGGGGCCGGTCAGCGCCCCAGGGAGTCGTACGTCACGCCGGTGAGCTGCTCGGAGGCCACCCAGAGCCGCTCTCCGGCGACGTCGTCCAGCGTCCAGCGCGCCCGCCACGACGAGCCCGGCGCGCCCCGCCACATCAGGAACGACGGGCCGGTGAACGAGTCGGGCGCCACGCCCTGAGCCGTCGCCGCGTAAAGCGTCGGCAGCGCCCCGCCCTCGGCCGGCTGGGCGAAGACCCGGTTCCCGAGCTCCACGATCCGCTCGGCGCCCGTACGGCCCTCCATTCGTACCGCCGCCGACTGCAGGTTGGTCGCCGCGTACCCGGGGTGGGCGGCCGCCGCCACGATCCCCGTCTCCGCCGCCCCCAGCCGCCGCGCCAGCTCGTGCACGAAGAGCAGGTTCGCCGTCTTCGAGCGGCCGTACGCGATCCAACGCCGGTACTTCCGCTCGCTGTTGAGGTCCCCCATGTCCAGCTTCGACAGGGCGTGCAGGCCGCTGGAGACGGTGACGACCCGCGCGGCCGGTGCGGCGAGCAGCCGGGGGAGCAGCAGACCGGTGAGGGCGAAGTGGCCGAGGTGGTTGACCCCGAACTGGGTCTCGAACCCGTCCGCCGTCCGCCCGTACGGCAGCGCCATCACGCCCGCGTTGTTGACGAGCAGATCGAGCCGCTCGTACGGGAACGAGGCCGCGAACTCCCGTACGGAGGACAGGTCGGCCAGGTCCAGCGGACGGAACTCCACCTCCGCGCCCGGTATTTCGCGGCGCACCGCCTCGACGGCCGCCGTGCCCCGGGCCTCGCTGCGGCAGGCGAGCACCACCCGGGCGCCCTTCCGGGCGAGTTCGCGGGCGGTGACCAGACCGATGCCGCTGTTGGCGCCGGTCACGACGGCCGTGCGGCCGCCCTGGTCCGGGATGCGTGCGGTGTTCCAGCCGGGCGTGGCCATGCGGACCCCCTCGTTCTTACTCCAGAGTAGGACCGCACAGCCTACGGGCGGGCGCCTCAGGCGGAAACGCCCCCGTCGATCACGAGGTCGGTGCCGACGACCGAGGCGGCGTCCTCCGAGGCCAGGTACAGCACCGCCGCCGCGACCTCCGAGGCGGCCGAGATCCGGCCGAGCGGCGACTCGGCCTTCATCCGTACCGCCCGCTCGGCCTCCGTCTCGCCCGGCCGCAGCGACATCGTGGAGTCCGAGGCGCCCGGGCTGACCGCGTTGATCCGCACGCCCTCGGCGACGTGGTCGAGGGCGGCGGCGCGCGTCATCGCGGAGACCGCCGCCTTGGAGACCTGGTAGCCGAAGACGCCCGGGATGCGCACGTGCGGGCCGAGGTTGGAGGAGATGTTGACGATGGCGCCGCCGCCGTGGGCCCGCATGTGGGCGATCTCGGCCTGGAGGGAGTGCAGGACGCCCGTGACGTTGATGTCGAGCAGCGTCTGCCAGTCCTCCAGGGGGAAGTCGGCGGCGGACGCGCCGCCCCGGAAGACCCCGGCGTTGTTCACGGCCACGTCGAGGCCGCCGAATGTCTCGACGGTCTCCCGGACCAGCCGGCGGGTGTCCTCGGCGAGGGACACGTCGGCGGTGACGGCGGCCGCGGTGCCGCCGGCGGCCTCGATCAGGGACACCGTCTCGGCGAGGGTGGCCGCGCTGCGGCCGGAGACGACGACCTTCGCGCCCTCGGCCGCGAAGGCGAGCGCGATGGCCCGCCCGAGGCCGGTGCCGGCGCCGGTGACGAGGGCGCGCTTGTCGGTGAAGCGTGCGGACATGGCGATGCCAACTCCCTGGATAGCGTGAGCGTGGGTTTCTTGACCGTGCGTTCCAATATGAGGGCCTGAGAAAGAGGCGCCGCGAGGCGCCTCCGTCCGAAGCCCGGATTCTCAGTCGAGCAGCGTCAGGGCCTGCTCCGCCGCGTCATGGACCCTGGCCGGGTCGCTCGACGCCTTGCCGACCACCCGCAGGCCCTGCGCCAGGACGAGGAGCATCCGGGCGAGCGCCTGCGGATCGCGGTCGGCCGGCAGTTCGCCCTGGGTGCGGGCGCGGACGAGCGAGGAGTGCAGCAGGGTCTCGATCTGCTCCCAGCTCAGCTCCACCCGACGCGCCACCGGCACGTCGTGCGGCCCCAGTTCGGCCGCCGAGTTGGTGACGAAACACCCGCTCAGACGTGTCGCTTCGGCCCCCGCCTCCGCGGCGAACCGTCTGATCAGGCTCCGTACGGGCGGCAGCGCGGGCCCCGGCGCGGACAGCTCCTCCAGCATCACCGGCTCGCACGACTGGAGGTAGCGGTCCATCGCCTTCATGTAGAGGGCGTGCTTGTTGCCGAAGGTGGCGTAGATGCTGGCGCGGCCGATCCCGAGGTGCTCGACGAGATCCGCCATCGTCGTCGCCTCGTAGCCGCGCGCCCAGAACAGCTCGAGAGCCGACTGGAGCGCGGCGTCGGGATCGAATTCCTTGGTCCTGGCCACGCGTTGACTCTAGGTTTATCTGGAACGATCAGTCAAGTAAGGCCCCTGGTAGGCCGACTTACGACGCCCGTACCGGAAACACCGCCACCGACACGCTCTCGTCGTCCAGGCACCTCCCCGTCTCCAGGTCGAAGCGCTGCTTCAGCAGCGGCGAGGCCACGAACGTCCGGCCGCCCGCCGAGCCGAGCAGCCCCCGGGACAGCACCTGGGCCCCGGTGAACGGGTCGCGGTTGTCGATCGCGTACGCCCGCCCCGCCCGGTCCAGGAAGAGCGCCGCCTGCCGGCCGTCGGGGAGCAGCGCGGCCACGCCCCGGCCCGGCGTCAGCCGGGAGGTCTCGCAGACCGTCGTCCAGGCGTCGGCCTCGATGTTGTGGGAGAGTTCGAGGTGCATCGGGCTTCAGACCCCTTCCAGAGTTCCGATGGTGAGGACCGTCAGGTCCGGCTTGATCTGGTCGCGCTCCGGCACGAACCGCACCGACGGGTCCGGTGCCTCCGGCGCGTTCACGAACGACACGAACCGGCGCAGCCGCTCGGGGTCGTCCAGGGTCGCCGCCCACTCGTCCTGGTAGTCCGCGACATGGGCCGCCATCAGCGCCTCCAGCTCGTCGCAGAGCCCGAGCGAGTCGTGCACGACCACGTCCCGCAGGTGGTCGAGGCCGCCGTCGAGCCGCTCCAGCCACACCGAGGTGCGCTCCAGGCGGTCGGCGGTACGGATGTAGAACATCAGGAACCGGTCGATCAGCCGGACGAGTTCGGCGTCCGACAGGTCCTGTGCGAGCAGGTCCGCGTGGCGCGGGGTCGCGCCGCCGTTGCCGCCCACGTACAGGTTCCAGCCGTTGGCCGTCGCGATGACGCCGAAGTCCTTCGACTGGGCCTCCGCGCACTCCCGCGCGCAGCCGGAGACCGCCGACTTGAGCTTGTGCGGGGAGCGCAGGCCCCGGTAGCGCAGCTCCAGCTGGATCGCCATCTTCACCGAGTCCTGGACTCCGTAGCGGCACCAGGTCTGCCCCACGCAGGACTTCACGGTGCGCAGCGACTTGCCGTACGCGTGCCCCGACTCGAAGCCAGCGTCGACGAGCCGGGTCCAGATCGCGGGCAGTTGCTCGACGCGGGCGCCGAACATGTCGATCCGCTGGCCGCCGGTGATCTTGGTGTAGAGCCCGAAGTCGCGGGCCACCTCGCCGATCACGATCAGCTTCTCCGGGGTGACCTCGCCGCCCGGGATGCGGGGCACGACCGAGTACGAGCCGTTGCGCTGCAGGTTGGCGAGGAAGTGGTCGTTGGTGTCCTGGAGGGAGGCCTGCTCGCCGTCGAGGATGTAGCCGTTGTTGAGGCTCGCGAGGATCGAGGCGACCGTCGGCTTGCAGACCTCGCAGCCCTCGCCGCCGCGCGCCTCCGCCCTGCCGTGCGAGTCGAGCAGCTCGGCGAAGGAGGTGAGCCGCAGCGTACGGGTGATCTCGTACAGCTCACCTCGGGTGTATGAGAAGCAGGCGCAGAGCCCCTTGTCGGCCGGCTCGGGCAGCAGCTGCCCGATGAGCTTCACGCAACTGCCGCAGCCCGTCCCCGCCTTGGTGCACTTCTTGACCTCCGGCAGCGTCGCGCACTGGGTGATCGCGTGCTTGGTCACGTTGTGGCAGGAGCAGATGACGGCGTCGTCCGGCAGCGCGGACGGGCCGAGCGCGACCGGCCCGCCCGTGCCCGCCGGGAGGACCAGCTGCTCGGGGGAGACGGGCGGGACGGTGCCGGTGAGCGGCCGCAGCATGCCGTAGGAGTCGGCGTCGCCGACCAGGACACCTCCGAGGAGGACGCCCTCGCCGTCGACCACGAGCTTCTTGTAGACGCCCGAGCGGGAGTCGGAGTAGACGACGTCGAGGCAGCCCTCGGCGGTGCCGTGCGCGTCGCCGAAGGAGGCCACGTCCACACCGAGCAGCTTCAGCTTGGTCGACATGTCGGCACCGGTGAAGGACTTCTCCTCCGCCGCGTCGGCGATCCTCGCCGCCACCGTCAGCGCCATCTCGTACCCGGGCGCCACCAGGCCGTACACCCGGCCGTCCGAGGCGAGCGCGCACTCGCCGATCGCGTACACCGCCGGGTCGGACGTGCGGCACGACTCGTCCACGGCGATGCCGCCGCGCTCGCCGACCGTCAGGCCGCAGTCGCGCGCCAGCTGGTCCCGGGGCCGTACGCCCGCCGAGAACACCACCATGTCCGTGGCCAGTTCGGAGCCGTCCGAGAGCCGCATCCCGGTGACCGAGCCGTCCTCCGTCACCACCTCCTGCGTCCCCGTGCCGGTGTGGACGGTCAGACCCATCCGCTCGATCGTGCGCAGCAGCGCCGCGCCACCGCCCTCGTCCACCTGCACCGGCATCAGCCGCGGCGCGAACTCCACGACGTGCGTGTCGAGTCCGAGCCCCTTGAGCGCGCCGGCCGCCTCCAGGCCGAGCAGCCCGCCGCCGACCACGGCGCCGGTCGTCGCGGTCTTGGCGTACTCCTCGATCGCGAGCAGGTCCTCGATCGTCCGGTACACGAAACAGCCCCGCGCGTCCTTGCCGGGGACCGGCGGCACGAAGGGGTACGAACCGGTGGCCAGGACGAGCGTGTCGTACGCGAAGACCTGCCCGGAGCGGGCGGTGACCGTGCGGGCCGCGCGGTCGACGGAGTCCGCCGGGTCGCCGACGTACAGCTCGATGCCGTGCTTCGCCATGAAGCCGTCCTCGACCATGGACAGGTCGTCGGGGGTCTTCCCGCTGAAGTACGAGGTCAACTGGACCCGGTCGTAGGCGGGGCGCGGCTCCTCGCAGAGCACGACGACCCGCGCCCGCTCGGTGACGCCCCGGTCCGCGAGCGCTTCGAGGAACCGCTGGCCGACCATGCCGTGGCCGACCAGGACGATGGTGGGCGCGGTGGGGGTGTGCAGGGGCGTGGTCGCCATCTCAGGAGCCTCCGTCATGGGTGAGCAGATGAAGCAGGGGGGCGTCGGGCAGGGCCTCGTCGCCCTCCCAGGCCCGGGCGAGCGTGCCGACGGCGGCGAGATCGCCGAGCAGCACGCCGCCCACGAGCCGGTCGCCGCGGACGACGACCTTGCGGTACGCGCGCCGGGTGGCGTCGGTCAGCTGGACGACGTCGTCGCCGGGCAGCGGGGTGGCCTCGCCGAAGGAGGCGAGGTCGAGCCCCACGGGCCCGCCGAGCGTGAGCCGGGTGAGGGCGCGGGTGCCGGTGTAGCCGGCGGGCCGGGGATCCTGCGACAGGAGGACGTCCGCGAGGGCGTCCGCCTGCTCCAGGGCCGGGCCCGCCAGGCCGTAGACCCGGCCGCCGTGTTCGGCGCAGTCGCCGATGGCGTGGATGAACGGGTCGGAGGTCCGCAACTCGTCGTCGACGACGATGCCCGTACGGACGTCGAGGCCGGCGTCCCGGGCGAGCCCGATGCGCGGCCTGACCCCGCACGCGAGGACCACGACCTGCGCGTCGAGCACGAACCCGTCGGCCAGCTCGACGGCCGTCACCGCGCCGCCCTCCTGCCGCAGCCCGCTGACCCGGCACTCGGTGTGCACCTCGACGCCGAGGGACTCCACGTGCTCGCGGAGCAGAGCCGAGGCGTGGGCGTCGAGTTGGCGCTCCATCAGGCGCTCGCCCTGCTGGGTCAGCACCACCTCCGCGCCGAGCGCGGCCAGCGCGCGGGCGGCGGAGACGCCGAGCAGGCCGCCGCCGATGACCACCGCGCGGACGCCGGGGCGCACGAGGGCGCGCAGCTCCAGGCAGTCGTCGAGGGTGCGGAAGGGGTGCACGCCCGACGGCAGCCGGGCGCCCCGGAGGCCGCGCAGGGGCGGAAGGACCGGGTTGGAGCCGGTCGCCAGGACCAGCCGGTCGTAGCCGACGGACGTCCCGTCCTCGCACTCCACGCTCCGGGCGGCTCGGTCGATCCGCGCCACCCGCACCCCGCGCCGCGCCGGCTCCTGGGGAGCGGGCAGCGCGATCACCTCGGGCGCGTACCGTCCGGCGAGGACGTCCGCGAGCAGCACCCTGTTGTACGGTGCGTGCGGCTCCTCGCCGAGGAGGGTGACGGGCAGCCGCTGGGCGAGCCGGACGCCCGCCGTTCCGCCGCCGACCACCACGATCCGTGTACTCATGTGTCGAAGCGTGCGGGCGGGGTGTTACCCGGGGGGATCCCGATTGTTTCTCCTGCGGAACGCTGATCTCCGCGACGGGGGTTCTCGGGTGTGAGGGTTAACCGGTGGTGAGCCGGTCCTCAAGGGGGCCTTAAGGATCGCGGGGGAGGGGCTGAGCTGGGGTTTCGTATACCCCCGTGACCCTAGTGTCGGGTCTCGTGACGACCGAGGTTCAGGAACCCAGGCATCCGGCGCTTGCCGCGTATCTCGCGCAGCGCGGGGTGCAGGAGCGTACCCGGGTACGGCCCGGTGGTGGACGTGCCCAGTCGCTCCGCCCTGCGGAACGACTGCCCACAACCCCGCGGCTCGCCCCCGACCGGCTGCGCAACGCCATCGTCGGTGGTGCCGGAGCCGTCGCGCTGCTCTGGGGTGTGCAGGTGCAGCCCTCCGCGCGGCTCGACTCCTTCTTCGCCGCCGGGGCCCACCTCACCGGGCTGCTCGCCGGGTACGGCGTGCTCGTCATGCTGTTCCTGATGGCGCGCGTGCCCGCCGTCGAGCACGGGGTCGGGGCCGACCGGCTCGCCCGGTGGCACGCGGTCGGCGGGCGGTACGTGCTCGGGCTCATCGGCGCGCACGCCGTGCTCGCGCTCTGCGGGTACGCCGTGCACACCCGTACCGACCTCGTCACCGCCGCCGGAGGCCTGCTCTCCTACCCGGCCCTCGCCGCCGCGACCGCCGGGACCGCGCTCTTCGTCGCCGTCGGGGTCACGTCCGCGCGGGCCGCCCGGCGGCGGCTGCGGCACGAGACCTGGCGGGCGCTCCACCTGCTCAGCCACCTCGCCGCCGCCCTCGGGTTCGTCCACCAGCTCGCCGGGCCCGACCTCACCGGCAGCGTCCTCGCGCTCTGGGCCTGGTCGATGGCGCACGCGACCGTCGCCGTCCTCCTCGTCTGGTACCGGATCGTCGTCCCCGTCCGGCAGGCCCTGCGCCACTCCCTGCGGGTGACCGAGGTCCGCGACGAGGCCCCGGGCGTCGTCTCCGTGACCATCAAGGGCACCGGCCTTGAGCTGCTGCGCGCCGAACCCGGGCAGTTCTTCCGCTGGCGGTTCCTGACCCGCAGGCTCTGGCGGACCGCGCTCCCGTTCTCGCTCTCCGCTCCCGTACGCGACGACACCCTGCGGATCACCGTCAAGGCGCTCGGCGACCACACCCGCCGGATCAGGCGCCTGCGCCCCGGCACACGGGTCCTCGCCACCGGACCGTTCGGCGCGCTCACCGCCCACCGGCGTACCCGCCGCAAGGTCCTGCTGCTCGCCGGGGGCGTGGGGATCACCCCGCTGCGGGCGCTCTTCGAGACGCTGCCCGGCGGCCCCGGCGACGTGACGCTGCTGTACCGGGCCTCCGACGCGGACGGGCTCGTCCTGCGCGAGGAGCTGGAGCGCATCGCGCACGCACGGCAGGCCGCCCTCCACTACCTCCTCGGCCCGTCCGACGCCCCCTTCGACCCGCTCGCCCCGCAGGCCCTGCGCAACCTGGTGCCCGGCCTCGCCGGCCACGACGTCTACCTCTGCGGCCCGCCCGCCATGTCCAGGGCCGCCACCGACTCGCTCGTCAGGGCCGGGGTGCCGGCCCGTCGCATCCACTCCGAGGACTTCAGCCATGAGTAAGCACCGCGCCCGTACCGTCCACCCCACCGACCGCGCCCGCAGACAGCTCGCCGCCGGGCTCCTGGCGGTCGGGGCGCTCGCCGCGACCTTCCTCACGGTCGCCGTCGACCCGGCCGCGCCGCCCGCGCCCGACCGGGCGCCGGTCGGCACAACCTCAGACGTAGCTCAACTCTCCAGGGATTGATGGACGGCACACCCATCTCCTCCCTAGGCTCGCGAGCATGCCTGACATATCCCTGACCACTCTCGTCCTGCTCTGTGCCGCCGCTCTCGTGGCGGGCTGGATCGACGCCGTGGTCGGGGGAGGCGGGCTGCTGCTCCTGCCCGCGCTGCTGCTCGGGCTTCCCCAGGTCGCGGCCCCGCAGATCCTCGGCACCAACAAGGCCGTCGCGATCGTCGGCACGACGGGTGCCGCCATCACGTACGTACGCAGGGCGACGGCGCCCGTGCAGGTGAAGACGGCGGTACGGATCGGGCTCGCGGCCCTCGCCGGGTCCATGGGCGGCGCGTTCTTCGCGGCCGGGATCAGCAGCGACGTGCTGCGTCCGGTGATCATGGTGGTGTTGGTCGGTGTCGCCGCGTTCGTGATGCTGCGCCCGAAGTTCGGCGTCCAGGCGGAGGGGGAGAAGCCGCCCGTCGGCCGGGCCCGGATCGTGACCGCGATCGTGCTCGTCGGTGGCGGGATCGGCTTCTACGACGGCCTGTTCGGGCCGGGGACCGGCACGTTCCTGGTCCTCGCGCTCACCGCCGTGCTCCACCTCGACCTGGTGACCGCCTCCGCCACGGCCAAGATCGTCAACGTCTGCACCAACGCGGGGGCGCTCGCGATGTTCGCGTACCAGGGCAGCGTGCTCTGGCAGCTGGCGGCGGTCATGGCGGTCTTCAACCTGGCCGGCGGGATGCTCGGGGCGCGGATGGCGCTGAGCAAGGGCGCCGAGTTCGTCCGGGGCGTGCTGCTCGTCGTCGTCTTCTCGCTCGTCGCGAAGCTCGCCTTCGACCAGTGGTCGTAGGCGTGTCCCGTAGGGGCTAACGGACGCCGATCAGGTGGCCGAAGGCGACTACGTTCCCCTGGTAGCCGGACTTCTTGGAGAAGCCTCCGCCGCAGGTGATGACCCGGATCTCGGCCCGGCCCTCGGTCTCCCCGTAGACCTTGTCGTCCGGGAAGTCCTTGTTCTCGTACACCTCGACGGCGTCGATCGTGAACACGGCCGTCCGCCCGTCCTGCCGGTCCACCTCGATGCGGTTGCCCTTCTTCAGCGCGCCGAGGGCGTAGAAGACGGCCGGGCCCCGCGCGTTGTCGACATGGCCCGCGACGATCGCGGTGCCCTCGGCGCCGGGCGAGGCGCCGCCCTCGTACCAGCCGGCCAGGTTGCGGTCGTCCGCGGGCGGTACCTCGAGGGCGCCTTGCCGGTCCAGACCGAGCCGCATCATGGGCGTGTCGACGTCGACCTCGGGGATGCGGAGCCGTACCGGCGCGGACGGCGGCAGCGGGTCGGCGGCGGCCGTGGTGTGCGCGTTCGGACCGGCGGCGAACGCCTGCGCGGCGGACGGTACGGGCGGGGTGACCTGCTCCGAGCCGTTCTGGACGAGCCAGATGCCGACGCACGCGGCGGCGGCTATGCCCCACCCCTTGCTCCTGCTGCTCACGGTGCGTTCCTCCGAGAGTCCTGAAACTGAGGCGTGAGCCCCGAGGGCGCGAGCCCCGGGGGTGTGGCCCTGCCCCCGCCGGGCCGTCTGCGGGCGCGCGGCGGGGGCAGGACGCTGCGGTACGTCTAGCCGTCCTGCGCGCCGCTCGCCCGGCGGCGCAGGAGCCACGTACCGCCGACGGCAGCCGCGGCCAGCACCGCCGCGCCCGCCGCGATCTGGGTGGTGTCGGGGCCCACGCTGCCGCCGACACCCGTACGGACATGGCCGCTCGGGCGGTCCTTGTGCTTGACGACGAGTTCGCCCCGAGCGGTCTTTCCGTTGTCGCAGGCCACACTGATCCAGTACGTACCGGCCTTGGCGTGTTCCGGCACCGTGAACTGGCCGACCACGACCTCCTTGTGCGTGCTCGGGTTCAGGTGGAAGTCCCCCGCGCCGAGGGACTGCGCGTCGCCGACGCCGCGGCCGTTCTTGCCGCAGGCGAGGGTGTTGACGGTGATGGTGGTGCCGGGGCTCGCGGAGGAGGGGTAGACCTCCAGGGACTCGGAGTCCCCGGCGTACGCGGCGGGGG
Source organism: Streptomyces sp. NPDC001927 (assembly GCF_053594455.1). Lineage (NCBI taxonomy): Bacteria > Bacillati > Actinomycetota > Actinomycetes > Kitasatosporales > Streptomycetaceae > Streptomyces > Streptomyces sp. NPDC001927. The sequence continues at coordinate 61,034 of NZ_JBSFEN010000019.1, read as the reverse complement.
AGCCGAGTGCGCCGATCGCGGCGGCCGCCAGCGCGGTACCGGTGAGCAGGCGGGCAGTGGTGCGCATGGGGTCCTCCGGGGCGCGCGAGCGGTCATGCCGGGAGGCCCGGTCCTGCCGGGAGGGACTTCCCGGGACCTGCCTCCTAGGACCGAGATAAGAGCCGTCGCGCGCACCGCGCCTGCTGATGGAGGGTCAGAATTACGCCGTACGGTGCGGTGTGTCGCCTTGCGTGGAGGGTGTTTGCGCAGGTCAGGGCGGGTTACGGAGAGTCAGCTGACGGTCCGTGTCGAACGGGTGACGACGTTCGGCGCCGGGCCCTCGCGGCGGTCGGGCGATCCTCGGCTCCCGTCCGTCAGGCGATCCTCGGCCCCGCCCGTCAGACGACCAGGCCCTGGATCGCCGCCAGGGCCCACTCCTGCGCCCCCATCGTCGTGCCCGCCGCGACGCCGGTCGCGACCGGGGCCAGGGCGCCCCTGAGCGTGGCGAGGGAGCGGCGCAGCCGGCCCGGCTCGGGCTGGTCGGGTCCGGCGATCGTGGCGAGGACCTCGTCGGCCGCGGTCTCCGTGTCCTCGCGGTCCTGGTCCGGGAGGCCCTGCGCGGGGAGGGCGCGGAGCAGGTCGGCGACGCGCTCGGCGAGCGCCTCGTAGCCGGGGGCGACGCCCGTGCCGATGTTCTGCTGGTTCTGGGTGACCGTCTTGTTTCCCCAGGCGAACTGGTTGTGCGAGACGGAGCCGTGGAACACGGGCCCCTCGGAGCGCTCGTCGTTCTCTTCGTTCTCGAGCTCGTTCATGTGGTCCTACCGTCCTCGTTCGACTGGCGCTGGGTGACCTGGTCGTTGTTGAACGCGATCTGGCTGTTGTGGACGGAGCCGGCGACGTACAGGCCGTCGACGTTGATGACCGTCGTCGTCTTCTCCTCGACCGTGCGGACGGTCTTCTGGAGGACCTTCAGCGACGTGCGCAGGGAGATGATCTCGACGCGGCCGTTGTCCAGGACGGCGACCCCGTCGGTCCCGTTCACGGAGCAGTCCACCAGGCGGCCGGAGCTCTCGTCGGCGAAGACGGCACCCGCGATCGCGCAGTCGGTGAACGCGCTGTCCGCGACGCTCAGGTAGCCGGACTCGGCCACCGACAGGCCGGTTCCCTCGGACCCGCGCACGGTGAGGTTGTTCGCGAAGACCTTCGCCTTGCCGGATGCGACGACCCCGCCGACGCTCACCGTGGTGACCGTACAGTCGTGCGCGCGCACCTGCGCCTCCTCGGCGCCGCAGAAGCCCACCGCCGCGCGCTCCGCCGTCACGCCCCTGAGCGTGACCCTGGACTGGCCGAGCGCGGTCACCGCGGTCTCGACGTCGCGGAACACCACGTCGGTGAGGTCGGCCGTCGTGCCGCCGTCCCCCTTGGTGTCCAGGCCCAGCGTGCAGCGGTCCACCCGGACGTGCTCGAACGCGCCCTTCGATCCCTCCCAGACCCGCAGCGCGGAGTTCGTCAGGTCCTCGACCTGGACGCGGGCGAAGCGGCCCCGGGAGCCTTCGGCGACCGCGATGCCGACGTTGCCGCCCGAGACGTGGCAGCCGGTGACCTCGGGCGCGCCGCCCTTGGTGGAGAACACCCCGATGTTGCGGGCGTCGACGACCCGGCAGTTCTCGAACCTGCCCCGGGCGTCGGTCTGCACGTTGATGCCGGTGTCGCGGCACGCGGTGAGCACACAGTCGCGCACCACCGGGTCGGCGCCGCTCGCCGCGCACACCCCGTGGGCCGCGTCGGTGACGCGCGTACGGTCCACGGAGCCGCGGGACTGCTCGATGAACATGATCCCCTCCGCGTGCACGGCGGTGATCGCGCAGTCCGCCACCACGAGCTCCGCCCGGGTGTCGGCCATGAGGGCCGCGTTCCCGGTGCCGGTCAGCTCGCAGCCGACGACCTCGGCGCGCGCGTCGCAGACCCGGATGCCGTGGATCCGGCTGCCCTCGATGCGGCTGCCCCGGACGGAGAGCTGGGCGCCCTCGATCGCGGCGATCGCGTTGTCGGCGGCGTCCGTGAACCGGCACCGCTCGACCGTTCCGGTGGAGGCGGTGAAGAGCGTCCGGCCGTGCAGGAAGGTGCTGTCCCGCAGGGTGACATGGGTGTTCGGCCGCGCGTGCGCGCCGGCACCGCCCGGGGTGCGGACCTCGACGCGGTCGAGCGTGAGGCTGCCCTGCACGCAGGCGACGGCGTCGTACTCGACGTCCCGGTTGGTGAGCACGAGGCCCTCGACCTGGACCGAGCCGTACGTCTCCAGGACGGTCCCGCGCAGCAGGTTCACCACGACGGACCCCGGTCCCTCGGCCGCGACGATCCGCACGTCGCCGCGGGCGACGAGGCTCTCCTCGTACCGCCCGGGCACGATCTCGACGACCGCCGAACGCGGCCGGCGGGACACGCCCTGCAGGGTGGAGAAGGCGCGCAGGGCGGAGGTGATCGTGGGGTAGGTGCCACGGCGGCCGTGCGGTGAGACGACGTACTTCACGACCATGCCCCGGACCCCCGTCCCGCACCGTTTCCCTGACTCCCGATGTTACCGGAGGGAGCCGAACGACCGCTGGTGCAGGGCATGTTGTCCGTTCCGGCCGGGGCCGCCCCGACGCCCTCGCCGCCCGCGGCCGGGCCCCGGGAAAGGCCGGGAGAATCACCGCTTGACCTCAACCAAGCTTGAGGTATCAGGATGATCGGCATGGACAACACACGTACGGATTCCACGCCGCTCAAGCTCGCCGTCATCGTCGCCAGCAACCGCGAAGGGCGGTTCGCGCCCGTGCTCGCCGAGTGGTTCCGCGGGCGGCTCGCCGAGCACACCGACTTCGCCGTCGACTTCGTCGACCTCGCCGAGGTCGCGCTGCCCACCGCCCTCTCCCACCGCCCCGACACCGCCGTCCGCGCCCAGCTGGCCAAGGTCTCCCCGGTCCTCGAAGCCGCCGACGCCTTCGTCGTCCTCACCCCCGAGTACAACCACTCCTTCCCCGCCTCTCTCAAGGCCCTCATCGACTGGCACTTCGTCGAGTGGCAGGCCAAGCCCGTCGGCTTCGTCTCGTACGGCGGCATGTCCGGCGGGCTGCGGGCGGTGGAGCAGCTGCGGCAGGTCTTCGCCGAGATGCACGCCGTGACCGTCCGCGACACGGTCTCCTTCCACAACGCGCACGGGGACTTCGACGAGGACGGCCGGCACAAGGACTCCACCGGCCCCGACGCCGCCGCCAAGTCGCTGCTCGACCAGCTCGCCTGGTGGGCGCACGCCCTCAGGGACGCCAAGAGCGTCCGCCCCTACGGCGCCTGAAAGGGAGTCACCTCATGCTGCTGCGCCTCATCATCGGTCGGCTCCGCCCCTACCGGCGGACGTTAGCGCTCGTCGTCCTCCTCCAACTCGTCCAGTCCCTGGCCTCCCTCACCCTGCCCACCCTCAACGCCGACGTCATCGACAACGGCGTGCTGCGCGGCGACACCGCCCATGTCCTCACCGGCGGCGCCCAGATGGCCGCCGTCACCCTGCTCCAGGCCGCCGCCGCGGCCGCCGCCGTCTACTTCGGCGCGAAGGTCGCCATGGGCGTGGCCCGCGACGTCCGCGCCGCCGCCTTCCGACAGATCCAGGACTTCTCCGCCCAGGAGATCAGCCGCTTCGGCACCGCCTCCCTCATCACCCGCACCACCAACGACATCCAGCAGGTCCAGACGTTCGCCGTGCTCGTCCTGACGATGCTGGTGGCCGCGCCCCTGCTGTCCGTCGGCGGCATCGTCATGGCCCTCGACCAGGACGTCCCGCTCGCCCTGCTGCTCCTGCTCTTCGTCCCGCTGATGGCCGGCGGTGTCGGCAGCGTCGTCCTGCGCATGCGGCCGCTCTTCCGCGGCATGCAGGAGCGGGTCGACCGGGTCAACCGGGTGATGCGCGAGCAGATCACCGGCATCCGGGTCGTCCGCGCCTTCGTCCGCGACCGCCACGAACAGGACCGCTTCGGCGAGGCCAACGACGAGCTGCGCTCGGTCGGCACCCGGGTCGGCCGGCTCCAGGCGCTGATGTTCCCGATCGTGCTGATCGTCTGGGAGCTGTCGACCGTCGCCATCATCTGGGCGGGCGCCCACCGGATCGAGTCCGGGGCCCTGCAGGCCGGTTCGCTCATCGCGTTCCTCGGCTATCTGCTCCAGATCATGATGTCGGTGATGATGGTGCTCTTCCTGCTGATGCACATGCCGCGGGCCGAGGTCAGCGCCGAACGCATCCAGGAGATCCTCGACACCGAGCCCTCCGTCTCCGCCCCCGCCGCCCCCGTCCACACCCTGCACGGCCCCGGCCTCCTCGCCGTCCGGGACGCCGACTTCAGCTACCCCGGCGCCGAGGAACCCGTCCTGCGCGCCGTCAGCCTCACCGCCCGCCCCGGCCGCACCACCGCCGTCATCGGCTCCACCGGCAGCGGCAAGACCACCCTCCTCGGCCTCGTCGCCCGGCTCTTCGACGCCACCGGCGGCCAGGTCACGGTCGGCGGCGTCGACGTCCGCGCCATGGACCCCGCGCTGCGCGCCCGTACCGTCGGACTCGTCCCGCAGAAGCCGTACCTCTTCTCCGGCACGGTCGCGAGCAACCTGCGGTACGGACGCCCCGAGGCGAGCGAGGACGAGCTGTGGCACGCCCTGGAGGTCGCCCAGGCCGCCGACTTCGTCCGCGCCCTGCCCGAAGGGCTCGACGCGCCGGTCGCGCAGGGCGGCACCAACTTCTCCGGCGGCCAGCGCCAGCGGCTCGCCATCGCCCGCGTCCTCGTCGCCCGCCCCCGGGTGTACCTCTTCGACGACTCCTTCTCCGCGCTCGACTACCGCACCGACGCCGTACTCCGAGCCGCACTGAAGGAGGAGACCGCCGACGCGACCGTCGTCATCGTCGCCCAGCGCGTCTCCACCATCCGCGACGCCGACCGGATCGTCGTCCTCGACCAGGGCCGCGCCGTCGGCAGCGGCACCCACGAGGAACTCATGCGGACCAACCCCACCTACCGGGAGATCGTCCTCTCCCAGCTCACCGAGGAGGAAGCGGCATGAGCAGCGACAAGCGGGGGAGTGCCCCCCAGCGCCGAGGCCCCGCAGTGCAGCAGCGCGGCCCCGGGATCAGCACCCCGTCCCTCGAACGCTCCCTCCAGTTCCGCGCCTCCGGCCTCCGGCTGCTGCGCACCATGGCCCCCGAACGCGCCCGGCTGCTCGGTGTCCTCGCCGCCGCGGCCGCGAGCGTCGCCCTCGCCGTCCTCAGCCCGCTGCTCCTCGGCCGCGCCACCGACCTCGTCATCTCCGGCGCCGCGAGCCCGGCCGGCGTCGACTTCCGGGCCGTCGGCGAGACGCTCGCCCTCGCCTTCGCCGCCGTCGCCGCCTCCGCCGCGCTCAACTGGCTCCAGCAGCGCCTCGCCACGACCGTCGTCCAGCGCGCCGGGCACCGGATGCGCGCCGAGGCGCAGGCCAAGCTGGCCCGGCTGCCGCTCGGTTACGTCGACGGGCAGCCGCGCGGCGAACTCCTCAGCCGCACCACCAACGACATCGACAACATCGTCCAGACCCTCCAGCAGGCCTTCGGCCAGATGGTCCGCGCGCTCCTCACGCTCGTCGGCGTGCTGGTGATGATGTTCTGGATCTCGCCGCTGCTCGCCCTCGTCGCCCTCGCGACCGTCCCCGTCTCGCTGCTCGTCGCGGCCCGGATCGGCAAGCGCGCCCAGCCGCAGTTCGTGAAGCAGTGGGCGGTCACCGGCCGGCTCAACAGCCACGTCGAGGAGATGATCACCGGCCACGCGGAGGTCGTCGTCTTCGGGCGGCGGGACGCGGCCGTGGCACGCTTCGACGAGCTGGGCAAGGAGCTGTACGGGGCGAGCTTCCGGGCCCAGTTCATCTCCGGCTTCATCCAGCCGGCCCTCACCTTCGTCGGCAACCTCAACTACGTCCTGATCGCGGTCGTCGGCGGGCTGCGGGTGGCGACCGGCACGCTGAGCGTCGGCGACGTGCAGGCGTTCATCCAGTACTCGTACGAGTTCAACGGCCCGATCAACCAGATCGCGGCCATGGCCAACCTGCTCCAGTCCGGGGTTGCCTCCGCCGAGCGGGTCTTCGACCTGCTCGACGCGGAGGAGGAGTCCCCGGCGCCGGCCGGCTCGGGGTCTCCGCGCAAGACGGAGGGCCGGGTCTCCTTCGAGAAGGTGGCCTTCCGCTACGAGCAGGACAAGCCGCTCGTCGAGGACCTCTCCCTGACGGTGGAGCCCGGTCAGACGGTCGCGATCGTCGGCCCGACGGGCGCGGGCAAGACGACGCTCGTGAACCTGCTGATGCGGTTCTACGAGATCACCGGCGGCCGGATCACCCTCGACGGAACCGACATCGCGGCGATGTCCCGCGAGGAACTCCGCTCCGGGATCGGCATGGTCCTCCAGGACACCTGGCTCTTCGGCGGGACGATCGCCGACAACATCGCGTACGGCGTTCCCGGGCAGGTCTCGCGCGAACGGATCGTCGAGGCCGCGATGGCGACCCACGCCGACCGGTTCATCCGGACTCTCCCCGACGGCTACGACACGGTCCTCGACGAGGACGGCGCCGGGCTCAGCGCGGGCGAGAAGCAGCTGATCACGATCGCCCGGGCGTTCCTGTCCGAGCCGGTGATCCTGGTCCTGGACGAGGCGACCAGCTCCGTCGACACCCGCACCGAGGTCCTCATCCAGCGGGCCATGTCCTCCCTCCGCGAGGGCCGTACGTCCTTCGTGATCGCCCACCGGCTCTCCACCATCAGGGACGCGGACGTGATCCTGGTGATGGAGAACGGCTCGATCGTCGAACAGGGCACGCACGAGGAGCTGTTGGCGGTCGGCGGGGCCTACGCCCGGCTGCACGCGGCGCAGTTCGCGGCGGCGGCGTGAGCGGCCGGCGGGGCGGCGGATGCCACGGGTGCTGCGGTGGGTGCCGCGGGTGCTGCGGCGTGAGCGGCAGGCGCGGCGGCGTGGGCCCGGGGCGCGGCGGGGGTGAGTACGGTGGGCCGCGTGACCCTCGCACTCACCGTACTCACCACCACCGACAGCCCGGCCAAGGCCCAGGAACTGGCGCGCGGGGCCGTCGAGGCCCGCCTCGCCGCCTGTGCCCAGGTCTCCGGACCGGTCACCTCCGTCTACCACTGGCGGAAGGCGATCGAGACCGAGGAGGAGTGGCAGGTCCTCTTCAAGACGACGGAGGCGCGCTACGAGGAGCTGGAGGCCCACCTCCTGGCCGCGCACGACTACGAGACCCCCGAGGTCCTCGCCACTCCGGTGGTGCGGGCCTCGGCCGCGTACCTGGCCTGGCTGGAGGCCGAGACGTCCGAGACCCCGGCCGCCGCCGCTGCCGAATGACCGCACTGCCCTTCTTCGTCTACGGCACGCTGCGGCCCGGCGAGTACAACCACGACCGCTTCCTCCTCGGCCGCACGGCCCGGGAGGAACCGGCACGTCTGCCGGGTGCGCTGCTGTACGACGGCCCCGGCTACCCCTACGTCGTCCCGGGCGACGGCCTCGTCGCGGGCGACCTGGTCACCGCCGCGCCGGACACCTACGCCGAACTCCTCGCCGTGCTCGACCGGGTGGAGCTCCCGGCCGGCTACGAGCGGGCCGAGCGCGAGGTGGTCCGGGTCGCGGACGGGGCGACCGTCCGGGCCTGGGTGTACTTCGCGGCGCCCGGCACCCCGTACGGGCCGCTCATCAGGGGCGGGGACTGGCGGGCTCGACCCGGACCGCGCACGTCTTGAACTCGGGCATCCGGGAGACGGGGTCGAGCGCCGGGTTGGTGAGGGTGTTGGCGCGGCCCTCGCCGGGCCAGTGGAACGGCATGAAGACCGTGTCGGGCCGGATGGTCGTGGTGATCCGCGCGGGCGCGACCGCCCGGCCGCGGCGCGACACGACGGCGACCCGCTCGCCCTCGGCGACCCCGATCCGCTCGGCGAGCCGCGGATGCAGCTCCACGAACGCCCCGGGCGCGGCGGCGTTCAGCTCGTCCACGCGGCGCGTCTGCGCCCCGGACTGGTACTGCGCGACGACCCGCCCGGTGGTCAGCACCACCGGGTACTCGGTGTCGGTCTCCTCGGCGGCGGGCCGGTGCGTGACCGCCACGAACCGCGCCCGCCCGTTCGGCGTCGCGAACCGGTCCAGGAAGAGCCGGGGGGTCCCGGGGTGTTGCTCCGTGCCCTCCGGGCAGGGCCAGAAGACGCCGTTCTCCTCGCGGAGGCGGCGGTAGCTGATGCCGGAGTAGTCGGCCGGGCCGTCCGCCGACGCCCGGCGGAGTTCGTCGAAGACCTCCTCCGGGTCCGTCGGGAAGCCCTTCTCCCGGCCGAGGAGGGCCGCGAGCCCGTGCAGCACCTCCAGGTCCGTCCGGACCCCCTCGGGCGGGGTGATCGCCCGCTGCCGCAGCAGCACCCGCCCCTCCAGGTTGGTCGTGGTCCCCGTCTCCTCCGCCCACTGGGTGACCGGAAGGACCACGTCCGCGAGGGCCGCCGTCTCCGACAGGACCACGTCCGCGACCGCCAGGAAGTCCAGCGAGCGCAGCCGCCCCTCGATGTGCGCGGCGCGCGGCGCCGAGACCACGGGGTTGGAGCCCATCAGGAGCAGCGACTTCACGTCGCCGCCCAGCGCGTCCAGGAGTTCGTACGCGCTACGCCCGGGCCCCGGCAGCGAGTCGGGGTCCACCCCCCACACGCCCGCCACGTGCGCCCGCGCCGCCGGGTCGTCCAGCTTCCGGTAGCCGGGCAGCTGGTCCGCCTTCTGGCCGTGCTCCCGACCGCCCTGGCCGTTGCCCTGGCCGGTGAGGCACCCGTATCCGCTCAGCGGCCGCCCGGCCCGCCCGGTCGCGAGGCACAGGTTGATCCACGCGCCGACGGTGTCCGTGCCCTTCGACTGCTGCTCCGGGCCGCGCGCGGTGAGCACCATCCCGCTCTCCGCGTCGCAGAACATCCGCATCGCGTCCCGCAGCAGCGGCACCGGTACGCCGGTGATCCGCTCGACCAGCTCGGGCCAGTGCGCCATCGCCCCGGCGCGGGCCGCCTCCCACCCCTCCGTACGCTCCCGGACGAACTCCTCGTCCACCCGGCCCTCGGCGACCACGAGATGGAGCAGGCCGAGCGCGAGCGCGAGGTCGGTGCCGGGGCGGGGCGCGAGGTGGAGGTCGGCCTGCTCGGCGGTGCGGGTGCGGCGCGGGTCGACGACGATCAGCTTCCCGCCGTTCGCCTTCAGCTCGGTGAGGTAGCGCAGCGCGGGCGGCATCGTCTCGGCCAGGTTGGAGCCGACGAGGATCACGCAGCCGGTGCGCGGGACGTCCTCCAGCGGGAAGGGCAGCCCCCGGTCGAGCCCGAACGCCCGCTGGTGCGCGGCCGCCGCCGACGACATGCAGAAGCGGCCGTTGTAGTCGATCTGCGAGGTGCCGAGCACGACCCGGGCGAACTTGCCGAGCGCGTACGCCTTCTCGTTGGTGAGGCCGCCGCCGCCGAAGACCCCCACGGCATCGGGTCCGTGGTCGGCGCGGGTCCGGCGAAGCCCCTCGGCGACGGCGGCGAGTGCCTCCTCCCAGGAGGCGGACTTCAGGGCGCCTGTGTCAGGGCATCGGACCAGGGGCCCGGTCAGCCTGACCCGGGAGGAGAGTACGGCCGGAGCGGTACGGCCCTTGCCGCACAACGCGCCCCGGTTGACGGGGAAGTCGGGGCGCTCCACCACCTCCACGGTCCCCTCCGCCGGGCGCAGGGACATGCCGCACTGCAGGGCGCAGTAGGGGCAGTGCGTAGGGGTCGCGGCGGGGGTGGCGGCGGGGGTGGTGACAGCCTCGGACATGCGAAAACTCTGCGACGGCCGTGTTACGGGCGGGGTCGCGCCGCATTACGGGCACCGCCCGTTCTGCTCCGCCGGGCGGGGGCCCCGGCGTGAGGTCGGCGGGACCCGGCGTGAGGTCGGCGGGCGGAGGCGAGCGCCCTCGTCAGCGGGCGGAGGCGAGTGCCTCCGTCACGCCCTTCTCCTCCTCGCCGAGGAAGTGCGGGTCGGGCCGGACGGTGGCGTCCAGGGCCGCCTTGCCCGCCGCGACGAGCTCCCGGACGCCGCCGTAGTAGAAGACGGAGTCGTGGGGTTCGACCACCTTCACCCCGTACGACTCGATGCCGGCCGCCCGGCAGAGCGCGACGGCCCGCTTGATGTGGAAGTCCTGGGTGACGAGCACGGCCCGGTCGACCCCGAAGATCTTCTTGGCGCGGACGCAGGAGTCCCAGGTGTCGAAGCCCGCGTAGTCGCTGACGATCCGGCCGTCCGGCACGCCGCGTGCGGTGAGGTACGTCCGCATCGCGTCCGGCTCGTCGTACTCGACCCGGCTGTTGTCGCCGGTCACCAGGACGACCTTGACCTTGCCCGCGCGGTACAGCTCGGCGGCCGTGTCGAGCCGGTGCGCGAGGTACGGGGTCGGCCGCCCCTTCCAGAGGCCGGCGCCGAAGACGACGGCGACCTCCTGCGCGGGCACGTCGGCGGTGGTGCGCAGCCGGCTGTCGGCGACGGCGTGCGTCCAGGTGGCGGGCGCGAGGGCGAGGACGGCGCCCAGCATGACGGCCTGCACGGCACGGCGCCGGGACCGGGTGGTGCGGGGCACCGGGGTGAGCCGCGTCAGCCCGAGCGCACCCCGCTTCAGCCGGGCGAGTACGCGTACGCGTCGCAGGCCGCGCATGGATGAACCTCCGTGGATCTTGTCCGCCTCCGTCACCCTGTTCGACGCGTACGCGGGCCGTTCGGTTCGCCGCGCCCGTACAGAACGGTGGCGACGGCGACACCGAGCAGGGTGCCGAGGAGCTGCGCCCCGACGAAGCCGGGGAGCGAGCCGGGGGCTATCCCGGTGAACGAGTCGGTGAGCGCGCGGCCGACGCTCGCGGCGGGGTTGGCGAAGGAGCCCGAGGAGGTGAACCAGATCGCCGCCGCGATGTACGCGGCCACCGCGACCGGCGCGAGCGCGAGCCGGCCGATCCGGCGCAGCCCCACGACGAGCAGGACGAGCCCGGCGGTGGCGACGGCCTCGCCGACCAGGAGGTGGGGCTCCGAACGGGCCTGGGTGGACACGGACCAGGTGGCCGGCGTCCGCCCGAACATCGCCTCGGCGAGCAGGGCCCCGGAGACCGCGCCGACGAGCTGGGCGGCGCAGTACGCGGCGGCCTCGCGGGCCCCGGGCGCGTCCTCCTCGCCCCTCCGCGCCCACCACTCGGAGAGGGTGACGGCCGGGTTGAGGTGGCCGCCGGAGAGGGGGCCGAGGAGCACGATCAGGACGCCGAGGCCCAGGGCGGAGGCGAGGGAGTTGGCCAGCAGGGCCACGCCCACGTCCTCGCTCAGGGCCTCGGCCTGGAGGCCGGAACCGACGATGACGGTCACGAGGGCGGCGGTGCCCACGAGTTCGGCGGCGACGCGCCGGGGGAGCCCGGGGGGAGCGGGCGCAAACATTCGCATGACGGAAAATATATTCCGCTAGATAAAAGAATGAGGGCGGAAGGGTGTCATCCGTACGATCTGCACATGATCGATGAAGCGGCCGTCAACAACGCCGAGTGGTGCGACGCGATGTGCCGCGCGCACGGCAGCCCCGGAACCTTCCGGCGGCACGCCTGGACCAACCCCCGCCGTACCCCGCTCTACTACCCGGACGCGGTGACGCTGACGGCCGACGCGTCGGTACGGGACGTCCTCGACGGAATCGACCGGGACACCCCCGGCGCCTCGGTCAAGGACTCCTTCGCCTGCCTGGACCTGTCCACCGAGGGCTTCCGGCTGCTCTTCGAGGCGCGCTGGATCCATCGGCCCGGCTGGCTCCCCTCTCCGGAGGTCCCCGTCACCGCGGACACGTCGTGGCGTGCGGTGCGCGACCCGGCGGAGCTCGCCGCCTGGGCCCTGGCGTGGAGCGGCGGGGACGCGGACGAGGCGGCGCTCTTCCGCCCCGAACTCCTCGCCGACCCCGCGACGAAGGTCGTCGCGGGGTACGGAGCCGACGGCCGGATCACCGGGGGAGCGGTGCTCAGCGACAACGGGCGGGTGACCGGCGTCTCCAACCTCTTCGCCGCCGAGGGAACCGACCCGGCCGAGGCCTGGGCCGGCTGCCTGACCCTCGTCGACGCCGGCAGCCCGGTCGTCGGCTACGAGTCGGGCGACGACCTCGCGCCCGCCCTGGCGGTGGGGTTCGAGGAACTCGGCCCGCTCCGGATCTGGCTGGCGTCCTGACAGCCCCCGCCGGGCGGCGGTGAGCGCACGGAAAACACTCGTGACGCCCACGCAACGGGGTGGCAACGCGGGGCGCGCAGGATCGGGGCATGACGGAGCGGGACAGTACGTTCGACACCACGGCCGAGCTGCTCGGCACGATCACGACGCGGCTCGGCGAACGCCTGAGCCACGTCCGCCCGTACGGCGCCGCACGCCCCACCCCCCGCCCCACCCTCGTCGCCGTCGGCCACGGCAGCCGCGACCCACGCGCCGCGACCACCCTCGCCGAGCTGGCCGACCGCGTCCGCGAACTCCGCCCGGGCCTCGACGTCCGCCTCACCCACATCGAACTGAACCCCCCACTCCTCCCGGAGGTCCTCGCGGACCTCGCGGCACCCCCGACGGCCGACGCGGCACCCGTGTCGGCGGACGACCCGGCGCGGACGGGGGACGCCGCCGCAGGTGCCCCCCGCGCCGTCCTCGTCCCCCTGCTCTTCGGGCCCGGGTATCACGTCAAGCACGATCTGCCCGCCGCTGTCGCCGCGCAGCCCGGCGGGCGGGTGCGGATCGCCGCGCCGCTCGGGGCACATCCGCTGCTCGTCGAGGCGCTCGTCGACCGGCTCGCGGAGGCGGGGTGGACCTCCGCCGACAGCGCCTCCCGGGCCACCGGGATCGTCCTCGCGGCGGCCGGATCGCGCGACCCCGAGGGGCTCGCCGCCGTGCGGCGGATCGCCGCCGCGCTCTCCGAACGGCTCGGCGGCACACCCGTCGTCCCCGCCTACGCCTCCGCCGCCGCCCCCACCGTCCCCGACGCCGTGCGCGCGCTCGCCGCCCGCGGCCGCCACCGGGTCGCCGTCGCCTCCTGCTTCACCGCCCCCGGCCGCTTCGCGAGCGGCGCCGCCGCCCACGCCCCCTTGATCGCCGCGCCCCCGCTCGGCGACCACCCCGCGCTCGCCCGCCTGATCCTGCACCGCTACGACCAGGCGCTCACCACCCCGGCGACCGCGCCCACCTGGCGAGAACTCGCCTCCGCCTAGGGCCCACGCGCCAGACCCCGCTCCCTGAGTGCGTACGGCCGAAAATCCCCGGTAAGACCGTCCTCCTACCGCCCCCGCTGTCCGTCCCGCCGGTTACCTTCGGTGCATGGAAGGCTTCGCGGACACCCCCGGCATCACAGACACCCCCGGCTACGACGACAGCGCCACCGAGCGCTGGGCCGCCGAGCCGGACAAACGGCCCGGGCGGACCGCCTTCCAGCGGGACCGCGCGCGCGTGCTGCACTCCAGCGCCCTGCGCCGGCTCGCGGGCAAGACCCAGGTCGTCACCCCCGGCTCCCGGAGCCACGCCTGGGACGCCAGCCCCCGCACCCGCCTCACCCACTCCCTGGAGTGCGCCCAGGTCGGGCGCGAGCTCGGCGCCGCGCTCGGCTGCGACCCCGACCTCGTCGAGGCCGCCTGCCTCGCCCACGACATGGGCCACCCGCCCTTCGGACACAACGGCGAGGTCGCGCTCAACGAGTTCGCCAAGGACTGCGGCGGCTTCGAGGGCAACGCCCAGTCGCTGCGGCTGCTCACCCGTATCGAACCCAAGCGGTTCATCGCCGACCCCGCCACCGGCCGGCCCGTCAGCGTCGGCCTCAACCTCACCCGCGCCGCGCTCGACGCCGCCACCAAGTACCCCTGGCCGCGCGGCGGTCACCCCGAGGACCCGGACTCGTCCAAGTTCGGGGTGTACGAGGACGACCTCCCCGTCTTCGAGTGGGTCCGGCAGGGCGCCCCCGCCCACCGCAAGTGCTTCGAGGCCCAGGTCATGGACTGGGCCGACGACGTGGCGTACTCCGTCCACGACTTCGAGGACGGCCTGCACGCCGGCCACATCGACCCGAACATGCTCTTCTCCGAGCCCGAGCGCGCCGACATCTGGCACGTCGCCATCGGCCGGTACGTCCCGCACGACACCGACCCGCAGGAGCTCGCCGACGCCCTCGACCGGCTCGTCGACCAGGACTGGTGGCCGCACGGCTACGACGGATCGGCCGTCGCCCAGGCCCGCCTCAAGGACGCCACCAGCCAGCTGATCGGCCGCTTCGCCCTCTCCGCCGAGGGCGCCACCCGGCAGGCGTACGGGTCGGGGCGCCTCACCCGGTACGCCGCCGAACTCGTCGTCCCCCGCGAGACCCGCAACGAATGCGCCGTCCTCAAGGCCGTCGCCGACCGGTACGTCATGCAGCGTGCCGAGCAGGAGGCCCTCCGCGCCGACCAGCGCATCGTCCTCGCCGAGCTCGCCGAGGCGCTCACCTCCCGCGCCCCCGAGGGGCTCGACCCGCAGTTCCGCGCCCTCTTCGACGCGGCGGACGACGACAGGTCGCGCAAGCGGGTGATCATCGACCACATCGCCTCCCTCACCGACGCCTCCGCCCGCACCCTCCACGGCCGCCTCCGCCACGGCAGGCCCTGAGGACCCGCCGAGGGCCCGCCCTCTTTCGTCATCACGCTCCGTGCGGGACGCTCGGCTCAGGGCCCGAGGCGGAACGGCTGGCCGAACGGCCGGAGGCGTAGCGTAGAAGCGGTCGCAACGAGGAGGCATCAAGTGGTCGACGCAGATCAGACCTTCGTCATCGTCGGCGGGGGACTGGCCGGGGCCAAGGCGGCGGAGACGCTCCGGTCCGAGGGGTTCACCGGCCGGGTGATCCTCATCGGCGACGAGCGCGACCACCCCTACGAACGCCCACCGCTCTCCAAGGGCTACCTCACCGGCAAGGAGGAACGCGACAGCGTCTTCGTCCACGAGCCGTCCTGGTACGCCCGCGCCGAGGTCGAGCTCCACCTCGGGCAGCCCGTCACCACCGTCGACCGCGAGGCCCGCACCGTACGCCTCGGCGACGGCACCACCATCCGCTACGACCGGCTGCTGCTCGCCACCGGCTCCGAGCCGCGCCGCCTCGACATCCCCGGCACCGGCCTCGCCGGCGTCCACCACCTGCGCCGGCTCGCCCACGCCGACCGGCTGCGCCACGTCCTGGCCGCCCTCGGCCGCGACAACGGCCACCTGGTGATCGCGGGCGGCGGCTGGATCGGCCTGGAGGTCGCCGCCGCCGCCCGCGGCTACGGCGCCGAGGTCACCGTCGTCGAGTCCGAGCCCACCCCGCTCCACCAGGTCCTCGGACCCGAGCTCGGCCAGCTCTTCGCCGACCTGCACACCGAGCACGGCGTCCGCTTCGCCTTCGGCGCCCGGCTCGCCGAGATCGTCGGCCAGGACGGCATGGTCCTCGCCGTCCGCACCGACGACGGCGAGGAGCACCCCGCGCACGCCGTCCTCGCCGCGATCGGCGCCGCCCCCCGCACCGCCCTCGCGGAGGCCGCCGGGCTGGCCCTGGTCGACCGCGCCCACGGCGGCGGCATCGCCGTCGACGCCTCGCTGCGCACCTCCGACCCCGACATCTTCGCGGCCGGTGACGTCGCCGCCGCGCACCACCCGCTCCTGGACACCCGGCTGCGCGTCGAGCACTGGGCCAACGCCCTCAACGGCGGCCCGGCCGCCGCCCGCGCCATGCTCGGGCAGCACGTCTCGTACGACCGCGTACCGTACTTCTTCTCCGACCAGTACGACCTCGGCATGGAGTACTCCGGCTGGGCCCCGCCCGGCTCCTACGACCAGGTCGTGATCCGCGGCGACGCCGGAAAGCGGCAGTTCATCGCCTTCTGGCTCAAGGACCGCAAGGTCCTCGCGGGAATGAACGTGAATGTGTGGGACGTCACAGAGCCCATCCAGGGCCTCATCCGGGCCCAGTCCCCGGTGGACCCCGACGCCCTCGCCAACCCGTCCGTCCCCCTGGAGAGCCTGCTGACGTAGGGGCCGGTCGCCTGCCCGCCCCCGTAGACTTCACACGTGGCAGGCAGGATCAACGATGACGACGTGAAGGCGGTACGGGACGCGGTCCCGATCGACGCCGTCGTGTCCGAGTACCTCCAGCTCCGCAACGCCGGCGGCGGCAACCTCAAGGGCCTGTGCCCCTTCCACGACGAGAAGTCCCCCTCCTTCCAGGTCAGCCCGAGCAAGGGCCTGTTCCACTGCTTCGGCTGCCAGGAGGGCGGCGACACGATCGCCTTCGTGATGAAGATCGACCACCTCTCCTTCTCGGAGACGGTCGAGCGCCTCGCCGCGAAGGCCGGCATCACCCTGCGGTACGAAGAGGGCGGCTACAACCCCGGCCACCAGCGCGGCGAGCGCATCCGGCTGGTCGAGGCGCACAAGGTGGCCGCCCAGTTCTACGTCGACCAACTCGACTCCCCCGAGGCCGAGATCGGCCGGAAGTTCCTCGCCGAGCGCGGCTTCGACCAGGCCGCCGCCGCGCACTTCGGCGTCGGCTACTCCCCGGCCGGCTGGGACCACCTCACCCGCTTCCTGCGCGGCAAGGGCTTCTCCGACAAGGAGCTGATCCTCTCCGGGCTCTCCCAGGACGGCCGCCGCGGCCCCATCGACCGCTTCCGCGGCCGGCTGATGTGGCCGATCAGGGACGTGGGCGGCGACGTCGTCGGCTTCGGCGCGCGCAAGCTCCGCGACGACGACAACGGGCCCAAGTACCTCAACACGCCCGAGACGCCGATCTACAAGAAGTCCCAGGTGCTCTACGGCATCGACCTGGCGAAGAAGGACATCGCCAAGGTCAGCCGGGCCGTCGTCGTCGAGGGCTACACCGACGTCATGGCCTGCCACCTCGCGGGCGTCACCACCGCCATCGCCACCTGCGGCACCGCCTTCGGCGGCGACCACATCAAGATCCTCCGTCGGCTCCTGATGGACAACGGCTCGGCCCGGGTGATCTTCACCTTCGACGGCGACGCGGCCGGCCAGAAGGCGGCCCTGCGCGCCTTCGAGGACGACCAGAAGTTCGCCGCCGAGACCTACATCGCCATCGCCCCCGACGGCATGGACCCCTGCGACCTGCGCCTCGCCAAGGGCGACCAGGCCGTCGCCGAGCTGGTCGAGCCGCGCACCCCGCTGTTCGAGTTCGCGCTCCGCCAGATCGTGAAGCGGTACGACCTGGAGACCCCGGCCGGCCGGGCCGCCGCGCTCGACGAGGCCGCCCCGATCGTCGCCCGGATCAAGAACATCGCCTCCCAGCACGAGGTCGCCGTCCAGCTCGCCGGCATGCTCGGCATCCTCGACACCCCGTTCGTGGTCAAGCGCGTCGCCCAGATCGCCCGCTGGCAGCGGGACCGCGGCGGCCGGGGCGGCCCGACGCAGGCGGCGCCCCAGCGTGCCTACCAGAACACCCAGGCGCCCGCCGTGCAGGCCGGCCCCGCGCTCAACCTGCGCAGCCCCGCGCACCGCACCGAGCGCGAGCTGCTCAAGCTCGCCCTCCAGCGGCCCGAGCTGGTCTCCCCGGCCTTCGACGCGTACGGCGCCGACGAGTTCACCGCCCCGCCCTACGCGGCCGTCCGCCAGTGCGTCCAGGACGCGGGCGGCGCCACCGGAGCGCCCGCCGACTATCTGTCCGCCGTCCGCGAGGCCGCCCCCGACGACACCGTCCGCGCGCTCGTCACCGAGCTCGCCGTCGAGACGCTCTTCGCCAAGGTCGTCGACGAGGTCTACGCGGGCGCCCAGCTCGTCTCCGTCCGGCTGCGCGCCGTCGACCGCCGCGTCCGCGACGTCCAAGGCACCCTGGCCCGGCTCGGCGTGAACGGCGACCCGGCCCAAGTGGCCGCCGTACAGAACGAGTTGTGGGTCCTCACCCAGTACGGCCAGTCGCTCCGCACCAACGGCGCCGCAGCCCTATAGGACTTCCCTGTACGGGTTCTGACGTTCGGTCACCTCGCGAACTCAAAAAGTCACCGCACGCCCCTCGTGGCGGCGATGTGTCGTACCCCACACTGGGAAGCGGTGCCTGAGCCCCCGGAGCACCGGCAGCGATCACCCTGGAGGTCGCCCCCGTGCAGACCCAGACCCTGTCCGACGTCGTGCCCGGGCAGCGCCCGGCCGCCCACCATCCGGAGGCGCCGGCCTCCGCGGAGCAGGCCGAGGGAGCGGATCCGCCCGAGCCCACGGAGTTCGTGGACGACACGCCCGACCCGGAGCCGGTCCCGCGCCGCGTCGCCGATCTCGGCGGGAACGGGCCCTCGTCCGATCTCTTCCGCCAGTACCTGCGCGAGATAGGCCGGATCCCGCTGCTCACCGCCGCCGAGGAGGTCGACCTCGCCCGCCGCGTCGAGGCCGGGCTCTTCGCCGAGGCGAAGCTCGTGGGCACCCCCGACCTGGACTCGCGGCTCGCCCACGACCTGGACCGGCTCGTCGTCCTCGGCCGGATGGCCAAGCGCCGGCTCATCGAGGCCAACCTGCGGCTCGTCGTCTCCGTCGCCAAGCGGTACGTCGGACGCGGCCTGACCATGCTCGACCTGGTCCAGGAGGGCAACCTCGGCCTGATCCGGGCCGTCGAGAAGTTCGACTACGCGCGCGGCTACAAGTTCTCGACGTACGCGACCTGGTGGATCCGCCAGGCGATGTCACGGGCCCTCGCCGACCAGGCCCGGACCATCCGCGTCCCCGTCCATGTCGTCGAACTCATCAACCGGGTCATCCGCGTCCAGCGCCGGATGCTCCAGGAGCGCGGCTACGAACCCACCGCGGAAGAGGTCGCCGCCCAGCTCGACCTGGCCCCCGAGCGGGTCGGCGAAGTGCTGCGCCTCGCCCAGGAACCGGTCTCCCTGCACGCCCCCGTCGGCGAGGAGGACGACGTCGCGCTCGGCGACCTCATCGAGGACGGCGATGCCGCCAGCCCCGTGGAGTCGGCCGCGTTCCTGCTGCTGCGCGAGCACCTGGAGGCCGTCCTCTCCACCCTTGGCGAGCGCGAACGCAAGGTCGTCCAGCTCCGCTACGGCCTCGACGACGGCAGGCCCCGCACCCTGGAGGAGATCGGCCGGCTCTTCGGCGTGACGCGCGAACGCATCCGCCAGATCGAGTCGAAGACCCTCAACAAGCTGCGGGACCACGCCTTCGCGGACCAGCTCAGGGGCTACCTGGACTAGCCCGCCTAGTCCACCTCCGCGACCGCCCGGGCGAACTGGGCCGCGTACAGCCGCGCGTACGCCCCGCCCGACGCCAACAGCTCGTCGTGCGTGCCCTGTTCGACGATCGAGCCGTTCTCCATCACCAGGATCACGTCCGCGTCCCTGATGGTGGAGAGCCGGTGCGCGATCACGAACGAGGTGCGCCCGTCGGCGAGGCGGGCCATCGCCTTCTGGATGAGCACCTCGGTACGGGTGTCGACCGAGCTGGTCGCCTCGTCGAGGACCAGGATCACCGGGTCGGACAGGAATGCCCGCGCGATGGTGATCAGCTGCTTCTCGCCGGCGCTGACGTTCCCGCCCTCGTCGTCGATGACGGTGTCGTAGCCGTCGGGGAGGGTGCGGATGAAGCGGTCGGCGTGGGCCGCCCGCGCCGCCTCCTCGATCCGCTCCCGCGAGACCTCCCCGCTCGCCCCGTACGCGATGTTCTCGGCGATCGTCCCGCCGAAGAGCCAGGTGTCCTGGAGGACCATGCCGATCCCGGCCCGCAGCTCGTCGCGGGACATCGCCGAGATGTCCGTCCCGTCCAGGGTGATCCGGCCGGCGGTCACGTCGTAGAACCGCATCAGCAGGTTCACCAGCGTCGTCTTGCCCGCGCCCGTCGGGCCGACGATCGCGACCGTCTGGCCCGGCTCCACCGTCAGGGAGAGGTCCTCGATGAGCGGCTTGTCCGGCTCGTAGCGGAACGCCACCTCCTCCAGGGCCACCTTGCCCAGCGACTCCGAGGACCGCTCGCTCCGCGGCGCGTCCGGGGTCTGCTCGTCGGCGTCGAGGAGCTCGAAGATCCGCTCGGCGGACGCGACACCCGACTGCACCAGGTTCGCCATCGACGCGACCTGCGTCAGCGGCATCGAGAACTGGCGGGAGTACTGGATGAACGCCTGCACGTCACCGATCGACAGCGTGCCGCTCGCCACCCGCAGCCCTCCGACGACGGCGACGAGCACATAGTTGATGTTCGAGATGAAGAACATCACCGGCTGCATCACACCGCTGTTGAACTGGGCCTTGAACCCGGCCTCGTACAGCGCCTGGTTCTGCTCGCGGAAGTCCGCGGCCGACTCGTCCTGCCGCCCGAAGACCTTCACCAGGGCGTGGCCGCTGTACATCTCCTCCACATGGGCGTTGAGGGTGCCCGTGGACTTCCACTGCTGCACGAAGTGCGGCTGCGAGCGCTTGCCGATCTTCGTCGCCACGACCACCGACACCGGCACGGTGACGAGCGCGACCAGCGCGAGGAGCGGCGAGATCCAGAACATCATCCCCAGGACGCCGACGATGGTGAGCAGCGAGTTGATCAGCTGGCCCATCGACTGCTGGAGCGTCTGCGAGATGTTGTCGAGGTCGTTCGTGGCCCGGCTCAGCACCTCACCGCGCTTGGCCCGGTCGAAGTACGACAGTGGCAGCCGCGCCAGCTTCGCCTGCACGTCCTCGCGCATCCGGTAGACGGTCCGGTTGATCACCCTGATCGACATCCGGGTCGCCACCAGCATGAGGAGACCGGCCGCCACATAGATCGCCAGGACCAGGAGCAGCACCTTGCCGACGGCCGTGAAGTCGATGCCCTGCCCGGGGGTGAAGTCCACCCCGGACAGCATGTCCGCCATCCCGTCGTCGCCCTTGGCCCGCAGGCCCTCGATCGCCTGCGCCTTCGTCGTGCCGTCGGCCATCTGCCGGCCGACCACGCCCGCGAAGACCAAGTCGGTCGCCTTGCCGAGGATCAGCGGGCCGAACACCGAGCCCGCCACGCCGAGCACGCAGGCGACCAGCATCAGCCAGAGCGGGCCCCGCTCGGGCGCCAGCTGCCGCAGCAGCCGCTTGCCCGAGCCCTTGAAGTTCATGGACCGCTCGTTGGGGCCGCCACCGGCCATCATCCGTCCGCCAGGACCGGCCATCAGGCTGCCTCCGCCTCGGTCAGCTGGGAGAGCACGATCTCCCGGTACGTCTCATTGCCCGCCATCAGCTCGTGATGGCGTCCCGTCCCCACGACCCGGCCCTCGTCGAGGACCACGATGCGGTCGGCGTCCCGGATGGTCGACACCCGCTGGGCGACGATCACGACGGTCGAGTCCGACGTCTCCGCCTTCAGCGCCTCCCGCAGCAGGGCGTCGGTCTGGTAGTCGAGCGCCGAGAACGAGTCGTCGAAGAGATAGATCTCCGGCCGCTGCACCAGCGTCCGGGCGATCGCGAGCCGCTGCCGCTGACCGCCGGACACATTGGTGCCGCCCTGTGCGATCGGCGCGTTCAGCCCGTTCTCCAGCTTCTTCACGAAGTCCGCCGCCTGCGCCACCTCGAGCGCGTGCCACAGCTCCTCGTCGCTCGCGTCGGGCTTCCCGTACCGCAGGTTCGTCGCGACCGTCCCGGAGAACAGGTACGGCTTCTGCGGGACGAGCCCCACCGTCCGCGCCATCAGCTCGGGCGCCAGCTTCCGTACGTCCACCCCGTCGACGAGCACCTCGCCGCCGGTCACGTCGAACAGCCGGGGCACCAGGCCGAGCAGCGTCGACTTGCCGCTGCCGGTCGAACCGATGATCGCCGTCGTCTCACCCGGCCGGGCCACCAGCTCCACGTCCCGCAGGACCGACTCCTCGGCGCCCGGGTAGCGGAAGTCCGCGCTCCTGACCTCCAGATGGCCGCGCCGCCCCAGCTCGCGCACCGGCTCGGCCGGCGGCACGACGCTGCTCTCCGTGGAGAGGACCTCCTCGATGCGCTCGGCACACACCTCGGCGCGCGGCACCATCATGAACATGAAGGTGGCCATCATCACGGACATCACGATCTGCATCAGATAGGCGAGGAAGGCGGTCAGCGCGCCGATCTCCATCCCGCCGCTCGCGATGCGGTGCGCCCCGAACCAGACCACCGCGACGCTGGAGACGTTCACGACCGTCATCACGGTGGGGAACATCAGCGCCATCAGCCGGCCCGTCGCCATCGAGACGTCGGTCAGCTCGGTGTTGGAGACCTTGAACCGGTCCCGCTCGTATCCGTCCTTCACGAAGGCCCGGATCACCCGGTTGCCGGTGATCTGCTCCCGCAGCACCCGGTTCACCGTGTCGAGCCGCTCCTGCATCGTCCGGAACAGCGGGCGCATCCTCCGCACGATCAACGAGACCGCGATGCCAAGGACCGGCACGACCGCGATCAGCACCGCCGACAGCGGCACGTCGAGGCTGAGCGCCATGACGATGCCGCCGACGCACATGATCGGCGCCGACACCATCAGCGTGAACGCCATCAGGACCAGCATCTGGACCTGCTGGACGTCATTGGTGGTACGGGTGATCAGCGACGGGGCGCCGAACTGCCCGACCTCGCGGGCCGAGAACGACTGCACCCGGTCGAAGACCGCGGCGCGGACGTCCCGGCCGAGCGCGGAGGCGGTCCGCGCCCCGTAGTAGACGGCGCCGACGTTGCAGACGACCTGGATCACCGAGACGGCGATCATCAGGGCGCCGAACCGCAGGATGTAGCCGGTGTCCCCGTCGACGACACCGTTGTCGATGATGTCCGCGTTCAGGGTCGGCAGGTAGAGGGACGCGCAGGTCTGCAGGAACTGCAGCAGGACCAGCAGACCGATGGGCTTCTTGTACGGTCGAAGGTGGGTTCGGAGAAGTCGTAGGAGCACGGGTCCTACTATCGCCCGCGCCCCCTCGGCGTTACGACTGTGTTTTGTCGAGTCTTGAACGGACTCCGCTACGAGCCGAACGCGCCCGGGTGGATCTGCTCCCGCGTGGCCACGTACTGCTGCCGTACGGCCTGGCCGACGGCCAGCTCCTCACCTGGCTCGAAGATCTGCGCGGCCGCGCCCTGCCAGGCAGGGGGAGCGGTGGGCGACAGCGTGCCCCGGGCCACCCCGAGCGCCCAGGCGGCCTGTCGGGCCGCGCCGAGCGCCGCGTAGTCGGCGGGCTGCGCGACGACGACCTGCGCGCCGAAGATCGCGGGGGCGATCGCCTGCACGGCGGGCAGCCCGGCCGCCGCACCGAGCAGGAACACCCGGCGCACCTCCACACCGCGTCCGCGCAGCACGTCCATGGCGTCGGTGAGCGCGCACAGCATGCCCTCGAACGCGGCCCGGGCCAGGTGCTCGGGCTTCATCGACTCGCGGCGAAGCCCGCTGAGCGTGCCGGCGGTGTGCGGCAGCTGCGGGGTCCGCTCGCCCTCCAGATAGGGGAGCAGGACGAGCCCGGAGGCACCCGGCGTCGACTTCAGGGCCAGCGCGGACAGCTCGTCCAGGCTCTCCACCCCGAGCATCTCGGCGGTGCCGCGCAGCGCGCGTACCGCGTTGGAGGTGTGGACGACGGGCAGGTGCATCCCGGCCGCGTCGGCGAAGGAGGTGATCAGCCCCTGCGGGTCGGCGAGCGCCTCGTGGTGCACGGCCATGACCGAACCGGAGGCGCCGAGGGAGACGACCGCGTCGCCGGGCCCGAGCCCGAGCCCGAGGGCGGCGGCCATCGTCTCGCCCGTACCGGCCGAGATCAGCAGGCCCTCGGGGGTGGTGCCGGCGGCCTCGGCGGGGCCGAGCACCTCGGGGAGGACGGCCTGGTGGCCGAGGGCCAGCTCGACGAGGTCGGGCCGGTACGCGCCCGTGCCGGCGGACCAGTAGCCGGTGGCGGAGGCGGCGCCGCGGTCGGTGGTGCGGCGCACGGGGCGGCCGAGGAGCTGCCAGACGAGCCAGTCGTGCGGCTGGAGGAGCATCGCGACGCGCTGGGCGTGCTCGGGCTCGGAGCGGGCCAGCCAGCGGAGCTTGGCCACCGGCTGCCCGGACTGCGGTACGGAGCCGACGGCCTCGGCCCAGGCCTGCCGCCCGCCGAACGCCTCGACGAGGTCGGCTGCGGCCACCTGTGCGCGCTTGTCGTTGCCGACCATGGCCGGCCGGACGAGCCCGCCCTGCGCGTCGAGCGGCACGAGCCCGTGCTGCTGCGCGGAGACCCCGATGGCCTGCACCCCTTCGAGCAGCCCACCCCCGGCCGCCTCACCGAGCGAGAGCAACCACGCCTGCGGGTCGACATCGGTGGCCTTGGGCTCACCCGGGTGCGGGGCGTACCCCTGACGCAGTACGGCACCCGTGTCCGCGTCGCAGACGACGATGCGTGTGAACTCGGCTGAGCTGTCCAAGCCGGCGACTATCCCCATGGGAGGAGATTCTGCCGCACGCGGAGGAGTAAGGGGAGCGCGCGCGGGGTAGGGGTGCCGATTTCGGCCGGGGTCACCGCTCTCTCGGAGTGCCGATCAGGTGTTGCTCACCCCCCACTCGTCCTCGGTCACCTGACCGTTGTGGTGACGGAGGGAGTGGATCCGGTCGGTCACGGAGGCGGGGAGCCTGTCGCCGACCTTGTCGCTCACGGCGTGGTACGCCTTGCCGGCGAACTGCCGCCCGGTCTGCGCCGCGGACTCGGCGGCGTTGCGCACGGCCGGGTTCTGCGAGAAGTCCCTGGCCGACTTCTTCATCTGCTCGTAGCGCTCACGCCCGGCCCGCGTCCCGATGACGTAACCGAGGGCCAGCCCCACGACGAACGTCAGCTTGTACCGCACGGCGGCACCACCTTCCCTTGAGCTTCCCTGTTGCTTCTCTGGTGCCCACGAGCGCCCACGGCATACCGATTGGCGGAGCACCCCCCTGCTTGCGCTAATGTATGTGTCGCAGCGAGCGCGCGCCGCCCGGGAACACCCGAGGTGGATCCGTTCGGTGCAACCGCAGCAATCCCCTGTAGCTCAATTGGCAGAGCAGCCGGCTGTTAACCGGCAGGTTACTGGTTCGAGTCCAGTCGGGGGAGCGCGATCCCCTGTAGCTCAATTGGCAGAGCATTCGGCTGTTAACCGGAGGGTTGCTGGTTCGAGTCCAGCCGGGGGAGCAACAGAAAAAGGACCCTTAGGGGTCCTTTTTCGTATGCCCGGGAACCATGCGCCACGCTGCGCGGTCCTCATGGTCGAGGAGTGCGCAGCAGACGCCGACCATCCGGAGCAGGAGATCGTATGAGCGGCTATGCTGCGGCAGACGGCGCGCACACTTGTACGCGCCACGCGGTAAGGGGCGGTAGCTCAGCCGGTTAGAGCAGCGGACTCATAATCCGTCGGCCGTGGGTTCGAGTCCCACCCGCCCCACCGAGAAGAAACGTCGCGACCAGGCACTTCCCCTGGTCGGACGTGATCCCGAAGGGCCTCCGCGGCCCGTCCCAGGCAGGAAAGCACACCTGGCTGGGCAAAAGGTGGACGCGGCGCGCGCGGCGCGTTCCAACCCCCCGTTCGGCGCATCCGTGACCGTGTCCCGCGTCACCTTCGGAGCGTCGCGCGCTCTCCCCTCGCTCGTACCTCGCCCACGGGGCCGACCCCTGTCCTGCCGACCTGACGATGGATCGGCAGTGGCCGACACGGCTCCGAGGCTCCGCCACTGGTTCAGGGGGCGGAGCCTCTTCGCGTCGGAAGGGGGCCCACCCCTGTGCGCAGGGGTGTCCCACCCCAGTGGTCGGGGTGGGGGACCCCCTTGCCGGGGGCCTGGAGCGTGGGTCGTGGCTAGGGGGCGGTTAAGGGTGGGGGTGGGCGCCCGGGATGCGTACCGTCGGGCCTATCGGGGCGGTCGGGTGGCTCACAGTGCGGTGAGGCCGGGCCCGTCCAGCCCCAGGTTCCCGGCATGGCACCCGCGGACGCATCGCGTCCGCCGCTGCCGCCGTGCGCGTCGAGCTCATCACAGAGGGGGAGACATGGATGCTCTGGCCGAGGCCCTGCTCGCGGGGGCCGGACCGGACGAGCTGGAACGGCACGCGTTACCCGCGGAGTACCTGGCCGCGCATCTGCGCGCCGCCGACGTCGACATGTTCGCCGGTATCGAGGACCGGGACGTGCGGAAGTCGCTCCAGGTGGGGCGGGTGCCCATGCCCGAGCTCGCGCCGGACGAGGTGGTCGTCGCCGTCATGGCGAGTTCGGTGAACTACAACACCGTCTGGTCCGCCACGTTCGAGCCGAAGCCCACGTTCGACTTCCTCAAGCGGTACGGCCGCCAGGGCGGCGACGCCGCCCGGCACGACCTGCCGCACCACGTCCTCGGCTCCGACGCCGCCGGCGTCGTCGTCCGGGTCGGGGCCGGGGTCCGGCGCTGGAAGGTCGGCGACCACGTCGTCGTCTCGTGCGTCCAGGTCGACTCCGAGGAGCCGGCCACCCACGCCGACGCGATGCTCGGCGCCGAACAGCGCATCTGGGGCTACGAGACCAACTTCGGCGGCCTCGCCCACTACAGCGTCGTCCGCGCGAGCCAGCTGCTGCCCAAGCCCGGCCATCTGACCTGGGAGGAGGCCGCCGGGGTCATGCTGACCGCGGCGACCTCCTACCGGATGCTCGTCAGCGACAAGGGCGCCCGCGTCAAGCAGGGCGACATCGTGCTGATCTGGGGCGCGACCGGCGGACTCGGCGCCTTCGCCGTCCAGATGGTGAAGAACGCCGGCGGCATCCCGGTCGGCGTCGTCGGCTCCCCGCGCAAGGCCGAACTCCTGCGCCGCCTCGGCTGCGACGTCGTCATCGACCGCTCCGAGATCGGGCTCGGCGGCGACGCCGCCCCCAGCCCGGAACGCACGATCGAGCTCGGCAAGGCGCTCGGCCGCGAGATCCGCCGCCAGGTCGGCGAGGACCCGCACATTGTCTTCGACTACATCGGCCGGGCCACCTTCGGCATCTCCGTCTTCGTCGTCCGCCCCGGCGGCACCGTCGTCACCTGCGGCTCCAGCACGGGATACGACCACCACTTCGACAACCGCTACCTGTGGATGAACCTGAAGCGCGTCGTCGGCAGCCACGCGGCCAACCTCCAGGAGCAGGCCGAGTGCAACCGGCTCTTCCGGCTCGGGCACCTCTCCCCGATCCTCTCCGAGGTCTACCCGCTCGCCGAGGTCGGCGAGGCGGCCCGGCTCGTCCAGGAGAACCGCCACACCGGCAAGGTCGGCGTGCTCTGCCTGGCACCCGAGGAGGGCCTCGGCGTCACCGACCCCGACCTCCGCGCCCGCCTCGGCGAAGCACGCATCAACCCCCTGCGCGCCACCACAGCGGCGGCGGTCTGACATGACGGACCGACAGATCGGGATCCTCGCCACGGGCTCGTACCTGCCCAAACGCGAGGTCGACAACGAGGAGATCGCCGCCCGCGTCGGGGTCACCCCCGAGTGGATCGAGCGGAAGACCCAGATCCGTTCGCGGCGCTACGCCGCCCCCTACGAGGCCACCTCCGACCTGGCCGTGCGCGCCGCCGAGAACGCCCTCGAACAGGCCGGGCTCGCCGCGGACCGACTCGACTACCTCATCGTCTCCACATCGACCGGCGACTTCCCCCAGCCCCCCACCTCCTACCTCGTGCAGACGGCCCTCGGCGCCGTCAACGCCGCCTGCTTCGACGTCAACGTCGTCTGCAGCGGCTTCGTCTACGCCCTCGAACTGGCCCGCTGCCTCGTCGCCGCCGCACCCGACAGCCGGGTCCTGGTCATCGGCGCCGACCTCTACTCCCGCATCCTCGACTTCGACGACCGCCGCACCGCCGTCCTCTTCGCCGACGGCGCGGGCGCCGCCGTCGTCGGCGCGGTACCCGCCCCGTACGGGATCATCGGCGTCGACCTCGCCAGCCGCGGCGACGCCCACGGCCTCATCCGGGTCGAAGCCGGCGGCAGCCGGAACCCGGCCTCGGAGGCCACCGTCGCCGAGGGTGGCCACTTCTTCCGCATGGACGGCCGAGGCGTACGGGACTTCGTCGCCGACCACGTCCCGCAGGCGCTCGGCGGGCTGGCCCGGCGCACCGGCGTGGACCTCGCACGAGTGGACCACTTCGTGCCCCACCAGGCCAACGGCGTCCTGCTGAGCGACGTCGTGGAGCGCGCGGGCCTGACCCGCGCCGTGACCCACCGCACCTTGCGCAAGTACGGAAACGTGGGCAGCGCGTCGGTTCCCGTCGCTCTCGACGACGCCCATCGCAGCGGGGCCCTGTCCCCGGGACAGCTGGTGCTGCTCGCCGGATTCGGCGGCGGCATGTCGATCGGAGCGGCACTTCTGACCTGGGGGACCGGAGCATGACCGAGAGCGGTATCAGCACCAGTACCAGTACGACCACTACTGCCACTGCCACTGCCACGACCGCGAGCGCCGACCCCGCCATCCGTCGCGTCGGCATCGTCGGCAGCGGCATCATGGGCAGCGGCGTCGCCGAACTGTGCGCCCGAGCAGGACTGGACGTCATCGTCCAGGTGTCCTCCGCCAACTCCCTCGTCACCGGACCCCAGCGGCTGACCCGGTCCCTCGACCGGGGCGTCGCCAAGGGCAAGCTGACCGAGCAGGAGCGCGACGCGGCCCTCGACCGGGTCTCCTTCACCCGCGACCTCGGCGAACTCGCCGACCGGCAGCTCGTGATCGAGGCGATCAAGGAGGACGAGCCGCTGAAGCTGGAGCTGTTCGCCACCCTCGACAAGATCCTCACCGACCCGGACGCGATCCTCGCCTCCAACACCTCCTCGCTGCCCATCGTGCGGCTCGCCGGCGCCACCAGCCGGCCCGGCCAGGTGCTCGGCATGCACTTTTTCAACCCCGCAACGGTCATGCCGCTGGTCGAGATCGTCGACTCGGTGCTCACCGAACCGCGGGTGAGCGAGCGGTCCCTGGCCTTCGTGAAGGACGTCCTCGGCAAGAAGCCGATCAAGTCCCCCGACCGGGCCGGCTTCGTCGTGAACGCCCTGCTCTTCCCGTACCTCCTCTCCGCCGTCCGGATGCTCGACTCCGGCCTCGCGACCGCCCAGGTCATCGACGACGGCATGGTCCACGGCTGCTCGCACCCCATGGGTCCGCTGCGTCTTGTCGACCTCATCGGCGTGGACACCACCGTCTCCATCGCGCAGGCCATGTACGAGGAGTTCAAGGAGCCCCTGTACGCGCCCCCGCCGCTGCTGCTGCGCATGGTCGACGGCGGTCTGCTGGGCAAGAAGTCCGGCCGGGGTTTCTACGCGTACGGCTGAGGCTCCTCTTCCGTTCTGTTCTGTTCTCCTTCGCTCCCTCACCTCCCTTCAGCACACCCTCGCCGCGCCCTTCAGCGTGCCCGCGCGACCACGGAAAGGACGAGCACACCATGGACACTGCAGTGCCCGAGGAGCCCATCGCCGTCGTCGGGATGGCCTGCCGCTTCCCCGGAGCGGCGGGGCCCGAGGCGTACTGGCGGCTGCTCACGGCCGGCGAGAGCGCGGTGTCCGACCGGTCGCCCGACGACCGTCCCGGCCTCCCGGCCGGGGCGGTCTCCCGGCCGGCCGGATTCCTCGACGGTGTCGACGCGTTCGATCCCGAGTTCTTCGGGATCACCCCGCGGGAGGCGGCGGCCATCGACCCGCAGCAGCGCCTCATGCTCGAACTCGCCTGGGAGGCGCTGGAGAACGCCGGCGTCGTCCCGGGCACGCTCCAGGGGGCGCGGGCCGGTGTCTTCGTCGGCGCGATCTGGGACGACTACGCGAAACTGGTCCACGAGTACGGCTCCGACGCCGTCACCCACCACACCATCACCGGCGTCAGCCGGGGCATCATCGCCAACCGGGTCTCCTACGTCCTCGGTCTGCGCGGCCCCAGCCTCGTCGTCGACACCGCCCAGTCCTCCTCGCTCGTCGCCGTCCAGCTCGCCTGCGAGAGCCTGCGCAAGGGCGACTCCGAGCTGGCCCTCGCGGGCGGGGTGAGCCTGAACCTGGTTCCCGAGGGCTTCACCGTCGCCGAACGGTTCGGCGCGCTGTCGCCCGACGGGCGTACGTACACCTTCGACGAGCGCGCCAACGGCTATGTACGGGGCGAGGGCGGCGGCGTCGTCGTCCTGAAGACCCTGAGCCGGGCCCGCGCCGACGGCGACACCGTCCACGGTCTCGTCCTGGGCGGCGCCGTCAACAACGACGGCGGCGGCGACAACCTCACCGCCCCGCACGGAGCCGCCCAGGAGGAGGTGCTGCGCCGCTCCTACGAGCGGGCCGGCGTCGATCCCGCCGCCGTCCGCTTCGTCGAGCTGCACGGCACCGGCACCCCCCTCGGCGACCCCATCGAGGCGGCCGCGGTCGGCGCCGTCCTCGGGCACGGCAGCGGCCGGGCGGCCCGGACTCCGCTGCTCGTCGGCTCCGTGAAGCCCACCATCGGCCACCTGGAGGGCGCCGCGGGCATCGCGGGCCTCATCAAGGCGGTTCTCGCCCTGCGGGAGCGCGCCCTCCCCGCGAGCCTCGGCTTCCGCTCCGCCAACCCCGCCATCCCTCTCGACGACCTCCGGCTGCGGGTGAACGACCGCCTCAGCCCTCTGGAGGGCGGAGACGGGGAGGGAGGCTCGGGCGGAGACGGTCGGCTTCTCGCGGGTGTCTCGTCGTTCGGCATGGGCGGTACCAACTGCCACCTCGTTCTGGCCGATCCGGGGACGGTCGTGGAGCAGGAGGGACAGGAGGGGGCGCTGCCGTCGGTCTCTGTACCCCTCCCGCTCGCTGTTTCCGGTCGTACCCCCGACGCCCTGCGCGCTCAGGCCGACGCCCTGCTCGCCCACCTGGACGCCCACCCCGAGCAGCGCCTCGACGACGTCGCCCACTCGCTGGCGGTCACCCGCACCCACTTCGAGCACCGGGCCCTCGTCCTCGCCGAAGGCCCCGACGCGGCGCGGGCCGCGCTCGCCGGGCTCGCCGCCGGGACCAACCCCGCCACCGCGACGACAGGCACCGTCCGCCCCGGTGGACTCGCCTTCCTCTTTACGGGGCAGGGCAGCCAACGCGTCGGTATGGGGCGCGAGTTGTACGACACGTACCCCGTGTTCGCCGCGGCCCTGGACGAGGTCTGCGACCTGCTCGACGAGCACCTCGACCGACCGCTGCGCGAGGTCATGTTCGGGACCGGAACCGAAGAGGACCCGGCGGACGCCGGGCCGCTGCACCGGACCGCGTACACCCAGCCCGCGCTCTTCGCCTACGAGACCGCGCTCTTCCGCCTGTTGACCCACTGGGGTCTCGCCCCCGACGTCGTCGTCGGCCACTCCGTCGGCGAGATCGCCGCGGCCCACTGCGCCGGGGTCCTCTCCCTCAAGGACGCCGCCGCCCTCGTCGCCGCGCGCGGCCGGCTCATGCAGGAGCTGCCGGAGGGCGGGGCCATGGTCTCCGTCCAGGCCTCCGAGGAAGAGGTGCTGCCCACCCTCGCAGGGCTTGAGGGCAGGGTCTCCGTCGCCGCCCTCAACGGCCCGCTGGCCACCGTGCTCGCCGGCGACGAGGACGCCGTGCTCGACCTCGCCGAACTGTGGCGGGGCCGGGGGCGCAAGGCCACCCGGCTGCGCGTCAGCCACGCGTTCCACTCGCCCCGCATGGACCCGATGCTCGACGCCTTCCGCGAGGTGGCGGCCGGCCTCGACTACCGGGCGCCCCGCATCGACGTGGTGTCCAACCTGACGGGCCGTACCGTCGCCGCCCAGTCCATCGCCACGCCCGAGTACTGGGTACGGCACGCCCGCGAGGCCGTCCGCTTCCGCGACGGCATGGGCGCGCTCGCCGAACGCGGCGTGCGCCTCTTCCTGGAGATCGGGCCGGACGCGGTCCTCGCGGCGATGGGCCGCGACTGCCTGCCGGACCGGGACGGGGCCGTGTTCGCCGCGACCGCGCGGCGCGGCAGGCCCGAGGTGCCCGCGCTGCTCGGCGCACTCGCCGCCGTCCACACGCACGGGGCCACCGTGGCGTGGGAGCGGATCGCCGCCGACCGGGGGGCGCGCCGGGTGCCCCTGCCGACGTACGCCTTCCAGCGCCGCTCCTACTGGTTGCCCACGCCCGCCGGCGGAGCCCCGAACGCGCTCTCCCGGGGCGCCTGGAGCCCCCTGGACCTCGCTCAGGCGCAGGAACCGGCCGGCCTGTGGGCCCTCGCGGGCCACGACGACTTCGGCCTGGTCACGGCCCTCACCACCGCCACCGGAGGCGTGACCGTCCACCCGGACGTGACCACCCTGGCTGCGGCCGCGTCGCAGGCCGGGGCGCCCGAGGTGATCCTCGTACCGTGCCCCGTACGTCAGCCCGAGCCTGAGCCCGAGGCCGGCGAGGAGCGCTCCGACGCCGACCGGATCCTCGACCAGGTGCGCGCCTGCCTCGCGGACGACCGCCTCACCGGGGCCCGCCTGGTGTGCGTCACGCGCGGCGCCGTCTCCGCCGGGGCCGAGGACGGCGTGCCGGACCCGGCCGGCAGCAGGCTGTGGGGCCGGCTTCGCGACCTGCGTGCCCAACACCCGGACCGCGTAGGCCTGTTGGACCTGGGTAGCGCGCGGGAGTCGCTGCGGGCGCTGCCCGCCGCGATCGCCTCGGGTGAGCCGGAGATCGCCCTGCGCGACGGCACCTTGCTGGTGCCGGGCAGCGGGCGGCGTGCGGTGGCCCGTGGCGAAGACGTCGCCCCGGCGGACACGACCGCGACGCGGCCGGGGGCGGCCGTCGCGCCCGGAGCGGCCGGGCTCGCGGGCCGGGTCGCCGGACTGTCCCGGGAGGCGGCCGAGCGGCTGGTTGAGGAGGCCGTCCGTACCGATGTCGCCGCTGTCATGGGGTACGCCTCGGCCGACGCCGTCGACACCGTACGCACCTTCAAAGAGCTCGGGTTCGACTCCCTTACGGCCGTTGAGCTGGGCGACCGGCTGAGTACGACCGCAGGATTCCGCCTCCCGGCCACGCTGATCTTCGACCACCCCACGACCGACGCCGTCGTCCGGTACGTACGCGACGAACTCCTCGGTGCGCCCGAGGACTCCACGGCCGCCCTCCGGACCACGTCCGGCCCCGCCGCCCCCGAGGACGACCCGATCGTCGTCGTGGGGATGGGGTGCCGGTATCCGGGTGGGGTGGCGTCGCCTGAGGACCTGTGGCGGTTGGTGGAGTCGGGTCGGGACGCGGTTTCGGGATTTCCGGTGGATCGTGGGTGGGATCTGGAGGAGTTGTACGACCCGGAGGCTGAGCGCCCCGGGACGTCGTACACACGCGAGGGCGGCTTCCTGCATGAGGCGGCCGAGTTCGACGCTGACTTCTTCGGGATCTCGCCGCGTGAGGCGTTGGCGATGGATCCGCAGCAGCGATTGCTCCTTGAGGTCTCGTGGGAGGCGCTGGAGCGGGCCGGGATCGACCCGGCCGGGCTGCGCGGCAGCGCCACCGGCGTCTACGCGGGAACGTTCACCTTCCGCGACCAGGGCGACGCCGGACAGGGCGGCGCCGAGGGGCAGCGGATGACCGGCAGCGCGGCGAGCGTGCTTTCGGGTCGTGTGGCGTACTCGTTCGGTCTTGAGGGGCCGGCGGTGACGGTGGACACGGCGTGCTCGTCGTCGCTGGTGTCGCTCCACATGGCGGTGCAGGCGTTGCGTCAGGGGGACTGCTCCTTGGCGTTGGTGGGTGGGGTGACGGTGATGTCGTCGCCCGGGACGTTTGTGGAGTTCAGTCGGCAGAAGGGGTTGTCGGCGGACGGGCGGTGCAAGGCGTTCGCCGCGTCTGCGGATGGCACCGGCTGGGCCGAGGGTGTGGGTGTGCTCGTGGTCGAGCGGCTTTCGGATGCCGTACGCAATGGGCGTCGGGTGCTGGCTGTGGTGCGGGGTACGGCGGTGAACCAGGACGGTGCTTCAAACGGTCTGACCGCTCCGAACGGTCCGTCGCAGCAGCGGGTGATCCGTAAGGCTTTGGCGGAGGCCGGGCTCTCGGCAAGCGATGTGGACGCCGTTGAGGCGCACGGGACCGGGACCCGGCTGGGTGACCCGATCGAGGCACAGGCACTCCTCGCGACCTACGGGCAGGATCGGGCGGCCGGTGAGCCGCTGTGGTTGGGGTCGCTCAAGTCGAACATCGGGCATGCGCAGGCCGCCGCCGGTGTCGGTGGTGTGATCAAGATGGTCATGGCGATGCGGCACAAGGTGCTTCCGCGGACATTGCACGTCGATGAGCCGACGCCTTTCGTGGACTGGGAGTCGGGTGCGGTCGCGTTGCTCACCGAGCAGCGTGCCTGGCCCGAGACCGGTCGGCCGCTTCGTTCGGCGGTGTCGTCGTTCGGGATCAGTGGCACCAACGCGCATGTGGTCCTGGAGCAGGCCCCGGTCGAGGTCTCGGACGGCCGTCCTGAGGTCGCCGCGCCGCCCCGGCCGCTGCCCCTCGTCCTCTCCGCCACCTCGCCGCAGGCGCTGGTGGAGCAGGCGGCCCGCCTCCGTACCCATCTCGACGCCCTGGACGAGGTGAGCCTGCCGGCCCTCGGGCGCTCCCTTGCCCTTGAGCGGACCGCCTTCGCCCACCGGGCGGCCGTGCTCGCCGAGAGCGCCGCCGACCTTCGGGAAGGACTGGACGCGCTGGCGGCCGGCGGAGTGTCCGGTCGGCTCGTCACCGGCGTGCGGGTGAGCGGGCGGACCGCCTTCCTCTTCACCGGTCAGGGCAGCCAGCGGCCGGGCATGGGGCAGGGGCTGTACGACTCCCACCCGGTGTTCGCCGCGGCCTTCGACGCGGTGTGCGCGGAGCTCGACCGGCACGTCGGGCGCTCGGTGCGCGAGGTCGTCTTCGCCGGCCCCGACGACTGGGAGGAGGGGCTGCTGGACCAGACGCTGTTCACGCAGACGGGCCTCTTCGCCCTGGAGGTGGCCCTCTTCCGGCTCGCCGAGAGCCTGGGCGTCACCCCCGACTACGTCGCCGGCCACTCGATCGGCGAGCTGGCCGCCGCCCACGTCTCGGGCGTTCTTTCGCTGGCCGACGCGGCCGCGCTGGT
This sequence comes from Streptomyces sp. NPDC001927, assembly GCF_053594455.1. Taxonomy (NCBI): domain Bacteria; kingdom Bacillati; phylum Actinomycetota; class Actinomycetes; order Kitasatosporales; family Streptomycetaceae; genus Streptomyces; species Streptomyces sp. NPDC001927. The sequence continues at coordinate 26,032 of NZ_JBSFEN010000019.1, read as the reverse complement.
CGCGGCGCGCGGCAGGCTGATGCAGGCGCTTCCCCAGCACGGCGCCATGGTGTCCGTCCTGGCCCCCGAGGCCGAGATCGCGCCGCTCCTCGCGGGCCGCGAGCACGAGGTGGCCATCGCCGCCGTCAACGGGCCGGGGTCCGTGGTGATCTCCGGCGACACGGACGTGGTCCTCGGCATCGCCCGTGACCTCGGCGCGCGTGGGGTGAAGACCCGTCGCCTGACGGTCAGCCACGCCTTCCACTCGCCCCACATGGACCCGATGCTCGACGACTTCCGTGCTGTGGCCGAGGGCCTGACCTACGCGGCGCCGGTCATCCCGATCGTCTCCGACGTGACCGGCGAGGTGATCCCGGCCGAGGAGGTGTGCTCGCCCGGCTACTGGGTCCGGCACGTGCGCGAGGCCGTCCGCTTCGCCGACACCGTCGGCACCCTGCGCGACGCGGGCGTCACGACCTTCGTCGAACTCGGGCCCGACGGCGTGCTGTCGGCCCTGGGACGGGACTGCGTATCGGACGTCTCGGATGTCCCGGACGTCTCGGACGGGGAGGCGGAGGTGGAGTTCGTACCGCTGCTCCGCAAGGACCGCGACGACGGCCTCGCGCTCGCACAGGGCCTCGCCCGGCTGTGGGTGCGCGACGCCGGACCGTCCTGGGACACCGAACTCGGCGGTTCGGGGGCGCGCCCGGCCGACCTGCCGACGTACGCCTTCCAGCGCAAGCGGTACTGGGCCATGCCCGTCCGTCCGGCCGGAGACCTCGGCGCGTCCGGGCTCGCGCCGGCCGAACACCCCCTGCTCGGCGCGGTGCTCACCCGGGCCGACGCCGACGAGACGCTCTTCACCGGACGCATCTCGCTGAAGACCCACCCCTGGCTCGCCGACCACGCGGTCCTCGGCCGGGTGCTGCTGCCGGGCACCGCCTTCGTGGAGCTGGCCGTACGGGCCGGCGGCGAGGCGGGCGCCGGACACCTGGAGGAACTCGCCCTGGAGGCGCCCCTGGTGCTGCCCGAGCGGGGAGCGGTCCGGCTGCAGGTGGCCGTCGGCGCCCCCGACGATTCCGGGCGCCGCTCGGTGACCCTGCACTCCCGCGTCGAGAACGGCGCGTTCGAGGAGCCGTGGACCCGGCACGCCGGCGGCACCCTCGTGCCCGAGGCGACGGGCGGCCCGGGCTTCGACCTGGCGGTGTGGCCGCCGCGGGACGCGCGGCCGGTGGAGCTGACCGGACGGTATGAGGACCTCGCCGGACAGGGCTTCGCCTACGGCCCGGCCTTCCAGGGGCTGCGGTCCGTGTGGCGCCGGGGCACCGAGGTCTTCGCCGAACTCGCCCTGCCCGACGGGCAGAAGGAACAGGCGGCCGGCTTCGGCCTGCACCCCGCCCTCCTCGACTCGGCGCTGCACGCCATCGAACTGGGCGTCCTTCCGGGCACCGGCGAGCCACGGCTGCCGTTCGTGTGGAGCGGCGTCTCGCTGTACGCCACGGGTGCGGCCGCCGCCCGGGTCCGGCTGGCCCCCGCCGGGGCAGGCTCGGTGACCATCGAGCTCGCCGACGCGACGGGCGCGCCGGTCGCCGCGGTCGCGTCGCTCGCGGTACGGGCCGTGTCGGCCGACCAGTTGGCGGCGGCCGGGGGCCGTGCCCACGAGGCGCTGTTCCGGCCGGCCTGGACGGCGGTCCCGGGCGGTGACGGGACGCGGCGCGGGCCGTGGACGGTCCTCGGCGACGAGGCCCTGCTCGGGCTGCCCGCGGCGGAACGGTTCGCCGATGTGGCCGCCCTCGGCGACGCCGTCGCCGCCGGCCGGCCCGCGCCCGCCGTGGCGGTGCTGCCGCTGACCGGCGGGGTGGGCGGTGACGCCGACGCCGATGCCGTACGCGATGCCGTGCACGGGGCCCTCTCCGTCGTACGGAGCTGGCTGGCCGACGAGCGGCTGGCCGAGTCCCGGCTGGCCGTCGTCACCCGCCGGGCGGTCGCCGCCGCGCCCGACGAGGACGTGCACGACCTGCCGAACGCCGCCGTGTGGGGCCTGCTCCGCGCGGCGCAGACCGAGCACCCCGACCGGCTGGTCCTGGTCGACCTGGACGTGGACGTGGACGTGGACGCGGAGGCCGTAGCCGCTGAAGCGCTGTCCACCGCGCTCTCCACGGACGAACCGCAGGTGGCCATCCGCTCCGGCGCCCCGCGCGTGCCGCGGCTCGAACGCGCGGTGGTCCCGGACGGCGACACCGGCCCGTGGGACCCGGACGGCACGGTCCTCGTCACCGGAGGCACCGGTGCACTGGGCGCCCTCCTCGCCCGCCACCTCGTCGAGCGGCACGGCGTACGGAGCCTGCTCCTTGTCGGCCGCCGGGGGCTCGCGGCCGACGGCGCCGCCGCCCTGCGGGACGACCTGACGGAGCTGGGTGCGGAGGTCTCCGTAGCGGCGTGCGACGTCGCGGACCCGAAGGCCCTGGCGGAGCTGCTCGCCGGGATTCCGGCCGACCGCCCGCTGCGGGCGGTGGTGCACGCGGCCGGAGTCCTCGACGACGGAGTGCTCGAATCGCTGACGCCCGAGCGCATGGAACGCGTACTCCGGCCCAAGGCGGAGGCCGCGTGGAACCTGCACGAAGCCACCCGCGACACACCGCTGACCGCCTTCGTCCTCTACTCCTCCATCCAGGGCCTCCTCGGCGGCGCCGGCCAGGCCAACTACGCGGCGGCCAACACCTTCCTGGACGCCCTGGCCCACCACCGCCGGGCCCAGGGCCTCCCCGCCACCTCGCTCGCCTGGGGCCCCTGGGCCGACGGCGGCATGGCGGCCGGCCTCTCGGCCGCCGACCGCGACCGGTTCGCCCGCACGGGCATGGTCGCGATCGGCGCCGAGCAAGGCATGGAGCTGTTCGACGCCGCCCTGCGGCTCGACACGGCGGCGGCCGTACCGCTGCCGATCGACCCGGCCGCGCTCCGCGCGCTCGGCGCCGGGCTCCCGCCCCTGCTCAGCGGCCTCGTCCGGCCCACGGCCCACAGGGCGGCCGCGGCCGCGGGCCCGTCCACAGGACCGGCCGCGGGACCCACGCTCGCCGAGCGCCTGGCCGGGCGCACCGAGGACGAGCGGCGGCAGCTGCTCCTGGACCTCGTCCGCGCCGAGGTGGCCGGAACCCTCGCGTACGGCGGCGGCGACTCCGTCGACGTGAAGCGGGGCTTCAAGGAGCTGGGCCTCGACTCGCTGACCGCCGTCGAACTGCGCAACCGGCTCGGCCGGACGACCGGGCTGCGGCTCTCCGCGACGCTCGTCTTCGACTACCCGACCCCGGAGGCCGTCGCAGGCCACCTGGTGACCGTCCTGGCACCCGAACCGTCCACGGCCTCCGCCGACGCCCCCGACGAGAACGAGGTCCGCCGCCTGCTCGCGGCCCTCCCGTTCGACCGCCTGCGCCAGGCAGGACTGCTCGACGGCCTGCTCCGACTCGCGCAGGAGACCGGCACCGGCGGCGACCAAGACGCCACTCAGGCGAGCGAAGACCCCGAAGTCACCGAAGACATCGACGACATGGACGTCGATGCCCTCATCCGCATGGCCCGCGCCGGCTCCGAAGCCTGACACGTTCCGAACGGGAGAGAATCATGACGAACACGGCGCCAGACGAACTCGTCGCCGCCCTCCGCGACTCGCTCAAGGAGAACGCCAGGCTCCGCAAGGAGCACCGGCAGCTGACCGACGCGGCCCAGGAACCCATCGCCATCGTGGGGATGGGGTGCCGGTATCCGGGTGGGGTGGCTTCGCCCGAGGATCTGTGGCGGTTGGTGGAGTCGGGTCGGGACGCGGTGTCTGGGTTCCCGGTGGATCGTGGGTGGGATCTGGAGGAGTTGTACGACCCGGAGGCTGAGCGTCCGGGGACGTCGTACGCGCGTGAGGGTGGCTTCCTGCATGAGGCTGCTGAGTTCGACGCTGAGTTCTTCGGTATTTCGCCGCGTGAGGCGTTGGCGATGGACCCGCAGCAGCGGTTGTTCCTCGAAGTGTCGTGGGAGGCGCTGGAGCGGGCCGGGATCGACCCCGCCGATCTGCAGGGCAGCACCACCGGTGTCTACGCCGGGCAGATGTACTACGACTACGGTCCGCCCCTCCACGACCTGGTGGAGGGCGTCGAGGGCTACCGGCTGACCGGAGGCCTGGCCAGCGTGCTGTCCGGCCGGATCGCGTACTCGTTCGGTCTTGAGGGGCCGGCGGTGACGGTGGACACGGCGTGCTCGTCGTCGCTGGTGACGTTGCACATGGCGGTGCAGGCGTTGCGCCAGGGGGACTGCTCCTTGGCGTTGGTGGGTGGGGTGACGGTGATGTCGTCGCCGGGCACGTTTGTGGAGTTCAGTCGGCAGAAGGGGTTGTCGGCGGACGGGCGGTGCAAGGCGTTCGCCGCGTCGGCGGATGGCACCGGCTGGGCCGAGGGTGTGGGTGTGCTCGTGGTCGAGCGGCTTTCGGATGCCGTACGCAATGGGCGTCGGGTGCTGGCTGTGGTGCGGGGTACGGCGGTGAACCAGGACGGTGCTTCGAACGGGCTGACCGCTCCGAACGGTCCCTCCCAGCAGCGGGTCATCCGCCGGGCGCTCGCCGAGGCCGGGCTCTCCGCGCGTGAGGTGGATGCGGTGGAGGGGCACGGGACCGGGACCCGGCTGGGTGATCCGATCGAGGCTCAGGCACTCCTCGCGACGTACGGGCAGGACCGGGCAGAGGGCGATCCGCTGTGGTTGGGGTCGCTCAAGTCGAACATCGGGCATGCGCAGGCCGCCGCCGGTGTCGGTGGTGTGATCAAGATGGTCATGGCGATGCGGCACAAGGTGCTGCCCCGCACGCTGCATGTGGATGAGCCGACGCCGTTCGTGGACTGGGAGTTGGGCGGCGTGGAGCTGCTCACCGAGCAGCGTGCGTGGCCCGAGACGGGTCGGCCCCGCCGTTCGGCGGTGTCGTCGTTCGGGATCAGCGGGACCAACGCGCATGTGGTCCTTGAGCAGGCGCCGGTCGACGTGACCGACGGTGCTCCTGAGGCCCCCGCGCCGCCGCAGCAGCCCCTTCCCCTCGTCCTCTCCGCCAAGAGCCCGGGCGCGCTCGCCACGGGAGCCCGGCGGTTGCGCGAGCATCTCGCCGAGCACGGGGCCGACCTGGCCGGTGTGGCCGACATCGGCTTCTCGCTCGCCTCCCGCCCGGCCTTCGAGCACCGTGCGGTGGTGCTCGGCGCCGACACGGCGGAGCTGCGCGACGGTCTCCTCGCCCTCGCCGAGGGGCGCCCCGCCCCCGGGCTCGCCTCGGGCGTGGCCGATCGGGTCGGCGGCAAGGTGGCCTGCCTGTTCACCGGGCAGGGCAGCCAGCGGCCGGGCATGGGGCGTGAACTGTACGACACCCACCCGGTGTTCGCCGCCGCCTTCGACGCGGTGTGCGACGCCGTGGACGGGCTGCTCGAACGTCCGCTGCGCGAGGTCGTGTTCGCCGAGGAAGGCACCGAGACCGCCGACCTCCTGAACAGCACGGCCTTCACCCAGACCGCCCTGTTCGCGCACGAAGTGGCGCTGTTCCGGCTCCTGGAGAGCTGGGGCCTGCGCCCGGACGTCCTGATGGGGCACTCGGTCGGCGAGCTGGTCGCCGCCCATGTCGCGGGCGTCCTGTCGCTGGCCGACGCGGCAGCGCTGGTCGCGGCGCGCGGCAGGCTGATGCAGGCGCTCCCGCAGAACGGCGCCATGGTGTCCGTCCTCGCTTCCGAGGCCGAGGTCGCGCCGCTGCTCGCGGGCCGGGAGCACGAGGTGGCCGTCGCCGCCGTCAACGGGCCGGGGTCCGTGGTGATCTCCGGCGACACGGACGCGGTGCTCGGCATCGCCGAGGAGCTCGGCGCGCGGGGGGTGAAGACCCGTCGGCTCACGGTCAGCCACGCCTTCCACTCGCCCCACATGGACCCGATCCTCGACGAGTTCCGCGCGGTCGCCGGCAAGATGACCTTCTCCGCGCCGACCGTGCCGATCGTCTCGAACGTCACCGGCCGCCTCCTCACCGCGGAGGAGGCGTGCTCCCCGGAGTACTGGGCCGACCACATCAGAGGAGCCGTACGCTTCCACGACGGTCTGCGCACCCTGTGGTCCCAGTCCGTCGCCACCTGCCTGGAACTGGGGCCGGACGCCGTCCTGACGGCCATGGCGCAGGAGGGCCTGGACGCGGATGCAGCGGCCGAGGCTCCGGTCTCCGACCCCGTCGCCCCCCTGCTGATCGCCACCCAGCGGCGCGGTCGGCCCCAGGCCCGTACCCTCGCCGAGGCGATGGCGCAGGCCTACACGAGCGGCGCGGTCGAGACGGACTGGCGGGTGCTGTACGCGGGCGCCGACGCCCGGAAGGCCGAGCTTCCCACGTACCCCTTCCAGCACAAGCGGTACTGGCTGGAGCACACCAAGCACACCCCCACCACGCCCCTGGACGGCGGGACCGGCGAAGGCGGCGGCCCGGAGCGGCAGTTCTGGTCCGCCGTGCGGGAGCGGGATCTCGACGGCCTGCGGGACCTGTTCGGCCCGGAGACGGCCGACGCGCTCGCCGGAGTCGTACCGGCCCTCGCCGAGTGGAGCGAGGACAGCGCCCGGCGCTCCGCCGTCGAGAACTGGCGCTACCGCGCCGTCTGGTGGCCCGCGGAGGGTCTCGACGACACCGAACTCACCGGCACCTGGCTGGTCGTCGAGCCCCCGGCTTCCGCCGCCACCGGCCTGGCGGCCGAGATCGCGACCGCCCTGGCCGCGCGGGGCGCCCACCCGGTCCGGGTCGTCGTCGATCCGGCGCGGGCGGACCGGGCGTCCGTCGCCCGACAGCTCGCCGAAGCCGAAGCCGAAGCCGCGGGCGAAGCCGAGGCGGCGGACGGCGCCCCGGTCGCGGGAGTCCTGTCCCTGCTCGCCCTCGACACCACCCCGCTCGACGACCACCCGGCCGTCACCCGGGGAACCACCGCCAGCCTGCTCCTGATCCAGGCCTGCGCCGACATCGCCGCCTCGGCAGGGGAGACCGCCGCGCCCCGCCTCTGGCTGCTGACCCAGGGCGCCGTCGGCACCGGCGGCCAGGACCTGACCACCGACCCGGCGCAGGCCCAGGTGTGGGGCCTGGCCCGGACCGCCGCGCTGGAGCACCCGCGGCTGCTGGGCGGGGCCGTCGACCTCCCGGCCGCGCCGGGCGCGGACGACCTGCGCCGCCTTGCGGCCGTGCTTGCCGCCCCCGCCGACGAGGACCAGGTTGCCATCAGGCCCGCGGGCACGCTCGTACGGCGCTTGGTGCGCGCCACCGCAGGCCGTCCGGGCGACTCCGCCTGGACGCCCCGCGGCACCGTCCTCGTCACCGAGGGCACGTGGGGCACGGGCGCGCGGGTCGCCCGCCGCCTGGCCGAGTTGGGCGCCGAGCACCTCGTGCTCACCCACGCCCCCGGGACCACCGCCCCCGGCGCCGAGGAGACCGTGGCCGAACTCGGCGCCCTGGGTGTCGAGGTGACCGTCGCCCCCTGCGACCTCGGCGACCGGGCCGCGGTGGCCGCCCTGCTCGCCGCCGTACCGGCGGAGCGGCCGCTCACCGCCGTCGTCCACGCCGCCGCCGAACTGGGCGCGGCCGCGCTGACCGAGACGGACGCGGCACAGTTCGCCCGTACGGTGAGCGCCACGGTGGCCGGCGCGGCGCACCTGCACGAGCTGCTGGCCGAGGGCGACGCCGAAGACCTGGACGCCTTCGTCCTGTTCACGTCGGTCGCCGGGGTGTGGGGGAGCGGCGGCCAGGGCGCGTACGGTGCGGCCACCGCCCACCTCGACGCGCTCGCCGACCACCGTCGCGCAGGTGGCCGTACCGCGACCGCGCTGGCCTGGAGCGTCTGGGCGGACACCGCTGTGTCCGCCGACGCCACGGCCGACCCGGCGGCCGAGCAGGCCCGCCGCGACCAGCTCCGCCGCCTCGGCCTGGCCGAACTCGACCCCGAGCGGGCCCTGGACGCCATGCTGGAGGCCGTCGGCCGGGCGCACGCCGGCCAGGTGGTCGCCGACGTGGACTGGGAGCGGTTCGCCCCGGCCCTCGGCGCCGTGCGGACCAGTCCGCTCCTGCGCGCGCTGCCCGAGGCCGTACAGGCCTTGGAGGAGCCCGCCGCGGGCGGTTCCGGGGCCCCCGAGGGCGCGGCCGAGACCCTGCGGGCGTCGCTCGCGGGACGGTCCGCGGCCGAGCAGGACCATCTGCTGACCGAGCTGGTCAGGGCCGAGATCGCCGTCGTCCTCGGCCACTCGGGGCCCGAGGCCGTGCCCGCCGGCAAGGCCCTGAAGGACCTCGGGCTCGACTCGATGTCCGCCGTGACCCTGCGGAACCGGCTGGGCGCGGCGAGCGGTCTGCGGCTGCCCGCGACGCTCGTCTTCGACCACCCGACCCCCGCCGCCGTCGCCGCGCTCCTGCGCGCCGAGCTCGCTCCGGAGGAGCCGGGCACGGACATCGAGCAGGAGATCGACCGTCTGGAGGCCCTGCTGGACGAGGTCGCCCCGGACCGGGGCACACGGGACCGGATCGGCACCCGCCTCCAGTCCCTGATCGGCCGCCTCGCCGACCAGGACGCGGAGGCTCCGGCGGCCGGTGTCGCCGCACGCCTCGACGCGGCATCGGACGACGACATCTTCGCCTTCATCGACAGCGAACTCGGCACCGGCTGAGCCTGGTCGGCCCCGGCTGACCCGGCCGACCCCGGCACCCCGACCGGCCCCGGTCGCAGCGGCCCCCGCCCCACCCGACATCAGCGCGACCCTTCCCCCCAGAGCGAGGAACGGATGAACGCCACACCTGACGAGAACAAGCTCCGCGACTATCTGAAGCGCGTCACCGTCGAGCTCACCGAGTCCCGCCGCCGCCTCAAGGAGACCGAGGACCGGCGCCACGAGCCCATCGCCGTCGTGGGGATGGCCTGCCGGTTCCCCGGCGGGGTGCGCTCACCGGAGGACCTGTGGCGCGTGGTCGAGGGCGGCGCCGACGCGATCGGCGGCTTCCCGACCGACCGGGGATGGGACGAGGACCTCTACGACCCCGACCCCGACCGGGTCGGCCGGACCGTCACCACCCGGGGCGGCTTCCTCTACGAGGCCGCCGAGTTCGACGCCGAGTTCTTCGGGATCTCGCCGCGCGAGGCGCTCGCGATGGACCCGCAGCAGCGGCAGTTCCTGGAGGTGTCCTGGGAGGCGTTCGAGCGGGCCGGGATCGACCCGGCCGCGCTGCGCGGCAGCCGTACCGGTGTCTACGCCGGCTGTGTCACCGACGACTACCAGCTCACCCTCCAGCAGGCCCCCGGCGAGATCGAGGGGTACCGGATGACGGGCGCCGCGCGCAGCGTGGTCTCCGGCCGGGTGGCGTACACCCTCGGCCTGGAAGGGCCGGCCGTCACCGTGGACACGGCCTGCTCCTCCTCCCTGGTCGCCCTCGACCTCGCCGTGCAGGCGCTGCGCCGCGACGAGTGCGGTCTCGCGCTCGCCGGCGGCGTGACGATCCTCGCCACGCCCACCGAGTTCGTGAACTTCAGCCGCCAGCGCGGCTTCTCCTCCGACGGCCGCTGCAAGGCCTTCGCCGCGTCCGCGGACGGTACGGGCTGGGCCGAGGGCGTGGGCGTGCTCGTACTGGAGCGGCTGTCGGACGCCGTACGCAACGGGCGACGGATCCTCGCGGTCGTACGCGGCACGGCGGTGAACCAGGACGGTGCGTCGAACGGCCTGACCGCTCCGAACGGACCGTCCCAGCAGCGGGTGATCCGCCGGGCCCTCGCCGAGGCGGGGCTCGCGCCTCGCGATGTCGACGCCGTCGAGGCGCACGGGACGGGGACCCGGCTCGGTGACCCGATCGAGGCGCAGGCACTGCTCGCGACCTACGGGCAGGACCGGGCGGTCGGTGAGCCGCTGTGGTTGGGGTCGCTCAAGTCCAACATCGGGCACACGCTCGCCGCCGCCGGCGTGGGCGGTGTGATCAAGATGGTCATGGCGATGCGGCACGGGGTGCTCCCGCACACCCTGCACGTGGACGAGCCGACACCGTTCGTGGACTGGGAGTCGGGCGGTGTGGAGCTGCTCACCGAGCAGCGCGGGTGGCCCGAGACCGGCCGGCCCCGCCGCTCGGCCGTCTCCTCGTTCGGCATGAGCGGGACCAACGCGCACGTGGTTCTGGAGCAGGCACCCGCTGTCGAATCCGTGGACGCCGAAGCCCAACCCGCCCCCGAGCAGCCCGTGTTGCCGTTCCTCGTCTCGGGGCGCGGACCCCACGCGCTGCGCGCCCAGGCCGCCCGGCTCGCGGCCCACCTGAAGGCACGCCCCGAGGAGGACCTCGCCGACGTCGCCCACGCGCTCGCCACGACCCGGACCGGCCTCGACCACCGTGCCGTCGTCCTCGGCTCCACCCCGGACAGCGTCCTGGCCGGGCTTGCCGGCCTGGCCGAGGGCGAGGCCCGTACGGCGTCCGTCGCGGGCGTGGTCCGGGACCGTGGCCGTACGGTCTTCGTCTTCCCCGGCCAGGGCTCCCAGTGGACGGGCATGGCCGTCGAACTCCTCGACACCTCGCCCGTCTTCGCCGACCGGCTGCGCGCCTGCGCCCGTGCCGTCGGCGCCCATGTCGACTGGGACGTGGAGGACGTGCTCCGCGAGCGGGAGGGCGCCCCTTCCCTCGAACGCATCGAGATCGTCCAGCCCGTGCTCTTCTCGGTCATGGTGTCCCTGGCCGAGCTGTGGCGCTCCCACGGCGTCGAACCGGACGCCGTCGTCGGCCACTCCCAGGGCGAGATCGCCGCGGCGGCCGTCACCGGCGCGCTGACCCTCGACGACGCCGCCCGGCTCATCGTGCTGCGCTCGCAGCTCTTCGCCGACGAACTCGTCGGCCGGGGAGCCGTCGCCTCGGTCGCCCTCTCCCGGGACGAACTCGAGCCGAGGCTCGCGCCGTACGGGGAACGGCTGACCGTCGCGGGCCTCAACAGCCCGCGTCTGGTGACCGTGGCCGGCGAGACGGCGGCGCTGGAGGAGCTGGTCGCCGCGCTCGGCGCCGACGGGGTCCGGGCCCGGATCGTCCCGGCCACCGTCGCCTCGCACAGCCCCCAGGTCGACCGCCTGCGCGAACGCATCGCGGACCTGCTGGAGTTCGTACGGCCCCAGGCGGGGCGGGTCCCGCTCTACTCCACCGTCACCGGCGAGGTGCTCGACGGATCCGAACTGACCGCCGCCTACTGGTTCGAGAACTGCCGGCGCCCTGTCGCCTTCGAACCCGTGCTGCGGCGGCTCTTCGCCGACGGGTTCGACGTCTTCGTCGAGTCCAGCGCCCACCCGGTGCTCACCCTCGGCGTCGAGGAGACCGCCGAGGCCGCCGGGGCCGAACTGCTGGTCTCCGGCACGCTGCGCCGCAACCAGGGCGGCCTGCAGCGCTTCTACACGACCCTCGGCGAACTCCACGTCGGCGGCGTCCCGGTGGACTGGACCCCGGCGTTCGCCGGCCGCAGCGGCCGCCGTACCGAACTGCCGACGTACGCCTTCCAGCACCGCCGCTACTGGGTGGAAGGGGCCACCGGGCCGGACACCACCGCGCCCGCCGACGCCCTCGACGCCGCGTTCTGGGCGACCGTCGAACGCGAGGACCTCGAAGCCCTCGCGGCCACCCTCGGCGTCGACGCCGGGCCGCTCGGCGCCGTCCTGCCGGCTCTCGCCTCCTGGCGCCGCGAGAGCCGCGCGGACGCGGACCTGGAGTCGCTGCGCTACCGGGTGACCTGGCACGCCGCCGGCGATCCCCTCACGGCCGGGCCCACCGGACACTGGCTGGTCGCCCTGCCAGCAGGTGCCCCGGACGCTCCGCTGGTCAGGGCCGTTGTCGGCGCTCTGGAGGCGGGCGGAGCCCGCCCCTCCCTCGTCATGGTGGCCGCCGACGACAGCCGCGCGGAGCTCACCGAGCGGCTGCGCGCCGCGACCGCGGGGGACCCGCCCGCCGGGGTGCTGTCCCTGCTCCCGCTGGACAGCACGGCCGACACCGCCCGCCCCGCGTTGCCGAAGGGCCTCGCGGGGACCCTGCTCCTCCTCCAGGCCGTGTCCGACGCGGGCCTCGACCGCCAGGTGTGGTCGGTGACCCGGGGCGCCGTCGCGGTCGGCGCCGCCGACCGGGTCGACGAGCCCGCGCAGGCCGAGGTGTGGGGCCTCGGCGAGGTCGCCCGGCTCGAAGTGCCGCACCTGTGGGCGGGGATCGTCGACCTGCCCGAGGAGCCCACCGGGCGCGACCTGCTCCGGCTCACCGCGGTCCTCGCCGGTTCGGTCGACGAGAGCGGGCTCGCGGTCCGGCCGTACGGGCTCTTCGCCCGCCGGCTCGTCCGCGCCCCGCGCACCCCTTCCCGTACCGCCTCCGGCGTGCCCACGGTCCACGGCACCGTCCTCGTCACGGCCGGCACCAGCGGGCCCGGCGCCCACCTGGCCCGCCAACTCGCCCGGGAGGGAGCCGCCCACCTGCTGCTGACCGCGGACGGCTCCGAGGACGGTACGGGCGAAGCCGAACTGGTCGCCGCCCTGGAGAAGTCGGGCGCACGGGTGACCGTCGCGCGGATCGACCCCGCCGACCGCGAGGCGCTCGCCGCGCTGCTCGAAGGGCTGCCCGACGACGCGCCGCTGACCGGCGTCTTCCACACCGCCGGGCTGCTGGAGGAGGAGGCCCTCGGCACCCTCACCACCGACCGGCTCGCGACCGTCCTGCGCACCAGGACCCTCGGCGCCCGTCACCTGCACGAACTGACCCGGCAGCGGGAGCTCGCCGCCTTCGTGCTGTTCTCCTCCGTCTCCGCCGTCCTCGGCGCGGGTCTCGGTCTCGCCGGGCACGCCGCCGCCAACGCCTACCTCGACGCGCTGGCCGAACAGCGCCGCGCCGACGGGCTGCCCGCGACCTCGCTGGCCTGGGGCGTGTGGGACGAGGAGCCCGCCGAGCCGGAGGCGGCAGCCGAGGCGGCGACACGGCGCGAGCGCCTGACGCGGCGCGGCCTGCCGCCGCTCGCCCCGCGGCGAGCCCTCGCCGCGCTGCGCCGGGCCCTCGACGCGGACACGCCCACCCAGGTCCTCGCCGACATCGACTGGGACACCTATCTGAGGGTGCTGGTGGCCGGGCGGCACGAACCGTTCCTCGGCCTCGTCCCCGAGGTCGCGCGCGCCGCGGGCCAGGGCGCGGGTGGCCGCGACCGGGCCGCCGCGGAGCTCGCGAAGCTCCAGGGGGCGAGCCCGGCCGAGCGCCACGCGCTGCTGCTCGGCCTGGTGCGCGCCGAGATCGCGGAACTCCTCGGGCACGACACCCCGGAGGCCGTGGAAGCCCGCCGCGACTTCCTCGAACTCGGCATGGACTCGGTGGGCGCCGTGGCGCTCCGGACCCGCCTGGAGAAGGTCCTGGGGACCAAGCTGCCCGCCCGCCTCGTCCTCGACCACCGCACACCCGACAGCCTCGCGTCCTTCCTGTCCGACGCGTTCGCTCCGGGGACCGGTGAGGAGGAAGCGGGCGATCCGGCGGACGGGCTCGCCGCCCGGTACCTGGCGGCCGTCGCCGCCGACGGGCGCGCGGACGCCTTCGCGGGCCCGCTCGCCGAAGCGGTGGCCGCCCGTGCCGCGTTCGAGGAGCCGGGACCCGACGACATCCCCGAGTCGGTGCTGATCACCTCCGGCGGCCGGGGGCCCGTCCTGATCTGCCTGCCCACCGTGCTCGCCACCTCGGGGCCGCACCAGTTCGCCCGCTTCGCGGCGGGCCTCGGCGGCGAGCAGGAGGTCGCGGCGCTGAGCCTGACCGGCTTCGCCGGCGGGCAGCGGCTGCCCGCGTCCCTCGACGCGCTCACCGCCGCCCTCGCCGAGGCGGTGCGCCGCCGCGCCGACGGGGCCCCCTTCGCGCTCGCCGGCTACTCGTCCGGCGGCGTCCTCGCCCACGCGGTCACGGCCCTCCTGGAGGCGGACGGCGTGCTGCCCGAGGCGCTGGTGCTGCTCGACACGTACGTCCCCGGCAGCGACGAACTCACCGCCGTCGGACCGGCGCTGATGCGGGGCATGGCCCTGCGGCTCGCCGAGTTCGAGCCGCTCGGCTCCGAGCGGGTCACCGCCATGGCCGCCCACCTGGACCTCCTCGCCGACTGGCGGCCCGCCGACATCAAGGCCCCGGTCCTCCTCGTCCGCCCGGACCGCCCCGTACCCGGGGATGCCCTCCCGGCCGACGACGCCTGGCGGTCCGTCTGGCCGGGGCGGCACGAGGCCGTCACGGTCCCCGGCGACCACTTCTCGCTCATCGAGGAGGACGCCGTCACCACCGCGCACGCCGTCCGCACCTGGTGGGACCGCACGGTCCCCGGCGGCGCCGCGCCCGCCCCCGACTCGGCGAAGGAGCCGTCCGCATGACCGACAAGGACCTGACCGAGCAGGACAGCTCACCACAGGAAGAGCCGCGCCCGCGCCGCACCCCCGTCCTGGTCGTGGGCGCCGGGCCGGTGGGCCTCGCCGTCGCCTGCGCCCTGTGGCAGCGGGGTGTCCCGGCCCGGATCGTCGAGGCCCAGGCGGACCCGCACCAGGGCTCCCGCGCCGTGCAGCTCCACCCCCCGACGCTCCGCGTCTTCCAGGAGCTCGGCATCCTCGACGAGGCCGAGCGGCTCGGCCTGAAGATCCGTACGACCAGCTACCACCTGGCCGGCGGCCGCACCCTGCGGGTCGCGCTCGGCGCCGAGAACGAACCGCTGATGCTCCCTCAGCAGGACACCAGCCGCCTCCTGGAGGAGGCCCTGCTCCGGGCGGGCGGCCGGGTGGAGCGCTCCGTGCGGGTGACGTCCGTGGCCCTCGCGGACGACGGCGTCACGGTGAAGGCCGAGGGGCCGCGGGGCACGGAGGTCATCGAGGCCGACTGGCTCGTCGCCGCCGACGGCGTCCGCAGCACCGTCCGCGAACTGCTCGGCGTCGACTTCGACGGTTCCCCGGTCGCCACCGGCTTCCTGCTCGCCGAGGGGCGCATCGACGGGGCCTTCGAGCGGGACGCGGTCCACTACTTCCTGGGCCGTACGGGCTCGGTGGTCTTCGCCGGCATGCCCGGTGACCGGATCAGGGTCTCCGGCGCGGTCCCCGACGACCACCCGACGACGCCCGAGGGCGTCCAGCGGCTGCTCGACGAGCGCGGCCCGGGCGGCATCACCATCGAGGACCTCGACATGGTCGGCCGGTTCACCAGCCAGGAGCGGATCGCCGCCGCCCTGCGCAAGGGCCGCTGCCTGCTCGCGGGGGACGCCGCCCACACGCACTCCCCGCTGGGCGGGCAGGGCCTCAACCTCGGTATCCAGGACGCGCACAACCTCGCCTGGAAGCTGTCCGGCGTGTGCACCGGCGCGCTGCACGCGCGCGTGCTCGACACGTACGAGGCGGAGCGGCGAGGAGCCGCCGAGCAGATCGTCCGGATCACGCACCGGTTCCTGAAGGTCTTCATGCTCGGCCCGTTCGCGGCCCGGGTGCGCAACACGGTGTGGAGCTCCCTGGAGGCGACCGGCGTGCTCCGCCGCTGGTTCGTCCCGCTCCTCGCCGGCTGGCGTATCCATTACCCCGACACCCTGTCCGAGGCCCCGGCGGGCTCCGCCCGGTCCGGGCGGCCGCGCGGGCTGCCCGCCCCCGGCCGGCGGGCGCCGCACTGGGTGCCGGCGGAGCGGGAGGCCGGTCCCGCCGGGTTCCGGCTCGTGACCACGGGGCCCGCGGGCGGCGCCGTCGCCCTGCGGGGCCGGGCGTGGGCGGAGCGGGCCCCGCTGCCGGTCGGGCACGTCCATGTGCCCCGGCGCGCCGCCGGTTTCGTGCTCGTACGGCCCGACGGCTATGTCGCGGCCGCCGGTGGCACGCCCGCCGAACTCGCCGATGCCGGCCGCCTGCTGGCCCGTATCGCGCGCTGACCCGACGAGGACAAAGGAGTCCAGCCATGCCGGCCACAGACCGCCTGGCGGAACTGATCGAGCTGAAGTCGCGGGTGCGTCAGGGCACGGACCCGACGGCCACCGCGCGCCAGCACGCCCGGGGCAAGCTCACCGTGTACGAGAGGATCGAACTGCTCCTGGACGAGGGCTCGTTCCAGGAGATCGAACCGCTGCGGCGGCACCGTTCGTCCGGCTTCGGCATGGAGCGGCGCCGTCCCCACTCCGACGGGGTGGTCACCGGATGGGGCACGGTCCACGGGCGGACCGTCTTCGTGTACGCCCACGACTTCCGCATCTTCGGCGGTGCCCTGGGCGAGGCGCACGCCGCCAAGATCCACAAGCTGATGGACCTCGCCGCGGACACCGGCGCGCCGCTGGTCTCGCTCAACGACGGCGCGGGCGCCCGGATCCAGGAAGGGGTCACCGCGCTCGCGGGCTACGGCGGGATCTTCCGCCGCAACACCCGCAACTCCGGGGTGATCCCGCAGATCAGCGTGATGCTGGGGCCGTGCGCGGGCGGGGCGGCGTACTCGCCCGCGCTCACCGACTTCGTCTTCATGGTCCGCGAGACCTCGCAGATGTTCATCACCGGGCCCGACGTCGTCCAGGCGGTGACGGGCGAGCAGGTGTCCATGGACGGTCTCGGCGGCGCGGACGTCCACGCGGGCGTGTCGGGCGTCGCCGGTTTCGTCTACGACGACGAGGAGTCCTGTCTGGAGGAGGTCCGCTTCCTACTCTCCCTGCTGCCGCAGAACAACCGCGAGATGCCGCCGGCGGAGATGTGCGACGACCCGGCCGACCGGCCGAACGACGCCCTGCTCGATCTGGTGCCGGACGACCCCCACCAGGCCTACGACATGCGGGCGGTGATCGAGGAGCTCGTCGACGACGGGCAGTTCTTCGAGATCCACGAGGGGTGGGCGACGAACATCGTCTGCGCGCTGACCCGGCTCGACGGCCGGGTGGTGGGCATCGTCGCCAACCAGCCGTCCGCCGCGGCCGGGGTCCTCGACATCCACGCCTCGGAGAAGGCCGCCCGGTTCGTCTCCCTGTGCGACGCGTTCAACATCCCACTGGTCACCCTCGTCGACGTGCCCGGCTTCCTGCCGGGCGTCGACCAGGAGCACAACGGCATCATCCGGCACGGCGCCAAGCTGCTGTACGCGTACTGCAACGCGACCGTGCCGCGGATCCAGCTGATCCTGCGCAAGGCCTACGGCGGCGCGTACATCGTGATGGACTCCCGCTCGATCGGCGCGGACCTCTCGCTGGCCTGGCCGGGCAACGAGATCGCGGTGATGGGCGCGGAGGGCGCGGCGAACGTGATCTTCCGGCGCGAGATCGCGGACGCGGACGATCCGGACGAGGTGCGCGCCCAGAAGATCAAGGAGTACAAGGCCGAGCTGATGCACCCGTACTACGCGGCCGAACGCGGCCTGGTCGACGATGTGATCGACCCGCGCGACACCCGCCTCGTGCTGATCAGAGCGCTGGACATGCTGAGTTCGAAGCACGCCGACCTGCCGGCCCGGAAGCACGGCAACCCGCCGGCCTGAGGCCGGCGGGTCACCCGAGGCAGCCACGGGCCGCCCGCGCGCGTACGCGGGCGGCCCGTGGCGTTCGCGCCGTTCAGATCAGAGCGTTCAGACCGCCGGTGACTCCGGCGCCGGGCCGGTCACGTCGACCTCGGCGACGGTGTCGTAGAACGACAGGTACCCCTTGATCTCGGGGACGGCGTCGATCGGGTCGAGGTACGACCACGCCACGTCCGGGTGGGCCGGCGTCGCGGCCGGGTCGTCACCGCGGTACGACCAGTAAGCTGCCTCGCCCTTGTACGGGCAGGTGGTCCGGGTCTCCGAGGGGTCGAAGAGCGTCAGGTCGACGTCCTCGGGCGGGAGGTAGTAGCGCACGGGCAGACCGGTCTCGTGGACGAGGACGGGCCGGTCGGACGTGGCGACCGTACGGCCGCCGATCACCACCCGTACGGTCTGGGACGCGTGGACGGCCACGACGCGGTGGCCGTAGTCGGTGTCGTGTGCGGTGTGCGGCATCCGGGCTCCTCTCCTGCCGTCAGCCGACGGCGGTCATGGACGTGTAGTCCTGCTCGGAGAGGCGGATCGCCGCGCTCGCCATGTTCTCCTCCAGGTGCGCCACCGAGGACGTGCCGGGGATCGGGAGCAGGACGGGGGAGTGGCGGAGCAGCCAGGCGAGCGCGAGCTGGGCGGGGGTGGCGCCGTTCGCCTCGCCGACGGTCGTCCCGTCCCCGGCCGCCGGGGCGTTGTCGGGGGTGGCCAGCTGTCCCATGGCGAGCGGGAACCAGGCGATGAACGCCAGGCCGTGGAGCTCGGCGTGGCGCAGGACGTCCTCGTACTTGCGCTCGGCGAGGTTGTAGAGGTTCTGCACGGAGGCGATCGGGGTGACCGTCCGCGCCTTCTCCAGCTCCTCCACCGTGACCTCGGAGAGGCCGATGTGCCGGATCTTGCCCTCGTTGCGGAGCTCGGCCAGCTCGCCGACCTGGTCCTCCAGCGGGACGGCCGGGTCGATCCGGTGGAGCTGGAGCAGAGGTATGGAGTCCAGGCCGAGGTGGCGGAGGTTGAGCTCGACCTGCTGGCGCAGGTACTCGGGGCGCCCGATCGGACGCCAGTCGTCGGGTCCGGGGCGGGCGAGGCCGACCTTGGTGGCGATCACCAGGTCGTCCGGGTAGGGGTGCAGGGCCTTCTTGATGAGGAGGTCGCTGGTGTACGGGCCGTAGGCGTCGGCGGTGTCGATGAAGTTCACGCCGAGCTCCACCGCCCGCCGGAGCACCCGGACCGCCTCAGCGGGGTCGGCCGGGTCGCCCCAGATGCCCGGTCCGGTGAGCCGCATGGCGCCGTAGCCGAGCCGGTTGACGCTGAGGTCGCCCCCGATACGGAGGGTGCCGCCCGCCGGGGGCCGCGAGGTGGGCTGAGTCATGTACACAGTGTTCATCAATTGCACTCTGCGAGTCAATTGCACTCCGTGAAGGAACCGAGGAGCGGTATTTATGTTTCAACACTGCTAAGATGCCGAGCATGGGACAGGTGACTCAAAGCCGGAGGATGCGCCTGCGCGAGGCGACGACCGCGGAGATCAAGGCGACCGCCCTGGAGCACATGGCCACCAGCGGTACGGCGGCGATCTCGTTGCGGGCCATCGCCCGTGACATGGGGATGACGGCCGGTGCCATCTACAGCTACTTCGACACCCGGGACAATCTCGTCAGCGTCCTGATCGCGGATGTGTACGGCCGCCTGGCCGACACCCTCGAAGCCGCCATCGCGGAGACCCCCAAGGGGGACGCGACCGCGCAGGTGCTCGCGTTCGGGCAGGCCTACCGCAACTGGGCGGTCGGCAACCCGGAGGAGTTCCGCCTGGTGTACGGCGACGCCGTGCCCGACTACCAGCCCCCGGAGGGCGGCGCGGCCGCCGAGGCGGAGCACCGCTCGTGCGCCGTCCTCACCGGCATCGTCGCGGCCGCCTGGCCCAAGGCGCAGCACCTCTACATCGGCAGCGACCACACCTGGTCCGACTTCGACCCGGAGTTCGGCGACCTGATCCGCCGCTCCTTCCCCGACCTGCCGCCGGCCGCCGTCGCGCTCTCGCTGCGCGTCTGGGGCCGGATGCACGGCCTGGTCTCCCTGGAGGTCTACGGTCACCTGGCTCCCCAGGTCCGCGACCCCGAGAAGCTCTACCGCGCCGAGCTCGTCGACCTCTCCAAGTCCCTCGGACACGTGCCGACGGGCGAACTGGTCGGCGCCGCCCCGCAGGAGTGACGTGACGAAGGCCGGGTCCGGGGGATCGCCCCCGGACCCGGCCTTTCGTGCGTCTCGGGGTGCGTCTCAGGAGCGGTCGGCGAACCCCGCCAACCAGCGTCTGCCCAGACCCGCGTGGTCCGGTCCCGGACCGGCGGTGAGCCGCCGCCACAGGCCGGCGAGCCGGTGCCCGGCCTCGACGCAGTACACGTCCGCGAGCGTCGCCGCGTCCTCGTCGCCGGGGACCGCCCTCGCGAGCACCGCGTACGAGGCGAACAGCTCCGCCCCGATGCGGCCGAGCAGGATCAGCGTGTGCTCCTTCTCGAAGAGCGCCTCCTGCCGCGGGTGGGCCGCGACCAGCTCCCGGCAGGTCGCGTGGAACCGCGCCACCTGCTCCCGTACGGCCGCCAGATGGACCCGGTTCGCCGCGCTCAGGCCTGCCCCGCCGACGACGCTGTCATCCGCGACGGGGGCGGCGCCGTCCGTCGCGTAGTACCGGGCCAACAGCCGCCGCCCGGCCTGGGCGTCCAGCTGGAAGTCCACGTTCCCGGCGATGCGCAGCCCGCGGGCGTCGCGCATCCGGCGCTCCAGCGGGACCGGGGGCGCTCCCCGGCGGAGCTTGCTCGGCAGGGTCTCGACGCCCTCCGCCCCGTACAGGGAGACGGTCCGGTCGACGATCCGCCAGGCGGTGCGCACGGCCAGGTTCTTGGCGGTGAGCCGCTCGAACCAGCGGTCCTCGGCGCCGGGGCCGATCAGCCCCCAGCGGATCACGCTGTCCACGGCGTGCACCTCGGCGAGGGTGTCGGCGACAAGGCGCTGGATCGCGTCGTACGCGATCAGGGGGCGGCCGTTGACGCTGCGCCGGGCGAGGAACTCCGCGGACCAGCGGCGGCAGAGCCGGGCGATGGCGAGGGCCGGGGCGGCGGTGAAGTACAGCTGGCCGTCGAGGAGGACGTCGGCCATCCGCTCGGAGAACCGCGGGTCCTCGGGCGCGTGGCGCAGGACGTGCTCCGCCGGCACCTCCACCTCGTCCAGGCGCAGCGCCCCATTGGGCAGGCCCCGGCTGCCGGCGAACTCGATGGACGACGTGACCTCGAAACCGGCGGCGGAGGTGTCCACGAAGCAGACGCACAGCCTCCGCCCCTCCGCCGTGTGCTCGGTGGCGGCAACGGCCAGCAGGTCGGCCACCGGGCCGTGCCCGGTGAACACCTTCTCCCCGTGCAGGACATAGGCCGTGCCGTCGGCGGACCGGGTGGCCGTGGTGCCGGGCCAGGCGTTGTTCTGCCCGGCGGGCTCGGTCAGCGCGAACCCCGAGACCGCGCCGCCGGCGAGCCGCTCGGTGAGGTGGTCGCGCAGCGGGCCCTCGGGCAGCGCCGGCAGCAGCGCGGGGGCGCCGACCCCCGCCTGGACGGCGAGCATCTGCCCGGCGGGCATGCAGAGTCCGGCGGCGTGCTCGACGGCGCGGAAGGTGTTGTACGGGGAGAGTCCCAGGCCGTCGGCCTCCGCTCCCAGGCGCAGCTTCAGGAAGCCGCTCGCCCGCAGGTCGTCGAGGAAGCCGTCGGGGAGCGCCCCGGTCAGATCGACCTCGTCCGGGTCGAGGCGGGCGCGGAGGAACGCGTCGAGCCGGGCCGTGGTCGCCTCGCCCGCGGCCCGGTCCGCCGGGTCCTGCTCGGGGAAGGCGGGCGGCTCCGGGCCGAGCAGCCCGGACTCCAGGGCCGTGGCGAACCCGGCGGCGAAGCCAGTCGTGGGCGTCGAGGTGACTTCGGGGGCGGCGGTCATCACACCCCCTGCGCGGGCACGAGTTCCACGGGTACGTCGAGCAGCACCGTGTGCTTGTTGTTGGGCGCCCAGGTCTCCGGCCCCGCGGGGCGGATCTCCTCGACCCGGTCGAGCAGCGCCTCCAGCGCGAGGCGGATCTCCAGGCGGCCGAAGGCGTCGCCGAGGCAGTAGTGGACGCCGTGGCCGAAGGACAGATGCGGGTTGGGGTCGCGCCGGATGTCGAACCGGTCCGGGTCGGGGAAGACCGTCTCGTCGCGGTTGGCGGACGGCCACCACAGGGTCACCTTGTCACCGGCGCGCAGATGTCGGCCGTGCAGCTCCACGTCCTGGGTGAGGGTGCGCCGGTTGTAGGGGTTCGCCGGCAGCCAGCGGAGCACCTCCTCGACCGCGGTCGGCAACAGGGCCCGGTCCTTGCGCAGTTCCCGCCACTGGTCGGGGTGGTGGGCGAAGGCGAGCAGACCGCCGGCGATCGTGTTGCGCGGCTGCTCGAAGCCGCTGACGAGCAGGACGCTGGCGTTGGTCTCCCGCTCCATCTCGGTGAGCGCCGGCTGGCCGCTGTTGGCGGGCAGTTCGCCGTTCGCGAGCACCGAACCCAGATCGTCCGCGGGCCGCTCTCTCTTGTGTTCGAGGAGCGAGGTGAAATAGGCGCGCAGATTCTGGTAGACGGCCCGGGACGCGTCGTCCACCCGTCCGGTCCTGCGGTGGGTGAATCCGAGGACGGCGTGCACCCATTCCGTGAGGGCCGGCCAGTCCTCGCGCGGAATGCCGAGGAGCAGCGCCACCGAGCGCAGCGCGAAGGGTTCGGTGAAGTCGTCGACGAGGTTCACCCGGCCCCGGGAGACCGCCTCGTCGGCCAGGGCGGCGGCGGTGGCGCGGAGTTCGGGCTCCAGCTCCCTCACGGCGGTGGCCAGGGCCGGGCCGAGCAGGTGCTTGAACACGTCGTGTCGCGGGTTGTCCATCATGGCGAGCACGCTGCCGGTGAGGCCGCCGCCGAAGGGCAGGTCCTCCAGGTGGGAGCCGCCGCCGGCGCGGCCGCCGCCGCCCTGGGAAGAGAAGACCGGGTCCACCGAGGCCGCCGCGATGTCCGCGTGCCGGGTCAGCACCCAGAAGCTCTCGCCGTCCGGCAGGGTGCCGGCGGGGTGGCGGAGCACGGGGGCTTCCCGGCGGAGCCTGGCGAACAGCTCGTACGGAATCCCGCGGGCGAATCCTGCATGGTCCGTGAGGTCGAATCCGTCGAGGATCTCAGGGAATTCCATGGAACTCTTCCGGTCGCTGCTATTACTCATCCGAACCTCGTGTAGGTGAGTTTTCGGTGCGATACTCTGCAATTTCCCTCGGAAAATTAGTGGTCTCCGCCCCCTAGTGCCAACCCCAGATTTTGTGGGGTACCCCTGTATGTCGTGGCGCGGTGAGAGGGGTTGGCCCTAGGGGGAGGTCGCAAGTAATTTCCGCTCCCAGCAGACGGTCCTCAATCTAGTGGGATGTGGAAAATGACCGAGGCGTCGACCGCGAAAATCCCGGATGTCATCACGTACGACCCCGAAGCCGCTCGGCGGGCGCTTCCCTTCGACCCGTTCGACACCGATTTCCATGCCGACCCGTTTCCGTACCACCGGAAGACCAGGGAGGAGTCCGGCCGGGCCTTCCGTACGCCGGGCGGGATCGTGGCCGTGTACGGCTACGAGGAGGCCGCCGCGGTCATGAAGGACCCCCGGTTCGGCTGGGGGGTCAACCCGATGGTGGCCGACCAGTTCGTGGAGAACCCCGCGAGCGGGGAGTCCGGCCGCATCCTCATGTTCATGGACCCGCCGGACCACACCCGCATCCGCGGCCTGGTGTCCAAGGCGTTCACGCCGAAGATGATCGCCGACCTGCGCCCCAAGGCGGCGCGGTACGCCGAGGAGTTGCTGGACCAGGCGTTCGCGGAGAGCCCCGACGGGCGCGTCGACCTCCAGCAGGTGCTGTCCCGGCCGCTGCCGGCCCGGGTCCTCAGCGACATGATGGACATACCCGAGCACTACCACCCGCTCTTCTTCGCCAACACCATGGAGAGCGGCCGCGGTCTCGACCCCGGCTTCACGCTCACCGACGAGCAGAAGACCGGCCGCAACGGCGCCCGTGACGTCTTCATCAACGCGGGCATCGAGATGGTGGCCGCGCGGCGGGAGGCGCCCGGCGACGACCTCATCAGCGAACTGGCCCGCGCGGAGCAGGAGGGCGACCGGCTCTCCGAGTGGGAGCTGGCGATGCTCCTGATGAACCTGCTGGCCGCCGGGTTCGGCGCCACGGCCGCGCTCATCGGCAACCAGGTCTACAACCTGCTGTCCCACCCGGCCCAGTTCGCGTGGCTGCGCGAGAACCCGGACCGGGTGCCGGCGGCCGTCGAGGAGCTGCTGCGCTACGACAGCACGCTGGCGATGGTGACCCGTACCGCCCTGGAGGACGCGGACGTGGCCGGCATCCCGGTGCGGGCGGGCGAGTACGTGGCCGTGATGATGGCCGCCGCCAACCGGGACCCGGCGGCCTTCGACGACCCGGAGCGGCTCGACATCACCCGGGAACAGACCCGCAACCTGGGCTTCGGGCACGGCATCCACTTCTGTGTCGCGGCGCCCATCGCGCGCATGATCGGGCAGGAGGCGCTCGCCGCCCTGATCCGGCGCGACGTGCGCCTGGACGACAGCAGGCGGGTCGAGCGCTGGCCCGGCATCTCGCTGCGCGTGATCGGTGAACTGCCGGTCGTTCTCGGCCCTGTTGGCGACGCCGACCCGGTCTGACCTGCCCTGCGGCGCCGCCACGGCGCCCGCTTCCGCTCGATCGCCGGCCCCGGACCGCGCACACGGTCCGGGGCCGGTTCGCGTGCATGCCGGTTCCGCTTGACAGTGAACGCCGTGGCGGTACCATCTCCCATGCGAACTCTGAACACCGCTCAGTAAACGAACGACATGTAGAGAGCGCCTCGCCGTTCTCCTTTTGCAGAAGGGCTCCAATCCAGTGGAAGGTTCCGTTAGCTCGCATCAGCGGTCCGGCCTGAGGCTTGCGCTGCTGGCGTTGGCCCAATTCATCATCGCCGTGGACTACAACATCGTGTTCGTGGCGCTGCCGGACATCGGCCAGGCCCTCGACTTCTCCCCGCAGACCCTCCAGTGGGTCGTCAGCTCCTACGCCGTGGCCTTCGGCGGCTTCCTGCTCTTCGGCGGACGCGCCGCGGACCGGCTCGGCGCCCGCCGGGTCTTCGTCGCGGCGCTTGTCCTCTTCGGCGTCTCGGCCCTGGTCGGCGGTCTCGCCGACTCGGCGGAGGTGCTGGTCGCCGCGCGCGCCGTGCAGGGCCTCGGCGGCGCACTGCTCTTCCCCGCGACGCTCACCCTGGTCGTCACGAGCTTCGAGGAAGGCCCCCCGCGCAACAAGGCGCTCGCCGTCTGGGGCGCCACCGGCAGCGGCGGCCTGGCCGCGGGTGCGCTGCTCGGCGGCGTGCTCACCCAGTGGCTCGGCTGGGAGTGGGTCTTCTTCTTCATGGCCCCGCTGGCCCTCCTCGCGCTCCTCGGCGTGCCGGCCCTGCTCGCCCCCGACGCCCCGCGCACCGGCGCCCGTCAGGGCTTCGACATCCCGGGTGCCCTGGTCGTCACCATCGGCGCCACGCTCGTCGTGTTCGGTCTGGTCAGCGGCCCCGAGTCCGGCTGGACCACGCCGCGGGTGCTCGGCTCGCTGATCGTCGGCCTGCTGCTCGTCGCCTCGTTCTTCCTCATCGAGTCCAAGACCAGCGCCCCGCTCGCGCCGCTGCGGATGTTCCGCAACCGCACCCTCGTGACCTCGATGATGGTGGCGTTCCTGCACATGAGCGCCCTGAGCGGCGGCTACTACCTGTTCACCACCTACATCCAGAACATCCTCGACTACAACGCGCTCCAGGCGGGTCTCGCCTTCCTCCCGCTGGGTCTGCTCGCGATGCTCGCCGGTGGCAAGATCGCGGCCGCCATGCTCAACAAGACGGGTCTGCGCGGGACTCTCTCGCTCGGCATGCTCATCTACGCGATCGGCATGGCCGCGATGGCCGCGGGCATGGTCGCCGGCGGCACCTACTGGGCGGTCCTGCCCGGCGTCGCCATCTACGGCTTCGGCGGCGGCCTGGCGTTCACCGCCATCTTCGCGACCGCCGGTTCCGGGGTGGACCCCGCCGAGCAGGGTGTGGCCTCGGCGCTCGCCTCCACCTCCCAGCAGATCGGTGCCGCCGTCGGGCTCGCCGTCATCCTGGTCATCGCCAACTCCGGCCTCGACCTGACCGCGGGCGCTCCGGCCCCGGCGGACGGCGACGTCATCTCCGGCCTGCGGGTGGCCGGCTGGGTCACCGCGGCCGCCGCGTTCCTCGGCGCCGTGGCCGCGCTCAACCTGCGCAAGGCTCCCGCCGCGGCCCCCGCCCCGGCCGAGGAGGTCCCCGAGGTGCGCGTCTCCTGACGCCCACCCCGTCCCGAACTCGGGACCCGCGGCCGGGAATTCCCCCGTACCGGCCGCGGGTCCCGAATCCACGAAACCCCGTGGCAGATCGGAAGAGCGTCGGGGAGGGAAAGAGTGTAAGGA
>NZ_JBSFEN010000018.1:0-89814 GCF_053594455.1 Streptomyces sp. NPDC001927 | reverse complement strand
GGCCGCCCCCTCCACCCCCCCCCCAACCCCCCCCGCCAGCCCCCCGGCGACGCCCCCCCCCGCCCCCCCCCCGAGCCGCGCCACCGCGCCGACCCCGAGCGCGGTGGCGTCGGGCAACGCCGACACTTCGACGGGGAGTTGGAGGAGATCCGCCTGCGTCTGCATCAGGAGCGCGGAGCGGGTGAGGCCGCCGTCCACGCGCAAGGAGGTGAGCGGTCGGCCGAGGTCGGCCGCGGCCGCGCCCGCCAGCTCCACGACCTGCGCGGCGATCCCCTCGCAGAGCGCCCTGACCAGGTGTCCGGCGGTCGTGTCCAGGCCGAGCCCGTGCAGGGAGCCGCGGACGTCGCCCCGCCACCAGGGCGCGGCGAGGCCCGCCAGGGCCGGGACGAAGGTGACCCCGCCGCTGTCGGGCACCGTCCCGCCCACCGCGTCGAGCTCCCCGGCGCCGGACAGCACGCCGAGGTCGGTCAGCCACCGCACGGCGGAGGCGGCCGTGTACACCTGCCCGTCCAGGCAGTAGCTCGTACGGCCCCGGAGCCGCCAGGCCACACAGCTCACCAGGCCCGAGTCGCCGCGCCGCGGCGCGGAACCCGTCTGGGCGAGCAGGAACGCCCCTGTGCCATAAGTGCACTTGGCCGTGCCCGGGTCGGTGACGCTCTGGGCGAGGAGGGCCGCCTGCTGGTCCACGAGCAGCCCGGTCAGCGGGATCGGCCGGCCGAACGCCGTCGTCGTGCCGACGTGCGTGTCCGCGTCGACCACGTGGGGCAGCCGTTCGGCGCCCAGTCCGTACACGTCGAGGGCGGGCGCGGACCAGGAGACCGAGTCCAGGTCGAGGAGCCCGGTCCGGCCCGCCGTCGCGGCGTCGGTGACGAACGCGCCCGTCAGCCGGTGCACCAGCCAGGCGTCGCTCGTGGTGACCACGCCCGCCCCGGTGAGCCGACGGCGGATCCAGGCCATCTTGGGAGCGGCGAAATAGGGATCGAGCGGAAGTCCCGTCCACTGCCTCAACTCATCGGCGTGGTCCGACAGTTCGGTGCAGAGGTCGTCGGCCCTGCGGTCCTGCCAGACGAGCGCGTCGGTGAGCGGTTCGCCCGTCGCGGGATCCCATGCGAGAACGGTCTCGCCCTGGTTGGCCAGGCCCACGGCCGCGACCGGGGTGTCCGCCTCGGCGAGCGCGGCCCGGCCTGCGGTGACGACGGAGTCGTACAGCTGCGCCGGATCGACTTCGACCAGGCCACCGGGCAGGTAGCGGGGCCGTACGGGCGCGGAGCCGGTCCCGATGACGCCCCGCTCGGGGCAGACGACGAGCGCCTTGGTCCCCGACGTTCCCTGGTCGACGGCGAGCACCGGACCCGTCATCACTCGTCCTCCTGCCCTCGAAGGGGTAGCGGGCCTTGATCGCGGAACCGGCAAGACTGGTGCACGCGCCGCGTCCCGTCAAGTGGGTCGGAGCCCGTCTGTCGGCTCGCCGCCACGTGTGTGATGCATGGTCATATTCGTTCTGTGGCCAGATAGTTACGGTCGGATTCGAAAGATGATCGCGATCATCCGGTGAAGCCTATAGTGATCGCCGATCACCGCCGGTCATCGCCGATCACCGGCCGCTACGCCCGCCGGGACACCGACGGGGACCCCATCGGAGCACCCGACGGGCCCGCCCCCACCGACCGAGGAGCCATGTCACCCACCGCACGTCCCGTTCCGTGATGGCAGGGCACGACTTCCGGCCCGTCTACCATCCGGCGGGCCACGACCACGCCCTGCGGCACGCGGTCCAGGACCTGCGGACCGGCCGCTGGGTGTCGACGGCCCGATTACTCGACGAGACACCCGGCTGGGCCGACTGGACGCGGCGCACCCAGGTGCTCGCCACCGTCGCCGCCGGCGGCGATGTCGTCCAGACCTGGCGGACCGAGCAGCCGGACAGCGTTCCCGCGCTCGTCCTGCACGCGCGCGTGGCCGTCGAGCGGGCCGTACGCGCCCACCGGAGCGGCCACGCCCGCACCCGCGAACTGTGGCAGGAGGCCTGGACCGCCTGCCGCCGCTCCGCCGAAAGCGCGCCCGCCGACCCCGTCCCCTGGATCTGCCTGCTCGCCCTCGCCGCCCTCGACGACCGGCAGCGCATGCCGGAGCACCGGCTGTCCCCGCCCGCGCCGCTCCTCCCGCCCGGCCCCTGGGGTCTCCTCGCCGAGGCCGAGCGGCGCGACCCGCAGAACCGCGAGGCGCACCACCGCATGCTCCAGTTCCTCTACCTCCGGCGCGCCGGCTCGTTCTCCGAAGCCGTCAACTACGCTCAGTGGGCCGCCGGTTCTGCCCCCACCGGATCCGCTCTGCACGCCCTGCCGCTGTACGTCCGCGTGGAGCGCTACCGGCGGGAGCACGGCCACACGCACGCCCTCGACCTGCACTGGGTCGCCGAGGACGCCGTCCGTGACGCCCACCAGGCCCTGCACTCCTGGTTCCTCTTCTGCGCCACCGACGAGGCCTCCCTCCTCGACCTCAACCACCTCGCCCACGCACTCTTCGGCGCCCAGCGGTTCGCGGACGCCGCCCGTGTCTTCGAGGCCCTCGGGCCGTACCACACGGTGCTGCCCTGGGCGTACCGCACCGACCGCCCCGACGACCGGGCCCTCGCCACCGAGTTCTTCGTGCGCGCCCGCGCCCGCTGTCTCGACCCCTGACCCCCGCTCCGCCCTCTTCCCCCCACCCTGGAGGTACCGGCATGTCCCGCACCGCCCCCGTCGACGAGACACTCAGGCCCCCCGCGGGCGGCCAGGACGACGAGGCCCGGCTGAGAGAGCTCGGCTACCAGCCCGTCCTGGCCCGTCGCATGGGCGGCTTCGGCAACTTCGCCATCAGCTTCTCCGTGATCTCGATCCTCTCCGGGTGCATGACGCTCTACGGATTCGGCCTCGGCACCGGCGGCCCCGCCGTCATGCTGTGGGGCTGGGCGGGCGTCGGGCTCTTCGTGCTCTGCGTCGGCCTCGCGCTCGCCGAGGTCACCAGCGCCTATCCGACCTCCGGCGCGCTCTACTACATGGCCGACCGCCTGGGCGGCCGCCGCTGGGGTTGGTACACCGGCTGGCTCAACCTGCTCGGCCTGCTCGGCGCGATCGCCGGCATCGACTACGGCGCCGCCCTGTTCACCGGAGCCTTCCTCAACCTCCAGTGGGGCATCGTGCCCACCGCCGGCTCGACCTTCCTGATCTTCCTCGCCATCCTGCTCCTGCACGCCGTCCTCAACCTCTTCGGCGTACGGCTCGTCAGCGTGCTCAACTCGATCAGCGTCTGGTGGCACCTTGCGGGCGTGGCCGTGATCGTCGGCGCGCTCGCGTTCATCCCCGACCGCCACCAGTCCGCCGAGTTCGTCTTCACCGAGTTCGTCAACGACACCGGCTGGGCCAACCCGTTCTACGTCGCCGCCGTCGGCCTGCTCCTCGCCCAGTACACGTTCTCCGGCTACGACGCCTCAGCCCATCTCTCCGAGGAGACCTCCAACGCCTCGGTCAGCGCCGCCAAGGGCATCGTGCGCGCCATCTGGGTCTCGTGGATCGCCGGATTCGCCCTGCTCGCCGGACTGACCTTCGCGATCCAGGACTACGAGGGCACCCAGAACAGCGCCACGGGCGTACCGCCGGCGCAGATCCTCCTCGACGCGCTCGGTTCCGGCGCCGCCACCGCGCTGCTGCTCGTGGTGATCGTGGCCCAGCTCTTCTGCGGCAACGCCGAGGTGGCCGCCGCCAGCCGGATGGTCTTCGCCTTCAGCCGCGACAACGCCCTCCCCGGCTCGGCCCTCTGGCGGAAGGTCAGCAGCCGGACGCAGACCCCGGTGCCCGCGGTCTGGCTCGCCGTCGGCGTCGCCGCCCTCCTCGCCGTCCCGTCCCTCTACTCCGCCACCGCCTACGGCGCAGTCACCGCTATCAACGTCATCGGCATCACGCCCGCCTACGCGATCCCCATCTACCTGCGCCTGCGCGCGGGGAAGCGGTTCACCCCGGGGCCGTGGAACCTGGGTCGCTGGAGTCGCCCGATCGGCTGGATCGCCGTGGGCTGGGTCGCGCTCGTCACCGTGCTCTTCTGCCTCCCCCAGAAGGCGCCGGTGACGATCGACTCGATGAACTACGCGGTCATCGCGCTCGCTGTCGTCCTCGTCCTCGCCAGCGTGTGGTGGTACGTGGCGCGACGCTCGTACGGCACGCCGTCGGCGTACGGAACGGCGCGTGAGGAGGCGGAGATCGAGGAGGGCATCGTCTGACGATCCGCAGGGGCAGATTGACGGATTCGAGGGCTCGGACATCGGATCCGCGGGCTCAGATAGCGGATCCCAGAGCTCAGACATCGGATATTGGATCCATGATCCTGGATATTGGATCCGATCTCGCCCGCGTCAGCCGCTGAACTCGTAGGTCCAGGAGACCCCTTGCGCCGCGCAGTCGATGTCCGTGATCTCCAGCGCGTGCCCGTGCTGGTCGCACACCACCCGGTGGACGGCCAGCCGGGGCGCCCCGCCCCCGACGCCCGTCGCGCCGCCCGGCGGCACGCCGATCGACTCCCGGCGGGTGAGCCGGAGTCCGGCCTGGTGCATCCAGTGGTAGAGCAGCCGCATGTCCGGGTGGAGGACGGAGCCCCGGGTCCGTCGGTACTTGGCGAGCTGCGGGATCTCGCTCAGCGCGGCCCGCGAGAACCAGGACACCGATCGCTGCATCGGTGTCCCGCCGGGGGAGAGGACGACATGGCGGTGGACGAGGGTCGGCTCGCCGGGGACGAGCCCGAGCCGTGTCACCAGTCCGGCCGGCGGCGCCTCCCAGGTGAGCGAGGTGCGTACGAGGGCGTCGGCTGCCTCCGTACCGCCGGGGAAGAGTTGCCGACGGACCGTCAGGGCGGGTTCGCCCGGCTCGTGTCCGGTGCCCGCGGCGAAGGTTCCGCGCCGGTCAGTGACGACGAGCCGTTCCTCGCGCAGCAGTTGGAGCGCGCTGCGGACGGTCTGCCGGTTGACGTGGTAGCGGTGGGCGAGGGAGCGCTCGGACGGGAGCCGGCTGCCGGGCGCGATGTGCCGGCCGGCGAGGTCCTCTCGCAGAGCCGCGGCGACTCTCAGGTAGAGCGGGACCGCCGCCAGGTGTTCGGGTTCCGGTGCGGGTGCGGCTTCGGTCATGGTGATGCAACCCCTCTCTTTGCTCAGCGTGACAGTCTGGTCCGCAGGGGTGATCAATTCCTATCATTGGTCTAAACCATTAAGGAAGGGGTGGCGAAAGGGAGTGGCCGAAAGCCGGGGCGTCTCGGAGTGCGGACAGCGCCGTCTGACCTTGTAATGAAGTCTCAACCGGACGTGGCGGCGGAAGAGGCGGGTGAGGCCGGATGACGACACCGGCGGAGCGGGCCGAGGCGGGGAGGGCGGCCCGCAAGAGGGTGCCGCGGTCTTCACACGGCCGCTGGATACCGTCCTCGCAGCGCCTCGACCCCTTGCGCGTCCTGGAGCGGCAGTCCGTCGACCGGGTGCCCGAACTGGTGCCGATCCGGTACGGGAGGATGGCCGTCTCGCCGTTCGCGTTCCTGCGCGGCGCGGCCGCCGTCATGGCCGCCGACCTCGCCCCGCAACGGCACACCGGACTCCTCGTCCAGCTCTGCGGCGACGCCCATCTGCTCAACTTCGGCGTCTACGCCTCACCCGAACGGGCGCTCCTCTTCGATGTGAATGATTTCGACGAGACGCTGCCCGGCCCCTTCGAGTGGGACGTCAAGCGGCTCGCCGCCAGCGTGGCCGTCGCCGCGCTCCAGAACGGCTCCAGCAAGGCCAAGGCCCACCAGGCCGCCCTCGTCGTCGGCGAGGCGTACCGCGAGTCCATGCGCCGCCTCGCCGGCCTCGGTGAACTCGCCGTGTGGTACGAGCGGATCGACGCCGACGACCTGGCCCCGCTGGTGCGCCGGAACCGCCGCGCCACGTTCGAGAACCGTCTCGCCAAGGCCCGCCGCCGTACGAGCCTCCAGGCCTTCGGCAAGCTCACGGCCTTGGACGAGAAGGGCAACCGGCACATCGTCGACGACCCCCCGCTCCTCGAACGGGCCACCGACATCGACCGGGTCACCCTCGGCAAGATCTACAGCGACTACCGCAGCTCGCTCTCCGAAGAGCGCCGGCTCCTCCTGGACCGCTTCCACTACGTGGACGCCGCCCGCAAGGTCGTCGGCGTCGGCAGCGTCGGCACCCGCTGCTTCATCCTCCTCCTGGAGGGCCGCGACGACAGCGACCCGCTGTTCCTCCAGATCAAGGAGGCGGGCCGCTCCGTCCTTGAGGCGCATCTGCCGCCGACCGTGTACGGGCACCAGGGGCAGCGGGTCGTCCGCGGCCAGCGCCTGACCCAGGCTGCCAGCGACATCTTCCTCGGCTGGATGACAGGACCGGAGAAACGCCACTTCTATTGGCGCCAGTTGCGCGACATGAAGGGCTCGGCCGAGGTGGAGGCCATGTCCCCGGCGATGCTCCGCGCCTACGCGGGCCTCTGCGGCCGTACCTTGGCCCGCGCCCACGCCCGCTCCGGCGACCGCATCGCCATCGCCGCCTACCTCGGCACCTCCGACGTGTTCGACCGCGCCATCGCCGACTTCGCGATCAGCTACACGGACCAGAACGCCGACGACTACGCGGCCCTCGGCGCGGCGATCGCCGCGGGCGTGATCACGGCAGCGCCGGGCGTCTGACACCCGCCCGGCGCCGCCGCGCCGCCACCACCCCTCGCGCCCGACTACGCCTCGCGCCGCATCGGCGGCTCGGCCGGGGTCTTCGGCACCGGGCCGAAGAGCACCTGCCGGGCGACCGCCGGGGCGAACAGAGCGGTCATCGGCTCCTTCAGGGTCAGCACCGAGCGGAACGCGGCGCCCACGACCGGGTCCCCTCCGTACCGCTCCTGGAGCCGACGCAGGTACCAGCCCACCGGCCGGTCCACCGCGCGCGCGGCGAGGTCGTTCCCCGTCGCACCCGGCATCTTGCGGTCCGCCCCTGCCGCGATGTCCCAGGCCTGCTTGGAGGTGTCGAGCAGCGCCTTCTGCACGGTCCGCGTGGTCGGGGTCCGTCGCGGGTCGGCGAGCACGCGTCGCAGGGTCACCGCGCTCATCGCGGCCACGGCCATGCCCTGTCCGTAGATGGGGTTGAAGGCGCAGAGCGCGTCGCCGACGGCGAGGAAGCCGGCCGGCCTGCGGCCCGGACGGTCGTACCGGCGGCGGACGTTGGCCGTCTGCCGGAATCCGTGCACCGGCGACTCGGGTGTCGCCTTCGCGATCCACTCGCTCAGGACGGGGTGCGGTAGTTTGGCCGCGAACGCCTCGAAGCCCTCCTCGTCGGTGGGCGGCAGATCGTTGCGCAGTCCGGAGAAGGTGACCAGGTGGAGCCCGTCCCCGACGGGCAGCGCCACACCGCCGTACACCTGCTCGGGGTTGGGGACGATGTTGAAGCCCGCGGCGTCCATGCCGGGGTCGGCCGGCCCGCGGTACATCCGGGTCGCGTAGCCGAGACCGGTGTCGATCGTCTCCTCGTGCGGCGCCTCCGCGCCGATCGACGCGAGCCAGTCAGGGGCGTGCGTGCCGCGCCCCGAGGCGTCGACCACCAGGTCCGCCTCCAGGAGGCGGCTCTCGCGCTCCTTGCCCGCGCCGCGCTCACGCAGCCGCACGCCCCGCACGCGCGAGGCGTCACCGAGGAAACCGATGGTCTCCGTGCCCTCGACGAGCTCGATCCGCGGATCGGCGAGGACCCGGCGGCGCACCAGCCACTCGAGCTGGGCGCGCGGCCCGGTGTAGAGGTGGGTGGTGGACGGAAGGCGGCTGAACCAGCGTCCGTTCTGCCACTGCACCATGTCCGAGGGCATTCCCACCCTCGGGGCGCCGAGGTCGCGCAGTTCGCCCATGAAGCCGGGGAGCAGCTCGTCGAGCGCCTCCTGCCCCGAGTCGAGCAGTACGTGCACGTGGCGCGACTGGGGGACGCCCGGCCGTGCTTCGGGTCCCGCCGGGAAGCGGTCGCGCTCGACGACCGTCACCCGTTCCGCGTGTTCGCTGAGTACGCGTGCCGCCAGCAGGCCCGCGAGACTGCCCCCGATGACCACCGCGTGACGTGTCTCGCGGTGCCCCAACTCGTCGGTCATCCCCGCCCCTTCAACGAAGTGTGGTCTACGGCGATCCAGTATCCACCGTCTCCCGGGGCACATCACGTGCGCCGAGCCGCAAGTGCTCGATGTGGTACACGGCTTCGTCGAGGAGTTGGGCGACGTGGTTGTCGTACAGGCTGTACTCGATCCGGCGGCCCTGCCGTACGCCGGTCACCAGGCCCAGCGCGCGGAGCAGGCGCAGCTGGTGGGAGACGGCGGACTGTTCCATCTCGACGGCGGAGGCCAGTTCGGTCACTCCGCAGGGCCCCTGCCGCAGCCGGGTGAGGATCATCAGCCGCGAGGGCGTCGCGAGGGCCTGGAGGGTGGCGGCGATGGTGGCCGCGGACTCCGCGTCCAGGTGGGTTGCCGGGGTCGTCCCGCCGTTCGCTCCGTGTCCCATGGGCTCATCGTAGTCGCGGCCGTGAATCAGAGGCGTGGCGTGAAACTCATGAATGAAGACCTCTTCATGTATTCCGCTATGGTGGGCGCGTCAGCCGCCCCGTCGGCCGACCCCGTCACCGCCCCGCCCTGCCCGACGATCGAAGAGGTGCCCGCCCATGGCTTCCCCGGTGCTCGACGCGCGGACCGCCGCTTCCCCCGACAGGGCCGCGTCCTCCCAGCGCCGCACGCGCGCGTGGGCCCTGCCCGAGGTCCGCTGGGCCGCGCTGTCCGCGCTCGCCTTCCTCCTCGCCCTGCCCCTCGACCTGGCCGGAGCCCCCGCCTGGGCCTGGGGCCCGCTCTACGCGGTCTGCTACGCAGCCGGAGGCTGGGAACCCGGCCGGGAGGGCCTCGCGGCCCTGCGGGAGAGGACCCTCGACGTCGACCTGCTCATGGTGGTCGCCGCCCTCGGCGCCGCCGCGATCGGCCAGTACCTCGACGGCGGCCTCCTGATCGTCATCTTCGCCGTCTCCGGCGCCCTGGAGGCGCTCGCCACCCGCCGCACCGCCGACTCCGTGCGCGGACTGCTCGACCTCGCACCCGCGCGGGCGGTACGCCTCACGGCCGCCGGGACCGAGGAGCCGGTGGACGTCGCCGACCTGCGGATCGGCGACACCGTCCTCGTACGGCCGGGGGAGCGGCTGCCCGCCGACGGGACCGTGCTCGACGGCGCGAGCGACGTCGACCAGGCGGGCATCACCGGGGAGCCGCTGCCCGCGCCCAAGGCGCCCGGCGACGAGGTCTTCGCCTCCACCCTCAACGGCACGGGCGCGCTGCGCGTACGGGTCGACAAGGACGCGGCCGACTCCGTCGTCGCCCGGATCGTCGCCCTGGTCGAGGAGGCGAGCGCCACCAAGGCGCCCACCCAGCTCTTCGTCGAGAGGATCGAACAGCGCTACTCCGTCGGCGTCGTCGTCGCCACCCTCGCGCTCTTCGGGATCCCCCTCGCCCTCGGCGCCGAGCTCACCCCCACCCTGCTGCGCGCCATGACGTTCATGATCGTGGCCTCGCCCTGCGCGGTCGTCCTCGCCACCATGCCGCCGCTGCTCTCCGCCATCGCCACGGCAGGCCGGCACGGCGTCCTCGTCAAGTCCGCCGTGGTCATGGAGCGGCTGGGCGCGGTCGACCGGGTCGCGCTCGACAAGACCGGCACCCTGACCGAGGGCGCGCCGCGCGTCACCGGTTTCGACGGCGACGAGGAAGCGCTCGCCCTCGCCGCCGCGGCCGAACTGCCCAGCGAACACCCGCTGGCCCGCGCCGTGGTGGCCGCCGCACGCGCGCGTGGGCTGCGCGTGCCCGAGGCGAGCGACTTCGCCTCGATCCCGGGCGACGGCGTGCGGGCCACGGTCGAGGGGCGGGAGGTACGGGTGCGCCGGGCGGCGGGCGAGCACGCCGACACCGCCGTCGAGGTCCTCGTCGACGGCACCCGCGTCGCGGTCCTCGGCCTCGCCGACCGGCTCCGCGACGGCGCCCCCGAGGCGGTCGCCGCCCTGACCCGCCTCACCGGCGTCACCCCCACCCTCCTGACCGGCGACAACGCGGGCGCGGCCGCCCGGATCGCCGAGGAGACCGGCATCACCGACGTGCGGTCCGGGCTGCTGCCCGAGGACAAGGTCGCCGTCGTACGGGAGTGGGAGCGGACCGGCGCCCGGGTCCTCGTGGTCGGGGACGGCGTCAACGACGCCCCCGCCCTGGCCGCCGCCCACAGCGGCATCGCCATGGGCCGGGCCGGCTCCGACCTGGCCCTGGAGACCGCCGACGCCGTCGTCGTACGCGACGAACTGGCCGCCGTCCCCGCCGTCGTGGCCCTCTCCCGCCGCGCCCGCCGTCTCGTCGTCCAGAACCTGGTGATCGCGGGCACCTGCATCGGGGCCCTCGTCGTCTGGGACCTGGCGGGCCACCTGCCGCTCCCGCTCGGCGTGGCCGGACACGAGGGATCGACGGTCCTGGTGGGGCTCAACGGCCTGCGGCTGCTGCGCGACGCGGCCTGGCGGAAGGCGGCCGGCGAGGAGCGGCTCGGAGGGAGGGTGCCCCGGTGATGACGCCCGCTGCGATTGCTAGCCTTGAGCGGCCTCGTTCAACGACCCCGGGAGTGCGTGTGGCTGAGGGACCTGCTCCGGACCTGGTGGGCACGGTGCGGCGGATCGACGGGCTGCTGGAGCGCATCGGCCTGAACCGCGGTGACGTCCTGCGGGTGCAGGGCGACGGTGGGCTCTCGTACGCCTCCGGAGTGCCGGTGGTGGAAGTCGAGAAGCTGCTGCGGGGCGAACCGCTCGACCCGGCCGGGTCAGGGACCGGCGCGGACGCGGTCGAGGCACGCCACCGCCGCGTGCTCGAACGTATCCTCTTCCTGCGCGCGACCCGCATGAGGACGTCCGATTCGGGCATCAGACGGCCCCACTCGCTCGCGGAGATCGCCACCGCCGTCGGGACCAGCGCGCAGTGGCTCGACAAGATGATCAAGACCGGCAAGGTGCCGAACCTCGACCACGCCGCCGGGATCGCGGCGTTCTTCGGGGAGAAGATCGAGTTCCTGGTCGCCGAACCCGCCGAGGCCCTGGACCGCGTCCTCCAGCAGATCCACAAGGACCTGTTGGAACGGACCGTGGAGCGCCAGGACCAGGACCTCCAGCGGCTGCGCAGCGGGGTGCCCGCGGGCGGGGTGGACCCCGAGCTCGGCGTCGTCGCCTTCGCGGCCCGCGCCCTCGTCGACGTACCGGACGACACCGCCCAGCCGCTGATCGCGCTGATCGAATCCGTCGCCCGGCGCTCCCGCGAGGAGCGCGCACGGGAGACCCGCGCAGCCCTTGAACCAGGGGTGGGGCACAATGGCGTCGGTTGACCACGGCTGACCGAAACCGTGGCTGACCAGCGGTAATGCACAACGAACGACGCGCGGGGGGCTGTGCGTCGGGATCGATCGAGGGGGCACCGGTGCTGGTTTCGCGTGAGATGAAGCGCCATCGTGACGCGCTCTGCGCGGGCCTGGGGGAGCCGCCCGCGGCAGGACCGGTGGAGCTGCTGAACGCCATCTGCGCGAGCGCGGCGAAACTCAGGGGCGGCGAAGTCCGCCTGATGCTGGAGGAGTTCCCGCCGGAGACGGTGACCGGACTCTGGTTGGACATGGGCGACTACGACCTCATCGCCCTGGAGGCGAACACCTCACCCCTGCATCAGATCGTCATCCTCGGGCACGAGTTGTGGCACCTCAAGGAAGGACACAGCGGTCACGGCGGCGCCGCCGGCACGATGGCCGCGGCGCGCATGCTGGGTGACCGTTGGAGCCTGAGCGACGCCGTCAGACACGTCGCGGCCCGTACGGAGCCGGACCTCGCGGAGGAGCGCCGCGCCGAGACGTTCGGCCGGATGCTCGCCGGCAAGGTCAGGCCCTACCTGGAGGGCGGGCAGGGCACGAGACAAGCCGCGGGTGTCACCGGCCGCATCTGGGCGTCACTCAAGGGCTGAGGATTCGTCGGAACGTGAACCTCTACATACCCGTCGCGGCACTCGTCCTCGTCCTGGTCGTCAAGTTTCCCTCCCTGGTGAAGCACTGGCGCAACCCTGTCGTCCGCAGCGCCAACGCCACGATCTTCCTGCAGGCCGCGGCGTTCTTCTTCTCCGCACCGCCCACGATCGTGGCCGTCAACGAGATGACCGGCGTCAGCAACTTCTCCGTGGTGCTCGTCTACTGCCTGCTCTGCGCGTACGCGTGTGCCTGCCTGGTCCTTCTGGAGAACTGGCGGGAGGACACGCGGTCGAAGCCCTGCACCCACCGCAGGGTCCGGTTCTACATCGCGAGCCATGTCGTCGTCGCGATTCTTCTCGTCGGCCTCTTCGCCCTGGGCGACGCACCGGTGGAACGGACGCGGGCCTTCGAGACCTACTACGCCACCACCCCCTTCATCCGCGAGATGATGCTGCTCTGCCTCATCACGAGCACGACGACGGCCGTCCTGGCGGCCGCCACGTGCTGGAACTGGGCGCGGGACATCCACTGGGGCGGCCGCGAATGGCGGACGGTGACGGGCGCCTCGCTGCGCCTCGGGCTGAGCTTCCTCGGTGCCGGGTTCCTGACCAACCTCACGTACGGGGTGGCGAATTTCGTCGCGATCGTCGTCGTCTGGCAAGGCCGCGACGGCACACCGATCAACCGCGTGGGCGTGTCCTTCGCCGCCCTCGGATCCCTCCTCGTGGCCCTCGGATTCCTGATCCCGGTCGTCGGACCCTGGCTCGCGGAGCGGGTGATCGGACCCCTGAGGACCCTCCGGGCCCTCGGCCCGCTGTGGCGCGCCGTCAGATGCCCCGCCGATCGTCGGACCAGGGTGCGGCTCACCACTCCGTGGTACGCGGGCCCCGGCCGGCGCCTCACGGACCGCATGACCGACATCCACGACCGGACGCTGGAGCTTCTGGCGTACTGCTCGCAGGAGGTGCGCGCCGACGCCTGCGCCCGGGCCCGCGCCGGCGGGGCGACCGAGGCCGAGAGCGTCGCGACCGCCTTGGCCGCCATGTTCAAGGCGGCGGCCGCCGCCCGCGCCCTCGGCGAGCCCGCCGACAAGGAGGAGGCCGCGGCGGCGGCCCGGGCGCTGCGCGCCGCCGAAGCCGAACACCGCGACCTCCTGGTGGGCGTCTCCCGCGCGATGTCCGCGGTGCCTGCCGTGTCCCCCGCTCCCTCCGCATCCGTGGGTACCCCCGTAACTCCGGATACGGAGGCATCCTCCGTGTCCCCCGTCGGGGGTGGGCCGTAGCGCGGCCCACCCCCTCGTCGGAAGGTCAGGGACGGGCCCACTTGGTGTTGGCGCCGCCGTTGCACTGCCACAGGCCGAGCCCGGAGCCGTTGGCCGTGGCCTGGCCCCAGACGTTCATGCACTGGCCGGGGTTGAGCACGGCGGTGATGGTGGAGTCGGCGTTGACGTTCCACTTCTGCTCGTCGGTGCCGTCGCACGGCGTGACCGAGACGCGGGCCCCCTGGTTCGCGCCCTTGTCGGCGGTCAGGCACTTGTCGCCGCCGACGCGCAGCTCCTTGGCCGGCGTGGCGTCCCACCGCTGGTTCTCACCACCCCAGCAGTCCCAGATCATCGCGCCGGTGGCGCCGTTCCAGTCCAGGCAGCGGCCGGACTGCGCGCCGATCAGCGTGGAGTTGACCCAGCGGATGCCGCCGTCGCTCGCGTGGACGACGAGGGAGTTGCCGTCGAGGGAGGTGTACGCGCCGGCGCCGTTCCAGGTCTGGGTGGCCCAGAGGTTTCCGCCCTTGCCCTGGCCGCCGTCGGCCTTGTAGAGGACCAGGTTGCCGTCGTTCTGCATGTGCAGGTACGAGCGCCAGTTCCAGGTGTACTTGCCCCAGAGCTCGCGGCCGGTGACCGCGTCGCGGACGAGGGCGTTGCCCTGGATGTCCATCATCAGCACGGTCTGGCCGTTGGTGAGCCAGCTACCGGGCATCAGCTTCGCGCCGGAGGCGAGCTTGTCACCGCGAGGGTAGGTGTCGGAGTGCCACAGGTGGCCGCCCCGTCCCCAGCCGCCGTCCTTGGTGTAGACGACGAGATTGGCGTCGGACTGCAGCTCCACGCGGGCGCCGGCGTTGTTGTGCGTACCGGAGCGCCACAGCGCGGTGGACGGGTCGGTCTCCTTGCCGTCCTTCTTGTAGACGACGAAGTTGCCGTCGGCCTGCATCTTGGCGAAGGCACCCGGGTTGCCGCCGGTGCCGGAGATCCACAGGGCGCCGCCCTCGTTCTCGCCGCCGGTGCGGTGGTACAGGACCAGGTCGCCGTTGGTCTGCATGATGAGCTTGGCGTGCTGGGACGAGACCGTCTCGCCGGGCTGCAGCGTGTCCCCCGCCCTGAGGATGAAGGGGCTCTGCTTGACGGTCTCGATCCAGGAGGCGAGGCCGTCGGTGCGGGCCGCGATGGCACCGGTGCGGGTCTCGGTGCTGGGCGCGCCGAAGCAACCACCCTGCCAGGAGCGGCTGTTGATGCCGAGCAGGTTGCCGGCTCCGTCGAGGACCGGGCCGCCGGTGTCGCCCTTGCACAGCACGTCGGTGCCGTTGGTGGAGTCGAGCGCCAGGTCCGCGGCGGTCGTGCTCTTGACGGTGAAGCCGGCCTTGTGGATCTTGTCCGGTACCCACTCGGTCTTGGTGCGGCCGAAGCCGGCCGCCGAGACCTGGGCACCGACCGCGGGGACCGCCGAGGCGAGCTTGACCGGCGTGACACCCTTGGCCGGGCGGTTCAGGCGGGCGAGGACCAGGTCGCGGTCCGTGCGCGGCGCCAGTTCGGTGACGGTGAGGACCGTGCCGCCGCTCAGGGTGGCGGTGGTCTTGCGTGCGGGCTTGCCGGCGGGCACCGCCTCACCGGGGCGCTCGGCGAAACAGCTGGCGGCGGTGGCCAGCCAGAGCTCGTCCACCAGGGTGGCGGAACAGCCCCGGTTCTCGGGCCACTCGCCCACCGAGAGCTGAACGGTGTGGGTGAGCGAGCCCGCCGCTGCGGGCGTGCCCGCGGCGGCCTGCGCCGTGCCGGCGGTGAGGCCCGTGAGCGTGAGCGGGGCGGCGAGGAGAGCCGCGCCGAGGGCGACTCCGAGGGAGGGTCTTGCGGGGTTCGGACGCTTCATTTCACTTCCTGGAAGCAAGGGCTGGGAGCGTGGAGGGCATGCGCGCGGCGCCGGCCGGGGCCGACTCCCGTGCGGGGGCGCCTACTTGCTGGCGCGGATCTCCATGAGCATGAAGTCGCGGGCCTGCGGGTCGACGCTCTCGCCGACCGGGGTCCACGTGTTCTTCTTGATGTCGTAGGACTTCTCCTCGGTGCCGACGGTCATGTCGACCTCGGCCGAGTAGTTGTTGCCCTTGATCGAGAAGACGGCCGGGAGCTCCAGGGCCAGATAGCCCTGGTTTCCGGTGATCTTGAAGCAGAACCGCTCCTCGTCCTGGCGCGTCCAGACCTCCATCAGGTCGGGGGCGCTGCCGCAGTCGGCGAGGAGGATGTGGCCGTCCCCGCGCTTGAGGGTGATCTTCCTCTCGGCGAGGATCTTGTCGGCGTTGGGGTAGCCGAAGTCCTCGACGGCGTAGCCCGGTTCCTCCTCGGCGACGGCCTTCATCGCCACGGCGTCCGTGGCGTTCGCGTCGGAGGAGCCGGCGCCGGAGCCGCCGGTGATCCCCACCCATGCCAGGGCGCCGGCGACCAGTGCCGTGGCCACTGTGCGGACAAGTGTCCTGCGTGCCTTCATCTCTGTCCCAGTAGTCGGTTCCGGGTGTGATCCGGAAGAGGTGTGCCAAAAGGCGTGAAGGCTTGTGTCCAGCCAATGAGAGATGCGTCAAAGACGGGTCGTCTCTTCGTGGAAGCCCCCAACTTCGCCCCGGATACTAACCGATGGAATGGCGCGTAAATCAAGCCCCGAAAAACGGGAGTGACACTCCGTCAACGCCTTCCGTGCCCGGGTGGGAGCGGGGATAGGGGGGAGCGAAGCGGCCTCCTCAAGTGACCTGCATCACGGCCTCGGGTCGAGTTGGTGTGACGAAAAGGTACAGGCTGTGGGGGTCACGACCGATTTGGGCAGCGCGTTCGCGCCACCAGGGCCACAGTTCAAGCCGCAGGGGATAAACGGAAGTTGATTTCTCATCAACTGCCGTCTAGCTAACGTCGATCGGGCCGCGTATGGTCATGCCGCGCGCCGCCGGACCTCGTCACGCCAGTCATGTGCCGGCGGACAAAAGCGCGCCTCATTCTTGCTGTCCTGGCTCGGACCGCACTGCTTTGCGGCGTGCCAGGCGTCGAAAGCGAAGGATCGTTTTGGACACCACCTATTGGAGTAGGCGGCGCGTTCTCGGCGCGATCGCCGCCACCACGGCCGTCGTCACCACGTCGAGCCTCGTGCTCAACCCCGTTGCCGCCTGGGCCGACACACCGCCGGCCGGCGGCGACGACGACGGCGACCCGTTCCTGCTGCCCGACACC
Source organism: Streptomyces sp. NPDC001927 (assembly GCF_053594455.1). NCBI lineage: Bacteria > Bacillati > Actinomycetota > Actinomycetes > Kitasatosporales > Streptomycetaceae > Streptomyces > Streptomyces sp. NPDC001927. Next base: position 73,304 of record NZ_JBSFEN010000018.1, on the reverse strand, counting down.
GAGCGGGCGAAGGTCGTCAGAGAGTGGATTCTCGGCGGCAGAGCCGTCCGGGCCGCCGCGGCGGCCGCACTGACCGGCTCCGACGCCGATGTGCGGAACTTCCTCGACGTCAGGCTCGCCCTCGAGACGGCGGAGGACAACCGCGTCGCCCTGATGAGCGGCCTCGCCGTCGGCGGAAAGGGCACGCGACGCGAGGCCACCGCCGCGATCAACGGCGGCAACGCCGCCATCTCCGCGTACCTCGCGGGCGGCTTCAGGGCCGGCATCCTGGAAGACCTCCGGGTGGCCACGGCCACCGTGATGGGCCAGGGCGGCAAGGGCGTGAACCGGGCCGGCAACACGGCCCTCAACGACGGCTCCCAGGCGGCGCTCGAAGCGTTCCTGAGCCAAGGCCAGTACACCGCGCGGCTCCAGGACATGCGCGTCGAAGTCTCCAAGATGCTGGTGCAGGCGGGGCCGGAGGTGCAGAAGTACGCCGACCGGGCCCTGTCCGGCACCGAGGGAGACGTCGAGTGGTTCCTCGAGACCGGCCAGCACATCGCCCGCGCCCGCGACCAGGAGCGCGCGACCATCGAAGAGCTCGTCGCCGTCGTCGAACGCGAGGGCAAGAAGGCCGACGCGAAGACGAAGGAGGCCGAAGAGGCATCCGCCCGTGCCGTGGCAGCGGCGGAGAAGGCCAAGGAGGCCGCGGAGAAGGCCGCCGCCGAGGCCCAGGCCGCCCAGGACGACGTGGCGAAGGCCGGCAAGGCGGCCCGCAAGGCCGGCGAGGCCGCGAAGGGCGCCGCCGACTCCGCCCGCGTCGCGATCAACGCCTCCCACGCCGCCGTCCAGGCCTCCCGCCGCGCCTCGTACGCCGCCGCGGCCGCGAGCCAGGCGGCGGCGACCGCGGGCTCCGCGGCCGCCCAGGCGTACCGAGCCGCCATCGCCGCCTCCAAGGACGCGAACCAGTCGGGCCTCGCCAAGGACGCGGCCGTCGCCGCCCGGAACGCCGCGGCCCGGGCCCGCAGCGCGGCGGAGGCCGCCACCCACGCCGCCTCCGCCTCGGAGGCATCGGCCGACGCCGGTGCCGCCGCCGCCTCCGCGGCGCGCAACGCCACCGCGGCCGCGAACGCCTCGTCGGCCGCCGCCGCGGCTTCCGGAGCGGCGCAGGCGGAGGCCGCCGAGGCCAAGCGCCAGGCGCAGATCGCCAGCGCCAACGCCACGATCGCCACCAACGCGGCGGGTACGGCACAGGCCCTTGCCAAGGCGGCAGCGGCCGCCGCACGCGCCGCGCGCGACGCCGCCAACAGCGCGGCCGACCACGCGGAGAAGGCCGCCGTCGCCGCCGAATGGGCCGCGCAGTACGCGGGTCAGGCGGTGGAGTACGCCAACAAGTCCACCGAGTTCGCCAACGAGGCCACACTGGCCGCGAACACGGCGACCGAGGCCGTCCTCAAGGCGGTCGAGGTGGAGAAGGCCGCGCGCGAGGCCGAGTGGCAGCGGCTGGACGAGGACACGCAGCGGGCGCTCGAGGAAGTGCGTCTGCTCGGGGAGATCGAGGCCAGGGAGCGGGCCGAGATCGAACGGAAGCGGACCCAGGCGGAGCAGACCGCCCAGGCCACGAAGGACCTCATCGCCCGGGCCGAGTCGGCCCTCGCGGCGGGGGACGCCCCGGGCGCCACCACCCTCGGCCGCCAGGCCGCCCTCGCCATGATGGAGGCCAAGGGCGCCTGGTCCCTGGAGGCGGCACGGTTCGCCCTGGCCGGCACCGAGTCCGAGATCCACGCCTGGATCGAGGTCGACCGGCAGATCGCCCAGCGCCAGGACGACCGCGAGAACGCCCTCTTCATCGCGCGGACCTCCAACCCGGACGTCGCCTTCGCCGCGACCGCGGCGCTGGAGAGCACGGCAGCGGACGCCGTGGCGAAGTTCCTCGGCACCGGCGCCGTCCAGGCCGCCGCCATGGACAACCGCGTCGCGGTCAACCGCGTGCTGGCCGAGAAGCCCGGCCGTGCGGTGACGGACGCGGCCAACGCGGCCCTGAACGCCGGAACCCCGCAGGCGCTCTACGAGTTCCTCACCGTCGGCCTGGAGAAGGCGCTGCGGCAGGACGACGCGGTGGCGACCGCGGCCCTCCTCCAGACCGGAGGCCGGTACACCAAGGCGCACGCCCAGGTCGCGATGGAGGGCCCGGCGTGGATGCGCCGCACCTTCATCGCGTCGATGCAGTACGAGTCCGCACAGCTCGACTACGACTCCGACACCCACATCGCCGCCATGCAGGGCGCGATCGCGGCGGCCGCGAAGATCGCCCACAAGGCGCAGGAGGACGCCGGCCGCGCCCAGGAGGCGGCGGCGTACGCCCGCAAGGCGGCCGCCGAGGCGGTGCAGTGGGCGGAGAAGGCGCGGCTGTCGGCAGAGAAGGCCGCCGAATCCGCGCAGCAGGCGAACAACCTGGCGAAGGACGCGGAGACGTCGGCCGCGAACGCGCGGCAGTCCGCGGACCAGGCGCTGAGCGCGGCCGCCAACGCCCGTATCGCCGCACGTTCGGCCAACTTCTCGGCCACGCGTGCCATGGAGTCGGCGCGCAGCGCCATCGCCTCCGCCAACTCCGCGCAGGCCTCCGCGGCCAACGCCCGCGCGGCGGAGTGGCAGGCCAACCAGAACCGGGACACCGCGGCCGCCGCCGCCAGCGATGCCCGCCGCATCGAGGGGGAGAAGTTCCGGGCCGAGGCCGCCGCGAAGGCCAGGCTGGCGGCCGAAGAGGCGCAGGCGGCCAAGCAGTCCGGCAAGAACCAGTGCGACGTCGCCGACTACGACACCGTCAAGAGCGGACCGGAGCCGGGCAGCGCGAAGTGGTGGGCCAACTACACCCACCAGGCCGCCGTCGTCGCCGGGTTCGCGGGCGTCGGGGTGGGCCTCGTCGGCATCGGCGTCGGCCTGTTCTTCCCTCCGGCCGGCGCCGTCATCGTCGCGGCGGGCTTCGGGATCGGGGTCGGTGCGGCGATCCTCGACGCGACCAGCGCGGTGTTCTACGGGGTCGGCTACGGCTGGAACAGCAAGGAGTTCAAGAAGCAGGCCGCGATCGCGGGCCTGAGCGCCCTCTTCCTGGGCCAGTCCCGGTGGATCAGCACCGGCGCCCACGCGGCGAAGAAGGGCGCGCACGCCCTCCAGGAGCTGTCGTCGGTCGCGCAGGAGGCCGTGTCGCCGATCGTCAGCTGGCTGAGCGGAAAGAAGAAGAAGCACTGACGCGCTAGCCCGCACGCAGGGGAAGGCGCCTGGCAGGCACGAGCCTGTTCAGGCGCCTTCTCGCGAGCGCGGTGTCCGGAGCACCCTGACGGGCTCAGCCCTCCAGCTCCGCGAGCGCCTGAGTCAGCCACTCCACCCAGAAGCGTTCCAGGTCGATCCCGCCCCGCAGGACGAGATGGCGCAGCCGGTCCGGTTCGGTCTCGCGGCGCGCGGGCGGGAAGTCCCGTACCTCGATCGCCCGGTACTCGTCCAACTGCCGCTGGTGCAGATCGAGATGGCGGCGCAACTCCTCGCGCATGCCCGGTGCCTCGACCACCGCCGCCGCCCGCATCCGCAGCAGAAGGGCGGAGCGCAGCGGCTTCGGGTCCTCGGTGCGGGCCACCCAGTCGGCCAGCTCCGTGCGGCCCGCGGGCAGCACTTCGTACTCCTTCTTCTGGCCGCGCGCCGGCACCGGAGCGGGCAGGGCGCGGATGTGCCCCGCCTGCTCCAGCTTGCCCAGCTCGCGATAGATCTGCTGGTGCGTGGCGGACCAGAAGTAGCCGATCGAGCGGTCGAAGCGGCGCGTCAGTTCCAGGCCGGAGGACGGCTTCTCGAGCAGCGCCGTGAGGATCGCGTGCGGGAGGGACATGCACGCATCCTAGGTTCGGACCGTCGACGCGATCACAGGGTGGCGGCGAGCCGCGTGCCCTGGTCGATCGCGCGCTTGGCGTCCAGTTCGGCGGCCACGTCCGCCCCACCGATGAGGTGCGGCGTACGGCCCGCCGCGACGAGCTCCTCGTACAGACCGCGGCGCGGCTCCTGGCCGGTGCACAGGACCACGGTGTCGACCGGGACGACCTGCGGCTCGCCGTCGACGGTGAGGTGCAGGCCCTCGTCGTCGATCCGCTCGTACGCCACGCCCGCGACCATCGTGACGCCCCGGTGCTTCATCTCCGCACGGTGGATCCAGCCGGTCGTCTTGCCGAGACCGGCGCCGACCTTGGAGGTCTTGCGCTGGAGCAGGTGCACCTGGCGCGGCGGCCGCGGCCGCTCGGGGGCGCGCAGCCCGCCCCGGCCCTCGTACGAGGTGTCGACACCCCACTGCTTGAAGTACGTCTCGGGGTCCTGGCTCGCGCCCTCGCCGCCGTCCGTGAGGTACTCGGCGACGTCGAAGCCGATGCCGCCCGCGCCCAGGATCGCGACGCGCTCGCCGACGGGCGCGCCGTCGCGCAGGACGTCGAGGTAGCTGACGACGCTCGGGTGGTCGACGCCCTCGATCTCCGGGGTGCGCGGCGTGACGCCGGTCGCGACGACGATCTCGTCGTACCCGTTCAAGTCACCGGCCGATACCGGGGTGTTCAGCCGGACCTCGACCCCGCGCGCGTCCAGCTGGACGCGGTAGTAGCGGAGCGTCTCGTCGAACTCCTCCTTGCCCGGTACGCGCTTGGCGACGTTCAGCTGGCCGCCGATCTCGTCCGCCGCGTCGAACAGGGTGACGGAGTGGCCGCGTTCGGCGGCGGAGACGGAGAAGGCGAGACCGGCCGGGCCCGCGCCGACGACGGCGATCCGCTTGGCGAGCCGGGTGGGGGAGAGAACCAGTTCGGTCTCGTGGCAGGCGCGCGGATTCACCAGACAGGAGGTGATCTTCAGGCTGAAGGTGTGGTCCAGGCAGGCCTGGTTGCAGCCGATGCAGGTGTTGATGGTGTCGGAGCGGTCCGCGGCGGCCTTGGCGACGAAGTCGGGGTCGGCCAGGAAGGGGCGGGCCATGGAGACGATGTCGGCGCGGCCCTCGGCGAGGATCCGCTCGGCGACCTCGGGGGTGTTGATGCGGTTGCTGGTGACGAGCGGGATGCTCACCGAGCCCATCAGCTTCTGGGTGACCCAGGTGTACGCGCCGCGCGGGACGGAGGTCGCGATGGTCGGGATCCGGGCCTCGTGCCAGCCGATGCCGGTGTTGATGATGGTCGCGCCGGCGGCCTCGATCTCCTTGGCGAGGGAGACGACCTCTTCCAGCGTCGAGCCGCCCGGCACCAGGTCAAGCATCGAGAGCCGGTAGATGACGATGAAGTCGTCGCCGACCTGCTCGCGGATCCGGCGGACGATCTCCAGCGGGAAGCGCACCCGGTTCGCGTAGCTGCCGCCCCAGCGGTCGGTGCGCTGGTTGGTGGCGGAGGCGATGAACTCGTTGATGAGGTAGCCCTCGGAGCCCATGACCTCGACGCCGTCGTACCCGGCCGCCTTGGCGAGCTCGGCGCAGCGGGCGTAGTCCTCGACCGTCCGCTCGACCTCGGCGTCGGTCAGCTCGTTGGGTACGAAGGGGCTGATCGGCGCCTGGATCGCACTCGGGGCGACGAGGCCGGGGTGGTACGCGTACCGGCCGAAGTGCAGGATCTGCATCGCGATCCGCCCGCCCTCGGCGTGCACGGCGTCGGTGATGAGCCGGTGCTCGGCGACCTCCTCGTCGGTGGTCAGCTTGGCGCCGCCGTCCCACGGCCGGCCGGCCTCGTTGGGCGCGATGCCGCCGGTCACGATGAGCCCGACGCCGCCGCGGGCGCGCTCGGCGTAGAAGGCGGCCATGCGCGCGAACCCGTTCTCGGTCTCTTCGAGACCGACGTGCATGGAACCCATGAGCACCCGGTTGGGCAGGGTGGTGAACCCGAGGTCGAGCGGGCTCAGCAGATGCGGGTACGGGTTCGGGGTCGGGGTCGCGTTCATGGGGGCGCCTCCTCGCGCAGGGTGGTCACCCTTGTTGTAGGCGACCCCGACCCTGTTATGCAACTAGTTGCAGAAGGCTGGCCACGTGATCTGCGCTACTACTCGGTAACCACCCTGCGCGATGACCGAGGCATTCGGAGCTCTCCTCGGTATCCGCTCCACTCGGTATCCGCTCTCCTCGGCATCCGCGTACCGGCCGGTATCCGCGCTACTCGGTCACTGCCGTCCCCGCCCACACCGCGAGCTCCTCCGCCGTGCGCGGACCGGGCGCGTCCGGGGCGAGCAGGCCGTGGGCGCGGAGGAGGCGGGTGACCGCCATGCCCCACGGGCGGCGCAGGCGGGCCGCGTCCAGGAGCGCGTCGTCGGCGAGCAGCGTCTCGATGGGGCCCGTCCGCAGGCCCTCCGGGGTGAGGACCGCGGCCTCGTCGGCCCAGCGCAGCGCCAGGTCGACGTCGTGGGTCGCCATCACCAGCGTCGTACCGGCGTCGCGCAGCCGGCCGAGCACCTCCAGGAGCCGCTCCTGCCCGTGCGGATCGAGCCCGGCGGTCGGCTCGTCCATGATGAGGACCCGGGGGCGCATCGCCACGGCGCCCGCGATCGCCGCCCGCTTCCGCTGCCCGTACGAGAGCAGATGCGTCGGCCGGTCCTCAAGGGCGACGATGTCCAGCGCCTCCAGGGCCTCGCGCACCCGGAGCCGTACCTCCTCCTCCGGCAGCCCCAGGTTCATCGGCCCGAACGACACGTCCTGCCCGACCGAGGCCGCGAAGAGCTGGTCGTCCGGGTCCTGGACCACCAGCTGCACGGTCGTCCGCAGCCGCGTCAGCCCCTTCCGGTCGTACGACACCTCCGTACCGTCGAGCCGGAGCGACCCGCCGCCGCAGCGCAGGCCGCCGCTCAGCAGCCGCAGCAGCGTCGTCTTGCCGCCGCCGTTGCGGCCGAGCAGCGCGAGCGCCCGGCCCTCCGGCACGGCGAAGTCGACGCTGTCGAGGACGACCGGGCCGTCCTCGTAGGCGAACGTGGCCTTCACCAGTTCCACGACAGGGGGTGCGGGGCTCACGGCAGGGACCTTTCCAGTACGAGAGTGAGGGCGACGAGCCCGGTGAGCAGGCCGGCCGTCGAGGCGAGGAAGCGGCCCGAGACCGCGGCCTCGGGCACCAGGACGCGCAGCGTCCCGTCGTAGCCTCGCCCGGCGAGCCCGGTCTGCAGCCGCTGCGCCCGGTCGAAGGCGCGGACGAACGCCGTCGCGCCGAGCCCGGCGAGCGAACGCCAGGTCGCCGCCCGGGTCGTCAGCCCGAGGCGGGCCGCCTGCGCCTGTCGGATCTTGGATAGGGAATCCAAAAGGAGAAAGCTGATCCGGTACATCACGAGCGCCACGTCCACCACGGGCGCCGGCACCCCGGCCCGTACAAGCCGGGGCAGCAGGTCCGAGACGGGCGTCGTGAAGGCGAACAGCAGGACGCCCAGGGACGCCGACGAGGTCCGCAGCAGCAGCTCACCGGCGCGGACCGGCCCGTCCTGCGCGAACACGACGAGCCCCCGCGCCCCGCCCACCTCGAACAGGAGCGGGATCGCCCCCGTCACACAGAAGCCCAGCGGGATGCGGAACGCGCGCCACAGCTGACGCCCCGGCACCCCCGCGGGACCGAGGAGGACGGCGAGGGTGGCCGCCGCGACCAGGACGGCACCCGGCCACGGCGGCAGACAGACCGCGCACAGTGTCAGGCCGAAGCCGAGGACGGCTTTCTCGCACGGGTGACGGCGGCGCCAGCGACTGCTGTGCGCCGCCGCGTCGATCGGCAGCACCGGCGGCGGTTACGCGTCGCCGGACACTGCCGAGCCGGACGCTGCCGCGCCGGACGCCGCCCCCGACCGCAGCGCCTTCGCCTCGGCGCGGGCCTCGCCCTGCTTACGGCCCCGGTGCACGCCGAAGTAGTACGCCAGCACACCGGCGCCGAGCGCGGCCTGCAGGGCGAACAGCGCCGACTCGATCTCGCCGGAGGCCGGCTCGTACAGCGGGCTGAACCACGGCTCGTAGTCGGGAGCGATCTCCGTGATCGCCGCCTCCGCCTCGGCGTCCGCGCCCGCGAACGGCTCCTCCTTGTGGTCGCCGAGGCCCAGGACCAGCGGGAGCACCGCAAGGGCCGCGACGACGAGCAGGAGCAGGGAGTTGATCTTCGCGTTCCGGCTCATCAGACGCTCGCCTCCGCGTTCTCGTTCTTCTTCCGGGACGGGAGCAGGACCCCGAGCCGGGTCAGGTCCGCCTTGCTGGACTGCGTGAGCAGCCGCATCACGAGGACCGTGAGCAGACCCTCGCTGACGGCGAGCGGCAGCTGCGTGACCGCGAAGATGGAACCGAACTTGGCCAGCGCCCCGACCACACCGCTGCCCGGGTCGGGGAAGGCCAGCGCGAGCTGGACGCTGGTCACGCAGTACGTCGACAGGTCCGCGACGAACGCTCCGAAGAACACGCTCACCATGAGCGGCACGTCGAACCGGCGCAGCAGCCAGTACGTACCGAATCCGGCCCACGGCCCGACGATCGCCATCGAGAACACGTTGGCGCCGAGCGTGGTGAGCCCGCCGTGCGCGAGCAGCAGCGCCTGGAACAACAGGGTGATCGTGCCCAGGACCGCCATCACCGGCGGACGGAACAGGATGGCGCCCAGGCCCGTACCGGTCGGGTGCGAGCAACTGCCCGTGACCGACGGGATCTTGAGCGCGGACAGGACGAACGTGAACGCGCCGGACGCGCCGAGCAGCAGAGTGGACTCGGGGTTGGCCTTGACCTCACGGGTCAGCGCGCGGACGCCGTGGACGACGAAGGGGGCGGACGCGACGCCCCAGGCGGCCGCGTGCAACGGGGGTAGATACCCCTCGGCTATATGCATGGTTGGGAGACCCTCTCCAGCACCTCGTGGATGGACAACGCACCTTGGCCGGTCTCCTGGCTGACGGGTCATGCCGCCGCGGCTCCGCCTTCCCACACCGCCGCGGTCTCCCGCGGTGGTCCAGTGGCTTCCCCGGAGGGATGGAGCCGGACTTCCCGATCACAGTGGCGAGGGCCGCACCGGTACCGCACCGGTTTCCCGTACACCAAGGCGCTGTGACATTAGTGGGTTGACCAGGTACATCACAACACGGGTACGCCCCGGGACGGTGTGCGACAGATCTCCGCGCGCCCCCTCACCCCCTCGTTCCCCTCGCTCACTCCTTCCGGTACGTGTACGCCTCAGCCGCCGCGGCCGTCACCGCGTCCAGGTCCCCGCCCGCGCTCGCGGTGACGAGCGCGGCGACGGCACCTTCGACGAAGGGCGCGTCGACGAGACGCGCTCCCTCCGGCAGCTCGTCCCCCTCGGCGAGGAGCGCCTTGACGGTCAGGACGGCGCTGCCGAGGTCGACGAGGAGGGCCACGCCGGCGCCCCCGTCGACCGCCTTCGCCGCCTCGACGATCCGCTCGGAGCTGGTGCCGAGGCCCCCGTCGGGGGTGCCTCCGGCGGCGGCGACCGGCGCGGTCGCCCCGCCGCCTGCGAGCCCCCGGGCCAGGGCGGCGACGGAGTCGGCCACGGCCGCGCTGTGCGAGACGAGCACGATGCCCACCTGACCGGTCATGCGGCGGCCACCTCCGCGAGCGCGGCGATCAGCAGCGCCGACGACGTCGCCCCGGGGTCCTGATGCCCGACCGACCGCTCGCCCAGATAGCTGGCCCGGCCCTTGCGCGCCCGCAGGGGTACGGTCGCGAGGGCGCCGGCCTCGGCCGCGTCCCGGGCGGCGGCGAAGGAGGTGCCGAGCGCCTCGGCGGCGGGCACGAGCGCGTCCAGCATCGTCTTGTCGCCGACCTGGGCCCCGCCGAGCTGACCGACGGCGGCGACCCCGGTGGCCAGCGCCGCCGCAAGGTCCTGCCGCGTCACCGTGCCGGCGTCGCCGAGCGCCTTGCCGGTACGGCGCAGGAGTGTCCCGTACAGCGGCCCGGACGCCCCGCCGACGGTGGAGATCAACTGCCGCCCGGCGAGGACGAGTACGGCCCCCGGCGTGGCGGGCGGCTCCTTGTCCAGCACCTCCGTGACGGCGGCGAAACCCCGCTTCAGATTGGCACCGTGGTCGGCGTCGCCGATCGCCGAGTCGAGCTCGGTGAGCCGGTCGGCCTCCCGGTGGACGGCGGCAGCGGCGGCGCCCAGCCACCGCCGGAAGAATTCGGCATCGAACTGTTCGAGCGAGTCCATTTCCACCCTCACCGACCCCACCGCAGGGCGGCCGTCTGAACGGGCGCGTCCCAGAGCCGCAGCAGCTCCTCGTCGGCCTCGCAGAGGGTCACGGAGCAGCCCGCCATGTCGAGCGAGGTCACGTAGTTGCCGACGAGCGTACGGGCGACGGGCACCCCGCGCTCGGCAAGGACGCGCTGCACCTCGGCGTTGAACCCGTACAGTTCGAGCAGCGGCGTGGCCCCCATCCCGTTCACCAGGGCGAGGACGGGACCGGACGGCCGCAGGTCCTCCAGCACGGCGTCGACAGCGAAGTCGGCGATCTCGCGCGAGGTCATCATCGCGCGCCGCTCCCGCCCGGGCTCGCCATGAATCCCGATGCCCAACTCCAGCTCACCCTCGGGCAGTTCAAAGGTAGGACTGCCCTTCGCGGGAGTAGTGCAGGCACTCAAGGCCACGCCGAAACTCCGGGACCGCTCGTTCACCCGCCGCGCGATCGCCTCGACCCGCTCCAGAGGCGCCCCCTCCTCGGCGGCGGCCCCGGCGATCTTCTCCACGAAGAGCGTCGCCCCGGTGCCGCGCCGCCCGGCGGTGTACAGACTGTCGGTCACGGCCACGTCGTCGTCGACGAGCACCTTCGCGATCTGGATGCCCTCGTCCTCGGCGAGCTCGGCGGCCATCTCGAAGTTGAGGACGTCACCGGTGTAGTTCTTGACGACGAACAACACCCCGGCCCCACTGTCGACCGCGGCGGCGGCCCGCACCATCTGATCGGGCACGGGCGAGGTGAACACCTCCCCAGGACACGCGGCCGCCAACATCCCGGGCCCCACAAACCCCCCATGCAACGGCTCATGCCCGGACCCACCCCCGGAAACCAGCCCCACCTTCCCGTCGACGGGCGCGTCCCGCCGCAGCACGACCCGGTTCTCCACATCGACACGGAGCTCAGGATGCGCGGCGGCCATTCCGCGCAGGGCATCGACGACGACGGTCTCCGGGACGTTGATCAGCATCCTCATGGGTTACCTCCTGGTGAGATGAGCAGGCGAGCCACTGAGCAGGGTTCTTGCAGGTCAGGTCATGTGAGGCGAGTTGTTGATCTCGGCGGTGCGGGGCGCTGAAGGGCGGTTCCGGGCGGTACTGATGCTGACTCCACGCTGACTTTGCTGGTGAAGCGTCAGGTTCGTGTGGTGCGAATGAGCTTTGCGAATGCGCATCATGGCGCAATTATCGACCCGAGGTCGTGGGTACGCACCGGTGCGTCATCGGTTGGATGCGGGTGGTTCCGGTGCCACGCTGATTGCGGGCTTCGAGGAATCACGGGACCGCGCAGTATTGCGCGTCGGACGGAGCGTAGACGGGACTGTGGACCCGGCCAGCCTCGCGCCTGTGACTCCATCACTGTGCCCTCCACGTGCGATGACTGCGCGGTGAGGGTGACCGTTCCGACCTGTGGGTGCTGAAGGTCTTGTGCGCGGGCTTACGGCCGGTGACTTCGTAGCGTTCCCATAGTCCCGCGAAGTCGGGGCTCCTCAGGAGGAGTTCGCCGACGAGGTTGGTCAAGTCGGAGGCGTCTGGGGTGTCGGGGGTGGTGCCGGCGACGGAGCACAGGCGGGCGACGCATGCGGTGATCTGACGGCCCCAGTCGGGGAAGAGCTGACGGGCGACGGGGTGGAGGAAGAGGCAGCGGGCCAGGTTGCGCTGTTGACCGGCCATTCGTCCAGGCCGGCGCATTCCGCCCCCGCGTCCGCGGCGCCAGCGTGATGGTGGTCGACTGGTGCGCTGTCCTCTGGCCCACGCATAGATTGGACCGGTTAGGGCGAGGCATGAAGGGGAGCGCATGACGCAATCGTTGGAGATCACGTCGATCGGGACCGTGGTCGGGGGGCGGGTCGAGCCCACGGACGACCACTGGGGAGGGCAGGCGATCATCCGTCTGCACCCGGACTTCCAGGAGATGGGACCGAGGGGCGACGTACGCGAACCGAGCTGGCCGGCGGAGATGCTCGCGGACTACTGGCGCTCAAGGGGACTCGCGTGACGGATCCGCAGCGCAAGCCGTTCCTGTACGTCGTCGTCTGTGCCGCCGGGATCGCCGACGAGGTCGGCAAGCTGATCACGGTGGCACAGGAGCGAAACTGGGACGTCGGCGTCATCGCCACTCCACATGCCCTGCCCTTCCTCGACGTCCCTGCGATCGAGACGCAGACCGGCTTCGGGATCCGTTCTGCCTGGAGGGCGCCGGGTGACGATCGGCCCCTGCCGCCGGCGGACGCCATCGTGGCCGCCCCCGCGACCTTCAACACGGTCAACAAGTGGGCCGCGGGCTTCGCCGACAACCTCGCGCTGGCCCTCCTGTGCGAGGCGTACGGAATGGGCATCCCCACCGCTGTCCTGCCGTACGCGAACTCCGCCCTGGCGGAGCACCCGGCGTACCGGCGAAGCATCTCCGAACTTCGTGAGATGGGGGTCTCGATCGGTAGCTACGACCCGCACCGCCCAGAGGCAGGAGGCGGTGGCTTCCGCTGGGAGGAAGCGATCGAACTGCTGGCACCGCACATCCGGTCGAGGCGATGAGCTGAGCTGCTACCCGCGAAGGCCGCCGACGAAGGTCGGCCAGGGTGCCCGGTCCCGCGGTGGTTCAGGCCGGCGGAGCCCATGTCGCCGTGACGGGCAGCCCGATCAGCAGCGAGGATGGTCTCGCTGCGGATCGGGCGCAGTCCTGCGCGGTCGGAGTCGCTGCCTGCGACACGGCTTTGGCGCGCAGGCCCCATTCACGACAACGGCAAGGTGGACAGGGTGTCCCAGCAAGTTCAAGCAGTGATCGCACCGGGCAAGAACGAGCCTGTCAGGGTGGAGACGATCATCGTTCCGGACCCCGGCCCCGGCGAGGCGGTGGTGAAGATCCAGGCGTGCGGGGTGTGCCACACCGATCTCCACTACAAGCAGGGCGGCATCAACGACGACTTCCCGTTCCTGCTCGGCCACGAAGCCGCGGGCGTCGTGGAGTCCATCGGTGAGGGCGTCACCGACATCGCCGCTGGGGACTTCGTGATTCTCAACTGGCGTGCGGTGTGCGGCCAGTGCCGCGCCTGTCTGCGCGGGCGCCCCTGGTACTGCTTCGACACGCACAACGCCAAGCGGAAGATGACCCTGCTGGACGGCACCGAGCTCGCTCCGGCTCTGGGTATCGGTGCCTTCGCCGAGAAGACCCTTGTGGCCGCGGGCCAGTGCACCAAGGTCGACGCCGGGGTCTCCCCGGCCGTCGCCGGTCTTCTCGGCTGCGGTGTGATGGCGGGTATCGGCGCCGCCATCAACACCGGCCAGGTCGGCCGAGGCGACTCCGTCGCGGTCATCGGCTGCGGTGGCGTCGGGGACGCGGCGATCGCAGGGGCTCGGCTGGCGGGCGCGGCGAAGATCATCGCGGTGGACATCGAGGACCGCAAGCTGGAGATGGCCAAGACGATGGGCGCCACTCACACCGTCAACTCCCGCTCCACGGATCCCGTCGAGGCGATTCGCGCCCTCACCGGCGGCCATGGTGCCGATGTCGTCATCGAGGCGGTCGGCCGCCCCGAGACGTATCAGCAGGCGTTCTACGCCCGCGATCTGGCCGGCACGGTCGTTCTGGTCGGTGTTCCCACCCCGGACATGAAGCTGGACCTTCCGCTCCTGGACGTCTTCGGCCGCGGCGGCGCGCTGAAGTCCTCCTGGTACGGCGACTGCCTCCCTTCCCGTGACTTCCCGATGCTCATCGACCTGCACCAGCAGGGCCGCCTCGACCTCGCGTCCTTCGTCAGCGAGACCATCGGCCTCGGCGACATCGAGCAGGCGTTCAACCGGATGCACGAGGGCGACGTCCTGCGCTCGGTGGTGGTCTTCTGATGGGGACCCGCATCGACCGACTCGTCACCTCCGGCACCTTCGCCCTCGACGGTGGTGAGTGGAAGGTCGACAACAACGTCTGGATCGTCGGCGACGACACCGAGGCCATCGTCATCGACGCCGCCCACGACGCCGACGCCATCGAGGCCGCACTCGGCGGACGTACGCTGCGTGCGATCATCTCCACCCACGCGCACAACGACCATGTCGACAACGCCCCGACCCTGGCCGACGCCACCGCCGCGCCGATCCTGTTGCACCGCGACGACCTGCCGCTGTGGCAGCAGACCCACCCGGACCGGCTTCCCGACGACCACCTCGACGACGGTCAGATGCTGGAGATCGCCGGAGTCGCCCTCCAGGTCCTGCACACGCCCGGTCACACCCCCGGCTCGGTCTGCCTGTACGCCCCGGCGCTGAACACCGTCTTCACCGGCGACACCCTCTTCCAAGGCGGGCCAGGCGCCACCGGACGATCCTTCTCCCACTTCCCGACCATCATCGACTCCATCCGGCACAAGCTGCTCACCCTCCCGCCGGCCGTCGTCGTACGCACCGGTCACGGTGAATCCACCACCATCGGCGCGGAGAGCCCGCACCTGGACGACTGGATCGCCCGCGGTCACTGACGGCGCAGCCGCCCGCTGTACCAAGGGCCGGGCCTGCGGATCCCATCCTTGCGGTTCACCCGCGCATGACCGCCCTCTCCCCGCCGCGCACACATCCAGCGGGGAGGGGGCGGCCGGCTCTCCCGCCGCAAGGCCGGCGGCTTCTCCGGCCACGGCATCCCCCGGGCATCGTCTCCGTCAGCGCGGCGCGCGTCCCTGACCTGCTCACGTCCCGGGACGTGAGCGGTGCGCCATGTAGAGCACGGAGCTGCCACGGCGCCGTCAGTGTCGCCTCGATCCGGCTCCGGCTCCGGCTCCGTTCGTGATCCCCGACCGGCTCGCTGGGTCTCTGGCCGGTCTAGACCTCTGCTTCTCGCCTGGGTGCGGCTCGTCTCGGGGCCGAGCGTGGCGAGTAACCCCATTTCAGGGCACGCCTGTTGACGCGGCCGGCGTCGAGCGCGGGTCGGGTTCTGGGTGGCGGTTGGCCCGGGCGTATGGTGGGCCGCCCCTGTCGTCCGCATGGCGCAGGCCAGCGGCGAAGGGAGTCGCGTCGTTGACGGGCTGGCCCGGCGCCGGCTACCTACCAGACGGGGCTGGGGGCTTCTGCGGGTGTGCCGAGGTCCGGGGTGTCGCCGATCTCGATGGTGCTGCCAGGGGTGTGGAGTGCGAGGACGATGAGGGTGTTGGCTCCCGCCTGCCACAGGGGCCGCGGCGCGTACAGGGTCTTCTGCGGATCCCGCTCCCAATACCGGCCCCAGGGCGCAGCCGTTGAGCCAGACCATTCCCTTGGTCCAGCCGGGCAGTTCGACGAATCCGTCGGCGGGTTGGTCCACGTGCACGACGGCGCGATGGAACGCGGTGCCATCTGTGACGGGGGCGGGGGAGAAGATGAGGGCGGTGAGGTCGTCGAGCGGAAGGGGACGGACTTCCCAGCCGAACCGGTACTGGTTGTCCGGGCGGAGTCCGTCGCGGATGCCCTTGCGGTCGGCGAGCAGCGCACCGTAGTTGATTAGGCAGCCGAGACCGACGAGCAAGGAGCGTGTGAGGCGTCGGAGCCTCAGCCCCGTGTGCCCCTGCCTTCTCCCCTGCGTTGCAAGAGGGGCGTGAACGGCGCGCGCAGGTGTCACGACGATGTGGGAGTGCACTTGTTCATCCTGAATGCTTCCCCCGCCTCGCAGCGGAGGCTCGCTTCTCGGCCATGGGTGGAGTGCGGTGTAGGGACCGGGACTCGTACCGCGTAACACTCAGCGCTGGCGCCACGTATGAAACGGCGCACATGCACAGGAGGAACGGGAGCCATGGAGCGATTGTCCGCATCGGAAGAAGTAGGCCAGCCGGCCCGCGTCGAAGCGCCCAACGGCGGCTGGTCCGGGAATTCCTGAGCCCCTGGGGCCCCTTCTCGTCCAGCCCCAGGGAGTCGATCCGCCCGCCGTGATGACCGGTGCGGTACTCGCCGGCCAGGAAGCGGATGCCGAGCATCGCCTCCATGTTGGCCTCGATCAGCCGCTGCAGTTCGACCTCCACCCCCACGGCCGCCCCCGGCACCTCCGTCGCCTGCCCGCCCCTCACCCTGAAGACCTTCAAGTTGCTCATGTAGCCCCTCTGCCGCGTCCCCGGCCGTGTCACGCATCAATCGACCTGGGGCAGGTCCTATTCCGGCGGGGCCGGTGTACGCCACAGAGAAGGGGATATCGACTGACGCAACCCTCTCGTCTTCGGGACGGGCGAGAAGACTTGCCAGCATTACGGGCCTTGGGCCGCGGTCTACGAGCGGCGTCGCCGCTGGTCGGCGGACGGCACCTGGAACCGGGGCCTGC
Source organism: Streptomyces sp. NPDC001927 (assembly GCF_053594455.1). NCBI lineage: Bacteria > Bacillati > Actinomycetota > Actinomycetes > Kitasatosporales > Streptomycetaceae > Streptomyces > Streptomyces sp. NPDC001927. The sequence continues at coordinate 56,870 of NZ_JBSFEN010000018.1, read as the reverse complement.
AAGCCGTCCCGAAAAGGTGTCGCTGGAGACAGCCGAGTTGGCGCCTCCCTACGCCGGCCACATCTGAAAGGTGTATCGCTCCGTTCCCTCATGGCGGGCCACAAGCGTGGTCGAGCCTGCCTCGTCGGCCATGAGGCGGGCTGCGTTTCGACCGGAGAACGAAATGCGCGACCGGTACAGCCCTTTCGGGACAGGAATGTCCCAGGCACCCCGAGTGCGTTCTGAGATGACCAATAGTCCGGTAGGAATCTCCATCTGCATTTCCTGATAGCCCTCACAGTCGTCGAGGAGGGCTGGTTCTGCCGTCCAGGTCTCGATCACCAGTTCCACTTTGAATCTGGTCTGGGCGCAGACGACGCAAACTTCCCGCCCGTTTCCTGCGGCTCCCCGAGCGCGCGCGGGTTTAATCAGGCCATCATCGCGAACGTCGAAGTCTGCATCGTATAGATCGAATCCTCCGTAATCGGGCATTACGAGGGTCCGGTATGTGCTCAGGCGCTGTGCCATCGCTCGCCTCCGACGGGACTGTGGGAGCATTGCCGTGGCGGTCCGGGACGTCTCCGTACCGGACCGCCACTAACGACTAGAGGATGCTAGCTGATTGCAGTGATCGAGCTCCAGCCGCCGGTTCCAACGATTGCCGATGGTCCATTCACGGGATTTCCATCGGAATCTCTGGCACCGCGGTAGAAGAGGAGCTTGCCGTCGTTGGTCGTGGCCCACAGATCGGGCAGGCCGTTGTTGTCGACGTCGTCTCCGGAGGCTATGAGCGGGCGGTTGGACAGGGACCAGCCGGCATTGCCGAATGGCGTGCGGTTGCCGAATGTATTCGCTGCTCCTCGATAGCGCCACAGCTTGCCGTCGGAGGTGTCGCGGGCCAGGAGGTCGGCAGTCTTGCTGCCGGTGGTGTCTCCGGCGGCAGTCAGAGTGTAGGAACTCCAGCCGCCGCCGACTCTTGTGGCTGGTTTGACGCCTGGTTTCTTGGCGGGGTCGCCGGCATAGAGCCACAGGTTTCCGTTGTAGTTGGCGACCAGGTCCGGGTGGGCGTCTCCGGTCAGGTCGCCCACCGATACGAGTTGGGCTGTGTTGGGGAGGGCGTTGCCGAGCACGCCGTTGAGTCCGGTGGATGATCCGATGGTTCCGTCACCGCGGCCAGGGTAGATCCGGATTTCGCCTCCCACGCGGGCGACGATGTCCTCGTTCCCGTCCCCGGTCCAGTCGCCACGGTGGCTGATCGACGCTCCGCTCCAGCCGCCGCTTCCGATGGTCAGGCGGGAGGCGAGAGTTCCGTCGCCGCGGCCTGGGTAGACGTACAGCTTTCCAGCGGAGTCAACAGCGATCAGGTCTGCCTTGCCATCGCCGTTCAAGTCGTTCGAGCGAGGCTGCTGTGGGCTGGGGTCTGGCTCGTGCGGCGGGGGGAGTGAGGGGTCGCCGTCGACTGCCACGTAGAAAGCATCGTTGTCGAGGACTCGATTGAGGGTGTAGAACTGCGTGTTGAGTTCCCTGCCGACTTTCTGGTTGTCGTCTGCGTCTATCAGTCGAGCCGAGTAGCGCCTATCTCCCTTTGCGGCCCCTTCATAGGTGGAGGCAAATGGGTATTCGTCGCAGTTTAGTTTGGTCCCGTCGTAGGGGCCCCACACGTCCGTGCATGTTCCGTTGGCCGCCTCACGGTTTTTGTCGACGGTGTCCTTGTCAAGGACTCGGTGGAGCGGCTCATTTTTGCCGGGAATGACCTTCGGGAAGGTGGCCGGGAAGGTGCGTTCCGGGTGGTGGAGTGCGTCATAGATATGCCGCGCTGTCTCCCAGCCCAGAGGGTCGTCCAGGCGCGGACGGAAAGTCATTCGCGCCTCGGTGAAAACCGTTCCCTTGTACTTTCCGGCGACTGGACCGGCGTAGTCGAAGCGGAAGTTGGAGCGGAAGGCATCTACGTCCTGGAAAGTTATTGATGAACTTGGCGACGAGACGCTGAGTGACGCCAGCGTGAGGGCGTTGACACGCTGTTGGTTTCCTTGACTGTATAGAGGACCCTTGTCGGGTGATGTGTATCTCAGATTCCACTGAGGCTGGGTGTGCCACTCTCCGAGAAGGCCGTCCCGGTCATTCTGCTGGGGTCCGGTGACTTTCGGGTCGGGGTCGCTGTTGGAGGGGTCTATCGAGTCCGAGAACTGTTGGTGGATCCGCCACTTGGTGGCATCTTCGTCGCCGTCAGTTTGGACTCGGATGTCTTCGATGCTGGTGACGAAGTCGACTCGCCGGTCTCCGTCGTAGGCGAACCCGAGGATCCATGCGTCGAACCACAGCCTGCCGATTACATCCTCGCCATCGGTGCTGCGCAGTACGAGGTCGTAGGGGCGGTGCATGCAGGTTTCGAATCTGCTTTTGATCCAGCCTGTCGTGCTCTTGGCGGCAGCTGCGTTTCCCTCCCGGGCACAGTCCGTCCGCAGGTCGCCGTCGTCAGCAGCGGCAGTAACGTTTCGCTTGGCCTTGGCGGTGTCGGGCTCGCTGCGGCTGTGCTGATAGTCGGTCTGGTCGAGTCGAACCAGCACAAGACCTGGACTGCCATGGAGTTCGACCGACTCCGCGAGCAGATCGCGGATTCGCCGGTCGGCTCGCGTCTGTTGGTCCTGGACAGCTGCTACAGCGGGGCAGCGCTCGACACCCTCTCAGCCGGTCTGAGTAGTGCGTCACGGATCGAGGGCACCTACGTGATGACGTCCTCCAACGCCACCAACGCGTCACGCGCCCCGCAGGGCGACCGCTTCACTACATTTTCCGGTGAGATCATCCGTTCACTGACCGACGGAATCCAGGGCGGTCCGCGGGTGATCGACACGGACACACTGTTCCGTCATGTGCGGGCCAGTTGCGAAGAGCAAGGCTGGCCCGTGCCATCGCGACAGATCGGCCGGGACGGAGACCGCGTAGAACTCATGAGCAACAGGTGGGGGCAGCCATGACCGAAGTTCGACTCCGCATCGTCACGGAGACCGGGGCGAAGGTTCCGGACGGTCTTCGGATCTTTCTCTCCCGGGACCCGGAGCTTCGCGGCATCGGCCGGGCCAGGTGGGCCTCGACAGCGCCGAAGGAAGGCCAGCTCGGGGACACCCTCGACATCCTGACGTTGGTGGTGACCGGCACTCTCGCCCTCCCGTCGGCAATCGAGGCAGTCAAGCGATGGTGCGGATCCCGTGGCATGGCGGAAGGCGTCGAAATTCGCTTGGGATCGCAGAGGATCACCGTCAACGGGACGGAAGACCCTGCGGAAATCCGGCGCATGGCGGACCTATTGAAGGCGGCATACCCCGAGAGCGGACCTGGTGAGGCGGAGTAGTCCGGGTCCCTCGCCGCAAGGTCATCTGCTAGCCAAACACGGCTCCGCTGGCCGACGGGTTGACGAACACGGCCAGGTAGCGGAACTCCCCGCCTGATCCGCCCTGCTCGGAGTACGCGTTCCAGCTGAGGCGGTATGCAGCTTTCAGAATGCACGTGTTCGGCTCGTATGCGCCCTTCGCCCAAAGCCGGGTTCCGGCGAGCTCGACCCCTGTGTGGAGCCTGAATTCGTGATCACGAGTGGGGCGGTGGTCGGGACCTGGTGGTGTCCACAACGCCGGTTCATTGGTCAGCATGAGAGCAAGGCCGTTCTGCTCAGTTTGACTGCAGAAGCGCTCCAGCCTGGCTATGTCGCGGACGAAGTGCAGGCGGGCGAGGTCCGTGGCCGCATGCGCTTGCAGGGCGTAGGTCTCGGCCGGAACGCCCGTCACGCCTTTCCATCGGCGGGTGAAGTACTTGAACTCGACGCAGGTACGGGCCTTCGGCCCGATGCAGAGCAAGTCTAGGTACTCGCTCTTGCCTGATCGCCGCTGGGGGACCTCGAGTCTGGACTCCACCTCCGGCGCCAGCTCCCAAAGCACCCTCGCGAAACTGTGCTGGAGGTCGGCCTCGGAGTGGAAGACCGGTCTGCGGTGTCGCAGATTCTCCATGACCTCATGGAGCGAAGCCCGTCCTGCAATGGTCTGTGAGCTGTCCAGAGGTCTCGTGGTCACTAGTGCATTCAAGTGGCTACCCGGCAGACTCTCAACCCAAGGATCCCCTTCGGATTCGCGGGAAGGGTCGAGTGTGCTCCGCATCCGCGGGACAGCTCGGCGCGTCTCAGGCTGATGACCTCTACGAACTGGTCGCGGGGGCTGTGCCTCTGGTGAGTCAGAGGAACTGCGATGATCGGCAGAGCCCGCGTCGAAGATTCCTGACACATCTCAGGGTCGACAGGCGCGCATTTCAGGGTTGTCTCAGGGTGCCACCCTCAAGCCTTCACCTTCGGCCGAGACGAAGGAGGGGACCAGTTGACGACCCCCGCTGCTCCTTGCGGTGGGGGTCGTCGGCACGAGCTCTGATCCTGACCTCCTATTCGGTGCGCAGGGCCGTGGCCGTTCGGGCCCTGGCGGCCCAGCCGGCGGGTAGGAGCGCACCCAGGACGGCGATGAGCAGGCCGCCGAGTGCGAGCGGGAGCAGTTCGACTCCTTGGTAGACGGCGATGACGGAATCGGGGAGACGGAGCCCGACGCTGTCGCCCATCGCGGGGATGACCCAGCCGTGCAGGGCTACGCCGAGCGGCACGCCCAGAACGCCCGCGACCAGTCCGGTCAGGGCGACCGAGGTGAGGACCATGGAGATGGTCTGCCGGGGAGTCATGCCGAGCGCCTTGTGCACACCGATCTCCCGGACTCGCTCGCGGGTGTCGAGCAACACTCCGTTGAGGACGCCGAGCGCGGCGACGGCGACGAGCATCAGCGTGAGGATCGCGGAGAGTGCGTTGAGCGTGACGACCATGTCGCCGCCTGCGTCGAGCCCGCCGGCACGGGCACTGACCCCCAGCGGTGCCAGCTTTCTGTTCAGCTCGTCTACGTAGGCGGTGACGTCGGTGCCTGACGTGACCGCGATGTGATGGCTCGTTTCCGTCAGTTCGGGATGGGCGGCCGTGAGGGTCGAGGCGTCGGTGAAGACCTGCATGCCGTCGTTGCGGGGGTCGAGGATCTCGCCGACGATCCGGACCGCGACCGGCTCGGCCAGGCCGTCCAGGGTGACGGTGTCGCCGATGCGGGTGCCGGTGGCGGCGAGGAAGGGGGTCGGGACCACGGCTTCGCCGGGCTTGGCGATCCAGCGGCCCGAGACCATCGTGTAGCCGCCCCAGGAAGCGTCGCCGGTGAAGGCGATCACGTCGACGGTGCCGGTCAGGCCGGACACGGCCGCCCGTACCGTAGCGGCGCTGTAGTGTTTTCCGGTTCCGGCGGCGGCCTCGATGGACGCGGTGACCGCAGCGGGATCGGCCTTGGGCTGCTTGTCGGGACCGAGACCCGGGCCAGGGCCTTGGGGTCCGAAGTCCGGCAAGGGCGCGGGCACGACGACATCGGCGGCGTCGTGGGCCTTGGCCTTCATCACCTCGCCGAGCGAGGCGCTCATTCCTACGGTGAACGTGACGGCGATGGCGCCGAAAAGGATCGCCGTGCCCATGGCCAGCGCGCGGGCCGGCCGTGCGAACGGTCGGGTCAGACCCAAGGCGACCGGCTGTGGCAACGGTAGCCGCCTGGCCAGGCGGGCCGCCCACCGGCCGCGCCCCGCCAAAGCGGTGCGCCCGACTGCGAGCGCGTCGACCGTACGCAATCGGCCGGCCCGCCACGCACTCGCCCACGCGCTCGCCGCCACCAGGCCGAGCACCCCGGCGATCACCGCCAGGTCGACCCAGGGGGCGATGGCCAGGGACGAGGTGCCGTAGACCTCCTGGGTCTCGGCCAGTACGGGGACGGCGAGCAGGTGACCGGCGAGGACGCCGAGGGCCGTGCCGACCCCGGCCGGGATCAGCGCCTGGCCGACGTAGGCGCGTACGACCTGGGGCGGGGTGAAGCCGATGGCCTTGAGAATGCCGATGCGGCGCGTCCCCATGCCGACCGCCGATGCGACGACGTTGCCGACGATGAGTACCGACATGATCATGCCGAGGGCACCGAACGCGGTGAGGAACGGGACGTAGACGGCGGTGTCGCGCTCGGCGGCCTTCTTGACGGTGAGCCACGACTGTTCGCCGACGGCCGTTCCCGGCGGCAGGGATTGGATCACGGCCTGGCCGCCCGCGGCGATCTGCGCGGCGGTGCCCGCGTCGGTGAAGCGGTAGAGCATCTGGTAGCCGCCGCTGCCGGGCGCGGTGAGCGCGGGCATCTGGGACGGAACCACCCAGGCGTCGGCGGTCCGCGTGACCGACCGGGCCACGCCGACCACCGTCAGTGTCGGACCGCCGGACAGACTGGGGAAGTCGATCTTCATGCCCATGGTCGGGATGAGGGAGGCGTCCGCGGACAGCACGATCTCACCGGAGTGCGTGGGCCACCGCCCGTCGAGCAGTGCCACCTCGTCCACGTCCCGGCCGGGATCGCCCCGACCGACGACGGTCATCGGCCACCCCGGGGTGGCCGAGTCCGGCCGCGGGATGACCGTCGCCGTACGGAAGGGCCCCGCCGCGCTGCTCACCCCTTCGGCGTCCTTGGACTTCGACAACTGCCCGGCACTCACCTCACTCGCGTCGAACTGCACGGACAGATGCGCGCCTTGCTGCCGGGTGAAGGCGTCGTCGAAGGGCGCGCCGGAGACGACGAGCAGCGAGCCGCCGAGGACGGAGGCGGCCACCGCCATCATCGTGGCGAGCCCGATCACCAGCGTCTGCACCCGGCGTCGTCCCACGCCAGAGCGCACCACCTTGCCGAGCGCGCTCATCGGACGGCCTCCGAGGAGTCGGCGTGCGACTGGATGCCCTCGGTGATCCGGCCGTCGGCGATCCGGACCGTACGGTTCGTGCAGGACCGGGCCCAAGCCAGGTCGTGGGTGACTACGACGATCGTCTGGCCCTCGGCATGGAGATCGGCGAGCAGCCTGCTGACGTCCTCTCCAGCAGCCGTGTCCAGGGCCCCGGTCGGTTCGTCGGCGAGGAGCAGCGCCGGTCGGTTCATCAACGCGCGGGCCACCGCGACGCGTTGCCGCTCGCCGCCGGACAGCCGTCCCGGGTAGGCGCGGGCGTGCCGGTCGATGCCGAGGACCTCCAGGAGTTCCGCCGCCCGACGGTCGGCCTCGCCACGGGCCACACCCGCGAGCCGCGCGGGCAGGACGACGTTGTCGGCCACGGTCAGATCGTCGAGCAGGTTGAAGAACTGGAAGACCATGCCGATCTTCGACCGCCGGTAGCGCGCCGATCCGGCTTCGCCCAGCTGGTCCACCCGTACCCCGTCCACGGTGACGGTCCCCGTATCCGGCCGGTCCAGGCCTGCGATCAGATTCAGCAGCGTGGACTTGCCGCTGCCGGAAGGGCCGAGGATCGCGATGGCCTCGCCGGGCCGCACGGTCAGCGATGCCTCGTGCAGAGCGGGCGGGCCGTCGTCGTATCGGCGGCTCACTCCGCGCAGTTCGATCACCGGCATGGTCATGGGAGGCTCCTTGGGCACGGGCAGTTGGCTGCGTGAACGCTAGGAGCGGCCCCGGCCCGCACGCGTCGCCCGCCCGAACCCCTTGCGGTACCGCGCTGGGACGAGCCCCGGAATCGTCATCCTTCCGATGTAGGCGAGTGATGTATCCGGTGCCGTGCGAAATGACCACCGGGACGGATTCCGCGGATCCGCGCGGCGGCGACAATGAACCGGTGATGGACGTACGTACGACGCTGGAGCGGCTGCGTGAAGTCGCCCGCCGGACGGTCCGCGACGCCAGGCTTCCGAGCGGTCCACCGCTGCGGCCCACCCGGCGCGCCTGGCAGTTCGACGCGCTGGTGGCACTGGCACTCGGAATCGCCACGGTCTACTACGGCATCGACAATGTCGACAACGTCGTTGTGCGTGAGATCGCACCCGGCGTGCAGCACGTCGTGCCGCGCCCGTCCGGTGCTGGTGGCCTGGCCCTCATGGTGACCCTCGCGGCCACCGCCTCGTGTGCCCTCGCGCTGCGTCGCCGCTACCCGCTCGCCGTGCTGTGCGTCGTGACGGCCGCGACTCTGGCGACACCGCACAGCGTCATGCGGCTCACCTTCTACGCGTTCGTCATCGCCGTCTACAGCGCCGCCGTCTACAGCCCGTACCGGGTGGCCACCCTGGCGGCGCTGCCGGTGTCGGTCGTCCTGGTCGGCACCTCGGGGAACTCGGTGACACCGATCGTCCCCAACGAGTACATCGCCCTGCTGATCCTGGCCCCGATGGCCGTGGCCGCCGTCGGCCTGCGTACCTGGAAGCTCCGCACCGACGAGGGCCGCACCCGACTGTCCGCCCTGGAACGCGAACAGGCCGAGGCCCTGCGCCGGGCCGTGGAGCACGAGCGGGCCAGGATCGCCCGCGAACTGCACGACGTCGTCACCCACAACGTCAGCGTGATGATCATCCAGGCGGGCGCCGCCCGCAAGATCATGAAGACCTCTCCCGAGCAGGCCGGCGAGGCACTGCTCGCCGTCGAGGCGGGCGGACGGGCAGCCATGACCGAGCTGCGCCACGTCATGGGCCTGCTCACGATGGCTGACGAGGGCGAGGGGACGGACGGAGATGCGGACCTGGCCGACACGGCGGGGGAGTTGGCCCCGCAACCCGGCCTGGACCAGCTGGAGGCGCTGGTCGGACGGGTCCGGGACGCCGGGCTGCCCGTCGACCTGACCGTGACCGGTCCGCCCCGTCCCCTCCCGCCAGGCCTCGAACTCGCCGCCTACCGGGTCGTCCAGGAAGCCCTGACCAACACCGTGAAGCACGCGTCCGGCGCCACCGCCGCAGTGACCGTCGCATACGGCCCTGAGCGGCTCCTGGTGGAAGTCACCGACACCGGTGGACGCCCGGGCGCGGGCACGCCCGCCGGAAACGGCCGGGGCCTGATCGGACTGCGCGAGCGCCTCGCCGTCTACGACGGAACCCTGAACACCGGCCGACGCCTGTCCGGCGGCTACCGTGTGGAAGCGCTGATCCCCCTGGAGGCATCGTGACCGAGCCGCTGCGTGTGCTCCTCGCCGACGACCAGACCCTGGTCCGCACCGGATTCCGGATGATCCTCAGCGCCGACGGCATCGATGTCGTCGCCGAGGCGACCAACGGAACCGAAGCCGTCGAAGCGGTCCGCCGCACCCGGCCCGATGTGGTTCTGATGGACATCCGGATGCCCGAGATGGACGGCCTGGAGGCAACCCGCCGCATCCTCACCGGAGCCCCCGGCGATCCTCGCGTCATCATCCTGACCACCTTCGACCTCGACCGCTACGTCTACGCGGCACTGTCCGCGGGTGCCAGCGGCTTCCTCCTCAAGGACGTCACCCCCGAGTACCTGGCCGCGGCCGTCCGCACCGTCCGTACCGGCGACGCTCTCCTGGCGCCGGCCATCACCCGCCGCCTCGTGCAGCGGTTCGCCCAGCGCGGCAGCGACACCGCCGCCCTCCACCGCGACCTCGCCTCGCTCACCCCGCGCGAACTGGAGGTCCTCGGCCTGCTGGCCCGAGGACTGAGCAACGCCGAACTCGCCACCCGCCTCCACTTGGCCGAGGCGACGGTCAAGACCCACGTCGCCCGCATCCTCGCCAAGCTCGGACTCCGTGACCGTGTCCAGGCCGTCATCGTCGCCTACGAGACGGGGCTGGTCAGCGCCGGAGATCGCGAGGCCGCCCAGCAGGCCGCAGAGCAGACGTAGTTCAGTACGGTTCGATCGAAGGTCGCCCCGGACGAACTCACGGGGTGAGTGGCGAGCGAAGCGCCCCCTGGGGCAAGACGCCTCGGGAACGGTGCTGGCATCGTACGAGTCATGAGAACAGCAGGCGCGACACCGGAACCGGAATCCTCAACCCGGAGTGGCCTCATGTCTCTGGGTGAGGTGGCGTGCCGGTATCGGGCGGATGAGGTCCGCCCGGAGGACCTGCCGATGATTGCTGCCGAGGCACTCGCGTCCGGCCTTGACACCCCGACGTTGTGCGAGCTCGCCGGTTTGCCTCGCAACGCGGATGCCCGCGATATCCGCGACGCGTTCGAGCAAGCGCTCTCCGAGGCGGGAATCGAGTTGCCTGATCCGGGCCTGGCACGGCGTCACGGGCTGCGTCGGCTGGCGGCGAGGCTGATTCGTGGGGAAATCGCTCCCGCTGATCTGGCGACAGATGACTGGTGGGAGACGGAGCCCGAAGCCGTTGAGGAGCGATCGTTCGTATCGCTGATCCCGCCATGCGGGTGCTGCATCGAGTACTCGTTGGGGCTTGACCAACGGACGTGGACGGCCGAGCTACGGATCGCCGCGCTCGCCCTGACATCGTCTCCGGCGATCGGCCCTGGCTGCTGACTCTGCCTCTTCTCGTCTATGCCGAAGACGAGGGCGGGCGGCGGGGCCGCGTGGTCTCACCTGGAACGGCCCCCCGTGACGTTCAAGAAGCAGTACGGCAACGACTGCGAGCTGCACGCACGGACCGGCGCCAACTTCGAGTTCTAGAGGCAACGCACCGGGCGGGGTGCTTCGCATATGCCGAAGGTTCTTTCATGCACGACCCTGTTGCCCACCCGGGGCGCGGTGGCAGGGTGTGCGCACGCGGTCCTCGCAGACCACCCCCGGAGAAGGATCGCGTACCTGGTCGGCCCCGCTTGCCGTCGAGCAGGCGGGGCCGCGCCGCCCCTTCCCGGCTCCCCACGGGAAGGGTCCAGGCGCACGCCCTGGTCACCGCTCGGAACGGCCGGACTGTCAGACCCTCCTCGTAGCGTCGTGAGCACAGGCCGGATGTGCCGGCCGCCGGAGCACGGGAGTGGTCATGGGCGAGATCAGTGTCGACAGGCAGCAATTGGACCGCCTGCTGGCCGACAGCGCCAGCGCGTACGGCGCGCCCTACCAGGAAGCGTTCACCGAACTCGCCGCCACGCACCGCGGCCGGCCCACCGGTGAGATCCTCCCCCTGCTCCGTGCGGCCGCCGACCGTGCACTGCTCGGCTTCACCACGGCGGACCTCCGTGAGCAGGCCGAGGCGATCAGCAGCGGGCGGCCCTACGTTCTCCGTATCCGCGTCGCCGGCCGCTGACCGATAGTCGGGTGCGGCCACGAGCTGCACCTTTGTACGCTGCCCTGGCAGCCGTCGTCGTCTAGCGGCCCAGGACGCCGGACGCCGGTTCGCCCGGCTTCGCAACCCAGGTTCGAATCCTGGCGACGGCTGCACCCAGCCACCCCCTGGTCACAAGCGCCAGGCTCCCAGCCACAGACTGGTCCTGGGCCGACCCCGTCGCGGCCCAGGAGGTGGCCGAGCTCGGGGTGGCTCTCAGTCTCGGGCCTGCGCGCCCGCCTCGGGTACGGACGGGGAACGGCGTGCGAAGGCGAGAAGGGCGCCGAGTGCGGTGAGGAGGGTCAGGGCCGCGTAGCCGTAGGTGAGCGTGGCGGCGGTCGCGACGGCGGCAACCAGGAGGGGCCCGCCGGCGTCGCCGAGTTCCCGGCCGAGTTCGGCGGCGCCCATGGTCTGCCCCATGCGCTCCTCAGGAGTGCTGGTCGCGAGGGCGGCGAAGCCGAGGGGGGTGATGAGTCCGGTGCCGGCGCCGATCAGAGTGGCCGCGGTCAGGACGCCCGCCAGTCCGGGCAGCATGGCGCAGGCGAGGCCGCCGGCGGTGAGGGCCAGGCCGGCCGCGAGGCCGGTGCCGGTGGTCAGGCGCCCGTTGTCGAGGGCGCGGCCCGCGGCGGGTTGGACGAAGGCGGCGGTGGCGGCGAGGACGGAGACCGCGGCGCCGGTGGCGATGGTGCCGAGTCCGGCCGCGGCGCCGGTGACGGGCAGGAAGCCGACGCCGACGGAGAGGGCGGCGGTGGCCGCGGCGAGGGCGGCGGTGGGGCCGAGGAAGAGCGGGTCCGCCAGGCGTCGCCCGAGGTCGAGGACGGTCTGCCGCTGCTTGGGCAGGGGAGGTGCGGCCGGGACGGAGAGGGCGGCCCACAGGGCGACGGCGGCGCCGAGTACGGCGAGCACGACGAAGAGGAGGCGCAGTCCGCCGGCCCAGACCAGGAGTCCGCCGAGGAGGGGGCCGAGGGTGTAGCCGATGGACTTGTAGAAGCCGTAACTGCCGAAGGCCCGGCCTCGCTTGGCCGCGGGGTTGAGGCGGGCGACGAGCGCGGAGGCGGAGGGAGAGAAGGCAGAGGCGGCGGCGCCCTGGCCGAGGCGGGCGGCCCAGAGCCAGCCGGGGCTGTCGGCTATGACGTAGAGGGCGGAGGCGCCGGCGAAGGCGACGAGGCCGCCGACGAGGACGGGCTTGGCGCCGATCCGGTCGGCAAGGGTGCCGAAGACGGGCTTGAGGATGACCTCGGCGCCGTCGTACAGGGCGAGCAGTCCGCCCAGGACAAGCAGGGAAGTGACGGCATCGTCGGAGAAGCCGCCGAGGTTGGCGGCGATTCCGTGTGCCCCGAACGCGGTGGTGAACCCGGCTGCGTACAGGGGCCACATGCGGCGAGCGGGTGGCACTTCGGTGGGCGTGGTGGCGGTCATCGGGGGTCCTCCGCGGTCTCGTGCAGGGCGGCGAAGACGCGCTCGGCGTAGTCCTCGCAGACTGCGGCGCAGGTCTTGAGCCGGGCCGCGGCCTCGGCGGCCTCCGGGGCGCCGAAGACGTCGCGCGCGGTCAGGTCGCGGTGCCAGCGGCGCAGCCGCTCCAGGGACTGCTCCTCTTCCTCCAACTCGGCCAGGGTGAACTTGGAGTTGCGGATCTCCTTGGCGATCTCCTCCTCGAACTTCCCGCAGTCGGCGAGGTACTCGGCCCAGTCCGCCGACCGGGCGGCGTTGAAGAGCTCCCGGAATCGGGCGGCGTCGCCCGGACCGCGCCCTGCGGCGTTGAGGGTGAGGGTCTGCCCGCCGGCCTTCTCGGTCAGCTCCAGGGCTCGGGCGACCCCGTCGGCGAAGACGGGCACGTCGGGCACGGCCCACACGCCCTGCCCGATCGAGAGGGCTCCGATGCGGCGCAGTTCGCGCCAGACGGCGACCCGGTGGCGGGACGGTTCTGCGGGGATCTTGACGACAAGTACGAGCCACCGCTCGCCCGACGCCGGTTCACTGTTCGACACGCGGAGAAATGTAGCGGCTGTTACATCAGATGGTGTATTCCGGGGATCGGCCGGTATCCGAGGCCGTGGGGGAGAGGTCGTGGGGAGCGCAGCTCAACAGCTGGGCCCCGTAGGAGGTATGGCGCCGCACCGATGCCCGGTGCACACTGCGCAACGCGCGTAGAAGTGACATGCGGAGGAAACCTTCCGGTCCCCCGCGTGCAACCCGGCCCGCCTAGAACTGCCCTGCCGCCACGGCGTGTCCCCCACACACCCCCGGTGCGGTGCACCGCGACCGTCCGCAACCGCTCGCGAAAGGCACCCTCATGTCACCTCGTCACCTACCTGTCAGACGCCCCCGCCGCACCACCACGCTCGGCGCCGCCTGCCTGGCCGCCGCCGTGACGGTGGCCATGCTCACCACCGCTCCCGCGTCGAATGCCGCCGCCTCGGTTCCGTCGCAGGGATCGCCGACACAGCTCGACGTCGGCAACTGGAACGTCGAGTGGTTCGGTGCGCCGGACTTCGGCCCGACCGACGAGGCGCTTCAACAGCGGAACGTACGCGACGTCATGGCGGGCGCCGACATGGACGTGTGGGGCCTCTCCGAGGTCGTCAGCGCCTCGGCGTTCGACACGCTCGTGGCCGGCATGCCCGGGTACACCGGGGTCGTGGCCAACGACCCGATCGTGACGAACGGCGCGCAGTACTACTCGGACTTCGGCAACACCGAGCAGAAGGTCGCCCTCGTCTGGCGCTCCAGCATGGCCACCCTGGTGAGCGCGAAGGTCATCCTGGCCAACCAGAACAGCAACTTCGCCGGCCGCCCGCCGGTGGAGTTCACGTTGCGCGGCACGTTCGACGGTGTCACCCGTGACCTCGTCTTCATCGTCCTGCACGCGAAGGCCGGGTCCACCCAGGACGCGTGGAACCTGCGCAACCCCGCGTCGCAGGCCCTCAAGTCCTACCTCGACACGACCTACCCCACACAGAACGTCTTCGTCATCGGTGACTGGAACGACGATGTCGACACCTCCATCACTCCCGAGAAGGCCTCGCCCTACGCCAACTTCGTGAACGACGCGGCCCGTTACACGTTCCCGACGCGGGCCCTGTCGCTGGCGGGCGTGCCGTCGACGGCGGGCTACCCGGACTTCATCGACCACCAACTCACCACCAACGAGGTGCAGGCGAAGTACGTCTCCGGCTCGGCTACCGCCTTCCAGCCCCAGCCTTATGTCCCGAACTACCCGACGACGACCAGCGACCACTACCCGGTGCTTGCTCGCTACGACTTCGTCATCGGTGGTGGCGGCGGACCCGCCAACGTCATCATCAACGAAGTGCTGGCCAACGAACCGGGCAGCAGCACCGCCGGCGAGGCCATCGAGGTCGCGAACACCGGCGGCACGGCAATCAGCATCGCCGGCTGGACCGTCCATGACGGGTCGGCGGTGCGGCACACGTTCGCGGCCGGTACGACGCTGCAGCCCGGCAAGGCGATCACCGTGTTCGGCGCGGGCTCCTCGATCCCCGGTGGCATCGTGGCGGTGGCAGCCAGTACTGGCGGCCTCAACCTGTCCAACAGCGGTGACCAGGTGATCCTGCGGGATTCGGCCGGAGCGACGGTCCAGTCGATGAGCTACTCATCGAGCCAGGCGAACTCCGACGGGGTGTCCATCAACCGAAGCCCTGACGGCTCGGCGACCGGCGGCTGGGGCAAGCACAACACCATCAGCTCCCTGTCCAGCTCGCCCGGCAAGCGCGCCAACGGAACGGTGTACTGAGCCCCGATCCGTCAGCGTGACTTCGAAGTGATCGATTAGCGGGGCCCGGGGCTGGTCGGCTGGTGGACGTAGCGCGGTAGCCGTTGGTCTGCCCAGCTCTTCCGCGTGTGCACAGATCTCGGGCCCTCGCGGGCGGGTCCACGAACCCGCCCGCGGAGGGCTCGGTGATCCACGTGGAGCGGGGGCGGTGCACCGTGTGCGGATCAGCGGGCGATCGAGATCGCGAAGGGCGTGAACCCGCTGGACCGGATCACGTGCGGTACGAACAGAATCGCGGCCTCCGTGGCGCGGGCGGTCCGGATCCCGCCGAGATCAGTGATCCACTCCTTGCGCCAGCCGAGGTTGATGAGCAGTTCGCGGACGGTCTGCTTGGCCTGCGGGTCCTCGCCGGAGAGGAAGGCGTCGGGCGTCTGGGTGAGCGTGGCCGGCGCGGTCATCACCGGGAAGAGCATGGTGTTGAGTGTCTTGACGACGCGCGTTTCGGGGAGCGCTTCCTGGAGTTGCTCGGCGAGGCTCGAGCCGGGGTAGATCAGGTCGGCGGGCAGTCCGTCCGGTCCGTCGACGGTGGCGTTGGAGACGTCGACGAGGATCTTGTCGCGCAGTTCCTCGCGCAGGGCGACGAGCCGGTCCAGCGAGCCGGCGCCTGGGGTGGCGTTGATGACGATCTGGGCCCTCCGGGCAGCGTCGGCGGCGGCGCCCGGCGCGCGGTCCGCGACGGTCACCTCATGCCCTGCGCGGGTGAGGGCTGTGGCCAGGTTGCCGCCGACGCGGCCGTTTCCGAGAACTGCGATCGTGGTCATGGTGATCTGGTCCTTCCGTGCGTGCGGGTTGTCGTGGGCGGTCAGCGTGAGAGCGTGGCGACGGCTTCGGCGTGGACACCGGGCGCGGCGGCCAGGAAGCTCTCGCTCTGCGGGGTCCAGGGGCGGCCCTCGGCGTCGGAGATCCGTCCGCCGGCCTCGGTGACGAGCAGCGCTCCGGGCAGCAAGTCCGCGCGGGCGCCGGCGAACTGCCAGAAGGCGTCCATCCGGCCGGCGGCCACGTTCAGCAGGTGCAGGGTCGCGGGCACGGCGGTGCGGACGACGAGCGCGTCGAAGAGCATCGCGGTGATCGAGGAGCCGACGCGCCGCACGACCTTCTCGTCCTCGTCCGGCCGGGCCTGGCTGGTGGCCACGATGCTCAGGCCGAGGTCCTCGGCCCCGGAGACCTGCAGCGGCCGACCGTCGAGGAAGGCGCCCGCGCCGGTGAGCGCGGTGTAGGTCTCGCCGGTCATCGGCAGGTGGACCGCGGTGAGCACCGGCTGGTTCTCACGCACGAGGGTGGCGGTCACCGCCCACTCCGGCAGGGCGTGCAGGTGGTTGACGTTGCCTTCGGCCGGATCCACGACCCACCATTCGCCGGGCGGCAGCGCCCCGCCGTCCAGCTCGTCCTCCACCCAACCGGCGTCCGGGCGCAGGCGCGTGAGGCGGGGGCGCAGGATGTCGAGGGCCGTGTCGTCGTTGGCGGCGAGCGCGCGCATCAGCTCTTCACGGGTCTGGTAGGGGACCACGTCACCGAAGCGCTCGCGCAGCGCCGAACCTGCCGCGCGCACGGCGATCGCGGTCTGGTCGAGCAGGTCGGCGTCGGAGGTGGCGACGTCAGTGGTCTGAATCATTTCGGACATGGCGAACTCCCTTTTGAGAATGAGGTGATGGGGCCGTTCGGGCCGAACTGTGCGCTCTGTTCAGCGCTCTGCTCTCGAAGGTACGCAGCCCCCCGATTAACTTCAAATGCATGTAAAGCACGGCTAGGATTACTCACATGCAATTGGATTTGAACCTGCTGGCCGCGCTCGACGCGCTGCTGGAGGAGGGCAGCGTGGCCGGGGCGGCCGCACGCCTGCACGTCACCGCCCCCGCGATGAGCCGGAGTCTGGGCCGGATCCGGCGCACGACCGGGGATCAGATCCTGGTGCGCACCGGCCGCACGATGACCCCGACGCCGTACGCGATCGCCGTCCGGGAACAGGTGCACGAGCTGCTGCACCAGGTGCAAGGGGTGCTGGCGCCGAGCCGTGAACTCGATCTGGCAACGTTGGAGCGCACCTTCACACTCCGCTGGCACGATTCCCTGGTCGCCATGAGCGGTCCCGCACTGCTCTCGGCCGTGCGTGAAGAGGCGCCTGGCGTGCGATTGCGCTTCGTCGCGGAATCGAGCATCGACACCCCCGAGTTGCGGCGCGGCGAAGTCGACCTGGAGGCGAACGCCAACGGCCCGAGCGCACCGGACATCCGTGCCGAGAAGGTGGGTGAGACCCGCCTCGTCATCGTCGCGAGGCAGGGGCACCCCCTCACCCGCGTCAGGACCGTCACCACAGAGCAGTACGCCGCCGCTGAGCACGTCACCGTCTCGCGACGTGGAAACCTCAGCAATGGCCTCGACGACGCCCTCGCGCGGCTCGGCCTCACCCGCCGCGTCGTGGCGACCGCGCCCACGGAAGCGGCCGCGCTGGAGTTCGCGCGCGGCTCCGATCTCCTGATCAGCGTCCCCGAAGCCACCACACGGTCCGCGGTCGCCGACCTCGGCCTGGTCGTGCTCCCCCTCCCGCTCGAACTGCCGTCGGCACCGATCTACCTGTCGTGGCATCAGCGCTACGACACCGACCACGCCCACGCCTGGCTGCGCGGGCTGGCGCGAACCGCGCTGGCCATGTGCGGAGCGTCGTAGTCGGCGCCGTCGATCTGAATGCGGTCGCGAAGCCCGAGTTCGCCGCCGAGGCCAAGGGCTGCGAAGGCGGTCGCCGCCCCGCCGTGGCGGCCGGCAAGACCGACGCCGTGCACACCGCGTACCTGGAGGGCCGCTCCATCGCCACCCTCGCCCGCGACCACGGTGTCAGCCGCGACGCGATCCGTACGGCCGTCGCCCACCTCATGCCCGACGGCACCGCCATCCAGCAGGAGGACGCCCCGGCCCCCGAAATGCCGGTCGCCCTCGACAAGCCGGGCAAGGTCACCGACTTCCCACGCCCCACGGGCTCCGCGAGCGGATTGCCCCGGAGGGCGACTCGCCGCTGTGGGGCCCGCCCGCTCGTCCCGCTCGTGGAACCGTCTCGGAACCGCCTTCCGGAAGCCGGACGTGGTGAGTCCAGGACGCCCGCTCGTTGGGCCTCCCCACCCCGCTCCTACGAGCGACCCCGTACCTTCCGGAGGATCTCCTCGCGAAGCCTCGCGCGGTCTGAGTCTCTTCGGAAGCGGACACCCCTCTGGCTCTCCACTGTTTCAGCCAGCCTCCTGGCCTGGCCTCCGTCGAGTCCGTCGACCATCTGCACCGCGAGCCGCATCGCGTGGTACTGCTCGAAGGGGGTGCGCGGGTGCCTGATGGCGGCGAGGGTGGCTTCGAAGTTCTGGAGTTCAGGCTTGGCCTGCATCATCGCCAAGGCCGTAATGCGCTCTTCCTCCGTACCTTCCCGCAACCAGCACCAAGACCTCGGCCGACTCGAAGGACTGCTCCTGCGCCAAGCGGCGCGCACGGGCAACCACGTCTTCCAGAGCCTGGGTGCGCGCGGCACCGGGGCGCATCGATCCACGCACTGAGCCGTAGTCGGCGGCGATGGGCCCCGCAGCGTCCAGCAGCGTCCGCGCCTCCGCACGCAACTGATGAGCCGTGGCAATGTCGCCCAGACGTTCGGACTCCTCCGCCAGTGCGAACCTCTCCGCTGCGGCGGCCCGAAGCCTCAGGGTGGCCCCTCCGAACTCAAGGCTCTCGACGCGACTGCCCAGCAGAGCGAGGAGAAGGAGGACGCCCCCGAAGACGATCAAGGCTGCGGCGCCGGTCCCGTTCTGGGTCGCGAAGACCGCATGTGCCCCCAATCCGAATGACCCCGCGCCGAGGAGAACTGTGAGCGTGCGCAACGCCGGCGTGAACCACACGGTCGCGGTTCTCGTCTTCACGGCCTCTCCGCCTCTGTTGGGATGGGATGGAAACTATCGGCGAACCAGGGCATACCAACCCGTAGAGGACTTGTATTGGGGCTGCGCTACGCGCCATCTGGACCGGCCACCATTGCCTGCTGCTGACTGTCCATCGGGCGGCCCCTCTCCTGGGCCGACTCCGCAGGCCGCTATCCAGCAGCCACGACCGTGCCGGCCGTGACCTGAGGACGGTTGGGGAGCAGCGACGCGAGGTTGTCCCTCACGAAGTCCGCCGCCCGCTCGATCGACTCTTCGGCCCCGGATCGGTCTTCAAAGACGCTGGTGGAGACCATCACTCCGTCTCCGGCGTCCACCCAGTAGTAGGCCACGAAGCCGGGGACTCGGCGGAGGAGAGGTACGAATCCCTCGTCCACTCGGCGTCCCGCCTCGGCAGAGTCGGTCACTCCTTCGTAACGCCGAATCACTGCGTACATAGCTGATCTCCTCCTGGATCCCAAGGTCACCTTGTGCGAATCGACTTCCCCCGCCGAGCGTCTCTCGCTCGGGGGACGTCAGGACGTGACCCGGATAGGCGCACCGGTCATCCAAACCGGGCTTCCGCTGTGGCAGGGGCTGGGCGAACCTGGGCTTCACGGAAATCCGGTCCGAGCCGCGGAGCCCGGCGGCCCGGCTGACCGCCGAACAGGTCACGCCTACTCGCGGCGGATACCAGGCGTCTGCCGGCTCAGACCAGCCGTGCGATGAGGTACGCGAGGGCGGCCGCGGCGCCGAGACAGCCGAGGACGAACACAGAGCGCCACGAGATGCCGCCCTGACCGTGGGTGTTCCCACCGCCGGCCGGCGCGGGGGCCGGGCCCGGCGGCGGCTGAGCAGGCGGGCTGAGCGGCCCTGAAGGCGGGCCCTCAGGCCGCAGGACGGCGCCGCCGCCGGTGTGGCTGCGTCCGGCTCCCGGAAGGGGGTTCCGATACGGTTCGACGAGCGGAACGATGGGCGGACCCCACAGCGGCGGGTCGCCCTCGGGGGAAATCCGCTCGCGGAGTCTTCCATCGGCGGTGCGCCGCCAGGCACGGCCCGCAACATCGGTGAACTCCACGGCCATCCCTGCGGGATCGAGCTCGCGGCCCGTGCCCTCCAGGAGAAGGGCAAACGTCGAGCATCCGCCCGGCATCAGCAGCCTGACACGGTCTGGTCGAAGTACGACCTCCCCGGCGAGGACACGAACATCTCCGACAGGCTGGCTACTGCCGTTGCACACCGTGACACGATCGCCGTCGGCCTCGACGTAATTCGAGATCCAGCTCGCCTGCCGGATCCGTTCCGTCCGCGCAGCCTCCTCCTCGCGCCGTCTCCGAGTCCGCTCCTCACGCTCATCGCGCATCCGCTGAGCTCTCTCGGTGCGGTGGCCGTGGCGGTAGCCGACAACAGCGGTTGCCACCGACACGACCAGGCCAAGGATCGCGATGACGGTCCCGATCATGCCCCCACCATGCAGTCTGCGGCGCCGTCCAGTCGGTTGCAGCGCCTGACCTCCACAGCCCAATCGCCCTATTGGGGGACGGTGCGAGCGTGTCAGGTGACTTGGTCCAGGAGGTGCGGGCCGTTGTTGCGGACGTTGTTCACGGCCATGGAGACGGGCCGGGCGTCGAGTTGGCCGTCCGCGGGCTGGGCGAGCAGGGCGCGGAGGTCTTCGGTGTTCTGGTGGTGGGGGTCGAGCCAGGCGTCGTAGTGGTCGGGGGTGAGGGCCAGTGGCATGCGGGGGTGGACGCGGCCTGCTGCGTCGGTGGCCTCGGTGGTGATGATCGTGCAGGTCATGAGCCAGGCGTTGGGGTCGTCGTCGCTGGTGACGTCGGGGTTGCGCCAGTACTCGTAGAGTCCGGCCATGGCCATCAGCCGGCCGTCGCTGGGGTGGATGAAGTACGGCTGCTTCCGGGTCTTGCCCGTCTGCTCGTCCTTCACCGGCTCCCATTCGTAGAAGCCGTCGGCCGGCAGTACGCAGCGGCGCTTGGCGAAGGCGCGCCGGTAGGCGGGCTTCTCATGGATCGTCTCGACCCGTGCGTTGATCATCCGGGAGCCGACTTTCGGGTCCTTCGCCCACGACGGCACCAGACCCCACTTGAGCGCCCGCAGTTCACGGTGCACTTCGTCACCGTCGTCCCGCGCGGCGCGTTCGAGGACCGCGTAGACCTCGTCGGTCGGCGCGACGTTCCAGCTGGGCTGCAGTGTTTCGTCGGGGCGCCAGTCGGTGACCTGGAAGAGCCGGGTCAGGTCCTCAGGACTGCGGGTGGAGGTGTAGCGGCCGCACATACCGCCACTGTGCCACGGCACCCGCGCTGGGGAACGGTAGCCGGGGGTCAGGCGGCGGCCGCGGCGTGCCGCTCCTGGACGCGCGCCGTACCCGGCCCGTGTGGCCAGGTACGGCGCTCAGAGTCCGAGCTGTGCCCGGTTCGGGGAGTGTGGCTCAGGTGTGGGGTCAGTACGCGTACGTCGTGTTGCCGCCCAGCGAGACGGTCACGCCCTTGATCGCCGCCCCCTCCTTGAGGATCTTCACCGAGTCGTACCGGGGGACGGTCGTGCCGTTGCCGAGCTGGCCCTCGCCGTTGTGACCCCAGGCGAAGACGTCGTCCGCCGTGAGGGCGACGCCGTGCCGGGCGCCGGCCGCGAGCTGCTGGACGCCCTCCAGGCGCGGGATCTCGACCGGGGCGGTGCGGTTGGTGCGGGAGACGTTGGAGTCGAAGGCCTCGTCGGACTCCAGGAGCTGGCCGTACTGGTTGTTGCCCCAGCCCCAGACGTGGCTGTCGCTGGTGGTGACGTAGTTGTGGAAGGCGCCGGCCTCGATGTCCGAGACGGCTTCCACCCAGTCGACGTCGACGGGTTCGGTGGCGGACTTGGTGGAGGAGTTGCCGAGCTGGCCGTAGAGGTTGTAGCCCCAGGACTTGACCGTGTCGTCGGCGGTCAGCGCAAGGGCGTGATGGCAGCCGGCGTCGATCTCCGTGATGTTCTCCAGGCCGTGGACCTGGCGGGGTACGGAGCTGGTGGCGCGGCTGCCGTTGCCGAGCTGGCCGTGGATACCGCGGCCCCAGGCGTACACCTTGCCGTTCTCAAGGAGCGCGAGGCTGAAGTCGCAGCCGGCCGAGATCTGCTTGACCTTGGGCATGCCCTGGACGCGGTCGGGGACCGTGCGGCTGTCGCCGGTGCGGTTGTTGCCGAGCTGGCCGTAGGCGTTGTCACCCCAGGAGTAGACCTGGCCCGCGGTGTCGAGGGCGAGGGCGTGCTTCCCGCCCGCCGCGATGTCCTTGATGTTGGTCAGGCGGGGGACGGTCGTGGGCACGGCCTGGTTGGTGTTGCCGCCGTTGCCGAGCTGGCCGGAGGAGTTGTGGCCCCACGACTTGACCGTCGTACCGGTACGGGCGAGGGCGAAGGAGTCGGCCGAGGAGGTGCCGCCAGCCGACATCTGGTCGACGTCACTGCGCACGAGGTCGGTGACCGAGGACGGGGAGAGGCTGTCGGCCAGGGTGCCGTTGCCGAGCTGCCCGGTACGGCCTGCCCCCCAGCTCAGCACGGTCGGATCGCCCGCATGGGCCGACGCGGCCACCGGGGCCGCGGCAAGGGCAGCGGCCGCCACCACAAGGACGGACGAGCGACGCAGCGAGCGCCAACTGGATCGGGGCATGCTGAAGACCTTCCTGAACAGAGGGATGGCCGACTGACACCACAGAGGGGACATAAAGCCCATAGGCGCCGAAAGGCGGCCGCGCATGTGCCCCAACCTAGATCATTTACGGGCGAGCGGGACGGCCACTTCACTCATCAGGGGGACCCTCAATCGGGTGCCGGACGAACCGCTGCGTTCCGCATTGGCCCGGCTACGCCCACAAGCAGCCGGGCCTGCCGGGGCCAACAGCAGCACACACCCGGTCCAACCAGACCGCCAACCGGCCGGCTGACGCCCTTCCGGTGGGTGAGTGCGGAGTCGTCGGCTACTTCTGTTCGATCTCGACGAAGGTCAGCGGGGTGGTGCCGCTGTTGACGACTTCGTGTTCGCCGCCGGCCGGGCGGGCGTAGGACTCGCCCGACCGCAGTTGTGAGGAGGTGACGGTGCCGTCGGGAGTGATCACGTCGATCGTCCCGTCGGTGACGGGTACGACGACGTAGGCGTACTCGTGCACATGGCGGCCGGTGCTCTCCTGCGGCGCGAAGTCCCAGCGAGTGACGCGTACCCGCTCGTCCTCCTGCTGCAAGGTGGCGCGGGCGGTGGTCGTCATCGGTGTCTCCTCGTCTTCGGTTGCCCAGGTGGCAGGCTAGCCCCCGCGTGCGCGCTGGCGCGGTAGCGCTGCCCGGGGATGTGAGCGCGGATCGCGGGGGATCGGATCGGCGATCAGGGCGGGCGAGAGCCAGGCGATCCGGCTGGAGCGTGCCACTGCGTCGGCCTGCGCTGCCGGAGGAATGTGCGTGCCTGGCTTCTCGGCCGCTAGCGACCGCCGGCGGAAGTCACCAGAGCGACCAGCACGAGAAGGCTCACGGTGAGTGTGATGACATGCTGCGCTTCCCACCCTTGCTGGACGGCCACGACCACGACGGCCGTCACCACGTACGGCCACGAGCGAGACTGCGGCTGAGGCGAGTTGGAACCAGGCACGGTGAACCCCTTGGATCGACTGATCGGCTGGATCCACGTTCACCCGCCACCAGTCCTGAGACCTCGCCCGACCTCTCCGAGCTCCCGCCGGCAGGCTGGCTCGCACCATCGACCGGCTGCGCCGCATGGCGGGTAGAACGCCCGACTGACTTGCTAAGCGGGGGCGTCTGCCGGGGGAGTCTGCGCTGGGGTGTCCGCCGGGGGAGTCTGCGCGGCGGTGCGGGCGAGGCTGTCCTCGATGCGGCGCAGGATGTGCAGAGCCTCCGCTTGCTGATCGGGAGCGAGGCCGCCCGTGGTGGCGGCTTCGAGTTCGGACCAGATGCGTTCGACCTCACGCCGCAGCGCTTGGCTGGCCGTGGTGGGTTCGATGATGACGGCGCGTTTGTCGTCGGGGCAGGGGCGGCGGCGGACGAAGCCGGCGTTCTCCAGGCGCTTGATGCTGCGGGTCATCGTGGCGGCGTCGGAGTCGAGCAGGCGTACCAGGTCGGTCTGCCGCTGGGGGCCGAGCTCCCACAGGTGCATCATCACGAGCTCCTGGCCGAGGTGGAGGCCGACGCGGCGCAGGAGCTGCCCGGCGATCATGCGGTGCAGGCGGGCCACGCGGAAGATCGCGTGACTGACGGGCCCCGCCTGTGCGGAGGCCGGCACCGTCACCGTGGAGGGCTGCGCCGCTTCGAGTGACTCGTTTTGCGTGTCCCGGTGTGTCGCCCGGCTCATCGTTTCCGTCCCTTTCTCGGCCAATCACTGGCCGGACAGTAATCAGGATAGCCGCCCCTGTCGTCATGTGGCACTGGGTATGGAGGACCACCTTCCCAGCGCAAGAGCCCCTTGTGTGACGTGGATCACACGGCGATGGGGGAAGGGTTCGCGATGATTTACTTGTTCGGACAGGTAAGTCTGGTGCAGTCGGTATCGCACACCGATGGAATGCCGGTGAACCGGGCAACCTCCCTCTCCCTGAACAAGGAAATGATCATGACGACCGCTTTTGACCCGATCGAGCTGGGCGGCAAGCGCCTGGCCAACCGCATCGCCATGGCGCCGATGACCCGCAGCCGCGCCTACGGGCCGGGTGCGAGCGTGACGGAGCTGACGGCGACCTACTACGCGCAGCGAGCGAGCGCCGGGCTGATCGTCACCGAGGGCATCCAGCCGTCGGTGATCGGCCAGGGCTACCCCGACACTCCGGGCCTGCACTCCGCCGAGCAGGTCGCCGCCTGGCGGCGGGTGACCGACGCGGTCCACCGCGAGGGCGGGGTGATCTTCGCCCAGCTGATGCACACCGGCCGCATCGGCCACCCCAGCCTGCTGCCCGACGGTCTGATCCCGGTGGGTCCCTCCGCCGTCGCGGCGAAGGGCCAGGTGTTCACCCACCAGGGCCCCAAGGACTTCGTCACGCCCAAGGAACTGGAGCACGACGAGATCGTCCAAACGATCGCCGACTTCGCCGACGCGGCGCGCAACGCGATCGCCGCCGGCTTCGACGGGGTCGAGGTCCACGGAGCGAACGGTTACCTGATCCACCAGTTCCTCGCCCCCAACGCCAACCAGCGCAACGACGCCTGGGGAGGCGATGTCGCGGGCCGGGTGCGCTTCGCTGTCGAGGTAGCCGAGGCCGTCGCGGAGGCGATCGGCGCCCACCGCACCGGTATCCGCATTTCGCCCGGCACCCCCTTCAACGACATCTCCGAGACCGACCAGGCAGACCTGGAGGAGACCTACACGGCCCTGGTGGCCCGTCTCGCGCCGCTGGAGCTGTCCTATCTGCACGTGCTCGAAGGCCCCAACCGCAGTCTGACCGAGCGCCTTCGCAAGGACTGGCCCGGCACGTTCGTCCTCAACCCGTTCACGCACCCCGAACCCACGGGTCAAGCCTCCCTCGGTCTGATCGAGGACGGCGCCGCGGACATGATCGCCTTCGGCGCGCTGTTCCTGGCCAACCCCGACCTGCCCCGCCGTCTCGCGGCCGGCGGCCCGTACAACACGCCGGACGCGGCCACCTACTACGGCGGCGACGAGCGCGGCTACACCGACTACCCGGCCCTGACCGCCTGAGCAGCCGCACCACTCACCGCTCTCCCACCTCTCCCACACGCGCCAGAAGGAGATCCCCTCATGACTGCCACGATCGCCCGCAGGCTCCAGCACGCCGCCTACGGCGGCCCCGAGGTGCTCGAACTCGCCGAGGTGCCGCTCCCGGAGCCCGGCCCCGGCCAGGTCCGCGTCCGCATCCACGCCGCCGGTGCCAACGCCCTGGACTCCAAGCTGCGGCGAGGCCTGTTCAATCCCGGCCAAGAGGCCCCCGCCGAACCCCAGCCCCTGGGCCTTGAGATGGCCGGTGTCATCGACGCCGTCGGCCCCGGTGTCACCGAGTGGGACCTCGGCCGGCCGGTGCTGGGACGCACCGTTCGGCCCGACGCCCTCGCCACCCACGCCCTGGCCCCGGCCGACGACATCGTCGCCAAGCCCGGCTCCCTCACCTTCGAGCAGGCCGCCGCGCTGCCGGTCGCCACGGAGACCGCGTACCGCACTCTGCGCGAACTCGGGCTGCGGTCCGGCCAGACCCTGCTGGTCCACGCCGCCGCCGGTGGCGTCGGCCTGATGGCCGTCCAACTCGCCCGCGCGTGGGGCGCCACCGTCATCGGCACCGCAGCCGAAGCCAACCACGCCTACCTCCGCGAGCTCGGCGCCATCCCGGTCACCTACGGCGCGGGCCTGGCCGACCGGGTACGCGCCGCGGCCCCGCAGGGCATCGACGCCGTCCTCGACGCCTCCGGACGCGGCGTCCTGCCCCTGTCCGTCGAACTTGCCGGGAGCCCGGAGAACGTCGTCACCATCGCCGACCTGGACGCCGCCCGGCACGGTGTTCGCTTCTCCAAGGGAAGCCTGCCCCTCCCGCAGGTCTGGGCCGACGTCCTGCCGCTGATCGAGGACGGCCGGCTGCGCATGCCCATCGAAGCGGTCTTCCCTCTGGAGAAGGCGTCCGACGCCTACCGCCGCCTCGATGGCGGCCACCTGCGAGGCAAGATCGTCATCACCGCCACGACGCCTGTCGACCCTGAGGCCCGGGCGGTCCTCGACGCGGCCGACCAGCCCGGCGTTCCCCCGCTCAACTAGCTCCCCGTACCTGCGGCACGCAAGGCGACCGACCAGATGCCGGCCGACCTCGCGGGAGCGCCCGCCGAGGTCGCCCGCGTCGAGGAGGCCATGGCTCGTCGCCTCACCCGAACGCGCCCTACGGCTGGAGTGTCAGAGGGGTTGTGAGGCGGCAGCCTTCTGCCTGAGGAGGTACCTCTTGCGGCCCCGTTCCCCGATCTTGTTGAGCACGGTGAGCAGTCGGGGCAGGATCCAGGGGAAGCATTCGAGCGTCCTGCAGACGATGCTGTCGCCGTAGGGCAGGTAGGTCTCCAGGCGTCGGGTGCGGAGTACACGGTCGTAGCGGTCGGCGACCTTGTCGACGGAGGTGACGGTGCCGACGAAGTTGAGCACGCTGCCGCCGTGCGTCGCCTCGTGGTGCAGCATCGGAGTGTCGACCGCGCTGACGTAGATTCCGCTGACGGCCACGTCGGTGTCGCGCAGTTCGGCGTGCAGGGCCGCCAGGTAGGCCCGCACGCCGGCCTTGGCCGCCGAGTAGGTCGCCGACCCCGGAAGGGCGAGGATCCCGCCCGTCGACACCGTGGCGAGGATGTGGCCCTCGTTCTTCTGCTTGAAGACGCGTGCGGCGCCGGCCACGACATGCAGGACGCTGCGCAGCATGACGTCGATTTGGAGGTCGATCTGCTCCGTGGCGAGGTCGGTGACATCGCCGGGGACGATGACCCCGGCGTTGCAGATGAGTACGTCGAGGTCTTGTGCCCACTCGTTCTCGATCGACCGGACGAGCGCCGAGACGTCGGTGGGGTCGGTGAGGTCGCAGACGACGGGGATGCCGGCGGGCGCGATCCCGGCGGCCGCGCGCTGCGTCAGCGTGGCGTCGCGGTCGACGACGATCACGGTGTGGCCCCTGGCGGCGAGACGTCGTGACACTTCGAGACCGATACCGCCGGCCGCTCCCGTGACCAGGGCGAGTCTGCGCTCAGACATGAGCGCCTCCGGTGGCTCGAGTCCGCCCGTCCTTGTTCGTCGGCTGCTTCCTGACGCTGTCGAACATGCCGGGAGTGAGCTCGGTCCAGCCGAGGTCACGACGAACCTCGCGCAGGTACCGCTTGAAGGCGGCTGCGTCCACGTATCCCTGGTTGCGCGGGGTGGCGACGAAATTGATCCCGCCGCCGAGGTCGGGACGGTCCTGCTGAATGCGGTGTCGGAACACCTCGGCTCGGGCCGGCGCTGCCCGCTGATCGTCGAGGTGCTGGGCGACGACATGGCTGATGTGATCGAACAGTGTGTAGGCGCTGGAGTTGGTCTCGAGGTAGCCGAGGCCGAAGAGGTTCGGCTGGGTCCGGCTGAACGCGGTGAGGTAGAGGTCGGGGCGCCCCTCGTTCCACTCAAACAAGTGCTCGGCGTACGGCATCCCCCAGTCGTAGCCCGTGGCGTACAGGACCAGGTCGATCTCCTCCGACGTACCGTCGGCGAAGTTCACCCGCGGGCCGCTGAAGCTGGTCACATCGCCGCGGATGGCGACATCACCGTGCTGGAGATGGTGGACCAGCTGACTGTTCAGCAGGGGATGCGTCTCGAAGAGCTTGTGGTCGGGCCTGGATAGTCCAAGCCTGGTCAAGTCGCCCTGGATCAGCCTCAGTAGGCGGCTGAAGAAGAAGCGCTCGACCCTGATCGGGAGACTCAGGCCACGCTCGGCGAACTCGTCGATCGGCATCCCGAAGAGGTGCTTGGGGATGATGTGGTACCCGCGGCGTACGCTGACGAAGGCGGCGTCGGCGTTCTGGGCGGCGTCGCAGGCGATGTCGGCCCCAGAGTTTCCCAGCCCCACGATCAGCACCCGCTTCCCCCGGAACTCCGCGGGGTCGCGGTAGGTGCCGGCGTGGCGCACCTCGCCGTCGAAGACCCCCGGGTGCTGAGGGGAGCGTGGCTGCCACGTCACACCGGTCGCACAGACGACAGCGTCGTACGTCGCAGTGGAGCCGTCGGAAAGCGACAGGGTCCACCGCTCCCCGTCGCGCGTGACGCGCTCGACCGAGGTGTTGAACCGGATCGCCTCGCGCAGTCCGAAGGTCTCGGCGAACGACCGTGTGTAGGACAGGATCTGACGGTTGCTCGGATAGTCCGGATACGTGTCCGGCATCGGGAAGTCGAAGAATCCCGAGAGCTTCCGTGAGGAGATGAAGTGCGCCGACTCGTACATCGGGGTGCCGGGATTGTCGAGATCCCAGATACCGCCGACGTCGGAGTGCCGCTCGAACTGGTCGTAGCCGATGCCGACGCGCCTGAGCGCACGCGCCATCGACAGGCCTGCCGGACCGGCGCCTATGACGGCCGCCCGGAAGCCGCTGGAAGGGGTCTGAGTCATGGGCAGATGACACCACCGGGAACATCGGCGAGGGGAGGGCATCTCCTCCTAGAATGGGGGGCAAACCGGACGCGAGGAGGCGCATGCGCGACCATGACCCGCGACTGAGCGTCGCCGTCATCCCGCCCTCGGTCCTCCTCGGCCTGATCGAAGTCGCGCGGGCCGAGGGCTGCGCGACACAGAACTGGTTCGCC
This sequence comes from Streptomyces sp. NPDC001927, assembly GCF_053594455.1. Taxonomy (NCBI): domain Bacteria; kingdom Bacillati; phylum Actinomycetota; class Actinomycetes; order Kitasatosporales; family Streptomycetaceae; genus Streptomyces; species Streptomyces sp. NPDC001927. The sequence continues at coordinate 27,849 of NZ_JBSFEN010000018.1, read as the reverse complement.
GGAAGCGGCCTGACCGAGGAGATCCTGGGGCGTCCGGAGACACGGGTGTCGTACCGTCAGACCGCGGCGATCGTGGGACGTGCCCTCCAGGTCCTGGACGGCCCGGTCGGCCTTCGGGTCGGTACCCGCGACCCGCTGTTCTCCTTCGGAATGCTCGGGATCGCCCTCCGGTCGAGCGAGACCGTCGGCGACGCCGCGCTGGCCGCATCGGAGCTCCACCAAGCGGCCGGCTCACTGACGGACGTGGAGATCGAACGGCTGGGACCCGAGGTGGGCTTTCGCCTGCATCAGCGCCACCCGGACCCCGCCCTGGTCGCGTTCGAGGAGGCGTTCGCCAGCACCCTGCTGCTCGCCCGGACACTCCTCGGCCCGGACTTCGCGCCATCCAGGCTCCAGCTCGGGTACACCGTACAACGCGACCGCGCGCTCGCCTACGCACGCTTCTTCCAGTGCCCGATCGAGTACGAAGCCGATGCCCACCGGATGTTGCTCCCTGCGGGCCTGCTCGACGTGCGCCTCAGCACCTACAACGAGGCAAATCGTGTACTCGCCCTCGAAGCGTGCCGCCGCCAGCTCGACGAGAAGGGTCCGGACGACCTCATCGCCACCCTCGAGATGATGCTGGCCGAACGCCTGCGCCGCCCCCTCACCATGGCCCAGGCCGCGGAGCGACTCGCGATCACCGAACGCCAGCTCCGGCGTCGACTGACAGATGCCGGAACCCGATTCAGTGCGATCCGCGACCGAGTACGAGAACACCGCGCGACCGCTCTCCTCACCGGCAGCGGCCTGCCGATCGGCGCGATCGCCGAAGAAGTCGGCTACACCGACGCGCGCGAGTTCAGACGCGCGTACATCCGCTGGACCGGACGGACACCGAGCCAGGCGCGGGCCGGAATCGCTTCACCTCCGACGATGTGACGCTGCCGGCCGCGGTCGATCGCTCCCGTCCTCAGTTCATCTGTACCGAGCGGATGGAATTCCCCATGACCATGCGGTCGATCGGGCTCGTGGCGCTGCTGGGGTCGTTCGCGGCGCCGATGGTGAGGAGCAGGGGTACGTAGTGGTCGGCCGTGGGGTGGGCGATCTTGGCGCCGGGGGCTTTGTGGCGGTAGTCGGTGAGGGCGTCGACATCGCCCCGCTCCAGTGCGTCGGCGGCCCACTCGTCGAAGGCTCTGGTGTGTCCGGCGAGGTCCGGGCGGCGGAGGACCGCGAAGCTGTGGGTCATGAAGCCCGAGCCGATGACCAGGATGCCTTCGTCGCGCAGGGAGCGCAGGCGAGTCCCGAGTTCGAGCAGCGTGGCGGGGTCGAGGCTGGGCATGGACAGTTGGACGACCGGGACGTCCGCCGCGGGATACATGGCCATGAGGGGGATGAACGCGCCGTGGTCGAGACCCCGGTCGCGGTGCTCGTGGACCGTGGTCGCCGGGTTGAGCGTGGCGGTGAGGCGTCGGGCGAGGTCGGTCGCGTCCGGGGTCGCGTAAGGGAGGGTCTTGTAGCGGGGGTGGAAGCCGCTGAAGTCGTAGAGGAGTGGGGTGCCCGCGGCCGCGCCCGAGATCGCGGCCGGTGCGTCCTCCCAGTGCGCCGAGACGATCACGATGGCTTTCGGTTTGGGCAGGGACTGCGCCCAGGTGAACAGGTCGTCGAGCCACTGTGGATCGTCGAGGGTGAAGGGTGCGCCGTGACTGATGAACAGGCTCGGGAGTGCCCCGTCGGTGGGGGTCCAGAGCCGCTGTTCGTGGGCCCTGGGGAGGACCCGGGCGAGGTGATCGTCGTACGCCCCGGCGGGGATGGGGGGCGTGGGGTGAGTGGTCAATGGAGTGTCGCTCCTTGCCGGTTGGGGCGGGCCGGTCCGGGCGACCTCATCGACGGGTCGCCCGGGCCGCGTTCCGTGTCGTTCACCTGTGGCCGGCTGCCGGCCCGAGGGCGCGTCGCCTCCGACGGCGGTGCTCAGCCGAAGATCTGGCTCTCGGTGGTGTAGAGGAAGCGGGTCTTGGAGCGGTCGATGAAGTTCTCCTCGTCCGCGGCGACCGCTGTGGTGTAGGTGTCGGAGGTGAACCAGCGGGCGGCGTCGGCGACGGTGTCGACCCATATCTCGGCGACACCGTCGTAGGTGGCGGTGCTGATGCCGGGGATCTCGTCGTCGGTGGGGAGAAGTTGGACGTAGCGGCGGACCGGGACCTCGCCGCCGGGCAGGCTCGTGATCAGTGCGGTGTGCTTCGGCCAGTAGTCCACGAACTCCTGATGGGTGAGGTCGGCCCGCCGGGTCAGGAAGATGCTGATCTTGATCACAGATGGCTCCTTGAAGTCGAGATTGACTTGCCTGGGCAACTCATACGGTAGGCGACGATGACTTGCCCAGGCAAGAGATGTCTCTTGCCTGGGCAAGTTAGGATGGGTCGCATGGACGCATCGTCACCGTGGCTCGACGCCGAGCAGCAGGAGCTTTGGCAGGACCTTCTCACCGTCGTGATCGCGCTGCCCGCGGCCCTGGACCGCCAGTTGCAGCGCGACGCGGGCATTTCGAACTTCGAGTACGGCGTGCTCGCCCGGCTGTCCATGGCGGATCAGGTCACCATGCGGTTCAGCGAGTTGGCTCGGGACTGCAACAGCGCTCTCCCGCGGCTGTCGAAGCTGATGGACCGCTTCGAGACGCGGGGGTGGATCGTACGTCGAGTCGACCCGAGCGATGGCCGCTACACCCTGGCCACGCTGACCGACAGCGGCCGGCAGAAGCTCGTCGACAGCGCGCCGGGACATGTCGCGCAAGTGCGCCGCCTCGTGTTCGACCCCCTGACCGCTGCCCAGCGCCGCCAACTCGGCGCGGCACTGGCCGACATCGCCGAGACCGTGCGGCGGGATGCCGCCGGTGGATGAGGGCGACGGCGTGGTAGTTGGTGACGTTCCCGCGCCGCGTGCCGATCGCCGCATTACTGCGTCGGCGGTACGAGTCGATGAGATCCGTCGCCTGTGAGCGGGCGCCGATGACGACCTGTTCCGATCTGAGAGCAGCGATCCGTTACACCGCCAGAGCCGGCAGTCGCCGTCCGAGGCCGGGGCCTCGTCCTGGCGGCTCGACGGCCGGCTGCCGGAACGAACCCCCTCCGGTCGGCGCAGGGTATCGGGCCGGAGGGCGTGGGGAGCTGATGCGGTGACGGTGCGGATCCCCTCCGGCCGCACGGAAGGGGGCGTCTCGGTGCGGCCATGGGGCTGATTGACGCAGCGCTAGCCGTACGCCGCTTTCATGGCGTTACATCCGCAATGTCCTATGCTGGCGATCATGTGTGCTGACATCAGCCCTTTCCGGATCCAGATCCCGCAGGCCGATCTCGATGACCTGCATGACCGTCTGGCGCGCACCCGGTCGCCGTACCCGGTTCCCGGCGCCGAATCGGAGTGGGATCACGGCATCCCGTCGGCCTACGTGCATGAGCTGGCCGACTATTGGGCGGACGGATTCGACTGGCGGACACACGAGGCGAGGCTGAACGCGTTCCCGCAGTTCCTGACCGAGATCGACGGGCAGACCATCCACTTCCTGCACATCCGTTCGCCGGAGCCGGACGCCACGCCCCTGCTGCTCAATCACAGCTACCCGACCTCGTTCGTCGAGTTCCTGGAAGCGAGCGGGCCGCTGACCGATCCGCGCGCGCATGGCGGGGACCCGGCCGACGCGTTTCATGTCGTCATCCCTTCGCTGCCCGGCTTCGCTTTCTCCAGCCCGCTCTCGGCGCGCGGCTGGAATCTGGAGCGCACCGCCATGGCCTACGGCGAGCTGATGACCCGTGTTGGCTATGAGCGCTTCGGCGTGGAAGGAGGGGACCTCGGGGCCGGCGTGACCGGCCGGTTGGCGATGCTGCTGCCCGACCGGGTGATCGGCGCGCACACCCATGGCGATCGGCTCCAGCTCGGCATGGTCGGTGAGGATCTCCCGGTGCCGGACGGCCTGAGCCCGCAGGAACACGCCGAGCTCGAAGCGGCGCAGCGCAGCTGGTCGCAGATGAAGGGCTACCGGGTGCTGCACTCGACCGCGCCCAACGCCCTTTCGGCGGGCCTTGCGGACTCGCCGATCCTGCAGTTGGCCTGGATCGCGGAGAAGTTCGTGCAGTGGGCCAACCCCGCCACACCGATCAGCCGCGAGAACGTGCTGATCACCGCGAGCCTCTATTGGTTCACCCGGACCGGACCTGCGGCGGGCGACTTCTACTGGGAACTGGCCCACGCCGACAACCCGGGCTGGGGCGGTCCTTCTGCCGTGCCCATGGCCTCCTCGCTGTTCTACAGCGACCCGCTGGTCCGCAAGGTCCTCGGCCCGGGCGACAGTGCCGTCTTCTTCCGGGAGCACGCCGAAGGCGGGCACTTCCCGGCATTCGAGGTGCCCGACCTGTTCGTCGACGACATCCGCGCCTTCTTCAGAACACTCCGCGCCTGACACGGCGCCGACTGAAGCAGCATCCACCATGGCCACGATCCGTCCGAAGGTCAGTGACCGGCAGCGCCGCGCCATGCTGGTCCGTCGCCACCTGCTCGCACCGTCCGCCCGAGCCACATCGGTGGAGCAGGTGACCGATGCCCTGGTGGCGCTGCATGCCACCGAACCGGCCACGGTGTTCCTCTCCGTGGCCGCGCGGATGACGGGAGCCACGCCGCAGGCGGTGGAGCGGGCGTTGTACGAGGACCGCAGCCTGGTCCGGATGCTGTGCATGCGCCGCACCGTGTTCGTGGTGCCGAAAGACCTGGCACCTGTGGTGGAGGCGTCCACCGCACGCACCGTCGCGGCACGCGAACGCGCCGCCCTGGCCAAGGTGCTGGCCCAACAGCTCGGGCACGACACGGCGTGGCTGGAAGCCGTCGAACGCGACGTCCTCACCGCCCTGGCCGACCTCGGTGAGGCCGACGCCACCCAGATCGCCGACGCGGTCCCGCAGCTCAAGGAGCGGATCACGCTCTCACCGGGCAAGCCGTACGAGACCCGCGCCCGGATCAGCAACAAGGTGCTCACCGTGATGGCGGCCGAAGGCCGCATCCGCCGCGGCCGCCCGCAGGGCACCTGGACCTCTGCCAAGTTCCGATGGACCCTGGCAGAACCCCACCACCACCTGCCCGTCGACCAAGCTCGAATCGATCTCGCCACCCGCTACCTGGCGGCGTTCGGCCCCGTCACCCTCGACGACATCAAGTGGTGGACCGGCTGGAACCTCACCGACACCCGCAACGCGTTGGCCGGCACCGACGCCATCGAAGTCGACCTCGGTCACACCACTGGCCACGTCCTGCCCGACGACCCCGTCCTCGACTTGCCCGACAGGGCTGGCACCGGACCGGTGGTATCTCTACTGCCCTCACTGGACCCCACCGCGATGGGCTGGCGCGACCGCGACTGGTACCTCGACCCCGCCCACGTACCGGAACTCTTCGACCGCAACGGCAACATCTGCCCGACCCTGTGGTGCGACGGCCGCATCGTTGGCGGCTGGGGCCAGGATGAGGACGGCCGTATCGTCACGGAACTCCTCCGCACCAAACCGGACCGTCATGTCCGCACAGCCATCACGGCCGAGGTCGATCGGCTCACCGAATTCCTCGGCGACGTCCGCATCCGCCCCCACCTGCGCACCCCGCTCGTCCGCCGCCTCGCGGCCGTCCCGCACGGGGCCTGAGCCAGGGCGACGCGTTGCTGAGGGCCGACGTACGAGCGAGCAGTGAATTGATGGCGGTTCGGGCAGAGAGGCACCGTTCCCCGTGTCGTACCGAACGGCGTCGTCGTGTACTGAACGGCGAGTCCGAGGCAGCTGGCCGCAAACCTCCCGTGTCACGCTCCGTTCCCGCCCTCCGTCCCGCGACGGGGCGCCGGCCCGGAGCACGTCCGCTCCGGGCCGGCGTCCCTTTCCGCGAACCTTCTGGAGAGCCCGTGACAACGAGCGACCGCATCGTCATCGACCCGTTCGGCGCCGACATTCCCGGCGAGGCCGCTCGGCTTCGGGCCCTCGGCCCCATCGTCCCCGTGGAGCTGCCCGGCGGTCTTCCCGCGTGGGCGCCCACGGGACACGACATTCTCAAGGAGCTGATCCTCGACCCGAACGTCAGCAGGGACGCCCGACTGCACTGGAACCTGTGGCCCAAGTTCCCGGACAACCCAGCCTGGGGCTGGATATACACGTGGTCCGCGGTCGACTCCATGCTCGCCACGTACGGCAGCCAACGCGCCCGGCTGCGCAGCCTGGTCGCCCCCAGCTTCACCAACCGGCGCACCGAGGCGCTGCGTTCCCGGGTCGAGGCGATCTCCGGCGCGCTGCTCGATCGGCTCGCGGCCCGCGAGGAGGAGGTGGTGGACCTGATCGAGGGGCTCGCGTATCCGCTGCCGCTGCGGGTGATCTGCGAATTGGTGGGCGTTCCGGACGAGTTGCTGGACGCGGTCCGCCGTCTCATGAACGCCGTCGTGGGCACGCCGGAGACACCGGAACACGGCGAGTTCATCCAGCGGCAGGTGCTCGAGGTTTCGACGGCCCTGATGGCCTACCGGCGGGAACACCCGGGCGAGGACCTGACGAGCGACCTGATCCGGGCCATGGAAGCCGAGGACGGCCCGACCGACGACGAGGTGAGTAAGACGCTGTTGCTCGTCATCGGCGCGGGATTCGAGACGACGGTGAACCTGATCGGCAACGCCGTCGTGGCCCTGCTGCGGGACCCCCGGCAACTCGCCGCGGTCCGCGCGGGCGAGGTCGGCTGGGACGACGTGATCGAGGAGACGCTGCGCGTTCACCCGCCCCTGGCCGCGGTGCCGCTGCGATTCGCGGTGAAGGATCTGGAGGTCGGCGGTGTCACCGTCCCGGCCGGCGACGCCATCATCACGACGTACGGCGCCGCCGGGTGGGACCCCGACCGCCACGGCCCGGACGCGCACGTGTTCGACGCGGCTCGCGAGGGCGAGGACCACATGGCGTTCGGGATCGGGGTCCACCGCTGCATCGGCGCTCCGCTGGCGCGGATGGAGGCCCGGACCGTGCTCCCCGCCCTGTTCGAGCGCTTCCCCGACATGACCCTCACGGCCGACCCGGACGAGCTGCGCCAGGTGGCCTCCTTCATCGCGTGCGGCTGGCGGGAGATACCGGTACGGCTCCACGGCCGCGGCTGAGCAGTCACGCGCGGCATGCCATCAGCACAGGAAAAAGGGACGCACTGGACCATGTCCGGGCGTACCTCGGCGCCCCGGAGGGCGACCCCATGGGCCTCACTCTGGTCGTCGAGGACCTCCTGCGGCTACTGGACTCCGGCCTCGACGGCGAGGAACTCAATCTGCTGTGGCGGGTCACAGATCCGCCGCGCGGCGGGTCGCCCGAAATCCAGGGCACCGAGCGTGCGTGGCTGGAAGGGCTGCTGGACGAGGTCGTCCCCCTGGCGCGAACGAGCGGTGCGCCAGAGGCGAACTGCACGTCGTACCCCGCATGCGGGGTGGGCGGGGCGAGCACGCCGGCGGTCGAGCATCGGCGGCTGGCGGCCGAGGTGGTGGAGCTGGTCGGGATGCTCGGCCAGAGGCAGGCCTGGAGCCGCGGGCCGTTGGAGCAGACGCGGGACGCACTGGCGTGCTGCGCCGAGACGGTGTGCTCGGAACTGGCGTTCCGATTCCTGCTGAGGGCCGCCAACCAGTTCTGCTCGCGCCTGTCTCCTCACACGTACAGTCGCCTCGAGCGGCTCGGGGCGGCGTTCGGGTTTGGTCCGCAAGTCGTCGACGAGGTCCGGGAGCAGCCCGGGCGGTACGGCACTCAGGTCGGGTTCGTCGTGGGCGACGGCGTACATGAGCGCGAGCGGCGAGTCACCGGCGTACGGCGTCCGCCCCGTGGTGGCGGTGACGAGGGTGACGCCGAGCGAGAACACGTCGCCCGCCGGCCCCGGCGTCGCGCCCCCGACCTGCTCGGGGGACATGAACGCGGGCGAGCCGATCAGCGCGCCCGTATGCGTCAGCTTCGTCTCGTGGTCGGCGGCGCGGGCGATGCCGAAGTCGACGACCCGGACGCCGTCCTCCGCGAGAAGGACGTTGGAGGGCTTCAGGTCCCGGTGCACCAGGTCCGCCCGGTGGATCTCCTCCAGAGCCCGGGCCAGGCCCACGGCGAGCCGGCGCATGGTCTCCTCGGGCAGCGGCCCGGTCGCCTCCAACGCCTCGCTCAACGAGGGCGCCGGCAGGAACAGGGAGGCGAGCCAGGGAGTCGGCGCGTCCGGGTCGGCGTCGATCACGGGGGCCGTGTACGCCCCGGACACCCGTCGCGACGCGTCCACCTCGCGACGGAAGCGCGAGCGGAAACCGGGGTCCTCGGCGAGATCGGCGTGCACCCGCTTGACGGCGACCAGGCGGCCGTCAGCCGCCACACTCAGGAGCACCTGGCCCATGCCACCTTGCCCGAGCTGCCCGACCGTCCGGAACGGCCCGACGTGCGACGGCCCGTCAACTCCCCACTCAAGCATGCTGATCAGCCCTCCCCCTGGACGTACGCCTGATCCTATCGACGCTCGTGGGAGGGCCGCCGGGCGGAGCGTCGTACCGTCAGTGCGGCCCGAGGTGTGAGGTGGCCGTGACGACGGTGTCGAACTGCAGGGTGGTGCGGGACTGCTGGTCGTACCGGTCCCAGTGAGGCATCGCCGGGTGGTTGGGGTCGCCGGTGCGGATGAACGAGATCCAGGCCTGGTGCATGGTCCTGGCCAGGCCGGCTCCGGTCCTGGTGTCCATCCCTTCCATGAACGGCGCGTGCGACCACGTGGCGAGGTTGTCGAAGACGAACGGCAGGTCGAGGCAGTGCGGGGCGCCCAGGCGGCCGTCGTGCGCGGGGGTGGGGAAGGCGAACTCGTACGTCCATACCGGGCGGCCCCGTGCCGCTCGCGCTTCCGCGAACGCCAGGGTGGGCTTCCTGAAGAGTTCGTCGGTGGTCAGGTCGATGAGGACGTCGATCGGTCGTGCGCCCGGGCGGGCTGCCTCGTACGCCGCGTACGCTTCGGCCGCGCCGTCGCCGAAGGTGTCCCGTGCGCGGCGGAGCACCTGCTCCTTGGTCGTCGACGAATACGGCTCGCCGAGCGCGAAGCTGAAGGCGGCCTCTTCCCTGGTCCAGCCGATGAGGACGTCGATGTCGGCGCCCGGGCCGTCGAGCAGGTTGTCGACCGGTTGCCGCGAGGCCGTCGACCCGTCGAGCACCGGCATGAACGGCGCGGTCCAGCGTCCCCATTCCGCGGTGGCCGCGAGGAGTCCGGCGGTGGCCTCGACCAGGCGCGGCCACGGCACCGTGCGCAGCTCGTCCACGTCCTTCGCGCCGACGATCTCCAGATACGCGGCGGTACGGGCCAGGGACTCGGCAGGCGTGGCGAGGGGCATCGCGAGCGGGACGCTCTGGAGGATGGCTCGCCGGAAGAGGCGGCCGTCGCCCGCATGGCCCGCGAGCGCGGCGGTGGAAACGGCGCCGGCGGACTGGCCCGCGACGGTGACGTTGTCGGGATCGCCTCCGAACGCGGCGATGTTCTCGTGGACCCAACGCAGTGCGGCCAGTTGGTCGGTCAGCCAGACGTTGTGGTGCGTCGAGCCGTCGTCCGATGAGGACGAGCAGGACAGGAGGCCGAGCGGTCCGAGCCGGTAGTTGAGGTTCACCACCACTACGTCGCCGTTCCGCGCGAAGGTCTCGCCGGAGTAGGTGGGCATCGTCCCGGACCCGGAGATGAAGGCGCCGCCGTGGATCCACACCAGGACGGGGCGGCGGGCGTCGTCGGTGCCGGGCGTCCACACGTTGAGCGTCAGACAGTCCTCGTCGAAGGGCGGGAAGCCGTGGCCGCCGAGTATCGGGTCGCCCACGCGGACGGCCTGCGGCGCACTCGGACCGTACGCGGTCGCGTCGAGTGTGCCGCTCCATCCCTTATGCGGCTGCGCGGGGCGCCACCGGAGGGGCCCGACGGGCGGCGCCGCGTACGGCACGCCCCTGAACACCGCCATGCCGTCCTCGACCGCGCCGCGGACCGGGCCCGAGCGCGTGTGCACGACGGGCGCGGTGCTGCCCTGAGTAAAACCCATGCGGTGCGTCCTTCCAGACCGGGGATCGAGAGCCTTGGACACCGCAAGTTATTGCGAAATTGTGGCGGACGTCAATATTGTTCGATCCATCATCAAGGGAGGCTCGCATGGCGACGTGGCGCATCGGTACGACGACGATCCACAAGGTGCTCGAGGCAGAGGTGCCTGTTCCGGTCGTAGGGGCCCTGCGTACGGATGACACCGCGCTCCTGAAGCGGTACGCGTGGCCCACTCCGGACTTCAGCAGGGCGGACGGCACGTTCCTGCTGTCGGTGCACGGGCTGGTCGTGGACACCGGTGCGCGCAGGATCCTCGTGGACACCTGCGTGGGCAACGCGCGGGCGTCCGTACCGTTCCTGAGCATGCTGGACACGGCGTGGCTCGAAGACCTCACCGCCCTCGGCTACCCTCCCGAGTCGATCGACACCGTGGTCTGCACCCACCTGCACTTCGACCACATCGGGTGGAACACGCGCCTGGTGGATGGCACATGGGTGCCGACCTTTCCCCGTGCACGTCACGTGGTCACACGCGTGGAATGGGACCACTGGGCGGACGAAGCGGACACCAACCTGCCCGACACGATGCAGCCGTTGATCGACGACGGTCTCGTCGACTTCGTCGGAACCGATCACCGGGTGTGCGACGGTGTACGGCTGGAAGCGGCCCCCGGGCACACCCCGGGCCAGGTCGCCGTCGTGGTCGAATCCGGCGGAGAACGTGCCGTGATCACCGGTGACCTCGTGCATCACCCCGTGCAGTTCATCGAACCGGATGTGGCCGGCGCCGCCGACGCCGACGCGGCCCAGGCCGCCGCCACCCGGAGGGCGTTCGTCGAGCGGTACGCCGACACGGGAACGCTCGTGATCGGCACGCACTTCCCCGCCCCCACGGCCGGACTGCTCCGGCGCGGCGGTGACGGGAGCGTGCGGTTCGTCGCCGACGGCTCGCGCTGAACCGTGGACTTCCGGCAGCTGACGTACTTCCTCGCCATCGTGGACCACGGCGGCTTCACCCGCGCGGCCGCGGCGCTCTACGTGTCGCAGCCGTCCCTGTCCCAGGCCATTCAGGCCCTGGAACGGGACGTGGGCGGCCGCTTGTTCCATCGGATCGGCAGGAGAGTGGTCCTGACCGAGGCCGGTACGGCACTGGTTCCACGGGCGCGGGAGGCGTTGCACGCCCTGGAACTCGCCAGAGCCAGTGTCGGCGCCGTCCGTGAACTGCGCGGTGGGCGGCTGGAGATCGCCGCGATGGCCTCTCCGACCATCCAGCCCCTCAGCGCCATGGTCCGGCGTTTCACCGAGCGCTTTCCAGCGGTGTCGCTCAGTCTGCGCGTAGCCCTCACGAGCGAGGACGTGGTCGAGAGGGTACGCGGCGGAGGCTGCGAACTCGGACTGTTGACGACCTCGTCGCCGCTGCCGAGTCGGGACGTCGTCGCGCACCCTGTCGGACACGACCGGCTCGTCCTGGTCACCCCGATGGACGGCCCTTTCCCGGCCGGTCAGGCCGTGCGACGCGAACAGCTCGCAGGGCACCGGCTGATCGTCGGGCAGCGGGGGACCGGGATCCGTGCCTATGTCGACGACCTGCAGGCACACGGCATCGACGTGCGCATCGCGGTGGAGACCGAACACCGCATGGCCTTCCTGCCTTTGGTGCTCGGCGGTGTCGGACTCGCGGTGGTGACGGAATCCTGGGCCGACCTGTCCGAGCGGGCCGGAGCCCTCGTCCTCGACCTGGAACCGGCCTGTGTCCAGCACAACGTCCTCGTGAGTCGCAAGGACCAACTGACGCCCGCTGCCCGTGCCTTCCTGGAGATCGCCGTCCCACCGGCCTGCTCATAGGAGATGCCTATGAGACAGATCGGGGATACGTGTTGGACCCTGGTTGCGGACGGTTGTTGGAATGCTTGCCATGACGAACCACAGCATCGCCCTCATTCCCGGTGACGGCATCGGCACCGAAGTCCTCCCGGCGGCACGCGAGGTCCTCGACACCGTCGGGAAGCGTCACGGCATCACGTTCACGTACGAGCCCTTCGACTGGTCCTGCGAGCGCTACCTCCGCCACGGGGCGATGATGCCCGAGGACGGCCTGGAGCAGCTCCGCCGGCATGACGCGATCCTTCTCGGCGCCGTCGGCTACCCGGGCGTGCCGGACCACGTCTCCCTGTGGGGGCTGCTCATCCCGATCCGCCGGGCCTTCAGTCAGTACGTCAATCTCCGCCCCATCCGCGTCTTCGACGGCCTGCCCAGCCCCGTACGCGCGGCCCTTCCCGGCGAGGTGGACTTCGTGGTCGTCCGGGAGAACACCGAAGGCGAGTACAGCGAGATCGGCGGCCGGATGAACCGCGGGTTCCCCGATGAACTGGCCGTACAGCAAGCCGTGTTCACCCGGACCGGAGTGACCAGGGTCGTCGACTTCGCGTTCCGCCTCGCCGAACGGCGCGGCGGCCCCCTCACCTCGGCGACGAAGTCCAACGGCATCGTGCACACCATGCCGTTCTGGGACGAGTTGGTGGCCGAGCGTGCCGCCGAACACCCCGCGGTCGAATGGCACCAGGAGCACATCGACGCGCTGGCCGCCAAGTTCGTCCTCGACCCCGCACGCTTCGACGTCGTCGTCGCGTCCAACCTCTTCGGCGACATCCTCAGCGACCTGGCGGCGGCTGTGGCCGGCGGCATCGGCATCGCACCGTCCGCCAACATCAACCCGGAGGGCACGTACCCCTCCATGTTCGAACCGGTCCACGGATCGGCCCCCGACATCGCCGGGCAGGGGATCGCCAATCCGATCGGCGCGATCTGGTCCGCCGCCATGATGCTCGACCACCTCGGCCACCCCGGGGCCGCGGCCGACGTCACCGGCGCCATCGCCCGCGTCCTGGCCACCACCCCGGTACGCACCCGCGACCTCGGCGGCTCCGCCTCCACCGCCGAGTTCACGTCCGCCATCCTTCAGCACCTCTGATGGGGGGCGTCGGGGGCCGGTGACCTCAGGAGCGGCATCCCCCCTCGCATCACCAACCGTTCATCGAGTTCCACCAGCCCCACCGCTGCGCTGCCGGGCCGCTGTCGGCGGCTGCCCGTTCCTCCTGTCGCCTCTCCGGTACGCCCATCACCGTGTGGGGCGCAGGCGCTGCGGTGACGGCCATCAGGTCGGGCAGGGGCGGGGGGAACGCCACCGGCAGCGCGTCCGGGGTGCCGCGCCAGAGGGTCGGCTGCCAGCGCAGATCGGAGTCGGGTACGCCGGCGCGGACCGGGCTCAGCCGACTCAGCAGCACGTCCACGGCCGTCTCGACGATCGACCGGGCCACGTCCTTGGCGGGGCAACCGTGAGAACCGGTGCCCCAGGCCAGGTGGGCGCGGGTTCCGGCGTCGTGCGAGCTGTGGACCAGGAGATCGGCGTGGGCGGCCGCCAGGCAGGGAATGAGCAGGTCCCCGGCGCGCACCCGGTAGCCCGCGAAGTCGATGTCGCCGCGCGCCCAGCGGCCGGCGATGTTGGGGACCGGCGAGCCGTCCCACAGTGCGCGATCGGCGACGTCCGTGACGGTCAGCCGACCCGTGGCCATCGCCGAACCGAGGCGGGCGTCGCCCAGCAGCAGGCGCATCGTCCCACTGATCCAGCCGACGGTGCTCTCCCCTCCCGAGCGGAGGATCGACGCCAGGTTGTGGGCCACCTCGTCCTCCGTGAGGTGCGTGGCATGAGCCAGCAGCCATGAAGTGAGATCCGGGCCGGGCGCCTCACGCTTCTCGGCGACCAGACGGTGCAGCGTCCGCATCAGCTCGGCCTCGGCGCGGTCCGCGTCGTGGGCACCGCCGGTGATCGAACCGAGCAGGGCGGCGAGCGTCCGCTCCCCGGGCGCCGGAAGTCCGATCAGCACCCTGAAGGCGTACCACACCAGGGGGCGGGCGTACTGGGTGATGAGATCCGCGTGGCCGTGCATGCCCCAGCCGTCCAGCAGCGCCTCGGCCTGCTGCCGGACGGCGCCGCGCAGCCGGCGCAGGTCGATGCCGTTCAAGGTCTCCGTCACGACCCGGCGCTGCCGGCCGTGCGCCTCGTCGTCGAGGCGGTTCAGGGCCGGACGCCAGCCCAGAACCGCCAGCAGCGGGGAATCCTCGGGCAGGGAACCCTCGGCGATCGCGCTCCAGCGCCGTGCGTCGCTGGAGAAGGCCTGCTCGTTCCAGACGAGCTCAAGCACCTCCTGGTAACCCATCACCAGCCAGGCCCCGACCCCCGGGCCGATCTCCACGGGGGCGATCGCACCCCAGCGCCGGCGCAGGGCCTCATAGACGCGGCGCGGATCCTGGGCAAGCAGGTCGCCGTGCAGAGGAACCAGACCATGGTGTTCCGGGACCGGGGATTCATTCGGCGATTCGTACGGCGGTACGTGCGGGGATGCGTGCGGCGATTCGTACGGTGACTGATCGCGCTGATCCATCAGGGTCCTTTCAGGCGTCGTTACGGGCTATAACACGTGTAACCTTGCCGGGGAAGCGGTCGGTCGACCGGAAAGGCGAGCGAAGAAGGACGACATGGCGAGAGAAACGCCCGGTGCCGCCTCGGTCACGAGCACCGACGTGGCGCGCCTGGCGGGGGTGTCCCGCGCCACCGTCTCCTTCGTGCTGAACAACACCCAGGGCCACCGGGTCGGCGACGGCACCCGAGCCCGGGTCCTGGCCGCGGCCGACACCCTCGGTTACGTGCCGCACGCCGCTGCCCGCTCCCTGCGTGCCGGGCGGAGCAACCTCGTCCTGCTGCCCGCATCCGTCTCCGCGATCGGCAGCCTGGTCAGCAGCTGGGTGGACGAGCTGCAGAGCGAGCTCGACCGCCACGGCTACACGACCGTGCTGCACACGGGCCGATTCCCCGACGCGGCGAGCGCCGCCCGCTCGTGGGCGGAGCTGAGGCCCGCGGCGGTGTTGGCCATGAACGGTGACCGGCTCACCGGGGAGGCCGGGGACATCCTGCGTCGCGCCGGTGTGCGCGGGCTGCTCGCCGTCGCCGCCCGTCCGGTGGAAGGGGTCCACACCGTCGTGTTCGACCACGGGCGCATCGGTGAGGCCGCCGTGGAGCACCTCATCGCCCGCGGGCGCGGCAGGATCGGTGTGGTCATGCCGCAGGAGCGTGGCCTCGACGCCTTCGGCCGACCGCGGCTGGCCGGCGCTCAGAGGGCCGCCGCCCGGCACATCGCCACCGTCACCCCGGTGGAACTCGCCTACACGCGCGAGTCCGCCACGGCCCTGGCCGCGCGCTGGCCGGACCTGGGTCTGGACGCGGTCTTCGCCTTCAACGACGAGTACGCCGCTCTCCTCATGCACGCACTGCGGAGCGCCGGCATCGCCGTCCCGGAGGAGGTCGCCGTCGTGGGCTGTGACGACCTCGTACCCTCCGCCCTCCAGCGGCCGCCGCTCACCACGGTCCGCCTGCACCTGCCCGCCGCGGCGGCCATCGCCGACACCCTTCACGCGCTGATCGAGCAGGGTGCCGCGCCCGCGGTGTCCGAGGTCGAGGCCGAGTTGGTGCACCGGCTGAGCTCCTGAAGGGGCCTCAGTCCCGGGAGACGGCGCCCTCATGGGCCAGCCCCCGCCTGAAGAGCCACCAGAGCAGCAAGCCGGCGCCGGCGCCGACCGAGGCGCCCGCCACGGTGTCGCTGAGCCAGTGGGCGTGCAGCCAGGTACGGCTCCACATCATCGCCAGGGTGAACAGCGCGCCCGCGATCCACCATGCGCGCCGCCGCGCCACCGGTACGAGAAGGGCGCCCACGATCACCACGAGGAGCGCCGCCCCGGCGGCGTGACCGGACGGGAACGAGCCGTGGTCCACGCGGACCAGGGGGTTCGCCGGACGGGGCCGGTCCACCAGGTGCTTGAGGACCTGGACGACGGCCATGCTCCCCACCAGGTAGCTGGTGAGCAGATAGGTCATGGACCACCAGCGCTTCCGCACGATCAAGAAGATCAGCAGTCCGACGGGAACGACCACCCCCAAAGGCCCTCCGAACCAGTTCAGCGCGGCCGCCAGGACGGCCTGGAGACCGCCGTGGGGGCCTGACATCCAGGTCAGCCACTGCTGGTCCAGCCCCTGGAAGGGCGGACGCTCGGGATGCCGCATGACGGCGACCCCCAGCAGTGCGGTGACGAGAAGGAAGAAGATCCCCAGGTGAAGTGCGCCGGCCGGTGGGGGAGCCGGGACGGTTCTGCGGTGCCGGGTGGCGGCCGGGGGAGCAACGGAAACAGCGGACATGGAAGCCTCTCGCGACCGGGGCGGTACCCGCGACTCCGTATCGGGTGTCACACGAGGGAAGAGCGCCGGGAAGGGTGCCTGGCATGTTACACGTGTAACAGCTCCCTTTCGGTCCGGGTGCCCGACATCCTCGCGTCGGCGGATGTCGACGTAACACGCTGTTACCGAAATTCGAGTATTGCGAATCATTGACGGTCGGAAGATTAGCGAGATACTTTCCCCACTCTCCCTGCTGCCCCGAGATTGAGGTGCCGCCCCATGGAGCTCTCCCCGTCTTCCCACGTCGACACGTTCTGTCGCGATCGACTCCCGCCCGCTTCCCTCTGGCCCGAACTGCACTTCGACCTACCGGAGTTGCGCTACCCGGACCGGCTCAACTGCGCCGAGCGACTCCTTGACGAAGCCGTCCGGCGCTGGGGCGCCGACCGGCCCTGTCTGTTGAGTCCCACGGAGCGGTGGACGTACGGCGACCTGCTGGAACGGGCCAACCAGGTCGCCCAGGTGCTCACCGAGGACTTCGGCCTCGTTCCCGGCAACCGGGTTCTGCTGCGCGGCCCCAACAACCCCTGGCTGGTGGCCACTTGGCTCGGAGTCCTCAAGGCCGGCGGGGTCGCCGTCACCACCATGCCGCTGCTGCGCGCCGGCGAGCTCGCGGAGCTCTGCGAGATCAGCCGGCCGACCGTGGCCGTGTGCGACCACCGCTACCTCGAGGAGCTCGCGGCCATCGGCCCGTCCGGGCCGGCCGTGCTGGCGTACGGCGGCCCCGGCGAGGAAGACCTGGTCGCGCGCTGTACGACGAAGGACGGGCGGTTCTCCCATGTGGCCACCGCGGCGGACGACGTGGCCCTGATCGCCTTCACCTCGGGAACGACCGGGCGGCCGAAGGCGACCCTGCACTTCCACCGCGACGTCCTGGCCAACGCGGACACCTTCTCCCGCCATGTCCTACGGCCCCACCGGGACGACGTCTTCACCGGAACCCCGCCCCTGGCCTTCACGTTCGGCCTCGGGGGGCTGGTGGTCTTCCCGCTCTCCGTGGGTGCGTCCACGCTGCTGATCGAGCAAGCCGCTCCCCAGCAGCTGGCCGACCTCGTGGCGGAACACGGAGTCACCGTGCTCTTCACCGCGCCCACCGCGTACCGGGCCATCATGGCGGCGGACGCGGTGGGCCGGTTGGCAGGGCTGCGCCGCTGTGTGTCGGCGGGGGAGGCGCTGCCCGCGGCCGTGTGGGAGGAGTTCCACGCCGCCACCGGGCTGCGCATCATCGACGGCATCGGCGCCACCGAGATGCTCCACGTGTTCATCTCGGCCTCCGACGACGAGATACGCCCCGGCTCGACGGGCAGACCCGTCCCCGGATATCGGGCCCGCGTCGTCGACGAGGCGGGTGAGCCCGTCCCGGACGGGCAGCCCGGCCTGCTCGCCGTCACCGGACCCACGGGCTGCCGGTACATGGAGGACCCGCGCCAGAGCGTGTACGTCAGGAACGGCTGGAACGTCACCGGCGACACCTACATCCGCGACGCCGACGGCTACTTCTGGTACGTGGCCCGCAGCGACGACATGATCGTCTCCTCCGGCTACAACATCGCGGGCCCCGAGGTCGAGAAGGCGCTCGCCACCCATCCGTACGTCGAGGAGTGCGGTGTCGTCGGAGCCCCGGACGACAAGCGAGGGATGCTCGTCAAGGCGTACGTGATCCTCCGGCCCGGTGTCGCACCCGACGGGGCGACGGTCAAGGAACTCCAGGACCACGTGAAGCGAACCGTCGCGCCGTACAAGTACCCGCGCGCCGTCGAGTTCGTCACCGAACTCCCGCGGACGAGCAACGGAAAGCTCCAGCGCGCCGAGCTGCGCAAGCGCGCCCACGACGCCGCCCATCAACCCACCCTGCACGCAGCCGAGCAGACCGCCCTGCACACAGCCCAGCCGACCGCCCCTCACACCGCCTAGCGGCCGAACGAAAGGCACGATCATGGACAACTCCAGCCCGCCGCAGGCGGATTCCCCGGTGACCGGCAGCTGCGCCGCGGGATGCCCCGAGGCCCTCGCGCAGAACCTGCCCAGCGTCGTCATCGAGCGGCGCGTCGAATGGCCCGACACGGATGCGGCCGGCCACTACCACCACTCCACGGTGGTGCGCTGGGTCGAGGCGGCGGAGGCCGTCCTGCTGCGGCGACTCGGCCTGGCCCATCTCTTCGGCAGCACGCCCCGCGTCCACTTCGAGGCCGACTACCGGGCCCGGCTCTGGTTCGGCGAGACCGTCCGTACCGAACTGAGGGTCACCAAGGTCGGAACCAGCTCCGTGCACTACGCCTTCACCGTCCGCGGTGAGGGGGAGGAGCCGGCCGCGACCGGGCGTATGGTCATCGCCCACTCCGCTTCACGGGCCACCGGGTCCACGGCCTGGCCCGACGATGTGCGGGAGGTCCTCACGAAGGCCGGTCCGCAGGCCCCCGAGCTCTTCGCGTGACGCGGGGCGACGAGTCGAACGTACCCCGCAGGATGTGTCGACTTCTTGACGCTCGCCAAATCAACGACATATTCTGCTGTTCGGAACCACTAGGAGGAACACCGTGCGTGTAGCAGTCATCGGAGGAGGGCCCGGCGGGTTGTACTTCGCGGCGCTGGCCCAGCAGCTCTCACCGGAGTGGGAGATCACGGTCTGGGAGCGCAACGCCCGCGACGACGCGTTCGGCTTCGGCGTCGTGTTCTCCGACGAGACGCTCGACGGCATCGCGCAGGCCGATCCCGCCGTGTTCGCGGCGATGTCCGCGGAGTTCGCCCGGTGGAGCGACATCGATGTCCGCTACGGCGGCGAGGTCCACGTCTCCGGTGGCCACGGCTTCGCCGCGCTCGACCGCAACCGGCTGCGGGAGATCCTGCAGAAGCGCTGCGCCGAGCTCGGGGTGGAGGTGCGCTACGGCACCGAGGCGCCGCCCGTCGAGGAACTCTCCGCCGGCTACGACCTGGTGGTCGCCGCGGACGGAATCCGCTCCACGGCCCGCGCGACGTACGCCGACAGCTTCCGCCCGGAGCTGGACGAGCGCCACTGCCGCTACATGTGGCTGTCCACCGACCGCGTCTTCGAGGCCTTCACCTTCATCGTTGAGAAGGGGGAGTTCGGCAGCATCCAGGTCCACGCCTATCCCTACGACGACAAGCGCAGCACGTTCATCGTGGAGATCGCGGAGGACGACTGGCGGCGTGCGGGGTTCGAAGCGCTCGCCGAGCGGGAGTTCGCGCGGGGCGAGAGCGACGAGGCGAGCGTACGGCGGTGCGAGGAGATCCTGGCCGACCACCTCGACGGCCACCGCCTGATACCCAACGCCTCGAAGTGGATACGTTTCACCACCGTACGCAACGCCTCCTGGCGCCACGGCAACGTGGTCCTGCTCGGCGACGCGGCCCACACCGCCCACTTCTCCATCGGCTCCGGCACCAAGCTCGCCATGGAGGACGCCCTCGCCCTGGCCGCCTGCCTGCACGAACACCCGGACGTGGCCTCGGCGCTCGCCGCCTACGAGGCCGAGCGACGGCCGGTGGTCGAATCCACCCAGCGAGCCGCCCAGGCCAGCCTCGAATGGTTCGAGAACGTCGGCCGCTACACGGCCCAGGAGCCCCCGCAGTTCGCGTTCAACCTCCTCACCCGCAGCCGCCGCGTCACCTACGACAACCTGCGCGTACGCGACGAGGAGTTCACCACCGCGGTCGACTCCTGGCACGCCGACGGCAGCGCCCTGACGGCCACCCGGCCCGGCACCGCCACCGGCACCGCCGCCACCGTGCCGCCGATGTTCCGTCCCTTCCGGCTCGGCGGGCTGCTCCTGCGCAACCGGGTCGTCGTGCCGCCCACCGCGCTGTACACCGCACGCGACGGAGTCCCCGGCGACTTCGACCTCGTCCACCTGAGCACCCAGGCGCTGGGCGGCTCCGGCCTGGTCCTCGCCGGCATGACCGCGGTCAGCGCGGACGGCCGGGCCTCCACGGGCTGCCCCGGCCTGTACACGGACGAGCAGGAGGCCGCCTGGCGGCGCATCACCGCCTTCGTGCACGGCCAGTCGGACACCTGCCTAGGCATCCAGCTCACACACGCCGGCCGCCGCGCCGCCACGAGCGTGCCCCGCGCGGACGGCAGGTCCGCCCCGCTCGGAGCCGCGGGGTGGCCGCTCGTCGCCGCCTCCCCGCTGGCCTGGACCGACGGCGCCGTCGTCCCCCGGGAAGCGACGCGGCAGGACATGGACGCCATCGCAGGCGACTTCGTCGCCGCCGCCGAACGCGCCCACCGCGCCGGCTTCGACGTGCTGGAACTCCAGTACGGGCACGGCCACTTGATGTCCGGGTTCCTCTCGCCGCTCACCAACGTGCGGTCGGACGGGTACGGCGGCAGCCTCGCCGGCCGCCTGCGCTTCCCCCTGGAGGTGCTGCGCGCGGTGCGCGCCGTCTGGCCCGAGGGCAAGGCCCTCGTGGTCCGGATGTCCGCCGCGGACTGGGCCGACGGGGGCACCAGCGAGGCCGATGCCGTGGAGATCGCCCGCGCTCTCGGCGAGGCGGGCGCGGACGCGATCGACGTGTCCACCGGCGAGGTCGTCGCCCACGAGCGGCCCCGGTTCGGGCGCAGTTACCAGACCCCGTACGCCGACCTGATCCGCAACGCCACGGACATCCCCACCATCGCCGTCGGCGCGATCTCCACCTACGACGACGTCAACTCGATCATCCTGGCCGGCCGGGCCGACCTGTGCGCCGTCGGCCGCGCTCAGATCCACGACCCGCTGTGGACCCTGCACGCCGCCGCCGCCCAGGGCTACCACGGCCCGGCGGCACCCTGGCCCGCCTCCTGGCGGGCGGGCAGCGGACGCCCCCCGGGTGCGCGCACCGACCGCGTTCCGCCCCGCCTCGAGCTGCTCCGCGTGGCCTCCGCCCCGGTGCACCAGCGCTGGGTCCCGCGTCTCCCCGCCGCCGCGACCGCCACCCCCGACATCGCCGCCGCTGCCGTATCCGCCTGCTGACCTGGAGAACCGATGGACAATCTGCCACGCTTCACCGCCGCGGCCGTACAAGCGGCTCCCGTGTACCTGGACCCCGCGGCGACCGTCGACAAGGCGATCGCCCTCATCGCGGAGGCGGCCGCCGCGGGCGCCGAACTGGTCGTCTTCCCCGAGGTGTTCGTCCCCGGCTATCCGTACTGGAACTGGACGATGAACCCGGTCCAGGGATCGCCCTGGTTCGAGCGCCTCTACCGCTCGGCCGTCGACGTACCCGGTCCGTACGTCGATCAACTGCGCGCCGCCGCACGCCAGTACGGGATCGTCCTCGTCATCGGCGTCAACGAACGCGGGCCGCACAGCCTCGGCGTCCTCTACAACACCCTGCTCACCATCGGCCCGGACGGCGAACTCCTCGGGGTCCACCGCAAGCTGGTGCCGACCTGGGCCGAGAAGCTCACCTGGACCGGCGGGGACGGCAGTTCGCTCAAGGTGCACCAGACGCCCATCGGCCCGCTCGGCGCCCTCGCCTGCGGCGAGAACACCAACACCCTCGCCCGCTTCACGCTCCTCGCCCAGGGCGAACTGGTTCACGCCTCCTGCTACATCGCCCTGCCGGTGGCACCCGCCGACTACGACATGGCCGAAGCCATCGCCGTCCGCACCGCCGCCCACAGCTTCGAGGGCAAGGTCTTCTCCGTCGTGGCCTGTTCGACGATCTCCCCGGAGATCGTCGACGCCCTCGCCGGCGACGACGAGGAGCTGCGCAAGCAGTTCACCCGCCCGCGCAGCGCCCTGTCCGGGATCTTCGGTCCCGACGGCCGCCCGGTCACCGAGCCGCTCGTCGACGACGAGGGAATCGTCTACGCCGAGATCGACCTGTCCCGGTGCATCCAGCCCAAGCAGATGCACGACATCGTCGGCCACTACAACCGGTTCGACGTCTTCCAGCTCCACGTCGACAACCGCCCCCGCACCCCGGTGACCTTCGCGACGGATCCGGCGCACACCGGGGTACCGCAATCCACTTCCACGGACGTCACCGGCATCACCGGCATGACGAAGGAGGACGCATGACCACCGAGTACGACGACAGCCAGTTGGGCCGAGCGCGGGTGTCCGACTCCCCTGAACTCACC
This sequence comes from Streptomyces sp. NPDC001927, assembly GCF_053594455.1. Classification (NCBI taxonomy): domain Bacteria; kingdom Bacillati; phylum Actinomycetota; class Actinomycetes; order Kitasatosporales; family Streptomycetaceae; genus Streptomyces; species Streptomyces sp. NPDC001927. Next base: position 5,428 of record NZ_JBSFEN010000018.1, on the reverse strand, counting down.
GCGTTCTACGGCGAACTCGCCCAACTCGAGGCCGGCGCGCTCTGGACCGTGGCCAACGACATCGAGCCGTGGTACCCGCAGCCGAAGTCCGTCCCCGTCCTGTGGCGCTACAGCGAACTGCGGCCCCTGGTCCGCAAGGCCCTCGACCTGGTCAAGGCCGACGACGCCGGCCGCCGCGTCGTGATGCTCGTCAACCCGGGCCGCAAGGACGTCAGCGCCGCAGTCGGTCTCCTCTACACCGGGCTCCAGATCATGGGCCCCGGCGAGGCCATGACCGCCCACCGCCACCAGGCCGCCGCCCTGCGCTTCGTCCACGAGGGCACCGGCGCCTGGACGATCGTGGACGGCCAGAAGCTGAAGGTCGGACCCGGCGACTTCGCCATCACCCCGAACGGCACCTGGCACGAGCATGGGAACGAGTCGGACGACGCCCCGGTCATCTGGCAGGACGGACTCGACATCCCGCTGGTCAACGCCCTCGACGCCGGCTTCTACGAGGTCCACCCCGAGCTGTACCAGACCCCCGGAAAGATCATCAACTCCTCCGTGCTGACCTACAGCGCGAACCTCCTGCCCTACGGCGTGGAGAAGTGGACCCGCCCCTACTCACCGCTGCTCGCCTTCCCCTGGGAACCCACCTACGAGGCCCTCCTTGGCCTCGCCAAGGCCGGCGAGGGATCCCCGTACGACGGTGTGATCGCGGAGTACACCAACCCGGTCACCGGCGGTTCCGTCATGCCCACCATGGGCGCCCACATGCAGCTCCTGCGCCCCGGCCAGGCCACGCGGGCGCACCGCCACACCGGGTCGGTGATCTACACCGCCGCCAAGGGGCGCGGTGTCTCGGTGATCGCCGGTCAGCGCCTCGAGTGGCAGCAGGGCGACATGTTCTGCGTCCCGTCCTGGGCCTGGCACGAGCACGCGAACCTCGACCAGTCCGAGGACGCCTGCCTCTTCTCCTTCAACGACTTCCCCGTCATGCGCTCGCTCGGCTTCCACCGCGAAGAGGCGTACACCGACAACGGCGGGCACCAGCCCACCACCTGAACCGCTCCGCCGTACCGGAGGCCGCCGGCCCTGACACCGGCACCGGTACGGCGGAGCACCCAGCCGGGCGCGGTTTCCTCCCCCGCTCCGCCCCGGACCGAGGGCGGCGGTGGAGCGACCTGAGTTCCACCGCCGCCCCACCCCTCAGCAACCCATCACACGCAAGGAGCACCCGATGCGACTGGTCACCTACAGCCTCCCCGAGACCCCCGAGCGCCTGGGAGCGCAGGTCGACGACCTCGTCGTCGACCTCGCCACCCTGGCCACCCAGGCCGACGTCCAACTGCCTCTGGATCTGCTGTCGTTCATCCAGGCGGGCGCGACCGCCCAGGACACCGCGCGTGGCCTGCTGGCCGGCGGTCCCGCGGCCTGGCCGGCCGAGGCCGTGCACCGACTCGACGAGGTGTCGCTGCGGGCCCCGCTGCGCCCCGGCAAGATCATCGGTGTCGGACTGAACTACGTCGAGCACGTCGAGGAGTCCAGCCGCAGCCTGGACACCGACAAGGAGCGCCCCTCGCGCCCCGTGCTCTTCAGCAAGCCCGCCACGGCCGTCACCGGCCCCGGCCAGCCGATCCTGCACAACGCGGACCTCACCAATCAGCTGGACTGGGAGTGCGAACTGGCCGTCGTCATCGGCCGCACCGCCTTCCGGGTGAGCGAGGAGGAGGCGTACGACCACATCTTCGGCTACAGCATCGTCAACGACATCAGCGCCCGCGACCAGCGCCGCTCCGGCCAGTGGTTCTTCTCCAAGGGCCAGGACTCTTACGCCCCCTTCGGCCCCGCCGTCGTCACCGCCGACGAGATCGCGGACCCCATGGCTCTGGACCTCTCCCTGCGCGTCAACGGTGTCATCAAGCAGAAGTCCAACACCCGCCACATGCTCTTCCCCATCGCCCGCCTCATCGCCGACATCTCCTCCGGCGTGACCCTCGAACCCGGTGACGTCATCGCCACCGGATCGCCCGCCGGTGTCGGAGCGGGCATGGTCCCGCCGGAGTTCCTGCACCCCGGCGACACCGTCGAGGCCACCGTCGAAGGCATCGGCACCCTGACCAACCCCGTCGTCGACGCCCGCTGAGGAGCGACCGTGACCGACCGCAACCCCCGCACCTACCGCATCGGCCAGATCGTGCCGAGCTCCAACGTCACCATGGAGACCGAGGTCCCCGCGATCCTGCGCGCCCGGGAGACCGTCGCGCCGGAACGCTTCACCTTCCACTCCAGCCGGATGCGGATGACCCACGTCACCCCGGAACAGCTCAAGGCCATGGACGCCGACTCGGACCGCTGCGCCGTCGAACTCTCCGACGCGCACGTGGACGTCCTCGGCTACGCCTGCCTGGTCGCCATCATGAGCATGGGGCTCGGCTACCACCGCACCTCCGAGGAGCGGCTGCACCTGCGTACCGTGGAGAACGCCGCGCCGGCCCCCGTCGTCACCAGCGCCGGCGCCCTCGTCCACGGCCTCAACACCCTCGGGGCGAAGAAGATCGCCCTGATCGCCCCGTACATGCGCCCGCTGACGAAGACCGTCGTCGACTACCTCACCCACGAGGGCATCGAGGTGCTCGACTACCGGGCCCTGGAGATCCCCAACAACCTCGACGTCGCCGCGCACGACCCCGCACGCCTTCCCGGGCTCGCCAAGGCCCTGGACCACAGCGACGCCGACGCCGTCGTGCTCTCCGCCTGCGTCCAGATGCCGTCCCTGGGTGCGATCGACGAAGCCGAACAGCTCCTCGGCAAGCCTGTCGTCTCGGCGGCCGTGTGCACGGCCCACCAGATGCTGCGCGCCCTGGACCTTCCGGCGACGGCCCCCGGAGCGGGCCACCTCCTGTCCGGCGCCTACGCGGAATGAAGAGGGCGCGCCGCCCCCGTCGTCGCACACCCGGCCGTGACCTGAACCTGGACGGTGCCCCGTCCTCCCGGCTCGGTAGGATCGCGACCGCGTACGACGGAAGGCGATCATGGCGGACACTCCCCTCAGGCCCAGCTCGTTGATCAACACGGTCTACGGGGCGTTCCTGCGACGCCTCGGAGGCTGGATCTCCGTCGCCGACCTGATCACCCTGATGTCGGAGCTGGACGTCGACGGCCCGGCGGCGCGCTCGGCGATCTCCCGGCTCAAGAAGAAGGGCGTACTCGAACCGGAGCGCCGCGGCGCCACCGGCTACCGGCTGAGCCCCGCCGCGCGCCCCGTCTTCGACGAGGGCGACCGGCGCATCTTCGGCAGCCTGGAACCGGCGAAGCTCAGCGACGGCTGGGCGATGGCCGTCTTCTCCGTACCGGAGTCCGAGCGCTCGTACCGCTACCAGCTGCGCACCCGGCTGACCTGGCTCGGCTTCGGCAACATCGCCCCCGGCGTGTGGCTGGCCCCCGGCCGGCTCCTCGGCGACGCGCGCGAGATGCTCGTCCGGCGCGGGCTCAGCGAGTACGTCCACCTGTTCGCCGCTGACTACGCCGCCTTCAGCGACCTGCCCGGGACGGTCAGCTCGTGGTGGGACTTCCCGGCGATCCAGGAGCAGTACGCCACGTTCACCGACGCGTACGGCCCCGTCGCCGCCGGCCTCGCGCGGCAGCGCGACATCGACGGCGCCGAGGCCTTCCGCCACTACGTCCCGATGCTCACCCAGTGGCGCCGCCTGCCCTACCTCGACCCCGGCCTGCCGAGCGAGCTGCTCCCCGCCGACTGGAACGCGGTCGTCGCGCGCCAGATCTTCCAGGAACTGCACGACGTCCTCGCCCCACCGAGCCTGCTGCACGTACAGCAGGTCACCGGCCTGGCGGATCCGTCGTAGAACCACACCTTGCCCGGCAGGGGGTGGCTTCCTTCAGGTCGCGAACCTGAGGACCGCGTCGAGCAGGCAACTCCCGCCGAACATCAGGTCGGAGATCCGGGCATGCTCGTCGGGGGCGTGGATGAGCCGCATGATGTCCGCGTCGCTCGCGGAGGGAAAGAAGCCGACGACCTTCGTCTCGGGGAAGGCACGGGCGTCCGTGGCCGCCGGATTGATGTACGGCAGGACACGCGCGCCCGGTTCGTGGGCGGCGACCGTGTCGCCCAGCACCCGCAGGATCTCCGGGTCGTCGTGGCCGGCGTGGCTCACCCTGCCGTGCAGCAGCGACACCTCGACCTGGTCTCCCGCCGCCTTCTGGACCTCCTCCACCCACCGCTCGGGCAGCTCGCCCGGCAGCAGGCGGCCGTCAAGGATCACGCTCGCCTCGACGGGCACCACGTTCTGCCGGTGCCCCGCGGCCAGCATGGTGGGAGTGGCGGTGTTGTGCAGCCCGGTGACAACGAACTCCCGTAGGACGGGGTGGATGGGCAGGGCGTGCGCACCCGCCCAGGTCGGCTCCTTCAGCAGCCGCCCGATCGCCTCCGCGCCCGCGCCCGGATGCAGGTCGGCCAAGGTACGCAGCATGCGCCGCGACGCCGGATGCAGTACGGACTCCGGGGCGAAAGCGCGCAGCCTCAGCAGGGCCTCGGCCAGGGTGAAGACCGCGGACTCCGCGCGCGGGACGGACGCGTGACCACCGGGCCCACGCGCGGTGACCCGCATCCGGGCGCTGCCCTTCTCGGCCACCTGCACGGTGTACACCGGGCCGCCGGGCGTCATGAATCGCTGTCCGCCGCCTTCGTTGAACGCCAACTCCGCCTCGACGAGGCCGCGGTGGTGCTCCCAGAGCCAGTACGCCCCCAGTCGGCTGCCGGCCTCCTCGTCGGCGGTGACCACCATCAGCACATCGCGGGTCAGCCGGAACCGGTGCGCGGCGAGGAGTTGCATCACCAGCAGGCTCGCGGCGACCTGGCCCTTCATGTCGAGCGCCCCGCGGCCCCACACGCGGCCGTCGGCCACCTCGCCCGAGAAGGGCGGACGACTCCACCCCTCGGGCGGCCCCGCACCGACCACGTCGGCGTGGCTCAGCAGCATGAGCGGCGGCTTCTGCCCCGAACCGGGCAGCCGCGCGACGAGGTTGGCCCGACCGGGCTCGGCCTCCAGGACGGTGTGGGTGATGCCGGCGCGAGACAGCTGATGGGAGAGGTAGCGGGCGACGGCGATCTCGTTGCCCGGCGGGTTCGAGGTGTCCAGGCGGATCAGCGCCGCGAGGTGGCTGACGAGGTGGTGTTCCTGGTCGGCCCAGGAGAAGGGCAGGGGCATCGGCACCGGCACTGGCACCGGAATCGGCACCGGCGGCATCGGCTCGGGTGAGGTGGACATCTACGCTCCTGAGTTCCCTGGAACCACTTGCGGGCACGGTCGATCGCCCCGTCCGGGAGCGGCAGCCGCTCCCGGACGGGGCTGCGGGGCGCTCATGCCCGGTACGGACAGGTCCGCGCCCCGCAGCCCCTGCCGAAGCCCACGCGAACGGCGACGGT
>NZ_JBSFEN010000017.1:0-125428 GCF_053594455.1 Streptomyces sp. NPDC001927 | reverse complement strand
GTCGAGGTCGTGGGTGACGAAGAGCAGCCCGGTGCGGAAGCTCGCGCGGAGCCGGGCGAGAAGGGCGATAACCTCGGCGCGGCGCCCTCGCGTGTACTCCCACGGGGAGATCGAGGCCCCGCCCTTCGCCCCCGTTCAGACCACCGTCGTCGCCAGGAGCTTGCGCAGCAGCCCCGCCAGCTGCTCCGCCTCCTCGGGCGTGAGCGCGGTCTCCAGCGCCTCCCGCTGCTGTGCGAGACCGGCGCCGACGGCCTGGTCCACCAGCTCCATCCCGCGCTCGCTGAGCGTCACCCGCAGCCCGCGCCGGTCGTTCGGATCGGGGCTGCGGCTGAGCAGACCCGCCTTCTCCAGCTTGTCCAGCCGGCCCGTCATCCCGCCCGTGGTGATCATTAGCGTGGCGGTGAGCTCGCGCGGCGAGAGCGTGTAGGGCGCCCCCGAGCGGCGCAGGGTCGCCAGGACGTCGAACTCCCCGAGCGACATGCCCCCGTAGGGGGCGTACGCCTTGTCGACCCGGCCGCGCATCGCCCCGGCCAGCCGGTAGATCCGCCCGAAGACGGCCATCGGGAGCGTGTCCAAGTCGGGGCGGACGACCGCCCACTGGTCGGTGATGGCGTCGACGGCGTCGTGCGCCGCGGATTCTGTGCGATCCATGCCCGAAAGCATCTCACGAGGAAGCCACTTGCCAGTAAGTAGCTTACTGCTAAGCTACTTACCATCAAGCCGCTCACCGGTGAGTCGCTCGCCATCACCTCGCTCACCGGTGGGTCGCTCGCCAACGAGTCGCTCGGAACCGCTCCGACAAGGGGGGACCCGTCATGTCCCGCAAGGCCGCCGTAGTCGCCCTGACCGCGCTCGCCCCGATCTCCTGGGGCTCCACCTACTTCGTCACCACCGAGTTCCTGCCGCCCGACCGGCCGCTCTTCACCGGCCTCATGCGCGCCCTGCCCGCCGGACTCCTGCTCCTCGCCGTCACCCGCACGCTGCCGCGGGGGGCCTGGTGGTGGAAGGCGGCGGTCCTCGGGGCGCTCAACATCGGCGCCTTCTTCCCGCTCCTCTTCCTCGCCGCGTACCGGCTCCCCGGCGGCGTCGCGGCGGTCGTCGGCTCCGTCGGCCCGCTCTTCGTGGTCGGCCTGGCCGCGCTCCTCCTCGGCGACCGGCCGACCGTCCGGACCCTGCTCACCGCCGTCGCCGCCGCCTTCGGCGTCAGCCTCGTCGTCCTGAAGGCGGGCGCCGCCCTCGACCTCGTCGGCGTGCTCGCCGGGCTCCTCTCGGCGCTCTCGATGTCGGCCGGCACCGTCCTCACCAAGCGCTGGGGCAGGCCCGAAGGCGTGGGCGCGCTCGCGCTCACCGGCTGGCAGCTGACCGCCGGCGGCCTGGTGATCCTGCCGATCGCCGCCCTCGTCGAGGGCGCCCCGCCCGCCCTGGACTCCACGAACCTGCTCGGCTACGCCTACCTGGCCCTCGGCAACACCGCGATCTCCTACTTCCTCTGGTTCCGCGGCATCGAGCGGCTGAGCGCCTCCTCCGTGACCCTCCTCGGCCCGCTGTCGCCGATCACCGCGGCCGTCGTCGGCTGGGTGGCCCTCGGCCAGGCGCTCGGCCCGGTCCAGCTCGCCGGCATGGCGATCGCCTTCGGTGCCACGCTCTTCGGCCAGCTGAACCCCCGTACTCCGAGGAACACCCCCGAACCGTTCAGCTCTACTGAACAGAACGATCGGAAACTTTCGATGGACCTGGAGATTTCCCCGGTGCGACGGTAGAGGCCACACCGACCGAAAGGACCACCGTGGCGCTCCTGGACCACGTCCGTACCGCAGGGACCACCCCGACCACCCCCACCGCCCCGCGCCCCCTCGCGCGGGGCGCGGGCGTCGGACTGCTCCTCGCGCTCGTCGCCACGGTCGTCTGGTCCGGCAGCTTCGTCGCCACCCGGGACATGGCCGACTCCGTCCCGCCGGTCCAGGCCGTCTTCTGGCGCTGGGTCATCGCCCTCGTCGCCGTCGCCCCCCTCGCGGCCCGGCAGGCATGGCGGCAACGGCACCTGATCCGCCGCCACTTCGGCTACGTCGCCCTGGCCTCGCTCTTCGGCGTCGCCCTCTACAACACCCTCGTGCACCAGGCCGGACTGACCACCTCCGCCTCCAACATGGGCATGATCATGGCCGCCTCCCCGGTGATCATGGCGCTCTACTCCCGCCTGGGCGGCGAACGTCTCGGCGCCCGCCGCACCGCCGGGATGCTCCTCGCCGCGCTCGGCGTGCTGCTCCTCGTCGGCAAGGGCTCCCTCGCCGTCGACTTCACCGCGGGCGACCTGTGGATGTTCGCGGCCGCCCTCTCCTTCGCCTCGTACAGCGCCCTGCTCAAGCGCAAGCCGGCCGAGATCGGCGCCCTGGCCTTCCTCTTCACCACCTTCGTGCTCGGCGCCCTGATGCTGCTCCCGGCGTACGGCGTCAGCCTCGCCGTCCAGGGCGGCTTCGAGCCGACCCCCGGCTCCGTCGGAGCGCTCCTCTACGTCGGAGTCTTCTCCTCCGCCGTCGCCTTCTTCGCCTGGAACAAGGCCATCGCCCTGATCGGCGCGGCCCGCGCCGGAGTCGTCTACTACCTCCAGCCGGTCTGCGTGGCCCTCCTCTCGTACGCCCTCCTCGGCGAGGAACTCGGCCTCCTGGGCGGCGCCTGTATGGCGCTCATCCTCGGCGGCGTGGCGCTCGCGAGCGCCCGGGCCAGGACGTGACGGATCCCCGTGGGGCGCCCGGTAGGTTGCGCCCCATGACCGAGTGGGACATCAAGAAGCTCCAGATCCTCCGTACCCTCCGCGACCGCGGCACCGTCACCGCGACCGCGGAGGCGCTGCTCATGACCCCCTCGGCCGTCTCCCAGCAGCTCACCAACCTGGCCAAGCAGCTCGGCGTGCAGCTCCTCGAGGCGCAGGGGCGGCGGGTCCGGCTCACCGACGCAGCCCACCTCGTGCTCCGGCACGCCGAGGTCGTCTTCGCCCAGTTGGAGCGTGCCGACGCCGAACTGGACGGCTATCTGCGCGGCGAGGCCGGGCAGGTGCGGGTGGCCGCGTTCTCCACGGCCGTGCCCGCCCTCGTCGTCCCCGCCGTGCAGCAGCTGCGCACCGCCCACCCCGGGCTCGAGGTCAAGGTCCGCGAGGCCGAGGCGGCGGAGGCGTACGAACTCCTCTCCACCGGCGACGTCGACCTCGCGCTCTCGCTCGCCGCCCACGCCCCCTCCGCGCGCGACCCCAAGTTCAGCCGGGTCCCGCTCCTCGCCGACCCGCTCGACGTCGCCCTGCCCGCCGACCACCCGCTCGCCGACGCGCCCGGGCTCCGGCTCGCCGACCTCTCCGCCGAGCCCTGGATCTTCGGTGGTTCAGGGCCCTGGTCCGAGATCACCACCGCCGCCTGCGAGGCCGCCGGGTTCGTCCCCGAGCAGGCCCACAGCGCCGCCGGCTGGACCGCCATCCTCGCCATGGTCGAGGCCGGGATGGGCGTCGCGCTCGTCCCCCGGATGGCCTCCGCCGAGCGGCGCGGCGAGCGCGGGGTCGTCATGCGGGTCCTCGCCGCCGACCAGCCGCGCCGCCATGTCGTCGCGGCGGTACGGCGCGGGGCCGAGGAGGGCCCCGCCGTGGCCCGGGTCCTCGCCGCGCTCCGGCAGGCGGCCGTCCAGCGCGAGACCGTTCAGTAGAACTGAACACACCTGTCGAAAACATTCGATGGACCCGCTGCGTCCTGGAAGCGCACAGTCGTTCCATGAGCCTCGACGAGAACGGCGCGAACGCCGACCCGCACGCCAACGACGCCGCTCCCTACGGCGGTGGCGACCCGTACGCCGACTACCGCACCGGTGACTTCCCCTTCACCGAGCTCGTCGACCTGGCCGACCGTCGCCTCGGCGCCGGTGTCGTCGCCGCCAACGACGAGTTCTTCGCCGAGCGGGAGAACCTCCTCGTCCGCGAGCGCGCCGTCTTCGACCCGGAGCACTTCGGGCACAAGGGCAAGATCATGGACGGCTGGGAGACCCGCCGCCGCCGTGGCGCCGACGCCGAGAACGTCTTCCCCGCCCCCGAGGACCACGACTGGGCGATCGTCCGGCTCGGCGCCCCCGGCGTGATCCGCGGCATCATCGTCGACACCGCCCACTTCCGCGGCAACTACCCGCAGCGGGTGTCGATCCAGGCCGCCGCCGTGGAGGGTTCGCCGAGCCCGGAGCAGCTTCTCGCCGACGACGTGAAGTGGGAGGAGCTCGTCCCGCCGACCCCCGTGCGCGGCCACGCCGCCAACGGCTTCGCGATCGACGCCGAGCGCCGCTTCACCCACGTACGGGTCTGCCAGCACCCCGACGGCGGCATCGCGCGCCTGCGCGTCCACGGCGAGGTCGTGGCGGACCCGGAGTGGCTGGAGCTGCTCGGCACCCTCGATCTGATCTCCGTACTCAACGGAGGCGTGTACGAGGACGCGTCGGACAAGTTCTACTCCTCGCCGACCCAGATCATCCTGCCCGGCACCTCCCGCAAGATGGACGACGGCTGGGAGAACCGCCGCCGCCGGGTCCGGGGCACCAACGACTGGGTCCGCTTCCGGCTCGCCGCCCAGGGCGCCGTACGCGCCGTCGAGATCGACACCGCGTACCTCAAGGGCAACTCGGCCGGCTGGATCGCGCTCCAGGGCCGCAACGGCGAGGCGGGCGAGTGGTTCGAGATCATCCCCCGGACCAAGCTCCAGCCCGACACCCTGCACCGCTTCAAGCTCCCCGCGCAGGCCGTCGTCACCCACGTCCGCCTGGACGCCTTCCCCGACGGCGGTGTGGCCCGCATGCGGCTGCACGGCGCGCTGACGGAGCAGGGCGCGGCCGACCTGCGCGCCCGCTACACGGCGCTCGGCGGCTGACGAACACAGCGGACCCACAGTCTCCGCCCGGCGGGCGGCCGCGCGCCGACGCCCGCCCGCCGAGCGGACCTTAAACGGACGAAGGGGCACCTCCGTGGGGGAGGGTGCCCCTTCGTCTTTTGCACCTACGCGGTGGCTACGCGGCGGCCGCGTCCGCCGCCTGCGCCTTCAGGGCGCGCTCGACACCCGCACGGCACTCGGTCACCATGCGCTTCAGCGCCGGCGCCGGGTTGTTCGCCGCGATCCACGCGTCCGTGGCGTCCAGGGTCTCCTCGGAGACCTGGAGCGTCGGGTAGAGCCCGACCACGATCTGCTGGATCATCTCGTGGCTGCGGGTCTCCGAGACGCCCTTGATCGCGGCGAAGTACTTCGCCGTGTACGGGGCGAGCAGCTCACGCTGGTCGGTCTGGACGAAGCCGCCGATCACCGCCTCCTGCACGGCGTTCGCCAGCTTGTCGGACTCCACGACCGACGCCCACGCCTCGGCCTTCGCCGCCTCCGTCGGACGCGCCGACCGCGCGGTCGCCGCGTGCCGCTCGCCCGCCGCGGTCTTGTCCCGCACCAGCTCGGCCGCGATCTCCGGCTCGTCGTAGACGCCGGTCGCCGCGAGCCGCTGCACGAACGCCCAGCGCAGCTCGGTGTCGACGGCCAGGCCCTCGATCGACTCGCCGCCCTCGAGGAGGGCCGCCAGCAGGTCCAGCTGCTGCGGGGTGCGGGCCGTCGCCGCGAACGCCCGCGCCCACGCCAGCTGGTGGTCGCTCGCCGGCTCGGCCGCGCGCACGTGCGCGAGCGTCGCGTCGGTCCAGCGGGTCAGCCCGGCCTCGCGCCACTCCGGCGCCGCGTACAGGTCGAGGGCCGCCTTCACCTGGCCCTGTAGCGACTGCACCACACCGATGTCGCTCTCCTTGGCGATGCCGGAGAGGACCAGGTCCAGGTAGTCGCGGGTGGCCAGCTCGCCGTCGCGGGTCATGTCCCAGGCGGAGGCCCAGCACAGCGCGCGCGGCAGCGACTCGGCGAAGTCGCCGAGGTGCGCGGTCACGTTCTTCAGGGACACCTCGTCGAGCCGGACCTTGGCGTACGACAGGTCGTCGTCGTTGAGCAGCACGACCGCCGGACGGGGCTTGCCCGCCAGCTGCGGTACGGCGGTCAGCTCGGCCGCCTCGATGTCCAGCTCCAGGCGGTCGGAGCGGACCAGCTTGCCGGCCGCGTCCAGGTCGTAGAAGCCGATCGCGATCCGGTGCGGACGCAGCGTCGACTCGCCCTTGGCGCCGGCGGGCAGCGCCGGGGCCTCCTGCTTGACCGCGAAGGAGGTGATCACCCCGTTCTCGTCGGTCTCGATCTCCGGGCGCAGGATGTTGATGCCGGCCGTCTCCAGCCACAGCTTCGACCAGGCCTTCAGGTCACGGCCCGAGGTCTCCTCGAGGGCGCCCAGAAGGTCGGTCAGGCGCGTGTTGCCGAAGGCGTGCGCCTTGAAGTACGCCTGGACGCCCTTGAAGAACTCGTCCTGGCCGACGTACGCCACCAGCTGCTTGAGCACCGAGGCGCCCTTGGCGTAGGTGATGCCGTCGAAGTTGACGAGCACGTCCTCGAGATCGTTGATCTCGGCCATGATCGGGTGCGTGGACGGCAGCTGGTCCTGCCGGTACGCCCAGGTCTTCTCCGCGTTGGCGAAGGTGGTCCAGGCGTTCGGCCAGCGGGTGCCCTCCACGGAGGCCTGGCAGGCGACCGAGGTGAAGGTCGCGAACGACTCGTTCAGCCACAGGTCGTTCCACCACTCCATGGTGACCAGGTCGCCGAACCACATGTGCGCGAGCTCGTGCAGGATCGTCTCGGCCCGGCGCTCGTACGCCGCGTCCGTCACCTTCGAGCGGAAGACGTACTGGTCGCGGATGGTCACCGCGCCCGCGTTCTCCATCGCGCCCGCGTTGAACTCCGGCACGAAGAGCTGGTCGTACTTGGCGAAGGGGTAGTCGTACGCGAACTTCTCCTGGAACCAGTCGAAGCCCTGGCGCGTGACGTCGAAGATGTGGTCCGAGTCGAGGAACTCGGCCAGCGACGGACGGCAGTAGATGCCGAGCGGAACGGTCTGGCCGTCCTTCTCGTACGAGGAGTGCACCGAGTGGTACGGGCCGACGATGAGCGCCGTGATGTACGTCGAGATGCGGGGCGTGGGCTCGAAGACCCACACGTCGTCCTTGGGCTCCGGGGTCGGCGAGTTGGAGATCACCGTCCAGCCGCTCGGCGCCTTCACGGTGAACTGGAAGGTCGCCTTCAGGTCCGGCTGCTCGAAGGAGGCGAAGACGCGACGGGCGTCCGGCACCTCGAACTGCGTGTAGAGGTACGCCTGGTCGTCGACCGGGTCGACGAAGCGGTGCAGGCCCTCACCGGTGTTCGTGTACGCGCAGTCCGCGACGACCTTCAGCTCGTTCGGGCCCTGCTGCAGATGGGCCAGCGCGATCCGCGAGTCGCGGAAGACGGCGGCGACGTCGAGCGCGTGGCCGTTGAGGACGACCTCGTGCACGGCGGGGGCGACGAGATCGATGAAGGTCTCGGCGTGGGCCTCGGCGGAATCGAAGCGGACGGTGGTGACGGACCGGTAGGTGCCGCCCTCCTGCGCACCGGAGAGGTCGAGGTCGACCTCGTACGCGTCCACGGTCAGCAGCTTCGCCCGCTGCTGCGCCTCTTCACGGGTCAGGTTTGTGCCAGGCACCCGGTCATCTCCTAGGTTTCGTGACGTTTGGGCCATCCTTCCACGCCGTGCCTCACCGTCGCACGGCACATTTCCAAGGGCCGTCCCCGCTGATCCGCAGCAGCCCGGGACCGGGCACGGCGGCGCTGACGAGGACCTCGCCGACCTCGTCGACCAGCAGCTCCTGGTCCTCTGCGTCGTACTCCGGCTCCCGGGGCGGAGTGTGCCGGTGGACGGTGAAGGAGGACTGGCCGCGGTGCAGGAAGTCGAGGACACCGGGCGGTCCCTCGTAGACGACGAGGTCGTGGGCCCGGCCCTCGATGTGGCTGTCGAAACGGCGCGCGTGGCTGAGGGGGAGGACCCGCAGCGTCCAGGGGGTGTCCGCGTCGACCCGCAGCGTCAGCGGCCGGTCCGGCGGGACGACGGCGACGGTACGGGCGCGGACCTCGTCCTCGTACGCCATGAGCAGGAAGCCCTGGGCCCGGCCCTGGGAGTCGCAGGACTCGATCGTGGTGGAGATCGAGTGGTTCGACTCGATCTCCAGGAGGGCCCAGCCCGGCGGGAGACCGGGATCGCACCGCACGGTCTCCTTCCCCCGGCCCTGGTGGGTCGAGGGCCGGAAGGAGGAGAGGAAGGGGTCGCCGAAGGGCGCGACCGGGGCCGCGTGCGCGGTGGGCGGCGGGACGTAGCCCGGGCCCGGGATCGGGGCCGGGGGCGGTTCGACAACGATGCCGAAGTCCGTCGCGAGCCCGGCGAGACCGGAGACGTACCCCTGCCCCACCGCGTGGAACCGCCAGCCGCCCTCCCACCGGTGGAACTCGCCGAGGACGAACGCCGTCTCGCTCGTCGCGCCCCCGAGCGCGACGTACGCCAGCGGTGCGCCGGAGAGGTCAGTGACCCGGACGTCCGCTTCGGGCAGCTGCCCGAACGTCCCGCCGTCGGTGGAGGCGGCGATCACGATCCGGCCGATCGCGGGCTCCACGCGCGCGAGGTCCAGCCACAGCCAGTCCGCGGCCGCGCTGCCGGGCGCCCCCGGCGCCGACCTGCCCAGGTGCCGTACCGCGCCCGAGGGGTGCTCGACATGGCCGTAGAAGACGAGGTCCCCGTCCCCGCGCACCCGCCCGCGGCCGTCGAGCAGCAGCGCGGAGACGTCCACGTCGGGCCCGCCGGCGACGGCCCGCCAGGCGACGGCGACCTGGAGCGCCCGGACGGGCACCGGGAGGTGGGCGCCCTTCGGTAACTGGGTCATGCCCGGATCCTGTCACCCGAGGGCCCGGCTTCGAACGCGTTGTCCGAATCCTGCCCGACCGTGACCGAGCGGCCGGGCCGCGGGACGCCGAAGGGGCGGCCGCCCTTCCGGACGGCCGCCCCTCGGGTACGGATCGGCGTCAGCCCTTCAGCTCGGCCGCGACCAGCTCCGCGATCTGCACCGCGTTCAGCGCGGCGCCCTTGCGCAGGTTGTCGTTGGACAGGAAGAGCGCCAGACCGTTGTCGACGGTCTCGTCCACGCGGATGCGGCCCACGTACGAGGCGTCCTTGCCGGCCGCCTGGAGCGGGGTCGGGATCTCGGAGAGCTCGACGCCCTCGGCGTCCTTGAGCAGCTCGTAGGCGCGCTCGACGCTGATCGGACGCTCGAAGCGGACGTTGACCTGGAGCGAGTGGCCGGAGAAGACCGGGACGCGCACGCAGGTGCCGGAGACCTTCAGCCCGGGGATCTCCAGGATCTTGCGGGACTCGTTGCGGAGCTTCTGCTCCTCGTCGGTCTCGAAGGTGCCGTCGTCGACGATCGAACCGGCCAGCGGGACCACGTTGAAGGCGATCGGGCGCTTGTAGACGGCGGGCTCGGGGAACTCCACGGCATCGCCGTCGAAGGCCAGCTGGTCGGCGTTCTCGGCCACGGCGCACGCCTGGGTGCGCAGCTCGGCGACGCCCGCGACACCGGAGCCGGAGACGGCCTGGTAGGTCGTGGCGATCAGCGCGGTCAGGCCGGCCTCCTGGTGGAGCGGCTTGAGGACCGGCATCGCGGCCATCGTGGTGCAGTTCGGGTTGGCGATGATGCCCTTGGGGCGGTCCTTGATCGCGTGCGGGTTGACCTCGGAGACCACCAGGGGGACCTCGGGGTCGCGGCGCCACGCGGAGGAGTTGTCGATCACGACCGCGCCCTGGGAGGCGACCTTCTCGGCGAGGGCCTTGGAGGTCGCGCCGCCCGCGGAGAACAGGACGATGTCCAGGCCCGTGTAGTCGGCGGTGGCGGCGTCCTCGACCGTGACCCCGTCGAGGACGGTGCCGGCGGAGCGGGCGGAGGCGAAGAGCCGCAGCTCGTCGACCGGGAACTTCCGCTCGGCCAGGATCTTGCGCATGACTGTGCCGACCTGACCGGTGGCTCCGACGATTCCGACCTTCACGGGGACTCCTCCGTACGTTTGTGCAGGCTGCTGCCGTCCATGATGCGTATGTCCTGGCCCGCCTTGTCCAATCCATTGTCCGAGGATCGGGACGAGTGAGAAGTCGGACACGGGGACACGGGGACACGGGGACAGGGGCGGAGACGGAGAAGGGGCGGGCACCGGTTCCGGCGCCCGCCCCTCACGCGTGTGTCACGCGTACCGCGGTGTTACGGGGTGACCTTGCCGATCACGACGCTGCCGGCGCCCGCGACCGTGCCGCGCGCGTTCACCAGCTGGACCTCGCCGAAGAACTGCCGGCCCTCGGGCGCGGCACCGGCGACGACCACCTCGGCGCCGACCTTGGTGGAGGCGCCGTTGGCCAGCGGGTAGCTCTTGGCGGCGTCGACCTGGACGCTGCCGAGCGCTGCCGAGTAGTACACGTCCTTGTAGTCGAAGGTCGTGCCGCCCTCGGCCTGCACCGAGTAGCCGTCGATCACGATCGTGTAGGTACCGGCGGCCGGCTTGACGAGCGAGACGGCCTCCTCCGAGTCGCCGTCCGCGGCCTGGCCCACCTGGACACCGTCGCGCAGGACCGTCAGGTCCAGGTCGGCGGCCTTGTCCGAGGTGTTGCCGATCGCCACGTCCAGCCGCTCGACACCCTCACCGATGGTGACGGTCTTCGTCTGCTGCTCGTGGTGCTTGATCGTCGGCGTCTCGGCCTTGAGCGAGCCCAGCGGGCCGCCCTTCAGCTTGCCCTCGATGCCGGCGAACTTGTTGGTGACCGTCCACTCGACGGCCGCCGGGGTGCCGACCTTCGCCTCGGCGACGGTCTGCGTGGCCGGGTCGAACTCGGCGCCGAGCACCGAGACGTCCAGCTTGTACGGGTTGTCCAGGTCGGGCGAGGTGCGGCGCGCCTCGACCTCGATCTCCCAGACGCCCGGCGTCGGGTTGGCGTACGAACGCAGGTCCGCACGGCAGCCGTTGCCCGGGTTGTAGTGCGGGTAGCACACGTTGGACGCGGTGGACTCGAAGGCCACACCGTACGGGTGGATCGAGATGAACCGGGTCTGGCTCTTCTCCTTCAGACCGCCCAGGGCGACCTCGAGGGTCTTGGCGCCCTCCGGCACGGTCACGAAGTACGACTTGTGGCTGTTGCGCTGGACCGAGCCGGTCCCGGAGAAGCCGAAGCCGGGCGCGGCCAGGTCGGACGCGACGACCGAGGTGGCGAGGATCTGCTTGTCGACGCCCTCGGTGCGGTCGTCGTCGGCCTCCAGGATCACGCTGTGCACACCGGCGGAGGTGGGCTTCGCCTGGATCTTGACGGTCACCGGCTGGTTCAGCGGCAGGTCGATCTCGTCGTCGCCGAGGATCCGGAAGGTGCCGTCGTTGTACTTCAGCTCCAGGTCGTGCTCGATCGGCCGGTTCGGGCCGTTCGTGCGCGTGATGGTGACGTCGTAGACCTTCTTCTGGCCGACCTTGAGGCCGCCCTCACGGTCGTACACACCGGTGCCGGTGTGCGGGGCCGGGAAGATCGCGGTGTCGACCGGGGCCTGGACCTTGTAGTCGTGGGCGGTCGCGCCGTCCTTGATCGACTCCCAGGCCTCGTTGATGTCGATGAGGCCCGAGCCCTGCTCGTGCGCCGCGACACCGGGGATCCGCTGGGCGGTCGAGGTGAGCGCGGTGCGCAGGGTCAGCGGGTCGAGCTCGATCCGCTTCTGCTTCGCGGCCGAGATCAGCAGCGCGCTGGCGCCGGCGACCTGCGGGGAGGACATCGAGGTGCCGTTGAGCATCCCGTAGCCCGCGGGCAGCTGGTACCCGGACTCCGGAACGCCGGAGCCCGCCTGCCAGGTCGGGATGGTGTTCACGGACGAGCCCGGACCGGAGATGGTCGGGGTGAAGCCGCCGTCCTCACGCGGGCCGCGCGAGGAGAAGGGGAACATCGCGTACGACTTGGTGACGGCCGAGCCGTAGTTGGCGGCCCAGGTCGACTTGGAGATCGCCGCGCCGACCGAGACGACCTTGTCGGCCAGGCCGGGGTCGCCGATCGTGTTGATGCCCGGGCCGCTGTTGCCGGCCGAGATGATCAGCTGCACGCCGTACTGGTCGATCAGCCGGGTGTAGAGGCGGGCGCGGACGTTGTCGCCGTCGTTCTGCGCGGGCAGGCCGCCGATCGACATGTTGACGATGTCGACGCCGCGGTTGACGACGAGGTCCGTCATGCCCTCGGTGAGGGCGGTGTTGGTGCAGCCGCCGGTCCAGGTGCACGCGCGCGAGGAGACGATCTTCGCGCCGGGCGCCGCGCCGTTCATCCTGCCGCCGAAGAGGCTGTTGGCGGCGGTGATGCCGGCGACGTGCGTGCCGTGGGAGGACTCGACGACGCCGATGTTGACGAAGTCGGCCTTCTTGCCGACCCAGGTCCCGCCCAGCGGGTCCATCGCGACGTCCTTGCGGATCTCGACGACGAACGGCGTCTTCTCGACGACCTCGGTGGCCGGGTTGTCGGTACCGAAGTAGCCGACCTGGTACCCGTCCTTGTACGGCTTCATCGGCGCGTTGTCCGTGAAGTCGTTGTTCTGGTCGGTGTCCACGCGGACGGTGCCGGCGGCCGGGTCGTACAGCATGCCGAAGAGGTCGGCCGTGTCGCCGTCGCGGTTGATGTCACCGGCCGGGTCGCCGCCCGCGGTGATCGCCTCGTTGAAGCGGCTGAACTGGTAGGAGCCCGCGGGCGCCTTCCAGGACTGCGAGGAGGCGGTGAAGACCGGGCCGGCGACCGGGGTGATCTGGGCGCGCCAGGTGCCGTCGCCCTCGGTCAGCGGGTCGGTCGAGGTGACCCAGTCGACGATCTTGCGCTCGCCGGTGGTGGTCTTCTGCAGGGCCGGGTGACCGAGGTCCACGCCGGAGTCGAGGATGCCGATGGTGACACCCCGGCCGTCGGCCTTGGGGTGGTCCTCGACGAAGTCGACGGCGCCCGTCTCGTGCGACGGGTTGTACGGGTTCTTCGCCGGCGTCTTCTTGCTCGGGGCCGGGTACGTCGTGGCGACCGTGGTGCCCTCGACGGCGCCGGCGGTGCCGGCGTCGGGGGTCGGGTCGTCCAGCGGGATCTCGGCCTGGAGGTCGATCGCCTGGACCGTGGAGAGCTTGGTGGCCGCCTTGATGGCGGCCTCGGCCTTGGCGGTCGGGATCGTGGCGCGGACGTAGCCGAGCTTGTCGTCCGTCCGGCCGACCGAGGCGCCCTGGACGGCGTCGAGCTGGCCCGCGACCTGCTCGGTGGCACCAGGGGCGGTGGCGACGAGGATCGTGACGTTCTTCTCGCCGGTCGCCTCAGCCTCACTGAGGCGCTGGGCGTCGGTCGGGCCCAGCTTGTCGCCGGATCCGGCGGACTTCACCGGGGGAGTGGTGGTGGCCGGCGCGTCGACGGCCAGGACCGGCGCGGCACCGGCCGCGATGAGCGCGGTGACGAGTCCCGCGGCGGCGGCGATCCGGGCTGCGCGTCTGTGCCCGGAGGTCGAGCGCCCGGATATGGAGCTCTGAGTTTCGGGGGTGGTCATTTACATCCCTGTTTGTGAAAGAAGAGGGTCCGGATTCCGGTACCGGATGACCGCTCAGCCTTTCGCAAGTGACAGGGGTTTGTGGAGGGTTGGAATCGGCGGGATGTGGTCATGGCACACATCCGCCACAGGGCGCGATCCGCCACAGAGGACGTAACGCCGTCAAACGGGGCGAGCCGACTCCCGCTTACCGCCGGTTAGTTCTCCTTTGTACGGGCGTAGTGGCGCGAGGCCTTGGCGCGGTTGCCGCAGATCGCCATCGAGCACCAGCGCCGGGTGCCGTTCCGCGAGGTGTCGAAGAAGTGCAGGATGCACGCGTCGTGGGCGCAGGAGCGGATGCGGTCGGGCGCGGTGCGCAGAAGGGTGAGGTAGTCGCGGGCGGCGGTCCAGCCGGGGCCCCAGGCGGGCTCCGCGAACTCGGGCAGCTCGCCCGGCCCCTTGGTCGTGAGCGTGGCCCGGATGCGGCCGTGGCCGAGGACGGCGTCGACGCGGGCGACGGCGTCGGGGTCGCCGGGCCGGTCGACCAGGCCGGAAAGGGCCTCGCGCGCGGTGAGCGTGTGGCGGAGGGTGGTCGCGTCGGCGGTGAAGCGCCCGTCGAGCCCGTTGGCGCCGAGCCAGATGGCGAGGCCGTCGGTGTCGGTGAGCAGGTCCTGGCGTACGCCGTCCATCATCCAGCGGGTGTTGAGCAGGTCGAGCGAGACGGGCTCGCCGACCAGGGGCCGCGGATCGGAAACGGTCATGACGGGCACCCTTCTCGCTGAACTAACCCCTCAAGGTTACGTGACCGGTTGCGCAGCCGTGCCCTAACCTCTAAAGTTTCTATCAATGGTTAGCTCGTCCGAGGAGAGGGGAATCGCCGTGACGGCGATCGGAACGCTGAAGACCAACCACGTGGGGCTCAACGTCACGGACCTGGAGCGCTCGCTCGGGTTCTACGGGGACGTGCTCGGCTTCGAGGTGCTCGGCGAGGGCAAGGAGGAGGGCCGGCGGTACGCGTTCCTGGGCCAGGCCGGACAGCTCGTCCTCACGCTCTGGCAGCAGGCGGAGGGCGCGTACGACTCCGGCCGCGCGGGCCTGCACCACCTCGCCTGGGAGGCCGAGTCGATCGAGCGGGTCAAGGCGGCGGAGGAGGCCCTGAAGGCGCGCGGCACGGACTTCGCGTACGAGGGCGTGGTCCCCCACTCCGAGGGCGGCGCCTCCGGCGGCATCTTCTTCCACGACCCGGACGGCACCCGCCTCGAAATCTTCGCCCCCACAGGCGGCGAGCACACCCACGCCCCCACCGAGGGCGCCCCGACCTGCGGCTTCTTCTAGAGGGACCCCTGCCCCGTCGTGGGCACAACGCACGGACGCGCTGCCCGCGCCGAGGGCCCGTACCCCGGGCCCCCGGCCTCGGCCCCGTACACGAAAGGCTCATGCCATGGACGCCTACAACGCAGGCTCCCGCGCGGTCCAGGAACGCGTCGGCGTCGCCGACATCGCCGCACACGTAGGCCGCTCCATCACCAACGGCATTCGCCCCATCGCCGCCGCCTTCCTGGAGCTCCAGCCGATGCTGGTCCTCGCCGCGGCCGACGGCGACGGCCAGGTCTGGAGCACGCTCCTGACCGGCACCCCCGGCTTCGCCCGGGCGACCGGCCCGCACACGATCTCCGTGGCGGCCCCGCCGCCCGGCCCCGGCCCCGACCCCGTCGGGACGATCGCCCTCGACCCCCGCACCCGCCGCCGCATGCGCCTCAACGGCATCGCCCGCCCCAGCGCCCGCGGCTTCACCGTCGAGGCGGAGCAGGTCTTCTCCAACTGCCCGAAGTACATCCAGAAGCGCGAGCTGTACGCGCCCGACCTCACCACCCCGCCCGGCGCCCCGCGCCACGGCACCGCGCTCACCGAGAGCCAGGCGGACTTCGTCCTGGCCGCCGACACCTTCTTCATCGCGACCACCGCCCCCGACGGCATGGACGCGAGCCACCGCGGCGGCTTCCCCGGCTTCGTGACGGTCGAGTCGCCCTCCGAACTGAGCTGGCGGGACTACCCCGGCAACGCGATGTTCCTGACCCTCGGCAACCTGGAGGCCGACAGCCGCGCGGGCCTGCTGTTCCTCGACTGGCGGACCGGCACCACGCTCCAACTGTCCGGCACGGCACACACCGCGTACGGCCAGGACGGCAGCCGCACCACACGCCTCCTGATCGAACGGATCGTGGAGTCCCCGTCCGCGAGCCCCCTGCGCTGGTCGGACCCGGACTTCTCCCCGGCGAACCCGCCCCTCGATCCGCCCTTCGGCCCTCCCTCCAGCCCCCTGTCCCAGGACCCCGCATGACGACAGCCACCCCGCCCGCCCGACCGCACCCCAGGACCGTGGCCCTGGCGACCACCGTGAGCGTCACCGCGCTGCTCGCCCTGGTCGCCGTGGGCACCGCCCTCCACCAGCCGCTGCTGATCCCGCCCCTGGCGGCCAGCATGGCGCTGGTGGCGGGCGCGCCCGATCTGCCGCTGGCCCAGCCCCGCTCGGTCGTCGGCGGCCAACTCCTCTCCGCGCTCACCGGCTTCGCGGTCCTCCTGGTCACCGGCCCTTCCCTCTGGGGCGCCGCTCTCGCCGGCGGTCTCGCGCTCGGCGTCATGATGGCGGCCCGCACCCCGCACTCGCCCGCGGCCGCCACGGCCGTGATCGTCACCCTCCAGAATCCGCCGTTCTGGACCTTCCTCGCGCTGCTCGCCCTCGCCAGTGCGCTGCTCGTCGCCGTTGGCCTCGCGGGCGCCCGCGCGACGGGGCGGACGTACCCCACGTACTGGTTCTAACCTCACTCCATGAAACAGGAGTTGAGGGTGGCGGCCTACGCCGTGTGTGTCCGTGACGACGAGGTGCTCCTCGCCCGCTGGGTGGACCGCGCCGGGGCCAAGCGGTGGACGCTGCCCGGTGGCGGGATGGACCACGGCGAGGAGCCGGTGGACACCGTCGTCCGCGAGGTCGAGGAGGAGACCGGCTATCTGACGGAGCCGGTCGCACTGCTCGGCATCGACTCCATCCGGCGCGGCTGGCTGCGCAGGCTCGGCGGCCCCGGCGACTTCCAGGGCCTGCGGATCATCTACGAATCCCGGGTCACGGGCGGCTCCCTGCGCAACGAGACGGGCGGCTCCACCGACCTCGCCGCCTGGCATCCTCTCGCCTCCGTCCCCGACCTCACCCGCGTCGAGCTGGTCGACATTGGGCTGCAGTTGTGGCGCGAACGTCCACCCGTCGGCCGCTCCCGCCTCGCCGATCCCGCGAACGGCTGAATACCGCTCAACCGGAGCAGTCCCGCTCAACCCTCCGCCCCGCCTCCGCAGTCCCCTCCCGCGACCGCAGTACACGGCAGTACGCAGGTACATGAACAGGGGACCCGCATGACAACCGCACGCCTCGCCCGCACCCTCCTCGCCGCGACGGCCGCCACCGCCGCGGCCGCGCTCACCGCCGGTGCGCTCGCCGCACCCGCCGTGGCCGCCACCGCGCCGAAGAAGCCCGACCACACCGCCACCCAGCGGGCCCTCGACGCGGCGGTCGCCGACGGGGTGCCCGGGGCCGTCGCCCAGGCCAGGACCGGCCGCGCCGGCTGGACCGGGACGGCGGGCGAGCGCGGCGGCCAGGACCGCTACCGGGTCGGCTCGATCACCAAGACCTTCGTGGCCACCGTCCTCCTCCAGCTCCAGGCCGAGGGCCGGCTCGACCTCGACGACCCGGTCGAGAAGTGGCTGCCGGGCGTGGTCCGCGGCAACGGCCACGACGGCCGGAAGATCACCGTGCGCCAGCTCCTCAACCACACCAGCGGCATCTACGACGTCACCTCCGACGCCGGCTTCGAGCAGCGGGTCTTCAGCGAGGAGTTCCTGAAGCACCGCTACGACACCTGGACCCCGGAGCAGCTCGTCGCCATCGCCATGACCCACAAGCCGGACTTCGCGCCCGGCACCTCCTGGAGCTACTCCAACACCAACTACGTCCTGGCGGGCATGGTGATCGAGAAGGCGACCGGTCGCCCGTACGGCAAGGAGGTGGAGCGGCGGATCCTCAAGCCGCTGAAGCTGCGGGCCACCAGCGTTCCCGGGACGAAGTCGAAGATGCCGCAGCCGAGTTCACGGGCGTACTCGAAGCTCTCGAGGGACCCGAGCGCGACGACGGTCCACGACGTCACCGAGCTGAACCCGTCCCTCGCGTACGCGGCGGGCGAGATGATCTCCGACTCCAACGATCTGCAGACGTTCTACCGGGCCCTGTTCAAGGGGAAGTTGCTCCCGAGGGCCGAGATGCGCGAGATGACGCGGGCCGTACCTGTGGGCGCCGAGCACCCCGCGTACCACTACGGGCTCGGGCTGATGCAGGTGAAGCTGAGCTGCGGCAAGGAGGTGTGGGGCCACGGTGGGGGCATCCACGGCTCTTCCTCGGAGGCGGTCGCCACCCGGGACGGTGAGCACTCGCTCGCCATGAACTTCAACGCGGACTGGGCGGGTGACAGCCAGGCCGTCGTCGAGGCCGAGTTCTGCGGTACGGCGCCGAAGGGCTGACGCTCACCGGGGCAGGACGACGACGTACGCGGCGGGCTGCCGGTCCGACGCGGCCATCAGGGCCGTACGGACCACGGTGGCCTGCTGGTCCATCGCCTCGCGCAGCTTGCGCGGGGTGATGTGGACGACCGTGATGCCGAGCCGCTCCAGGTGCTCGCGTTTGCGGGTGTACTCCGACCAGAGCGCGTCGTCGTCCTGCCGGGGTGCCCGGGTGTCCAGCTCCAGGGCCACGGCCTGGTCGGGCCAGTAGGCGTCCAGGCCGCCGAGGTGCGGGCCGCCGGGGAGTCGAAGGTCGACGTTCCACATCGGGTCCGGGAGCCCGAACTCCCGGACCATCTCGTACAGCCGCTCCTCCGCGATGCTGCGGCCTTCCGCGAGCAGCGAGTCGACGGCATCCACGACGTGCGGCCGGTTGAGCAGCCGCGCGCGGTTCAACTCCCGTACCACCGTGCCGGGTTCGCAGTGGCCGCCGCGTACGGCCTCGGTGAGCAGCCCGCGCACGGTGGGCGCGTCGGCGAGCGCGGACACGGCGTCGGCGAGCGCCCGGGCGACCGGGGCGACGGGGACCCCGGAGAGGTACAGCGGCTCGGGCATGTCCTGCGCGCGCACGACCCGGACGCTGCTGGTGGAGCGCAGCCGGCGGGTGCGGGGGACCAGGACGTCGATCCGGTCCAGGGCGAGCAGCGGGGGAGCGGAGGAGAACCGGTGCAGGGTGAGCGCGGCGAGCCCGGTGATCATCGCCTCGGCCTCGCGCGCGGCCGGCACGGCGCCGGGCCGGTGCGCGTGCAGCAGCGCGGCGCGCAGCCGGTCGGTGGTGAGGGGGAGGGGGCGGGGGGTGATGGGGGTGTTCTGGTTCATGCCGGGGGTCTTCCGCTCCCCGCCCCCTCCCTAACCGCTGTTACAAGCGCGTCGCCAAACCGGGACAACCTCGCCCTAAAGTACGCACGTTCGAGTGCCGAAAGAGGCACCCCCCCCCGTTGTGGGCAAGCGTTCCGCAGGGCGGAACGGGTGGGCACAACGGAACGGCGCCCTTGCGGGCGCGTCCGCTCCGTTGTGCCCCTCAGCCCCAGGGGCGGCGCCCTACGCGCCCGCGCCCCCGTCGCACGCCTGCGCGCGCAGCGCACGCGCCAGGTCGTCCCGCGACTCCAGGACAAGCCGCCGCAGCGCCGGCGCCGCGGACTCGTGCGCGCCCAGCCACGCGTCCGTCGCGGCCAGCGTCGACTCGTCGTCCTGCAGGCCCGGGAACAGGCCGCGGACGACGTCCATCCCGATCTGGATGGACCGCTCCGCCCAGATCCGCTCGATCGCCGCGAAGTACTTCTCCGCGTACGGCGCGATCAGCTCCCGCTGCGAGGGCTGGACGAAGCCCGCGATCGTCGCCTCCACCAGCGCGTTCGACAGCGCGTCCGACTCGACGACCTGCGCCCAGGCCTGCGCCTTGACCGCCGCCGACGGCCGCGCGGCCAGGCAGCGCACCTGGTGGCGCTTGCCGGTCGCCGTGTCGTCGCGGGTCAGCTCCTCGCCGATCCGTGCCTCGTCCGCGCGGCCGTGCGTGGCCAGCGGCTCAAGGAACGCCCAGCGCAGCTCCTGGTCGACGTCCAGGCCGTCGATCTTCGCCGTACCGTCGAGCAGGCCCTCAAGGAGTTGGAAGTCCGCCTCCGACGCGGCCGCGGCCGCGAAGAACCGCGCCCACGTCAGCTGGTGCTCGCTGCCCGGCTCGGCCACGCGCAGCTCCCGCAGCCCGCCCTCGGCGAGCAGCCGGCCACCCTCCGCGCGCCACGCGGGCGCCGCGTAGTGCGTGACCGCCGAGCGCGCCCAGGCGTGCACCATCTGGAGCACGCCGATCTCCGTCTCGCGCCCCGCGAAGTCGAGCGCGACCGCGACGAAGTCCCGGGCCGGCATGAGCCCGTCCCGCGTCAGGTTCCACAGCGCCGACCAGCACAGCGCCCGCGCCAGCGGGTCCGTGATGTCGCCCAGGTGCGCCCGCAGCGTCGCGAGGGAGCCCTCGTCGAAGCGGACCTTGCAGTACGTCAGGTCGTCGTCGTTGACGAGGACCAGGTCGGGCCGGGCCGACCCGGCCAGCTCCGCCACGACCGTCCGCGCGCCGACCACGTCCGCCTCGGCCCGCGCGTACCGCACGAGCTCGCCGTCCGCCGACAGCTCGTACAGGCCGACGGCCACCCGGTGGGGGCGCAGCTCGTCGCCGCCCTGGACGACGGCCAGCTCGGTGATCCGGCCCTCCGCGTCGTACGTCACCTCCGGCGTCAGCGTGTTGACGCCCGAGGTCTGCAGCCAGGACCGCGACCACGCCTTCATGTCGCGCCCCGAGGTCTCCTCCAGGACGGACAGCAGGTCCGCCAGGCGCGTGTTCCCGTACGCGTGGCGCTTGAAGTAGCGGCGCGCGCCCTCCAGGAACGCGTCACGCCCCGCGTACGCCACGAGCTGCTTCAGGACCGACGCGCCCTTGGCGTACGTGATGCCGTCGAAGTTCAGCTTGGCGTCCTCCAGGTCACGGATGTCGGCCGTGATCGGGTGCGTGGACGGCAGCTGGTCGGCGCGGTACGCCCAGGACTTGCGGCTGTTGGCGAAGGTCACCCAGCTGTTGGTGAACCGGGTCGCCTCGGCCAGGGAGAAGGAGCCCATGAAGTCGGCGAACGACTCCTTCAGCCACAGGTCGTCCCACCACACCATGGTGACCAGGTCGCCGAACCACATGTGCGCCATCTCGTGCAGGATGACGTTGGCCCGGCGCTCGTACGCGGCCTGCGTGACCTTGCCCCGGTAGATGTACTCCTCGCGGAAGGTCACCATGCCCGGGTTCTCCATCGCGCCGAGGTTGTACTCGGGGACGAAGGCCTGGTCGTACTTCCCGAAGGGGTACGGGAAGTCGAAGTTGTCGTGGAAGAAGTCGAAGCCCTGCTTGGTGATCAGGAAGACGTCGTCCGCGTCGAAGTGCTTGGCGAGCCCCTTGCGGCACATCGCGCCGAGCGGGATCTCCAGCTCGGTCCCGTCGGCCAGCGCGCGCGCGTACGTGTCCGTGACGTAGTGGTACGGCCCGGCGACGACACACGTGATGTACGTCGAGATCGGCGCCGTCTCCGCGAACCGCCACACGCCCTCGGCGTCCCGCTCCCCGGCGCCGTTGCTCCACACCGTCCAGCCCTCGGGGGCCGTCACCGAGAAGAGGTGCGGGGCCTTCAGGTCGGGCTGCTCGAAGGTGGCGTACACGCGGCGGGCGTCGGCCGGCTCGTACTGCGTGTAGAGGTAGACCTCGCCGTCCTCCGGGTCGACGAAGCGGTGCATGCCCTCGCCGGTGCGGCTGTACGCGCACCGGGCGTCCACGACGAGCACGTTCTCGTCGGCAAGGCCGTCCAGGGCGATCCGCGCGCCGTCGAAGACGACGGCCGGGTCGAGCGCGCGGCCGTTCAGCTCCACCGAGGTGACGGCGGGGGCGATCAGGTCCACGAAGGTGGTGGTGCCGGTGCCCGTGCGGCGGAACCGGATCGTCGTCACCGAGCGGAAGGTGCGGACCTCCTCGCTCGACTCCCCGACCGCGGAGCGCAGGTCCAGGGCGACCTCGTACCCGTCGACGGACAGCAGCTCGGCCCGCTCGCGGGCCTCGTCGCGGGACAGATTCTCACCGGGCACGGTCACTCCTTCGTGGCTCGTTCGAAACAGCACCGATCCTCCCATGTGCCACTGTCACGCGGCACTCGGGGAATGCCCCGGTCGGGTCGTGGCGTTGCTCCAGGCGGCGCAACGGTATCCATCCACGAGGAGTGACATGTCCGAGAGCAGGACCACCGCCGACTTCTGGTTCGACCCCCTGTGCCCCTGGGCCTGGATGACCTCCCGCTGGATGCTGGAGGTCGAGAAGGTCCGCCCGGTCGACGTCCGGTGGAAGGTGATGAGCCTGGCCGTCCTCAACGAGGACAAGCTGGACGAGCTCCCGGCCGAGTACCGCGACATGCTGGAGACCAAGGCCTGGGGCCCTGTCCGCGTGGTGGTCGCGGCCCAGCAACTGCACGGCGACGAGGTCGTCGGCAAGCTCTACACCGCGCTCGGCACCCGCTTCCACAACAACGGCGAGGGCCCGACGCGCGAGGCGATCGTCGGCGCCCTGTCGGACGTCGGCCTCCCGGCCGACCTCGCGGAGTACGCGGACAAGGACACCTACGACACCGAGCTGCGCGCCTCCCACAAGGAGGGCATCGAGCGGGTCGGCCAGGACGTCGGCACGCCGGTCATCTCCGTCCCGGGCGCCGACGGCGAAGAGGTCGCCTTCTTCGGCCCGGTCGTCACCCCGACCCCGCGCGGCGAGGCGGCGGCCCGGCTGTGGGACGGCACACTGCTGGTGGCGGCGACCCCCGGCTTCTACGAGATCAAGCGGACGCGGACGGCGGCCCCGAGCTTCGAGTAGTCACTCCCGCTCCCCACACGGAAGAACCCCCGCGATTCCTGTCATCGCGGGGGTTCTTCTTTCATCCGCCTGCAAGTGAAGGTTGAGAAGACGATCACGAGCAGGACGAGCGGGGTCCGGTCCGGACGGGGACCGGAAGGCGGTGCGGTACGCGGATCAGAAGGAGATCAGCGGCACGGAGGTCTTGGCGGCCTGGTAGCGCTTGTTCACGTCCTGCCAGTTGACGACCTGCCACATGGCCTCGATGAAGTCGACCTTCTGGTTCTTGTACTGCAGGTAGAAGGCGTGCTCCCAGGCGTCGAAGACGAGGACCGGGATGGAGCCCTGGCCGACGTTGCCCTGGTGGTCGTAGACCTGCTCGACGATCAGCCGGCCGCTGATCGGCTCGTACGCGAGAACACCCCAGCCGGAGCCCTGGGTGGTCGCGGAGGCCTTGGTCAGCTGGGACTTGAACTTCGCGAAGGAACCGAAGGACTCGGTGATCGCGTCGGCGAGCTCACCGACACCGTCGGCCGCCAGCGGCTCGCCGCCGCCGCCGTCCTTCGGGCTGTCCATGTTGTTCCAGTAGATGGAGTGCAGGATGTGGCCGGAGAGGTGGAACGCGAGGTTCTTCTCCAGGCCGTTGATCGAGCCCCACTGCTCCTTGTCGCGCGCCTCTTCCAGCTGCTCAAGGGTGTCGTTGGCGCCCTTGACGTACGCGGCGTGGTGCTTGTCGTGGTGCAGCTCGATGATCTGCGGATTGATCACCGGCTCCAGTGCCGCGTAGTCGTACGGCAGTTCCGGAAGGGTGTAGATCGCCATGTGCCGAGCCTCTCGCTGCTACTGATGCTTATTGCAACCTATATGCAGGTGCAGGCTAACAGCAGCACCGCCCCCGAGTTGATCAGTCCTTGGGCCTAGGACTCGTGGCGTAGCGAAGGCGGCTCGGGGGGCGGCTCGGGGGCGGCCCGGGGCGGAAAACGCCGAACCCCCGGACCGAGGACCGGTCCGGGGGTTCGACGTTCGTACGGGGTGGGTCAGGCGTCCTGCGGCTCCAGCGGCTCCCGCGCGCGCTTCTTCTGGAGCACGAGGCCGACCACGGCGAGGATCGCCGTGAGGCCGCCGGTCCAGTACAGCTGGACGCGCGTGCCCTCCTCACGGGCCATCAGGAAGAAGATCGCCGCCATGCCGGCGAGCGCCACCCAGGTCAGCACCGGGAACGCCCACATCTTCACGACGAGCTTCTCCGGCGCCTCGCGCTCGGTGCGGCGGCGCAGCAGCAGCTGCGAGACGGCGATGAAGAACCAGACGACGAGGATGATCGCGCCGATGGTGTTGAGCAGCCAGATGAAGATGTCGTCGGGCCGCCAGTAGCTCAGCAGCACACAGGCGAAGCCGAAGACGGAGGAGACGAGCACCGCGGGGCGCGGGACGCCGCCGAAGGTCCGGCCGAGCGCCTTCGGGCCCTGGCCGCGGGCGACCAGCGAGGTGGCCATGCGGGAGGCGCCGTAGATGTTGGCGTTCATGGCCGACAGCAGGGCGATCAGGACGACCACGTTCATGATCTGGCCGGCGGCCGGGATGCCCAGGTGGTCGAGGGTGGCGACGTACGGGCCCTTCTCGACGACCGCCTTGTCGCCCCACGGGACCAGGGTCACGATGACGGCCATCGAGCCGATGTAGAAGAGCGCGATGCGCCACATCGCCGTACGGACCGCCTTGGCTACACCCTGCACGGGGTGCTCGGACTCGGCGGCGGCGATGGTGACGGTCTCCAGACCGCCGTACGCGAAGACCGAGGCGAGCAGTCCGACGATCAGGCCTTCGGAGCCGTTCGGGAAGAAGCCGCCGTCGCCGGTGAGGTTCGCGGCGCCGGGGGCGTCCGTGCCGGGCAGGACGCCGACGATGGCGAGCACGCCGATGCCGAGGAAGAGGACGATCGCGCCGACCTTCAGGGCCGCGAACCAGAACTCGAACTCGCCGAAGTTCTTCACCGCCGCCAGGTTGGTCACGCAGAAGACCAGCATGAAGAGGGCGACCCAGGCCCACTCCGGGCTGTCAGGGAACCAGCCGGTCATGATCTTCGCCGCGCCGATGCCCTCCAGGCCGACGGCCACGCAGAGCAGGAACCAGAAGGCCCAGCCCGCCGTGAAGCCCGCCCAGGGGCCGATGGCCCGCTCGGCGTGGACCGAGAAGGAGCCGGAGGCCGGGTTGGCCGCCGACATCTCGCCGAGCATGCGCATCACGAGCATGACGAGCAGCCCGGAGATGGCGTACGCGACCACGATCGAGGGACCGGCGGCGGCGATACCGGCACCGGAGCCGACGAAGAGGCCGGCGCCGATGACGCCACCGAGGGCGATCATCGAGAGGTGGCGCTGCTTGAGGCCGTGCGTGAGGCCTTCGGCAGGGGGCGCTTCGTCGACCTTGCGGTCGACGGGCTCGGGCGCGGTGGTCCGTGACATGGGCAGCCCTGTTCATTGGCCGAGACGGGGGGAACGGCCCACAGTCTGGGCGGACGCACCGCTTACAGGGAACAGATGTCCGCTATACGGGCACGAGCTTCACACAAGGTGAAGGACTATCTCCGCTTCGTGCGCACTTCGCGCACCCACGCCACCAGCAGGACGGCTCCGGTGGCCGCGCCCGACCACAGCACCTGCGGCCGCGCCCCGTCGTCGGTCAGCATCAGGACCAGAACCGCCGCCATCGCGGCGAGCGCCGTCCAGGTCAGCCACGGGAAGCCCCACATCTTCAGCGTCAGGGTCTCCGGGGCCTCGCGCTCGATCCGGCGGCGCAGCCGCAGCTGCGAGACCGCGATCAGACCCCAGACGAAGAGGAGTACCGCGCCGACCGCGTTGAGCATGTAGAGGAAGACGGAATCCGGCCACTTCAGATTGAGCAGCACGGAGACGAAGCCGAACGCCACCGAGGCGAGCACCGCCCGGCGCGGCACCCCTCCACCGGACACCTTCAGCAGCCCCTTCGGTGCCTCGCCGCGCTCGGCGAGCGAGAAGACCATCCGCGAGGAGCCGTACAGGTTCGCGTTGAGCGCCGACAGCAGCGCCACGAAGACCACGATGTTCATGATCTGGCCGGCCGCGGGTACGCCGATCGAGTCGAGGACGGCGACGTACGGGGACTGGCCCGGCTTCATCGAGGTCCACGGCAGCAGGGTCACGATGACCAGCATCGAACCGACGTAGAAGAGGAGGATGCGCCACACGGCGCTGCGCACCGCGCGGGCCACGTTGCGCGCCGGGTCGTCCGACTCCGCGGCCGCGATCGTGACGACCTCCAGACCGCCGAAGGCGAAGACGACGGCGAGGACACCGGAGACGACCCCGCCCCAGCCGTTGGGCAGGAAGCCGCCCTGGCCGGAAAGGTTCGCCATGCCGACCGGGTCCGTGTCCGGCAGCCAGCCGAGGATCGCCAGCGTGCCGAGCGCGAGGAAGAGGACGATCGCGCCGACCTTCAGGGCCGCGAACCAGAACTCGAACTCGCCGAAGTTCTTCACCGCCGCCAGGTTGGCGAGGGTGAACACGATCATGAAGATCAGCACCCAGCCCCACTGCGGGACCCCCGGCACCCAGCCGTGCGCGATCTGCGCCGCGCCCGTCGCCTCCACCGCGAGGACCACGACCAGCAGGAACCAGTACAGCCAGCCCACCGAGAAGCCCGCCCACCGGCCGAGCGCCCGCTCCGCGTGGACCGAGAAGGCGCCGGAGGCCGGCATCGCCGCCGACATCTCGCCGAGCATCCGCATGACCAGCATCGCGAGCGTGCCCGCGATCAGATACGAGAGGACGATCCCGGGCCCCGCGACCGCGATGCCCGCGCCCGAGCCGACGAAGAGCCCGGCGCCGATCACCCCGCCGAGCCCCAGCATCGTCAGATGACGCTGCTTCAGCCCGTGGGAGAGCGGCTCGGGTTCGGGGGCCAGGGGAGCCGGGGAGGCAGGTGGTGCGTCGTGCATGAGGGGCTCGGGCCTTCGGAAGCGTTTATGGAGACCCCACAGTCTCTCCGCTGATCGCCCCTTGGCGCAAAATGGCCCCCGGTCCAGCTCCCCGCCGTGACAAGCGTCACGTGGCGCGAGGCATGGAACCGGTTCTTTGTGTGATCTCCACCAAGCGCTCAACCTCCCCTTTGTGGGCGGCTGATGGTGATCGAGCGTTCACCCCTCGACTACGGTCAACCTGTCCTGACCTCCCTCACCCCCGCGGAGAACCGATGAGCACCGCCGCCGCCCCCGTCCGTCCCCTCCGCTCCGGGACGGTCCTCGCCGACCTGCTGCCGTCCTCCCGGGCCCGGGACATCGCCCTCGTCGTGGGCGGCGCCGCGCTCACCGGCATCGCCGCGCAGATCGCCGTCCCGGTCCCCGGCTCGCCGGTCCCGGTCTCCGGCCAGACCTTCGCGGCCCTGCTCGTCGGCACGGCGCTCGGCGCCCGCCGCGGCTTCCTCTCCCTCGCGCTGTACGCGGTCGTGGGCATGGCGGGCGTGCCGTGGTTCGCCCAGGCCTCCTCCGGCTACGCGATGCCGTCCTTCGGCTACATCCTCGGCATGCTGCTCGCCGCCACCGTCGTCGGCGCCCTCGCGCGCCGCGGCGCCGACCGCTCCGTGCTCCGCACGGCCGGCACGATGGTGCTCGGCTCCGCGGTCATCTACGCGGTCGGCGTGCCGTACCTGGCCTTCGCCACCGGCATGACCCTCCCGCAGGCGGTCGCCGCGGGCCTGACCCCGTTCCTGATCGGCGACGCGCTCAAGGCCGCGCTCGCGATGGGCGCGCTGCCGACCGCCTGGAAGCTGCTCGGCCGCAAGGGCTGAGTACGCGCCTTCATCGCACGCTTCATCCGAAGAGGTTCGCCGGGTCGAGTTCCGACTTCAGCCGGGCGAGCCTCTTCCGCGTCTCCGCGTCGTACAGCCCCTCCTTCGGCTGCCCGTCGCCGAAGACGAAGTTGACCGCCCGGCCGAGCGCCCGGGGTGCCAACGCCTCCTCCACGCGCGCGTGGAGCGCGCGGACCGGCTCCACACCGTCCTCGTCCAGCGGGTAGAGCGCGCGCACCAGGAAGGCCGCCTCGCGGTACGGCACGGAGTTCGGCCGCTCCTCGGCGAGCGCCCCGCCCAGGTGGTTGATCTGCACGATCGCCATCCGGCCGGCCTTCGGCCCGGCGAGGTCCAGCACCGAGGCGGCCGCGGCCGGGTCGAGCTCGCTCAGCATGATCCCGTCGCCCCAGTAGGCGTGCGGGAACTCGGGGTCGCTGTGGATCGTGTGGCTCTCGGCGTACGGCAGCTCCCGCAGCGAGTCGGAGAGCGCGGGGCCGATCGCACGCAGCGGGGCCATGAGCCGCTCGCCCTCGGCGGCGTCCCCGGTGAAGGCGATCCGTACCGAGAGCACGTACTGGCCGCGCAGGTGCGGCGGAAGCATCGGCAGGTCGGGGTAGACGAGCGCGGCGAGCGACGAGGTCAGGGTCTCCGGCACCGTCTCCGTCCACTCGGCGTACGCGCGCAGGACCGCGGCCGGGTCGGTCCGGGTGCCGTCGAAGGCGAGCGCCCCGCCGTAGAGCCGGGCCACCGGGACCAGGCCGACCTCCAGGGCGGTGACCACGCCCAGGCCGGGCCCGCCGCCGAGCAGCCCCGCGAACAGCTCCGGATCGCTCGCCGCGCTCACCTCGCGCAGGGTGCCGTCGGCGGTGACCAGTTCCAGGGACCGCACGTGGTCGGCGGTCCAGCCGAACTCGCGGGCGAGGATCCCGAGCCCGCCCCCGAGGGTGTACGCGACCACTCCGACGCTCGGCGCGGAGCCGTTCAGCGGGGCGAGCCCGTACGGGGCGGCCGCCTCGACGACCCGCGCCCAGCGCACCCCGGCCGCGACCCGCGCGACGCGGGCGTCCGCGTCGATCCGTACCTGGTCCATCCGGCGCGTGGTGATCAGCAGCCCGCCCTCCGAGGCTCCGGGCAGCCCGTGCCCGGTGGCCTGGACGGCGACCGGAAGGCCCCGCTCGGCGGCGTACGCGACGGCCGCGCGGACCTCCTCGGCGTCGGTGGCCCCGACGACGAGCTCGGGGCGGACGGCGAAGCCGGTCTGGAAGCCGGCGATCTCCTCGTCGTACCCGGTGTCGCCGGGACGGAAGACGTGCTGGGCGGTGAAGGACATGGAAAAGCTCTCCGTTTCCTTGGGGGTTTCCCCTGGGACACGGAGAGCTTTCCGCCGATACCTGACAGAACCCGTCAGGTATGGATTCAGTCCTTGGTGACGGCGTCCGCCGGCTCCACGTTCTTGCCGAGGCGGTCGCGGACCACGGCGATGGCCACCACGAGCCCGGCCACGAGCAGCGACAGCAGGACCTGCTCACGGGCGGAGCCGCCGTTGTAGAGCATGTAGCCGAGGACGAAGACGATCATCGCGATGGTCGCCCAGGTCAGGTACGGGAAGAGCCACATCTTCACGAGCAGCTTCTCCGGGGACTCGCGCAGGATGATCTTCCGCATGCGCAGCTGCGAGAAGCAGATGACCAGCCAGACGAAGAGCGCGATGGCGCCGGACGCGTTCAGCAGGAAGGCGAAGACGGTGTCGGGCCACTTGTAGTTGAAGAAGACGGCGACGAAGCCGAAGATTACCGATCCGATGATGGCGGCCGTCGGCACGCCCTTCGCGTTGGTCTTGCCGAAGGCCTTCGGCGCGTCACCGCGGCGGCCGAGGGAGTGGGCCATGCGGGAGGCGGTGTAGAGGCCCGAGTTCAGGCAGGACAGCACCGCGGTCAGGATGATGACGTTCATGATCTGGCCGGCGTGCGGGATGCCGATGGAGTTCAGCGCCGCGACGTACGAGCCGTCCTTCTCCAGCGACGGGTCGTTCCACGGCAGCAGCGAGACGACCACCAGGATCGAGCCCAGGTAGAAGATGCCGACGCGCCAGATCACGCTGTTGGTGGCCTTGGCGACCGCGCGGCGCGGGTCCGAGGACTCGCCGGCGGCGAGGGTGACGATCTCACTGCCCATGAAGGAGAAGACGACCATCAGGATGCCCGTGAGGATCGCGCCGTAGCCGTTGGGCAGGAAGCCACCGTGCTCGGTGAGGTTGCTCAGACCGGCGGCCGAGGTGTCCGCACCCGGCAGCACGCCGAAGATCGCGAGCCCGCCGACCACGATGAACGCGGCGATGGCGACGACCTTGATGCCCGCGAACCAGAACTCGAACTCGCCGTAGGAGGCGACCGAGCCGAGGTTGGTGACGGTCAGGACGACCATCACGATGAGCGCCCAGGCCCACTGCGGGACGGCCGGGATCCAGCCGTTGAGGATGTCCGCGCCCATGGTCGCCTCGACGGCGAGCACGACGACCCAGAAGAACCAGTACAGCCAGCCGATGGAGAAGCCCGCCCAGCGTCCGAGCGCCCGGTCGGCGTGGGCCGAGAAGGAGCCGGAGGTCGGGTTGGCGACGGACATCTCGCCGAGCATCCGCATCACGAAGACGACCATCGTGCCCACGAGCGCGTAGGACAGGAGGATGCCGGGGCCGGCGGCCTTGATGCCGGCCGCGGAGCCGCCGAAGAGTCCGGCGCCGATGACGCCACCGATGGCGATCATCGAGAGGTGCCGGTTCTTGAGTCCGGCCTTGAGTCCGTCGGAAGACTGCGAATCACCGGGGTTACCGGTGGCAGAGCCTTCCTTCGCAAGGGTCGGCTGCGGGTTCATGAACGGTTCCTAACGTGTGGCGGTCGCTCGGGTCACGAGCCCGAGCATTGAACCCCGGACTCGCGGCTGATCGGAAGGTCCGACTCCGGATCGTTGCGTAAGGGCCAAAGGTCCATACCGATCCGGACCAAGGTCGTGTCCTGCCCCCGACCCCGCTGACCGCTACCCAGCCCGGCGCGTGCCACACTCGGACCCATGCGCGTGTACCTCGGCTCGGACCATGCCGGCTACGAACTCAAGAACCACCTCGTCGAGTGGCTGAAGGCCCATGGCCACGAGCCCGTCGACTGTGGTCCCCACATCTACGACGCCCAGGACGACTACCCGCCGTTCTGCCTGCGTGCCGCCGAGAAGACGGCCGCGGACGCGGACAGCCTGGGCATCGTCATCGGCGGCTCCGGCAACGGCGAGCAGATCGCCGCGAACAAGGTGAAGGGGGTGCGCGCGGCCCTCGCCTGGAGCGAGCAGACCGCCGCCCTCGGCCGCGAGCACAACGACGCCAACGTGATCTCCATCGGCGGCCGGATGCACACCGAGGAAGAGGCGACGAAGTTCGTCGAGATCTTCCTGAGCACCCCGTACTCGGGTGAGGAGCGTCACACCCGCCGGATCGAGATGCTCAGCGTCTACGAGACCACCGGCGAGCTCCCCGCGATCCCGGCCCACCACCCGCAGGAGCCCACGGCCTGATGCCCGAGGGGCACACGATCCACCGACTGGCCGCCGACCACCGGGAACGGTTCGGCGGCCGGTCCGTGCGGGTGACCAGCCCGCAGGGCAAGTTCGCCGACTCGGCGGCCCTGCTCGACGGCACGGTCCTGGAGTCCACCGAGGCGCACGGCAAGCACCTCTTCCTCGCCTTCGCCGGCCTGGGCTGGGTCCACATCCACCTGGGACTCTTCGGCAAGGTGAACTTCGGCGACGCCCCCGCGCCGCCGCCCACGGACACCGTGCGGCTGCGGCTCGCGAACCCCGAGTCGTACGTCGACCTGCGCGGCCCCACCACGTGCGCCCTGATCACGGACCCCGAGAAGCGGGCGATACACGACCGCCTGGGCCCGGACCCGCTGCGTGGCGGCGACGATCCGGAGAAGGCCTGGCACCGCATCTCCCGCTCCCGTACGACGATCGCGGCCCTGCTGATGGACCAGAAGGTCGTCGCGGGCGTCGGGAACGTGTACCGGGCGGAGGTCCTGTTCCGGCACGGCATCGACCCGTACCGCGCGGGCAAGGACATCACGCGCGCGGAGTGGTTCTCGATGTGGACGGACCTGATCGCCCTGATGCGCGAGGGCGTTCGCCACAACCGCATCGACACCGTCCGCCCCGAGCACACCCCCGAGGCGATGGGCCGCCCGCCGCGCGTCGACGACCACGGCGGCGAGGTCTACGTCTACCGCCGGGCCCTCCAGCCCTGCCACATCTGTGGCGGCGAGATCCGCACCGCCGACCTCGCCGCCCGCAACCTCTTCTGGTGCCCGGCCTGCCAGCACCGCTGACGCGGCCGGCTACGCGGACACACCCCGTGTGGGCAATCGTCCGGGCCCACCCTTCCCCTCCCGTGTGGGCAATCGTCCCGCTGGGGGTCCCCCCAGGGCGAAGCCCTAGGGGGAGGGACGGGTGGGCACACGGGACGAGGGCGCCCTGGCGGGCGCCTCCGCCCCGAGCTGCCCCGCCCCACGAGCCCCCGCGCTAGAACCCGTGCGGCAGCCACGGCGCCACGGGGGACCCGAACGCCACCGACGCCTCCACGAGCGCCCCGGCCCGGAGCTCCCGCACTCGCCCGGCCGCGGCAAGCGACGTCAGGCTCGTGCCGCCGAGGTACGCCGCGCCCAACTCCCGTACCGACAAGGCGAGATCAGCAGCCTCATCGGTACGGACGCACACCGCACCCTTCGCGTCGCCCGTGAGCCGCCACCGTCCCTCGTTCCAGGGGCAGAACGTGTCCGTGACCTCGAAGACCACATCCACCGGCGCCTGATACGTCCGCGCCTCCAGGGCCGTGCCCACCTCCACCACCCGCAGGTGCAGCCCGTCCCGCTGCGTCGGCGCGCAGCGCCGCACGTCGGAGACCAGGTGCTGCCACGCGTCGTCCACCGGCCGGCTGTGGATCCGTACCGTCGACGTCAGGTCGACCGACCAGAGGAACCGCCACAGCGCCGCCTCCGCCGCCGGATCCAGCGCCTCCAGATCTCGCACGATCACCACGCCCTCGGCCCCCGCGGGCGACCAATCCGGCTTGATCGCGTACCGCGCGAAGCCCACGACCTCCCCGGCCCGCTCCGCGAGCACGCACAGCTGGGGCGACGCCCCGCCCCGGTCGCTCGCCGGGTCGAGCAGCGCCTGCTTCTCCCAGCCGGGCTGCCGGGCGAGCATCCCCGGCCGGGTCGCCACCCGGCGCGCGTACACCGCCTCGCACGCCCCCAGCGCCTTCACCGGATCGGCAAGCCGCAACGTCACGTCGTCCGTGCCCTCGGGCACAGTGAGCCGGACCCGGTTCGTGTCGATCGTCGCCCGCGTCGTGTACGCGGCGACGCCGTAGCCGAACCGGCCGTAGATCTCCGGCTCCGAGGCCGTCAGCACGGCCAGAGACTCACCGCCCGCCCGCACGTCGTCGAGCTGGCGCCGCATCATCGAGGTCAGGATCCCGCGACGCCGGTGCGTCGGCGCCACACTCACCATCGTGACCCCCGCCGCCGGCACGAGCGCCCCGCCGGGGACGGACAGCCGGAACGAGAACGCCCCCGACGTGGCCACGCAGCTCTCGCCGTCCCAGACCCCGTACGAGCGCTCGCACTCGGTCAGACTCCGGTAGAGCGCACGCTCATCCGGCGACTCCGCCACACCGCCGAAGGCGAGCTCGAGGACTCCGTACCACTCGTCCCACTCAGCCGGTTCGAGTACACGCAGTTCAGTCGTCATATGCCATCGATACCAGCGCACGGCAGCCCGACGCGACCCGTTTTCGCTCGCATTGTCTTAGGGGTCCCCCTGCACGAGGTCCTGCGGGGTGGATAGGGTCCAGGCCAATGAGAACTCGCGCGGGTGTCGATTCGTACCCCGCCCGGATGCGCAGGAGCGCACACCGGGCCCGCGTCGCGCTGCGCAGATCCGGCGTCGACTACTTCCGCGGCGAGGGCTCCGACTGGCTCGCCTTCGGCGCGCTGCTGCTCACGATTCCGGCCATCACCCTCGGCACCCTGGCCGACCCGGTGTGGTGCGCGCCCGCCACGCTCGTCCTGCCGATCGTCGCCGGCGGCCTGCTGCTCCGCCCCGCGAGCCTGCTCGCCCTGTACGCGGCCGCCGCCGGCGCCCTGATCGTCGAGGCCCTCGTGCTCGGCCCGTACACGGAGGGCCCCGCCCGGGTCACCCCCGGCACGGTCCTGGTCGTCGCCGCCTGCGGGTTCTTCGGCCTGCTCATCGCCCAGTTCCGGGCCCGCGTCGGCGTGCCCTGGCGGCGCGGCGGCACGATGCTCTTCGACCTGCGCGAACGGATCAGGGCCCAGAGCGCCCTGCCCCGGCTCCCCAAGGGCTGGCACCGCGAGATGGCGCTCCGCCCGGCCGGCGGCCAGTCGTTCTCCGGCGACTTCGTCGTCGCGGCCCGCACCCACGGCGGCCGGACCCTGGAGGTCCTGCTGACGGACGTCTCCGGCAAGGGCATGGACGCCGGATCGCGCGCACTGCTGCTCTCCGGCGCCTTCGGCGGGCTGCTCGGCTCGCTGCCCCCGCACGCCTTCCTGCCGGCCGCCAACGGCTACCTGCTCCGCCAGGACTGGGACGAGGGCTTCGCCACCTCCATCCACCTGGTCCTCGACCTGGAGTCCGGGGACTACGAACTCCTCTCCGCCGGGCACCTGCCCGCGCTCCAGCTCCACGCGGGCACCGGGCGCTGGGAGGAGAAGTCCGGCGAGGGCCCGCTCCTCGGCGTCTACGACGGCGCCGAGTTCCACCCGGTCAAGGGCTCCCTGCGCCCCGGGGACGTCCTGATGCTCTTCACCGACGGGCTCGTCGAGGCCGCCGACCGGGACCTCACCGAGGGCATCGACCGGCTCACCGGCGAGGCCGACCGCTATGTCGCCTCCGGCTTCGAGGGCGCCGCCTGGCACCTGATCGAGGCCTGCGCCAAGGACGTCAACGACGACCGCGCGCTGCTGCTCATCAGTCGCAGGGGCTGACCGCCCGAAGCCCGGGCGCAGGCCGCGCCCGGCGCCGTAGAGTCGGCGCATGCCGCACCTCACCCTCGCCCAGGTCGAGTCCCTCACCGTCGCCGCCCACGAGGGCCAGACCGACAAGGCGGGCCGCCCGTACGCCGAGCATCTGCGGGCGGTCGCCGAGGGGGTACGGGCCCGGGGCGGGAGCGAGGAGCAGATCGCGGCGGCCTGGCTGCACGACTCCGTCGAGGACGACGCCCTCTCCGCCGAGTGGCTGGATTCGGCCGAACTCCCGCGCGCGGTCAAGGACATGGTGCTCGCCCTCACCAAGCGGCCGGGCGAGGATCTCGAGTCGTACACCCGGCGGATCCTGGCGGTTCCCGGCGCCCTCCTCGTGAAGGAGGCCGACCTCGCGCACAACGCCGACCCGGCCCGTCTCGCCGTGCTCGACGAGCCGACCCGCACCCGGCTGACCGGCAAGTACGCCACCGTACGGGGACTGCTCGGGCTCTCCGCGGACTGACCCTGGGCCTGGCCCCGCGCGAAACGATCAAGACGAAAATCGCGCGGGTTGGCTCGATTCTTACGCCGACGATTCGTCACCCGGCGTCGGTGGGCAAGAAGTTGGTGGCACGATGGATGCAGCGGGGGTGCTCTGTGACGTGCGCTCCCGGGCGGCTAGGTGGGACCGACCGAGGGTGTGATCAGTATGGCCATTTCGCTATCCGTGGTGCTGCTGTTGGCGATCGTCCTGGTGGTGCTGATCCGCGGCGGGAGTCTGAAGGGCGGCCCGGCCGTCGTCGCCGTGCTCTTCGGCTTCTTCCTCGCCTCGACGGGCATGGCCGACGACATTCAGCGCTTCCTCGACTCGATAACGCAGACGGTGGGCTCCATCAAGTTCTGAGCCGCTCCCCAGACTCTTCCGAGTCTGTGGCTGAGCGCTCAGACCCGAGCCGCTCCCGAGACTCCCCCGAGTCTTCTGCTGAGCGCTCGGACCCGAGCCGCTCCCGGGACTCTCCTGAGTCTCTGCCGAGCTCTCGGACCTGAGCTGCTCCCGCGTCGCCTTCGAGTCGATCCCGGATCCAGGGGCCGCCACCCCGTTCAGGCCTTGCTCAGGCCTTCTTCGCCGCCGCCCGCTTCGTCCTCGTGCTCCCGCCGGCGCCGCTCCGCGTGCGCTTGGCGGGCGCCGCCTTCCGCGCGGCCTTCTTCGCGGGCTTCTCCGCGCCGGGCGCGGCCGCGGCGGGGGCCTTGGCCTTCGCGGGGGTCCCCGTGGGCCACTTGAACTCGATCTCCAGCTCGATCTCCCCGTCGCTGACCTCGAACTCCACCTCGCTGCGGACGTTGTCGGGGATGCGCAGACTCAGCGTCCCGGAGCCGAACCGCATCTCCGCCTCGCCGCCCTCGCGCAGCGCGTCCGCGAGCGCGGACAGCTGATCCGCCGCCTCGATCCGGGACAGCGCGCGCTTCTCCTCGAACTTCAGATCCTTCACGGCTGCCTCCGATGCGGCAGGAACAAGAGGACGAACAGGTCACTGCCCATCCTGCGGCCGCACCACGGAAAACGCCTCGGGGCCGGGCCGGAGGAGTGATCTCCGGCCCGGCCCCGAGGCCGGAAGAGCGGGCGACGGGAATCGAACCCGCGTAGCTAGTTTGGAAGACTAGGGCTCTACCATTGAGCTACGCCCGCAAAGGATGCGCCGCAGGTCACGAGGGCCGCGGCACGGACAGCATCGTAGCGGGTCCCGGGCGGTCCCCGCACGCCCCATAAAGAGGGGGCGTCGCACTGTCTCCGTGCATGTACCCTACGTGTCGCACCGACGGGGTGTGGCGCAGCTTGGTAGCGCGTCCGCTTTGGGAGCGGAAGGCCGTGGGTTCAAATCCCGCCACCCCGACCACCGAGATCACGCATCGCAAGATCGCGTTGTGGGCCTCATCCCGCTTGCGGTTACTATGCAAGCTGCGTGCCCGTGTGTCTCTCTGACCGGGCCGATCGGCCGGAACCGCCACCAAGCGGCACCGGCAGATTCCAAGAATCAGCCACCAAGGAGACCGAACCGTGAAGAGCGCCGTGGAGACCCTGAACCCGACCCGGGTTCGGCTCACTGTCGAGGTGCCCTTCGAGGAGCTCAAGGACAGCCTCGACGCGGCGTACAAGAAGATCAACCAGCAGGTCACGGTCAAGGGCTTCCGTAAGGGCAAGATCCCGGCTCGTGTCATCGACCAGCGGTTCGGCCGTGGTGCGGTGCTGGAGGAGGCCGTCAACGACGCCCTCCCGAAGTTCTACACCGAGGCCGTCAACGAGGCCGAGGTCAACCCGCTGGGTCAGCCCGAGGTCGACATCACGGAGCTGAAGGACGGCGAGCTGCTGGCCTTCACCGCCGAGGTCGACATCCGCCCGACGATCGAGATCCCGGACTACTCCGGCATCGAGGTCACCGTCGACGCGGTCGAGGTCACCGACGAGGACGTCGAGAAGTCCGTGCAGCAGCTGCGCGAGCGCTTCGCCTCCACCAACCCGGTCGAGCGCGCCGCCGCCGACGGTGACGTCGTCACCATCGACCTCGAGGCCAAGGTCGACGGCGAGGTCCTCCCGGACGGCGTCGCCCAGGGCGTCTCGTACACCATCGGCTCCGGCGAGCTCCTCGACGGCATCGACGAGGCCGTCACCGGCCTGGAGGCCGGCGGCGAGGCCACCTTCACCTCGCAGCTGAAGGGCGGCTCCGCCGAGGGCAAGGACGCGGAG
Source organism: Streptomyces sp. NPDC001927 (assembly GCF_053594455.1). NCBI lineage: Bacteria > Bacillati > Actinomycetota > Actinomycetes > Kitasatosporales > Streptomycetaceae > Streptomyces > Streptomyces sp. NPDC001927. Next base: position 88,385 of record NZ_JBSFEN010000017.1, on the reverse strand, counting down.
GTCTCCGTCAAGGTCACCGCCGTCGCCGCCCGTGAGCTCCCCGAGCTCGACGACGACTTCGCGCAGCTCGCGTCGGAGTTCGACACCCTCGACGAGCTCAAGGCCGACAGCCGCAAGCGCCTCGAGAACATGAAGCAGTTCGACCAGGCCACCCAGGCCCAGGAGCGCGTCCTCGACGAGCTCCTGAAGCTGGCGGACGTCCCGATGCCCGAGAAGCTGCTCGAGGACGAGATCAACACCCGCAAGCACAACCTGGAGCACCACCAGCTCGGCCAGATGGGCCTCGACCTCGCGAAGTACCTGGAGATCCAGGGCAAGACCGAGGAAGAGTTCCTGGCGGAGACCAAGGAGCAGGCCGAGAAGGGCATCAAGACGCAGTTCATCCTCGATGAGCTCGTCAACAAGGAGAAGCTGAACGTCAGCCAGGAGGAGCTCACCGAGCACCTCATGCGCCGCGCCGCCTCCTCCGGCATGTCCCCCGACCAGTTCGCCCAGGCCGTCGTCGAGGGTGGCCAGGTGCCGATGCTCGTCGGCGAGGTCGCCCGCGGCAAGGCCCTCGCGGTCGTCGTCGAGGCCGCCAAGGTCGTCGACACCAACGGTGAGACCGTCGACCTCGAGGACGACGAGGACGAGGCCGAGAACGCCGCCGAGACGGTCGAGGCCGTCACCGGTGAGGCCGAGGTCGCCGAGGAGAAGTAAGAGGCCCTCCGCCTCGCACTGAACCGCTGGTCCACGGGCCCGGACGCACTGCTGTGCGCCGGGCCCGTGCCCGTATTCAGGCCCCCTGGAGCCTTCGGTAACCTTGCGCTCCCAGCGAACAGTTCGGGAACCGGGATGGCGTTGTCCTACCTGCGCGTTAGGGTCCATGAATACGAGGGCACTGCCCTCTGAACGAGACGCTGAGACGGCCGGAGCCGTCGGAGACGAGCAGGTGGATACGTGACGAATCTGAAGCCTTACGCCGCGGGTGAGCCGTCCATCGGTGGTGGCCTCGGCGACCATGTCTACAACCGGCTGCTCGGCGAGCGGATCATCTTCCTCGGCCAGCAGGTCGACGACGAGATCGCCAACAAGATCACCGCGCAGATGCTCCTCCTGGCAGCCGACCCGGAGAAGGACATCTACCTCTACATCAACAGCCCCGGTGGCTCGGTGACGGCCGGCATGGCCATCTACGACACCATGCAGTACATCCCGAACGACGTCGTCACCATCGGTATGGGCATGGCGGCCTCCATGGGCCAGTTCCTGCTCACCGGCGGCGCCTCCGGCAAGCGCTTCGCGCTGCCGAACACGGACGTCCTGATGCACCAGGGTTCCGCCGGCATCGGCGGCACGGCCTCGGACATCAAGATCCAGGCCGAGTACCTCCTGCGTACGAAGAAGCGCATGGCCGAGATCACGGCCCACCACTCGGGTCAGACCGTCGAGGCGATCATTCGCGACGGTGACCGCGACCGCTGGTTCACGGCGGACGAGGCCAAGTCCTACGGCCTCATCGACGACATCATCACGCACGCCGCGGGCGTTCCCGGCGGCGGCGGCACGGGCGCCTGAGCCCGGCAGTCCGCTGAAGACCACAGCCCACCGAACGCCACCAGGACGGTGAACAACCAGATGCAGAACAACCTCTCCGCGAGCGGCCTCTACACGGGCGCGCCGATGGACAACCGCTACGTGGTCCCGCGCTTCGTCGAGCGCACCTCGCAGGGCATCCGCGAGTACGACCCGTACGCGAAGCTCTTCGAGGAGCGCGTGATCTTCCTCGGCGTGCAGATCGACGACGCCTCCGCCAACGACGTCATGGCGCAGCTGCTGTGCCTGGAGTCGATGGACCCGGACCGCGACATCTCGATCTACATCAACAGCCCGGGCGGCTCCTTCACCGCCCTCACGGCCATCTACGACACGATGCAGTTCGTGAAGCCGGACATCCAGACGGTCTGCATGGGCCAGGCGGCCTCCGCCGCGGCCGTGCTTCTCGCCGCCGGTACGCCCGGCAAGCGGATGGCCCTGCCGAACGCCCGCGTGCTGATCCACCAGCCGTCCGGCGGCACCGGCCGTGAGCAGCTCTCCGACCTGGAGATCGCGGCCAACGAGATCCTGCGCATGCGCACCCAGCTGGAGGAGATGCTGGCCAAGCACTCGTCCACGCCGATCGAGAAGATCCGCGACGACATCGAGCGCGACAAGATCCTGACCGCCGAGGACGCCCTCGCGTACGGCCTGGTCGACCAGATCGTCTCGACCCGCAAGAGCACGGCCGCCGCGGCAGCCTGACGCTCGACCTTCCCCTGGCACGGTCCGCGTGGCCGAATCACGACCATGTGAACCGTGCCAAGGGGGGCCCGAACGGGGGGCCCGGCAAGGTACCGTCGAATATGAGGCACCAGGAGTCGCTGAACCAAGCGCTCCCAGGCGAAGGGGAAGCACCTCGTGGCACGCATCGGTGATGGCGGCGATCTGCTCAAGTGCTCGTTCTGCGGAAAGAGCCAGAAGCAGGTGAAGAAGCTCATCGCGGGACCCGGTGTGTACATCTGCGATGAGTGCATCGACCTCTGCAACGAGATCATCGAGGAAGAACTCGCGGAGACGAGCGAGGTGCGCTGGGAAGAGCTTCCCAAGCCCCGCGAGATCTACGAGTTCCTCGAGGGGTATGTGGTCGGCCAGGAGCCGGCCAAGAAGGCCCTCTCGGTCGCGGTGTACAACCACTACAAGCGCGTCCAGGCCGGCGAGAACGGCGGCGGGGCGGGCCGTGACGACGCCATCGAGCTGGCGAAGTCCAACATCCTGCTGCTGGGCCCCACGGGCTCCGGCAAGACGCTGCTGGCCCAGACGCTGGCGCGCATGCTCAACGTTCCGTTCGCCATCGCCGACGCGACGGCGCTGACGGAGGCCGGCTATGTCGGCGAGGACGTCGAGAACATCCTGCTCAAGCTGATCCAGGCGGCGGACTACGACGTCAAGAAGGCCGAGACCGGGATCATCTACATCGACGAGATCGACAAGGTCGCCCGCAAGAGCGAAAACCCGTCGATCACGCGCGATGTCTCGGGCGAGGGCGTGCAGCAGGCCCTGCTCAAGATCCTTGAGGGCACGACGGCCTCGGTCCCGCCGCAGGGCGGCCGGAAGCACCCGCACCAGGAGTTCATCCAGATCGACACGACGAACGTGCTCTTCATCGTGGGCGGCGCCTTCGCCGGCCTGGAGAAGATCATCGAGTCGCGTGCGGGCGCCAAGGGCATCGGCTTCGGGGCGACGATCCGCTCGAAGCGGGAGATCGAGGCGAGCGACCAGTTCCAGGAGGTCATGCCGGAGGACCTGGTGAAGTTCGGGATGATCCCGGAGTTCATCGGCCGCCTCCCGGTCATCACCTCGGTCCACAACCTGGACCGCGAAGCCCTCCTGAAGATCCTCGTCGAGCCCCGCAACGCGCTGGTGAAGCAGTACCAGCGCCTCTTCGAACTCGACGGCGTGGAGCTGGACTTCGACCGCCCGGCCCTGGAGGCCATCGCCGACCAGGCGATCCTGCGCGGCACGGGCGCGCGTGGCCTGCGGGCCATCATGGAAGAGGTCCTGATGTCGGTGATGTACGAGGTCCCGTCCCGCAAGGACGTGGCCCGCGTGGTCATCACGGCCGACGTCGTCCACAACAACGTGAACCCGACCCTGGTCCCCCGCATCGTGAAGAACGACGGGCGGCACGAGAAGTCGGCCTGAGCACCACGAACACGAAGAGGGGCGCCCCCGGCGGGGGCGCCCCTCTCCGTATGCGGCGTCGGTCAGAGCTTGACGCGGACTTCCTTACGGAACTTGGCGGTGATGGAGGCCGCGTCGTCGGCGGAGCCCGCCTTGCCCGAGAGCATGGAGGCCATGTCCATCGGCACCACGAAGCCCACCGTGCTGTGGTCGGCCCAGACGCAGATCGTCATGCTGAAGGCAGGAATGCCTTCCGAGGCGTCGGCTTCCGACTTCCCCTGCTGGCACTTGAGCACGGCGCCGTCCAGCTCCGCGGGCGTGTACTCCTGCGGGCTGCCCTGCAACTGCGGTGCGCCGGACTTGTCCTTGTCCTTCTCGGCCTCCACCTTCATGGTGGCGAAGACGCCGTCGACGACCTTCTCCGGGTCCTCGATCTCGCCGTAGAGGCCGGAGAACGAGATCAGCTTGCCCCCCATCGGGTTCGCCTTGTCCTCGACCTTGTACGAGGCGCTGACCTGCTTGGCGTTCTTGACGCCGGTCTTCTCGGCCTCCGCGAGGGACTCCTTGCCTGCCCCGCCGTCGTCCTTGGAGTCCTTCTTGTACTCGGTGAGCACGGTCTCCGGAGTGATCAGCTTGTGCGGGCCGTCGTTCGCGGCCGACGAGCCGCCACCGCCCGAGGTGAAGAACCAGGCGCCGCCCGCGATCAGTGCGAGGGCCACGACCGATGCGCCGATGATCAGGCCGGTCTTCGACTTCTTCGCGGCCGGCGGGGGCGGCGGGTAGCCGCCGGGGCCCTGGGGGGCGCCGTAAGGGGGCTGCTGGCCGTACTGGGGCTGTTGCTGCGGGTAGCCGTACGGGGGCTGCTGCGGCGGTACGCCCTGAGGAGCCTGCTGGGGGTAGCCGTAGCCGGGCTGCGGCTGCTGGTCGTACGGGCCCGGCTGCTGACCGTAGGGGCCCGGCTGGCCGTACGGCCCGGGCTGCTGCGGCTGACCGCCGTACGGACCCGGCTGGTTGTAGCTCATGGACAGGTTCCCCTCACAGGATGTTTATGCGTAGCGAACATCCTGTCGGAAGCCGTGCCCCACATGGGCGGCGGGGGGCACACCGTTACGGAACAAACGCGTTTCGGGACAGCCCCGCGACACCCCTAAACTGACCCCGTGACCGAGAACACTCAGCAGCAGCCAGCAGCCAACCCCGAACTGCCGACCCAGTACGCGCCGGCCGAAGTAGAGGGGAAGCTGTACGAGCGCTGGGTAGAGCGCGGTTACTTCGAGGCCGACGCGAACAGCGAGAAGCCTCCGTACACCATCGTCATCCCGCCGCCGAACGTCACCGGCTCGCTGCACCTGGGCCACGCCTTCGAGCACACGCTGATCGACGCCCTCACCCGCCGCAAGCGGATGCAGGGCTACGAGACGCTGTGGCAGCCCGGCATGGACCACGCGGGCATCGCCACCCAGAACGTCGTCGAGCGCGAGCTCGCCAAGGAGGGCAAGTCCCGCCACGACCTGGGCCGCGAGGCGTTCGTCGAGCGCGTCTGGCAGTGGAAGGCCGAGTCCGGCGGTCAGATCTCCGGCCAGATGAAGCGACTCGGGGACGGCGTCGCCTGGTCCCGTGCGCGGTTCACCATGGACGAGGGGCTCTCCCAGTCCGTCCAGACCATCTTCAAGAAGCTCTACGACGACGAGCTGATCTACCGCGCCGAGCGCATCATCAACTGGTGCCCGCGCTGTCTGACGGCCATCTCCGACATCGAGGTCGAGTACCAGGACGACGACGGCGAGCTCGTCTCCATCCGGTACGGGGACGGCGACGCCTCCATCGTCGTCGCCACCACCCGCGCCGAGACGATGCTCGGCGACACCGCCGTCGCCGTCCACCCCGAGGACGAGCGGTACAAGCACCTGGTCGGCACGGAGATCGAGCTGCCGCTGACCGGCCGCCGGATCCCGGTCGTCGCCGACGAGCACGTCGACCCCGAGTTCGGCACCGGCGCCGTCAAGGTCACGCCCGCCCACGACCCGAACGACTTCGAGATCGGCCAGCGCCACGGCCTGCCGAACCTCGCCGTCATGGACGAGCGCGCGGTCATCACGGCCCACGGCCCCTTCCAGGGTCTGGACCGACTGGAAGCCCGCTCCGCCATCGTCGCCGCGCTGCGCGCCGAGGGCCGGATCGTCGCCGAGAAGCGTCCGTACGTCCACTCCGTCGGCCACTGCTCGCGCTGCAAGACCACCATCGAGCCGCGCCTGTCCATGCAGTGGTGGGTCAAGGTCGGCCCGCTCGCCCAGGCCGCCGGTGACGCGGTCCGCGACGGCAAGGTCAAGATCCACCCGCAGGAGATGGAGAAGCGGTACTTCGACTGGGTCGACAACCTCCACGACTGGTGCATCTCGCGCCAGCTGTGGTGGGGCCACCGCATCCCCGTCTGGTACGGCCCGAACGGCGAGATCGTCTGCGTCGGACCCGACGAGCAGCCGCCGACCGGCGAGGGCTGGCACCAGGACACCGACGTCCTGGACACGTGGTTCTCCTCCGGCCTGTGGCCGTTCTCCACGCTCGGCTGGCCGGAGCGGACCGACGACCTCGCGAAGTTCTACCCGAACTCCGTCCTGGTCACCGGCTACGACATCCTCTTCTTCTGGGTCGCCCGGATGATGATGTTCGGCCTGTACGCGATGGACGGCACCCCGCCGTTCCACACCATCGCCCTGCACGGCATGGTCCGCGACCAGTTCGGCAAGAAGATGTCGAAGTCCTTCGGCAACGCGGTCAACCCGCTGGACTGGATGGACGAGTACGGCTCCGACGCCGTCCGCTTCACCCTGGCCAACGGTGCCAACCCGGGCGTCGACGTCCCGATCGGCGAGGACTGGGTCAAGGCCTCCCGGAACTTCGCCAACAAGATCTGGAACGCCACCCGCTTCGCGCTGATGAACGGTGCGACGGTCGAGGGCCCGCTGCCCGACCCGTCGGAGATGTCCGCGACGGACCGCTGGATCCTCTCGCGGCTCAACAAGACGGTCGCCGAGGTCGACGCGTTCTACGACGACTACCAGTTCGCGAAGCTCGCCGACGCGCTCTACCACTTCGCGTGGGACGAGGTCTTCGACTGGTACGTCGAGCTGTCGAAGACCACGTTCTTCGCCGGCGGCAAGGGCGCCACGGTCTCCGGCCGGGTCCTCGGTGAGGTCCTGGACGTCATGCTGCGACTGCTCCACCCGATCGTCCCGTTCGTCACCGAGACGCTCTGGACCACGCTCACCGGCAAGGAGTCCGTCGTCATCGCCGACTGGCCCACCGACTCCGGCTTCCGCGACGACGCGGCGGAGAAGGAGATCGAGCTGGTCCAGCAGGTCGTCACCGAGGTCCGCCGGTTCCGCTCGGACCAGGGTCTGCAGCCCGGCCAGAAGGTCCCGGCCCGTCTGGACGTGACCGGCACCGCCCTCGCCCCGCACGAGGCCGCCATCCGTCAGCTGCTGCGTCTCCAGCCGGAGGGCGAGGGCTTCTCGGCCACCGCCTCCCTGCCCGTCGCCGGTGCCACCGTCGCGCTCGACCTGTCCGGGACGATCGACGTGGCGGCCGAGCGGAAGCGGCTCGCGAAGGACCTGGCCGCCGCCGAGAAGGAGAAGGCGCAGGCCAACGGGAAGCTCGGCAACGAGGCCTTCCTCGCGAAGGCGCCGGACAACGTCGTGGACAAGATCCGTACGCGGCTCGCCAAGGCGGACGAGGACATCGCCCGTATCCAGGCGCAGCTGGAGCGGCTGCCGCAGGCCTAGAGCGACAGACAAGGAGGAGGGCCCGGAACCGATCGGTTCCGGGCCCTCCTCCCGTTTCAGGAGCCCACGCCCGTTGCGGAGGCGGGTCTTTAACGACGTATTGACCGGAGTGCCCGATCTCACACGAGAAGTGACTTAGGTCCGGGGTGGCGGGTCGAAAGACCCTGGATGATGGAGGGCATGTCCCGACTGCCCGCCTTCCCCGCGCTGCGCCGCCGCGTGGACCGGTGGGCGGGTTCGCCGCGTGCGCTGGACGTCGTGACGGCGGTGAGCGCCTTCGCCCTGATGTCCCTCGACGTGCCGGGCCTGGCCCGCGCCGACAACTCCCTGACCGGCGCCACCGCCTCCCTGGTTCTGGCGGCCGGGGCCGCGACGCTCGTCCTGCGGCGGCGGCTGCCCTGGGTGCCGTACCTGGTGGCGCTCGCCCTGATGGGCTGGCTGCACGAGCTGACGATGATTCAGTTCGCGCTGTACTCCCTCGGCCGGTTCCGGGGGCGCGCGGTCGGCGTCGGCGCGACCGTGCTCTACGTGGCCGTGGCGTACGGCCTCTTCCTCATGCCCGGCTGGCCGGCCCGGCACGGCGAGACCCTCAGCGACTTCCTCAGCCTCGTCGTGCCCATCGGCGTGCTCGCGGCCGGCGTCGGCATCGGCGCGAACCGTCAGGACCTGGTGCGCGCCCTGGAGTCCCAGCGGGCGGAGGCGGCGGCCCGGCAGGCCGTCCAGGAGGAGCGGATCTCGGTCGGGCGGGACGTCCACGACCTGGTGGGACGCGAGCTGACCGTGCTCGCCGTACGGGCCGAGGTGCTCGCCGTACGGGCCAGGGGCGCGACGCACCACACGGACTTCGAGGAGCTCGCGGACACCGCCCGGCGGGCCCACCACATGCTGAACGAGACCCTCGTGCGGCGGGCCGACGGGGGAGCGGCGACACCCGGTCTCGAAGGGCTCGCCGCGCTCGCGGACGAGAGCGAGCGGATGGGCGGCCCGGTCGACCTCGAAGTCGCCGAGGAGGCCAAGGCGCTCTCGCCGCTGCGGCAGGCGGCCGTCCACCGCGTCGTCCAGGAGTGCCTGACGAACGCGGCCAAGCACGCGCCCGGGCTGCCGGTGACGGTCACGATCGAGGTAGCCGGCCGCGACCTGCGCGTCGAGGTCCGCAACCCGCTCCCCGAGACCCCGCCGGACCGCGCCCCGGTCTCCACGGGCACCGGCCTGTTCTCCATGGAGGAGCGGGTCACGAGCATGGGCGGCAGCCTGTCGGCGGGCCCGGACGGCGACACGTACACGGTGACGGCGCTGCTGCCGACGGGCTTCGACCGGGCTTAGCCCCTGGCTCCAGGAGTCAGCGCGCCCGCTCCGCCCGTCCCAGCACCCGGTGCAGGCTGTCGAAGTCCTCCACACAGCGCCCCGAGCCCAGGACCACGCAGTCCAGCGGGTCGTCCGCGACGAAGACCGGGATGCCCGTCGCCGAGGCCATCCGCAGGTCCAGGCCCGGCAGCAGCGCGCCGCCGCCCGTGAGGACGATGCCGTGCTCCATCACGTCGCCCGAGAGCTCCGGCGGGCACTCCTCCAGCGTCGCCCGCACCGCCGCGATGATCGCCTCCACCGGCTCGTCCAGGGCCGCCCGCACCTCCGCCACCGTCAGTTCGAGGGTCCTCGGCAGCCCGCTGACCTTCTCCCGGCCCCGTACCGTGAACGTCGCCCGCTCCCGCTCCTCCTCGCCCGGCACCGGCCACGCCGAGCCGATCGCCACCTTCACGTCCTCCGCCGTGCGTTCGCCGATCAGCAGCGAGTGCTCCTTGCGTACGAAGTCGGTGATCGCCGCGTCCAGCCGGTCGCCGCCCACCCGCAGCGACCGCGCCGTGACGATGCCGCCGAGCGAGATCACCGCCACCTCCGTGGTACCGCCGCCGATGTCCACGACCATCGAGCCGCGCGGTGACGAGACGGGCAGCCCCGCACCGATCGCCGCCGCCATCGGCTCCTCGATGAGATGGACCGCGCGGGCGCCCGCCGAGCGCGAGGCGTGCACGATCGCCCGCCGCTCGACCGGCGTCACCCCGCTCGGCACGCAGACCACCATCCGGGTCCGTGGCCTGCGCCCCTTCACCGCCTTGCGGACGAAGTGCCGGATCATCTCCTCGGCGGCCTCGTAGTCGCTGATCACCCCGTCCCGCAGCGGCCGGATCGCCGTGATCGAACCGGGCGTCCGGCCGATCGTCTCCTTCGCCTCCGTGCCGACCGCGAGCGCGGAGCGCGAGCCCTCCTGGACCGCCACCACCGACGGTTCGTTGAGCACGATGCCCTGGCCGCGGGCGTAGAGGAGGGTGTTCGCGGTGCCGAGGTCGATGCCTATGTCCATGATCGCCAAGTTTGCCCGGCCGCTTCGGCGGATGGTGGGCCGAAAGTCCCGAAAGGGGTGGGTCCATGGTCCTGTCGGTGCCGCTCCGTAGACTGGGCCCGTGAGTGAGCCCCGCGACCAGTCCGGCGAGTCCGACCCGTTCGACGACATCGTCGCCTCCGAGACCGACAGAGACCCCGACCTGGCGGTGATCGAGGCCGGCAGCCGTACGCTGCGCGCGCAGTCCGGCCCGCCCCAGGGCGACCCCGTGCCCGCCCGGCCCGCCGACCCGGAGGTGGACAAGGCACTCCGCGAGGTCGAGACCGAACTGTCGACCCGCTGGGGCGAGACCAAGCTCGAGCCCTCGGTGACCCGTATCGCGGCGCTCATGGACGTCCTGGGCGAGCCCCAGCGCGCGTACCCCTCCATCCACATCACCGGGACGAACGGCAAGACGTCCACGGCCCGGATGATCGAGGCCCTGCTCGCCGCCTTCGAGCTGCGCACCGGCCGGTACACCTCGCCGCACGTGCAGACGATCACCGAGCGCATCAGCCTGGACGGCGCCCCGATCTCCGCCGAGCGGTTCATCGAGACGTACCAGGACATCAAGCCGTACATCGAGCTGGTCGACTCCCGCGAGGAGTACCGCCTCTCCTTCTTCGAGGTCGTCACCGGCATGGCGTACGCGGCCTTCGCCGACGCCCCCGTGGACGTGGCGGTCGTCGAGGTCGGCATGGGCGGCACCTGGGACGCGACGAACGTGATCGACGCGCAGGTCGCCGTCGTCACCCCGATCGACCTGGACCACACCGACCGGCTCGGCGGGACGCCCGGCGAGATCGCGGTCGAGAAGTCCGGGATCATCAAGCAGGGCGCGACGGTCGTCCTCGCCCAGCAGCCGGTGGACGCGGCGCAGGTCATGCTGAAGAAGGCCGTCGAGGTCGACGCGACGGTGGCCCGTGAGGGCATGGAGTTCGGCATCGTCTCCCGCGAGGTCGCGGTCGGCGGCCAGTTGCTCACCCTGCGCGGGCTCGGCGGCGAGTACGAAGAGGTCTTCCTGCCGCTGCACGGCGCGCACCAGGCGCACAACGCGTCGGTCGCCCTCGCGGCGGTCGAGGCCTTCTTCGGGATCGGCGCGGAGCACGCCCGCACCCTGGACATCGACACCATCCGGCGCGCGTTCGGCTCGGTGGCCTCGCCGGGCCGCCTGGAGGTCGTCCGCAAGTCCCCGACGGTCATCCTGGACGCGGCGCACAACCCGCACGGCGCGCGGGCCACGGCCGACGGCATCAGCGAGTCGTTCGGCTTCTCCCGGCTCATCGGCGTGGTCTCCACCAGCGCCGACAAGGACGCCAAGGGGCTGCTCGAAGCCTTCGAGCCGATCTTCGCCGAGGTCGTGGTGACGGCGAACTCCAACCCGCGCGCCACGGACGTCGACGCGCTCGCGGCGATCGCCGTGGAGGTCTTCGGCGAGGACCGCGTGGTCGTCGAGCCGCGTCTGGACGACGCGATCGAGGCGGCGATCACCCTCGCGGAGGAAGAGGGCGAGTTCAGCGGCGCGGGTGTGCTCGTGACCGGTTCGATCTTCACGGTCGGGGACGCCCGGCTGCTGCTGGGAAGGCGCTGAATCCGATGCGTACGCTCTGTGCCTCGACGCTGATCGGCGAGTTCTTCGTGATCGGCTTCGCCGGGCTCGTCGCCATGAAGGACGACAGCCTGTCGATGGCCACGGTCTGGTGGGTCTGCGGCGTCGCGATGCTGCTGTCGGTGCTGCTCTGCGGGATGATCACCCGCCCGGGCGGCGTCCAGATGGGCTGGGCGCTGCAGATCGCCCTGATCGCGAGCGGCTTCTTCGTCCCGGTGATGTTCTTCCTCGGCGTCGCCTTCGCCGCCCTGTGGTGGGCCTCCTGCCACTACGGCGCGAAGATCGACGAGGTCAAGGCCCGCTGGGCCGCCCAGGCGGAGGCGGCGGAGGCCGGCGCCACGCCGGAGGCGAGCTAGGCCCCGCGGAGCCGAGTCGGGCCCGCCCTGGACGTGGGCTGGGGTGGGCCTGACGCTGCGTAATCGGCGGGGGATCCGGCCCTGTAGCCTCTGAGTCCCGCACACCGGATTCGTAAGGAGCCCCCACCGTGAGCCAGCGCACGCTCGTCCTGCTCAAGCCCGACGCCGTCCGCCGTGGCCTGATCGGCGAGATCATCGGTCGTATCGAGCGCAAGGCCGGCTGGACCATCTCCGCGCTCGAACTGCGCGAGCTGAGCCAGGAGACGCTGGAGCAGCACTACGGCGAGCACAAGGGCAAGCCCTTCTACGAGCCGCTGATGGGCTTCATGCAGTCCGGCCCCGTCGTCGCCCTGGTCGTCGACGGCGAGCGCGTCATCGAGGGCCTGCGGACCCTGGCAGGACCGACCGACCCGATCGCCGCCGCCCCCGGCTCCATCCGTGGCGACTTCGGCACCATCGTCCGCGAGAACCTGATCCACGCCTCGGACTCCGAGGAGTCCGCCGCCAGGGAACTGAAGATCTTTTTCCCCGGCCTGGTCTGAGCCGACGGCGGAGAGGCCGAGTGGACCGGCCGACAGGGCCGTCCGGGTACATCCCGTTCTGACCCGAAGTCAGCCATCCACCGCAACGAACCTGGGGCGACCGAAGGAATTTCGGTCGCCCCCGGGCATATGAACGACAGGACCGGGAACGCATCGCACCGTCCTGTCGTCACCTGTACAGAGGTGGACCACCGCGCGGTATCCGTGGGGGCGGCACTACGATGGAAAACTCCACGCCGTAGCACCCGAACACCCACCCACTTCGCACCACCTCGCCTACCTGAGAAGCCGTCAACGCTCCGATTGGGAAGGCCCGACGCATCCTCATGGGAAACAAGGGGAACTCAATGTCGTTCATCGGCCGTGACATGGCTGTCGACCTCGGGACCGCCAACACGCTGGTGTACGTCAGGGGTCGCGGCATCGTTCTGAACGAGCCGTCCGTCGTCGCGATCAACACCAACACCGGCGGCATCCTGGCGGTCGGCGCCGAGGCGAAGAAGATGATCGGCCGGACACCCGGCAACATCGTCGCCGTCCGGCCCCTGAAGGACGGCGTGATCGCCGACTTCGAGATCACCGAGCGCATGCTCCGCTACTTCATCCTCAAGATCCACAAGCGCCGCTACCTGGCTCGCCCCCGGGTCGTCGTCTGCGTGCCCTCCGGCATCACCGGAGTGGAGCGCCGCGCCGTCATCGAGGCCTCGACGCAGGCCGGCGCCCGTCAGGTGCACATCATCGAGGAGCCCATGGCCGCCGCCATCGGCTCGGGCCTGCCGGTCCACGAGGCCACGGGCAACATGGTCGTCGACATCGGCGGCGGCACCACCGAGGTCGCCGTGATCTCGCTCGGCGGAATCGTCACGGCACAGTCGATCCGGGTGGCCGGCGACGAGCTCGACAACGCGATCATCCAGCACATCAAGAAGGAGTACTCGCTCCTCCTCGGTGAGCGCACCGCCGAGCAGATCAAGATCACCATCGGCTCGGCCTACGACCTCGACAAGGACGAGCACACCGAGATCCGCGGCCGTGACCTCGTCTCCGGTCTGCCCAAGACCGTGGTCATCTCGGCCGCCGAGGTCCGCAAGGCCATCGAGGAGCCGGTCAACGCCATCGTCGACGCCGTGAAGACGACGCTCGACAAGTGCCCGCCCGAGCTCTCCGGTGACGTGATGGACCGCGGCATCGTTCTCACGGGTGGCGGCGCCCTGCTGCGCGGCCTGGACGAGCGGCTCCGCCGCGAGACCGGGATGCCGATCCACATCGCCGAGGATCCGCTCGACTCCGTGGCGCTGGGCTCCGGCAAGTGCGTGGAGGAGTTCGAGGCGCTCCAGCAGGTCCTGGACTCCCAGCCCCGCCGATAACGAATGAGCGGCTTTCGGCTAGCGATCGGCCGCACGGGTGGCAAGACCTCCCGTACGGCCGATCGTTGATATAACGACACAAACCGGCACCAATCGCACGAACCGCACGAAGCAACCGAACCACGAGGAAAGGCACGGCCGCCGCACGTGAGGGACACACGAGAGAGCCGGCTGCTCCTGGTGCTGCTGATCGCCATCGCGTTCGCACTGATCACGGTGGACATCCGCGGCGGCGAGGAGTCACCCGTCGACGGCGCCCGCCAGGCGGCCGCGGCGGTCTTCGGACCGGTGGAGAACGGTGTCGCGGCGGCCGTCGATCCCATCGGCAACGCCATAGGGGCGGTACGCGACTCCGGCGAGCGGCACGACCGGCTCGCCGCCCTGGAGCGCGAGAACGCCGCCCTCAAGGCCAAGCTCGGCAGCGACGACCGCAACCGCAGCCGGCTGCGCGAACTCGACACGCTGCTCAAGACGGCCGGCGCCGGCCAGTACGGCATCAAGGGCGCCGAGGTCATCGGGATAGGAGCGGCCCAGGGCTTCTCCTGGACCGTCACCATCGACGCCGGGGCCAACGACGGCATCGAGCGGGACATGACCGTGCTCAACGGCTCGGGTCTCGTCGGCCGCGTCACCACCGTCGGCCCCTCCACCTCGACCGTGCTCCTCGCCAGCGACCCCGACTTCACCGTCGGCACCCGCATGGAGAACTCGGACGAACTCGGCTTCGCCACCGGCCAGGGCAACGGACCGCTCCTGGTCCAGCTCCTCAACGGCAAGGCGAAGGTGAAGAACGGCGACCGGCTCGTCACCTTCGGCTCGCAGGCGAACAAGCCCTTCGTGCCCGGCGTCCCGGTCGGCGAGGTCGTCCGCGTCGACCCGCTGGGCGGCGGTCTCACGCGCAACATCTACGTCCGCCCGTACGTCAGCTTCTCCAAGCTCGACATCGTCGGCGTCGTCGTCCAGGCCCCGCGCACCAACCCGCGCGACACGGTCCTGCCGCCCAAGCCGAAGCCCGCGCCGACCGTCACCGTCACGGTCACCCCGAAGCCCCCGGCGGGCGAGCAGCAGCCTCAGGGCCAGGTCGAGGGTCAGGTACAGGGCGGCGAGCAGCCGCAGGGGGAGCAGCAGCCGGGTCAGCAGCCTGAGCAGCAGCAGCCAGGCCAACAGCAACCGCCGGGGCAGAAGCCCGAGAACGAGCAGCAGAACGATCAGCAGGGGGACTGAGGCATGAAGTTCAACCGGATCCTGCTCTCCACCACGCTCGTCGTCGTCGCCCTGGTCATCCAGGTCTCCGTCCTCGCGCGCCTCCAGCTCCCCGGTGCCGTACCCGATCTCGTCCTGCTGACCGTCCTCGGTCTCGCGCTCGTGTACGGCCCCGTCAGCGGCTCTCTCATCGGCTTCGGGGCCGGCCTCCTCGCCGACCTCGCCCCGCCTGCCGACCACGCCGCCGGCCGCTACGCCCTGGTCCTCTGCGTCATCGGCTACCTCGCCGGACTCGCCCGCCCCGACAACGGCAAGCTCAAGTCCGCCAGCGGCCCGATGGCTGTGGTCGTCGCCGCGTCGATCGGCTCCACCCTGCTGTACGCGGGGGTCGGCGCCCTCGTCGGCGACACCGCCGCCCGCCATGTCGGCCTCGGCTTCCTGCTGTTCACCGCGGCCCTCTACGACCTCCTCCTCGCGCCCTTCACCGTGCCGCTGATCATGGCGCTCGCCCGGCGCGCGGAGAACGACCCGCTCACCGCCGACAGCTCCGGCGGGACGGACGTCGCCTCCGGCTGGCTCAGCTCGGGCACCGGCCTGCAGATCGGCAACCAGCGCGGCGGCCTGCGCGTCAAGGCGGCCCGTACGAGAGCGGCACGCGCCGGACGCATCAAGGGAGTCAAGCGACTGTGAGCGAGGGGGCACCGGCAGTATGAGCAACATCCCGGAGACCGGGCGGACCCCCAGGGTCCAGGTCCGGCTCGTCATCATCCAGATCCTCGTCTTCTCCCTCCTCCTCACCCTCGGCGGACGCCTCTGGTACCTCCAGATCCGCAACGGCAAGGAGTACGCCGAAGAGGCGAAGAGCAACAACATCCAGCGCGTCGTCCAGCCCGCCGTCCGCGGCTCGATCCTCGACGCCCGGGGCGTCCCGCTCGCCGACAACGAGACCCGGCTCGTGGTCTCCGCGTCCCGCACGGACCTGATGAAGATGAAGGACGACGGCAAGGCCGTCCTCACCCGCCTCGCGGGCGTCCTCGGCATGAAGCCCAAGGACGTCATGGACAAGGTCCGGCTCTGCGACTCGCAGACCCCGAAGCCCTGCTGGAACGGTTCCCCCTACCAGCCGATCCCGATCACCGACGAGGCCACCACGCAGCAGGCCCTGCGGATCCGGGAGAGCACCGAGGACTTCCCCGGCATCAGCGCCGAACTCACCGCCGTACGCCGCTACACGGCACCCGGCAAGGCCAAGACCTCGCAGGTGCTCGGTTACCTCTCGCCGGTCACCGACGAGGAGATCCAGAAGGCCAAGGACACCGAGTCGCCGTACCTCCGCTCCGACCAGGTCGGCCGCTCCGGCCTGGAGCGCACCTACGACAAGGAGCTGCGCGGCAAGGCGGGGGTCACGTCCTACGAGGTCGACAAGGTCGGCCGCGTCATGGGCCAGACCGAGGCCGAACCGGGCGTGCCCGGCTCCACCCTCGTCACCAGCATCGACGCCCGGGTCCAGTCCGTCGCCGAGTACGAGCTGGCCCAGGCGATGAAGACGGTCCGCGGCGAGACCGACAAGATCACCGGCCGGAAGTACGAGGCCGACGCGGGCGCCGTCGTCGTCATGGAGTCGAAGACCGGCCGGGTCGTCGCGATGGCCTCCCAGCCCGACTACGACCCCAACGCCTGGGTCGGCGGCATCTCCGGCAAGGACTACGCGCGGCTCACCAGCAAGGACTCCAACTACCCGCTGCTCAACCGGGCCATCCAGGGCCAGGCTCCGGCCGGCTCCATCTTCAAGGTGGTCTCGGCGAGCGCCGCCGTGCGGGCCGGGTACGACTTCAACGACAAGTACCAGTGCAGCAGCTCGTACAGCCTGGGCAGCCGCAGCTTCGCGAACTTCGAGTCCCAGGGGCACGGCCCCATCACCCTCGGCGACGCGCTGAAGTTCTCCTGCAACACGGTCTTCTACGCCCTCGGCCACAAGGAGTGGCAGCGCGACGGCGGGCTCAAGCCGAACAAGAACGCCCACGACTGGTTCTACAAGACGGCCCGGGACTTCGGGCTCGGCGCCGAGACGGGCGTCGACCTGCCGAACGAGGTCAAGGGCCGCATCCCCGACCGCCAGTGGAAGCAGGCGTTCTGGGAGGCCAACAAGGACTCCTGGTGCAAGCAGGGCAAGAAGGGCGGCACGTACGTCGAGCAGATCGCGTACGAGAGCTGCCTCGAAGGCAACCAGCTGAAGGCCTACGACAGCATCAACTACGCCATCGGCCAGGGCGACGTCCTCGTCACCCCCATCCAGATGGCCACCGCCTACGCCGCCATCAGCAACGGCGGCACCCTCTTCAACCCCACCATCGGCAAGGCCGTGATCAGCCCCGACGGCAAGCGCGTCGAGGAGATCAAGCCCGAGGCCCACGGCAAGCTGCCGGTCAACGCCCAGACGATCAAGGACCTCGACAAGGGGCTCCGCTCGGTCGTCGAGCCCGGCGGCACCGCCGCCTGGCGCTTCGGCGGCTGGCCGCAGGACAAGATCCCGATGCGCGCCAAGACCGGTACCGCCCAGGTCTACGGCAAGCAGACGACCTCCTGGTTCGCCACGTACACCGACGACTTCACCATCGTCATGACGATCTCCCAGGGTGGTACGGGCTCCGGCGCCTCCGGCCCCGCCGTGCGCAACATCTACGACGCGCTCTACGGCCTCGACGACGCCGGCAACCAGGACCTCAAGCGCGCGCTCCTGCCCAAGCCGCAGTCGGCGCTGCCGAAGGTCCAGGCCGACGGCTCGATCGACGCGCCGGACATCAAGGCGTACGACCCGAAGTCGCAGCTCGTCGACCCGGAGAAGCAGGACGGACAACAGCCGCTCGCGGGGCCGCCGCCGCACGCCAGGACTGGGGACTGAACCGATGACCGCACCCCACGGCTTCTCCGTCTCCCGGTACGCCCCCGAGCGCGGCACCTTCGCGAAGCTCGCCGCCCGCGACTCCGTGGTGCGCCGGCTCGACTGGCCGATGCTGCTCTCCGCGCTCGCGCTCTCCTTCATCGGCGCGCTGCTCGTCTGGTCCGCCACCCGCGGCCGCACCGAGCTCAACGGCGGCGACCCGTACGCCTTCCTGTTCCGGCACTCGCTGAACACCGGCATCGGGTTCGCCCTGATGGTCGGCACGGTCTGGCTCGGCCACCGCACCCTGCGCACCGCGGTCCCGATCCTCTACGGCATCTCGATCGTGCTGATCCTCGCCGTCCTCACCCCGCTCGGCGCGACCATCAACGGCGCGCACGCGTGGATCGTGATCGGCGGCGGCTTCTCGCTCCAGCCCAGCGAGTTCGTGAAGATCACGATCATCCTGGGCATGGCGATGCTGCTCGCGGCCAAGGTCGACGCGGCCGACCAGATCCACCCGGACCACAAGACCGTCGCCAAGTCGCTGCTCCTCGCCGCGCTGCCGATGGCCATCGTCATGCTGATGCCGGACCTCGGCTCGGTGATGGTCATGGCGGTGATCGTGCTCGGCGTGCTCCTCGCCTCCGGGGCCTCCAACCGCTGGGTCCTCGGCCTCATCGGCGCCGGTGTCGCGGGCGCGGTCGCCGTCACCGCGCTCGGCCTGCTCGACGAGTACCAGATCAACCGCTTCGCCGCCTTCGCCAACCCCGAACTCGACCCGGCGGGCGTCGGCTACAACACCAACCAGGCGCGCATCGCGATCGGCTCCGGAGGCCTGTACGGCGCGGGGCTCTTCAACGGCCACCAGACCAGCGGCCAGTTCGTGCCCGAGCAGCAGACCGACTTCATCTTCAGCGTCGCCGGCGAGGAGCTCGGCTTCCTCGGCGGCGGACTGATCATCGTGCTGCTCGGCGTGATCCTCTGGCGGGCCTGCCGGATCGCCCGGGAGACCACCGAGCTCTACGGCACGATCGTCGCGGCCGGCATCATCGCCTGGTTCGCCTTCCAGTCCTTCGAGAACATCGGCATGGCGCTCGGCATCATGCCGGTGGCGGGTCTGCCGCTGCCCTTCGTGTCGTACGGCGGCTCGTCGATGTTCGCGGTGTGGGTGGCGATCGGACTGCTCCAGTCGATCAAGGTGCAGCGGCCCATAACGGCCTGAGCGGTGCGATCCCCGTGCGACGGCCTCCCCTTCGGTTCACTTCCCGTCTAGATTCGATTCATGGCGGAGACGAAGCGCGAGATCGAGCGGAAGTACGAAGCCACGGCCCGGACGGAGCTGCCGGACCTGACACGGGCGCCCGGCGTCGCCTCGGTCGAGGACCGGGGCGTCGCCGAACTCGACGCCGTCTACTACGACACGCCGGACCTGCGGCTCGCCGCGGACTCGCTGACCCTGCGCCGCCGCACGGGCGGCGGGGACGCGGGCTGGCACCTCAAGTTCCCGGTCGCGTCCGGGATCCGCGACGAGATCAGGGCCCCACTCTCCGAGTCCCTCCCCAAGGCCCTGGCGGGCCTGGTCCGCTCCCGCACGCGCGCCGAGACCGTCGTCCCGGTCGTCCGCCTCCGCTCCTCGCGCCAGGTCCACCACCTCGTGGACGACACCGGCGCCCTCCTCGCCGAACTCTCGGTCGACACGGTCCACGCCAACCGCCTCCCGGAGGGCCCGGACACCTCCTGGACGGAGATCGAGGTCGAACTCGCGGACGACGCGGAACCCGGAATCCTGGACGCGGTCGACAAGCGCCTGAGGAAGGCGGGCATCCGCCCGTCGTCGTCCGCGTCGAAGCTGGCGAGGGCGCTGGAGGAGACGGCCGAGCAGGCGCCTGAGGCGGACGAGCCGCCGGTGGCGGACGACGACACCGCCGGCGGCCGTGTCCTCGCGTACGTACGGGAGCAGGTGGACGCGATCGTCGCCCTCGACCCCGCCGTGCGCCGCGACCTGCCCGACTCCGTGCACCAGATGCGCGTCGCCTGCCGACGCCTCCGCAGCGCCTTCAAGAGCTACCGCAAGGTCCTCGACCGCACCGCCACCGACCCGATCGGCGACGAGCTCAAGTGGCTCGCCGGCGAACTCGGCTTCGCCCGCGACCAGGAGGTCCTCACCGAACGCCTCCGCACCCGCCTCGACACGATCCCCCGCACCCTCGTCCTCGGCCCCGTCCGCGCCCGCCTGCGCGTCTGGAACGCCGCCCACGGCGGCGGCGCCCGCCGCAAGACCCTCGCCGCCCTCGACTCGGCCCGCCACCTCGCGCTGCTCGACGCCCTCGACGGGCTCCTCACCGACCCGCCGCTCCTCAAGGCCGCCTCCGACACCGCGGCTCCCGTCCTCGCCGCGGCCGTCCTCAAGGACTACGACCGCCTCGCCACCCGCGCCGGCCACGCCCTCGCCCTGCCCGCGGGCCACGACCGCGACCTCGCCATGCACGAGGCCCGCAAGGCCGCCAAGCGCGCCCGCTACGCCGCTGAGGCCGCCACCCCCACCCTCGGCAAGCCCGCCAAGCGCTTCGCCAAGCGGATCAAGGGCGTGCAGACGGTCCTCGGCGAGCACCAGGACAGCGTCGTCGCCCGCGAGGCCCTGCGCGACCTCGGCATCCAGGCCCACGCGGCCGGCGAGTCCGCGTTCACCTGGGGACTCCTGCACGGCCAGGAGGAGGCGGCCGGCGCCGCGGGCGAACGCGAGTTCCCCGAGGTCTGGGCCAAGGCCTCGGCCCCAGAGCTGCGGGAACCGCTCACCCACTGAGCACCGGGTACGCTTGAGAGTCGCCCTCGCCCCCTGCCAGCCCCACGAAGGTTCGAGATGTCTGCTGCCGAGTCTGTCTTCCCGCAGCTCGAAGCTCTGCTCCCGCACGTGCAGAAGCCGATTCAGTACGTCGGTGGAGAGCTGAACTCCACGGTCAAGCCGTGGGAGTCCGCCGACGTCCGCTGGGCGCTGATGTACCCGGACGCCTACGAGGTCGGCCTGCCCAACCAGGGCGTCATGATCCTCTACGAGGTACTGAACGAGCGCGAGGGCGTCCTGGCCGAGCGCACGTACAGCGTGTGGCCGGACCTCGAAGAGCTGATGCGGGAGCACGGCGTCCCGCAGTTCACCGTCGACAGCCACCGCCCGGTCGGCGCGTTCGACGTCTTCGGCCTGAGCTTCTCCACCGAGCTCGGCTACACCAACATGCTCACGGCCCTCGACCTGGCGGGCATCCCGCTGGAGTCCAAGGACCGCACCGTCGACCACCCGATCGTGCTCGCCGGCGGCCACGCCGCGTTCAACCCCGAGCCGATCGCGGAGTTCATCGACGCGGCGATCATCGGCGACGGCGAGCAGGCCGTCCTCGACATGACCGAGATCATCCGCGCCTGGAAGGCCGAGGGCCGCCCGGGCGGGCGCGAGGAGGTCCTCCTCCGGCTCGCCAAGACCGGCTCGGTCTACATCCCGGGCTTCTACGACGTCGAGTACCTCCCGGACGGCCGCATCGCCCGCGTGGTCCCGAACCGCTCGGGCGTGCCGTGGCGCGTGTCGAAGCACACGGTCATGGACCTCGACGAGTGGCCGTACCCGAAGCAGCCGCTGGTCCCGCTCGCCGAGACGGTCCACGAGCGGATGTCGGTGGAGATCTTCCGCGGCTGCACCCGCGGCTGCCGTTTCTGCCAGGCCGGCATGATCACGCGCCCCGTGCGGGAGCGAAGCATCACCGGCATCGGCGAGATGGTCGAGAAGGGCCTCAAGGCGACGGGCTTCGAGGAGGTCGGCCTCCTCTCGCTCTCCTCCGCGGACCACACCGAGATCGGTGACATCGCCAAGGGCCTCGCGGACCGCTACACCGACGACAAGATCGGCCTGTCGCTCCCCTCCACCCGCGTGGACGCGTTCAACGTCGACCTGGCGAACGAGCTGACCCGCAACGGCCGCCGTTCCGGTCTGACCTTCGCCCCCGAGGGCGGCTCCGAGCGCATGCGCAAGGTCATCAACAAGATGGTCTCGGAGGAGGACCTGATCCGTACGGTCGCCACGGCCTACGGCAACGGCTGGCGCCAGGTGAAGCTGTACTTCATGTGCGGCCTGCCGACCGAGACCGACGAGGACGTCCTCCAGATCGGTGACATGGCGGTCAACGTGATCGCCAAGGGCCGCGAGGTCTCCGGCCAGAACGACATCCGCTGCACGGTCTCCATCGGCGGCTTCGTCCCGAAGCCCCACACCCCGTTCCAGTGGGCCCCGCAGCTCTCGGCCGAGGAGACGGACGCGCGCCTGCAGAAGCTCCGGGACAAGATCCGCGGCGACAAGAAGTACGGCCGCTCGATCGGCTTCCGCTACCACGACGGCAAGCCCGGCATCGTCGAGGGCCTGCTCTCGCGCGGCGACCGCCGGATCGGCGCCGTCATCCGCGCCGTCTACGAGGACGGCGGCCGCTTCGACGGCTGGCGCGAGCACTTCTCGTACGACCGCTGGATGGCGTGCGCGGACAAGACGCTCCCCGAGATGGGCGTCGACGTCGACTGGTACACCACCCGCGAGCGCACCTACGAGGAGGTCCTGCCCTGGGACCACCTGGACTCCGGTCTGGACAAGGACTGGCTCTGGGAGGACTGGCAGGACGCCCTCGACGAGACCGAGGTCGACGACTGCCGCTGGACCCCGTGCTTCGACTGCGGCGTCTGCCCGCAGATGGACACGCAGATCCAGATCGGCCCCACGGGCAAGAAGCTGCTGCCGCTGACGGTCGTCAAGTAGCCGCGCGACACTCCGACGACGGCCCGGCGCGAGGGGAGACCCCGCGCCGGGCCGTCGCCGTGCCGCACCCCGGGTGACCGAGCCTGGGGAACCGGTGGTGGGCTCTACGCGTACTCTGGGTAGTACAACAACCGTCTCCGGCGCGGCGCCCACACCCGAGATCTCCTCGCGAAAGCGGGGGTGAGCCGGGCGGGCCCCCCAGAGGCCACCTGTCTGTTCGAGGGCGGCGCGGCACCCGCGCCCGCCCCGCACCGAGGAGAAGAACCACTGGGCAAGCGACAGCCCGAAGGCCCGCCGCCCGCACCGGCGGTGCAGCGCATCCGACTGCGCTACACCAAGCGCGGCCGCCTCCGGTTCACCAGCCACCGTGACTTCCAGCGCGCCTTCGAGCGCGCGCTGCGCCGCGCCGAGGTGCCCATGGCGTACTCGGCCGGATTCACCCCGCACCCCAAGGTGTCGTACGCCAACGCCGCCCCCACGGGTACGGGCTCCGAGGCCGAGTACCTGGAGATCGCCCTCACCGAGGCACGGGACCCCGAGACTCTGCGGGTCCTGCTCGACGAGTCGCTCCCGGCCGGCCTCGACATCACCGACGCCGTCGAGGCCCGTACCTCGGGCCTCGCCGACCGGCTCACCGCCTCCGTGTGGGAGCTCCGGCTCGACGGCGTCACCCCCGAGGACGCGGAGAAGGCCGTCGACGCCTTCCTCGCGGCCGAGACCGTGGAAGTGCAGCGCAAGACCAAGAACGGCATCCGTTCCTTCGACGCCCGCTCCGCCGTCGCCGAGCTCCAGGCACGTTCCGCGGCTGATAGGCCGCTGGACAATGCCTGTGCGATACTGCGGCTGGTTGTTCGGCACGTAACACCTGCCGTGCGACCCGACGACGTCCTGTCCGGTCTCCGAGCTGTGGCCGACCTGGCGCCGCCGGTCCCCGCAGCGGTGACCAGGCTGGCGCAGGGGCTCTTCGACGAGGAGTCCGGCACGGTGACCGACCCGCTCGCGCCCGACCGCGAGACAGTCACGGCCGCTACACCCACGGCCGCCGAGACCGTCTCAGCGACGGCGCCGGGTACCGGTTCCGCGTAGGGAGCGGTCGTTGTAGCGCAGCCCTGGCACTCGGGAGCCACCTGGGTCGGGCCGCGCACTGACCAGGAGACTTTCGCCAGGCCGTACGTAGAACGCGTACGGAACCGGCGAGCCAGACATCAGCTCCCGTGCGGCGCCCGCGCCCCGGACGGCGGCACCGCGCATCGTGCGTGATCGTGCCGCCGGACCGGACCAAGGCGCGGCGCCCGGGGGCGTGACGGGAGAACCGCCCGCATGCTCGAGCCGAACGAAGAGAACAACAGCAACGCACCTGGTGACAAGCTGCCGCCGCGCCGCAGGCGCCGCGCCGCTTCCCGCCCCGCCGGTCCGCCGGTCGCGGCGGAGGTCACCGAGACCGTGGCCGAGGTCGTCGTGGAGACGCCCGCCACCCCGGCCGCCGCGCCGGAGCCCGTGGAGGAGCCCGCCGCTCCCGCGCGCACCCGCCGCCGCGCCACCCGCAAGGCCACCGCCCCGGAGCCGGTCGCCGAGACCGTCGAGGCCGTCGCGGCCGAGGACCCCGCCGAGGAGCCCGCCGCCCCGGCGCGCACCCGTCGCCGTGCCACCCGTAAGGCCACGTCGGCCGAGCCGGTCGCCGCCGAGGTCGTCGAGGAGGCTCCCGCCGCGGAGGCTGCGGAGGCCCCCGTCGAGGAGCCCGCCGCCCCGCGTGCCCGCCGCCGTGCCACCCGTAAGGCCACCACGCCCGAGCCGGTCGTCGAGGCCGTCGCGGAGGCCCCCGTCGCGGAGGCTGCGGAGGCCCCCGTCGAGGAGCCCGCCGCCCCCGCGCGCACCCGCCGCCGTGCCACCCGTCAGGCCACCTCGCCCGAGCCGGTCGCCGAGGCCGGCGGCGAGAGCCTGCCGCAGGAGACCGTCACGCAGATCACCGCCGAGGCCGCCGAGCCCGAGGTCGCCGCCGCCGAGAAGGCCGCCACCCGTGGCCGCACCCGCCGCCGCGCCACCTCGCCGCAGTTCACCTCCGAGCCGGTCGTTGCCCCCGTGAAGGACGAGGAGGAGCCCCGCGGTCGCCGTGCCGGGCGCCCCGCCGTCGCCGTCTTCCAGGCCCCGGTCTTCGCCGAGCCCATGTTCCAGACCCCGGAGACCGCGGCCGCCGCCGCTGCCGCCGACGTCGTGGAGGAGGACGAGGAGGAGACGGTCGAGGCCGAGGAGACCGCCGCGCCCGTCGAGGTCGTCGAGCGTCCCGAGCCCGCCGGCCGCCGGCGCCGCCGCCGTCGTGGCGAGCCCGCCGAGCCCGTGGCCGTCGAGCCGGTGCCCGCCACCGTCGCCGACGAGCCCGAGGTCGAGGCCGAGGAGCCCGAGGCGGAGGCCGAGGAGTCCGACGAGTACGGGGACCGTCCGTCCCGCCGTCGCCGTCGTGGTGGCCGTCGCCGCCGCCGCGGTGAGCTCGCCGAGGCCGAGGAGTCCGAGGAGAGCGACGAGACGGAGGAGGCCCGCGCCGAGGACGACGAGTCCGAGGACGAGGAGTCCGACTCCGACGAGTACGAGGGCGGCGCGTCGTCGTCCGGCAGCAGCAGCTCCCGTCGCCGCCGTCGCCGTCGCCGCCGCAGCGGTGACGCCGGTGGCGAGGCCGAGGCGGGCGACGAGGACGGCGTCCGTACGGTCGTCAAGGTCCGCGAGCCCCGCCCCGCCCGCGAGAAGGCCGAGCCGTCCGACGAGGTCCAGTCCATCAAGGGCTCGACCCGCCTGGAGGCGAAGAAGCAGCGCCGCCGCGAGGGCCGCGAGCAGGGCCGCCGCCGCGTCCCGATCATCACCGAGGCCGAGTTCCTGGCCCGCCGTGAGGCCGTCGAGCGCGTCATGGTCGTCCGCCAGAACGGCGAGCGCACCCAGATCGGCGTCCTGGAAGACAACGTGCTCGTCGAGCACTACGTCAACAAGGAGCAGGCCACCTCGTACGTCGGCAACGTCTACCTGGGCAAGGTCCAGAACGTGCTGCCGTCGATGGAGGCCGCCTTCGTCGACATCGGCAAGGGCCGCAACGCCGTCCTGTACGCCGGTGAGGTCAACTTCGAGGCCCTCGGCATGGCCAACGGGCCGCGCCGTATCGAGTCCGCCCTCAAGTCCGGCCAGTCGGTCCTGGTGCAGGTCACCAAGGACCCGATCGGCCACAAGGGTGCCCGTCTGACCAGCCAGGTCTCGCTGCCCGGCCGCTACCTCGTCTACGTCCCCGAGGGGTCGATGACCGGTATCAGCCGCAAGCTGCCCGACACCGAGCGCGCCCGCCTGAAGACCATCCTCAAGAAGATCGTCCCCGAGGACGCGGGCGTCATCGTGCGCACCGCCGCCGAGGGCGCGAGCGAGGACGAGCTGCGCCGTGACGTCGAGCGGCTGCAGGCGCAGTGGGAGGACATCCAGAAGAAGGCGAAGAGCGGCAACGCCCCGACCCTTCTCTACGGCGAGCCGGACATGACCGTCCGTGTCGTCCGCGACATCTTCAACGAGGACTTCTCGAAGGTCATCGTCAGCGGTGACGACGCCTGGGAGACCATCCACGGGTACGTCAACCACGTCGCCCCGGACCTGACCGACCGCCTGTCCAAGTGGACGAGCGAGGTCGACGTCTTCGCGACGTACCGGATCGACGAGCAGCTGATGAAGGCGCTCGACCGCAAGGTCTGGCTGCCGAGCGGTGGCTCGCTGGTGATCGACAAGACCGAGGCGATGATCGTCGTCGACGTCAACACCGGCAAGTTCACCGGTCAGGGCGGCAACCTCGAAGAGACCGTGACGAGGAACAACCTCGAAGCGGCCGAGGAGATCGTCCGCCAGCTGCGCCTGCGCGACCTGGGCGGCATCGTCGTCATCGACTTCATCGACATGGTCCTGGAGTCCAACCGCGATCTGGTGCTGCGCCGCCTCCTGGAGTGCCTGGGCCGGGACCGGACCAAGCACCAGGTGGCCGAGGTCACCTCGCTGGGCCTGATCCAGATGACCCGCAAGCGGGTCGGCCAGGGTCTCCTCGAGTCCTTCTCCGAGACCTGCGTCCACTGCAACGGGCGTGGCGTCATCGTGCACATGGAGCAGCCGACCGCCCCCGGTGGCGGTGGCAGCGGCAAGCGCTCGAAGCGGCGTGGCCGCGGCGGTGCCGAGCACCACGAGCACGAGCACGTCGAGGGCGTCGAGGAGACGGAGTCCGAGACCGAGACGGTCGAGACCGAGGCCGAGGTGGCCGCGGAGATCGCCGCCCCGGTCGCCGTGGAGGAGCCCTTCCGCGCGGACGAGGAGCTGTACAGCAGCGCCGCCGAGGCCGAGGCCGCCGCCACGCGTGGCCGTGGTCGCCGTCGGGCGACCCGCAGGGTCTCCGCGCCGGTCGCCTCCACGCCCGCCCCGGCGGTCGTGGCGGAGCCCGAGCCCGAGCCCGTCGTCGCCGAGGCGCCGGAGCCGGTCGTCGAGGCCGCTCCCGAGCCCGCGCCGGCCGTCGAGGAGGCCGCCCCGGCCCCCCGTGCGCGCCGCCGTGCCACCCGTAAGGCGACGGCCCCCGCCGGTTCGCCGGCCGCCGCGGAGGCGGTCGCCGAGACCGTCGTCGAGCCCGTCGCGGCCCCGGAGCCGGTCGTCGAGGCCGCTCCCGAGCCGGAGCCGGTCGTCGAGGAGGCCCCCGTGGCCGCCCCGCCGAGGGCCCGTCGCCGGGTCGTCCGCAAGGTGACCGCCCCCGCCGGTTCGCCCTCGGGCGCCGAGGAGGCCGCCGTCCTGGTGGTCGAGTCCCCGGCCGCCGCCGAGGCGCCCGCCGAGGACGCCGACGCCGAGGCCGCCGCCCCGGCCAAGAAGACGGCCGCCCGCAAGACGGCGAAGAAGGCCACCGCGAAGAAGGCCGCCACCAAGAAGACGGCGACGGCCAAGAAGACCGCGGCGAAGAAGACCACTGCGAAGAAGGCCGCCACCAAGAAGACGGCAGCCCCCGCGCAGGACTGAGGTAGCGGGTCGGGGCCGTCCCGTACGGGACGGCCCCACCGGTCCCGGGATGTCACGCGAATTTGACCCCCCATGGCACCGGCCCGTAACCTTGACCGTCGGCGTGTCGTATGACATGCCAAACCCCTGAGCACCCTCCTCCCGGTCTGCCGGGAGAGGCCGCTCGTCCACTTCCGGATCACCGCGGGCTCCGGCCCGTGTGAGCGGCTGGCATCAGGGGTCCGTCCCGAGTGAGAGAGAGATCCGCGTGTACGCCATCGTGCGCAGCGGTGGTCGCCAGCACAAGGTTGCTGTCGGCGACATCGTTGAGGTTGACAAGATTTCCACTGCCAAGGTTGGCGACACCGTAGAGCTCTCTACGCTGCTCGTTGTCGACGGCGAGGCCGTGACCAGCGACCCGTGGGTGCTGGCCGGTATCAAGGTCACGGCCGAGGTCGTGGACCACCACAAGGGCGCGAAGATCGACATCCTGCGCTACAAGAACAAGACCGGCTACCGCCGTCGCCAGGGTCACCGTCAGCAGTACACGGCGATCAAGGTCACCGGTATCCCCGCGGCTGCGAAGTAAGAGGGACTGAGACATGGCACACAAGAAGGGCGCATCGTCCACCCGGAACGGGCGCGACTCCAACGCTCAGCGGCTCGGCGTGAAGCGCTTCGGCGGTCAGCTCGTCAACGCCGGTGAGATCCTGATCCGCCAGCGCGGCACCCACTTCCACCCGGGCTCGGGTGTCGGCCGTGGCGGCGACGACACGCTGTTCGCCCTGCAGGCCGGTTCGGTGCAGTTCGGCACCCACCGTGGCCGCAAGGTCGTGAACATCGTTCCGGTCGCCTGATCGGTTCTTTTCGCGGAGGCGGACCTCACTTCCCGGCAGGGAAGCGGGTCCGCCTTTCGCGTGTTACTAGATAGACATTCCACCTCGTAGTACCCCCTTGTAACTGGAGGCACAGAACCATGACCACCTTCGTGGACCGCGTCGAGCTGCACGTCGCCGCGGGTAGCGGAGGCCACGGCTGCGCCTCCGTTCACCGAGAGAAGTTCAAGCCCCTCGGCGGGCCGGACGGCGGCAACGGCGGCCGTGGCGGTGATGTGACCCTGGTCGTCGACCAGTCGATCACCACGCTCCTCGAGTACCACCACTCCCCGCACCGCAAGGCGACCAACGGTCAGCCCGGTGCCGGTGACAACCGCTCCGGCAAGGACGGCCAGGACCTCGTCCTGCCCGTGCCCGACGGCACCGTCGTCCTCGACAAGCAGGGCAACGTGCTCGCCGACCTGGTCGGCCAGGGCACCACCTTCGTCGCGGGCCAGGGCGGCCGCGGCGGCCTCGGCAACGCGGCGCTCGCCTCCGCCCGCCGCAAGGCCCCCGGCTTCGCGCTGCTCGGCGAGCCGGGCGAGGCGCGGGACATCGTCCTGGAGCTGAAGACCGTCGCCGACGTGGCCCTCGTGGGCTACCCGAGCGCCGGCAAGTCCTCGCTCATCTCCGTCCTGTCGGCCGCCAAGCCGAAGATCGCGGACTACCCCTTCACCACGCTCGTCCCGAACCTGGGCGTCGTCACGGCCGGTTCCACGGTCTACACGATCGCCGACGTGCCGGGCCTCATCCCGGGCGCCAGCCAGGGCCGCGGCCTGGGCCTCGAGTTCCTGCGCCACGTCGAGCGCTGCTCGGTCCTGGTGCACGTCCTGGACACGGCGACGCTGGAGTCCGACCGCGACCCCGTCACCGACCTCGACGTCATCGAGGAGGAGCTGCGGCAGTACGGCGGCCTGGAGGACCGGCCCCGTATCGTCGTTCTCAACAAGATCGACATCCCGGACGGCCAGGACCTGGCGGACATGATCCGCCCGGACCTGGAGGCGCGCGGCTACCAGGTCTTCGAGGCCTCCGCCGTGGCCCGTACGGGTCTGAAGGAGCTCTCCTTCGCCCTGGCCGGCATCGTCGCCGAGGCGCGCGCGGCCAAGCCGAAGGAGGAGTCGACCCGTATCGTCATCCGCCCGAAGGCGGTCGACGAGGCCGGCTTCACCGTCACGTACGACGAGGCCGAGGACGTCTACCGGGTGCGCGGCGAGAAGCCGGAGCGCTGGGTCCGCCAGACCGACTTCAACAACGACGAGGCCGTCGGCTACCTGGCCGACCGCCTCAACCGCCTGGGCGTCGAGGAAGAGCTGATGAAGGCGGGCGCCCGCGCGGGCGACGGCGTCGCGATCGGCGCCGAGGACAACGCGGTCGTCTTCGACTGGGAGCCCACGATGATGGCGGGCGCCGAGATGCTCGGCCGCCGAGGCGAGGACCACCGCCTCGAAGCCCCCCGCCCGGCCGCCCAGCGCCGCCGCGACCGGGAGGCCGAGCGCGACGACGCACAGCGCGAGTACGACGAGTTCAACCCGTTCTAGGCCCTCAGGGGCCCCGGGAGCGGCCGGTCGGTGTGGCCGGCCGCTCCCGTAGGATCGCGGTGTGAGTAGCGCGCCCGACCCCCACCCCGTCACGACCGCAGGCATGCTCGGCGTCGTCGTCATCGCCTACAACGACGCGGAGCTGGTCGGCGACGCGATCCGCTCGGCGCTCGCCCAGGGACCCGTCGTCGCCGAGGTCGTCGCCGTGAACGACGCCTCCAGTGACGCCACCGCGAAGGTCCTGGACGAGCTGGCCGCACTCCACCCCAAGGTCCGGGTCGTCCACCGCACCGAGAACAGCGGCGGCTGCGGCACCCCCCGCAACGACGGGATCCAGGCGGCCACGGCGCCGTACGTGATGTTCCTGGACAGCGACGACATCCTGCCCGAGGGCGCCGCCGAGGCCCTGGTCACCGCCGCCGCGCGGCACAACACCCCCGTGGCCGTCGGCGCCTGCGTCCGGCGCGAGCTGCCCGAGGGCCGCGACGTGCGCTGGCAGCCCGCCCTCTACCGGGAGCCCGCGCTCCTGGAGACCCCGGCCGACCTCGTACCGCTGGTGCACGACACCCTCTGCGTCAACAAGATCTACGAGCGGTCCTTCCTCACCGAGCACGGCATCCGCTTCCCCGACGGCCGTTTCGTCTACGAGGACTTCCTCTTCACCGCCCGCGTGCTCGCCGCCGCGCCGCGCATCGCGGTGATCCCCGGCACCGTGTACGTCTGGCACGTGCGCCGCGCCGCCGCCCAGCTGTCGATCTCCCTCGCCCGCGAGGACGTCACCAACTGGCGGGCCCGGATCGCCGCCCACCGCCAGGCCGTCGAGACCCTGCGGGAGGCGGGGCGCGCCGAGCTCGCCGCTGCCTGCCGCACCAAGTTCCTCGAGCACGACCTGCGGATGTACGCCCGCGAACTGCGGCTGCGCGGCGCCGAGTACCAGCGCGACTGGTGGCGGCTGACCCGCGAGCACCTGGCGGCGTTCGAGGAGGGCGAGATCGCCGCCGCGACCGCGCCCGCCCGCTGGACGGCCCGCTTCCTGCTCGCCGCCGAGGAGCCCAGGGACCTGCTGCGGCTCTCCCGGCTCTCCGCCGACCCGGCCCGCCTCCTCCCGCCGTACGCCCGGAAGGGCGACACCCCCGTCTGGTCCGACGACCTGCCCGACGTGGAGCTTGACGGCGTCGACACCCTGCCCCTCGCCGAGCTCCCGCTGGTGGTGGACGCGGCCCTGCGCACCGGCGCGGGCGCCGAGCTGCGCCTCACGGTCCGCGACCTGTACGGCCGGGTGGGCTCGGCCGGCCCCCGTACCGCCGAGGTGGCGTTCGTCCCCCGGGGCGCGGACGCGCCGGCCCGTACCGAGCGGGCCGAGCTGACCGAGGTGGACGGCGGCTGGACCGCCCGCGTCCCGGCCGGGCTCACCGGCCTGGCCAGGGCCGGCCGCAGCCGCGGCAACGCCGGGATCCAGTTCTGGGACATCCGGGCCACGGTGACGTGCGCCGACGGGGAGACCTTCGTGACGGCGCTCCGGCTGCCGGAGGGCCGCCAGCGGCGCTCGGTGCTGCCGAGCAGCCGGTACGGTGTATTGCTGGTGCAGCAGTACACCACGGCGAACGGCTCGCTCGCGGTGCGGATCGCACCCGGCGCCCGCGACGGGCTCGGGGCGGTCGGAGCCAGACTCCGAAGGCTCTCGCGCCGTTCATAGCGAAAGGAATTGGGGCGTAATGACTTATCTGATCACCGGTGGCGCCGGATACATCGGCTCGCACGTGGTCCGCGCGATGACGCGGGCGGGGGAGCGGGTCGTCGTCCTCGACGACCTGTCCACCGGCTACGCGGAGCGGGTGCCGGAGGGTGTGCCGCTGGTGGTCGGTTCGACCCTGGACCGCGAGGTCCTGGACCGCACCATCGCCGAGCACGGGGTCACGGGCGTCGTCCACCTCGCGGCGAAGAAGCAGGTCGGCGAGTCCGTCGAGATGCCGCTGCACTACTACCGCGAGAACGTGCAGGGTCTCACCGTCCTCCTGGAGGCGGTGGCCGCCGCCGGCGTCCGCAACTTCCTCTTCTCCTCCTCGGCCGCCGTGTACGGCATGCCGGACGTCGACCTCGTCACCGAGGAGACGCCCTGCCTGCCGCTCAGCCCGTACGGCGAGACGAAGCTGGCCGGCGAGTGGATCGTCCGCGCCGCCGGCAAGGCCCACGGCATCTCCACCGCCTGCCTGCGCTACTTCAACGTGGCGGGCGCCGCGACCCCCGAGCTGGCCGACACCGGTGTCTTCAACCTGGTCCCGATGGTCTTCGAGCGGCTCGACGCCGGTGAGGCCCCGCGGATCTTCGGCGACGACTACGCCACCCCGGACGGCACCTGCGTCCGCGACTACATCCACGTCGAGGACCTCGCCGACGCCCACCTCGTCGCCGCGCGCAAGCTCGCCGAGTGGGCCGCCGCCGGTGAGCCGCGCGACCTGACGGTCAACATCGGCCGCGGCGAGGGCGTCTCCGTGACCGAGATGATCGACCTGATCAACGAGATCACCGGCCACTCCGTCGCCCCGGTCGTCACCCCGCGCCGCGCCGGCGACCCGGCGCGCGTGGTTGCCTCCGCCGACCGCATCGCCGGCGAGCTGGGCTGGAAGGCCCGCCACGACGTCCGCGACATGATCGACTCGGCCTGGGCGGGCTGGGTCGCCCGCCGCTCGGTCAACGCCTGATCGGACCCCGCCGGGAAACCGGTACGACGAAGGGCCGGGGAGTTCGCTCCCCGGCCCTTCGTCATGCCCGCACGTTCAGCGGCCCGTCACGGACGGTGGATGCGCTCCACCCCGTAGTACGTGGACACGCACTGGGCGACCCAGTCCTTCTTGTAGTTCTTGGTGTAGTACGGCTCGGCCAGCCAGCCGATGTGCAGCGGCCGGTACTCGACGTCCGTCACACCGCGCGCGACCTGCGCCCGGATCCGCGCGTCCTGCTTGTCCCAGGCGAGACCGCGCGCCACCGTGCCCGAGGTGAGCGTCTGCATCTCCGGCAGCAGGGCCGCCGCGCTGCCGAGGACGGCGGCGGCGGTGACCGCGACGGCCACGAACGAGAGCCGCGCCGAACGGCCGCCGGAGGCCGCGAGCCGCGTCCCGAGCAGCCGGCCCAGCCAGGCGCCGTACAGGCAGAGGGCCATGAGCAGCGGGACCATGAAGCTGGTCCAGGTACGGGCGTACGTCCAGCCCGAGGGGCCGTAACCGCTGCGCAGGCCGTACGTCACGGCGAGCGTGGCGACGACGATCAGCGGCACGGGAAGCAGCATGACGAGCCGCACCACACCGCGCGAAGGGCCCGCCTCGGCGGTCTCGGCCGCTTCGAGGTCGTCGATGCCCGTGCGCGAGACACGGCGCGAGTAGAACGCCACGGCGAGACCCAGCAGCACACCGGCGGCGATCGCGCCCAGGTACGCCCACTGGTCCGACAGCACCTGCCAGATCCGCAGCCAGTCGCGGACCGTCGCCTTCAGCTCCTCCGGCGCGAGCGTGTCGCGCGGCGGCTGCTGGGAGCGGCGCCAGCGGGCACCGGGGGAGGTGTAGAGCAGGACCAGGCCGGCCACCAGGCCGAAGCAGGCCGCGGCGCACCAGGTGAAGGGGAACCAGTCCTTCGCCAGCTTCAGCCGGGGCAGCGACAGCAGCCCGGCGGTGCCGGCGAACAGGCCCGCGACGGCGGTGAACGGCTCGCTGAGCGTGCCGATCGCGACGCCGAGGAGCACCACGCCGACCACGGCGGTGACGCGCGCCGCGCGACGGCCGCTGCGGGCGGCCCAGATCGCCGTGAGGACGGCCCAGATGCCGATGATGCTGGGCAGCGTGTGGGAGATGGTGGCCGGGGCCCAGAGCAGCACCTGGTACGAGCGGGTGCCCGCGAAGAACAGCAGCGTCTCGAGGAGCATCGCGGCGGCGACCAGGCTGATCAGGGGGACCCGCAGACCGAAGGCGCGCAGCACCTCGCGGCCCAGCAGGACCAGGCCCACGCCGAGCGTGAGGATCAGCACGAGGGGCAGCACCTTCGGGCCCAGCAGGCCGTCGGCGTACACCACGCCGCTCAGGAGCGCGTTGGTGACCCGCCCGTTCTGGGTCATGTAGAAGTCCGAGGCGATGCCGAAGACTCCCATGTCACGGGTCTTCCAGACGGCGCACCAGTCGTCCGAGGTGGGGCGCACGTACAGTCCGAGGAAGGCTCCGACGGACAGCAGGGCACCGGTCACGGCGACCGATATCAGCCCGACCCAGCGGAGAAGGCGCCGGATCCCGGCCGGTGCGGCGTCCGCACCCTCACCCTCCGCGCGGCGCACGTGGCGCCGCGACGCCGTAGTACTGCTCATCGTTGTTCTATCTCTCCAGGAACAGGAAGAGGTCTTCCCAGCGGTCGGTGATCTCCTCGGCGGCGTACCGCTGGACGTTCTGCCACGCGGCGTCGCCCATGCGGTCGCGCAGCTCGTCGTCGGCGATCAGGGTGCTGATGTGCGCGCCGAGCTCGATCGTGTTGCCGAGCCGGGCGAGCAGGCCGTCCTCGCCGTCACGGATGATCTCGCGGACACCCGGCGCGCAGTCGAACGCGGCGCAGGGCACCCCGGCGGCCATGGCCTCGAGGAGGGTGATCGGGAAGCCCTCGGCGCGGGACGCCTGGGCGAAGACGGACGCGCCGCGCAGCGCGCCGAGCACGTCGCTCGTGCGGCCCATCCACTCGACGGAGTCGTCCAGGCGCATCGACGTCGCGTGCCGGCGGAGCGTTTCCTCCTCGTCGCCGGCGCCGTAGATCCGCAGCTTCCAGTCGGGGTGCCGGGGGGCGACCTCGGCCCAGGCGTCGAGGAGCATGTCGACGCCCTTCTCGTGCGAGAGGCGGCCGATGCAGGCGACGACCTTCTCGGTACGGGGGGCGGGCGCCTTGGGCATGAACGGCAGCGGGTTCGGCAGGTGGCCGACGTTGTCCATGCCGTTGCGGATCCACAGGTCGGCGTCGCCCGGGGTGAGCACGAGCAGCCGGTCGACGTCCTTGTAGTACCGCTTCACCCGGGCGAGCCGGGAGGAGGCGGCGCTCGCCTGGTACGACTCGTGGCTCATGCCGATGACGGTGAGGCCCTTGGTGTCGGAGAGCGCGACCCACTCCATCGCCCAGACCTGGGTGACGATGACGATCGCTCCGGGGCGGGCCGCGGCGAACAGCGCCGTCAGCTTGTCCGCCTGCTCCCGCATCCCGGCCGCACGGGCCCGGTGGCGCATCCGCTCGGCCGCGTTGAGCTTGCCCTTGAGGCCGCGCAGCGACCCCACGTGCGGCGGGTGGGCGTCGTACAGCGTGGTCGTGGCGTACGGCAGCTCGGCGGGGAACTCGTGGGCGCGACCCGCCGGCGCCGGGGTGATGCCGATGACGTGCACCCGGTGGCCGCGGTCGGCGAACTGACGGGCCATCTGGTGCGACCAGGTGGTCACACCGCCCATCTCGTCGACGCTGTTGGACACGAAGAAGATGTCACGGCCGCCGGACACGGCGGTCTGCTCGGTCACTTACCGCTCCTGGTGAAGAACTTTGCGACGATCTGCCGGGCCGCGTCGCCCCGGTCGTAGGCGCTGAACTCGGCGTTGAAACGCTCCCGAGCCGCCGAGTACTTGGCGTCCGCCTCGTCCTTGAGGTGGGCGATCGCCGAGAACAGCTCGTCCTCGGTGGCCACCACGGGGCCGGGCGCCTTCTCCTTCAGATCGAAGTACGTGCCGCGGCTCTCCGTCGAGTACTCCTCGTAGTCGTACGTGAAGAAGATCATCGGCCGGTCGAGCAGCCCGTAGTCGAACATCACGGACGAGTAGTCCGTGATCAGACCGTCGGCCAGCTCGAGCAGCGGGGTGATGTCGTG
The DNA here is from genome assembly GCF_053594455.1 of Streptomyces sp. NPDC001927. Classification (NCBI taxonomy): domain Bacteria; kingdom Bacillati; phylum Actinomycetota; class Actinomycetes; order Kitasatosporales; family Streptomycetaceae; genus Streptomyces; species Streptomyces sp. NPDC001927. The sequence continues at coordinate 52,503 of NZ_JBSFEN010000017.1, read as the reverse complement.
GTGGTTCGTGACATCGATGACCCGGCCGCGCACCGAGGGCGGGAGCGTCAGGTTGTTGAGGTAGTGCGAGCGGATCAGCAGGGTGTGCGTGTCGCCGAAGCGGTCCGCGAACTCCTGCACGTCGAACGGCAGCTCGAACTTGCGTACGGCGCCGCCCGGCGCGGCCCGGAAGGTCGGCGCGTACAGCAGCACCGTCTTCTCCGGCGCGATGCCCAGCTCGGCGGCGAGCGCACCGCGCTCACGGGTGCCGTCCCCGCTCTCCCGCTGCCGCGCCGCCACCAGGGCGTCGTTGCGCGGGTAGCCGACCGGGAGGAGCTTCTCCTCCTTGAGCCGGAACGCGGCCGCGAGGGTGTGGATGTCGTGCTCGGAGCGGATCAGGAAGTGGTCGAACCGGTCCAGCGAACGCTGGAACGAGTCCTGCGCCGCCCGGCCCTGCTTCTTCGTGCCCGGCTCGTGGAAGCCCATCCGCTTGAGCGCGGAGCCGTGCCAGGTCTGGATGTACGTGGTGCCGGGACGCTTGGTCAGCTTCAGCGGGAAGCCCTGGTTGTCGACCCAGAACTCCGCCTGGGCCAGCGCCCGCAGGTACTGCCAGCTCCACCGCTTGACCAGCGTGGCGTCCTTGGGGAACCCGGTGGGACGGGCGCCCGCGTAGGACCACACGGCCTCGAACGCCACACCCTGGCGGCGCATCTCCTCGTAGATCGCCTTCGGGCTGTCGCTGTACTGCTTGCCGAGGTGGCTCTCGAAGACGACGAGGCCCTTGCGGATCGGCAGCTTGCTGTACACGTCGTGGTAGACGCGCAGCTTGGTCTCGCCCGCGTTGAGGTCGCGGCGGGCCTTGAGGATCCTGCGCAGGCCCGTCTTGGCCAGGCCGGCGGTGCGGCCGTGCATGGCGCCCTCGATCAGCGCGGACGCGCGGACCGCCGCGCGACCCTCGGCCGTGAGGACGTACGACAGGTTGCCCTTCTTGGTGACCTCGGGCGCGAACCGGTCGGAGACCAACCGGGTCAGCCGGGGCCGGACCCGCACCGTACGGGTCTCGCTGAGCTCGACGCTGCCGGCGGACACCCGGGTCCGCAGCTCGTCGCCGTCGACCACGAGGACGAGACGGACGTCCCAGACCGCGTCGATGATGCCCAGCGGGCGCACCTTGCGGGTGATGTCGGCCGTGGCGTCCCACTCGATCGCGGTGTCCGTGCGGCGCAGCGAGGTCACCGGGAACCGGAAGGCCCGCACACCGATCTTGCGGCGCGGCTGGAACTCCAGGTACGCCCTCAGCTCGGCGTCGGCCCCGATGCGGCCCAGCGGGTTCACGACCGCGCCGGAGAGCCGCACGGCGCCGTCGGTGCCCTCGTAGGAGGTGAGCCGGTTGCCGAGGGCCATGGAGGCCAGCGGCTTGGTGTGGTACCCGGCCGAGGTGACGTCCAGGATGCGCCGGCCCTCGGGGTCGTCGAGGTGACCGTCGCACCAGAAGATCTGACCGTCGTGCTCGATCAGCGGGGCCGTCAGCCGGCCCTTGTTCGCGAGCGCGTCGGACGCCGGGAGCAGGTTGTCCCAGTCCTCCTTGCCCAGCAGATAGGCGCAGATCGCGTGGAGCGGCTGGACCTCGCTGTAGGCGTTCGGGTCGATCCCGGAGAGGTAGCCGTTGGCCAGCTCGGCGAACTCGCGCCGGTACTCCTCGCCCATCCGGGGCAGGTCGCGCAGGTGCAGGACCAGGTCGTGCTTGAGGAACTTGATGTCCTTGCGGTACCGCAGCTCGTCGTAGCCCTTGCTCTTCAGCAGGGCGTCCACCCGACGGTGTATTTCCATGCGGTGCACGAAGTTGGCGATCTCGTGGCGCCGGTTGCTGATGGACTTCGACGCCGCGCCCTCCTGCACGTTCCAGTAGTAGACCTGGTTCGGGATGAGCGTGATGCGGCTGGCGGCGACGTACGCCTGCGCGGAGAAGAGCAGGTCCTCGTAGTGGATGCCGACCGGGAACTCGAGCTGCTGCTCCAGCAGGAACGCCCGCCGGTAGCACTTGTTCGTCGAGAGGGTGTCGAAGACCATCAGGTCGGGCAGCTCGGTGATCGACTCGATCGTCCGGGTGCCCGAGTAGATCCAGGGGTACCACTCGGTGGTCTTGCGGTGGCGGCTGTCGAGGTGGACGCGCACGCAGAGGCCGGAGACGATGTCGGAGTCGGTCCGCTCGGCGGCCTCCAGCATGTTCCGGCAGGCGTTTCGTTCCAGCACGTCGTCGCTGTCCAGGAACATGACGTAGGCGCCCTTGGCACGCTCCACGCCGTAATTGCGGGGAGCCCCGCAACCACCACTGTTCTGGGGCAGCTGGTACGCGCGGACCCGGTCGGGGTGCGCGGCGGCCAGTCCCTTGGCGACCTCGAATGTGTCGTCCTTGCTGCAGTCGTCGACGATGAGGACCTCGACGCTCTGCAGGGTCTGGTCCAGCACTGATCGGACGGCCGTCGGGAGACGCTCTGCGTCGTTGTACGCGATGACGACCACGGAGACGTCAGGCACTTGCACCTCGATCCACTTTCTTCCTTTAGACAGATCCAAGCTACCTGGTGTTAGCCCCCGCCCCTGCCGCACGGGCACTCGGGTGGCGAGGAGCCGTTTCACGATCGTTACGGGACCGCGCCCCCCTCCACCACAACCTTCTCCTCTGTTCATCGGTCACCTTTGGTGCCGACCGAGCGGACTTTCCCCGTCCGGTTGGTGAGATTCTTCGCATCGCCCCCGCAGAACCCCATCAGGGCAGGTAAATGCGGCATTGTCGCGTGATCTGTATCACGGTGCCCGCGCGGTTTAGCCGCCGCGACCCGTACTCTGAGAGGGCTGCCTGCGAGAGCGACCGGTGACCACCCCGGACTCCCGTCCGGTACGCCTCCGCGCCGTACTTTCTCGCTCATCAACCAGGAGTGACCGTTCATGACCAGGCTTTCGGTCGTTGTTCCTTGCTACAACGAGGAAGAGGTCGTCGAGAACTTCGACAACCGAATCCGGGAGGTCCTCGACGGCCTCTCCCTCGACTACGAGATCTGCTACGTGGACGACGGCAGCGCCGACGGCACCCTCGGCAAGCTCCGGGGCATCGCCGCACGTCACCCCGAGGGCACCCAGTACGTCTCCTTCAGCCGTAACTTCGGCAAGGAGGCGGGCATGCTCGCCGGCCTGCGCAAGGCCACCGGCGACGCCGTCGTGATCATGGACGCCGACCTCCAGCACCCGCCGGAGCTCATCGAGGCCATGCTCGACCTCTACCACCTCGGCCACGACCAGGTGATAGCGCGGCGCACCCGCGAGGGCGACAAGAAGGTCCGCTCCGCCCTCAGCCGGCTCTACTACCGGGCGGTCAACCGCTGGGTCGACGTCGAGCTGACCGACGGCGTCGGCGACTTCCGGCTGCTGTCCCGACCCGCCGTGGACGCGCTGCTGTCGCTGCCCGAGTACAACCGCTTCTCCAAGGGCCTGTTCTCCTGGATCGGTTTCGACACGGTCACCTTCGACTACCAGAACGCCGCCCGCGAGGCCGGCGAGACGAAGTGGAAGTTCAGCTCCCTGGTCAACTACGGCATGGACGGGCTGATCTCCTTCAACAACCGTCCGCTGCGCATCGCGATCTGGATGGGTCTCGGCCTGTCCGCCCTGGCCGCGCTGTACGCGATCTGGATCACCGTCACGGCGATCACGCAGGGCGTCTCCGCGCCCGGTTACGTCACGCTCGTCGCGATCATCGTCGGCCTCGGCGGCGTTCAGATGATCATGCTGGGGCTGATCGGCGAGTACATCGGCCGTATCTACTACGAGAGCAAGCGCCGGCCGCACTTCCTGGTCAAGGAGACCCACCGCTCGGTCCCGCGCGGCAACGACAAGCGGGTGCGCGTCGCGGCCACCGACCGGGAAAGCTGATGCGCGGACAGCTCGGGCAGATCGTCCGCTTCGGTCTGGTCGGCGGGATCAACACCGGCACGTTCTACGGGTGCTATCTGCTGCTGCACCCGTGGATGCCGTACTTCGCCGCCTACTCCATCGCGTTCGTGCTCAGCATGATCGGCTCGTTCTTCCTCAACACGTACTTCACCTACCGGACCAGGCCCACCTGGAAGAAGTTCGCGCTCTTCCCGCTCACCAACGTCACCAACTACCTGGTGCAGAGCGTCGGCCTGTACGCGCTGGTGACCTGGGCCGGGATGGACGACCGGATCGCGCCGCTGGTCGCGGCCGTCGTGGCCATTCCGTTCACCTACCTGCTGTCGAAGAAGATCCTCGTGCCGGGCGGCAAGCAGCCGAGCCCGGCCGGGCCTGCCGGGCCGACCGGTCCGGCGGGCGGCGCGGACGTCGAGACGGACCCGGTCGCCAGCCGCTGACGGGTTTCTTCGCTCTTGCCGGTTGGGCGTCCTTGGTCCAGCCGGCAGCGCGCGGTCCAGCCGGCGAAACGGGCGGGCGCCGGTCGTGCCCGCTCGCGTAGATTGCGGCCTGACATCCGAAGAGGGCGACGCCGGTGACGGCGGTACAGGTGGCGGCGGTTCAGGTGACAGTGGCAAGGCAGTTCGTGACGGAAGCCCGCAGGATCGTCGTCAAGGTCGGCTCGTCCTCCCTCACCACCGCCTCCGGCGGGCTCGACGCCGACCGGGTCGACGCCCTCGTCGACGTCCTCGCCAAGGTCCGCAGCGGCGGCGAGAAGGAGATCGTGCTGGTCTCCTCCGGCGCCATCGCCGCCGGACTCGCGCCGCTCGGCCTCACCCGCCGCCCCAAGGACCTCGCCAGGCAGCAGGCCGCCGCCAGCGTCGGCCAGGGCCTCCTCGTCGCCCGCTACACCGCCTCCCTCGCCCGCTACGGCGTCCGCGTCGGCCAGGTCCTGCTCACCACCGACGACACCAGCCGCCGCGCCCACTACCGCAACGCGTACCGGACCCTCGACCAGCTGCTCGCCATGGGCGCCCTGCCGGTCGTCAACGAGAACGACACCGTCGCCACGGACGAGATCCGCTTCGGCGACAACGACCGGCTCGCCGCCCTCGTCGCCCACCTCGTCCGCGCCGACCTGCTCGTGCTGCTCTCCGACGTCGACGGGCTCTACGACGGCGACCCCGCGAAGCCGGGCACCTCGCGGATCGCCGAGGTGGCGGGCCCCGAGGACATCGCCCACGTCGAGATCGGCTCCGCCGGCAAGGCGGGGGTCGGCACCGGCGGCATGGTCACCAAGGTCGAGGCGGCCCGGATCGCCGCGGCCGCCGGCATCCCCGTGGTCCTCACCTCCGCCGTCCGCGCGGCCGACGCCCTGGCGGGCCGCGACACCGGTACGTACTTCCACCGCACCGGCCGCCGCTCCGCCGACCGGCTCCTCTGGCTCGCCCACGCCTCCACCCCGCAGGGCAGCCTCACCCTGGACGAGGGCGCGGTACGGGCCGTGGTCGAGGGCAAGAAGTCGCTGCTCGCCGCCGGGATCGCCGCCGTCGAGGGGGAGTTCGTTGCGGGCGACCCGGTCGAACTGCGCGACACCGACGGCCGCGCCGTCGCCCGCGGGCTCGTCAACTTCGACGCCAAGGAGATCCCCCGGATGCTCGGCCGCTCCACGCCCGAACTCGCCCGCGAGCTCGGGCCGGAGTACGAGCGCGAGGTCGTCCACCGCGACGATCTGGTGGTCGTCCGCGCCTGATCCGTCCCCTTGTGCGAGGTGTGTGGGCGCGTACGTGCGGGCGTGTGTGAGTGCGTGTGGGTGCGGTGTGGAGAAAACGGCTGAAAGACCGGCCATCCGGTAGGGACCTTTACCAAAACCGCCCCACGTGGAGCCTCGGGCTGGTCAACTTTGTCTCGGGGACAAGACAAGGGCGGGGTACAGCACCACACGCATCAACAGGAGGCCGCCGGTGAGACGAGCGCGCCCAGGGGCACCGCCCCGCGGGACAGCCGAACGCGCCCTGACCAGTGTCGAGGCCGGAGCCGACTTCGACGAGGGACAGGGCGGCGGGGGACAGGGCACCCAGACCGCCGAGGTACGCGGTGAGGAGCGGCCCGTGGTCGCCTCGAAGCTCTGGCACATCACCCTCAGCGTCTCGGGCGCCGAGGCCCCGCTGAAGGAGGTCAGGCGCGGCCTCGAGCAGCTGGCCCACGACCATCCCTTCCTGCTGACCAGTCGCTACGCCAATGATCACGCGGAGATCCGCTACTGGGAAGAGGCCCGTGACCTGCACGATGCCGCGGCGGTCGCGCTGCGGCTGTGGGGCGAGCACCGGCAGAGCGCCAAGCTGCCGCCGTGGGAGATCGTCGGTCTCGAGGTCATCGACCGCGAGACCTACCACCTGCGCATCGCCGAGGGCTACGGCCCACCGCCGGCCGCCCCGGTGGGGGTCCACCCGTACTGACGGGCCGGCGCCCCGCTGCCGAGGGGTCGGCGAGGCATATCGGAGGGCGGGGACGTCGGGGGGCCGGGGCGTCTCGGAGTGCGGGATGGGGACGGCATTCGTGAGGGATGTCCGCAGAGGTGCCAGTACCCTGCGGGCATGACCTCGCTCACGCCCCTCGACAACCTGTCCCCGGTAGCCCGGGCCGCCTACCGCGCCCGCGCCGCCGCCGCCGAAATCGCGCCACTTCCGCGCGCGGCCAAGGACGACGCCCTGCTGGCGATCGCGGACGCCCTCGAGGTCCGTACCGCCGAGATCGTCGAGGCCAACGCCGAGGACATCGCCCGCGCCCGCGAGGCCGGCACCAGCGAGACCGTCATCGACCGGCTCACCCTCACCCCCGAGCGCGTCCGCGCCATCGCCGCCGACGTCCGCGACGTGGCCGCCCTGCCGGACCCCGTGGGCGAGGTCGTGCGCGGCTCGACCCTCCCCAACGGCATCGACCTCCGCCAGGTCCGCGTCCCCCTCGGCGTCGTCGGCATCATCTACGAGGCCCGGCCCAACGTGACCGTCGACGCGGCCGCCCTCTGCCTCAAGTCCGGCAACGCCGTCCTGCTGCGCGGCTCGTCCTCCGCGTACTCCTCCAACACCGCCCTGGTGAAGGTCCTGCGCGACGCCGTCGGAGGCGCCGGTCTGCCCGCCGACGCCGTGCAGCTCGTCCCCGGCGAGTCCCGCGACTCGGTACGGGAGCTGATGCGCGCCCGTGGCCTGGTCGACGTCCTCATCCCGCGCGGCGGCGCCTCCCTGATCCGTACGGTCGTCGAGGAGTCCACCGTCCCCGTCATCGAGACCGGCACCGGCAACTGCCACGTCTACGTGGACGCCCAGACCGACCTCGACATGGCCGTCGACATCCTGATCAACTCCAAGGCCCAGCGGCCCAGCGTCTGCAACTCCGCCGAGACGCTCCTGGTCCACCAGGACATCGCCGAGGCCTTCCTGCCGCGCGCCCTGGCCGCCCTGGCCGACGCCGGCGTCACCGTCCACGCCGACGAGCGCGTCCTCGCCCACGCCGAGGGCTCCAAGGCCACCGTCGTCCCGGCGACCCCCGAGGACTGGGAGACCGAGTACCTCTCCTACGACATCGCCGCCGCCGTCGTCGACTCCCTCGACAAGGCCGTCGAGCACATCCGGCTCTGGTCCTCCGGCCACACCGAGGCGATCGTCACCACCTCGCAGGCCGCCGCCCGCCGCTTCACCCAGCTGGTCGACTCCACGACGGTCGCCGTCAACGCGTCCACCCGTTTCACCGACGGAGGCCAGTTCGGCTTCGGCGCCGAGATCGGCATCTCGACCCAGAAACTCCACGCCCGCGGGCCCATGGGCCTGCCCGAGCTGACCTCGACGAAGTACATCGTCACGGGCGACGGCCACACCCGCTGACCCGCGGTTTTCCCTCGTTCGGCCCCGCTCCCGCGGGGCCGAACGGGACGGGACGGGCAGGGATGTTCCGCACTCTCCCTGCCCAAAACCACCTCCCAGGTCTACTCTGAAAAACGTGCCGGACGACGTGGGGGGCAGGCCGTTCCAGGACGGCAGGGACCCTGAGAACTCGGACGACCGCGGGGGCGCGAAGGACGACTTCGCCAACGTGGTGTTCGACGAGGACTTCGTACGGGCCGCCGAGGTCCACGAGCCGACCGCCGTGGAACGCCTCCTGGCGGCCGCCCAGGCGCGCGCCGAGGCCGAGGCCGCCCGCGCCAGAGCCGGCGTGCGACCCGGCGACGACGACGGCTACGAGGACGGCTACGACCCCTCGGACCCCTTCGGCGGCCTCCACGGCGACGCCTACGACCCGGAGGACCCCGACGGCGACCGCAGCCCCTACGGCCCGCACGGCGGCGCCCTGCGCCCCTACCGGGGCAGCGCCCGCTGGCACCGGCCCGTCGCCTGGGTGCTCGCCTTGGTGATGGGCGTCGGCATGGTCGCCCTCGCCTTCACGGCGGTCTACCGGGGCGCCTCCGCCAACCGCCAGGACCAGGTCCCGGCCCCCGCGACCACCGGCATCGACAAGCCGCGCGAGAACCCTCCGGCGGTCACCGCGCCCTCGGCCTCGGCCGAGTACTCCGCGCCCCCGGTCCCCGCCGTTCCGCGCACTCCCTGAACACACCCGGACACCGGCCCGGACGCACGGCCGGTCCCCTCGCGCCACCCGTGCGAATTCTTCGGAACTTGTCGTGTACCTGGGCGTTTACCGAAGCCGCGTCCGACCTACTCTGAAGGTATGGCAGGGCGTGGCGACCCGCCTGAGGGGCCGGTTCCCGACCCCGGCGGTGGTGAGGACGAGTACCGATCCGTCGTCTTCGACGAGTCGTTCGTCAATGCTGCCCGGCTCCAGGAGTTCTCGGCCGAGGAGCGGATGGGCGAGCACTCCCAGGCCGTCCGCTCCCGCCCCCACTGGGAGCCCAGAAGCGGCTCCCGCCAGGCGCTCCTGCTGGTGCTGCTGATCCTCCTCGCCTTCGGCACGGCCATCTATCTCGGCGTCCGCAACCCCTACCAGCCGCCGGTCGACCAGCGGGCCGAACCGCTGCGGATCACCGTGGTCCCGCTCGCCCCGCAGGGCCCGGTCCCGGGCGGCCAGCCCGCCCAGCTCTTCGACCACAGCCCCGCCGCCGAGTACCGCGTCGGAGCCGCCGGCATCAACCTCCCGGTCGCCGGCCGGACCACCCACTTCTCGGAGAGCCAGGTGGTGACGGCCCTGTCCATCGCCAAGGACTACCTCGTCGCCTCCTCCCTGGAGCCCGACGTCCTCGCGGGGGTCACGGTCCGTCCCGCCCGCCTGCTGCTCGACCCCGACCAGCTCGCCCAGTTCGACCAGAGCGTCGAGTCCTCGCTCGACGACGGCCGCCACGCGGAGGCCGGCTGGCTGGTGCGGTTCGACCCGGCCGAGGTCGCCCTCGCCGACCCGGGCGTCCGCGTCCAGGGCACCCTCCGCTTCGCGGAGACGGCCGCCGACATGCTGGAGGTCACCGCGGACCACACCTTCACCTACGCGCTGCGTCCGGCAGCCGCCGGCGCCGGGCCCGTGGCCGCCGCGTCCCTCTTCACCGTCCACCGAGCGGTCCACTTCCGCTTCGACCGCGAGGACCTGCGGATGCACCGCGCCGAGCTGCTGGCCAGCACCGTCCAGGCCGGCCCACAGGCCTGCGGACCCGATGCCGGCGGAGCCCTCCACCCGCTGCTCGCGGGCGAACGGACCCCTGACCCGGGCGGCCCGGCCGTCACCGACCCGTACGCCACGGGCCGGCCCGCCGTCTCCGCGCTCTGCGGGACCCTCGCCCCGGGCGCTCAGCCCTCGCTCTGAGCGCCGCCGCCTCTGCCGCTCTCGCCGCCCGCGTCGCCCTTGCCGCCGTCGGCCTGCTCACCGCCGGCCTTCCCGCCGGCCGTGCCGCCGTCGCCGCGCGGGGCCCCGCCGCCGAACCGGCTGCGCAGCTTCCCGCCCAGGTCGCCCGCCAGGTCGCCCGCGCCACCGGCGATGTCGCCGACCAGCTTCATCAGCGGGTCCTTGCTGGTGCGCACCGACTCGGCGTAGTGCCCGGCGGACTCCCGGAAGGAGTCGGTCACCGAGGTGTCCTTGTCCTCCGTGCGCCGCGGGTAGTGACCGTCCATGATCCGCTGGAAGTCCCGGGTCTCGGACCACTTCTTCAGCTCGGCCGCCCGCACGGTGGTGAAGGGGTGCGTACGCGGGAGCACGTTCAGAATCTTCAGGACGGAGTCACGCAGATCGCCGCCCTTCTCGTACTCGTCGGCCTGGGCGAGGAACGCGTCCACGTTCATCTCGTGCAGATGGTTGCCACCGGCGATCTTCATGAGACCGCGCATCGACGCCTGCAGGTCCTGGCCGACAAGCAGCCCCGCCCGGTCTGCCGACAGCTCGGACTTGCGGAACCACTCCCGCAGCGCCGTCACGATCGCCATGATCGCCACGTTCCCGAGCGGGATCCAGGCGACCTTGACCGCCAGGCTGGTGAGGAACAGCAGGATCGTGCGGTACACGGAGTGACCCGAGAGGGCGTGGCCCACCTCGTGGCCGACGACCGCCCGCATCTCCTCCTCGTCGAGCAGCTCCACGAGGCCCGTGGTGACCACGATGATCGGCTCGTCCAGGCCGATGCACATCGCGTTCGGCTTCGGGTCCTGCGTGACGTACATCGGCGGGACCTTCTCCAGGTCCAGGATGTAACACGCGTCCCTCAGCATGTCGTTGAGGTGGGAGAACTGGGCGTCGCTCACCCGCACGGAGTCGGAGAGGAAGAGCAGTCGCAGGCTCCGCTCGGGCAGCAGCCCGCTGAGCGCCTTGAAGACCGTGTCGAAGCCGGTCAGCTTGCGCAGGGCCACGAGCGCCGAACGGTCCGCCGGGTGCTCGTAGGCGCGTGAGGAGATGTCCGGGAAGCGCTTGCGCTGCCTGCTCGGCACGTTCCCCTGGCCGTTGTCGGTCTTCTCAGTCATGGATGCCCCCTGTTCGTACGAGACCTTGCTCGTCCCCCTGACGCGTCCCAGCCTAGGTGCTGGGGTCCCGGAGCGCCCGAGCCTGTGGATAACTCCGGCGCGGGTGCGACGGCGGGGTACGACAGCCCGGTCAACGACTGAGTCGGCGTGAGCGTGCCCGGACGGCCCGCATACGATGTGCGCGAAGTCTCCGCTCCCATCCCCGATCGATAGGTCCTGCCGAAGATGAGCCTCCACAGCACCGCCGCGAACCTGGTCATGCTCGCCGAGGGCGCCGAGCACGGTGGCAACCACGACAGCCTCAACCCCTACCTCACCGGTTTCGGCGCGCTGGGCGCGCTGCTCCTGCTGCTGTGGATCACCACCCGCTTCAACCGCGACCGCTGAGCCGGAGACCGGACCGAGGGTGCCCGCTGCCGTGCCAGTAGGCTCTGCACGCATGGGAGAGCAGGAAGTGCCTACTGGCGGCCGCGGCAAGCGCCGACTCGGCGTGATGGGCGGAACGTTCGACCCGATCCACCACGGACACCTGGTGGCCGCCAGTGAGGTGGCCGCCCTGTTCCACCTCGACGAGGTGGTGTTCGTACCGACCGGGGAGCCGTGGCAGAAGAGCCACAAGGCGGTGTCGCCGGCCGAGGACCGCTATCTGATGACGGTCATCGCCACGGCGTCCAACCCGCAGTTCTCGGTCAGCCGTATCGAGATCGACCGGGGCGGGCCGACGTACACCATCGACACCCTCCGGGACCTGCGCTCCCTCAACAGCGACTCGGACCTCTTCTTCATCACGGGTGCCGACGCGCTGTCGCAGATCCTCACGTGGCGCGACGCGGAGGAGCTCTTCTCGCTCGCCCACTTCATCGGCGTCACCCGGCCGGGCCACGACCTCACGGACGACGGCCTGCCCAAGGGGGGCGTCTCGCTCGTCGAGGTTCCCGCACTCGCCATCTCCTCCACCGACTGCCGGGCGAGGGTCGCCAAGGGCGATCCGGTCTGGTATTTGGTGCCGGACGGTGTGGTTCGCTACATCGACAAGCGCCAGTTGTACCGCGGCGAGTGAGCCTCGGAGAGGGGCACCGGTGAACGACCAGAACCCGTACGACCCGTACTACCCGCAGCCGCAGATCATCGGCTACGACGAGTACGGGCAACCGGTGTACCAGCAGGTCCCAGCACAGGCGCAGCAGCCGTACGACCCGTACGCCCAGCAGCAGCATGTCCAGCACCAGGGACAGCACCAGGGACAGCAGGGGCAGCAGCCGGGGCAGCACCAGGGACAGCAGCAGGGGTACGGCTACGACGCCTATGGGCAGCCGATCCAGCCCCAGCAGCCCCAGCCGGCCCCCCAGCAGCAGCCGCAGTACGACCCGTACGGGCAGCCCCAGCAGCACCCGCAGCAGGGCTACGGCTACTCCTCGTACGACACCGGCCAGCAGTGGGCCGTCCAGGCCGACACGGCCCCGGCCGCCGCGCCCAGGCCCGCCCCCGCGCCGGCCGCCCCGGTGGCCGCGCCGCCCGGTGTGCCGGGCCAGCGCCCCGCACCCGAGGGCGGCGGTGACCGCGACTACCGCACCGAGCAGTTCTCGTTCATCGAGGAGCCCGACGAGGACTCCGAAGACGTCATCGACTGGCTGAAGTTCACCGAGAGCCGCTCCGAGCGGCGCGAGGAGGCCAGGCGGCGCGGCCGCAACCGGGTCGTCGCCCTCATCGTGGTCCTGGCCCTCGCCGCCGTCGGCGGGGTCGGCTACCTCTGGTCCGCGGGCAAGCTCCCCGGCATGTCCGGCGAACAGCAGAAGCAGAACACCGCGACCGGCCCGCAGAAGCGCGACACGATCGTCGTGCACCTCCACGACATCAAGAGCGGCAACACCTCCACCGCCCTCCTCGTCGACAACACCACGACCGGGCAGGGCACCACCGTGCTGCTCCCGAACAGCCTCTCCGTGTCCAACTCGGAGGGCTCCGCGACCACCCTCGCCAAGTCCGTCGAGGACGACGGATCCAGCGGCACGCGCGAGGCAGTCGGCAACCTCCTCGGCACGAAGATCGCCGGCACCTGGCGCCTGGACAGCCCGTTCCTGGAGAACCTGGTCGAGCTGGTCAGCAACATCGACCTCACCACCGACGTCACCGTGCCCAGCGACAAGAAGGGCGAGGACCCGCTCGTCACCAAGGGCGAGAACCAGACACTGAACGGACGCGCCGCCGTCGCCTACGCGACCTACCGCGCGCCCGGCGAGGCCGAGGCCAAGCAGCTCCAGCGCTTCGGCCAGGTCCTCTACAGCGTGCTGCGGAAGATGTCCGACGACCCCAAGGCCAACGCGGACACCATCGCGACGCTGGTCATGATCCTGGACCCGTCGCTGCCGGAGAAGGACCTCGGCGCCTCGCTCGCCGGTCTGGCCAAGCACGCCAAGGGCGGCGACTACAAGACGGCCGTCCTCCCGGTGGAGCAGGACGGCTCGCTCAGCGAGGCCGCGGCCGACAGCGTGGTCAAGGACATCCTCGGCGGCAAGGTCAGCGCCCCCGAGCAGGGCGCGGCGGTCCGTGTCTCGATCAAGGACTCCACCGGCAAGGACGCCACCGAGGCCGCCAGGGTCGTCCTGGTCAACGGAGGCTTCGCCTTCGTGGGCGGTGCGAAGGCCGGCACCGAGGAGACGTCCCAGGTCCTGTACGGCGACGACGCCCAGAAGGCGACCGCCGCCGAGGTCGCCAAGACCCTCGGGCTCCCGGACGGCGCGGTCAAGAAGGGCAAGCCCGCCGGAAACGCCGATGTCACGGTGGTTCTGGGCCAGGACTACAAGATCCCCGGGACCAAGAAGTGACCCGTTCGTAATCGTTTGCGGGGCGGTCGGCGGTACGTGAGACCCTTGATGTGTCTCTGACCGCCGACGAAAGCCTGCTTGTGACCGCCACGGATCGTTCCATCGAGCTCGTCAACGCCGCCGCCCAGGCGGCGGCCGACCGGCTCGCGCACGACATCATCGCGTACGACGTCAGCGATGTGCTGTCGATCACCGACGCCTTCCTGCTCGCCTCCGCGCCCAACGACCGCCAGGTCAAGTCGATCGTCGACGAGATCGAGGAGCGGCTCAACAAGGAGCTCGGCGCCAAGCCGGTCCGCCGCGAGGGCGACCGCGACGCCCGCTGGATCCTGCTGGACTACGTCGACATCGTCGTCCACGTCCAGCACAGCGAGGAGCGGGTCTTCTACGCCCTGGAGCGGCTGTGGAAGGACTGCCCCGAGCTGCCCCTCCCCGAGGACGCCCTGAAGACCCGCGGCAAGGCCGCCGAGCATGCCGCGCTGACCGGCGTCGGCGAGGAGACGGACGGTGAGCTGAGCTGAGCACCACCAAGGGCGGCACTGGCCGCCGCATCGTCCTGTGGCGGCACGGCCAGACCTCATGGAACCTGGAGCGCCGCTTCCAGGGCTCCACGGACATCGAGCTGACCGAGACCGGCGTCGCCCAGGCGCGCCGGGCCGCCCGGCTGCTCGCCTCGCTCAAGCCGGACGCGATCATCGCCTCCGACCTGAAGCGGGCGGCGGCCACGGCCGCCGAGCTGTCCGCGATCACCGGCCACGTCATCACGCACGACTCCGCCCTGCGCGAGACGTACGCGGGGGAGTGGCAGGGGCTGACCCACGACGAGATCGTGGGGCGCTTCGGCGAGCAGTACGCGGCCTGGAAGCGCGGCGAGCCCGTGCGCCGGGGCGGTGGCGAGCTGGAGACCGAGGTCGCCGACCGGGCCGCCCCGCTCGTCCTGGAGTACGCCGACAAGCTGCCCGAGGACGGCACTCTCGTCGTCGTGAGCCACGGCGGCACCATCCGCACCACCATCGGCCGGCTCCTCGGCCTGGAGGCGCATCACTGGGAGAGCCTCGGTGGGCTCTCCAACTGCTGCTGGTCCGTCCTCGGCGAGGGCGCCCGAGGCTGGCGGCTCCTGGAGCACAACGCAGGCACGCTGCCCGAACCGGTCCTCGGCGACGACGACTGAGCGCTCCTCCGACCCGGATTTCACTTTCCGGCAGGTCACAGGCTAAAGTTCTTCTTGTTCGCAGCGCGGAGCGCGAAGAACACGAGGGGCTATAGCTCAGTTGGTAGAGCGCCTGCATGGCATGCAGGAGGTCAGGAGTTCAATTCTCCTTAGCTCCACAGTCACCGAATCCCGTCCCCACCAGGGGGCGGGATTCGTCGTTTCCCGCTCGTCTCACGCCCAGGTGTCCACCCCCATGGCGATGAGCGTCTCGATCGCCCGTCCGCTCTCCTCGTCGTTGGGGGTGTAGGCGACGATCCGGCACTCCGGCATCCCGTTGATGGAGAGCGACACCGAGGTCATCCGGAGCTCTCCCACCGCGTCGTGACGGAAGGTCTTGACGTGGCTGCCCGGCGGGACCACGTCGCCGCTCCGCCACAGCCGCGCGAACTCCGGGCTCGCCGCCGCGAGCCCGCGGACGAACGACTCCCAGGCGGGTTCGCCCACGTGCCGGCCGTAGGCCCCGCGCATCTGGGCCACCATCAGCGGAAGCTCGCGTCTCTTGTCGACGAGCGGGCAGCTGTGGTCCTCCATGGTGAAGAGCGTCCACAGGACATTGCGGGTGTCGGCCGGTGTGGTGTCCGGAGCGGGGAACAGCAGCCGGTACGTCGAGTTGGTCGCGAGCACGTCGTACCGGCTGTTGTAGACGACCGCCGGGTGAGGGGCCAGGGCGTCCAGGATGCCCTGGATCTCCGGGCTGACCACGTCCACGTCCTCGGCGGCGTGGTCCGGCGCCAAGGGCACCTCCGCGAGGTGGTACAGGTGCTCGCGCTCGGGCCGGTCGAGCCGGAGGACACGGGCGACGGCGTCGAGCACCTGGGCGGAGGCGTTGATCGGACGGCCCTGTTCCAGCCAGGTGTACCAGGTGACGCCGACGCCGGAGAGCTGGGCGACCTCCTCGCGGCGCAGCCCCGGCGTGCGGCGGCGTAGGCCGGGTGGCATCCCCACGTCCTCCGGAGTCACCCTGGCCCGGCGGCCGCGCAGGAACGCGGCCAGTTCGTGTCTGCGGCGCGGCTGTGCCGGTGCTGCCAAGATCGTCACACCCCCATGGTCGAGTCCCCGTACCGCCGTTGCCAGGTGGTGTCAGTACCAGCATCAGCGGGCTCTCGTTACCCGTATCGGACCCCCGTCAGGCTGGCTGCCATGACGACGACCACAACACGTCCCGTACTCAGTAAAGACGGTGGCACCGACAACCGCCCCGGGCTGCTGCTCGCCGTGGTGCTCGCCGCGCAGTTCATGGCGCTGCTCGACGTGTTCATCGTCAATGTCGCCGCCCCCACCGTCCGTACCGAACTGGGGGCCTCCGGGGCGGGACTTCAACTGGTCGTCGCCGGATACACCATCGCCTACGCGGTCCTGCTGATCACCGGCGCGCGTCTCGGCGACCGCCTCGGCCACCGCAGGATGTACCTCGGCGGACTCGCCGTCTTCACCGCCGCCTCGCTCGCCTGCGGACTCGCCGCCGACACGGGCCAGTTGATCGCCTTCCGGCTCGTCCAGGGAGCCGGGGCGGCCCTGATGATCCCGCAGGTGCTCAGCCTCATCCAGCGCACCTTCACGGGCGAGGGCCGCGTCCGCGCCCTCGGCGCGTACTCCGCCGTGCTCGCCACCGGCGCCGCCGCGGGACAGGTCGTCGGCGGTGTCCTCGTCAGCGCCGATCTCCTCGGCAGCGGATGGCGGCCGGTCTTCCTCGTCAACGTGCCCATCGGACTGGCCCTGCTGGCGCTCGGCGCACGCGTCCTGCCGCGCGACGCGCGCACCGAACCCGAACGCTCCCGCCCCCTCGACCTGCCCGGTCTGGTCCTCCTTGCGGCGGCCGTCTCGCTCCTGACCGTCCCGCTGGTCCTCGGGCAGGAGGAGGACTGGCCGCTGTGGTCCTGGATCTCGCTCGCGGTCTCCGCGGTCGTGTTCGTGGCCTTCGGCGCGTACGAGTCGAGGCTCGCCCGCCGGGGCGGCGCCCCGCTCATCGCCCCGCGCGTCCTACGGATCCCCGGCATCGGGAAGGCCGCGTTCCGGATCGGCGTGGCGATGGCCGTCAACGCCGGCTTCCTGTTCACCCTCACCCTGCACCTGCAGGGAGGGCTCGGCTACAGCGCGCTGCGGGCCGGGCTGACCTTCGCGCCGGCCGCCGTCGTCTTCGGCGTGATCGGCCTCACCTGGCGGCGCTGGCCCGCCCGCGCGCAGCGCGTGCTGGTCCCGGCCGGCTTCCTCGCCGCCACGGCCGCCGCACTCGCCATGGGCCTCCTCTTCCGGGGCGGCGGCACGGGTGGCTGGGCCCTCTACCCGGCGCTCGCCGCCATGGGCGGCGGGCTCGCGCTCGCCTTCAGCCCCGCCCTGACCCGTGCGCTGGCCGCCGTCAGGCCCGAGGACGCCGCCGACGCCAGCGGACTGCTCGCCACCGTCACCCAGCTCGGGCAGCTGATCGGCGTGGCGACCTTCGGCACGGTCTTCCTGGGACGACTGCACGCGCCGGGGGCGTATGACTCCGGCGAGGCGCTGTGGGCGTGCGCCCTCGCGCTGGCCGCCGCTTCGATCTTGGGCGCGTCGACCGCTCTCGTACGCCGAGCTCGCTGACCCCCTTGCGGGGCCATGGCAGAATCGGACGGCCGGAGGGGAACGAGGGTCCGGGCGGGAGGGAGTGCGCGTTGGCCGTGAGCGGTGCCGAGGATGCCGAGGCCCATGCCGTCACCGAGCCCGTCGAGTCCGCGGAACCTCTCGAGGCTCTGCTCGACTGCCCCTCGTGCGGTTCCGCCCAGGTGGCCCAAATGCTCGGTGACAACGGCGGAGTGTCCTATGTGTGCACGTCCTGCGGCCACAGCTGGAGCTGAGTGATGGGTGCGCACAGGCGGAAATGCGACTGGTGCGGCAGTGGTACGCCCATCGTCCGTGACATGGACCCGGTCAACGTCGACTACCAGTACTGGTGCGAGGAGTGCGCGCGGGCGCTGATCATAAAAGGCGACCCCATCGAGACCTACCGCGAGCTCGAAGGGGAGCCGATCTACGGCCGGCTCCTCGACGAACACTGCACCCTCAAGCGCTTCTACTCCTTCGCCACGGCCTGACGCGGGACCGGGGTCCGAGGACGGGCCGGGGCCTGAGGACCGGCCGGGGCGCGGCGCGTGAGCGCATACCCCACGAAGAGCGCCGTCGCGGTCAGCGGATAGATCGCCGAGAGCACCATCTGACCGGCGTTCTGGTCGAGTTCGGGGCGGCCCGGGTCGTGCGGCACCCACCAGAGCGCGAACGAGGCGAAGACCAGCGGCACCGCCCAGACCGTCCACGCCGGCCGTATCCGCTCGCGGCGGTCCACCAGCAGCACCAGGAGCGGCACGCACCACACCCAGTGGTGGGACCACGAGATCGGGCTGATCATGAGCGCCGTGACCGCGCAGACGATCACGGCCAGCGCCTTGTCCCCGCGCAGCGCGGCCCGGACCGCGAGCGCCATCGCCGCGCCGCCGAGCGCGGCCGCGACGACCGCCCACAGCAGACCGGGGTCGTCGGTGTGCAGCAGCCGGGCCAGCACCCCGCGCAGC
Organism: Streptomyces sp. NPDC001927; assembly: GCF_053594455.1. NCBI lineage: Bacteria > Bacillati > Actinomycetota > Actinomycetes > Kitasatosporales > Streptomycetaceae > Streptomyces > Streptomyces sp. NPDC001927. The sequence goes on along the minus strand of NZ_JBSFEN010000017.1, from coordinate 34,073 downwards.
GACTGGTTCGCGGTCTCCTCTGCGAAGCCGACCCGGCCCGTCTCGAAGAGCGTGTGGGTCCAGAAGCGCTTGGAGTCGTACGGCAGGGCCAGCGCGCTGGCCAGGGTCGTCCCCAGGAACACCGCCGTCGCCGTGGCGGCCATCCGCAGCCACGCGTTCCAGCGCCGCTCGCGGCGCCACTGGAGCAGCCCGGCCACCAGCAGGAGGACGACGAAGAGGCCCGGTGTGAGCTTCACCGCAGTCGCCAGACCGATGCCCACGCCCGCCCAGCGGCTGCCCTCGCGGCGTGTGAAGTCCCACAGCACGGCCACCGCGATGAGCAGGTTGATCTGCCCGTACCGCAGCGTCGTCCACACCGGCTCGGACCAGACGACGACCGCCGCCACCAGGAGCGTGGCGCGCCACAGCCGCTCGCCGGTGAGGGAGGGCCGAACCAGGCGCAGCGAGAGCTGGACCAGCGCGACCACGAGCAGCAGGTTCCCGGCCGTGGCCAGCGTCCGCATCAGCGGGACGTCGACGAACGTCAGCGGGACGAACATCAGCCCCGCGAAGGGCGGGTAGGTCATGGCGAGGTTCGCCGAGGTGGCGCGCATCGCGTAGAGATCGCCACCGGCCCGGACCGTCTCCCCCTCGGCCCGGTAGACCATCACGTCGAGCATGTTCACGTGGGCGAGCCGCTGCGCCACCCAGAAGGCGACGAACGACAGGAGACATACCGCCACGGCGGTGGCGAGGGGCCACTGGCGGGCGCGGGTGCGGGCGATCACGGGCACGGTCACAGAGGGGGACCCTACCGGCCGCGTTCGAACGCCCAGGGAAACGATTTGGTGATCCCCCGGGCGGCCGGTTAATGTTCTGTCTGTCGCCGCGGGGGAAACCCGGAACGGGGCGGACAGCACGGGGCTATAGCTCAGTTGGTAGAGCGCCTGCATGGCATGCAGGAGGTCAGGAGTTCAATTCTCCTTAGCTCCACAGAACGAAGAAGCGGACCATCCGGATCGGATGGTCCGCTTCTTCGTGTGTGGCCGTCTGCGGCCGTCCACGGCTCCTGGGGTCAACCCCTGCCGCTGCCCAGCGCCTTGCGGCCGCCGCCCGGCGGAAGCGCCGGCCGCTCCTGGGTCGTCTGCTCCATCCGGAGCGCCAGCGCGGGACAGCGGCGTACGGCCCGCTGGGCCCGGCCCCGCAGATGCGTGGGCACGGAGGCGTCGGCGAGCGCCGGATAGCCGTCCGGGCCCAGCCGGATCAGCTCCGGCACGATGTCCGCGCACAGCCCGTGCCCCTGGCAGAGCGTCCAGTCCACGGCCAGCTTCTCGCCGCTCGGAATCGACTCCTCCGTGTCCTGGTAGCCGGGTCCTGGCAGCGGCAGTACGCCGAGGGTCGGGCGGCCGCAGCCGCCGCCGAGGACATGGGCGGCCAGATCGTCCGTGAACGCCGAGAGCGTCGACGCGAGGAAGCGGGCCGAACCGTCCGGGTGCTTGCACGCGCCCCGGCCCTTGACCGCCTGGGTGACCGCCCGCAGCGCCTCCAGCGCGGCCGGTCCGCCCCCGTTCAGGACGTCGGAGAGACCGCCGGCGGCCGCGGGGAGCCCGAGCCGGCACGGCCCGCACTGGCCGGCGGTCTCCGCCGCCAGCCAGTTCGCGACCCGCAGCGACTCCCCGAGCGGGCAGGTCTCCGGCCCGATCGGCAGGATCGCCCCGGCCCCGAGCGCGCCGCCCACGGCCGCGAAGGACGCCCGCGAGACGACCGCGTCGTCGACCGCGACCGAGTCGATCCAGCTCCCGTGGTAGCCGCCCGTGAGCACGCCCTGGGGCAGCACCGGGGCCCCCGCGAGCTGGAGCACGTACCGCAGCGGGACCCCGGTCGGCACCTCGACGACCATGGGGCGCGCGACCGCGCCGGACAGCGTCAGCAGGACCGTGCCGGGCTCCGCGTCCAGGCCGGTGTGGCGGTAGCGGCGCGGACCGATCCGGGCCGCCACCGCCAGCTGGGCGAAGGTCTCGGCGTTGGACAGCAGCGTCGGCGCGCCGCCCACCCCGGACTCGGCCGCGCGCTCCCGGCGGCCGGGCGGCAGGGCGGGGCCGCCGCTCACCGCGCGGATCACCGCGGAGGCCTCTCCGGAGACCATCCGTTCGGGAGTACGGACGACACGCGCGCGTAGACCCTGTCCGCGCCGGTCGGACAGGCCGCGCTCGGCGAGTGCGGCCCGGACGGATATCTCCGTGGAGTTGCGGGTGACGGCCACGATCAGCGTCCGGGCGCCGAGGGCCTCCGCCGCGAGCAGCGCGCCGTCCAGGATCAGGTGCGGGGCGCGGTTGAGCAGCACGGTGTCCTTGCGGCAGGCGGGTTCGCCCTCACTGCCGTTGACCACGACCACCGGGCGGACCCCACGGCGGATCGCCGCCTCGCCGACCGCTCTGAGCTTGCGGCCGAAGGGAAATCCGGCGCCACCGCGCCCGTGGAGGGACATCTCGTCCGCGAGCCGGGCCAGGAACTCGCCGCTCATGGGGTCGAGCGGGCCGTGCACCTTCAGGTGCATGTCGAGGCCGAGCCGCTCGACCAGGTCGAAACCCTGGGTGAGCTGGGGCAGGCCGACCACCCGGACCTCGGGGACGTCGGGGAGCGGTGCGTTCACGGGCGTTCTCCTGAGGGCGCGGTCCAGGGCTCACCCGCGGGCGGCGGGCTGGCGTACGTCGGCGCCGGGGGAGGGGCTCCGTACGTCGGCATCGAGGCCGGCGCCCCGTACGTCGGTGTCGGGGCCGGGGCCGCGTAGGTCGGCATCGGGGGCGAGGGGGCGGGCCAGAAGCCGGGGCGGCGGGGCGGTTCGGGGACGACGGGTATCTCCTCGGTCAGGGGAACGCGCTCGGCGAGCGGGGCGGGTCCGACGGGATCGGCCGCGGCTGCGTACGGAGTGGGTTCGGGCTGGTACGGGGTGGCCTCGGGCTGGTACGGGGTCGGTTCCGAGGCGTACGGCACGCTCTGCGTGACGTACGGGGCCTGGTCGGGCCGGGGCTCGGCGATGGCGCGGGAGACCGCGCGGTAGGCGGCCGAGAAGCCGCCGGGGACCCCGGGGGCGGGGCGGTCGAGCCACTCGGCGGACAGGGTGGCGGGCTCCTCGGGGACGGGCGCGGCGGGCGGGCTCGCCGGGCTCTCGGCGCTCTCAGGGCCTTCGGGCCTCTCGGCCGTCCTGTCCGGCCCGGGGCGTCGCGTGCGGCCCTCCAGGGACGCCAGGAGGCCGGCGACCCGGTCCACGAGCTCCCGCTGAACGGGGGCGGGCAGCATGCGGAGCGAGACGGCCGCCGCGACCGCGGTCAGCGCCAGGCAGTACATGACGAGGACCCAGGTGGCGGCGGGCCGGCCCGCGTACAGGCCGTGGACCAGGGCGAAGCACCAGGCCGGGTACGCCAGCATGTGCAGCGGGCGCCAGCGGGCGGCGAAACGGCTCCGGCCCGCCAGGGTGCTGCGCAGGGCGCCGGTGGCGGCCGTGACGACCATGAGGAGCCCGGCGAGCGAGCCGAAGCCGATGAGCGCCGAGCTCCCCGTGACGCCGAGGCCGAAGGGGAGCAGCGCGCCGACCGGCTCGACCCGGCCGAGGGCGACCTTCACGGTGCCGTGCAGCAGCAGGAAGCCGAGCGCGGCGACCGCGGTGGCGCGGTGGATCCCCTGGGCGAGCAGCCGGTGCCGCGTGGAGAGCAGCAGCCGGTCGCTCGCGATCAGACCCCACGCGACGGACGCGGTGAGGGACACCAGCGACAGCACGCCGCTGGTGAAGTCGAGGGCGGCCCGGAAGCCGTCACCGCCGCCGAGGACGAGCAGGGGAATGATCACCAGCCCCGCGACGTATATCCCGCCCTGAACCGGCCGACTCACAGCGGTTCGCGGAACGGGGGAAGAGCGGATCTTGCGATGAGGGTTCATGGGTGCGACTCCGAATGGTGCGGATAAGCGGTCCCGTTGCGGCATGCTAAGTCGCTCCATACCGAGCGGTAGGTGGTTTGCTCGTTTACGCGGTACGCGACCGAGAACTGACTCTGGGGTTGCCCCGGATAGGGGCGATACGCGGAGTAACCCGGGCGCCCCGGGCGCGGTCGGCAGTCGGGTGACCGGCGGGCGGAACGTCGGTGCGACCCCTGTGGGCCCTGCGGTACCCTGACGCCATGCGTGCCGTACGCCTCCTGCTTAGCGAGCCGCGCTGATCAGTCCCGACGGATGAAAGATCCGGTCGGAATCGGCGCGGCGTCCCCTCCTGTGCGAGGGGATTTTTCATTTCGTGGCAGTGCAGTTCGCGGGCAGTGGGCAGAGACGATCGATGGAGCTTCAAGGATCATGAGCGAGATGAATTCGGCTGCCGAGACGGCGGCCCCGCATCGTTATACGGCGGCCATGGCCGCCGACATCGAGGCACGCTGGCAGGACTTCTGGGACGCCGAGGGAACCTACGAGGCCCCGAACCCGACGGGTGACCTGGCGGGCGACGCGGCCGTCGCGGCCCGCCCCAAGAAGTTCATCATGGACATGTTCCCGTACCCCTCGGGCGCGGGCCTGCACGTCGGTCACCCGCTGGGCTACATCGCCACCGACGTCTTCGCCCGCCACCAGCGCATGACCGGCCACAACGTGCTGCACACCCTGGGCTTCGACGCCTTCGGCCTGCCGGCCGAGCAGTACGCCGTGCAGACGGGCACGCACCCGCGCGTGTCCACCGAGGCCAACATGGAGAACATGAAGGTCCAGCTGCGCCGGCTGGGCCTGGGCCACGACAAGCGCCGGTCGTTCGCGACGATCGACCCGGAGTACTACAAGTGGACCCAGTGGATCTTCCTGCAGATCTTCAACTCCTGGTACGACGACGAGGCCGAGAAGGCCCGCCCGATCGCCGAGCTGGTCGAGCAGTTCGAGAACGGCACGCGTGACGTCCCCGGCTCCACGCGTGCGTGGAGCGAGCTGAACGCGTCCGAGCGCTCCGACGTCCTGGGCGAGTACCGCCTGGCCTACGCCTCCGACGCGCCGGTCAACTGGTGCCCCGGCCTGGGCACCGTCCTGGCCAACGAGGAGGTCACCGCCGACGGCCGTTCCGAGCGCGGCAACTTCCCCGTCTTCAAGGCCAAGCTGCGCCAGTGGAACATGCGCATCACCGCCTACGCGGACCGGCTGCTGGACGACCTGGACGCGCTGGACTGGCCCGAGGCCATCAAGCTGCAGCAGCGCAACTGGATCGGCCGCTCCGAGGGCGCCCGCGTCGACTTCCAGGTCGGCGACGCCGGTGCGATCACCGTCTTCACCACCCGCCAGGACACCCTGTTCGGCGCCACCTACATGGTCCTGGCGCCCGAGCACGACCTGGTCGAGAAGATCGTCCCGGACGCGTGGCCGGCGGGCACGCACGACGTGTGGACGGGCGGGCACGCCACCCCGGCCGACGCCGTCGCCGCCTACCGCAAGCAGGCCGCCTCCAAGTCCGACGTCGAGCGGCAGGCCGAGGCCAAGGACAAGACCGGTGTCTTCACCGGCGCGTACGCGACCAACCCGGTCAGCGGCGAGCAGGTCCCGGTCTTCATCGCCGACTACGTCCTGATGGGCTACGGCACCGGCGCGATCATGGCCGTCCCCGCCCACGACACCCGCGACTTCGCCTTCGCCCGCGCCTTCGAGCTGCCGATGCGCTGCGTCGTCGAGCCGAGCGACGGCCGCGGCACCGACCCGGCCGACTGGGACGACGCCTTCGTCTCGTACGAGGCGAAGCTGGTCAACTCCGCGAACGACGAGATCTCCCTGGACGGCCTGGGCGTCGTCGAGGCCAAGGCGAAGATCACCGCCTGGCTGGCCGACCGCGGCATCGGCGAGGGCACCGTCAACTTCCGCCTGCGCGACTGGCTGTTCAGCCGCCAGCGCTACTGGGGCGAGCCCTTCCCGATCGTCTACGACGAGGACGGCGTCGCGCACTCGCTGCCCGAGTCGATGCTGCCGCTGGAGCTGCCCGAGGTCGAGGACTACTCGCCGCGCACCTTCGAGCCGGACGACGCCGACACCCAGCCCGAGACGCCGCTGTCCCGCAACGAGGACTGGGTCAACGTCACCCTGGACCTGGGCGACGGGCCGAAGAAGTACCGCCGCGAGACCAACACCATGCCCAACTGGGCCGGTTCCTGCTGGTACGAGCTGCGCTACCTGGACCCGAACAACTCCGAGAAGCTGGTCGACCCGGCGATCGAGCAGTACTGGATGGGCCCCCGCGAGGGCATGCCCACCGGTGGCGTCGACCTGTACGTCGGCGGTGCCGAGCACGCCGTACTGCACCTGCTGTACGCGCGGTTCTGGTCCAAGGTGCTGTTCGACCTGGGCCACGTCTCCTCGGCCGAGCCGTTCCACAAGCTGTACAACCAGGGCATGATCCAGGCGTTCGTCTACCGGGACGCGCGCGGCATCGCCGTGCCGGCGGCCGAGGTCGAGGAGCGCGACGGCGGCTACTGGTACCAGGGCGAGAAGGTCAGCCGCGTCCTGGGCAAGATGGGCAAGTCCCTGAAGAACGCCGTCACGCCGGACGAGATCTGCGCCGAGTTCGGCGCCGACACCCTGCGCCTGTACGAGATGGCGATGGGCCCCCTGGACGTCTCCCGCCCGTGGGACACGCGCGCGGTGGTCGGCCAGTACCGGCTGCTGCAGCGGCTGTGGCGCAACATCGTCGACGAGGCGACCGGTGCGGCGACCGTCGTCGACACCGAGCCGGACGAGGACACGCTGCGCGCCCTGCACAAGGCGATCGACGGCGTCTCGCAGGACATGGCGGCCATGCGCTTCAACACCGCCATCGCCAAGGTCACCGAGCTGAACAACCACCTGACCAAGGTGGGCGGTCCGGTCTCCCGCTCGGTCGCCGAGCGGCTGGTGCTGCTGGTCGCCCCGCTGGCCCCGCACATCGCCGAGGAGCTGTGGCGCAAGCTGGGCCACACCGCCTCCGTCGTCCACCAGGACTTCCCGGTCGCCGACCCGGCGTACGTCGTCGACGAGACCGTGACCTGCGTCGTGCAGATCAAGGGCAAGGTCAAGGCCCGCCTGGAGGTCTCCCCGGCGATCACGGATGCGGAGCTGGAGGCGCTGGCCCTGGGCGACGCGAACGTGGTCGCGGCGCTGGGCGGCGCGCAGATCCGCAAGGTCATCGTGCGGGCGCCGAAGCTGGTCAACATCGTCGCCGGGTAGCTTCGGCGGTTTTGGCCGCTTCTGCTGCCTCTGCTGCTTCGGCGGCTGATGTCGGCAGCGCGGTATGAGGGGTTTCCCCTACGGGCAGGTTGGGGGTTCCATTGGAACCTCTGGCCTGCCCGTTCCGTTTACCGTGGAAGAACGACAGCCCAGGGAATTCGACCCACGCCGGAGGGGCGGACATGGAAGCCGCGATTGTGATCATGGCGCTGCTCTTCTTCGCCTTCGTGGCGCTGGGGGTGTACGCGACCGTGAAGGCGGTCAAGGCCGCCAAGCGCGGTGTCGACCGCACGATCCACCAGGCCCGGCGCACCGTCGAGGACACCACGCTGCGCGCCAAGAGCTACGGACAGGGCGGGGTCGGCGGTGAGCTGGCCCAGCTGCGGCTCTCCCTGCGGACCTCGATGCGCGCGACGCAGGACGCTCTGCAGGCGGGCGTGGCCGAGGACGCCTCGCTGAGGGAGTCCCTCGACCTCTTCGCACGGCTGAGCGCCCACGGCCACGAGCTGGACGAGGACCTCAAGCGGCTGGAGCGCGAGCCGGACAAGGCGCGCGTGTCCGCACAGCTCAAGGACCTGCGGGAGCGTACGGAGCGGATCACGCACTCGGCCGACTCGCTGCGCTGGGCCGCCAGGGACCGGGCGCGGAAGTTCGCGGAGGACGACCTGGGCTCGCTGAGCGCCCAGATCGACCTGGAGGCGGGCGCGCTGCGCCACTGGTCCGGGTCGACCGCCCAGGACCCCGCCTCGGACGACTTCTCCTGGCCCGCCGCGGGCGCCCCGGCGCCGGACGCCGAGCGGGGGCAGACCTGGCCCGCGGAGGCGGACGCGCGGGCCGACGGAGGCCGTGACGCGGAGGCCGGACCCCGCCCGGACGGGGAGACCCCGGACCGGCAGGCGCCGCAGGCGATCACGGCCCGCGACCCGCGCGCGACGACCTACCCGTGGGAGAAGTCCGCCCGGCCCGAGACCACGACCTGACGTCGTGGAACGCGGGGGCGGGCTGCCGCGCAGCGGCCCCGGCGGGTAACCTCCCGCTCATGTCCCGGCATGTCGCGATCGTCACCGATTCCACGGCCTACCTGCCACCGCAGACGATGGAGCGGCACGGCATCACCACGGTCCCGCTCACCGTCGTCATCGGCGACAGAGCGCTCGAAGAGGGCACCGAGATCTCGGCCCGCTCACTGGCCCAGGCGCTCCAGAAGCGCCGGCCCGTGACCACCTCGCGGCCCGGGCCCGAGGTCTTCGCGGCGACCTACCGCGCGGCGGCCGAGTCCGGTGCGACGGGCATCGTCTCGCTGCACCTCTCCAGCGAGCTGTCCGGTACGTACGACGCCGCCGTCGTGGCGGCCAAGGACGCCCCCGTGCCGGTCAAGGTGATCGACACCCGCATGGTCGGGATGGCGCTCGGCTTCTGCGCGCTCGCGGCGGCGGAGGTCGTGGACGCCGGCGGCTCGATCGACGAGGCCGTCGCCGCCGCCGAGAAGCGGGCCGCCGGAACCTCCGCCTTCTTCTACGTCGACACGCTGGAGTACCTCCGCAGGGGCGGGCGGATCGGTGCCGCGCAGGCGCTGCTCGGTTCGGCGCTCTCCGTCAAACCGCTGCTCCAGCTCGACGGAGGCCGGATCGAGCTGCGTGAGAAGGTGCGGACGGCGTCGAAGGCGATCGCCCGCCTGGAGGAGATCGCGGTGGAACGGGCGGGCGCGGGCCCGGTCGACGTCGCCGTGCACCACCTCTCCGCACCCGAACGGGCCGCCGTGCTCGCCGACCGGCTGCGTGAACGCGTGCCGGGCCTTGAGGAGTTGCAGGCCAGCGAGGTGGGCGCGGTGATCGGGGCGCACACCGGGCCCGGACTCCTCGCCGTCGTCGTGTCGCCGCGCTGACGGGTCCGTCCCTCGTGTGAGTGACGGGTTTTTCCACAACTGGGCGTCTGTCCACGGAAATCGACGGGTCTCAAGCGGATTCGGACGGATGTGCCTACCGTCCTGTCCATGGCTCTTCGCGCACATCTCGCAACCCGTCCCTCCGTTGTCAACTCCACCCGTCCCACGGCTCGTCGTACGACCGGGGGCGCGGCCAGCGGTCCGGGCCGCGCTCCGGGATCGGACGGGCGCAGGCGCGTCCGGGGGCGGGGCTCGCCTCCCGCGCGGGCCCGGGGAAGGCGCGCGGTCGCGGCGAACGGCGCGGCGGTACGACGCCGGGGTGAGGCGCTCTTCCCCGCCAGCACGCGGCCGCCTTCCGTGTCGACTCGACCCCCGGCGGAGTGGGGAGCGCCCGAGGTGGTCGAGCCACCCGGGCCCCGGGAGGAGCTGGCGGCTCCCGGACGGTGGGAGCGGCTGCGGCCGGCGCTGAGCGAACGGTTGCCGGTGTGGGTGCAGACCCGGTGCGGCCTCGAACCGCGGACGCTGGCCGCGCTGGCCGTGGTCCTCGTCGTGGCCGCCGTATTCGCCGGGCGGTCCTTCTGGACCGGCAGGCCGGAGGCGGTCAGGGCGCCGGAGATCGTGCATGCGGCGCCGCCGGCGGAGGCCGGGGTGTCTCCGGGAGCCTCGGCGGCGCCGACAGCCGGGGCGTCGCCGTCGGGTGTGGTCGTCGACGTGAGCGGCAAGGTACGGCGGCCCGGGGTGCTGACGCTGCCGGCCGGGTCGCGGGTCGCGGACGCCCTGCGGGCGGCCGGAGGAGCCCGGCCCGGGACGGACCTGACCGGCCTCAACCGCGCCCGGGTCCTGCTGGACGGCGAACAGGTCGCGGTCGGGGTGACGCCGGCGGCGGTCGTGGGCGGTGCTCCGGGGGTGGGCGGGGGAGGCGCTGGAGCGGCGGCCGGAACGCGGGCGGCACCGCTGAGCCTGAACGCGGCGACGGTGGAGCAGCTCGACACCCTGCCCGGAGTGGGTCCGGTCCTTGCCCAGCACATCGTCGACCATCGTGCGGAGCACGGTGGATTCCGGTCGGTGGCCGAGCTGCGCGAGGTCAATGGCATCGGGGAACGCCGGTTCGCGGACCTCGCGCCGCTGGTCCGGCCATGAACGCCCGCCAGGTGACGGAGGAGCCCGCCCCGTCGTGGCGCGGCCGGCTGCTCGAGGAGGGGCCCACCGATCTTCGGCTCGTTCCGCCCGCGTTGGCGGCCTGGGGAGCGGCCGGGCTCGCGGTGGGGGTGGCCGGGTGGTGGGTGTGCGTGGGGGTGCTCGTCTGCCTGGTGGGGGCGGGGGTCTTGATGGTGGCGGTTCGGGTGAGGTCCGGTCGGGAGGGGGGCGGTCGGGAAGGGGGCGGGTGGTGGCTTCAGGGTACTGCGGGGGCGGCTGTGCTGCTCTGCGCGGCCGCCGGTGCCGCCGCGGGCGGGCTGCATGGTTCGGACCTGAGGCGGGGGCCCGTGCCCGGGCTCGCGGACGAGTACGCCCGGGTGGGAGCGGAGGTCACGGTCACCTCCGATCCCCGGCTCACCCGGCCCCGGATCCGGGGCGACAGGACGGCCCCGGTCTCCGTCGTCCTCAACGGCGAGGCGACCCTCGTCGAGGCGGCTAGCGGAGCCGCGCACCGGACCAGGACACCGGTCCTGGTGATCGTTCCGGCCGGGGAGGCCCAGCGGGAGTGGCTGCGGCTGCTGCCGTCGACCCGGCTGCGGCTCGTCGGACGGCTGGCACCCCCGATGCGCCCGGGGGACAGGTTCGCGGCGGCGCTGCGGGTCGACGGATCCGGACCGCCCCGGATCACCGGGCCGCCGAGCGGCGTGCAGCGCACGGCCGGGGAGCTGCGGGCGGGGCTGCGCCGTGCGACCGAGGACCTCGACGGTGACGCGCGGGCGCTGTTGCCCGGGCTCGTCGTCGGCGACACCTCGCGGATCGATCCGGAACTCGGCGACGCCTTCGAGGCCACGGACCTCACTCACTTGCTGGCCGTGTCCGGGTCCAACCTCACGGTTGTCCTGCTCCTGCTGATCGGGCGGCCGGGTGCGGCGATGCGGGTGGAGCGGGGTGGGCTCGCGCCCCGGCTCGGGCTTTCGCTGCGGGCCACCGCGGTGATCGGGGGAGGCCTGACGCTCCTCTTCGTGGTCGTGTGCCGCCCGGATCCGAGTGTGCTGCGGGCGGCGGCCTGCGGCTCGGTTGCGCTGCTCGCCATCGGCACGGGCAGGCGCAGGTCGCTGATTCCCGCGCTGGCCGGCGCCGTGCTGTTGTTGGTGCTCTATGACCCGTGGCTGGCGCGGAGTTACGGATTCCTGCTTTCGGTCCTGGCCACCGGGGCGTTGCTCACGATCGCGCCGCGCTGGAGTGACGCGCTGCGGCGGCGCGGGGTGCCGGACAGGCTCGCAGAGGCGCTGGCGGCGGCCCTGGCGGCCCAGGCCGTGTGCGCGCCCGTGGTGGCGGTGTTCGCCGCCCGGGTGAGTCTGGTCGCGATTCCCAGCAACCTGCTCGCCGAGGTGGCCGTGGCCCCGGCCACGGTGCTCGGCTTCGCCGCGCTCGCCCTTGCCCCGGTCTCGCTCCGGGCGGCGGAGCTGGTGGCGGAGGTCGCGGCCTGGCCCGCCGGGTGGATCGCCGGTGTGGCCCGGACCGGTGCCGCGCTGCCCGGCGCGGAGGCCGGCTGGCCCGGCGGCTGGTGGGGCGGGCTGCTCCTGGCCGGGCTCTTCGGCCTTGTGGTGCTCGGGGCGTGGAAGCTGCCGTACCGGCGGAGGGTGGCGGTCGGCTGTGTCGTCCTGCTGTTCTTCGCGGTGGTGCGACCGGCGCCGTTGACCCGGCTGGTGAGCGGCTGGCCGCCGCCGGGCTGGACGTTCGCGATGTGCCAGGTGGGGCAGGGCGACGCGACCGTGCTCGCGGCCGGCGGGGACACGGCCGTCGTCGTGGACGCGGGGCCCGACCCGGCCCTGGTGGACCGCTGCCTGCACGATCTCGGTGTCCGGCGGATCCCGCTGCTCGTCCTGACCCACTTCCACGCGGACCATGTCGCAGGGCTTCCCGGGGTCCTGCGGGGCCGGTCGGTCGGGGCGATCCAGACGACGGGGCTGGAAGAGCCCCGGGCACAGGTGGCGGCAGTACGGCGCGTGGCCCAGGCGGCGGGGGTGCCCGTCATCCGTGCCTTGCCGGGGGAGCGGAGACGGCTGGGGCCGCTGGAGTGGCAGGTGCTGTGGCCGGCGGGGACGCCCGGGATGCTCGGGGCGGCGGGGCCGGAGGAGTCCGGGCCGAACGACGCCAGCGTCACCCTGCTCGTCCGGAACCGGGAGGGGCTGAGGCTGCTGCTCCTGGGAGACCTCGAACCACCGGCCCAGCAGGGCCTGTTGCGGGCCCACCCCGAGCTCGGCCCGGTGGACGTGCTCAAGGTCGCCCACCACGGTTCCGCCTACCAGGACCCCGGGCTGATACGGGCGGTCCGGCCACGGCTCGCGCTGGTTTCGGCCGGGCGGGACAACCCGTACGGCCATCCCGCTCCGGTGACGGTCGAGGCGTTGCGGGCCGGGGGAGCGGAGGTGCTCCGGACGGACCGGGACGGGGCGATCGCGGTCACGGGGGTGGGGCCGGGGCTGGCGGCCGTACCGAGTCTGTGAGGGCGGCCGGCAGGGCCGGCCCGCCCCGGGCGCTCCGGGCCTCAGGTCAGCCAGGCGCCGTCGCGCATCAGGACGCGGCCCTTGAGTTCGTGCTCCTCGTGCCAGGCTCGCACCGTCCTGGGGGTGACTCGGAGGTAGACCCAGTCGGTCGCGCCGCGTGGATCCCAGGAGAGCTTGGCCGCGAAGGCGTCCGCCGAGGGCGTCGGCAGGTCGGAGCCCTCCACCTTCTCGGCCGTGCCGTCGATGAGGACGACGTCGCGGGTGTGGCCGAGGCTGAGCCGGACCTTGCCCTTGGGGGTGAGGTTGCGGGCCGTGGGGTTGTTCCGCTTCGTGCAGAAGAGGAGCGTCCCCGCATCCGTCTCCGCACCCGCGTCCCAGAGGAACCACAGGGGCACCAGGCAGGGTTCGCCGTCGGTGGAGGCGGTCGCGACCCAGATGTCCTCCTCCGTGGCGAGCCGGTCGAGGACGTCCTGCTTGCGCTGGGCGCGGGGGCGTGGGCTGGGGTGGGGCGGTTCATGATCGGCCATGGTTCGCACGGTAGTCGGGGCGGTACGGGTGCCGCCTCGGCCGACGGACCTCGGGCAACAGGCCTAGGTCCAGGGACTCATGGGCGGGCGGAGGGAGGGAGCGGCAGACTCGGTGCATGACCACTCACACCCTGCAGAACCCGGACGTCCCCGTCGAGGCGTACCTGCGGCGCATCGGAGCGGAGCGACCGGACCGCCCCGACGCGGCCGCCCTGCGCGCCCTGCAATTGCGGCACTTGAAGACGGTTCCCTTCGAGAACCTGTCGATCCACCTCGGCGAGAACATCGTCCTGGAGGAGAAGGCACTGCTCGACAAGGTCGTCGGGGCGAGGAGGGGCGGGTTCTGCTACGAGATCAACGGGACGTTCGCCGCTCTCCTGCGGGAACTCGGCTTCGGCGTCATGCTCCTGCAGGCGCGCGTGTTCGGCGAGGGCGGCCGGCTGGGTATTCCGTACGACCACATGGCGGTCCTGGTGGAGACGGAGACGGAAGGGCGGTGGCTCGCGGATGTCGGGTTCGGTGAGCACAGCCACTTCCCGCTGGCGCTGGACGAGCGGGGCGACCAGACCGACCCCGCCGGCACATTCCGTGTCGTGGAGACCGAGGACGGCGACCTGGACCTGCTGCGGAACGGCAAGCCGCAGTACCGGCTGGAGACGCGGCCGCGCGTGCTCGCCGACTTCACGGCAGGCGCCTGGTACCACCGCACCTCACCGGACTCGCACTTCCCCCGCTCCCTCGTCTGCACCCGGCTCACCGACGCGGGCCGGGTCACCCTCAGCGGCCACAAGCTCGTCACGCACGTGGACGGCGAGCGCAGCGAGCGGATGCTCGAAGGGGACGCGGAGGTGAGGGCGGCGTACCGGGACCTGTTCGGCATCGAGCTCGCGGAGTTGCCGAGCGATCCGCACGCGTAAATCGGACCTCGCGTGCTGCGACGCCGCGTCCATCGACACCGGTGTGCAGATGCGCGACGACCACCTGCGCTCCAGCGACTTCCTGGACGTCGGCCGCCACACGACGATCGAGATCGTTCCGGCGGGGGAGCGGCGGGAGCTGACGGGAGCTGAGCGTTGCGCTGGGGCCCTCTACGGGGCCTCCAGCCAGCCCTCGTACTCCGCCGCCAGTTCGTCCAGCGCCGACGAGTCGAGCCGGCCCTCCGGGTCCTCCACGACGACCAGCCACTGCGCGTCCTCGGCGTCGTCCTCGCCGGCCAGCGCGTCCCGTAGGAGCTGGGGCTCCTCGGCGACGCCGAAGCGGGCGGGGAGCTCCTCGGCCACCTCTTCGGCGGCGTCGCGGTCGGGCAGTACCAGTACGTGTCGTTCACTCACCCCGCCATTCTCGGGCATGGGGATCGGTGCCGGGGATCGGTGTCAGTGGCGCGTGGGATGCTGGTTCGCGATGGCCACCAGGAAGAATTCGAACGACGATCTCCTCGCCCCCGTCACGCTCGCCGTGGGCCAGGAGGACCTGCTCCTCGACCGCGCGGTCCAGGAGGTGGTGGCGGCTGCGCGAGCCGCCGACGCCGACACGGACGTACGCGACCTCAACTCCGAGCAGCTCCAGCCCGGGACGCTCGCGGAGCTGACGAGCCCGTCGCTCTTCGCCGAGCGCAAGGTGCTGGTCGTGCGGAACGCGCAGGACCTGTCCGCGGACACGATCAAGGACATCAAGGCGTATCTCGACGCGCCCATCGAGGAGATCACGCTCGTGCTCCTGCACGCGGGCGGCGCCAAGGGGAAGGGCCTCCTGGACGCGGCGCGGAAGGCGGGCGCGCGGGAGGTGGCCTGCCCGAAGACGACGAAGCCGGCGGAGCGGCTGACGTTCGTACGGCAGGAGTTCCGGGCGATCGGGCGGTCGGCCACGCCCGAGGCGTGCCAGGCGCTGGTGGACTCGATCGGCAGCGATCTGCGGGAGCTGGCGGCGGCGGTGTCGCAGCTGACGGCGGACGTGGAGGGGACGATCGACGAGACGGTCGTCGGCCGGTACTACACGGGGCGGGCGGAGGCGTCGTCGTTCAACGTGGCCGACCGTGCGGTGGAGGGGCGGGCGGCGGAGGCGCTGGAGGCGCTGCGCTGGTCGCTCTCGACCGGCGTCCCGCCGGTCCTGATCACCAGCGCGCTGGCGCAGGGCGTCCGGGCGATCGGCAAGCTGTCGTCGGCGCGGGGCGGGCGGCCGGCGGATCTGGCGCGGGAGCTGGGGATGCCGCCGTGGAAGATCGACCGCGTTCGGCAGCAGATGCGGGGCTGGACCCCGGACGGGGTGTCGCTGGCGCTGCGCGCGGTGGCGGAGGCGGACGCGGGCGTGAAGGGCGGGGGGGACGACCCGGAGTACGCGCTGGAGAAGGCGGTGGTCGCGGTGGCTCGGGCGGCGAGGTTGAGGCGGTAGGGGGTACGGGCCCGGGTGGGGTGCGGTGCGGGCCCGGTCCGGGTGCGGGCCGGTTCGGTTCCGGGCGCCGGGGCCGGGGGCTGTGCGGGTGCGGGTGCGTTGCGCCGAGGGCGGTTGATTCCCCCACCCCGCCCCTTCCCGAAACCCTGCCGGGGGCTGGTGGGGGTTGAGGGCCATCCGGGGCTTCGCCCCGGCCCCCGCCGGGATGCGGCGGCTTCGCGCCGCGGCGGGGCCTGGGGCTGCGCCCCGGCCTTAGGAGGGTGGGCGGTGCCCCCGGTCCTTGGGGGGCCGCCCCCAAGTACGTGGCGCCTCTGGAGGGCGGGCGGTGCCCCCGGTCCTTGGGGGCCGCCCCCAAGCGCGTGGCGCCTCAGGAGGGTGGGCGGAGCCCCGGTCCCTGGGGGGCGTTCCCAAGGACGGGGTTCGGGTACGGCGAAGGCCCCGGTGTTCCTGGGGAAGGAACAGGCGGGGCCTTCGGCGTATCGCTGTGGGCTCGTGCACGCGTGGCGAACGCGTGTCGCGCGCGAGTCCGGGGTGCCGGGTGGGAGCGGGAGAGAGGGCCCGCTGGGTCCCGTCCGGCGTTACATCAGAGGGGCTCAGCCCTGCAGGGTGGCAACCTTGGTGGCCAGCGCCGACTTCTTGTTGGCGGCGGCGTTCTTGTGGATGACACCCTTCGAGACAGCCTTGTCGAGCGCGCGGGAGGCGGCGCGAGAAGCCACGACGGCCTTCTCGACGTCACCCGCGGCGACGGCCTCGCGGGCCTTGCGGATCGCGGTCTTGAGCGAGGACTTGACGGCCTTGTTGCGCAGGCGCGCCTTCTCGTTCGTCTTGTTCCGCTTGATCTGGGACTTGATGTTCGCCACGAAAAGAGCCTTTTCAGGTTCGGTGTTGTTTCTGAGGTGTGCCCCATCGCTGAGAGGGCGTACGAGACACAGCTGTCCACGTTATCAGGGCATAGAAGCTCTGCCCAAACCGAGCGGTGGCTCCCACTCGTGGGACGATGGAGCCTACGTATCCAACCGACCATCGCCCCGAGACGAGACCTTGCGTGCCCGCGACTCCTACCCACGTGCCTGAGCCGAGCCGTACCGACCCGGCGTTGATCCGCAATTTCTGCATCATCGCGCACATCGACCACGGCAAGTCCACACTCGCCGACCGGATGCTTCAGCTGACCGGTGTGGTCGACCAGCGGCAGATGCGCGCCCAGTACCTCGACCGGATGGACATCGAGCGCGAGCGCGGCATCACGATCAAGTCCCAGGCGGTGCGTCTTCCCTGGGCGCCCACCGAGGGCGAGGGCCAGGGGAAGACCCACATCCTCAACATGATCGACACCCCCGGGCACGTCGACTTCACCTATGAGGTCTCGCGGTCCCTGGCGGCCTGTGAGGGCACGATCCTGCTCGTCGACGCGGCCCAGGGCATCGAGGCGCAGACCCTCGCGAACCTGTACCTCGCGATGGAGAACGACCTCACCATCGTTCCCGTACTGAACAAGATCGACCTGCCCGCCGCGCAGCCGGAGAAGTTCTCCGAGGAGCTCGCCAACCTCATCGGCTGCGACCCCGATGACGTGCTCAAGGTCTCCGCCAAGACCGGTCTCGGTGTCGAGGCGCTGCTCGACCGCGTCGTCGCGACCGTGCCGGCCCCCGTCGGTGTCGCCGACGCCCCCGCCCGCGCGATGATCTTCGACTCCGTCTACGACTCCTACCGGGGTGTCGTGACGTACGTCCGTGTCGTCGACGGCAAGCTCAACAAGCGTGAGCGCATCAAGATGATGTCCACCGGCGCCACCCACGAGCTCCTCGAGATCGGCGTCTCCTCTCCGGAGATGACGCCGGCCGACGGCCTCGGCGTCGGCGAGGTCGGCTACCTGATCACCGGTGTGAAGGACGTCCGCCAGTCCAAGGTCGGTGACACGATCACCAGCCTGGTCAAGGGCGCGACCGAGGCCCTCGGCGGGTACAAGGACCCCAAGCCGATGGTCTTCTCCGGCCTCTACCCGCTCGACGGCTCGGACTACCCCGAGCTGCGCGACGCCCTCGACAAGCTGCAGCTCAACGACGCCGCGCTGGTCTACGAGCCGGAGACCTCCGCCGCCCTCGGCTTCGGCTTCCGCGTCGGCTTCCTCGGCCTGCTGCACCTGGACGTGATCCGGGAGCGCCTGGAGCGCGAGTTCGGTCTCGACCTCATCGCCACCGCGCCGAACGTCGTGTACCGCGTCGTCATGGAGGACGGCAGCGAGCACACGGTCACCAACCCGAGCGAGTTCCCCGAAGGCAAGATCAACGACGTCTTCGAGCCGGTCGTGCGCGCCACGATCCTCGCCCCGAGCGAGTTCATCGGCGCGATCATGGAGCTGTGTCAGACCCGGCGCGGCACGCTCATCGGCATGGACTACCTCTCCGAGGACCGGGTCGAGATCCGCTACACCCTCCCCCTCGCCGAGATCGTCTTCGACTTCTTCGACCAGCTGAAGTCCAAGACGCGTGGTTACGCCTCCCTCGACTACGAGCCCACCGGCGAGCAGTCCTCCAGCCTGGTCAAGGTCGACATCCTGCTGCACGGCGACAAGGTGGACGCCTTCTCGGCGATCACCCACAAGGACGCCGCGTACGCGTACGGCGTGCGGCTCGTCGCCAAGCTGCGCGAGCTCATCCCGCGCCAGGCCTTCGAGGTGCCGATCCAGGCCGCCATCGGCTCCCGGGTCATCGCCCGCGAGACCATCCGCGCCATCCGCAAGGACGTCCTCGCCAAGTGCTACGGCGGTGACATCTCCCGTAAGCGGAAGCTGCTGGAGAAGCAGAAGGAAGGCAAGAAGCGGATGAAGATGGTCGGCTCGGTGGAGGTCCCGCAGGAGGCCTTCATCGCCGTTCTGTCGAGCGACGAGTCCGGCGGCAAGGCGAAGAAGTAGCCGACGCACGCACGACGCGCGCATCCGGCGCCCGCATGCGACGCGCGCATCGGACGCGCGTATCCGTCGGATGCCGACGTACGCGTCCGACGGATGCGTGAATGGGTCCCCGCACCGGCAGTGCGGGGGCCCGTTCGTCTTTGGTTCTGTTATCAACCGGGTATGAAGAGGCAGCCCGCAGCCTCTTACGCGCCGGACCCCCGCGCCTTACTCTGATCGCGGCTCGAAGGTTACTCGCGAGTTAGTTCGCAGGGAACCTCGTGGAACCGCCAGGTACCGCATGGAACGCACCGCCAGAACGCACCGCCGCCGCCCGGAGGACGTCGTGAGCGACACACAGACCCAGATCGAGAACCGGCCGCCCTCGGTGGCGAACCTTTTCCTTGAGCGCGTGGAGCGGACCCCCGACGCGGAGGCCTACCGCTATCCCGTTCCGGCGGCCGACGGCCAGGGCCCGGACGACTGGAAGTCGCTCAGCTGGGGACAGGCCGCCGAGCGGGTCTACGCGATCGCGGCGGGTCTGATGGATCTGGGCGTCCAGCCGGAGGAGCGGGTCGCCCTCGCCTCCTCGACCCGGGTGGAGTGGATCCTCTCCGACCTCGGCGTGATGTGCGCGGGCGCCGCCACCACGACCGTCTACCCGCAGACCAACGCCGAGGAGTCGGCGTTCATCCTCGCCGACTCCGAGTCCAAGGTGCTCATCGCGGAGGACGCGGCCCAGCTGGCCAAGGCCCGCGAGACCCGCGCCGACCTGCCCGGCCTCCACCACGTGGTCGTCATCGACGCCACGGGTGTCGAGAGCGACGACTGGGTCCTCTCCCTCGCGGAGCTCGAGGCGCGCGGCAAGGCGTACCTGGAGAAGCACCCGGACGCGGTCAAGGAGCGCGTCTCGGCCATCACCTCCACGCAGCTCGCCACCCTCATCTACACCTCCGGCACCACCGGCCGTCCCAAGGGCGTCCGCCTCCCGCACGACAACTGGTCGTACATGGCCAAGGCCATCGCCGCGACCGGCCTGGTCACGCAGGACGACGTCCAGTACCTCTGGCTGCCGCTCGCGCACGTCTTCGGCAAGGTGCTCACCTCCGGCCAGATCGAGGTCGGCCACGTCACCGCCGTCGACGGCCGCATCGACAAGATCATCGTGAACCTGCCGGTGGTCCAGCCGACCTACATGGCCGCCGTGCCCCGGATCTTCGAGAAGGTCTACAACGGCGTCGCCGCCAAGGCGCGCGAGGGCGGCCCCGCCAAGTACAAGATCTTCCAGTGGGCGGCGGGCGTGGCCCGCGAGTACGCCAAGGTCACCCAGGACAACTTCCGCCGTACCGGCACGGCCTCCGCGCCCTTCGGCCTGGAGGCGAAGCACAAGGTCGCCGACGCGCTGGTCTACAAGAAGCTCCGCGAGGCCTTCGGCGGCCGGCTGCGCGCCGCCGTCTCCGGCTCCGTCGCGCTGGCGCCCGACATCGGCTACTTCTTCTCCGGCGCGGGCATCCACATCCTGGAGGGCTACGGCCTGACGGAGTCCAGCGCCGCGTCCTTCGTCAACCCGGGCGAGGCGTACCGCACCGGCACCGTCGGCAAGCCGCTGCCCGGCACCGAGGTCCGGATCGCCGACGACGGCGAGATCCTGCTGCGCAGCCCCGGCATCATGGAGGGCTACCACGGCCTGCCCGAGAAGACCGCCGAGGTGCTCGAGGCGGACGGCTGGTTCCACACGGGCGACATCGGTGAGCTGTCCGCCGACGGCTATCTGCGGATCACCGACCGCAAGAAGGACCTGTTCAAGACCTCGGGCGGCAAGTACATCGCGCCGACCGAGATCGAGGGCCAGTTCAAGGCCGTCTGCCCGTTCGTCTCGAACATCGTCGTCCTGGGCGCCGACCGGAACTACTGCTCCGCGCTCATCGCCCTCGACGAGCCCGCCATCCTCGGCTGGGCCGCCGAGCACGACCTCGCGGGCAAGTCGTACGCCGAGGTCGTCGCCGCCCGGCAGACGCAGGAGATGGTCCAGGGGTACGTGGACCGGCTCAACGAGGGCGTGCAGCGGTGGCAGACGATCAAGAAGTTCCGGCTGCTGCCGCGCGACCTCGACGTCGAGCACGGTGAGCTGACGCCGTCGCTGAAGATGAAGCGGCCGGTGGTGGAGCGGACGTACAAGGACCTGATCGAGGAGATGTACGCGGGGGCGCGGGAGGCGTAGCCCTTCCGGGGCCCCTGGGCCGGCCCTCGTGGGGTTGTCCACAGGGCGGTCGGCTTCGTCGGGCGGTACGGGACAATGGGCTCATGCCTTCCGTACTGCCCGATGGTGAGCCCATGCCCGAGGACGGGGCGCTTCCCGCACACGCCCTGGAAGGGGCCGGGGAGCGGCCGCTCGGGTTCTATCTGCATGTGCCGTACTGCGCGACGCGGTGCGGCTACTGCGACTTCAACACGTACACCGCGAGCGAGCTGCGCGGTGCCGGCGGCGTGCTCGCCTCCCGGGACAACTACGCGGGGCAGGTCGTCGAGGAGATACGCCTCGCCCGGAAGGTGCTCGGTGACGACCCGCGCCCTGTGCGGACCGTCTTCGTCGGCGGCGGTACGCCCACGCTGCTCGCCGCCGGGGATCTCGTACGGATGCTGGGGGCGATCCGGGACGAGTTCGGGCTCGCGGACGACGCCGAGGTCACGACGGAGGCGAACCCGGAGTCGGTGGACCCGGCGTACCTGGAGGAGCTGAGGGCCGGTGGCTTCAACCGGGTGTCCTTCGGCATGCAGAGCGCCCGCCAGCACGTCCTGAAGGTCCTCGACCGGACGCACACCCCCGGACGGCCCGAGGCGTGCGTCGCCGAGGCGCGGGCGGCCGGCTTCGAGCACGTGAACCTGGACCTCATCTACGGGACGCCCGGGGAGTCCGACGACGACTGGCGTGCGTCGCTGGAGGCGGCGATCGGGGCGGGTCCCGACCATGTCAGCGCGTACGCGCTGATCGTCGAGGAGGGGACGCAGCTGGCGCGGCGGATCCGGCGGGGCGAGGTGCCGATGACGGACGACGACGTGCACGCGGACCGGTACCTGATAGCCGACTCCGTCTTCGCGGAGGCCGGCTTCGACTGGTACGAGGTCTCGAACTGGGCCACGTCCGAGGCCGGGCGGTGCCTGCACAACGAGCTGTACTGGCGGGGCGCCGACTGGTGGGGCGCGGGGCCGGGGGCGCACTCGCACGTGGGCGGTGTGCGGTGGTGGAACGTGAAGCATCCGGGGGCGTATGCGGCGGCGCTGTCCTCAGGGAGGTCGCCGGGTGCGGGCCGGGAGGTCCTGTCGGCGGAGGACCGGCGGGTGGAGCGTGTCCTTCTGGAGCTACGGCTCCGGGAGGGGTGCCCGCTGGAGCTCCTGCGTCCGGACGGGCTGGCCGCGTCTCGCAGGGCCCTGGAGGACGGGCTCCTCGACGCCGGGGCGTACGGGGAGGGGCGCGCGGTCCTGACCCTGCGGGGCCGCCTGCTGGCCGACGCGGTCGTCCGCGACCTGGTGGACTAGGCCGCGGGCCCCGGGCGGGGCCTTGGGGGCCTTGGGGCCTTTCGAGCGCGCCCACCCCGTGCCAGGGGCCTGAGCAGGCACCGCCCCCGTGGGTTGTGCCCACCCTCCCCCTAGGACTTCGTCCTGGGGGGACCCCCAGCCCTGCGGAACGATTGCCCACAACGGTGTGGGGGGAGTCGATGTTGTCTCGCCCGGCTACGGGGCCGTGACGAAGTCGATCAGTTCTTCTACTCGGCCCAGGAGTTGGGGTTCCAGGTCCTTGTAGGACGTGACCTTCGACAGGATGTGTTGCCAGGCCGCGCCTGTGTTGGGGGGCCAGCCCAGGGCTTCGCAGATGCCCGTCTTCCAGTCCTGACCGTGGGGGATCCTCGGCCAGGAGTCGATGGACAGGGACGACGGCTTCACCGCCTCCCAGATGTCGATGTACGGGTGGCCGACGATCAGGACGTCCGGGGACGAGATCTGGGCCGCGATGCGGGACTCCTTCGAGCCCGGGACCAGGTGGTCGACCAGGATGCCCAGGCGGGCGTCCGCTGCCGGGGCGAAGTCGGCGACGATCGCCGGGAGGTCGTCGATGCCCTCCAGGTACTCCACCACCACGCCCTCGATCCGCAGGTCGTCGCCCCAGACCCGCTCCACCAGCTCGGCGTCGTGCCGGCCCTCCACGTAGATCCGGCCCGCCCGTGCCACCCTCGCCCGCGCCCCCGGGACCGCGATCGAGCCCGAGGCCGTGCGATTCGAGCGCGCGGGGCCCGACGTCGGGCGTACCAGCGTCACCGGCTTGCCCTCCAGGAGGAACGCCCTCGGGTCCATCGGGAACACCCGGTGCTTGCCGAAGCGGTCCTCCAGCGTCACCGTGCCCGCCTCGCAGCGGATCACCGCCCCGCAGAACCCCGTCGAGACCTCCTCCACCACGAGGTCCACCTCCGCCGGTACCTCCGGCACCGGGGCGGATCGCTTCCAGGGGGGCGTCAGGTCCGGGTTGTAGCTGCGCATTCGCGTGACGTTATGCGACGGCGAAGCGCCGTGCCAGTTCCTCGCGTTGGCGTCGTACGAACGTGGCGTCCACCACCGCCCCGTGGCCCGGCACGTACACCGCGTCCTCGCCGCCGAGGGCGAGCAGCCGGTCCAGGGCGTCCGGCCAGCGGGACGGGATCGCGTCAGGGCCCGCCTGCGGCTCCCCCGACTCCTCCACCAGGTCCCCGCAGAAGACGATCTCCGGCTCACCCGGGACCAGGAGCGTCAGGTCGTGCGCCGTGTGGCCCGGGCCCACGTTCGCCAGCAGCACCTGCCGGCCGCCCAGGTCCAGCGTCCACTCCCCGGACACCACGTGGTGCGGCGCCACCAGCACGTCCACCGCCTCCGCCGCCGCGAACGCGTCCACCCCGTGCCGTACCGCGTCCGCCATCAGCTCGCCGCCCTCCCGGCGCAGCAGCGCGTCCACGCCCACCGCCCCGTACACCTCCGCCCCCGCGAACGCCGCCGTGCCCAGTACATGATCGAAATGGGGGTGGCTCAGTGCGATGTGTGTCACTCTTCGGCCCCCGGTCAGCCCCTCGATCTGGGTGCGCAGAGCGGTTCCCTCCCGCAGCGTCGAGCCCGTGTCGTACAGCAGTACCGCCTGTTCGCCCACCACCAGGCCCACCGTGGCGTCCCAGCCGGGCAGCCTGCGCCGCCCCACGCCGTCCGCGAGCCGCTCCCAGCCGAACTCTTCCCAAGCGACATCCATACCGCGACGCTATCCGCAAAGACCCGACCCCCGAATCCGCGACGACCCGACCTCCGACGCCGACTCCGACGCGGCCTCCTTGCCAGGAGCGATGCCCGCCGCCGTACACTGGCCGGGGGATTCCTGGCACTCGGGCAGGGCGAGTGCCAAATGCGGAGCAACCGAAGCAACCCGATACGACGAGCTGGAGGTGTGCGCGATGCTCAGCGAACGCAGACTCGAGGTGCTGCGCGCCATCGTCCAGGACTACGTCGGGACGGAGGAGCCGGTCGGCTCCAAGGCGCTCACGGAGCGCCACAAGCTCGGCGTCTCGCCCGCCACCGTGCGCAACGACATGGCCGTCCTGGAGGACGAGGGCTACATCGCCCAGCCCCACACCAGCGCCGGCCGCATCCCGACCGACAAGGGGTACCGCCTCTTCGTCGACCGGCTCGCCGGCGTCAAGCCGCTGTCGACGCCCGAGCGGCGCGCGATCCACAACTTCCTCGACGGAGCCGTCGACCTCGACGACGTCGTCGGGCGCACGGTCCGGCTGCTCGCGCAGCTGACCCGCCAGGTCGCCGTCGTCCAGTACCCGTCGCTGACCCGCTCGACGGTCCGGCACGTGGAACTGCTCGCGCTGGCGCCCGCCCGGCTGATGCTCGTGCTCATCACGGACACCGGCCGCGTCGAGCAGCGCGTCATCGACTGCCCCGCGCCCTTCGGCGAGACCTCCCTCGCCGACCTGCGCGCCCGGCTCAACAGCCGGGTCGTCGGCCGCCGTTTCGCGGACGTGCCGCAACTGGTGCAGGATCTCCCGGAGTCCTTCGAGGAGATGGAGGACCGCGGGACGGTCTCGACCGTGCTCGCGACCCTGCTCGAAACCCTGGTGGAAGAGCACGAGGAGCGGCTGATGATCGGCGGTACCGCCAATCTCACCCGCTTCGGCCACGACTTCCCCCTCACGATCCGGCCTGTGCTCGAAGCGCTCGAGGAGCAGGTCGTGCTCCTCAAGCTGCTCGGCGAGGCCAAGGACTCGGGCATGACCGTACGGATCGGGCACGAGAACGCCCATGAGGGCCTCACCTCCACGTCCGTCGTCGCGGTCGGCTACGGTTCGGGCGACGAGGCAGTCGCCAAACTCGGCGTGGTCGGACCGACCCGCATGGACTACCCCGGAACGATGGGAGCGGTACGCGCAGTGGCACGTTACGTCGGACAGATCCTGGCGGAGTCGTAAGTGGCCACGGACTATTACGCCGTACTCGGCGTACGCCGCGACGCGTCCCAGGACGAGATCAAGAAGGCATTCCGGCGGCTCGCGCGCGAGCTGCACCCGGATGTGAATCCCGATCCGAAGACGCAGGAACGGTTCAAGGAGATCAACGCCGCGTACGAGGTGTTGTCGGACCCGCAGAAGAAGCAGGTCTACGACCTCGGCGGCGACCCGCTGTCCGCGTCCGGTGGCGCCGGTGGTGCGGGCGGCTTCGGCCAGGGTGGCTTCGGGAACTTCTCGGACATCATGGACGCGTTCTTCGGTACGGCGTCGCAGCGCGGGCCGCGCTCGCGCACCCGGCGCGGCCAGGACGCGATGATCCGGCTGGAGATCGACCTCAACGAGGCCGCCTTCGGCACGACGAAGGACATCCAGGTCGACACGGCCGTCGTCTGTACGACGTGCTCCGGTGAGGGCGCCGCTCCCGGTACCTCCGCGCAGACCTGTGACATGTGTCGCGGCCGTGGTGAGGTCTCGCAGGTCACCCGGTCCTTCCTGGGCCAGGTCATGACCTCCCGCCCCTGCCCCCAGTGCCAGGGCTTCGGCACCGTCGTCCCGACCCCGTGCCCCGAGTGCGCGGGCGACGGACGGGTCCGTTCGCGGCGCACGCTCACCGTGAAGATCCCGGCCGGTGTCGACAACGGCACGCGCATCCAGCTCGCCGGCGAGGGCGAGGTCGGCCCGGGCGGCGGCCCGGCGGGCGACCTGTACGTGGAGATCCACGAGGTCCCGCACGAGACCTTCCAGCGGCGCGGCGACGACCTGCACTGCACGGTGACCATCCCGATGACGGCGGGCGCGCTGGGCACGAAGGTGCCGCTGCAGACGCTCGACGGGCTCGAAGAGGTCGACATCCGCCCGGGCACCCAGTCCGGCCAGTCCATCCCGCTGCACGGGCGCGGCATCACGCACCTGCGCGGCGGCGGCCGCGGCGACCTGATCGTCCACGTCGAGGTGACGACCCCGTCGAAGCTCGACGCCGAGCAGGAGCGGCTCCTGCGCGAGCTCGCGAAGCTCCGCGGCGAGGAGCGGCCCACGGGTCAGTTCCAGCCGGGGCAGCAGGGGCTGTTCTCGCGCTTGAAGGACGCGTTCAACGGGCGGTAGGCCTACGTTGTGCCTGGCAGGGCGGCATTCGCGAGGAGCGGGTGCCGCCCTGCCGTATGGCACGATGCCTGCATGCCCACCGTGCTGAACGATCTCTCCCGGTACCCGATCGTGCAGGCCCCCATGGCAGGTGGCGCCGCCAGTCCGCAGCTCGTCGGGGCCGTGTGCGAGGCCGGTGGGCTCGGGTTTCTCGCCGGGGGGTACAAGACCGCCGGCGGGCTGTACCAGGAGATCAAGCAGGTGCGCGGGCTGACCGGGCAGCCCTTCGGCGTCAACCTCTTCATGCCGCCAGGCGGACAGCACGCCGATCCCGCCGCCGTCGAGGTGTACCGGCACCAGCTCGCCGGCGAGGCCGCCTGGTACGAGACGGAGCTGGGCGACCCCGACAGCGGGCGCGACGACGCCTACGACGCCAAGCTCGCGCTCCTGCTCGACGACCCCGTGCCCGTCGTCTCCTTCACCTTCGGCTGCCCCGACCGCGACACCTTCGAGGCCTTCGCCCGCGCCGGTACGTTCACCGTCGTCACCGTCACCTCCGCCGAAGAGGCACAGGCCGCCCAGTGGGCCGGGGCCGACGCCGTCTGCGTGCAGGGCATCGAGGCCGGCGGGCACCAGGGCACCCACCGCGACTACCCGGACGGCGCGCTCGCCGGGACCGGGCTCCTCGCGCTCGTCACCCAGGTCCGGGAGACCGTCCATCTGCCGATCGTCGCGACCGGCGGGATCATGCGCGGCGCCCAGATCGCCGCCGCCCTCGCCGCCGGGGCCGACGCCGCCCAGCTCGGCACCGCCTTCCTGGTCTGCCCCGAATCGGGCGCCCATGTGCTGCACAAGCAGGCCCTGACCAACCCGCTCTTCGTCCGCACCGAGCTCACCCGCGCCTTCTCCGGGCGCCCCGCGCGCGGGCTCGTCAACCGCTTCATGCGCGAGCACGGGCCGTACGCCCCCGCCGCCTATCCCGAGGTCCACCACCTCACCGCGCCCCTCCGCAAGGCCGCCGCCACCGCGGGTGACGCGCAGGGCATGGCCCTGTGGGCCGGCCAGGGGCACCGGCTCGCCCGCGACCTCCCCGCCGGCCAGCTCGTCGAGGTGCTGGCCGCCGAACTCGACACCGCACTGACCGCGCAGGCCCACAGGAGCTCCGCCCCATGACCGCACCCGTCTTCGTCGTCGAGGCCGTCCCCGGCACCGGCACCTTCCTCCTCGACGGCCCCGAGGGCCGCCACGCCGTCGCCGTGAAGCGGCTGCGCGCGGGGGAGGAGCTCGTCCTCACCGACGGGCGCGGCACCTGGGCCGACTGTGTCGTGCTCGCCGCCGAGGGCAAGGACCAGCTCACCGTCCAGGTCTCCGCCACGTACGAGGAGGCCGAGCCCGCGCCCCGTATCACCGTCGTCCAGGCGCTGCCCAAGGGCGACCGGGGCGAACTGGCCGTCGAGATCATGACGGAGACCGGTGTCGACGCGATCGTGCCGTGGGCCGCGTCCCGCTGCATCACCCAGTGGAAGGGCGACCGCGGGCTCAAGGCCCTCGCCAAGTGGCGGGCCACCGCGCGCGAGGCCGGGAAGCAGTCGCGCCGCACGCGCTTCCCCGAGGTCGCCGACGCGATGACCACCAAGCAGGTCGCCGCGCTCCTCGCGGGCGCCGACTTCGCCGCCGTCCTCCACGAGGACCGGGCCCACCCCAGCGGCGCCCTCGCCGACGCCGAACTTCCCGCCGAGGGCGAGATCGTGCTCGTCGTCGGGCCCGAAGGGGGCGTCTCCCCCGAGGAGCTGGCGGCCTTCGAGGAGGCGGGCGCGAAGCCGTACCGACTGGGGCGGAGTGTCCTGCGCACGTCCACGGCGGGTACGGCTGCCACGGCCCTGCTCCTCGGCCGTACGGGCCGCTGGAGCTAGGGCCTTTCCCCTTGCCAGAACCCGGTGGACGGCGGCCCAAGGCCGCTCCCTAGGCTGGGCCGCATGTCCGACGAGTCACCCCTGATCCGTAGTCTGCGCGCCGCCGTCGCCGCCGCACCGGAAGACGTGCCCCTGCGGCTCCACTTCGCCGAACTGCTCCTCGCGGAGGGGCGGGGCGACGAGGCCGTCGCGGAGGCGGCCGTCGCGCTCCAGCACGCGCCCGGGGACGGGGCGGCCCGTGCGCTGATGGTCCGCGCGATGGGGCTGCCCGCCGCGCCCGCCACCCCCTCCGCCGAGCAGGAGACCCCCGCCACCGAGCAGGCACGCCCCGGCTTCGACTGGGACGCCGCCGAGCAGGAGGTCGAGGACCTCGTCGGGCCCCGGTTCGTGACCGGGACAGAAGACGCCGAGCTCGAAGCGCCCCTCGCCGCCGACGGAAGCGGTGACCCCGGTGACGCCTCCGCCTGGGACGTCGACGTGCCCGGTGCCGTACGCCTCGCCGACGTCGGTGGCATGCAGGAGGTCAAGGACCGCCTGGAGGCCGCCTTCCTCGCGCCCATGCGCAACCCCGAACTCCGCAAGCTGTACGGCAAGTCGCTCCGCGGCGGCCTGCTGCTCTACGGTCCGCCCGGCTGCGGCAAGACGTTCATCGCCCGCGCCGTCGCCGGCGAGCTCGGCGCGAGCTTCATGTCGGTCTCGCTCTCCGACATCCTCGACATGTACATCGGCACGTCCGAGAAGAACGTCCACGACATCTTCGAGACCGCCCGCGCCCAAGCCCCCTGCGTCGTCTTCCTCGACGAGCTGGACGCCCTCGGCGCCAAGCGCTCGCGCACCCACCACAGCGGCCTGCGCAATGTCGTCAACCAGCTCCTCACCGAGCTCGACGGCGTCGACGGCGCCGAGAACGAGGGCGTGTTCGTGCTCGCCGCGACCAACGTCCCCTGGGACGTGGACCTCGCGCTGCGCCGCCCCGGCCGGCTCGACCGCACGCTGCTCGTGCTGCCGCCCGACGCCCCGGCGCGCGAGGCGATCCTCCGCTACCACCTGCGCGAGCGGCCCATCGAGTCCGTCGACCTCGGCAAGCTCGTCAAGGCCACCGAGGACTTCTCCGGCGCGGACCTCGCCCATGTCTGCGAGTCCGCCGCCGAGTTCGCGCTCCTCGACTCCGCCCGTACCGGCACCGTACGCATGATCGACATGAAGGACCTGCTGGCCGCGGCGAAGCAGATCCGGCCGTCCAGCGAGTCCTGGTTCGCCTCCGCGCGGAACGTGGCGATGTTCGCCAACGACGGCGGGATGTACGACGACCTGGTCGCCTACCTGAAGAAGAAGCGCAAACTGTGAGCGTGAAGAACCCGCAGTTCGAACGGGCCGAGCTGCTGTACGACATGGGCCGGTACGGCGAGAGCCGGGAACAGGTCGCCCGTCGCATCGCCGAGGCCCCCGACGACCACCACGCCCTCGTGCTGCTCGCCCGCTGCCTCATCGCCGAGGATCGGTGCGCCGAGGGCCAGGCCGCCGCCGACGCGGCGCTGACCCATGCCCCCGACTTCGCCTTCGGGCACTACATCCGCGGCGTCGCGCTGCGGCACCAGGGGCGGCCCCACGACGCCGAGGAGGCGATGCGGGAGACCATCCGTCTCGACCCGGACTACTGGGCGCCGCGTGCTGTGCGCGCCGAGCTGATGCCCTTCGTACGCGACCGGTTCCCGGGAGGCGACGCGGCGGCGGTCGCCGAGGGGCTCGCGGAGGCGCAGGAGGCCGTCCGGCTGGGGCCGGACGAGACCCGCGCGTGGGAGGCCCTGTACAAACTGGCCCTCTTCAACCGGCGCCCCGACCTCGCCGACGAGGCCGTCCGGCAGCTCCTGCGGATCGACCCCACCAACACCCTGGCCGTGACGATGGCCACCAAGGACGAGGCCGCCAAGCCCGGCACCTCCGCCGCGCAGGCCGCCGACCTCTACGCCGGCGGCCTCGCCGCCGCCCCCGGCGCCAACTGGCTCCGCAAGGACCTCGACAGGGCCGTCTACCGGATGCTGCGCGGGACGCGGTGGCTCGCCCTGCTCTGCCTGGTCATGGCGGGCGTCGTCGTCGACGTCTTCCCGACCGGCGGCGAGGAGGCGAAGGAACTCCCGGTCCACCTCGGCACCCGGCTCTGGGCGCTCGCGCTGATGGCGGCCGTGTGGGCCTTCGGCGCCCTGCGCCGCTACCGGCGCATGCGCACCGGCGCGCAGCTGACCGTGCGCGACCTGGTACGGCGGCTCGTCTGGCCCCGGGTCGTCCTCGGCCAGGCCGTCCTCGCCACGCTCTGCGCCCTGCTGATCGTCCTCGTGCCGTGGACCGACCGGACGATCCCCCAGGTCCTGTTCTGGCTCGGACTCGTACCGAACCTGCTCAGCATCACCCACGACCGGGACAAGGTCTGATGAGCCCCGCACCGGACCGCGTCCTCGACCGGGCCGACGCGCTCTTCGACGTCGGACGGTACGAACAGGCCGCCGCCCTCGCCGCCCAGCACCTGGCGACCGACCCGGACGACGCCGCCGCGCTCGTCCTCCTGGCCCGCTGCCAGCACCGGCTCGGCCGGGAGCGGGAGGCGCTCGACACCGTCGAGCGGGCCCTGCGCGCCGAACCCGACGCGCTGCCGGGCTGGTTGATGCGCACCCACATCCTGCTCGCGCTCAAGCGGCACGAGGAGGCCGAGCGGGCCGCCCGGCACGCCGTCGAACTCGCCCCGCAGTACTGGGGCAGCCACTACGCGCTCGGCACCGTCCTCGACCGTTCCGTCCGCACGGAACGCCGGCGCGAGGCGTACGAAGCGGCCCGCACCGCCGTCACGCTCGCGCCGGAGGAGAGCGACGCGCACTTCCTCGTCGGCCTCACCGCCCAGCGCACCGGCCACCACCGCATCGCCCAGCAGGCCTACGAGACGGCCCTGCGCCTCGACCCGGAGAGCAGCGAGGCGCACAACAACCTCTCCCTGCTGCACCTGCGCCGCCGCTGGTTCCGGCGCGGGGCGTGGACGAAGGCCGCCGAGGGCTTCGTCGAGTCCGCCGCGCTCGACATGAACGACCGGCAGGCCCGCTACAACCTGGAGACCATGGCCTGGGGCGCCGCCGCGGGGGCCCGCTGGGTGGCCCTGGCCGGCTATCTGGCGACCCTGTTCGGATCGGGCGCGCTCCGCGGCGGACCGGTGGACGAGGGCCTCGTCACCTACGGGATCGCCCTGGTCGTCCTCGTCGGCGGCTGGGCCGGCTGGGCGGTGTGGAACGTCCGGCGGATACCGACCCGGCTGCGCCGCCCGCTGCTCCTCGTGGCGCGCAACTGCCGGCCCGTCCTCGCCATGGCAGGGGCGGTGGGCCTCCTCGGTCTCCACTCGGCGGTCTCGATGGCGCTGTGGACGCTGGAGGCGTCCGCGTTCAGGGTGCTCGGCTACCCGCTCTTCTGGGTCGTGATCATCACCTACTGGGTGAGCCGCTCCGCCCTGCAGCGCCGCGCGCCCACGTCCGAGCGCGGGCGGTGACCCGGCTGCCCGCCCGCTCGGCCACCCGGCCGATACGATGCCCGAGTAGCTGATCACCGAAGGCGAGGAGGCCCGGGCCATGACCGGAGAGCCGCAGAGCGACTGCCTGTTCTGCAAGATCGCGGACGGGGAGGTTCCGGCGACGATCGTGCGCGAGACGGAGACGACGCTCGCCTTCCGGGACATCAACCCGCAGGCGCCCACGCACGTGCTCGTCATCCCGCGCCTCCACTACCCCGACGCCGCCAGCCTGGCCGCCGCCGCGCCGACGGTCGCCGCGGACATGCTGCGCGAGGCCGGTGAGGTCGCCGCCCAGGAGAAGATCGACGGCAGCGGCTTCCGGATCGTCCTCAACACCGGAGCCGGCGCCGGCCAGACCGTCTTCCACGCCCACGCGCACGTCCTCGGCGGCCGCGGCCTCAACTGGCCCCCCGGATAAGCCGTGTCCGTACGTGAACTCGTCGTGCTCGGGACCGCCAGTCAGGTCCCGACCCGGCACCGCAACCACAACGGGTACCTGCTGCGCTGGGACGGGCAGGGCATCCTGTTCGACCCGGGCGAGGGCACCCAGCGCCAGATGCTCAGGGCCGGGGTCGCCGCGCACGACATCGACCGGATCTGCGTCACGCACTTCCACGGCGACCACTCCCTGGGCCTGGCCGGTGTGATCCAGCGGATCAACCTCGACCAGGTCCCGCACCCGGTCACCGCGCACTATCCGGCGAGCGGGCAGCGCTTCTTCGAGCGGCTGCGGTACGCGACGGCCTACCGCGAGACCGTGCGGCTGACGGAGGCCCCGGTGGCCGCCGACGGCCCCCTCGCCGTGACGGACTCGTACACCCTCGACGCGTACAAGCTCTCGCACCCGGTCGAGTCGTACGGCTACCGGCTCACCGAGCCCGACGGGCGCCGCATCCTGCCCGAGCGGCTCGCCGCGCACGGCATCAAGGGCCCGGACGTCGGCCGGATCCAGCGGGACGGCGTCCTGAACGGCGTGACGCTGGAGTCGGTCAGCGAGGTCCGGCGCGGGCAGCGGTTCGCCTTCGTCATGGACACCCGGCTCTGCGACGGCGTGCACGCGCTCGCCGAGGGCGCCGACATGCTCGTCATCGAGTCGACCTTCCTCGACGAGGACGTCCGGCTCGCCGTCGACCACGGCCATCTGACGGCCGGGCAGGCCGCGGGCGTCGCGCGGGACGCCGGGGTGCGGCACTTGGTCCTGACCCACTTCTCGCAGCGGTACGGCGATCCCGCGGAGTTCGAACGGCAGGCGCGGGCGGCCGGGTTCGACGGCGAGCTGAGCATTGCCCAGGACCTGATGAGGGTCCCCCTCCCGAAGAGATAGACGAACCACCATGCCTCTCCCCAAGGCCGAACTCCACCTCCACATCGAAGGCACCCTCGAACCCGAGCTGGCGTTCGCGCTCGCCGCGCGCAACGGCGTCGAGCTGCCGTACGCCGACACCGAGGCGCTGCGCGAGGCGTACCGCTTCAGCGATCTGCAGTCCTTCCTGGACCTGTACTACGAGCTGATGGGCGTCCTGCACACGGCGCGGGACTTCACCGAGCTGGCCGACGCGTACCTCGCGCGGGCGGCGGCGCAGGGTGTGCGGCACGCCGAGATCTTCTTCGACCCGCAGGCGCACACGGCGCGGGGCGTGCCGATCGGGACGGTGGTGGAGGGCCTGGCCGCCGCGCTCGACCGGGCCGAGGAGCGGCACGGCGTCTCGACCCGGCTGATCATGTGCTTCCTGCGGGACGAGTCCGCGTCGTCGGCGATGGCGACGCTGGAGGCCGCGAAGCCGTATCTGCACCGGATCACCGGTGTCGGCCTGGACTCGGCGGAGGTCGGCCATCCGCCGTCGAAGTTCCGCGAGGTGTACGCGGCGGCCGACGCGCTCGGCCTGCGCAAGGTCGCCCACGCGGGCGAGGAGGGCCCACCGGAGTACATCCGCGAGGCCCTGGACGTCCTGGGCGTGGAGCGGGTCGACCATGGGCTGCGGTGCATGGAGGACGCGGAGCTGGTGGCTCGTCTGGTGCGGGAGCGGGTGCCGTTGACGTTGTGCCCGCTCTCGAACGTGCGGCTGCGGGCGATCGACGTACTGGAGGACCACCCGCTGCCCGCGATGCTCGCGGCGGGGCTTGTCGCGACGGTGAACTCCGACGATCCGGCGTACTTCGGGGGGTACGTGGGGGACAACTTCGCGGCGGTTCGCGGGGCGTTGGGGTTGGGGCGGGAGCAGTTGCGGGTGCTGGCGCGGAATTCGTTCGAGGCGGCGTTCTTGGACGACGCGGAGGGGTTGCGGGCGCGGTATTTGGCGGAGGTGGAGGCGTACGAGTTCGAGGTGGGGGAGTAGGGGGCGGGGCGGGTGCGCGTGGGCCGGTGCGGGCGGGGGCGCCTGCGGCGGGCCCTTTCCCCACCCCGCCCCTTCCCGAACCGGGGCTCCGCCCCGGATAGG
Source organism: Streptomyces sp. NPDC001927 (assembly GCF_053594455.1). Lineage (NCBI taxonomy): Bacteria > Bacillati > Actinomycetota > Actinomycetes > Kitasatosporales > Streptomycetaceae > Streptomyces > Streptomyces sp. NPDC001927. The sequence continues at coordinate 37 of NZ_JBSFEN010000017.1, read as the reverse complement.
AAGAGAGTCGGGTAGGGAAAGAGGGGAAGAACGGTCG
>NZ_JBSFEN010000016.1:0-143529 GCF_053594455.1 Streptomyces sp. NPDC001927 | reverse complement strand
GCACTCGGTACGGGCCCTGGGCGCCGGTCTCGCCGAGGCGCTCGCGGGCGTGCACGGGCTCGGCCTCGTCCCACGCCCTCCGAGGCTGAGGAACTCTATTTCGGCTAGTAGGTGACCGACAGGGTCCGAACGGTGAGATTGAGCCCGGAAGTGCCGTAGTTGACGGCGAAGTAGTACTCGCCTGAGCCGTGGTCGGACCAGTTGCCGGACGAAGTCGCCGCACTGCCCGCGAAGCAGTTGGTGAACGAGGCGGTCACGTACTGCGGGTCGGGTCCGGTGGTGTCCTTGCGAAGGGTGACGCTGGCAACTCTGTTGCTGCCGTTGTCGGTGCATCCGGTGAACTTGATGTTGGTCGAGCCACCCGTGTCGTACCAGCGACGGGACTCGTAACCGGGACCGGCGTACGAAAGCGAGCTGCTCCAGGAAGAGGCCTGCGCCGGCGCAACGACGACGCCGAGGACGGCGGCGGCACCGAGAGCAACAGTGCCTACGCGGCGAGCCTGCTCGCGCATGGTGATGAAACGTGCAGAACGCATGTGTCGTTTCCCTGGGTTGATGACGGAGAGACGACGATCATTCAAATGATAGACATCATTATGTTTCAAGGGGATTTCCCGTGGTGTCGATCACCTCTTACGCAATCAGCCGTTCAGGAAACGGATTTGCCCCCTCCGCCCCGGGGGCGACGAGGTAGCACCAAGCGCCGAACAAAGCAGCAGGTCTGTCGGCGCTGTTCGGGGAAATGAACGACGTCACCGATGCCGCATAGCCGAACTCACATCCCTGCAGGCCGTACTGACCGCCCGTGCCGACAGGCCTGCCCCCCCCCCTACGACCGGTCGGTGTCTCCCGCTGGGCCTGACCCGAGGAGCCGGCGGAGCCAGCGGGTGCGGGTGGTGCGGGCGTCCTGGCTGACGGTGGCGTTGGGGGCGATGCCGTCGAAGCTGTGGAAGGCGCCGGGCCAGACGTGGAGTTCGGCCTGGCCGCCCGCCCGCCAGATCGCGTCGGCGTAGGCAATGTTCTCGTCCCGGAACATCTCGGCCGAGCCGACGTCGATGTAGGCGGGAGGAAGCCCGGAGAGGTCCGTCGCGCGGGTGGGCGCCGCATAGGGCGGGACGTCGGCGGAACCGTAGAGGTCGTCGCCGAGGTACGCCTGCCAGAAGGTCGCGTGAGAAGTGAGGTCGCCGATGTCGATGCCCGACATCTGCCGACTGGAGAAGCTGCTCATCCGGTCGTCGAGCATCGGACAGAGCAGCACCTGCCCGAGCACCGCCGGACCGCCCCGGTCCCTGGTCAGCAGGGCAAGGCCAGCGGCCAGCCCGCCACCCGCGCTCTTGCCGCCGATGAGGATCCGGCCGGGGTCGACGCCCAGCTCGGCCGCGTGCTCGACGGCCCACGCGAGCGCGGCGTAGCAGTCCTCCAACGGACCCGGGTACGGCGTCTGCGGCGCGAGCCGGTACTCGACCGAGAGCACGGCCATACCCAGCGGCTCGGCCCAGTCGTTCAGAACGCGCGGCAGCACGGACCACGCGTTCCCCATGACCATGCCCCCGCCGTGCATGTAGAGGAGCAACGGCAACGGCCGCCCCGCGAGCCCGGCCGGCCGCCCGCTCACGAGCGTCACCTCCGGCCCGCCCGCAGGCCCCGGCACGCTCAGCTCCGCCACCTCGAACCGGCCCCCGTCGCCCAGCTCCTCGACCGTCGGCCGGGGCCGGGCGCTGACGTCCCGCTCCTGCACCGCCCGCAGGTTCTCCGGGGTCACAGGCGCCAGCGCCTCGGGGTCCAGGCCCGCAAGTACGACGGCCAGCTCAGGGTCGAACGGCGGTACCGGCACCACCGCTCAGCCGATCCGACCCTCGGCAGCGGCCACCACAAACGCGGTGAACGCCGCCGGAGTTGCCAGGAAGGTCGGGCCATGAGGGTTCTTGGAGTCCCGGACGGCTACGTGGGCGGTGAGGTCGGCGACCTCGACGCACTCGCCGCCGGTGTTCCCGCTGTAGGAGGTCTTGCGCCAGACGGCGGTACCGATGGGCGCGCACTCGACGCAGTCGCCTCCGGTGTTCCCGCTGTAGCTGGACTTACGCCACCGCGCGCTGGTCAGGCCCTGGTTGGTCCCCATAACGTTCCTCCATTACGCGCATGATCAGTTCCGCCGAATCCTCTACGGACAGGGCAGACGCCTGCAAGTGAGCGTAACGAAGGGCAGCCTCCCTGACAGTGTCAGGGTTCGCGGTCATGTGACCCGAGATCAGGTCCTCCGTGTAGACGATGTCCGGGTCCTCCTCGAAGCGAAGCCAATTGAAGGCGCCGATCAGGCTGGCATGCTGCCCCGCCTCGAAGGGCAGCACCTGGATCCGCACCCAGCGGTTGCTCAGGAAGCTCAGCAAGTGCGCCAGTTGGTTCCGCATAACTTCCCGGCCACCGATCGGCCGATGCAACGCGGCCTCGTCCAGAATGACCCAGATCATCGGCGGCTCTTCCCTGTCCAGGATGCGCTGGCGCTCCATCCGAGCCGCCACCAGGCCTTCGAGGTCCTCGGGCAATCCGGTCGCCAGGACGGCACGCGCATAGTCCTCGGTCTGCAGCAGTCCGTAGACCAACTGCGCCTGGTACGTCGAGATGTACGCCGCCTTCGCTTCCATCTCCGCATACGGCTGGAACCACGTCGGCAGCTGGCTCTTCAGAACCAACCCCACCACCCGTGTGAATACCCCGCCCGTCATGAGGGCCGCGTCCAGCTGCTCCGAGAACTTACGCGTGGGGACCTTCTTCGCCGTCTCTATCTGGCCGATCAGTGATGCCGAGCAGAAGACGACGTCACCCAACTGCTGCTGGTTGAGGCCCGCCTCCTCCCGCAACCGGCGAAGTTCCCAGCCGTAGTAGTCCAGCGGCGAGGCGCTGGGATCGAGGCTGCGGATGTTGACCACGACGAGGCCACCCCCAAGCTCACGCATCACTGCATTCGTTTCGGTCCGTAGCCGAGCGTAACCAGGCCGCTCCACCCTGGTGGCATGAATCACGTAACTGACCTCTACCCTGCGGAACTTCAGACCAGCTACCGCATGGGCTTCACCGTCGGTGAGCACTCGGCAGGTCACATGCGCCGGATCCTGCGCATGTCCCTCGGCCGTTGGGGGCTCGATCACCTCGCCGACGCGGGCGGGCTCGCGCTCACCGAGTTGGTCGCCAACGTCGTGCGGCATGTGCCCGGGCGGCGGTGCACGGTGTTGATCCTGCGGGAGCCGCACGGGCTGCGGGTGGAGGTCGCCGATGCCGTGCCGGGGGTGCTGCACGCGAAGGTCGCCGCGCCGCTCGCGGAGGGTGGGCTGGGGCTCGTGCTGGTGGAGGGGGTGACGGACCGGTGGGGGGTGTCGGAGGCGGCCGGCGGGAAGACGGTGTGGTTCGAGTGCGACGCGTAGGGCACCATGGGCGCTCGCAGCTGCCGTACCCGCCAGTAGGAGGCCCCCATGCCCGCGCCCGAGATCGTCGCCGCCTTCGAGGCCGCCAAGGGCTTCATGCCGCTCGACGAGGGGCTTGCCCTGTACGCCGCCGCCACGGAGGCCGCGAAGCTCGGGCTGCCGCTCCTTGAGGTCGGCACGTACTGCGGGCGGTCCACGATCCTGCTGGCCGACGTGGCCCGGGAGGCCGGGACGGTCGCGGTGACCGTGGACCACCACCGGGGCAGCGAGGAGCAGCAGCCGGGGTGGGAGTACCACGACGCGACCGTCGTGGACCCCGAGGTCGGCCTCATGGACACCCTGCCGACCTTCCGGCGGACGCTGCGCAAGGCGGGCCTCGAGGAGCACGTGATCGCGGTCGTCGGGCGCTCCCCGCAGGTGGCCAAGGTCTGGGCGGGCGAGCTGGGCCTCGTCTTCATCGACGGCGGGCACACCGACGAGCACGCCGGCAACGACTACGAGGGCTGGGCGCCCAAGGTCGCCGCCGGCGGGCTGCTGGTCATCCACGACGTCTTCCCGAACCCGGAGGACGGCGGCCAGGCCCCGTACCGCATCTACCTCCGGGCTCTGGAGTCGGGCGACTTCGAGGAGGTCTCGGTGACCGACTCGCTGCGGGTCCTGCGCCGCCGCTGACAGCGACCGGCCGCCCGGCTAGAGGCCGACGCCGAAGCCCCTCGTCACGTACAGGCAGTTCGTGTACGAGTACCCCGGCTCGATCTTCGCCGTGCTCGACTTGTCCCCCGCCGACAGCGACCCCGCACCCGGCCGCTTCTGGAGAAGGTGGTAGTCGCCGGCGGGCAGCAGCAGCGTCGCCTTCGGGTACTTGGACGACGGTCCGGAGCACACCTTCGGCTTGGCGGCGCCCCGCGCGAGGATGTCCCCGTACGCCGTGCAGGTCCCGCACGCCTTCAGCGTGACGCGTCCGGTCACGGGGCCGGTGTAGAGCAGCTCGACCTCACCGGGCCCGTCGTTGGACACCACCATGACCATCCGGGAGCCGCCGGGAGCCGTGGCGGGCGGCAGCCGGTTGCCCGCGGCCGGCGTCTCGTCGGCTATCTCGGCGGCGATCGCGATGGAGCGCGCGTGGGCGACCTGCGGGCTGCCCGGGTAGTCCTCGACGTACTCGTTCATCGTGTCGAGGGCCTCGCTGAACTCCTTCTCCTCGAACTGCTCGACCCCACAGGCGAAGTCGCCCTTCTGGATCTCCTTGCCCGTGTCGGTCGAGACGGCGGAGAACGTGTCCTTCGGCAGCAGGTCGACGGTGGTGCGGAAGCGCTGGAGTTCGAGGACCGCGTCGCAGGGGTCCGTGCTGCCGGCGGCTATCGCCGCGGCCCGGGTCCGCAGCCCCTCGCGGACCGTCGGCTCGACCTTCTTCGCGTGCGAGGACTCCGGGAACGTCGACAGCAGCGCGTTCAGGTTGTCCCCCGCCGCCGCCTCCGTGCCCGCGCGGGCGAGACCGGTGATCCCGCACTCGTACCAGGAGTGGGCCAGCGGGTCGTCCGCCTTGCCCGTCAGCCCGTCGAGGAGCGCGCGGTCCACCTTCTCCGGGAGCGCGCGCAGATGCTGGAGCCCCGGGACGGCCTCGCAGTATTTCTTCTGCTGGTACGGGGTCGAGACGGACGCGTAGTAGTCGTTCAGCCGGTCGGGGACCTGGCGGCCCGCCCGCGAGCCCGCGTGCTTCGTGCCGAGCTCCTGATAGACGGCGAGCGCCTTGCCGTACGCGTTCTCCGCGCCGCCGAAGCTCTGGCCCTCCACCGACTTCACCTGCTTGTCCGCCTCCGCGAGCCGCGCGAGCAGCGACTGCTCCACGGCCTCGTCGCGCGCCGCGCCGTAGGCGACGGAGCCGCCGACCGGCACCGCGAGCAGCACGAGCCCGAGGGCCAGCGGGAGCGCGAGCCGCCGCGCCCCGGTGCCGGCCGTGGCGGCGGCGCCCGCGGGCAGGGCGAGCGGGGCGCGCAGGCCGCGCCGTGCGCCGTCGACGGCCGCGGCCAGCAGGAACGCTCCGTATCCCACCAGGACGCCGGTGGGGACGCCGTCCACGTCGGCGGGCAGCGCGACGAGCAGCAGCACGGCGGTCGCGAGGACGCAGACGGCGGCCTGGACCCACTTCTTCAGCAGGACGTATCCGAGTCCCAGGCAGGACAGATTCAGCAACCCGACGAGGACCGCCTGCGCCGGGTTCGACTCGACCGGTGCGGGCGGCGGCACCGGAACCCCGGGAGGCTGCGTGGGCGGCTGCACGGGCGGCGGCGGAAAGCCCACTGTCCCTGGCGCCCCATACGCCCAAGGTGTCTCCGACACCCCTTGCGGCCCCTGCTCTCCCCCTGGACGTACGTCGTTCGGCTCTTCCCCCGTCACAGTTCCCCCCGGTGTCCGTGTACGTCCTCTCTGCATACCCGCCACGCGGCCTTCACAGTCCCGCCGCGTCGGCCGAACACGCACCGGAACCTCCGACTAGAGTCGCAAGGTGCCGTACGACCAGCGAAAGACCCGCGCCCGCGCCCTCGCCGCCTGCGCGGCCCTCACCGCGCTCGCGACGGGCTGCGGTGGCGGCGGCTCACCCTCGGCGACCCCGGACGCCAAGACGACCACGAGCGCCCTCACCCCCACGCCGGCCACGCCCCCCTCCGGCGGGCTCCCGCTCGCCGGCCGGACGATCGTGATCGACCCGGGTCACAACCCCGGCAATTTCCAGCATTCCCGGGAAATCAACCAGAAGGTCGACATCGGCACAGGTCGCAAGGAATGCGACACCACCGGCACCTCCACCGACGCCGATTACACCGAAGCCGCATTCACCCTCGATGTTTCACACCGTCTGCGTGATCTCCTCACGGCCCGGGGCGCGAAGGTCCTGCTCACCCATGACGCCGACCGCCCCTTCGGCCCCTGCATCGACGAGCGCGCGCGGACCGGCAACGCCGCCCGCGCCGACGCCGTCGTCTCCGTCCACGCGGACGGTTCCGCCACCGGCAACCGCGGTTTCCACGTGATCCTGCCCGCCAAGGTCGGCTCCGGCGCCGCCGACACCTCGAAGATCGTCGGCCCCTCCCGTGAGCTCGGTGAGGCCATCGCCGCCCACTTCGCGCGCGCGACCGGCACCGCGCCCGCCAACTACCTCGGTGGCGGAACGGGGTTGGACGTACGGGACGATCTCGGGGGGCTCAACCTCTCGACCGTGCCCAAGGTCTTCGTCGAGTGCGGCAATATGCGTGACCCGAAGGACGCCGCACTCCTCACGAATGCGGCATGGCGCCAGAAAGCGGCGCAGGGACTGGCGGACGGCATCGGGACCTACCTCAAGGGGTAGTACCGACGGGCGATAGATTCCCTCCGTACGATGGGGGCCGCCCCCGTGCTTCGCGCCACCCCGACGAGACGACCCGACGAAGGACTTCTTACGTGAATATCCGCTCCCTCACTCGAGGCGATGGCGTTCTGATCGGTGCAGCGGTGGTGCTGTTCATCGCTTCGTTCCTTGACATCAGCGGCTGCGACGCCGCCCCCGCCGTCTGCGACCAGGTCCCGAGCACGAACTCCTGGGAGGTCTCCCCCCTCGGGTGGGGCGCCATCATCCTCGGCATCGCGGGTGCCGCGCTCGTCGTCCTGTCGCGCGGTCTGCCGCAGCTCCAGAACCGCAAGGTCGCGGGTCTCGAGCTGGGCCAGGTCGGTGCCGCGTTCACCGTGGCCTCGGCCTGGAACATGCTGATGTGGATGTTCGAGTCGGTGAACGCCGGTGCCGGCCTCATCCTCGGCCTGATCGCCTCCCTGATCCTGGCCGGCGCCGCCGTCGCCGCCCCGCTGGTCCCCGCCCTCAAGGCCCCGCTCCTGAGCGCCCCGCAGCCGCAGACCCCGCAGCCCTACGGCATGCAGCCGGGCCAGCCCGGCCAGCAGGGCGTCCCCGGCGGCTACGGCTACCCGGGCGCCGCCCAGCAGCCCTACGGCGCCCAGCCCCAGCCGTACGGCGCCCAGGACCCGAACGCGCACGCCGCCGCCCCGCAGCCGACCCCGGCCCCCGCTCAGGGCGGACAGGGCCAGCCCGCCGGTGACTTCGCCCCGTTCTGGTTCGCGGTCCCGGTCGCCCGCCCGCTGTACGCGGAGGACGGCTCGCCGACCCCGATCGCCGAACTGGCCCCCGGTACCTGGTACCTGGCGGTCGAGCAGCGCGGCCAGAGCCTGATCGCCCAGACCCAGGACGGCCGCCGCGGCGTCCTCCAGGACACCACCGGCATCCAGCGCGGCTGAACGACCCACCGCCTCACGGCCCCTCGCCCGGAATCCCTTCCGGGCGAGGGGCCGTTGCCGTACAGTCCCCCGAAAGCGTGAACTGACGGAGCGTCAGAAAGGTGCCGCGTCATGCGTCTCGGACTCGCTCTCGGCTACTGGGGACGCGGACCCTCCCCCACCCACCTCGAACTCGCTCGGGAGGCCGAGCGGCTCGGGTACGGGTCCGTGTGGACCGCGGAGGCGTGGGGGTCCGACGCGTTCACCGCGTTGACGTGGATCGCCGCGCACACCTCGCGCATCCGGCTCGGGACCGCCGTCGCGCAGATGGCCGCCCGGACGCCCACCGCGACCGCCATGCACGCGCTGACGCTCGACCACCTCTCCGGTGGGCGGATGATGCTCGGGCTCGGGCTCTCCGGGCCCCAGGTCGTCGAGGGGTGGTACGGCCGGCCGTTCCCGCGCAGTCCGCTCACCGCGACCCGCGAGTACGTGGACGTGATCCGCCAAGTCCTGCGCCGCGAGGGGCCCGTCGCGCTCGACGGACGGTTCCACTCCCATCCGTACGCCGGAGCGGACGGCACCGGGCTCGGGAAGGCCCTCAAGCCCATCACCCACCCCCTGCGGGCCGATCTGCCCGTACTGCTCGGGGCCGAGGGGCCCAAGAACATCGCGCAGACCCTGCGGATCGCCGACGGCTGGCTGCCGCTCTACTGGTCGCCCTCGCGGTACGCCGAGGTCTACTCGCTCCCCGAGCGGCTGCCGGAGGGGTTCCTGGTCGCGCCCATGGTCCGTGCCCAGGTCTGCGACGACCCGGCCGAGGGGCTGCTGCCCGTCAAGGCCATGCTCGGGTTCTACATCGGCGGCATGGGGCACACCGCCCGCAACTTCCACGCCGATCTCATGGCCCGCATGGGGTACGAGTCCGAAGCCCGGCACATCCAGGAGCTGTTCGCGGCCGGCCGCCGCGAGGAGGCCGTGCTCGCCGTGCCCGACGCCTTCGCGGACGAGATCTCCCTCGTCGGGCCGAAGGAGCGGATCGCCGAGCGGCTCGCGGAGTGGCGGAAGGGTCCGGTGACGGACCTGCTGGTCACGGCACCGGACCTGGCGACACTGAGGCTGCTGGCCGAGCTGAACGCGTAGCCTCAGCCGCCCAGTTGGGACGTGCTCGGCACCTTGTCCGTCACCACCGCGCCCGCGCTCGCGCCCGCGTCCTTGACGTTCTGGATGACGTCCTCGAACGAGCCGACGTCCGCCTCGCTCGCCTCGCCCTTGCGGAGCTTCGTACCGAGCTCCTTGAGCTTCTCGATGCCCGCCGTGAGCGGCGCGACCGCCTTCGAGAGGTGCTCGTCGCCCTTGGCGTTGTTCACCGCCGCCTTGAGCCGGTTGTACGCGAACGCCCCCGCCAGGCCCGCCTTGACCAGGGCGAACTTCTGACCGTCCGCGCCCTTCTTGAACTTGCCCGCGCGGTACGGCTTGACGATCCACTGGTACGTCGCGCCGGCCGCCAGGCCCGCGTTGGCGACGAACCGGGTTTTGGCGAGTTTCTGCTGCTCCGCCGTCGTGCTCGCCGTCGCGCTGCCGCTCGCGCTCTGCGCGTCGTCGCCGCCGCAGGCGGCCGTCGTCAGGAGCAGGGCGCAGGACAGCAGCAACGCCACCACTCCGCGGCGTATCGGACCGGAAGGAACACCGGACGGAACAACGGAACTGGGCACGGCTCGACCTCCCTGAGGGCTTTGGCCACAGCCTCGCCCCGCCCCCACCGCTCCGCCACTCGGGCGACTCCGAACGGGTTTCGAGGGCCTGGGAAGCGGCAAAACGACACCCATGACTGAACACAGAGGTACGACGCAGGCGGCCAGGGTCATCGCCGTCGCCGCCGACATAGCCGCCGGCCTGATCGGCCTGTGGATCCTCATGTACCTGCTGGAGGCCAACCGGGCCAACGCCCTGGTGAGTTTCGTCCAGGACGCCGCCCGCTGGCTGGCCGCCTGGTCCTACGACCTCTTCACCTTCGACGACGCCTGGGCGCGGGTCGTCGCGGGCTACGGTCTCGCCGCCGTCGTCTACCTCGCCATCGGGCACGCGGTGGCGGGCAGGCTCCGCAGCCGCTGACGTTCCGCGGAAACCTCGCCGCCGCCCCTCAGGACCCGCAGCACTCCGGTTCAAGCCCGCTCGGCAGCCGCTCCCCGCCGAAGACCGCCACCGTCGCCTCGTCGCCGCCCAGCGCCGCCACGGCGAGCAGCAGCGAACCGGCCGTCCAGCTCGTGAGCTCCTCGGGCCAGACGGCCGCCTCGCCCTCGAAGACGTACCCCGTCCAGTACATGCCGCCCTCGGCCCGCAGGTGCTGGATGGACTGGAGTATCTCCAGGGCCCGGTCGGACTCGCCCATCGCCCAGAGGGCGAGGGCGAGTTCGCAGCTCTCGCCGCCGGTCACCCACGGGTTGGGCAGCACGCACCGCACGCCGAGGCCGGGGACGACGAAATCGTCCCAGCGCTCGTCGATCCGGGCCGTGGCCGCCGCGCCCCTCACGGCGCCGCCGAGGACCGGGTAGTACCAGTCCATCGAGTAACGGGACTTGTCGAGGAAGCGCTCCGGGTGGCTGCGGATCGCGTGGCCGAGCGCGCCCGTCGCCAGTTCCCAGTCGGGCTGGGGCTCCTCGCGCGCCTCGGCGATGGCGAGCGCGCAGCGCAGCGCCTGGTGGATGGAGGAACTGCCGGTGAGGAGCGCGTCCTCGACCGCCTGCCCGTCCGCCTCCCGCTTCCAGCCGATCTGCCCGCCGGGCCGCTGGAGCGCGAGGACGAACTCGACGGCGGCGTAGACGACCGGCCACATCCGGTCGAGGAACGCGTCGTCCCCGGTCGCGAGGTAGTGGTGCCAGACGCCGACGGCGACGTACGCGACGAAGTTGGACTCGCGGCCGCGGTCGGTGACGTCGTCCGCGTCGCCGTCGCGGTAGGCCGCGTACCAGGAGCCGTCGGCGTTCTGGTGCCGGGCCAGCCATTCGTACGCCCGGGCCGCCGCCGCGTGCTCGCCGGCGGTGTCCAGGGCCATGGCGGCCTCGGTGTGGTCCCAGGGGTCGAGGTGGTGGCCGCGGAACCACGGGATCGCGCCGTCCTCGCGCTGGACGGCGAGGATCCCGGCGACGGTCTCGGCGGCCTGTTCGGCGGTGAGGACCCCGGGGAGGAGCAGGTGCTCCGCGATCTGCTCGGGAGACGTCACTTGGCGCCGGCCTCGACGGAGTCGGAGTCGGCCTTCGGCAGGTGGGGCTTGGTCGCGTACGCCACGAAGCTCTTGCCGACCACCGGGTTGAGCAGCTGCTCGGCGACCCGGGTCAGGGCGGGCTTCTTCATGATGTCCCAGACCAGGAGCTTGTGGTACGCCCGTACCGGCAGCGCCTTGTCGTTGTCCACGCCGAACGCGCACTTCAGCCACCAGTACGGCGCGTGCAGCGCGTGCGCGTGGTGGGTGCCGTACGGCTTGAGGCCCGCCTGGCGGATCTTGGCGAGCAGCTCGTCCGCCTTGTAGATGCGGATGTGGCCTCCCTCGACCTCGTGGTACGCGTCGGAGAGCGCCCAACAGACCTTCTCGGGGCCGTAGCGCGGGACGGTGACGGCGATCCGGCCGCCGGGCTTGAGGACCCGGACCATCTCGGCGAGGACGCCCTTGTCGTCCGGGATGTGCTCCATGACCTCGGAGATGATCACGACGTCGAACGACTCGTCGGGGAAGGGCAGGTTGAGCGCGTCGCCCTCCATCGCCGTGGCGGTCGCGCCGGCCGGGGCCTCGCCGGCCTCCTTCATCGCCGCGAACCACTTGGCGACCTCGCGGATCTCCTCGCCGTTCTGGTCGAGGGCCACGACCTGGGCGCCGCGCCGGTAGCACTCGAAGGCGTGCCGGCCCGCACCGCAGCCCAGATCGAGCACGCGGTCGCCGGGGGCGAGCGGGAAGCGGGTGAAGTCGACGGTCAGCACGAGGTCTGCCCTTCCGGTGCGGTGGTGGTGCGGGGGTGGGAGCGGTACGCGGGGGCGGTGGCGGCGGGCACGGTCACCGGCGGGCTCCTTGGCGTACGGGACGCCCCTGGGAGGCGATCGCCTCGCGGTACAGGTCCGCCGTGCCCTGGGCGGCCTTGGCCCAGGTGAAGCGGTCGAGGACACGCTCGCGCCCCGCCGCCCCGAGGCGCGCGCGGAGTTCCGGGTCGGCGAGGAGCCGGCCGAGGGCGGTCGCGAGGGCGCCCGCGTCGCCGGGGCGGACGGCCAGGCAGGTCTCGCCGTCGGCTCCGGTGACCTCGGGGATCGCGCCGCCGGTGGTGGCGACGAGCGGGGTCCCGGTGGCCATGGCCTCGGCGGCCGGCAGCGAGAACCCCTCGTACAGGGACGGTACGCAGGAGACCTGGGCGGACCGGACGAGGTCGACGAGCTCGCGGTCGGAGATCCCCTTGACGAACTCGACGGCGCCTTCGAGCCCGTACCGCTCGATGGCCTGGGCGACCGGCCCGTCCTCGGCGCGCTTGCCGACGACGACGAGGTGCGCGGCCGGGTTCTCGGTGCGGAGCTTCGCGAGGGCCTCGACGAGGTGGACGAGGCCCTTGAGCGGGACGTCGGCGCTGGAGGTGGTGACGATGCGGCCCGGGACCTCGGCGACGGACGGGTCGGGGGACCAGAGGTCGGTGTCGGCGCCGATGTGGACGACCCGGACGCGGTCCTGGCGTACGCCGAGGTGGGAGACGATCTCCTGCTCGGAGGAGCCGGAGACGGTGAGGACCGAGGGCAGGCGCCGGGCGACGCGCTTCTGCATCCGGGTGAAGCCGTACCAGCGGCGGACGGAGAGGCGCCGCTTCCAGTCGTCGGCGGCGTCGAGGTCGAGCTGCCGGTCGACGGTGATGGGGTGGTGGATCGTGGTGACGAGCGGGGCGCCGAGCACCCGGGGGCCGCCGAGGAGTCCGTAGCCGAGCGTCTGGTTGTCGTGGACGACGTCGAAGTCGCCGCGGCGGGCGGCGAGCATGCGCCGGGCCCGCAGGGAGAAGGTGAGCGGCTCGGGGAATCCGCCGGTCCACATGGTGGCGACCTCGAGGGCGTCGATCCAGTCGCGGTACTCGTCGCGCTTCGGCGTACGGAAGGGGTCCGGCGAGCGGTAGAGGTCGAGGCTGGCGATCTCGGTGAGCGGGACGCCCTCGTCGAGGGTGGGGTACGGCTGGGAGCCGATGACCTCGACGTGGTGGCCGAGGCGGGCGAGTTCACGGGAGAGGTGGCGGACATAGACGCCCTGACCACCACAGAAGGGATTTCCCTTGTACGTGAGGAGAGCGATCCGCAACGGGGAGTCACCGTGGTCCGGGACGCCCTGGCGGGGGCTTGCCTCTATGGCCTCAGCGGTCACTCGCGGCCCCCTTCGAGCTTGCGTTTCGCGGGAGCGTAACCGCTCGCGCTAATCTAGAACAAGTTTCAGACTTGTCAGACGTGATCATTCTTGATCGTTCAAGGAGCACAGAATCTACCGGCAGGTAGCCGCGTCGCGAGAGCCGCACCAGGTGATTCGCGCCACGGCGGAAGCCCCGCCATACTCCGGCCGTACCGCCGCTCGCCCACCGCACGGAACGGGACTTCATGACCGCGGAAGACAGACCCGCATCGCCGCCCCTGACGGAGCGCCAGGAGGCGCGCCGCCGTCGCATCCTGCACGCGAGCGCGCAGCTCGCCGGGCGGGGCGGATTCGACGCCGTACAGATGCGGGAGGTCGCGGAGGCGGCCGGGGTGGCCCTGGGCACGCTGTACCGCTACTTCCCCTCCAAGATCCATCTGCTGGTCGCGACGATGCAGGACCAGCTCCAGCACATGCACACCACGCTGCGGAAGCGTCCGCCCGCGGGTGAGACCTCGGCCGAGCGGGTCGCGGAGACGCTGATGCGGGCGTTCCGGGCGCTCCAGCGCGAGCCGCAACTCGCGGACGCGATGGTGCGGGCGCTGACGTTCGCGGACCGGAGCGTCAGCCCGGAGGTGGACACCGTCTCGCGGCTGACGACGGCGATCATCCTGGACTCGATGGGGCTCGAACACCCGACGCCGCAGCAGCTCTCGGCGGTACGGGTGATCGAGCACACCTGGCACTCGGCGCTGATCACCTGGCTGTCGGGGCGGGCCTCGATCGCCCAGGTCAAGATCGACATCGAGACGGTGTGCCGCTTGATCGACCTGACGATGCCGGAGGGGTCCGGGTCCGCGTCCGGTTCCGCGTCCGGTTCCGGTTCGGCGTCCGCGGCAGCGACCGGCCCCGTGGCCCCGTAGAGGGGCCACGGGAGGCGGCAGACGGCGGACCGTTACTGCTTCTTGTTCTTCTCCAGGTCGGCCTTGAACAGCGCCTCGCACTTGGCGGAGTTGTCCGTGCCGATGAACATCACCATGGCGAGGCCCGCGGCGCCGTGGTTGCTGGCCTTGAGCGACCAGCCGCCCTTGTTCAGCGTCTGCACGGTGGAGCCGGCCTGCTCGGTCTTCTGGCCCTGCGTCCAGCCGCCGCCCGTCAGCGTGGTCACCGTGGCCTCGTAGGACTTCTTCGGGTCCGCCGCCTTCTGGGCGTCGGGCGTCCACGACACCATGCACTCCTTGAGCCCGGCCGGGATGTCCTCGCCCGAGGAGTCCCGGACGAAGCCCGCCGCCGTGGCCGCGGCCTCGATCTCCTTCTCGACCGCGGCCGCGGTGGGGCTGTCGCCGCCGCCCGCCTCCGCGCCGCCGGTCGTGGAGCCCGAGGTGGAGGCGGTGGAGCCGCCGCCCTTGTTCTTGCCCGAGCCGCCCTCGCTGCCGCAACCCGCGACCAGCAGCACCACACCGGCGGCCACGGCCACCATCTTCGCCTTGCGCACAACTCTCCCAATACTGAGTGCACACGGGCCTGTTGCCCCCGTGATCAAGGGAAGATTTTTGCACGTGGGAAGGGTCCGGGGCGCCGCGCCCGGCCGTGCACCCCACGGTCAGTCCTGGTTCACCAGGAGATCCCAGTCCTTCTGGCTGAACCCGTTCATGCAGGCGTCCTCGGAGGCCTGGAAGGACACCATCTCGACGGATCCCAGGTCGTGATGCCGGCCCATCAGCGTCCAGCCGCTCTTCTTGAGCGTGACGCTGACGGTGCTGCCCTTCGCGTCGACCTTCTCCTCGCGGCGGTCCGTCGTCACCCTCCACCCCCTCTTCACCAGTTCGGCGGTGGTGGCGTCGAACTTCCCCCGGGGATCTCCGCTTTCGGGCAGCTCCGGGTCCGTGCTCATCCAGTGCGCCGAACAGGCCGTGGCCCGCGCCTTGAGCCGCTCCTTCTCGCGCTCCTTCTCGGTGGACGGCGTGGCGGAGGGCGTTGCGGACGCCACCGCCTCGGGCCGTCCGGAGGCCGGCAGCCCGACGGCGGCCGTGGCCCCGTCGATGTCGGCCTGGGCCGCGGTCCGCCCGAAGGGCGTGCCGGCATCGGCCTGCCCCGCGGACTCGCCGCACCCGGTCAGAAGTGCCGCCGCGGCCATCGCCACGGCAGCCCATCGCATCCTCACCATGTCCCCCACCCCTGTCGTACGTATGCCGCAGGAGTGTCACACACGGCTCGGGCCCGTCGACCGGGCCGGTCACTCCTCAGGCGGGAAGACCGGCTCCCCGCTGTCGAGCAGGGTGATCAGGATGGCCTCGACCGGGCAGCCCTCGGCCGCCGCGAGGACGCGCTCGTTCGCGTCGGACTCCGGGTCGCGCGGGTGGGACTGGCGGGCCGTGTCGAGCCGGAAGCCGTCCGGGGCGTGGTTGACGCACATGCCGGAGCCGATGCACACGCTCCGGTCGACCTCCACGATCCAGCGGTCGCCCATCACGCACCACCGGGCCCCTCGTACCCGGCCGGCAGGTGGACCATCTTGTACTCCAGGTACTCGCTGAAGCCCTCGGGCCCGAACTCCCGGCCCAGGCCGGAGTTCTTGTAGCCGCCGAAGGGGCCGAGCATGTCGAGGCTGAAGGTGTTGATGTTGAAGGTGCCCGTGCGGACCTTCCGGGAGAAGTCGATGCCGTGCTCCACGTCCCCGGTCCAGACGCTGCCGCTGAGGCCGAAGTCGGAGTCGTTGGCGATCGCGAGGGCCTCGCTCTCGTCCCCGTACGGGAGGAGGCAGATGACGGGCCCGAAGATCTCCTCGCGGGCGATGCGCATGGAGTTGTCGACGCCGCCGAAGAGGGTCGGCTCGACGTACCAGCCGCGGTCGAGCCCGGCGGGCCGGCCACCGCCGGTCAGCACCTTGGCGCCCTCGTCCTGCCCGATCTTGATGTAGTCGAGGGAGCGCTGCCGCTGCCGCTGGGCGACGAGCGGGCCGACCTGGGTGGCGGGGTCGAGCGGGTCGCCGACCACCAGGGCGCCCGCGGCGGCGGCGAAGGCCTCGGCGATCTCGTCGTACCGGCTGCGCGGGGCGAGGATGCGGGTCTGGGCGACGCAGGCCTGGCCGTTGTTCATCCAGGCGGCGGGGACGATCCCGGCGACGGTGGCGGCGAGGTCGGCGTCGGGGAGGATGACGGCGGCGGACTTGCCGCCGAGTTCGAGGGTGACGCGGGTGAGGTTGCGGGAGGCGACCTCCATCACGCGCTTGCCGGCGGCGACCGAGCCGGTGAACGAGACCTTGTCGACGCCCGGGTGGCCGACCAGGTACTCGCTGACCTCGCGGTCGGCGGGCAGGATGGACAGGACGCCCTCGGGAAGGCCGGCCTCGGTCGCGATCTCGGCGAGGATGTACGAGTCGAGGGGCGACTCGGGCGACGGCTTGAGGATCACGGTGCAGCCGGCGAGCAGGGCGGGCCCGAGCTTGGCGGCGGCGGTGAACTGCGGGACGTTCCAGGGCACGACGGCCGCGACGACGCCGACGGGCTCGCGGCGCACCATGATCGGTCCGAGGACGCCGGCGCGCCGGCTCTCGTACGGGAACTCGCGGGCGATGGTGATCGCCGCGTCCCAGACCATCATGGCGCCGAGGGCCTGGGCGAGGACGCTCCAGGAGTACGGGGAGCCGTTCTGGGAGCTGATCGACCGGGCGATCTCCTCGTGGCGCACGGCGATGGCGTCCTTGATCCGCCCGACGACCGCGATGCGCTCCTCGAGGGTCGTCCGCGGCCAGGGCCCGTTGTCGAACGCCTCCCGGGCGACGGCGACGGCCCGGTCCACGTCGGCCCGCGAGGCGTGCGGCACGCGACCGATGACCTCCTCGCTGTGCGGCGAGATCACCTCGATGACGTCCCCGCCCGCCGGCTCGGTCAACTCCCCGCCGATGTACAGCTTTCCGTGCTCCACAAGCTCGGTCATGACCGACTGCCTCCCGGAACGGAACCCGCGATGTTTCTGACTGTGTATCAGAACTGATACCAGTTCTAGTTATAGGGAGCAATGCTCCGGACGGAATGGGCCCCCACCAGCCCCTTTGGACGGCCAACTGCCCACCCGAACCCCTCACATCACGCCACCTCCGCGACGGTTAACATCACGTGTCCATTTCCCCCCGACCCAAGCCTGGAGTCCCCCCATGGACCGCACCCCCGGCTCCCCCCTCTCCCGCCGCGGCCTCATACGCACCGGCGTCGGCGCCTCGCTCGCCGCGCTCGGGCTCGGCGTCGGCGCGCAGACCGCCTCGGCCGACGTGGCCGTCACCAAGCGGTTCGACCTCACGCAGCCGTCGCACGACCTGTTCCGGTCCGCGAACACGCACGGCGCGCGGGTCCAGCAGAGCTTCGCCTTCGACTGGGTGAACAAGTTCCTGTTCGTGGCGACCAAGCGGAGCGGAAGCCCCGAGTCCGCCGGCGACCTGTGCATCAACAAGATGGACTTCGACGGGAACTACCTCTCGTACATGCACCTCAACGGCTTCGGCCACGGTGTCGCCTTCGCCGCGCTGCCGGACGGTTCGGGCACCGAGCTGTGGATCGAGTGCGCCGCGAACGGCAACGGGTACGGCACCGCGCTCGCCCCCATCCGGTACACCCCCGACACCACCCTGAGCTCGCCGGCCGGCTCGGCCGCCTACCGGCCGATCGCCGGGGCCACCGAGTACACCTGCTCCGTCGATCCGGTCTACCGGCGCGTGATCGTGCGCTACCACTCCAGCGGCGGCAAGCGCATCGCCGTGTACCCCCTCTCCGCCTTCGAGACGCGCAGCTTCGGCACGCCGCTGGTCGACTTCAAGCAGCCGACGATCTCCGGTACTCCGCAGGGCTACACCCTCTACGGCTCGTACATGTACTTCCTGACGGGTGACGCCTACCCCGGCGACGGCACCCCGACCGGCGACGGCAACTCCTACGTCACGAGCATCGACATCAACACGGGCACCGTGGAGCAGGGCCCCGTCCTCACCAAGGCCGGCTCCACCCTCCACCACCGCGAGCCCGAGGGCCTGGCGATCTACCGCACGGACGCCGGCGAGGCCCGTCTCTTCATCGGCTTCGCCACCGGAGTGGAGGGCGACCGCCGCTCCAGCATCTTCTACAAGAACGTGCTGGTCTGAGCCATGTCCGCCCGGCGGCCCGTCATCGGCCGCCGGGGGGACACCGCCCACGACGGGCCGATCGCGGCTTCGGGGACGGGCGAGGACAAGGCGACGCAGGCCACTCTGACGGATCGTCAGTTCTCGTTATAGTGGGCCGTGTTCGAGCAGGCGTCTTGCCGTCGCGGAGAGATGAGGGCCCATGAGCCAGGTGACCGAGCACGGCGGAGGCGTCTGGTCGATCCGGGTCCCCATCCCGGACAACCCCCTCGGGCACACCCTCGTCCACGTCCTCGACACCGACCGGGGGCCCGTGCTCGTCGACACCGGCTGGGACGATCCCGCGTCCTGGACCGAACTGGCCGACGGGCTGGTCGCGTTGGGGACCTCCGTACAGGACGTGCACGGGGTCGTCATCACCCACCACCACCCCGACCACCACGGCCTCTCGGGGCAGGTCCGCGAGGCGTCCGGGGCGTGGATCGCGATGCACGCCGCCGACACCGCCGTCGTCCGCCGCACCCGCGAGTCCGAGCCGGGTACGTGGCTCGACTACCTCGCCCGCAAGCTGACCGCCGTCGGCGCGCCCGAGGAGCACACCGCGCCGCTCCTCGCCGCCCGGGCCTCGGGCCGCCGCGCGAGCACCCTGCCCGGGCTCCGCTCCGCCCTGCCCGACCGCGAGATCGTCCCCGGCGAACTCCTCGACCTCGCCGGCCGGCGCCTGCGCGCGATCTGGACCCCCGGCCACACCCCCGGCCACGTCTGCCTGCACCTGGAGGAGGAGCACCCCTCCCAACTCCCCGGGCACGGCCGGCTCTTCTCCGGCGACCACCTGCTGCCCGGGATCTCCCCGCACATCGGCCTCTACGAGGACCCGGACGACTCCACGGTGACCGACCCCCTCGGCGACTACCTCGACTCGCTGGAGCGGATCGGCCGGCTCGGCGTCGCGGAGGTGCTCCCCGCCCACCAGTACGCCTTCGCCGACGCGGCCGGGCGGGTACGGGAGTTGCTCGACCACCACGAGGAGCGGCTCACCCGGCTCCTGGACCTCCTCGCTACCCCGCTCACCCCCTGGCAGCTCGCCGAGCGCATGGAGTGGAACCGCCCCTGGGACCAGATCCCGTACGGCTCCCGGCACATCGCGGTCAGCGAGGCCGAGGCGCATGTGCGCCGGCTCGTGAAGCTGGGCCGCGCGGAGGCGGTGGCGGGTACGGAGCCGGTGACGTACGTGGCGGTGTGAGGTCCGCCGTAGACCTCATGCTCAAGCCTTGGCGATCCTGATCACCGACGCCCCCAGGATCAGCGGAGCCGTACCGCCGCCGAGGATCATCATGGGAAGGGCCACCCACAGCAGCCAGTGCTCGCCGCCGTAAGCCGCGGCGTTCTCCACGAACATGACCCACAGGACGTGCAGGACGGTCATCGCGATCAGCGCGATCCAGAACAGCCCCACGCCCACCGTCCACAGCCGGACCCTGCCGGGCGGGACCGTCAGCAGGCGCCGCCGGTAGAGGTGGAGTCCCACCATGGCGGCGAACAGGGCCAGGGTGCCGGGCACGCGCCACCACGCGTCCGCCGCCCACTGGAAGGGGCCCTGCTCCTGGTCCGATTCGGAGGGGTACCGCATCGCCCGGTCCATGAGGTCGACGCCGCCGATGAGGAAGACCACCATCGGGAGCAGGAAGAACAGCGCGTACAGCGGTCTGCCGAGCCCGAGCTTCAGGGTGTTCACCGCCCTCTCGCGGGCGGACGGGGCCCTGGACTCGGCCCGGGCACGCGGCACGGCCGCCTTGGGCCGGGGTCCGGGCGACACCCGGGCCGGGTAGGGGGTCGGGGTCAGGTTCGGGTCCTGGTTCGGGAGGACCGCCGTGGGCTTCGGGGCGTGGGAGGGCAGGGCGGTGGTGACGCGCTCCGACGACGCCGTGGCAGCGGGCTCGCCCACCTCCCAGGAGTCCTCCTCCGCCTCCGCGTTGAGCAGCTCCTCCGCCTTCTGCGCGATCGCGGCGATCACCGGCCCGGGCAGCCAGGAGCCGGTGGTCGCGCCCTGCTCGTCGGCGACGGCGGCCAGTTCGGCGACCGTCGGGCGGTCCTCCGGCCGCTTGGCCAGGCAGTGCCGCGCCAGCTCACCGAAGCGGCCGCCGACCCCGTCGAGGTCCGGCTCGTGGTGGACGAGCCGGTAGAGCAGCTCGGCCACCGAGCCGCCGCCGAACGGCCCGCGCCCGGTGGCCGCGAAGGCCAGGACCGCGCCGAGCGAGAAGACGTCCGCGGCCGAGGAGATCTCCTTGCCCTCCGCCTGCTCGGGCGACATGTAGCCGGGCGAGCCGACCACAAGACCGGTCCCGGTCAGCGCCGTCTCGTCGGCCGAGCGCGCGATGCCGAAGTCGATGAGGAGCGGTCCCGACTGCGCGAGCAGCACGTTGGACGGCTTGACGTCCCGGTGCACCAGGCCCGCCCCGTGCACCCCGTCGAGCGCGTGCGCGAGCCCGGAGAGCAGCCGCCACAGGGCCTCCTGGGGCAGCGGCCCATGGGCGATCACGGCCTCGGAGAGCGCGGGCCCGGGAACGTACGCCGTGGCCAGCCAGGGCACCGCCGCCTCGGGATCCGCGTCCAGTACGGGTACGGTGCCCGCGCCCCGTAAGGACTGGGCGGCCTTGACCTCGCGGGCGAACCGGCGCCGGAATCCGGGGTCACCGGCCAGGGTGCCGTGCACCACCTTCAGCGCGACCGTGCGCCCACCCGGCGAACGGCCGAGATAGACGCAGCCCATGCCGCCCTCCCCCAGGCGGTAGAGCAACCGGTACGCGCCCACCCGACGCGGATCGGTCTCGGTCAACGGCCGCATTTCACACCCCCGTGAGACGCCGTCCTCGCGAACAGCGGCCAGCATGGCACAGCGGGCCCCCGCCCCGGCGGCGAGTCAGCGAAGCCGGGCAGCCCCCCTCGTACCCACCCGGGCAGGGGCCCGGGGAGAGCCGGGCAACCCCCTCGTACCCACCCGGTCAGGGGCCCGGGGAGAGCCGGGGCAGGCCCCTTCCTCCCCACCCGCGCAGGGGCCCGGGGAGGACCGGGGCAGCCCCTTCCTCCCCGCCCGCGCAGGGGCCCGGGAAGAGCCGGGGCAGCCCCTTCCTCCCCACCCGGCCCGGCCGGGTACGGGCCGGTAGAGTGTGCGAGTCGTCATCACACCCGTACGGGGGGAAGCCGGTGCAAATCCGGCGCTGACCCGCAGCCGTGACCGTCCCTCGCAGCGCGCCAAGGCGCCCTGAGGACGGAAGTCGGAATGCCCCGCCCGGGACGTGACCGCCGGCACCGTCGAGGAATACGGAGCCGAGCCTGGTGCCTCAGCGTGCCGGTGCCCGGCCGCAGGAGAGGCCACCACACGCATGACCACCGTTCGCCGCGGCGCCGCCGCCTTCGCAGCCGCAGCGGTGCTCTGCACCGGTCTGGCCCCCGCCGCCACCGCCGCGCCGTCGCCCTCCGCGACCCCCGCGCCGCCCGCCGTCCCGGCCGGTCTCTACGGCACGAAGGACCCGACGTACGACGGCGTGTGGCGCCAGTCCCTCGCGTTCATCGCCCAGACGACCAACGGCGTCCAGCCCGCCGACGAGGCCGTGGCCTGGCTGACGAAGCAGCAGTGCGCCAACGGCGCGTACTCCTCCTTCCGCGCGGACCCGGCGAAGCCCTGTGACGCCACCACCATGCTGGACACCAACGCGACCGCCGTCGCCGTCCAGGCGTTCACCGGTGTCAGGGCCAAGAGCACCGACCCGGAGCCGCTCGGCAAGTCCGCCGAGGCCGGGGCGAGCTGGCTGAAGAGCGTGCAGAACAAGGACGGCGGCTGGGGCTACAACCCCGGCAGCCCCAGCGACGCCAATTCCACCTCGATCGTCGTCAGCGCGCTCACCGCGCTCGGCCAGAAGCCCGGCGAGGTGAAGTCGGCCGAGGGCAAGACCCCGTACGACGCCCTGCTCACCCTCTCCCTGCCCTGCTCCACCAAGGACGGCGCGGGCGCCTTCGCGTACCAGCCCGACAAGGACGGCAAGCTGCTCGCGAACGCCGACGCGACCGCCGCCGCCACCCTCGCGGGGCTCGGCAAGGGCATCACGGCGCTCGGTGTCGAGCCCCAGCAGACGCCGGCCTGCACGGCCGAGACGAAGCCCACGATCGACCGGGCCGCGCTCAACGGCGCCTCCTACCTGGCCGCCGCGCTCGCGAAGACCGGCCACCTGAACACCCCGCCGATGCCCGGCGCCACCGACCCGACCGAGCAGCCCGACTACGGCAACACCGCCGACGCCGTCGTCGCGCTCGCCGCCGCCGGTGCGACGAAGGAGGCGACCGGCGCGCTGACCTGGCTCAAGGCGAACTCCGCGCCCTGGGCGAAGGAGAACGGCCCGGCCGCGTACGCGCAGCTGATCCTGGCCGCGAAGGCGATGCACGTCGACCCGACCGCGTTCGGTTCGACCGACCTGATCAAGGAGCTGACCGCCACCGGCCCCGCGCCGAAGGCCACGCCGTCCCCCAAGGCCGAGGCGAGCCAGGAGAGCGACTCCGACTCGTTCAACCTGTGGTGGATCATCGGCATCGGCGCGGTCGTCGGCATCGGGATCGGCTTCCTGCTGAGCGGGCGCAAGAAGTGAGGGCACGGCTGCTCGGAGCGGCGGCCGGTGTCGTCCTGACCCTGGCCGCCACCGCCGCGCCCGCCGAGGCGGCCGGCTATCGCTATTGGTCGTACTGGGAGAGCGACGGCGCGACGACGTGGTCGTACGCGACCCAGGGCCCGGCGACCGCCCGGCCCTCCGACGGCGACGCGATCGGCTTCCGCTTCGCGGTCAGCGAGGACGCCAACGACGCCGCCAAGCCCACGACCGGCCCCGACTTCGCGGGGATCTGCGGCGGTACGGGCGAGAAGGCCGGCACCAAGCGGGTGGCCGTCGTGATCGACTTCGGCACCGCGCAGGACGCCCCGCAGGGCGAGACCCCGCCGCAGCCGCCGGTGAAGACCGGCTGCGCGCAGGTCCGTACCGACGCGACGAGCGCGGAGGCGCTGGCCGCCGTGGCGAAGCCGCTGCGGTACGACAGCGCGGCGCTGCTGTGCGGGATCGCCGGGTACCCGGCGAAGGGCTGCGGCGAGCAGGTGGCGGCGAAGCCGAGCGCCGACCCGACGACGTCGGCCTCTCCCCAGGCTGACGGCGCCGGCGGCGCGGGCGACGGCGGTGGCCCGTCCGTCGGGATCCTGGTGGGTGGAGCCGCCGTACTCGTACTCGGCGGGGCCGCGCTCTGGAAGGCACGCCGCCGCGCATGATCCGTGCCCCCGAGGCGAGCCGTTCCAACGCGCTGCACGCGGGCGCCTGGTGGATCTGGGCGCTCGGTCTGGCCGTCGCCGCGTCCCGTACGACCAACCCGCTGCTCCTCGGCCTGATCGTCGCGGTCGCGGGCTATGTCGTCGCGGCCCGCCGTACGGACGCCCCGTGGGCGCGTTCGTACGGGGCGTTCGTGAAGCTGGGCCTGTTCGTGGTGGCCCTGCGGGTGGTGTTCTCGGTGGTGCTCGGCTCGGCGATCCCGGGGACGGTGGAGCTGTTCACGCTGCCCGAGGTGCCGATGCCGGAGTGGGCGCAGGGCGTGCGGATCGGCGGCCGGGTGACGGCGGAGCAGGTCGTCTTCGCCGTCTACGACGGGGCGAAGCTGGCGACCCTGCTGATCTGCGTGGGCGCGGCGAACGCGCTCGCGAACCCGGCGCGGCTGCTCAAGTCGCTGCCGGGCGCGCTGTACGAGGCGGGGGTCGCGGTCGTCGTGGCGATGACGTTCGCGCCGAACATGGTGGCCGATGTGGTGCGGCTGCGGACCGCCCGGCGGCTGCGGGGGCGGCCGACGGGTGGGGTGCGGGCGGTGCTGCAGATCGGGCTTCCGGTTCTGGAGGGTGCGCTGGAGCGCTCGATCGCGGTGGCGGCGTCGATGGACGCGCGGGGGTACGGGCGTACGGCGCAGGTGCCGCCTGCCGTACGGCGGACGACGAACCTGCTCACGCTGGGCGGGCTGCTCGGGGTGTGCGCGGGTTCGTACGGGCTGCTGGCGGCGGAGGGCGCGGGGTACGGGCTTCCGCTGGTCGTCGCCGGGCTTGTCGCGGCGATGGCGGGGCTTCGGCTCGGCGGCCTGCGTGCGGTACGGACCCGGTACCGGCCGGACCGGTGGGGCGTGCGGGCGTGGCTGGTGGCCGGTTCGGGCGTGGCGGTGGCGGCGCTGATGATCTGGGCGAACGTGTACGCGTACGACGCGCTGCATCCGGGGGTCGTACCGCTGGAGGCGCCGGAGCTGCCGGTGTGGCCGGCGGTGTCGCTGCTGGTGGGGTTGGTGCCGGCGTGGGTGGCCCCGGTGCCTGTCTCCGCATCCGCATCCGCATCCGTATCGAGGGAGTCGTAGTGATCCGGTTCGAGAACGTCTCGGTGCGGTACGGGGACGAGGCCGCGCCCACGCTCCAGGGCATCGACCTGACGATCCCGGAGGGCGAACTCGTCCTGCTCGTCGGCCCGTCGGGCGTCGGCAAGTCGACACTGCTCGGCGCGGTGTCGGGCCTGGTCCCGCACTTCACGGGCGGCACGCTGACGGGCCGGGTCACGGTCGCGGGGCGTGACACCCGTACGCACAAGCCGCGTGAGCTCGCGGACGTGGTCGGGACGGTCGGCCAGGACCCGCTCGCGCACTTCGTGACGGACACGGTCGAGGACGAGCTGGCGTACGGGATGGAGTCCCTGGGCCTTGCGCCCGCCGTGATGCGGCGGCGGGTCGAGGAGACCCTCGACCTCCTGGGCCTCGCGGAGCTGCGCGACCGGCCGATCGCGACGCTCTCGGGCGGGCAGCAGCAGCGGGTGGCGATCGGCTCGGTGCTGACCCCGCACCCGCGGGTCCTCGTCCTCGACGAGCCGACGTCGGCGCTCGATCCGGCGGCGGCGGAGGACGTCCTCGCGGTGCTCCAGCGCCTTGTCCACGACCTCGGCACGACGGTCCTGATGGCGGAGCACCGCCTGGAGCGGGTGGTCCAGTACGCGGACCAGGTCCTGCTGCTGCCGGACGGGGTCATGGGCCCGCCGCCCGAGATCATGGCGATCTCCCCGATCCACCCGCCGGTCGTCTCCCTGGGCCGCCTGGCGGGCTGGCGCCCGCTCCCTCTGACGGTCCGCGACGCCCGCCGAATGGCGTCCGACCTCCGGTCCCGCTTGGAGGGCCGCACACCGGAGGGCGGTGGCCCCGAGGGCGGCGGCCCCGAGGGCGGCGCGCTCAAGGGCGGCCCGCCCGGCGCACCCGAGCCCGGCGCGCCCGAGGGCGGCGGCCCTGCGGGGCCTTTCCCCCACCCCGCCCCTTCCCGTAACCGGGGGCTCCGCCCCCGGCCCCCCGGTCCTCAAACGCCGGACGGGCTGAATACGCCCCCCACACCCGGACCGACGGCCGAGCCGACCGACACTGCAACCACCGCCCAGCGGGACGAAGCCGCCACCCGCCCCAGCCCGGGGACGGGAGCCCGCGCCCCCCAGCAGGGTCCG
Organism: Streptomyces sp. NPDC001927; assembly: GCF_053594455.1. Lineage (NCBI taxonomy): Bacteria > Bacillati > Actinomycetota > Actinomycetes > Kitasatosporales > Streptomycetaceae > Streptomyces > Streptomyces sp. NPDC001927. The sequence continues at coordinate 117,834 of NZ_JBSFEN010000016.1, read as the reverse complement.
GAGGCAGACGACTCCGCCCCGCGGCGCGAAGCCGCCCCCCACGGGCCGGGGGTACCGGCCCCGGACACCTCGGCCGAGCGGCGCGAAGCCGCCGCTCAGCCTGGGCCGGGGGCGGCAGCCCCCGCCGACCACCCATCCACCAGCCCCCCGCAGGGTCCCGGCACCTCCACCCCGCGGCGCGAAGCTGCCGCGCGGCCCGGGCCGGGGGCGGCAGCCCCCGGTGATCAACCGTCCCCCAGCCCCCGGCAGGGTTTCGGGAAGGGGCGGGGTGGGGGAATCTCCCTGTTCCGGCGGCGCGGACGGGGCGTCGCCGACACGGCCCCGCCCCCCACCGCCCCCCTCGTCGACGTCCGCGCGCTCGGCGTGCGGCGGGGGCGGGTCGAGGCGTTGCGGCGCGTGGAGTTGCGGGTCGACGCCGGCGAGACCGTCGCGCTCATGGGGCGCAACGGCGCCGGCAAGTCCACCCTGCTCAACGCCCTCGTCGGCATCGTCGAGCCCACCTCCGGCACCGCCCTCGTCTCCGGCCGCGCCCCGCACCGCACCGACCCCCGCGAGCTGATCCGCCACGTGGGGCTCGTACCGCAGGAGCCCCGTGACCTGCTGTACGCGGACACCGTCGGCGCCGAGTGCGCCGCCGCCGACACCGACGCGGGCACCGCCCCCGGGACCTGCCGGGCGCTGGTGTCCGAGCTGCTGCCGGGCGTCGCGGACGACACCCACCCCCGCGACCTCTCCGAAGGCCAGCGCCTCGCCCTCGCGCTCGCCGTCGTCCTCACCGGACGCCCCCCGCTCCTCCTCCTCGACGAGCCGACCCGCGGTCTCGACTACGCCGCCAAGGCCCGCCTCGTCGCCCACCTGCGCGAGCTCGCCGCCGCCGGGCACGCGATCGTGCTCGCCACCCACGACGTCGAACTGGCCGCCGAGCTGGCGCACCGCGTGGTGATCCTGGCCGGCGGCGAGGTCGTCGCGGACGGCCCGACGGCCGAGGTCGTCGTCTCCTCCCCCGCCTTCTCCCCGCAGGTCGCCAAGATCCTCGCCCCGCAGCCCTGGCTCACGGTCGAGCAGGTCAGGGAGGCGCTGTGAGGAGTGCCCCCACCAGAAAAAACCGGCCCATCCGCCTCGGCGTCCGTTCCGTCGCCGCGCTCGCCCTCGTCTCCACCGTCGGGCTGATCGCCGTCGGCTGGCCCCTCTTCGCCGACAGTGACTCCGCCGTCACCACGCACGCCGCCGACGCCCCCTGGTTCTTCGCCGCCCTCCTCCCCCTCCTCATCGCGGTCGTGGTCGCGACGATCGCCGACTCCGGCATGGACGCGAAGGCCGTCGCGATGCTCGGCGTGCTCGCGGCCGTCGGCGCGGCGCTGCGGCCGCTCGGGGCGGGCACGGCCGGCCTGGAGCCGATGTTCTTCCTGATGGTGCTGAGCGGCCGGGTCCTCGGGCCGGGCTTCGGCTTCGTCCTCGGGGCCGTCACGATGTTCGCGTCCGCCCTGCTCACGGGCGGTGTGGGCCCCTGGATGCCGGTCCAGATGCTGGCCATGGGCTGGTTCACCATGGGCGCGGGCCTGCTGCCGGGCGCGGCGGAGCGCGGGATCCGGGGCCGGAGCGAGCTGCTGATGCTGTCGGCGTACGGGTTCGTGGCGGCGTTCGCGTACGGCACCGTCACCAATCTCTACGGCTGGGTCACCGTCGGCGGCCTCGGTACGGGAGTCTCCTTCCAGCCCGGGGACCCGGTGAACGAGAACCTGGTGCGCTTCCTGGCGTACGTCCTCGCCACCTCCCTCGGCTGGGACCTCGGCCGGGCCTCCCTCACCGTGGTCCTCACCCTCACCGTCGGCGGCACGCTCCTGAAGGCGCTCCGACGGGCCACCCGGCGCGCCAACTTCGAGGCCCAGGTCACATTCGAAGGCCCGAAAGAGGCCCTTCGGGGTGAGGCGCCCCACAGGACGTAGGTCACGTACGAGGCGGCATAGGAGAGAGGGCATACCCTCCTAAATCCCCACACACCCGCCGTCGACCTGCGAAAACATCACATCCCCCGCCCCCTGGCCTTCGTCGCGGGTCCGACTCCGCTTCGTACCCGGGGTCGTTGCGTCGCCCGTTCGGCCCTGCTTGTCTGGTGGACGTCGCCAGGCAGCAGCGCTCCAGCGCAGCTCCTCGGTCGGGCGGATTCCCCCCAGTCTCCGGGTTCCCCGGTTCTGGTTCCGTCTTGCCGAAATCGCCCGGCGCACCCCCTTGTCCCCGACGTTAGGTCGCTTCGTGTTCCGCTCGCTCTCCACTCGTGTCTCGTCCCGCAAGAAGACCCTCGCCGTCTCCGCAGCCGTGCTGCTGGGCGCCTCGGGTGCGGTGCTCGGCACGACGTCCACGGCCTCGGCCGCGACGCCGCAGGAGATTGCGAAGAAGATCGTCCCGGCTTCGCAGTACGCGTCGTTCAGCAAGATCGTCAACCACGAGTCTGGCTGGAACCCCTCCGCCACCAACTCCTCCAGCGGCGCCTACGGCCTCGTCCAGGCCCTCCCGGCCTCCAAGATGTCCTCGGCCGGCAAGGACTGGAAGACCAACCCCGCCACCCAGATCAAGTGGGGCCTCAACTACATGAACGAGCGCTACGGCTCCCCCAACGCCGCCTGGGCCTTCTGGCAGGCCAACGGCTGGTACTAAGAGTCACCCCACCGACTCCCAGCCACCGCACGATGTAGCGCCGGCAACACACGCAGCACCCCGCAAGGCCCCGCCCTCCTCACGGAGGGGCGGGGCCTGCCGCGTTTCCAAAGACCTTCCGACTCCCGGGTCCACCTCAGAGCCGCTGAATAATCGTCCCCGTCGCCAGCGCCCCACCCGCGCACATCGTGATCAGCGCGAACTCCTTGTCCGACCGTTCCAGCTCGTGCAGCGCCGTCGTGATCAGCCGCGCCCCCGTCGCCCCCACCGGGTGGCCGAGGGCGATCGCGCCGCCGTTGACGTTGACCTTCACGAGCCCGTCCAGGTCGCCCTCGAACTCCTGCGCCCAGCTCAGCACGACCGAGGCGAACGCCTCGTTGATCTCGACCAGGTCGATGTCCTTGAGCGACATCCCCGCCTTGCCCAGCACGGCGCGGGTCGCGTCGATCGGGCCGTCGAGGTGGAAGTGCGGGTCGGAGCCGACCAGGGCCTGGGCGACGATGCGCGCCCTGGGCTTGAGGCCGAGCGCGCGGGCCGTCCGCCTGGACGCCCACATCAGCGCGCACGCCCCGTCGGAGATCTGCGAGGAGTTCCCGGCGGTGTGGACGGCCGTCGGCATGACCGGCTTGAGCCGGCCGAGCGCCTCCATGCTGGTGTCGCGCAGCCCCTCGTCACGGTCGACGAGCCGCCACATGCCCTGCCCCGCCGCCTGCTCCTCCTCGGTGGTCGGGACCTGGACGGCGAAGGTCTCGCGCTTGAACCGCTCCTCGGACCAGGCGTTCGCGGCCCGTTCCTGGGAGAGCAGCCCGAGGGAGTCGACCCGTTCGCGGCTCAGGCCGCGGCGCCGGGCGATGCGCTCGGCGGCCTCGAACTGGTTGGGCAGGTCGACGTTCCACTCGTCCGGCCACGGCTTTCCGGGCCCGTGCTTGGAACCGGAGCCGAGCGGGACCCGCGACATGGCCTCCACTCCGCAGCTGATGCCGATGTCGATGACGCCCGAGGCGATCATGTTGGCGACCATGTGGCTGGCCTGCTGCGAGGAGCCGCACTGGCAGTCGACGGTGGTGGCGGCGGTCTCGTACGGCAGCCCCATCGTGAGCCAGGCGTTGCGCGCGGGGTTCATGGACTGCTCGCCGGCGTGGGTGACCGTACCGCCGACGATCTGCTCGACGCAGTCGGCCTTGATCCCGGTCCGGCCGAGGAGTTCACGGTAGGTCTCGCCCAGGAGATAGGCGGGATGGAGGTTGGCGAGCGCGCCCCCGCGCTTGCCGATGGGGGTGCGTACTGCTTCGACGATGACGGGTTCCGCGGCCATGAGCTCGTCCTCTCCTCGCCCGGGCGGGGTGTCCCGGCACTCCGCGACGGGGGCGGTACGGGGAACTAGTACGCGTTCTAGTTCTGAGTGAAGTCTTATGACTGCTACCGCCGGTACGCAAGGGTTGTGCACGCACTCGCGCGCGCCCCCACCCCGCACAACGGCTCCGGCAACAGTTCCGGCCGCATCCCTTGCGACTTGTAGAACCCGTTACTACCTTGCGGTCACCATCTGATGGACCGTCAGGAGTGTTGCCGATGCGCTGCCCTCACCTCCCCGAAGGGTTCGACGCCACCGACCCCGATCTGCTCCAGAGCCGCATACCCTTCCCGGAGTTCGCCCAACTGCGGCAGACCGCACCCGTCTGGTGGTGCCCCCAGCCGCGCGGCATCACCGGCTTCGACGACGAGGGGTACTGGGCCGTCACCCGGCACGCGGACGTCAAGTACGTGTCCACGCACCCCGAGTTGTTCTCCTCCACCGAGAACACGGCCGTCATCCGCTTCAACGAGCACATCACCAAGGACCAGATCGAGGTCCAGAAGCTGATCATGCTCAACATGGACCCGCCGGAGCACACCCGGGTCCGCCAGATCGTCCAGCGCGGCTTCACCCCGCGCGCGATCCGGAGCCTGGAGTCGGCCCTGCGCGCCCGCGCCCGCACGATCGTCGAGGAGGCGAAGCGGAACGCCGCCGCCGACGGCTCCTTCGACTTCGTCACCCAGGTCGCCGTCGAGCTGCCGCTCCAGGCGATCGCCGAACTCATCGGCGTACCGCAGGAGGACCGCGCCCGGATCTTCGACTGGTCCAACAAGATGGTCGCGTACGACGACCCCGAGTACGCCATCACGGAGGAGATCGGCGCCGAGGCCGCCATGGAGCTCATCGGCTACTCGATGAACCTGGCCGCCGAGCGCAAGGAGTGCCCGGCCAAGGACATCGTGACCCAGCTCGTCGCCGCCGAGGGCCAGGGCAACCTCTCCTCCGACGAGTTCGGCTTCTTCGTACTCCTCCTCGCCGTGGCCGGAAACGAGACCACGCGCAACGCCATCAGCCACGGCATGCACGCCTTCCTCACCAACCCCGAACAGTGGGAGCTCTACAAGCGGGAGCGGCCGGCGACCGCCGCCGAGGAGATCGTGCGCTGGGCGACCCCGGTGGTCTCCTTCCAGCGGACGGCCACGCAGGACACCGAGATCGGCGGCCAGAAGATCCGGCGGGGCGACCGCGTCGGGCTCTTCTACTCCTCCGCCAACAACGACCCCGAGGTCTTCGAGAACCCCGAGGTCTTCGACATCACGCGCGACCCGAACCCGCATCTCGGCTTCGGCGGCGGAGGCCCGCACTTCTGCCTCGGCAAGTCGCTCGCGATCAACGAGATCGAGCTCATCTTCAACGCGCTCGCGGACGAGCTGCCCGACCTGACGCTCGCGGGCGAACCGCGACGGCTGCGCGCGGCCTGGCTCAACGGCATCAAGGAGTTGCAGGTCCGCGCAGGCGCCTGACGAAAGCCTGACGAAGCCTGACTACAGTCTGCGTACAGCCCGCCGACAGCCCGGGAGGCGGGGGCCTTCCCCCCTACGCCACGGCCCCCGCCGCCCGCCCTGCTGCCCGTTGGCCGTTGGCCGATGCCTTCCGGAACCGGACCCTCCCCCACCACGTCTGACCCGGCATGCGGGGGACACGAAGGACACACAGAATACTGGCCATGATCATCGCGCTGCTCGGGCTCCAGCTCGGCTCGCTGATCGCGCCGGCGTACGCGTGCGGCTGCGGGGCGATGATCCCGGACCGCAACCAACGGATCGGCGTCGACCGGGAGACCTCGGCGGTGCGCTGGGACGGCCGTACGGAACAGATCGTCATGCGCTTCAGCGTGCGCGGAAACGCCGAACGCGCCGCCTGGATCATGCCCGTACCCGCCCGCGCGGACGTGACGCTCGGCGACCCGGAGCTCTTCGACGCACTGGAGGACCTCACCGGGCCCGAGTACCGGACCCGGCACTACTTCTGGCCGCGCAGCCGCGACTGGCCCTTCGACCTCACCACCACGGACGGCGCGGCGGCCGAGCCGCCGTCGGCGGGCGCCCCGGACGTCGGCGTCGTCGGGCGCGAGCGGCTCGGCCCCTTCGACGTGGCCCGGCTGACGGCCACGGACCCGAAGGCGCTGAGCGGCTGGCTGGAGGAGAACGGCTTCGAGCTCTCCGACCGACTGTCCGCCGAACTGACGCCGTACGTCGAGCGGAAGTGGGAGTACGTCGCGGTACGCCTCGCCCCCGAGCCCACGGACACCGCCGACACCGGCACCTCGGGCACCTCGGGCGCCTCGGGCGCCACCGGCGACACCGGCACCTCGGGTACGAACCCCGCCCCCGCCCTCTCCGGCGACCTCACCCCGCTCCGGATCACCTTCGCCAGCACCGAACTCGTCTACCCCATGCGGCTCTCCCGCCTTGCCAAGAACCCGCAGTCCCTCGGCCTGTACGTCCTCGCCGACCACCGCATGGAACCGCGCGACGACATCGGCGGCGCGCGCCCCGAGGTGACGTTCGCGGGCGGGATCGAGGGGACGGAGGACGAGGCGCTCGCCGCGCTCACCGGCGGCCGGCCGGTCTTCCTGACCGCCCTCGACCAGGAGTTCCCCGAGCCGTCCCGGATCGACGGCGACCACGAACTCCGGGCCGTCGCCGACACTCCGTACCGCGAGGTCGTCTACACCGACCGGCTGCTCACGGTCGGAGACGGGATCCCGGTCTGGATCCTGACGGTCTCGGGCGTTCTGCTCGCGGCCGCGGGGACGGTCGGCGCGGTCGTGGCGGTCCGGCGTGCGCGGGCGAGGACTGAGGTACGTTCGGCCGTATGACTCAGGATCAATGGACCACGGTGGACCGTTACTTCACCGATCTGCTCGCCCCGAACGACGAGGCGCTCACCGCCACGCTCGCCGACTCGACGGCCGCCGGACTCCCGGAGATCGCCGTCGCCCCCAACCAGGGCAAGCTCCTCAACCTGCTCGTCGCCATGGTGGGCGCGCGTTCGGTCCTGGAGATCGGCACGCTCGGCGGCTACAGCACGATCTGGATGGCCCGGGCGCTGCCGGCCGACGGGGGCCGGATGGTCTCCCTCGAGTACAACGCGGCCCACGCGGACGTGGCCCGCGCCAACATCGCCCGGGCCGGCCTCGACAAGATCGTCGAGGTCCGGACGGGCGCTGCCCTGGACAGCCTGCCCCAGCTGGAGGCGGAGGGCGCGGGTCCGTTCGACTTCGTCTTCATCGACGCCGACAAGGTGAACAACCCGCACTACGTGGAGTGGGCCCTGCGCCTCTCCCGCCCCGGCACGGTGATCGTCGTCGACAACGTCGGGCGCGGCGGCGCGGTCGCCGACGCGGACTCGACGGAACCGGCGATCACCGGCACCCGCGCGATGTTCGAACTGATCTCCCGCGAACCCCGCCTGGACGCGACCGCGTTCCAGACGGTCGGCGTGAAGGGCTACGACGGCCTCCTGGTGGCCCGCGTCGTGGCGTAGGGGTGAACCCTCCGTTTCCCTCCGCGCGTGAGGGCGATGCCGGGCGCCGGCATCGCCCTCACGCCGCTTTGACCGGCGGATGTAGGAGACTGCACTCATGAGCATCGTCAAGATCAATGTCCTGACCGTCCCGGCCGAGCAGCGTGAGGTGCTCGAGCAGCGGTTCGCCGCCCGTGCGGGCGCCGTGGAGGGCTCCGACGGCTTCGAGTGGTTCGAGCTGCTGCGGCCCGTGGAGGGGACCGACCAGTACCTGGTGTACACCCGCTGGCGCAGCGAGGAGGACTTCCAGAACTGGATGAACGGTTCGATGAAGGCCGCGCACGGCGGCGGTGGCGGTGGCGCCGAGGGTTCCGGTGGGGAGCGGCCCAAGCCGGCGGCCTCGGGGTCGACGCTCTGGTCGTTCGAGGTCGTCCAGCAGGCCTCCCCCAAGTGACCGGCTGGTCGTTCTCGCCCGAGGACGTCCACACCCCCGAAGCGACGGCCCTGCGCCGCGACTACTACGACGACGTGGCGAGCCGCTACTGGCAGCGGCCGGCCACCGAGGCGGAGGTCGACGAGGGCCTGGCGGGCGACGGGGTCGAGCTGCTGACCCCGCCGACGGGCCAGTTCCTGGTCGGCCGGTACGAGGGAAAGCCGGCCGCGTGCGGTGGCGTGCTACTCCTCGACGCCGAACGCGCCGAGCTGACCCGGGTGTTCCTGCGCCACGCTTTCCGCGGCACGGGCGGCGCCGGGGCCCTGCTGGGCCGGCTCGAGGACGCGGCCCGTGACCTGGGCGCGCGGCGGATGGTCCTCAACACCCGCCTCGACCTCGTCGAGGCGCGCGCCCTGTACACGCGCCACGGGTACGGAGAGATCCCGGCGTACTGCGAGGGCCCGTACATGGACGTCTGGTACGGCAAGAAGCTGTAGACGCGCGCCCCGAAGGGGCTTACGCGTGGTGGTCGCGGGGCGGTTCCGGTGAGTGCGGCCGCTCCGCGTCCGAGCCGCTCAGCTCGGCCGTCAGCTCCTCCACCAACTGCACCAGGTCCGTGGGCCGGTCCGGCCCCCACCAGTCGCCGAGCAGTTCGGCGAGCGACTCCTCGCGCGCCTTCGCCAGCTTGATCGCCGTCGCGAGCCCCTCCTCGGTGAGGATCAGCTGCAGCCCCTCCCGGCGCGCCAGATGACGCTCCTCGACCTGCCGGGACGCCTCCGTGATGGCCCGCAGCGGTACGGGCGTGGTCTCGGCGAGCCGGGCGGGTTCCACGGTCCCGTGGCGGCGGATCCGCAACACCAGCCAGCTCGCGGCAGGGAGCAGATCGAGCCCCGCCTTCGCGGTGATCTTCTCGTAGATCGCCTTGCGGCCTTCGCGCGAGCCGAGCACGGACAGGGCCCGTGCGCACTCTTCGTACGAGGAGCGCTCCACGGGGTTGGAGGCCAGGGTCTGGCTGGTGTCGGGCGCGGTGACGGAGCCGCGCAGCTTGTCCTCCTTGAGGAACCAGGCGACGACGAAGGCGACGAGGACGACCGGCGCCGCGTAGAGGAAGACGTCGGTGATGGACGTCGAGTACGCGTGCACGACGGACTGCTGGAGGTCGGGCGGGAGGGCGTCGATGGCGCGCGGGTCGGCGGCGATCTGCTCGGGTCCGGTCCCCGGCGGGAGCGTCTGGCCGGCGAGGGCGTCGTCGAGTTTGGTGCGGAGCCGGTTGGTGAAGATCGTGCCGAAGACGGCGACGCCGAAGGAGGCTCCGATGGACCGGAAGAAGGTCGCGCCGGAGGTGGCGACGCCCAGGTCCTGGTACGAGACGGCGTTCTGCACGACGAGGACGAGGACCTGCATGACGAGGCCGAGTCCGGCGCCGAAGACGAAGAAGTAGAAGCTCATCTCCCAGGTGGAGCTGGTCTCCGTCAACTCGTTGAGCAGCAGGAGGCCGAGGGCCGTGATGCCGGTGCCGGCGATCGGGAAGACCTTCCAGCGGCCGGTGCGCGAGACGATCTGGCCGGACGCGGTGGAGGTGATGAGCAGGCCGAGGACCATCGGCAGCATGTGCACGCCGGACATGGTCGGGGTGACGCCCTGGACGACCTGGAGGAAGGTCGGCAGATAGGTCATCGCGCCGAACATCGCGAAGCCCACGATGAAGCTGATGACCGAGACGAGGCTGAACGTCCGGATCCGGAAGAGCTTCAGCGGCAGCACGGGCTCGGCCGCGCGCCCCTCCACGTACACGAACCACACCAGGAGTACGGCTCCGAGGACGGCGAGCCCGATGATCTGCGGGGAGCCCCAGGCCCAGGTGGTGCCGCCGAGGGAGGCCACGAGGACCAGGCAGGTGGCGACCGAGGCGATGAGGAACGTACCGAGGTAGTCGATGCGGTGCTTCGTGCCGTGCACCGGGATGTGCAGGACGGCGGCGATCACGAAGAGCGCGACGACGCCGATGGGCAGGTTGATGTAGAAGACCCAGCGCCAGGAGAGGTGCTCGGTGAACAGCCCGCCGAGCAGCGGTCCGAGGACGCTGGTGGCGCCGAAGACGGCGCCGAAGAGCCCCTGGTACTTTCCGCGTTCCCGGGGCGAGACGAGGTCGCCGACGATCGCCATGGACAGCACCATGAGCCCGCCGCCGCCGAGGCCCTGGACGGCGCGGAAGGCGATGAGCTGCGGCATGTTCTGCGCGATGCCGCAGAGGGCCGAGCCGACGAGGAAGATGACGATGGCGGCCTGGAAGAGCTTCTTGCGGCCGTACTGGTCGCCCAGCTTGCCCCAGAGCGGGGTCGCGGCGGTCGACGCGAGCATGTAGGCCGTGACCACCCAGGAGAGGTGCTCCATGCCGCCGAGCTCGCTGACGATCGTCGGGAGGGCGGTGGAGACGATGGTCTGGTCGAGCGCGGCGAGCAGCATGCCGAGCAGCAGGGCCCCGATCGCCACCATCACCGAGCGGTGGCTCCCGCCCTCCCCTGGTACCGGGCCGCCACCGCCGAGGTTCGCCGTGCGTTCGTCCTGGGCCATGGACACTCCTCGCTTCCGTTCCCTGCCACTGCCTCCACTGCCTCCGCTGCCTCCATCCTGAGCGGAATGTCCGATTACGGCCTGCGGAGGGGCACGGCTGTTCGCCTCGCCCACGTGGGCGGGCTGCATAATCGCTGCCAGTTGAACTGGGGAACTGGGGAGGGGACCCGCGATGACCGGACACATATGTCCTGAATGCGGTGGACAGAGACCGGGCTGCGCCTGCTACCAGGCGGAGGTCGCGGCGGCGGAGGACTTCGATCCGCTACGGATCCGTCCGTACGTGACGCTGGAGGAGCCGGGGGCGGGTGGGGCTCCTGGGGTGCCTGGGGCGCCTGAGGCTCTTGGGGCGCCTGGGGCGCCTCAGGCCTGGCCTGGCGAACCGCCGGTGCCGGTGCCGCCGCCGACGGCGGGCAGGCAGGACGCGGCGGAGACGATGCCGCTGCTTCTGCCGGGGATCGCGGATGCGCCGAAGGGCGGGGAGGGTCCGGAGGCTTCGGGTCCGGGGCCGGGTCCAGGTCCGGGTCCAGGCCTGGGGGAGCCGTACGACCCGTACGACACCGACCTGTACGGCGAGGAGGGCTACGGCGACGAGTCGTACGAGCCCGAGCGCCCCGTCACGCGGCGGCGCGGCGCCCTCGTGGCGCTGGCGGCGGCGGTCGCGGTCGCCGTGGTCGCCACGGCGGCGATCGCGACGGGGCTGCTCGGCGACGGCGGGACGGACGACCGGGCGGCCGTGCCCACGCCCACGGTCAGCGCGTCGGAGAACGTCGTCGTGTCGGAGGCTCCGTCCTCCCCTTCGTCGTCACCCCCGCCGCCCCCCACGGCCTCCGCCTCGCGCTCGGCGTCCCCCTCCGCCTCGCCGACGGCCACCCGGTCGCCGGCGGCCACCTCCACGGGCACCACGCCGACCGGACGGCCGACGCCCTCGGCCACCCGGACGACGACGGCACCCACACCGACCCGTCCCCCCACCCAGGCCGCACCGGGCCCGACCCTGCGCTACGGGGACACGGGAGCCGAGGTCGAGGAGCTGCAGCGGCGGCTCACGCAGGTGTACGCGTACGACGGCGACATCGACGGCAGATACTCCCGGCAGGTGCGGCGGGCGGTGGAGTGGTTCCAGTCGTACCAGTACATCGAGGAGGACGAGGAGGGCGTGTACGGCCCGGAGACGCGCCGCGCACTGGAGGCGCAGACGACGGGCTGAAGCCGGCCCGAGGTCACGGGCCGAGGCCGCCCCGGAGTCCGACCGAGGCCGGCCCGAGGTCCGCGATGCGGGACGGATTGGCGGAGAGGGCCCCTCGTTTTGTATCGTCGAGGAACAAAGTGGCCCCGCCCGCACCCCCTGACCGGCGGGCGGGACCGCTCTGCTCTCCCCCCACCCCTCCGGAGAACCCTGATGCCCACGCTCACGACGCACGCCCTCCTCCTCGACATGGACGGCACCCTCGTCAACTCGGACGCCGTCGTCGAGCGCTGCTGGCGGCGCTGGGCGGAGCGGCACGGGCTCGACGCGGACGAGGCGCTCAAGGTCGTCCACGGCCGCCAGGGGTACGCGACGATGGCCGTCCTCCTGCCGGACCGGCCCATGGAGCAGAACTACGCGGACAACCGCGTGATGCTCGCCGAGGAGACCGCCGACCTCGACGGCGTGGTGCCCGTACCGGGCGCCCCGGCCTTCATGGCCGCCATCGACGACCTCCCGCACGCCCTCGTGACCTCGGCGAACGAGGCCCTCGCCCAGGCCCGGATGGGCGCGGCGGGGCTGCGGATGCCGGGGACCCGGGTGACGGCGGAGCACGTCGGCGCGAGCAAGCCTGACCCGGAGGGCTTCCTCAAGGGCGCGGCGGAACTGGGCTTCGACCCGGCGGACTGCGTGGTCTTCGAGGACTCCGAGGCCGGCATCCAGGCGGGCCGCGCGGCGGGCATGCGCGTGGTGGGCGTGGGCCCGAGGGCAGCGGCCTTCGCCCCGGACGTCCACGTCACGGACCTCACGGAGATCACGGTCGAGGCCACGGAGGACGGCATCCGCCTGACGTTCGCGGAGTAACCCCAGAGGCCGCCCGCCCACCCTCTAACCCCGGAGGCCCACCCTCTGCCTCTCCGAGGCTCACCGGGCCCCCATCCCCGCACCACCCTCCAGCCCCCGCTCCCGCACGAAGGCCCCCCGGGCGACCAGCTCTAGCACCGCCGCGACGGCCACGGCCTGCACCACCATCAGCGCCACCAGCACGAACAGCTGCACCGCGCCCGCCTCCCACGGCGAGGCGCCGCCCAGCAGCATGCCCACGAACGCGCCCGGCAGCGTCACGAGTCCGACCGTCCGCGTCTGGTCGAGCCCCGGCAGCAGCGCGTCCGACGCGGCCCTCCGCGCCACCTCCAGGCGCGCCTCCCGCTCCGGCAGCCCGAGCGCGAGCCCCGCCTCCACCTCGCCCCACCGCGTCTCCAGCTCGTCCAGCGCCCGCCGCCCGCCCAGGACGGTCGCGGTCAGCGCGCCGCCGATGAGGATGCCGGTGACCGGGATGAGCGCCACGCCCCGTACCGGTACGAGCCCGGTGAGCAGCAGCACCCCGACGACCGGCCCGACGCCCGCCGCGATCGGCACCGCGGCCCACCGGCGGCCGTGCCCCGCGCCGGGGACGACGCGCCGTCCGGCGGTCCAGACGGCGACTCCGTACATCACCACCAGGAAGCCGAGCAGCAGCGGCAGATACCGCATGACCCAGCCGATCACGAGCGACACCGCGATCAGTTGGACGGCCGCGCGCCCGCCCGCGACCAGGGAGTCGCGGGCGCGGCCGAGTTGGGCGAACGCGACGACGCCCGCGGCCACGAGCAGCAGAACGGCGAGAACCACCGCAAAGGTGACGTTCACTTCCAGAAGCACACGCCAACCCTAGGGCCAGGAAACGGAACTGTCGTTCCGTCACACCCCTTGATGTGACGTGCCCATGTCGCCACCCTGTTACCTGGCGCACCCCCCACCGAAACCTGGCGCCGCCACGATGACCGGGCGCCGGGCGCACCCGCCCGCACAGGCACCCGCCCACAAAGGCACCCGCCCACACAGGCACGCCCGCACAGGCACCCGGACAGCACCACCAAGGAACCGGCAATCCCCCCACACACCCGCACCCCCACCTCCCAGGGAGTCCGCATGCCCGCCGCAAGCGCAACCAGCACCCCCACGATCAACGTCTACGCGCGTGGAACGGCCCGCCGCATAGCCCGCCGCGCGACCGTTCTCGCCGCCACCGCCGCCCTCTCCGTCACCGGCCTCCTCGCCACCGCGCCGAGCGCCCAGGCGGCCATGCCGACGCCGGTCAGCGCGGCCACGGCCCGTACGTACCTCGCCTCGCTCACGGTCAAGGCGGAAGGTTCCTCCTCCGGCTACAGCCGGGATCTCTTCCCGCACTGGATCACCCAGTCCGGCGCCTGCAACACCCGCGAGGTCGTCCTCAAGCGCGACGGCTCCGGCGTCGTCCAGGACTCCAGCTGCGCGGCCGTCAGCGGCACTTGGTTCTCCGAGTACGACGGCGCGACCTGGACGGTCGCCTCCGACCTCGACATCGACCACATGGTGCCGCTCGCCGAGGCCTGGCGCTCGGGCGCGAGCTCCTGGACCACCGCCAAGCGCCAGCAGTTCGCGAACGACCTGACCCGCCCGCAGCTCATCGCCGTCACGGACAACGTGAACCAGTCCAAGGGCGACCAGGACCCCGCCGAGTGGCTGCCGTCGCGCACCTCGTACCGCTGCACGTACGTCCGCGCGTGGGTGCACACGAAGTACTACTGGGGCCTGAGCGTCGACTCCGCCGAGAAGAGCGCCCTCCAGTCCGTCCTGAACGGCTGCTGAGACGGCGGCTGAGATCGCTTCCGCCACCCCTCTGTCGTTCCGTACGGTACGGGCTTGGAACGACAGAGGGGGACGGGAAGAACGATGGCGGCCGGACTGAGGCTCGGACCACTGCTGCGGTACGTCGACGGGGTCACGGGCGACTCCGCGACGATCTGGGTCGAGACGGACCGCCCGTGCACGGCGGAGGTACGCGGCATCACCGGCACCTCCGGGGCCGGCGGCTCCTCCGGTGTCTCCGGGGCCGGCGGCTCCACCCGCACCTTCCAGGTGGCGGGCCACCACTACGCCCTGATACCGGTGACGGGTCTGACCCCCGGCACGACGACGGAGTACGAGGTACGGCTCGACGGCCGCACGGTCTGGCCGCAGCCGGACTCCCGCTTCCCTCCGAGCACCATCCGCACCCCCTCCCTCTCCCCCTCGGGGCCTGAGGGCGAGGTCAAGGTGGCGTTCGGCTCGTGCCGCTGGGCTGCGAAGCCCGCCAAGGGCAGGGACCCGGTCGGCCCGGACGCGCTCGACACGCTCGCGACGCACCTCGCGGCCGACCCCGAGGCGGCCGAACGCCCGGACCTGCTGGTCCTGTTGGGCGACCAGGTGTACGCGGACGAGACCTCGGCCGACACCCGCCGCTGGCTCGCGGCCCGCCGGGACCCGCGCGACCCGCCGGGTTCGGAGGTCGGGGAGTACGAGGAGTACACCCGGCTCTACGACGAGTCCTGGGGCGACCCCGAGGTGCGCTGGCTGCTCTCCACCGTCCCCAGCTGCATGATCTTCGACGACCACGACGTCATAGACGACTGGAACACCAGCGCCGCCTGGCTCGCGCGGATGCGGGCCACCCACTGGTGGGGCGAGCGGGTGCTGAGCGGACTGATGTCGTACTGGGTGTACCAGCACCTGGGCAACCTCTCCCCCGCCGAGCTCGACGCCGACCCGCTGTACGCGGAGATCCGCTCCGTACCCGACGGCACGGACCGGCTGCGGCGGTTCGCGGCGGAGGCGGACGCCGATCCGGCGTGCGTGCGCTGGAGTTACCGCAGGGACCTCGGGCGGACCCGGCTGCTGATGATCGACACCCGGGCGGCCCGCCTCCTGACGGAGGGCGCGCGGGCGATGCTGGACCCGGCGGAGGCGGCCTGGGTGCGCGAACAGGCGCTCGTGGACCGGGGCTCGTACGACCATCTCCTCGTCGGCACCTCGCTGCCCTGGCTCATGCCGCCCCTGATCCACGACGCGGAGGCCTGGAACGCGGCCCTGTGCCGGGGCGAGCGCGGCGGCCCCGGGGGCCGCTGGGCGCGGTTCGCGGAGGATCTGCGGCAGCGGGCGGACCTGGAGCACTGGGCGGCGTTCCCGTCCTCGTTCGAGGCCCTGACGCGACTGCTCGCGGAGGCGGGCAGCGGCCCGGAGGCGCCGGCGACGGTGTGCGTCCTGTCCGGGGACGTGCACCACGCGTACGTGGCGGAGCCCGACTGGACGGAGGGGGCGGTCGAAGCGCCACCCGAGGCGCGGGTGGTGCAGCTGACCTGCTCGCCCCTGCACAACGCGATCCCGCGCTCGGTACGTCTGGGCTTCCGCTTCGGCTGGAGCCGCGCGGGCCGCGCCCTGGGGCGCGCGCTGGCCCGCCACGGCCGAGCGGGCCGCCCGCTGATCGACTGGCGCCGGGCGGGAGGCCCGTGGTTCGGCAACCAGCTCATGACGCTGACCCTGCGCGCCCGTTCGGCCCGGCTGACGCTCATCCAGGCGCGGGGGAACGGGCGGCTGGAGAAGATCGACGAGCGGAGTCTCGAAAGGAGTTGAGCGGGGCGGGGGCCTCCTCGGGCGAGCTCCGGGGGCGACAGGACCGAATGTTGAAGTTGCAAGTACTACTCAGGCATGCCTAACCTGTCGACCTCATCGGTTCCGTCCCCCCGCGTCCCGACCCCTCGGGACCGACTCGACCGAAGGAGTCCCCCCATGAGCCCCAACCCCAACTCCAATCCCCATCCCCAGCCCCATCCCCAGCCCCTGGGCGACCGACTGACCCAGGCCCAGCCGTACGCACTCGCTGGGTTCCGCATCGTCATAGGCCTGCTCTTCGCCTGCCACGGCGCCGCCACGCTCTTCGGCGTCCTCGGTGACGGCCCCACGGCCACGGCCGGCACCTGGCCGGGCTGGTACGCGGCGGTGATCCAGCTGGTCGCGGGCGTCCTGGTGCTCGTCGGCCTGGGCACCCGTACCGCCGCCTTCCTCGCCTCCGGCTCGATGGCGTACGCGTACTTCTCGGTCCACCAGCCGGAGGGGCTCTTCCCGCTGGAGAACAGCGGCGAGAGCTCGGCGCTGTTCTGCTGGGCGTTCCTGCTGCTCGTCTTCACCGGGCCGGGCGCCCTCGCGCTCGACCGGGTCTTCGGCGGAGCCCGCGAGGAGCGGCGGAGCGAGCCGGTCGCGGCGTAGCGGCGAGGACGGACGTCATCCGTACATGAGCGGATTCCGGCCCCTGCCGGAATCCGACCCCCACCGCCGCGTACGCTTCTGCGCTGTGAACGTGCTCGACAGCATCGGGTCACTGCGGTCGCTGACCGCGGGCCCCTGGATCTACGCGGCGGTGGCCACGTCGGTACTGCTCGACGTCTTCCTGCCGGTGCTGCCGAGCGGAATCCTGGTGATCACGGCCGCGACGGCGGCGGCGACCGCCACCGCGGCCTCCCCGGACGTACCGTCCGTCGTCCCGCTCCTCCTCGTCGCGGCCACGGCCTCGGTGCTCGGCGACTTCGTCGCGTACCGGCTGGCGTGGCGCGGCGGGGCCCGGCTCGACCGGGCGATCTCCCGCTCCCGCAGGCTGACGCGCGCGCAGGAACGTCTCGGCACCGCCCTCGCGCGCGGCGGCGGCCTGTTGGTGGTGATCGCGCGGTTCGCCCCGGCGGGCCGCTCGGTGGTCTCCCTGGGCGCGGGCGCGGCGAAGCGCCGGATCGTCGACTTCCTGCCCTGGTCGGCCCTCGCGGGGGTGGCCTGGGCGAGCTACAGCGTGGCGCTCGGCTGGTTCGGCGGGCTGTGGCTGGGCGCGACCTGGGTGGGCGTGGGCGTCTCCGTCCTCGCCCTGTTCCTGGCGGGGGCGCTGGCGGCCTACGTCATACGGCGTCCGGCTGCGGCTCCCGCACCGGCTCCGGCTTCTTGAGCCCGCGCACTTCGAGCCGGTCGAGGAGTCGTGCGGTCGCGTCGGCGATCTCGTCGACGGCCTGATCGAACACCTCGCGGTTGTGCGCGGCGGGTCGGTGGAAGCCGGACACCTTGCGGACGTACTGCAGGGCGGCGGCGCGAATGTCGTCCTCGGTGGCCTCGTCGGGGAGGACCGGGGGCCGAAGGGTCTTGATGCTGCGGCACATGCCTCCAGTGTCGCGCAAGCCACTGACAGCAGCCCGGGGGCTACGACGTACGTGTCCGCGGGGCTACGACGTAAGCCCGCGCCGACTCCTGGCATTGATCTCGGCGGCCCGGGCCCGGAGCTCACGCATGGGAGTGGCGAGCTGGACGTCCCGGGGATCGGCCTCCCACTCGCGGCCGCCGTTGACGGGCCGGATGAGGTAGCGGCCGGCGACGCTGTCGACGTAGAAGCCGACAAGCCCGGTGGCAGTGTCGCGTACGAGGTCACCGACCTCGGGAGTTGCCTGCACGAATGCCTCCGTCCCGTAGCGAGGGATCTCTAGAGATACACCCAGAGAAGCCCGATGACTCCCCCCTGTCAACGTATCTCTAGAGATGTCCCCCGATGGATGGATCACTCGCACACGTCGGCGCAGACGCGTGCACCAGGTCGCCGGAGTGCGCCGTAGGGTGTCCCGCAGACGAAGGGAGTGGTCCACCCATGACTGACCAGGACAGCGGTCGTCGGCCCAAGTACCAGCGCATCGCCGACGAGTTGAGAACCGCCATCCAGTCAGGCGCCTTCGCCCCCGGCGACCGGCTCCCCGGTGAGAACGATCTGATGACCACGTACGAGGTGGCGAGGATGACGGCCCGACAGGCGCTCTCGGTCCTGCGCAACGAGGGCCTGGCGGAGGCCCGCAAGGGCGCCGGCGTCTTCGTGCGCACGTTCCGCCCGCTGCGCAGGCGGGGCATCCCCCGGCTGGCGCAGGACCACTGGGGCACGGGCCGCTCGGTGTGGTCGGCGGACATCGAGGACCGCGCACTGGTGGTGGACCAGATCGAGGTGGCCGGAACGACGGCGGACGCGCGAGTGGCGGGGGCCCTGGGCCTCCCGACCGGCGCACCCCTCTGCATCCGAAGCCGCCGCTTCATCCTGGACGACAAGCCGGTCCTGCTGTCGGTCTCGTACCTCCCGGCGACCCTGGCTCAGGACACCCCGATCGCGACTCCGGACACGGGCCCGGGCGGCACGTACGCACGACTGGCCGAACTGGGCCACCAGCCGGTCCACTTCCGCGAGGAGATCCGCTGCCGCATGCCGACGGCGGACGAATCGGAGCGATTGGCACTGGAGTTCGGCACGCCGGTGATCTTGATCGCCCGTACGGCGTTCACGGAGAAGGGGGTGGCGGTGGAGCTCAACGAGATGACGCTGGACTCGGCGTCATACGTACTGGAATACGACTTCGACGCCTAGCCCTGACTGCGAGACCGGGCCCCAGGCACTCCGGTGTTCTGCTGCACATCGGCATTGACCTGCCCACCAAGGGTCATGACATTCAGGGTCGCCGAATTCTCACTGGCGATGGCCTTCTCGACACGAGCGACAAGAAGGGTGAAGCATTCCCGCTCGGAGAGCCCGTGGTAGGGCCCGACGCGCGCGGCGAAATAGACCCGCTCGTGCCCGAGAAGCTGCTCGGTGGACCGATAGTTCTTCCACTGCTCGCGATACCGATACACGCTCTCCAACGACACGGAGGCGACGACGACAAGGCTGAGCACGGTGGCGGTGACCTTGGCGAACCCAAGATCCAGATTGACGAGCACAGGCACGAGCGCCCCACCGACAACAGCCAGCGTGCGCATGCGCAGATGCATGGCCTTCATCTTGGTGGCCTTGACGTCGTACCACTCCTGATACTGCGTCAACCGACTCTCGACATACCGCTCGGCCGTCATCACGCCGCCCACCTCAGCATCCGGCGCATCCCCCACATCAACCATGCCCGGAGTACACCCTTCCCACCCCACACAGTCAACCGCCACCGCGAGCTGCGCGCCCCGCCGTGCGACGGATGCCCACTTGCGCTGCTCACCCCTACCCCGCACGGTTTCGTTGAAAGCTGCTCGGCACAGAGGCGCCACCACGAGCCCCTCGCGGTCAAAGGCCCGCAGCCATGATCAGCGAGGGGCCTTCGAACCGGTGCGGGCCGAGGTGGTCGAGAGACGGCTCCGACGCCGTGATCGCACCAACCGCAGCAAGACTATTCCAGCCGGCGGGGATGCGGTCCGGAGACGAAGTCGAGGATGTCGCGGACCGCTTCGCGCAAGGTGCCGAAGTGGCGATGCACCCCGTCCACCGCTGCGGGGGCGTTGACGCCCCACACCGTCATCCCGGCACGCAGCCCGGACTGCACCCCGGAGAGGGCGTCCTCGATGACAAGACAGTCCTCCGGTAGCGCACCAAGTCGCGCAGCAGCCTGCAGGTACGGGACCGGCGACGGCTTGCCTTCCTCCACAGCGGCCGCATCCACGAGAACTTCCGGGACCGGCAAGCCCGTCCGCGCGAAACGTCCCCGCACCCGGTGCTCATAGTTCGAAGTCACCAGCGCCCAGGCCCCGGGCCGCAACGCACTCAGCAGCTGCGAGGCACCGTCGAAAGCCGCATAGACGCCGCACCGGACGTCCTCGTCCTCCAGCTCGTGCAGTACGGCAAGGCACTTCTGAGGGTCCTGGTCGGGAGCGACCTGCGCGAAGGTCTCCAGAGGCCTCGTGCGCAGCGCGACGCGGTAGACCTCATCAGCGTCCAGCCCGTACCGCTCCGCCCACGTTCGCCAGACCAGGCGCTGATTGTCCACGGCGTCGATCAACGTGCCATCGACATCGAACAAGACATAGCTCATCGCACCAGACCGGCCGGGTTCACTGATCACGCGTCGATCATGCCATCAGGCTCTGAGCAGGCGGTTTGCGGGCAGGACGCGAAGAACGCCACGGACCACGGTTGGCCACTACCGTCAAAGGCCCCGGACCATGATCGGTCCGGGGCCTTTGTGCTGGTGGGCGCGGACGGTTTCGAACCGCCGACATCTGCTTTGTAAGAGCAGCGCTCTACCCCTGAGCTACGCACCCGTGGAGTGAGGCAACAGCGTACATGGCCCATGGGTGGGTCCCGCAAACCGGTTCTTCACGGGGGATAGCCCCACCATCGAGGGGGTGGTCGCCGGATCGTGGTGGGCGGGGGGCGTGCGTAGGTTGGGGGCGTCCGTTTGTGGGGTTGGGGGTTGTTGTGCGTCGTGGTCGTGCGTTGGTCCTTGCTGGGGTCGTCTTGCTGGGGGGTGCTGGGTGTGGGAGTGGTGATGTCGGGCGGGCTCCCGTTGAGGAGAAGAGCTTCGGCTTCTCCGGGGACACGCTCGTCGTCGATTCCGACGACTCCGAGCTGGTGATCGTGCCCGCCGACGTCAAGGACGTGCGGGTCAGTCGGCAGGTCGACGGGTGGGTGTTCCTGGGTAATGGGCCCGATGCCTCCTGGGGGCTCAAGGACGGGCGGCTCACTCTGCGGGTCGAGTGCGATGCCGTGGCCTCCGACTGTGAGTCCGTTCATCGGATCCAGGTGCCCCGCGGTGTCGCCGTCACCGTCGAGGACGACAACGGGAAGGTGACGGCCGAGGGGTTCCAGTCCGATCTGAAAGTGCGGTCGAACAACGGGGCCGTCCTCGTGCGGGGGTCCTCCGGGGCCCTCGATCTGACCAGCGACAACGGGGAGGTCGTCGTCGAGGGCGGCACCACCTCCCAGCGGGTCGTCGCGCGGTCCGACAACGGGGCCGTGCGGATCTTGCTCAGTGCTGTGCCAGTGAGTGTTGATGTTGTCAGTGACAATGGTTCCGTTGATCTCGCGCTGCCCAGCGCCTCTTACGACGTCGACGGGCGTAGTGACAACGGGAGCGTGGAGATTGATGTGCCCACGCGACCCGGCAGCGCCCATGTCGTGAGCGCTCGGAGCGAAAACGGGGAAGTCGTCGTCCGTACCGCGAACTGACGGGCCCGTGTGTTCGTCCTTACCTGGTGGGAGAATGAACCGGACCGGGGCACGGCGGGACAACAGCGCGGGAGAGGGACGTGGCGGCTACTCACCGTAGGGGTGCATCCATGCGTGCCTTGGGCGGGAGGGTGGAGGGGGTAGGGCCTGGTCCTGTGCGGCTTGGGCTTATGTTGCCTCTGCTCGTGCTCGGGCTGCTTCCCGCCGCCTTCGCCTCGGGTGGCAACCGGCGCTGGTTCGGTGGGCGTGGTGAGAGTCAGCGGGCCGAGGCGCAGGCCGCCAAGGACGCCGCCGCCGCCGCGTTCTACGAGCTGGACACCGCCCAGCGCGATCTGCGGATCTCCATCGAGACGATCACCGCCGTCGACGACTCCCCCGGCGCCCGTCGGGCCGTCGACGGCTTCGCCGCCCTCGGCCGGCGGATCGACGAGGTCAGCCACGCCTACATCACCGCCGTCGACGCCCACGACCTCGACCGCGACGAGCTCGACGCGGCCACCGCCAACCGCGCCCGCGGCGAGCTGACCCGTGCCAAGGACGAGCTCGTACGGGTCAAGGGCGAGCTCGACCGGTTCGAGCAGGGGCTCGGGCCGCTCCTCGACACCGCCGAGACCCAGCTCGCCCGGCTCGCCCCCGCCGTGGAGCGGGCGCGACAGGCGCTCCGGAACGCGAGCACCGCTCTCGACACCGCCCGCGAGGCCGGGCTCCGCGCCGACGACCTCGCCACCCGGCTCGCCCGCCTCGGCCCCGAACTCACCCGGCTCAACGAGGGCGCCGGCCGTCACGGCGTCGCCGAGACCCTCCAGCGCGCCGACCGCGTCCTGCGCGACGCCGAAGCCGTCCGCACCGAGGCCGAGCGCCTCCCCGAGCGGGCCGCCGAGACCAGCAGGCGCCTGGTCTCCCTCCGTACCCGCGCCGAGGCGCTCACCACCCGGGCCGGCGGCGTCGAGCCCATCCTCTCCGAACTCCGCCGCCGCTTCTCCGCCGCCTGCTGGCAGGACCTCCAGCACGTGCCCGACCAGGCCGCCGAGACCGTCCGCAAGGCCGAGGAGAAGCTCACCGAGGCCGCCAAGGCCCGCGACGAGCAGCGGTGGCCCGACGCCACCAGCCTCCTCGCCACCGCCCGCGCCCTGCTCAACTCCACCGACGAGGCCGTCTCCGCCGCCGGCGACCGGCTCCGCCGCCTCGACGCCGTCGCCAAGAACCCGCAGGACGAGATCGACCGCGCCCGCTTCGCCGTCCGCGACGCCCAGCGCCTCGCCATGGCGGGCCGGAACACCCCCGACCCCCGCCACGCCCGCCCCCTCGACGACGCCGTCGCCCGGCTCGACCGGGCCGTCCATTCCCTGGAGGAGGGCCGCCACCCCGACTACTGGCACTTCCTCACCGAGCTGGAGGCCATCCGCGCCTCCGCCGCCCACGTCGTCGAGCAGATCCGGGAGGACCGGGGCGGCGGCCGGCACCGCTAACCTCGTCACCATGCCTCGTTACGAGTACCGCTGCCGCTCCTGCGGAGACACCTTCGAGCTCAACCGGCCCATGGCCGAGTCCTCCGCCCCCGCCTCCTGCCCCGCCGGGCACGAGGACACCGTCAAGCTCCTCTCCGCCGTCGCCGTCGGGGGGACCGCCCAAGCAGCCCCCTCCCAAGGCGGTGGCGGTGGGTGCTGCGGTGGCGGCTGCTGCGGCTAGCGCCCGCGCCGGCAGGCTCTAGCTGCCCAGGTAGCGCAGGACCGCCAGGACCCGTTTGCTGTAGCCCTCGCCCCCGACCGTCAGTTCCAGCTTGTCGAAGATCGCGTTGATGTGTTTCTCCACCGCGCTCCGCGACACGTGCAGCCGGCCGGCGATCGCCGCGTTCGTGTGGCCCTGGGCCATCGCCGCGAGCACCTCGCCCTCCCGGGGCGTGAGCCGCGCCAGTGGATCGGTGTGCGTGGTGCGGACGAGCAGTCTGCGGACGACCTCCGGGTCGAACGCCGTCCGCCCCTCGCCCACCCGTTCCAGGGCGTCCAGGAACTCGTCCACCTGCGCCACCCGGTCCTTGAGCAGGTAGCCGACCGCGCCCGACTCGCCCGTCAGCAGCTCGGTGGCGTACCGCCGCTCCACGTACTGGGAGAGCACGAGCACCCCGACCTCCGGGCGCTCCCGCCGGATCTCCAGGGCCGCCCGCAGCCCCTCGTCGGTGTGCGTGGGCGGCATCCGGACGTCGGCGACGACCACGTCCGGCGGGTCCGCCCGGACCGCCGCGAGCAGCTCGGTCCCGGTGCCGACCGCCGCCGTCACCTCATGGCCCTCCTCGACCAGGAGCCGTACAAGCCCCTCCCGTAGCAGCGTCGAGTCCTCCGCCAGGATCACGCGCACGGCAGGACCGCCCGTACGACCGTCGGCCCGCCCGCCGGGCTGTCCACCGCGAACCGCCCGTCCAGCGCCGCCGCCCGGCTCGCGAGCCCGCTCAGGCCGCTGCCCGACGCGTCCGCGCCACCCACCCCGTCGTCCGTCACCCGTACACTCAACTCCTCACCTTCCAGGGTTACTTGTACGTCGATACGGGTCGCGCCCGCGTGCTTGACCACATTGGTGACCGCCTCCGAGACGAGGAAGTACGCGACCGTCTCCACCGCCCTCGGGAGCGGCCGCCCCACGACGTACCCGAGCCGTACGGGCAGCGGGCTCCGCTCGGCGACCGTCTCCAGGGCCGCCCGCAGGCCGCCCTCGTCGAGCACGGCCGGGTGCACCCGCCAGGCCACCTCGCGCAGTTCGGCCAGCGCGCGGCGGCTCTCCTCGTGGGCCTGGAGCAGCAGCGCGTCGGCGGCCTCCGGGTCCCGGGCCCGGAGCCGGCGGGCGCGGCCGAGGAGCATGCCGAGGGCCACGAGCCGCTGCTGGACGCCGTCGTGGAGGTCGCGCTCGATCCGCCGCCGCTCGTCGTGCACGACCTCCATCACCTCGGCCCGGCTCGTCGCGAGCTGGGCGATCCGGGCCTCAAGGGCGTCGGCGTGGCGGGGCCCGAGGAAGTACCGGGCAAGGCCGTCCTCCAGGGCGACGACGCCGAGCGCGCCCTGGGCGGAGAGGAAGAGCAGGAAGAACCCGCCGACGCTGCTGAACGCGACCAGCCAGGGGTGGTTGATGTCGGTGATCAACCAGCCGTAGAAGACAAAGGTGCCCAGGCCGAGTCCGTACGCGGCGCAGCCGAGCACGACCGCGCCGAGGAGGCCGAGCGGCCAGCGGGCGGCGAGGTACCGCGCGGCGGCGCCGTCCTCGTGGACCGGGGGCAGGCGGGTGTCGAGGAGGCGGCCGAGCCGGGCGCGTTCGAGGCGGGTGAGGGCGCGGGCCGCGGCGGTCACCGGGCGCAGCACGGCCCGTCTGCCGCGCGGCCAGGCGAGCACGGGCAGCAGAGCGATACCGGCCAGGACGCAGCCGAGCAGCTCCAGCACGGCGGTCCCCGCACCGAGGCCCAGACCGAGCCCGAGCCGCAGCCAACGGGCGAGGTACGCGACGATCCGCGCCCGCCCCTCCTCGGAGGCGGGCGCATCAGCGGTCCGCAGCGCGTTCGTCATGAACCGTCACGCTAGCCCGAGCGCACCACCGCCCGCCCTGCGGAAAACCGCACTACTGACGCGCTACCGACGCACTACCGACTTTCAACGCCCGACTCTTCACGCCTGACGCCTCACCCCTCACGCCTCACGCCTGACTCATCACGCCCGACTCTTCAACGCCCGACTCCTCACGCCTGGCTCTTCACGCCCGCCTTCGCCTGCTGCCCGGGCAGCGTGACCGACGCGGCGTGCTCCGCCACCGCCGTACGGAACCGGCGGAGGATCTCCTCACCGGCCGCCACGCCGCGCTCGGCCAGCACGTCGAGGTGCGGGGCGGTCCAGGACGTGTCGGCCAGCTCGCCGTGGCCCGGGCGCCAGGCGCGGTCGGCGGCGAGCAGCAGGTCCGCGTCGAGGAGCGAGTCGCCGGCGGCCAGGACGAGGCCCGCGCCGCAGCGCCGGGCTACCTCGCGCATCGCCGCGCTCTTGGTGAGCGGCTTCGGCACCGCGTACACCTTGCGGCCCTGGAGCGAGACCGTCCAGCCGCGCTCCTCCGCCCACTCGCCGAACCGCTTCAGCCACTCCTCCGGCATCCGCTCGCGCTCCACCACCAGGTACGCGAACAGGTCCTCGGCCACCCGGTGCTTGCGCACCCAGGACAGGTCGGTGGTCGCGGTGAAGTACGCGCGGATCTCGGAGAGCGGCGCGCACTCCTCCGCGAGCCGGCGCAGCACGGAGGCGTGCCAGTCGCCGTCGGCGAGGCCGTCGACGAGGATGTGCCCGCCGTTGGCGCAGATCGCGTACGCCGGCGCGGTGCCGGGGAGCTGGATCCGCTGGTACTGCTTGCGGGTGCGGGTCGTCGTGGGGACGAAGACGGCCTCGGCGGCCAGCTGTTCGAGGAGTCCGGCCGCCTCCTCGGTCAGGTACGAGAGCGGCTTCGACTCGTGCACCTCGACGCTCAGCAGCCGAGGCGCCTGCGCGTCCGGCATGCCGAGCGCGAGCGCGGCAGAGGAGTAGATCAGCGTGCGGTCGAGGTCGCTCGCGACCATCACCGTGCTGTTCACCGAAGTCACTGCGCAACCACCGTCTTTCCGTCGGCGCCCGTGGCGCCCCTTGTGAACTGGGGATGGATCAGACCCACGCAGGTGTACGGCAGTCCGTCGACCTCCTCGACGGGGACTCCGCGCTGCTCGGCGAGGAGGCGTACGTGGGCGAGGTCGGCGCCCGCGCCGCGCTTCGCGAGGATCTTCCAGGGGACGCGGCGCAGCAGGACCCGGGTGGTCTCGCCGACGCCGGGCTTGACCAGGTTGATGTCGTGGATGCCGTACTCCTCGCTGATCCGCTCGACGGCCGCCCAGCCCTCCCAGGTGGGCGTGCGGTCGGCGGCGAGGAGCTCCTTGACCGCGGTGTCGACGTCCTCGGCGACGTCGTCGTAGTGGGCGGCCACGGCGTCGAGGAAGGCGTTCGAGACATCGGCGCCGGCCAGTTCGCGGTAGAACTTGCCGCCGTGGAAGTCGTCCGGTCCGACGAGGTCGGCGCGGAGGACGGTCCTCGATATCAGGCCGGAGACGGTCGAGTTGAGGCAGGCGGAGGGGATGAGGAAGTCCTCGCGGGTGCCGTAGGTGCGGACGCAGGAGCCGGGGTCGGCGAGGACGGCGATCTCCGGGTCGAATCCGGGGAACGCGCGGAGCGCCTCGGCCAGTTCGCGGGTGATGGCGCCCTTGCCGGTCCAGCCGTCGACGAAGACGACGTCGGCCGGGTCGTGGTGGGCGGCGAGCCAGCGCAGCGCGTTGGCGTCGATCCCGCGGCCGCGGACGATGGAGACGGCGTAGTGGGGTAGTTCGAGGCCGTGCCGGGCCTGGGCCCAGCGGCGCATGAGGACGCCGACGGGGGTGCCGGCCCGGGCGAGGGAGACGAGCACGGGCGTGCCCTTCTTCTCAGCGAGGACGGTCTCGGTGACGGTGCCGACCGCGCGGGCGATCCGGGCGGCGGAGGTCTCCAGGGCGGCGTGGAAGAGCTCCTGGTACTGGTCGCTCGGCTGGTACTCGACCGGCAGCGACTCGGCGTAGTGGGCGCCGCCGCTCTGGATGGCCTCCTCGCGCTCCTCGGTCGGGGCCTCGAGCTCGACGTCCGAGAGGTCCTGGAGCAGCCAGCCGACCTCCTCGGGGGCGTACGAGGAGAAGGCGGGGCCGCGGAGGGGCTCGGACAGCATGGAGCTCCTTTCGGGAGCTTCGGTGGCGGGAGCTTCGGTGGCGGGAGCGGATGCGTGCGCGGGTACGTACGACGGGACCACCGCGAGGACCACCCGCGGGATGTGCCCGGCCAGCTGGGCCAGCAGGCCGTCCTCGGCGTGGAGCTCCGGGGTGTCGGCGACCGAGTCGACGACGGCCACGACCGCGTCGAAGCCGGCGCCGGCCACGTTGTACGCGTACCGCTCGCCGGGGCCGTCGGCGGGCGTGTCGTGGGCGGGGAAGACGAGCCGGGTCCTTATCGCGTAGCCCGGGTCGTCGACCGCGAGGACGGGCGAGCGGGTGGTCGTGGAGTACGAGACGTCCCGTCCGGCCCGCTCCAGGGCGACGGCGAGCCGCAGCGGCGCGTACATCAGCTCCTCGAAGCCGAGCACGAGCACCCGCCGCGCGCTCCCGAGGGCCGCGTCGAGGCGCTCGGTCATGGCGGGCAGGGCCTCGTCCAGGGCGGCGGCGTGGGGCGCGCGGAAGCCGTGCCGGCCGCCGTCCGGGACGTCGGCGGGCCAGCCGAGGTCGACCCGTACGGGGGCCGTGCGGGGCGCCCGGGGCGGCGGGACGGGCGCGGCCCCGTGAGCGGTCTCGTGGGCGGTCTCGTGGGCGGACCCGTGCGCGGACCCGTACGCGGCCTCGTGGGCGGCCGCCTGCTGCGCGGCCTCCTCCGCGGCGACCAGCGCCTGGCCCTTCTCCAGGACCCCCTCCGGGAGCCGTACGGTGCCGGCCGCGCCGGTCACCAGGTCGACGCGGGCGCCGATCTCCTGGGCGAAGCCCGCCAGGCGGCCGAGGTCGGCGGCGGAGCGCATGTCGACGAGGGCCACGACCACGTACCGCTCGCGCGGGTAGCGCTCGTGCAGGTCGCGGATGGTGTTGAGGACGGTGTTGCCGGTGGAGAACTCGTCGTCGACGAGGACGAGCGTCCCGTCACCGGCCAGCAGCTTGGGGTCCTCGGGGAGCAGCAGGTGCGAGGTGGCGTGGGAGTGGGACTCCTCGAAGCCGCCCGCGCTCGGCACGCCGTCCACGGGCCGCCGGGTGGAGTGCAGGTACGGGGCGTGGCCGAGGCCGTCGGCGACCGAGTGGCCGAGACCGGTGGCCGTCTCCGCGTACCCGAGGACCACGGCCCGCGCGGCCTCCTCGTCGCCGAGCAGCTCGCGCACCCGCAGACCGAGCGAGAAGCCCGCGCCGTGGACGACGCTCGGCCGCTGGGGCACGTGCTTGCCGAGCACGTTGGAGACCAGCAGATGCGCGCGCCTGGGGTTGCGGCGCAGCGCGAGGCCCAGCAGGCCAGGGAGCTGCTCGTCGCCGTCCAGTTCGACGCCGAGTCGCTCGGCGACCCACGTTCCCGACCACACCACGTTCCGGTTCACCTTCCGTCAGCCGGCCAGGCCGGCGGTGAGCAGATCGACGAAGCCGACGTCCTCATGGGCGACGCCGAAGACCTCGGCGCGCATGAGGGTCCGTTCGGCCCACGCGCGATGCGGCTTCACCTCGTTCATCTTGTTCGTGTACGCGGAGCGCAGCACGCCGCCCCCGCCGCGCTCGGGGCGCAGGATGTCCTGCGCGTCGCTGTACTCCTCGTGGGTGACCACGGAGAGTGCGTGCACCGGCACCACGTGCGTGGGGTGGATGCAGGTCTTGCCGAGCAGGCCGTTGGCCCGGTCGAGTTCGATCTCGCGCAGCAGCCCGTCGAGGTCGTGCTCGATGAGCGCGGTGCGCAGGTCCTCGGCGCGGCCCTCCAGGAAGGGGCTGCGGCGCAACTGGGGCTTGAACATGCGCTCGCCGAGCCGGAAGTACTCCCAGACGGGTCCGGTGATGGTGAAGCCGGTGCCGTCGGAGCGGCCGAGGACGTTGACGACGTCGGCGATGACGTTGGCGACGAGCTGGACGTCGTAGGCCGTCATGTCGGGCGAGCGGCGCAGTCCGTAGGCGGAGCAGAAGTCGGTGACGCCGAGGCGGAGCGCGAGGACCCGGTGGCGGTACTTGTCGACGGTCGTGGCGATGCCGGCGAGGGTCTCGGCGCGGGTCTCCAGGTGGAGCAGCTCGGGCGACTCCAGGACGGGCATGGCGAAGAGTCTTCTGCCGCTCGACCGCTCGGCGGTGGTGAGGGCCTCCAGGAAGGCCCGGCCGCGGGTCTCGGTGAACTTGGGCAGTACGAATCCGGACAGCAGACGGACGGTGTCTCCGAGGCGGCTGACCAGATCGGTGATCTGGTGGGGCTCGCGGACCCGGATGAAGAGCAGGGGTACGTCCGGGCCGCCGGGGTCCGCCTCGGTGAGCCGGGCGAGCTCGGCGAACTGGTGGACGAGGTTGCTCTCGGCGGCCTCCACGTCGGCGTCGGCGATGGAGTCCTCCAGGCACAGCACCATGGAGACGACCCCGCGTGCGGCCTGTTTGCGCACGTCGTCGGCGAGGCGCGGGCGGGTCGCCGGGCTGTAGAGAGTGGCTCCCAGGGCGACGGCGAGCGTGCTCGCGGGGGCGTCCGCCGTGAACTCGGCCGGCTCCTGGTGGAAGAGTCCGGCTCTCGCGGAGGCCGGGATGTGCCCGAAATGACGCATGTGACTCCCCGGACTGCCTCGGTGGGCCCTGACAACATGTGGCCGGTAATAGTACGTAGGTGCGGGTGTCCTTAGTTCCCCTCGTGTATGAAATCCAAGTAACTCGTCCGCATACGTCTCAAGCCTCGCATGCGCCGAGGTGGGACGACGCGCGGTTCGGTACGGCCCCCGCGTTGTCCGGCGGGCGGGCGGGAAGGCAGGATGACGGTCATGACGCACGCGATGCTGAAGGGCTCGAACGTCCCTCTCGACACCGCGGCCGTACGGGCCGTGCTCCGCTGGACCCCGGGCCCCGGGGTCCCCGACGTGGACGCCTCGGCGCTGCTGCTCGGCGCCGACGGGCGCGTGCGCTCCGACGAGGACTTCGTCTTCTACAACCAGCCGCGCCATCCCTCGGGACTGGTGCGCCGGCTGCCGAAGAAGCGGGTGGCCGAGGGGCTGACGGACACCGTGGAGGCCGAGCTCGGCCGGCTCGACCCGTCGGTCGACCAGGTGGTGATCGCGGCCTCCTCGGACGGCGACACCTTCGGCCGCGTCTCCGACCTGCGGATCCTGCTCTACGACGCGACCGCGGCGGACCGGGAGCCGCTGGCC
Source organism: Streptomyces sp. NPDC001927 (assembly GCF_053594455.1). Lineage (NCBI taxonomy): Bacteria > Bacillati > Actinomycetota > Actinomycetes > Kitasatosporales > Streptomycetaceae > Streptomyces > Streptomyces sp. NPDC001927. Next base: position 87,410 of record NZ_JBSFEN010000016.1, on the reverse strand, counting down.
CTGTTCGACGTGAAGGCGGAGACGGGCGAGGAGACCGCCATCATCTGCGGCGAGCTGTACCGCCGCGGGGACGGCTGGAAGTTCCGTGCGGTCGGGCAGGGCTATCCGACGGGTCTCGTCGGTCTCGCCACCGACTTCGGGATCTCCGTCGACGACGGCACGGAGGAGGCCGGTACGGCGCCGGACTCCGGCTCCACACCGGCGCGGGGGCAGGATCGTGCCGCGGCCGTCGACCTCGACGCGACGGTCGTCCAGTCGCCCTCGGCCGGCCCCGGCCCCGTACCGCCTGCGCCGCCGACCGTGCCGCCGCAGCCGACCACTCCCCCGGTCTCCGCCCCGCCCGGCTACGGCTACCCGCAGCCGGTCACGGGCGACCGCCCGGGGTACGGCTACCCGCAGCCCGCCGCTTCCGCCGCGCCCGCCCCCGACCCGAACTTCCGGCTGCCGCCGATGGGACCGCAGTTCGCCCGCCCGTGACACCACCGGTCAGGCCTTGGTCTTGTAGCCGCGCCCCCACTGCAGACCCCAGCCGTAGAGCCGGTCCAGCTCGGCCTGGAAGCCGTACACGAACTTCACCTCGCGGCGGACGATCAGCTCGTCCTTGACCTTCTCGACGCTGAACACGGCACAGGAGCGGGCCTGCGGGGCCCGCTCGTCGAGTTCGATCTCGATCCGCGGCCCGTTGCTGGGGTAGAGCGTCACCTTGGCGTGCGTGCGGTCGAAGGCCGGGGTCTGGTCGTAGATGTAGACGAAGAAGAGCAGCCGCTTGATCTCGTCGCGGTGGTCGAGGTTGACGAATATCGTCTCGCCGGACGAGCCGCCGAACCGGTCGTCGCCGCTCAGGTTCACGTACGGCGGGGCGTTCAGCGAGCCGAAGAAGCTGCCGAGCGGCTGGACGACGCCCTTGCTGCCGTCGGCCAGCTCGTACAGGCAGCCGAGGTCCAGGTCGACGTTGACCATGCTCTGGGTGTGCGCCTGGACGACCTCGGGCTTGAAGAGCTTCGAGGGGTGGCGCAGCAGCTGGCCGCTCTGCCGGGAGCGGCCCTCGATGTCGGAGGTGCGCATCCGCCAGGAGAGGTTGACGCGCAGATTGCCGGTGGCGGCGCCCTGTTGGGTGAGGGAGACCGTCGGCCGGCGCTTGGTGAGATCGATGGTGTTGCTGGCGGCGCTGCCCGAATCGAACTGCGCCCACGCCCTCCCCGGAAAAAGGCCGTCCCAGAAGCCCACGCGCCCCACCCCCCACTCGGAAACCCGGTCGTACGCCGCGGGGCGGCCGGGTGCACCGGCCGCCCCGCAGTGAAGCGTTCCTCATTGCCGGGGGTGTCACACCCCGGACGACACCTCGGTCTTGCCCGAGGAGTCAGCTTTTCCCTCGGCCGCCGCGAGGGCCTTGTTGCGGCGCACGGAGGACCAGAACGACCAGCCGATGAGGGCGACACCGATGAGGCCGGTGACGAGCTCGGGGATCTGGTACCGGATGCTGACCATCAGGATCAGGGCGAGAGCGCCGATGGCGTAGTGGGCGCCGTGCTCCAGGTAGACGTAGTCGTCGAGGGTGCCCTGGCGGACCAGGTAGACCGTCAGCGAACGGACGTACATGGCACCGACGCCGAGGCCGAGCGCCATCAGGACGATGTCGTTGGTGATGGCGAAGGCGCCGATGACACCGTCGAAGGAGAACGACGCGTCGAGGACCTCGAGGTAGAGGAACATGAAGAAGGCGGCCTTGCCGGCCAGCTGCACGGCGGAGACCTTCTTGCCGCTGCGCTTGGCCTCCTCCTCGGCCTCGTGCTCGCGCTCCTCTTCCTCCTCCAGCTTGTTCTCGAAGAAGCCGGAGAGACCGCCGACGATCAGGTACGTGATGAGGCCGAAGACGCCGGAGAGCAGGACGGTCGACGTCTTGTCGGCGTGTCCGGCGTGCTGGTGGGCCTGGGTCGCGAAGGTCATGGCGCTGATCGCCAGGACGATCAGGGCGATGCAGACCGACAGCATGTCGATCTTGCCGAGCTTGGCGAGCGGCCGCTCCAGCCAGCCGAGCCACTTGATGTCACGGTCCTCGAAGATGAAGTCGAGGAAGATCATCAGCAGGAACATCCCACCGAAGGCCGCGATCGAGGGGTGCGCGTCGGTGACGAGCTGCTCGTAGCGCTCGGCGTCGTTGAACGCGAGATCGACGGCCTCGATCGGGCCGATCTTGGCGCTGATCGCGACGATGACGACGGGGAAGACCAGCCGCATGCCGAAGACGGCGATCAGGATGCCGATCGTGAGGAAGATCTTCTGCCAGAAGGCATTCATCTTCTTCAGGATTCCGGCGTTGACCACCGCGTTGTCGAAAGACAGCGAGATCTCGAGGACGCACAGGATCGCGACGATCCCGAACGCTTCCCACCCCCCGTAGAGCACCGCTGCGACCAGTCCGAGCGCCGTGATGGCGAACGACCAGCCGAAGGTTTTCAGTACCACTGTCTACCCCATCGTGTAATTACGCGGCTTTACGAAACGTTGACCCCGAAGTCTAGAGCGATGCCCCGGAGGCCGGACGCGTACCCCTGTCCGACCGCCCGGAACTTCCATTCGCCTCCGTACCGGTACAGCTCGCCGAAGATCATCGCGGTCTCGGTGGAGGCGTCCTCGGAGAGGTCGTAACGGGCGAGTTCCTGGCCGTCCGCGCGGTTCACGACGCGAATGAAGGCATTGCTGACCTGGCCGAAGGTCTGGCCGCGATTGTCGGCCTCGTGGATCGAGACCGGGAAGACGATCTTGTCGCAGTGGGCCGGGACCCTGACCAGGTCCACGATGAGCGACTCGTCGTCGCCGTCACCCTCGCCGGTGAGGTTGTCGCCGGTGTGTTCGACGGAGCCCTCGGGGCTCTTGAGGTTGTTGTAGAAGACGAAGAACTCGTCTCCCATCACCCGGCCCGACTGGCACAGCAGGGCACTGGCGTCGAGGTCGAAGGGGGCTCCGGTGGTGGAGCGCGCGTCCCAGCCGAGGCCGACCAGCACCTGGGTGAGGTTGGGTGCGGCCTTGGAGAGGGAGACATTGCCTCCCTTGGCGAGCGTGACGCCCATGTGTGTGTCCTCCCCGGTGAAGCTGCGGTGTGCCCGCTGATGGTCCTGCTGGGTTTCTGCTGGTGAGGCACGTCCGGCGCCGCACGGAGTGTGCGGCGCCGGACGTTTCAGTGCTGCGCGACTCAGACGTTGACGCCGAAGTCGGCGGCGATGCCGCGCAGGCCCGAGGCGTAGCCCTGGCCGACCGCGCGGAACTTCCACTCGTCGCCGTTGCGGTACAGCTCGCCGAAGACCATGGCGGTCTCGGTCGAGGCGTCCTCCGAGAGGTCGTAACGGGCGATCTCGGCGCCGCCGGCCTGGTTCACGACGCGGATGAACGCGTTGCGGACCTGGCCGAAGGACTGCTGGCGGTTCTCGGCGTCGTAGATCGAGACCGGGAAGACGATCTTGGCGACATCGGCGGGCACGGTGGCCAGGCTGACCTTGACCTGCTCGTCGTCGCCCTCGCCCTCGCCGGTGAGGTTGTCACCGGTGTGCTCGACCGAGCCGTCGGCGCTCTTCAGGTTGTTGAAGAACACGAAGTCCTGGTCGTTGCGGACCTTGCCCTCCGGGCTGACCAGGATGGCGCTGGCGTCGAGGTCGAAGTCCGTACCGGTGGTGGTGCGGACGTCCCAGCCCAGACCGACGGTGACGGCGGTCAGGCCAGGGGCCTCCTTGGTCAGCGAGACGTTGCCGCCCTTGCTGAGGCTGACTCCCACGAGTCCCTCCATGTGGTTTCCAGGGGCAGCGCCCCCGTCGTGCGTTGGCATTCGGATCAACGAGTGGATCCTAGTGACGGGTTCCCGGCCTGGACAGACGATTCGCCCGGATCTCAGAGAGTGTCGAGCGCCTTGACGTAGTCGTCGATGTCGCGGGCGTCCGGAAGGTCGTTGACGACGCTCCAGCGGACGACGCCTTCCTTGTCGATGATGAAGGTGCCGCGCACCGCGCAGCCCTTGTCCTCGTCGAAGACGCCGTAGGCGCGGGAGGCCGCGCCGTGCTGCCAGAAGTCGGAGAGCAGCGGGTACTCCAGGGCCTCCTGCTCGGCGAAGACGCGCAGGGTGTGGATGGAGTCGGTGGAGACGGCGAGGAGCTGGGTGTCGTCGTTGACGAACTGCGGCTGGTTGTCGCGCAGCTCGCCCAGCTCACCGGCGCAGACGCCGGTGAAGGCGAACGGGTAGAAGAGCAGGACCACGTTCTTCTCGCCGCGGAAGTCGGACAGGCGCACGGTGCGGCCGTGGTTGTCCTTGAGCTCGAACTCCGGGGCCTTGGTCCCGACCTCGATGGCCATGACGGACGTTTTCCCTTCCCTGGGCCGAATCGGTGAGCCCACCCTACGGCTCCCACGCACGGAGCCCCCGCCGAGCGTATTCGGCGGGGGCTCCGGTGCAGGGTTTTGGATCAGCGCTTCGGGGCGGCCAGGCGGGTGCCCGTCCAGTCCTTCGCGACGCTGATGCTCTTGGTCTGGGAGAGACCAGCGGTCTGCGCGGCATCTTGAATGTCGCTCGGCTCGATGTAGCCGTCGCGGCCCGTCTTCGGCGTCAGCAGCCAGATGTTGCCGCCGTCGTCCAGGAAGCCGATGGTGTCCACCAGTGTGTCGGTGAGATCTCCGTCCTCGTCACGGAACCAGAGCAGGACGGCGTCGGCGACGTCGTCGTAGTCCTCGTCCACGAGGTCCGAACCGATGGTGGACTCGATGCCTTCACGGAGATCGAAGTCGACGTCTTCGTCGTAACCGATCTCCTGGACCACCTGTCCGGGCTCGAACCCCAGCCTCGTGGCCGGGTTGGTCCGCTCCTCCGCGTGGTCCGCGGTCGCGCTCACGGCTTGCCTCCTGATCATGTATCGGAAAATGCTTCAGCCGCACGCGTACGCGCGGCACTGGCCGTAGTCCACACGGGCGGGGCGGATCGCGCAAGTACCCGGCCGCCGAGACCGCCGAAACGGTGACGTTTGGGGCCGTCTCGCCGCATCCTCCAAGTCGGTTCCACTCCGCTCCGTGACATATGGCACACGCTTCGTCCCACTTTGCGAACTTCCGCGGCTTCAGTCTGCCGAACGTCCTGACGAAACGCATGCGCGGGTTGGGCGTAAGGTTGCGATTTGACCCGACCAGGCGCCCGAGAGGGGTTACCCCTCGGTAGAGATGACGTTTGACTCCGACGGGGTACACGATGGACATCCCGGCCGGCGTCCGGCCTCCGTGGGCTCCACCGACAAGTGAAGGAACAGCGTGGCTTCCGGATCCGATCGCAACCCGATCATCATTGGCGGCCTTCCCAGCCAGGTCCCGGATTTTGATCCCGAAGAGACCCAGGAATGGCTCGACTCCCTCGACGCGGCCGTCGACGAGCGGGGTCGCGAGCGAGCCCGCTATCTGATGCTCCGGCTCATCGAGCGCGCCCGTGAGAAGCGCGTCGCCGTGCCGGAGATGCGCAGCACGGACTACGTCAACACCATCGCGACCAAGGACGAGCCGTTCTTCCCGGGCAACGAGGAGATCGAGCGCAAGGTCCTCAACGCGACCCGCTGGAACGCGGCGGTCATGGTCTCGCGCGCCCAGCGCCCGGGCATCGGGGTCGGCGGCCACATCGCCACCTTCGCCTCCTCCGCCTCGCTGTACGACGTCGGCTTCAACCACTTCTTCCGGGGCAAGGACGAGGGCGACGGCGGCGACCAGATCTTCTTCCAGGGTCACGCCTCGCCCGGCATCTACGCCCGCGCCTATCTGCTCGACCGGCTCGGCGAGACCCAGCTCGACGCGTTCCGCCAGGAGAAGTCGAAGTTCCCGAACGGTCTCTCCTCGTACCCGCACCCGCGGCTCATGCCGGACTTCTGGGAGTTCCCGACCGTCTCGATGGGCCTCGGCCCGCTCGGCGCGATCTACCAGGCCCGGATGAACCGCTACATGGAGGCGCGCGGCATCGCCGACACCTCCAAGTCGCACGTCTGGGCGTTCCTCGGCGACGGCGAGATGGACGAGCCGGAGTCGCTCGGCCAGCTGTCCATCGCGGCCCGTGAGGGCCTGGACAACCTGACCTTCGTCGTCAACTGCAACCTCCAGCGCCTCGACGGCCCGGTGCGCGGCAACGGCAAGATCATCCAGGAGCTGGAGTCGCAGTTCCGCGGCGCCGGCTGGAACGTGATCAAGCTCATCTGGGACCGCTCCTGGGACCCGCTGCTCGCCCAGGACCGCGACGGCATCCTGGTCAACAAGCTGAACACCACGCCCGACGGCCAGTTCCAGACGTACGCCACGGAGACCGGCGCGTACATCCGCGACCACTTCTTCGGCGACGACCAGCGACTGCGCTCGATGGTCGAGTCCATGACGGACCACCAGATCCTGCACCTGGGCCGCGGCGGTCACGACCACAAGAAGATCTTCGCGGCCTTCGCGGCGGCCAAGGCCCACAAGGGCCAGCCGACCGTCGTCCTGGCGCAGACCGTCAAGGGCTGGACGCTCGGCCCGAACTTCGAGGGCCGCAACGCGACCCACCAGATGAAGAAGCTGACGGTCGACGACCTCAAGCGCTTCCGCGACCGGCTGCACATCCCGATCACGGACGCGCAGCTGGAGAACGGCGCGCCGCCGTACTACCACCCGGGCCGGAACTCCGAGGAGATCCAGTACATGCACGACCGCCGCAAGGCGCTCGGCGGGTACGTGCCGACCCGTGTCGTGCGGGCGAAGCCGCTGGTCCTCCCCGAGGAGAAGACCTACGCCCCGGTGAAGAAGGGCTCCGGCCAGCAGTCGATCGCCACCACGATGGCCTTCGTCCGGCTGCTCAAGGACCTCATGCGGGACAAGGAGATCGGCAAGCGGTTCGTACTGATCGCCCCCGACGAGTACCGCACGTTCGGCATGGACTCGTTCTTCCCGAGCGCCAAGATCTACAACCCGCTGGGCCAGCAGTACGAGGCCGTGGACCGCGAACTGCTCCTCGCGTACAAGGAGTCCCCGACCGGACAGATGCTGCACGACGGCATCTCCGAGGCCGGCTGCACGGCCTCGCTGATCGCGGCCGGTTCGGCGTACGCCACGCACGGCGAGCCGCTGATCCCGGTCTATGTCTTCTACTCGATGTTCGGTTTCCAGCGGACCGGCGACCAGTTCTGGCAGATGGCCGACCAGCTCGCGCGCGGCTTCGTGCTCGGCGCGACCGCCGGCCGTACGACGCTGACCGGTGAGGGCCTCCAGCACGCGGACGGCCACTCGCACCTGCTGGCCTCGACCAACCCGGGCTGCGTCGCCTACGACCCGGCGTTCGGTTTCGAGATCGCGCACATCGTCCAGGACGGCCTGAAGAGGATGTACGGCCCCGACGCCGAGGACGTCTTCTACTACCTGACGGTCTACAACGAGCCGATCCAGCACCCGGCCGAGCCCGAGAACGTGGACGCCGACGGCATCCTCAAGGGCATCTACCGCTACAAGGCGGGCGAGGCCGGCGCGATCCCCGCGCAGATCATGGCCTCCGGTGTCGCCGTGCCGTGGGCGGTGGAGGCGCAGCGGATCCTCGCCGAGGAGTGGAACGTCCGCGCCGACGTCTGGTCGGCCACGTCCTGGAACGAGCTGCGCCGCGAGGCCGTGGAGGTCGACCGGCACAACCTGCTCCACCCGGAGGAGGAGCAGCAGGTCCCGTACGTGACGCGCAAGCTGTCCTCCGCGCAGGGCCCGTTCGTCGCCGTCTCCGACTGGATGCGCTCGGTCCCGGACCAGATCTCCCGCTGGGTGCCCGGCACGTACACCTCGCTCGGCGCGGACGGCTTCGGCTTCGCGGACACCCGGGGAGCGGCCCGCCGCTTCTTCCACATCGACGCCCAGTCGATCGTGCTCGCGGTCCTCACCGAACTCGCCCGCGAGGGCAAGGTCGACCGGTCGGCCCTCAAGCAGGCCATCGACCGCTACCAGCTGCTCGACGTCGCGGCCGCCGACCCGGGCGCGGCGGGCGGCGACGCGTAGCGGCGTACTCGTGGGGTGTGGGTGCGGGGGACAGTGCGCCCCCGCACCCCCCATACGATTCCCGGCATGAAGGAAAGCTGGGAGAAGCGCACCCAGACGCCACTGCTGATCATGGCAGTGGCGTTCGGCATCGCGTACGCCGTACCGATCGTGGCGCCGGACGCGAACCCCTGGATCCACGAACTCTGCCTCGCGGTGGAGTGGGTGGTGTGGGGCACGTTCGCCCTCGACTACGCCGTACGACTGGCGCTCGCTCCGAGCAAGCGGCACTTCGTCCGCCACCACCCGCTGGACCTGCTGGCCGTGGTGCTGCCTCTGGTGCAGCCGCTGCGGCTGCTGCGCTTGGTCTCGACGCTCCTCCTCGTGGGCCGGCGGGCCCGGATGGCCCCGCAGATAACGCTCACCACCTACGTGGCGGGCGCGGTGGTCGGGCTGATGATGTTCGGCTCGCTGGCCGTGCTCCATGTGGAGCGGTCCGCCCCGGACGGCAACATCAAGACCCTCGGCGACGCCGTCTGGTGGTCGTTCACCACGATGACGACCGTCGGGTACGGAGATCACGCCCCCACCACGGGACTCGGCCGCGTCCTCGCGGTGGGGCTGATGCTCTCCGGGATCGCCCTCCTCGGTGTGGTGACCGCCAACATCGCGGCCTGGTTCATCTCCCGCTTCGAGCGGGACGACGCCGTCGAGCGCCGGCAGACCGAACTCCTGGAGGCGCTGACCATGGAGGTCCGGGAGCTGCGCGCCGAGGTGTCCCGGCTCTCCGCCCCGGCTCCCGCGGCGAGCGCCATGCCGAGCGCCGTGCCGCCGCAGGGGGAGATCCCCGCAGCGCCTAGCGCTCCCAGATCTTGAAGGCTCTGACCTGGTACGGCGTCTGGGGCACCCATGTCCCGCGCCCCGGGTAGGTCTCGAACTCGCCCGTCTCCGCGCACTCCGCGGACTGGTATGTGGTGACCGGCCGCCCCGTCCGGTTGGCGAGGGCCCGGGCGCTCGCGCCCGCCGGCAGGGCGACACAGCTCTCGATGTCGGTGTCGGCCAACTCGTGCGTCCATGCCTGCCCCCGGAAGTCCTCCTTGGGCCAGAGGCAGAGCTGCCCGGGCCCGCAGGCGCCGAGCTTGGGCGCGGGAGCCGCGGCGGCAGCCGCAGGTAGGGCGGTGCCCGCCGTCAGCAGGATGGCGGCCAGAGCGGCCCGGAGCGCGTAGGCCGGTCGTGCGTGCTTCTTTTCCATGTCGGTGAACCCCCCGTTTCGTCACTCTCCGTAATCAGAACTCTGACGGACGTCACCGCCTGTTGGGAAGAGGCCAAGGCTTGATTCACCCGGACAGGTGAAAGCCCCGCCGGACGGACGCCCGGCGGGGCTTTCACCTGCGTACAGGGGCTATCGCCTGCGTACAGAAAACGCCAGGTCAGATGTGGGCCGCGCCCGCACCCGCCTCCGCGTTCTCGCCGCGCTTGGTCAGCGTGGCGACCAGGGCCGCGACGACGGCGACGACACCGGCGACGGTGAACGCGAGGCCCATGCCGTCCAGGAAGGTGCCGTGGATGACGCCGCCGATCCGGTCGAGCATGTCCGGGGTCATGTTGGGCGCCTTCGCCAGCTCCTGCGGGACCATGCCGAACTCGGCGGCCTCCTCGAGACCCGGCGCGGGAGCGCCCGGGATCCCGGCGGCCGTCCAGTTGTCCGCGAACGCGCTGGAGACCTTGGAGGACATGACCGCGCCGAGCACCGCCGTACCGAGCGCGCCGCCGACCTGCATCGCGGCCTGCTGCAGACCGCCGGCCACACCGGAGAGCTCCAGCGGGGCGTTGCCGACGATGACCTCGGTCGCACCGACCATGACCGGGGCGAGGCCCAGGCCGAGCAGCGCGAACCAGAGCGACATCGTGAACGTACCGGTCTCCGCGGAGAGCGACATCATGCCGAACATCGCCGCGGCGGTGGCGACCATGCCGCCCACCAGCGGGATGCGCGGGCCGAACCGGGTGATCAGCGCACCGGCCAGCGGCGAGGAGACGATCATCATCGCCGTCAGCGGCAGCAGGTGCAGACCGCTGTCGATCGGGCTCAGGCCCTTGACGCCCTGGAGGTAGAACGTCACGAAGAACAGGCCGCCCATGAAGGCGAAGGCCATGAGCACCATCAGCACCACACCCGCGCTGAGCGGGACGGAGCGGAACATGGCCAGCGGGATGAGCGGCTCCTTGACCTTCGTCTGCCAGAGGGCGAAGACGAAGAAGAGCAGGACCGAGGCGCCCAGGCAGCCCCAGGTCTTGCCGCCGGTCCAGCCCCACTCGGCGCCGGCGTTGATGAGGCCCCAGACCAGGGACCCCATCGCGCCGGAGAGCAGCACGATGCCGAAGATGTCGAAGGAGCGCGGGGCGTTCTCGGCGCGGTGGTCCTTGAGGATCACCAGACCGAGCACCAGCGCGAGGACACCGACCGGCACGTTGATGAAGAAGACCGACTGCCAGCTGACGTGCTCGACGAGGAAGCCGCCGAGGATCGGGCCGCCGGCCGTCGAGGCGCCGATGACCATGCCCCAGATACCGATGGCCATGTTCAGCTTCTCGGCGGGGAAGGTGGCGCGCAGCAGGCCGAGCGCGGCCGGCATCAGCAGGGCGCCGAAGAGGCCCTGCAGCACGCGGAAGGCGATGACGAGGCCGATCGAGTCCGAGAGGCCGATCGCGCCGGACGCGGCGGCGAAGCCCGCGATGCCGATGAGGAAGGTCTGGCGGTGGCCGAAACGGTCACCGAGCTTGCCGGCGGTGATCAGGGCGACGGCGAGCGCGAGGAGGTAGCCGTTGGTGATCCACTGGAGCTGGTCGAGCGTGGCTCCGAGGTCGGCCTGGATGGCCGGGTTGGCGATCGCGACGATGGTGCCGTCGAGCGCCACCATCATCACGCCGGCGGCGACGGCGAACAGGGTCAGCCAGGGGTGGCCGCGCAGGCCTTTCGACGGAGCCGGGGCGGGGCTCCGGTCACCCCCCTGACCCTGCGGGGCCTTTTCCACGGTGGTCTGACTAGTCATGCGAAAGAGGCTAGTGTCAGCGACTGACAATTGACAAAGCAATTCATGCGACAGTAACTGTCACTTAGCTCACAGGTACGCTGAGCAGCACGAAGCGACGGAAAGCGGCCGAAAGGGGGCCAGCGGGTGACGATTGCCGGTCTGCGGGAACGGAAGAAGCAGCGCACACGGAACGCGCTGCTCCGAGTGGCCCTGGAGCTCTTCACGACCCAGGGGTACGAGCAGACCACCGTGGACGAGATCGCCGACGCGGTCGAGGTCTCCCAGCGCACGTTCTTCCGCTACTTCGCCTCCAAGGAGGAAGTCGCCTTCGCCGTCCAGCAGACGGTCGAGGAGCGCTTCGTCCAGGCCCTGGCGGAGCGGCCGCCCGAGGAGGGCCCGCTCGACGCCCTGCGCAACGCGGTGCTCTCCGCCTGGGACAGCATCGGCGAGGCGATCATGGAGGTCGTGCCCGTCGAGCTGTATCTGCGGACCTTCCAGATGATCGAGTCGACCCCGTCCCTGCTCGCCACGCACCTGCGCCGCTCCATGGAGATGGAGGAGGCCGTCGCCCGCCTCGTCGCCGCGCGCGAGGGCGTCGACGTGGACGAGGACCCGCGGCCGAGGATCGTCGTCGCCGCGTTCAGCGGCGTCATGCGGGTGACGGGCCAGCTCTGGGGCCGGGGTACGGACCTGAGCCTGGAGGGCATCCGCGCCCTGACCGAGGACTACATGGACCACCTGGGGCCGGCGCTGGCGCGGGACTGGCGGAGCTGACGTACCGGTGAGTTCGCGCCAGGGAGCGTCTCGTACGTCGTATACGAAACGCACCCGCCCGTACGTCTCGTACGCCGTACACGGACCGGCCCGTACGTCCTCCCGTACGGAGCGTTACCACATCGCGCCTCCCCGCGTGATCCCCCTCACTCGGGCGCCCGGGCCGCCATCCCCGTCTCCTAGGGTGTGGCGCAGTGACTTCCTTCGACTCCTCCCCCACCCTCTCCGTCTGGCGCCTGCTGCTCGCGCTCGCCGTCGTGTTCGTCATGCTGGCGACCACCGGCTGGACCACGATCAGCCATCAGCGCGGGCCAGGGGAGTCCCGCGAGGCCGCGCTCGCGTCCTGGGCGCACGGCAGGATCGGTCACCGGGTGCTGCCCGACCCGGCAGGCCCCGCCCGTACGATCGCCGCCTTCTTCGACGCGATCGGCCCCTCGCAGGGCGCCTTCCTCGCCGACGCGCACCCGCTCGTCGTCGGCAACCTCGACGGCGCTCCGGTCACCCTCCGCTACCGCGCCAACCGGGTGTCCCTGGAGCGGGCCCTGGACTCCGAGCGGAAGAGGGTCGACAACGCCCGACTGACCACCGACGGGCGGCGCGAGGCCGTGCGCAGGGCGCACCGGTTCGCCGCGCTCATGGAGCCCGGCCGGCAGATCCTCTCCTTCGACCCGACCGGCGGCGGCCGCATGGCCGAGGTCCTCGGCGATCTGGACCGGGCGCGGCGGGTCTCGGTGATCGTGCCGGGCGTCGACACCAACCTGCTCACCTTCCAGAAGACCGCCCGCCGGTACTCGGCCCCCGTCGGCATGGCGCAGTCGCTGTACGCGGCCGAGCGCAAGGCCGCGCCCGGGAGCCGTACGGCCGTCATCGCCTGGGCCGACTACACCACGCCCGTCGGGGTCGGCATCGACGCGATGACGGGGCGGCTCGCCTCGGCCGGCGCGGTACGGCTCGTGCGCATGGCGGACGCGCTGCCCGGTGACGCGCGCGTCAGCCTCTTCTGCCACAGCTACGGCTCCGTGCTGTGCGGGGTCTCCGCCCCGAACCTGCCCGCCCGGGTGACGGACGTCGTCGTGGCCGGGAGCCCGGGCATGCGGGTGGAGCGCGCCGCCGAACTGTCCACCCGGGCCCGGGTGTGGGCGATGCGGGACGCCGACGACTGGATCGCGGACGTGCCGCACCTCGCGGTCGGCGGGGTCGGGCACGGGGCGGATCCGGTGGAGCCGGAGTTCGGCGCGCGGCTGCTGTCGGCGGCGGACGCGGTCGGCCACACCGGCTACTTCGAGCCGGGCACGAAGAGCCTCGACAACTTCGCGGCCATAGGGGTCGGGGCGTACGAGAACCTCACGTGCGCGAGCGCCGACAGCAAGTGCCGCCGGGGGATTTCGGGCGCGGACGGGGTCTGACGCGGACTGACCGGGTCGGGTGCGGACTGACGCGGTCCGCAGCCCCGCGCGCCCGCCCGGCGCGCACGGACCCCCGGCGCAGGGGCGACGCGCGGGCGCACGCCGCCTACGATGAGGCCCATGGGTGATGTGCTGGCCGGAATTCATGCCACCTGGGAGTTCGAGAGCGACGCCGTCGTCATCCGGTTCGAACGGGGGATCCGCACACCGAAACTCTTCCAGGCGCTCGGCGAACGGCGTGTCCCGCACGAGGCGTTGGCGTCCGTGACGCTCACTCCCGGCAAGCGGGGCACGGTCGTGCTGCACGCCGAACCGCGGCGGGGCGCCGATCCGCTGATGGAGGCGGCCGCGGGGCAGTTGCACGAGGGCAGCGACCCGTACCGGCTCGTGCTGCCGGCGGAGCGCGAGACGCTGGCCGAGTACTACCGGGACGAGCTGCGGGAGCGGCTGGTCGGCGGGCCCGGGGACGAGCCCGCCGGCGGTTTTCTGGTCGCCACGCAGCAAGGGCCGCAGTCCTTCAAGGCGTACGACGGGACGGCGAGCTTCGACGGCTCGTCGGAGGTGTCGTTCCGCTGGTTCTGGACGGGCGCGTCCTCGGAGAAGTGGAAGGCCGGCGACCAGACGTTCTCGGTACGGGACCTCAGCGGGGTCGAGTGGCGCTCGCCGGACGTCTTCGACGGGTACCTGCGGCTGCTGCCGCGCTCCGGGGAGCCCCGGTCCGCCCAGGCGGACCGTGACCCGGGGGCCGTCGTCTTCGGCCTCGGCTACGGCTCGGTCCACAAGTCGCTGCCGTTCGCCGCGGCGGTCCTGGCGTCGATCCGGGGCGCGGGCCGCGCGGCCCCGTCCCCCGTGGACGCGCTCCCGGAGGCACGCGACCCGGCCGGGATCGCGGAACGCATCCGGCAACTGGGTGAGCTCCACCGGGCGGGCCTGGTGACGGACGACGAGTTCGCCACGAAGAAGGCGGAGCTGCTGGCGGAGCTGTGAGGGACGGGCCCCCGTGAGGGGCCCCTCCCGAGGGCCCGGGCGGGCCCCTGGCCGCCGGAAGACCCCCAGGTCCATGCCCCCGCCTCATACCCCGGTATCACCCCCCGGTCCGCCCCCAGGTATGACGTACGTTGCGCTCCGGGCTGCCTAATCTGGGCTGGTCATGAAGAAGACATCCCTCTCCCCCGGCCTCGTGGCGCGGATCGCGCCCGCGCGGACGGCCCTGCGGTCGCTCGGGGTCGCGCTCGCGACGCCCACCGAGCCCGGTGCGCCGCTCTTCGCCGATGTGGGCAACCGGTGGCTGCGGCTGCTCCCGTACGTCCTCGCCCTCGGCTTCGTCTGCTCGCTGCTGCCCGCCACCGTCACCGTCCTCGCCAACGACTACGGCGTGAACGGCGCCCTCGCCGGCGCGCTCGCCACCGCGCAGACCGCGCCGCTGCTGCTCGCCGTCACCCGGCCCCTCCAGGCCTGGTGGATCATCGGGGTCGCCGATGTCCTCGGCGCGATCGTGCTGCTCCAGGCGGACGGTCTCGACGGCCGGTCCTGGCCGTGGACGCCCATGGTCGTCGTCGGCTACCTCGCGCTGATGCTCGCCCTCGCGCTCCGCGAGTCCCGCAAGGCGCTGCTCGGGGTGTGGCTGGTCACCGGGGCCGCCGGGTTCGTGCTCGTGGCGCTCGCCCCGCGGCACGACGACGGCGTCCACGTCCTCCTCTTCGTCCTGAGCGGGATCGTCCTGCTCCTGACGGCGACGCTGCGCGAACGCGGGGACGCCGAGCGCCGCACGCAGGAGGAGCGGGCCCGGACCACGCTCCTGGAGGAGCGCGCCCGGATCGCGCGGGAGCTGCACGACGTCGTGGCCCACCACATGTCCGTGATCACCGTGCAGGCGGACTCCGCGCCGTACCGGATCCCGGGCCTGCCGGAGGCCGCGCGCGAGGAGTTCACCTCGATCGCCGCGAGCGCGCGGGAGTCGCTCACCGAGATGCGCCGGCTGCTCGTGGTGCTGCGCAGCGAGGGCACGGAGGGCGAACGGGCCCCGCAGCCCGGCCTCGACCGGGTGCAGCAGCTGATCGAGGCGTCGGTACGGGCCGGGGTGCCGGCCGAGCTGTCGATGGCGGCAGACCTCCAGGATCACAGTGACGTACCGCAGGCGGTGGATCTGTCGGCGTACCGGATCGTGCAGGAGGCGCTCGCGAACATCGTCCGGCACGCGCCGGGCGCGAAGACCCGGGTGTCGGTCAGGTCCGAGGACGGCGCGCTCCTCGTCGTGGTCGTCAACGGGCCCGCTCCCGGCCCCACTTCGCCGCTGGAGCGCGGGGACGGGACGGGGCACGGCCTGGTCGGCATGCGGGAACGCGTACGGTTGACCGGCGGCACGCTGGACACCGGGCCGCTGCCGGACGGCGGCTTCCGGGTCGCCGCACGGCTTCCGCTGCGTACGGAGGAAGACGGCACGTGACCATCCGGGTGATCATCGTCGACGACCAGGCCATGGTGCGGGCGGGGTTCGCCGCACTGTTGTCGGCGCAGGCCGACATCGACGTGGTGGGCGAGGCGCCGGACGGCCGGCAGGGCGTGGACGTGGCCCGGTCGACGCACCCGGACGTGGTGCTCATGGACGTACGGATGCCGGAGATGGACGGGCTCGCGGCGGCGCGCGAGATCCTGGACCCGCCGGTGGGGGTCACGCACCGCCCGAAGGTGCTGATGCTGACCACGTTCGACGTGGACGACTACGTGTACGAGGCGCTGCGCGCGGGCGCGTCGGGGTTCCTGCTGAAGGACGCTCCGCCGGCGGATCTGATCGCGGCGGTACGGGTGGTGGCGGCCGGCGAGGCGCTGCTCGCGCCCTCGGTGACGCGGCGGCTCATCGCCGACTTCGCGGCGTCGCGGCCGGCCCCGCGCGCGGATCGCGCGGCGCTGCGGCTGAACGGTCTGACGCCGCGTGAGACCGAGGTACTGGAGCTGATCGCGCGGGGCCTGTCGAACCAGGAGATCGCGGACCGGCTCGTCCTCGCGGAGCAGACGGTGAAGACCCACATCGGCCGCGTGCTCGCCAAGCTGGACCTGCGCGACCGCGCGCAGGCCGTGATCTTCGCGTACGAATCGGGCCTGGTCACCCCGGGGGACGCGGGCCGGTAGCCCGGCCTCCTCCTCCCTCACCCCGGGGGGACGCGGGCCGGTAGCCCCCAGCCCCCTCCTTCCCCCTGCGCGCTACGGGGGAAAACCCCACCCCCTCACGGGGGTTCGCTCCTCGTCCGACCCCTACCCCGGTATCAGTCGGGACTTGGCCCCCCGGTGTGACGTGCCGTCATGCGTCCTCTTCCTACCTTCCTCTCGCCAACGCCGAGAGACACGAAGAGGGAGGGACGCCCCATGCGTCGCTACACGAGGACCCTGGTCGCCGCCGCGATCGTCACGACCGTGGTGGCCGGGACCGCGGGATGGGCGTCCGGGCACGCGCAGCAGGCCGTGACCGGGGCGCCCGTGGGCGCGGAGGCCTGGCGGGCGGACGGGCTGCCGGACCCGGAGCGGACGAGCCCCGCCGAGACGGCCGCGTTCTTCGAGGAGCTGAGCCCCGCACGGCAGCGGGAGTTGGTGCGCGCGCACCCCTCCGTCGTCGGCAACCTCGACGGCGTGCCGCCGCGGCTGCGGTACGAGGCGAACGCCCGCGCCCTCGGCGGGCAGTACGCCGGTCAGCAGGTCCTCGCCTCCGACCCGCGCGGCCGGGGCCAGGTCGCCCTCGTCTACGGCGACCTCGACACCGCCGAGCACGTGGCCGTCGTCGTACCCGGGTCCGACATCGACGCCGGGAACGTCCGGCCCCTCACCGACATGGCCGAGTCCCTGCGCCGCGCCACCCACGGCCGTACCGCCGTCGTCGCCTGGGCCGGCTACACCACGCCCCTCGGCGTCGGCGTCGACGCCGCCACCGGCGAGCTCGCCGAGGCGGGGGCCGAGCGGCTGACCCGGCTGACCGACGGGCTGGCGGCCGTCGGGGCGCCCGCGCCGTCCGTGTTCTGCCACAGCTACGGCTCCGTCGTCTGCGGTCTCGCCGCCGACCGGCTCAAGGCCAAGGACCTCGTCGTCTTCGGCTCCCCCGGCATGCGCGCCGCGAACGTCGGCGAGCTGAACACCTCCGCCCGCGTGTGGGCCGCCAAGGACCCGTCCGACTGGATCGACCGGATCCCGAACGTCGAGTTCGCGGGGCTCGGGCACGGCGAGGACCCCACCGACCCCGCCTTCGGCGCCCGCCGCGTCCCCGCCGACGACGCCCGCGGCCACAACGGCTACTTCGCGCCCGGCACACAGTCGCTCCGCACCTTCGCCGCCATCGCCCAGGGGGATGTCCGATGAACGCGCTCGTCGAACGCATCGAGTCCCGTACTCCCGCCCATCGCGACCGCGCGATCGACGGCCTGCGCGCCCTCGCCCTGCTCGCCGTGCCGACCGGGCACTGGCTGCTCGGCGGGTTCACGCTCTCCGCCGACGGCGCGATCCACAACGCCAGCCCGCTCGCCACCTTCGGCGGTCTCGCGCCGGTCAGCTGGATCCTGCAGATGCTGGGGATCTTCTTCCTGGTCGGCGGGTACGCCTCCGTCCTGTCGTACCGGCGCCACGAGGGCTCCACCGGTGAATGGCTCAAGGGCCGGCTCGCCCGCCTGGGCCGGCCGGTGCTCGGGGTCACTGCCGTCTGGGCCGCGCTGCTTCCGCTGCTGCACTTCGGGTTCGGGGTGCCGGGCGACACCCTGCGGACGGCGTCCACGCTGGTGATCCAGCCGCTCTGGTTCGTCGGGGTGTACACGGTCGTCACCGCCCTGACCCCGCTGTGCGTGCGCGCCGCCCGCCGGGCGGGCGTGTGGGCCGCCGCCCCGCTGCTCGGCACCGTCGCCGTCGTCGACTTCCTGCGCTACGGGCCGTACGCGGACGCCATGCCGTCCTGGCTGAGCCTGCTGAACATCCTTCCGGGCTGGCTCTTCGCCTACCAGCTCGGCGTCTCCTGGGGCGAGGGCCGGCTCACCCGGCGCCACGCCTGGGGGCTGCTGCTCGGCGGCGCCGCGCTCTTCGCCGCGCTGCTGCTCGCCTTCGGCTACCCGGCGTCGATGGTCGGCGTGCCGGGCGAGGTCCGCACCAACTCCCACCCGCCGTCGCTTCTGGTCCTCGCCCTGGCCGCCGCGCAGAGCGGCGCGGCGATCCTGCTCCGCGACCGGCTCGGCGAACTCCTGAAGCGGCCCGCGCTGTGGGCGCCGATCGTGGTGATCAACCTGTCCGCGATGACGATCCTGTGCTGGCACCAGACGGCGATGCTCGCCGCCGCGATCCCCGCCTCGTACATCGGTGAGGTCCCGGGCCTGGTGGGCGCGCCGGACTCGGTCGGGTGGATCCTCGCCCGGCTGGCGTGGATGCCGCTCTTCGCGGGGCTGCTCGTCCTGATCGGGCGGTACGCGCGCCGCTTCGAGGCCCCGTGGACCCGCACCGGCCCCGCCCGCCGCACGGTGGCGGGACTCCTCGCGGCGGGCTTCGCGATGTTCGCGCTGGGGCTGGCGTGAGGGCTGGGGCCGGGGTGACTCCGCAAGGAGTGCTACTCGCGGGCCGCCGAGGTGGAGCTCATGTCCGGGTAGCGGTCGCCCGCGACCTGGCCCGCGATCGGCTCCAGGGCGGCGAGCTCCGCCTCCGTGAGCGTGATCCGCGTCGCCGCCGCGTTCTCCAGGAGACGGCTGCGCTTGCGGGTGCCCGGGATCGGGACGACCGTCAGGCCGTGGACGGCGGCGCGCTGCTGGACCCAGGCGAGAGCGACCTGCGCCGCCGTCGCGCCGTGGTCCGCCGCGATCTTGTGGACCGGGGCGAGCAGGGCCGCGTTCCGCGCCGCGTTCTCGCCCGTGAAGCGGGGCTGGTGCGCGCGGTAGTCGCCGCCCGACAGGTCCTTCGAGGCGTCCGCGAAGGCGCCGGTCAGGAAGCCCCGGCCCAGCGGCGAGTACGGCACGAACGTCACGCCGAGCTCCGCCGCCGCGCCGACCGCGCTGCGCTCGACGTCACGCGAGAAGAGCGACCACTCCGACTGCAGGGCCGCGATCGGGTGCACCGCGTACGCCTCGCGGAGCTCGGCGCCGGTCACCTCGCTCAGGCCCAGCTGCCTGACCTTGCCCTCCTGGACGAGCTCCGCCATCGCCCCGACGGACTCCGCGAAGGGGATCTCCGGGTCGCGCCGGTGCATGTAGTACAGGTCGATCGTCTCGATGCCGAGGCGGCGCAGGCTCGCCTCCACGGCCTGCCGGATGTACGCGCGGTCGTTGCGGACCGCCCGGTAGTGCGGGTCGTCGGCGCGACGCTCTATGGCGAACTTGGTGGCGAGGACGACCTCGTCGCGGTGGCCCGCGAGGAAGGGCGCCAGGAACTCCTCGTTGGCGCCGCTTCCGTAGATGTCGGCCGTGTCGATCAGGGTGACGCCGGCCTCCAGGGCGGCGTCGAGGGTGTCGCGGGCGGCGGCCTCGTCGGTGTCCCCGTAGAACTCGCTGATGCCCATGGCGCCGAAGCCCTGGACGCCGATCTCGGGTCCGTCCTGACCGCCGAGCCGTACGGTGTCGATGGTGGTCATGAGGTGGTGCCTCCACTGGTGGTTCGGGTGGTGTTTCCGCTGGTGTTTCCGCTGGTGGTTACGTCTGTAGTGCCGTAATGGCCGATCTTGATGTCGAGCACGGCCAGCGCGTCCTGGAGCTCGCCGATCCGGGCGAGCACGTCCCGGCGGGTGCTCTCCAGGAGCTCGCGGCGTTCGTCGCGGGTGTGGTCGCCCTCCCGGATCAGCTCGGCGTACCGCACCATCCCGGCGACCGGCATCCCGGTCAGCCGGAGCTTGCCTACGAACGCCAGCCAGTCCAGATCGCGCTGGGAGAAGCGGCGCTGCCCGGTGTGCGAACGGTCGACGTGCGGCATCAGACCGATCCGCTCGTACCAGCGCAGGGTGTGCGCCGAAAGCCCGGTCAGGGCGGCGACCTCGCTGATGGTGAAGTGGGCGGCGCTGCTCTCGATCACGCTCATGACCTCCACGCTAGAACCTTCGAGCGCGCTCTAAGCAAGTAGGCTCGGCCCCATGTCGTTGCAGAGCCTGGCGTTGATCGAGAACTGGCCCGTCCCCACCGCGGCCGCCGCCGTCGTCCGCGCGGACGGCACCCTGGCCGGGTCGCACGGCCCCACCGGACAGCGGTTCCCGCTCGCCTCGGTCACCAAGCCGCTCGCGGCGTACGCCGTCCTCGTCGCGTACGAGGAGGGGGCGATCGACCTCGACGAGCCGGCCGGGCCCGAGGGCGCGACGGTCCGGCACCTCCTTGCCCACACCTCGGGGCTCGCCTTCGACGAGCAGCGCGTGATGGCCGCGCCCGGCACCCGCCGGATCTACTCCAACACCGGGTTCGAGGCGCTCGGCGACCATGTCGCCAAGGCGACCGACATCCCGTTCGCCGACTACCTCCACCAGGCCGTCCTGGAGCCGCTGGGGATGGGGTCGACGACGCTGGAGGGCTCGCCCGCCAAGGACGGCGTCTCGACCGTCGACGACCTGGTGCGGTTCGCGGCCGAGGTGCAGGCACCCCGGCTGCTCGACGCACGCACCGTCCTGGACGCGATGACGGTGACGTACCCCGGTCTGACCGGCATCCTGCCCGGCTACGGGCACCAGAGGCCGAACGACTGGGGGCTCGGCTTCGAGATCCGCGACGGCAAGGCGCCGCACTGGACCGGGGCTTCGTCCTCGCCGCGTACGTTCGGCCACTTCGGGCAGTCGGGCACGTTCCTGTGGATCGACCCGGACGCGCGGGCCGCGTGCGTCGCGCTCACCGACCGGCCCTTCGGGGCGTGGGCGGTCGAGGCATGGCCGCCGTTCACGGACGCGGTCCTCGCGGAGCTGCGCGCCGGGGCCTGATCGCCTCGGCCGGTCGGCCCGCTATTGGCCGCAGGTCTGGGCGGCCAGGGTGCCGTCCGGGCCGCTGAGGCTGATCGCGGCCAGTCCTGCGGGGTCCTTCGCGAAGACCGTCGTGCAGACGATCTGCTGGACGGCGAGCGGCTCCAGGGCCTTCACCGGGCGCGTGGACCGCACCAGGAACGTCGGCATGCCGTACGTCCCCATCTTGACCGCGTTGTCGCTCACGTACAGCTCGTGCCGCCCCTCCGGGATCCTGGAGCGCAGGCCGGCGGCGCGCTCGCGTTGGTTCGGGCCGGCCAGGAGGGCGGCGAGTGCCTTCATGGGGCGGCCCGTGCGGCCTCCCACGTCGGTCTCCCGCAGGTCCGCCGTGCCGGTGGCGGTCGGGTCGGGGTAGTGGCCCTGGTCCATGCCCTGGCCCTCCCGTACCACCGGCGCCAGACGCCCGTCGCCGCTGACGAGGAAGAGCGTCATCCGGAGCGCGGGCGGCGGATGGACGACGACGGACGCCGCGTCGCCGGACTCCACGACGTCGGTGCCCTGGACGCCGCACGCCCCGAGGGTCAGGAGCAGGGCGGCGGCGAGGGCGGCCCGGCGGTACGGGTGCGCGGCGGGATCGTTCACAGCGGGATCCTCACGACGAAGACGGCCCCGCCGTCGGGGCGGTTGGCGGCCAGGACGGTGCCGCCGTGGAGCCGTACGTTCTCCTGGGTGATCGCGAGCCCCAGGCCGCTGCCCGCGGAGCGGGTGCGCGCCGGGTCGGCCTTGAAGAAGCGGTCGAAGACGTGCGGGAGGACCTCGGGCGCGATGCCGGGACCCTTGTCGGCGACCTCGGTGACCACCCACGGGCCTTCGGTGTACAGCCGTACCGTCACCGGCGGGCGGCCGTGCCGCAGCGCGTTGCCGACCAGGTTGGCGACGACCACGTCGAAGCGGCGCGGGTCGAGCCGGGCCCGGATGCCGTCCGGGAGCTCCGGGACCAGCTGTTCCGGGTCGGTCCAGTGGCGGCTGGTCAGGGTCCTGCGGATGGTCTCGGCGACGTCCACCTCGTCCGGGTTCAGCTCGGCGGCGCGGGCGTCGAAGCGGGAGATCTCCATCAGGTCCTCGACCAGGTCGGCGAGTTTCCCGGTCTCGGCGCTGATGAGCCGGACGGCGGCGGCCGTGTCGCTGTGGAGGTGGGCCGCGTCCTCGTCGAGGACCTCGGTGACGGCGAGCATCCCGGCGAGCGGGGTGCGCAGTTCGTGCGAGACGTCGGAGGCGAACCGGCGGGCGCGGGCCTCGGCGCGCTGCAACTCCGCGACCGAGCGTTCGAGCGCGGCGGCGGACTCGTTGAACGTCCGGGCGAGGTCGGCGAGTTCGTCGCTGCCCTTGGCCTGGATACGGGTGTCCAGCTCGCCCCGCCCCATGCTGTGCGCGGCGCGCCTGAGGTCCCGTACGGGGCGCAGCACGCTCCGGGCGGCGATCAGGGCGGGGACGAGCGCGACGGCGAGGGCCGGCAGGACGCCGCCGCGGGCGGCGGCCACCATGGCGTCGATGTTCTCCTGCTCGCCGCTCATGTCGACGACGGCGTAGAGGACGAGTCCGGTGGGCAGGCCGTCGGCGCCGGGGCCCGGCTTGAGGAGGGCGGGGACGGCGATCGTCAGATAGGCGGTGCCGTTCTTGACGACGCGCTGGAAGCTGGTGTGCGTGGTGCCCTGAGCGCGGGCGCGGAGTTCCGGGGTGAGGACGGTGGAGGTGGGGCGGTCCGTGGAGGAGACCCGGAGGGCGCCGTACTCGGCGTAGACCCGCCAGGGCCGCGGTTTGCCCTGCTTGGCCATCAGGAGGAGCGAATCGCGCAGCGCGTCCCGGTCGACGGGCAGCTCGGTGCTGTACTGCCCGACCATCTCGCGGAAGGCGGCGACGGCGTTGTCCTGGGCCTGTTCGAGGATCGCGGTGCGCGCGGCCTGGTAGGTGAGCGCGGCGGTGGTGCCGCAGCCGACAGCGGCGACCAGGAGGAAGGCGAGGACGAGCCGGGTACGGAGACCGAAGGGGCGCAGGCGGCGCTTCACAGCGGCCCGAAGCGGTAGCCGAAGCCGCGCAGGGTCTGGATGTAGCGGGGGGTGCCGGGGGCGTCCTCGATCTTGTTGCGGAGCCGCCGGACGCAGGCGTCCACGAGGCGGGCGTCGCTGTGGTAGCTGTGCTCCCAGACGTGTTCGAGGAGTTGCTGGCGGCTGAAGACCTGCTCGGGGTGGGCGGTCAGATGCAGCAGCAGTTTGAGCTCGGAGGGGGCGAGGGCGAGGCGTTCGCCGGACTTGGCGACGGTCAGCCCGGCGCGGTCGATGGCGAGTTCGCCGTGGAACTCGACGGCGGGACGGCCCGCCCCGGGTATCTCGATGCGGCGCAGGACCGCGCGGATGCGGGCCTCGATGACCTCGGTGCGGGCGGGTTTGACGATGTAGTCGTCGGCGCCCGCCTCCAGGCCGACGACGACGTCGAAGTCGTCGCCGCGCGCGGTGAGCATGATGATCGGCAGCTGGCTGGTCTCCCGGACCCGGTGGCAGACCTGGACGCCGTTCATGCCCGGCAGCATCAGGTCGAGCAGGACGAGGTCGGGACGGAACTCGGTGAGCAGCGCGAGCCCCGCCTCACCGGTCGCGGCGGCCCGCACCTCGTGACCGCGCCTGCGCAGCCCGAGTTCGACCCCTTCGCGGACGGAGGGGTCGTCTTCTATCAGGAGCACGCGAGGCATTCGTGGAGTATCCCAAGGTGAGGAGGGCAAGCGGCGGGGTGGCCCCTGGTCAGCCGCTGCGCGGCCGCGGGATCACGCGCAGGCGCCGCCCTGTGGTCGTCAGGAGGGCGCTCACCTCGGTGAGCCCGAGCGGCCGGGCGAGCAGCCCGAAGACCGCGAGGACGGCGAGGCCGCCCGCGAGGGCGGCGGGCAGCGCGCCGGCGGGGGCGGTGGAGTCGGTGGCGAGCAGCCCCCAGCCCGTGGCGGGGAGGGCGACCACGACAAGGCGTACGAGCGAACCGGCGGCACCGGCGCCTCGTGCGGAGGCGGGCGCGGAGGCCCCGAGGCGGCGGCGGAGCGCGTACGCGGTCAGGGCCCAGCCCGCCCACAGCGCCAGCGAGTAGCCGGCCGCGATGCCCGCGACCGCCCAGGTCGGGGGCAGGAGCCGGTACGCGGTCAGGGAGAGGCCCGCGTTCAGGGCGGCGATCACCAGGTTCAGGAAGAACGGGGTCTTCGTGTCGCGCAGCGCGTAGAAGGCGCGGGTGCAGACGTACTGGCCCGAGAAGGCGACGAGGCCCGGCGCGAAGGCCATCAGGATCCACGCCATCGCCCGGACGTCGGCCGCGTCGGTCCTGCCGTACTGGAAGACCAGGCTCATCAGCGGCACCGCGAGCGCGAACAGCGCGCAGGCCGCCGGAACGACCGCGGCCGCCGAGGCGCGCAGCCCGTACGAGACGTCCCGCCGCACCCCCGCGAGGTCGCCGTCGGCGGCGGCGCCGCTCATCCTCGGCAGCAACGCGGTCACCAGGGAGACGGTGACGATGCCGTGCGGCACGGCCCACAGCAGGTAGGCGTTGTTGTACGCGGCGAACCCGAAGCCGCCCCCGCCGCCTTCCAGCCTCTCCGCCTGCGCGCCCGCCGCCGTGGCGAGCTTCGTCGTCACCCAGTACGCGGCCTGGTTGGTGAGGACGAGCAGCACCAGCCAGCCCGCCGAGCGCATCGGCGCGGTGAGCCCGCTGCCGCGCCAGTCGAACCGCGGCCGCCAGCGGAACCCGGCCGCCCGCAGCGACGGCACAAGCGCGAGGGCCTGGAGCGCGATGCCGGCCGTCGTGCCCCAGCCGAGCAGCGCGGTCTCCCCCGCCGTCAGTCCGCCGGAGCCCGTCACCGCCGTCGCCACGTACAGCCCGAAGACGGCGATGACGACGACGTTGTTGAGGACCGGCGTCCACATCATCGCGCCGAACCGGCCCCGCGCGTTCAGGACCTGACCGAGCAGGGTGAACAGGCCGAGGAAGAAGATCTGCGGCAGGCAGTAGCGGGCGAACGCGACCGTCATCGACTCCCGCGCGCCGCTGTAGTCGGTGTACGCGTCGATGATCGCGGGCGCCGCGAGCACCGCGCCCGCCGTCATCACGAGCAGGGCGCAGACGCAGATCGTGAGGAGCCGGTCGGTGTAGGCGACCCCGCCGTCCTCGTGCTCCTTGGCGGCCTTGACCAGCTCGGGCACGAAGACCGCGTTGAGCGCGCCGCCGAGAAGCAGTATGTAGACGATGGTGGGGATGGAGTTGGCGACCGCGTACCCGTCGGCGATCCCCCCGACGCCGAGCGCCGCCGCGACGATCGCCGAGCGGACGAAGCCGGTGGCGCGCGAGACCAGCGAGCCGGCGGCCATGAGCGCGCCGCTGCGCAGCACGGACGGGGTGGCGCGGTGCCTCGGCCCCGCTCCCCCGCCCTGCCCCGGTCCCGATGCCGGCTCCTCCGGCTTCGCGACGGTGGTCGTCATCGGCGGGCCAGGTATGCCTGGAACGCCCGGTACAGCGCGTGGTTGGTCGTGCCGGCCAACGGTGTCTCCCACTCCCCCAGCGTCTCGACGGCCTGCCCGCCCGTGCCGAGCTTCCAGCGCAGCAGACCGTGGGCGCGGTCGTCCGGATCAAGAGTGGAGGGTATCCCGCGCATGTCGTAGACGTCGGCGCCGAGCGCGTGGGCATCGAGCATCATCCGCCACTGCAGGGCGTTGGAGGGGCGGACCTCGCGGCGGTGGTCGGCGGAGGCGCCGGTCTGGTACCAGACCCGCTTCCCCACAGTGATCATGGTGTGGGCGGCGAGGGTCTCGCCCTCGTGACGGGCGAGGTAGAGCTTCATCCGCCCGGGTTGCTCGGCGTTGAGGACCGCGTACTGGCGTTCGTAGTAGGAGAGGGAGCGCCCGAGGCGGAATCCGTCACGCTCCTCGGTGATGCGCAGGAGCCGGAAGAAGTCCGGCAGGTCGGCCGCCGAGCCGACGACGACCTCGACGCCGGACTTGCGGGCCTTGCGGACGTTGCGCCGCCACTCCTGGTTGAGGCCGTCCCACAGGTCGTCGGAGCTGCGCCCGGTGAGCGGGACCTGGTAGACGTGGCGGGGCTGGGCGTCCGCGCCGTCGGAGTCGCTGGTCGAGTCGCCGCCGCAGCGGCGCCAGCCGCGGGAGCGGAGCCGTTCGGCGACGGCGGTGCCGAGCGGGTCGACCTCGTCGGCGAGGACGTCGGAGAGCCGCCGCCCGGGGCCCGTGTGCGCCTTGAGGGTGGCGGCGTTCCAGCGGCGGAAGGCGGGCGAGGGCCCGATGCGTACGGCGAAGGCGCCGGCGGCGCGCAGGTGCTGGAGCAGCGGGGTGAGCCAGCCGTCGATGTCCGGGTCGGACCAGTCGGCGACGGGCCCCTCGGGGAGGTAGGCGAAGAACTTCCGGGTGCCGGGGAAGGGCCGCAGCAGGACGAGGGCGACACCGGTCGGCCCGGTCCCCGACTCCGGTCCCCAGCCGACGAGTTGGTGCCGCCAGCCGTCCTTGACGTCGGCCCAGGAGGGGCACTGGAGGAAGCTGGGGCGCGCCTCGCCTCGGGCGAGGAAGGCACGGTACGTCTCGACGGTGACGGGCTCGAGCCGAGTGGCCTGCGGCGGTGCGGCCGTCACGAGCAGAGCTGACACAACGTGAGCCTCCTTGTTCCGCCCCTCGGTCGGGGGTCGCACAGGATGCTCACAGCCGGTCTTGACCGGTCCGCGCGTCGTGTGTGACCGGACGATGACCGTTCCTCACCACCCCTTGTCACAGAGCTCTGGAGGCCGATTTCGCGGCTTACAGTCCGGGCATCCCACACTTTTTTCCGGAGGTTTCCGTGGTTTCCGTGCCGTCCTTGGTCCCCGCACGCACCCGAATACGCCGGTCGCTCGCGGCCGTCGCCCTCTGCGGCTCGCTCGCCGCCTGCTCGGCGGGGGCGGTGGGCGCGCCCCGTACGACGCAGAGCCCCGGGGCCGCGGAGCAGGCGGAGACCCCGGCGAAGGTGACCGTGGTGAGCCCGGCGGCGGGGCGGACGGTGACGGTCACGGCCACCGGCGGGACGCTGCGGACGGTACGGGTCGTGGACGCGGAGGGCGCCGAGCTGAAGGGCCGTACCGGAGCCGGCGGGACGTCGTGGATCTCGGACCGGAAGGCGGTGCCGGGCACGTCGTACCGGGTCGAGGCGACGACCCGTACGGCGGGCGGGAAGGAGGCGACGAGCAGCTCGACGTTCAGGACGGCGCCGGCCGCGCGGGTCAACAAGCTGACGCTGGCGCCGGGGAAGAACACGACGGTCGGGGTCGGTCAGCCGCTGTCGATCGTGTTCGACCGGCCGGTGACGAACCGGGCCGAGGTGGAGAAGCAGCTCAAGGTGACGACCTCGAACGGGACGGTCGGCTCGTGGGGCTGGCTGAAGGACTGGTCGGGCAAGGACCGGGTGGACTGGCGGCCGAAGGAGTACTGGAAGCCGGGGACCCGGGTGGACCTGGACGCGACGCTCGACGGGACGGACTCGGGCGGCGGCTGGTTCGTCCGGGACTACCGGACCGGGTTCACGGTCGCGGGGACGGCGCAGGTGGTGAAAGTGGACCTGGACCGCAAGCGGCTGGTCCTGGAGCGGGACGGGCGGGCCGTGCGCACGATCCCCGTATCGGGCGGGACGCCCGGGGGCGACAAGCGGTCGTGGCGGGGGACGGCGGTGCTGATGGCGAAGGAGGGCACGATCAACATGAACTCGGAGACGGTCGGGCTCGGCGACGCCTACGACAAGATGGTCGACTTCTCGATGCGCCTGACGTGGTCGGGGATGTACGCGCACGCGGCGCCGTGGAACGCGGCGTACTTCGGCCGCGCGAACCGCAGCTCGGGCTGCATCGGCATGAGTGACGCGGACGCGACCTGGTTCTACGGCCAGGTCCGGCCGGGCGACCCCTTCGAGATCAAGGGCGCGGACACGAAGGGCACGGTGGCGGAGGGCAACGGGTACGGGGCCTGGAACGTGAGCTGGGAGGGGTGGCGCGCGAAGAGCGCGGGGGCTCGCTGACGCGAGCGGGGGTGGGGCGCCGGAGCGGGTCGGCTCAGGGCGCCGCGCGCATCTCCCACAGCAGGATCTCCGCGTCCGAGGTCGCCAGGACGGCGAGGTCCCGGGCGGTGGTGACGCGGGCCGCGTCGCCGGGGGTGAGTTCCTCGCCGTCGAGGCGGACGGTGCCGCGCACCACGTGCGCGTAGACGAGGTCCGCGTCCGGGACGGCCGTGCGTTCGCCCTGTTCCAGGCGCCGGACGTGGAGCATCGCGGCGGCCTCCGGGAGGGCGTACGGGGTGGAGTCGGCGATGCCCCGGACGATCTCGTACGCGGGGTCGCCGCCCGGCTCCAGCGGGGCGAGCCACATCTGGACGAAGACCAGGGGCACGTCGCCGTCGTTGCGCTCCTCGTGCCGGACGCCCCCGGCGGAGCTGAGCCGCTGGACGTCCCCGGGGCGGACGACGGTGGTGTGTCCCGCGGCCGTGTCGTGGTGGGTCAGCTCGCCCTCGACGACCCAGGTGACGATCTCGGTGTGCCGGTGCGGGTGCTCGGCGAATCCGGCGCCGGGGGCGAGCCGCTCCTCGTTGCAGGCGAGCACGGCGCCGAAGCGGAGGTTGTCGGGGTCGTAGTGCGGCCCGAACGAGAACGCGTGCCGCGTCTCGATCCCGGCCACCTCGTCGCCCCCGGGGTACCGCTCACCGGCCCGCTGAATCCGCATCACGCCCCCACGGTAGCCGCCACGCTCCCCGCCGGATCCGCGCCCACGGCGGGCGTACGGCAGGGCCGCCCGCGGAGGCCCGCCCGCTCGAGGCCACCCCTTACAGACCGCCCCGCACCACGCCCCCGACGGGCCCGGCGCAAGGAAACGGCCCCGACCCCGCACCCGGGCGTCCCGATAAGGCAGTCTTGTCCCCGTGTCTGAACCCACGAACGCCGCTCATCCGCATTCCGCGACCCTGAAGCGCCTCGAACAGTCCTCCGGGCGGCTCGCCGCCAACGCCATTGCCCGTATGGACGAGACGCTGCCGTGGTACCGCGCCATGCCGCCCGAGAACCGGTCGTGGATCGGGCTGGTGGCCCAGGCGGGCATCGCCGCGTTCACCGAGTGGTTCCGGCACCCGGAGACCCCGCAGGCCATCTCGACCGACGTCTTCGGCACCGCGCCCCGCGAGCTGACCCGCGCGATCACGTTGCGGCAGACCGTCGAGATGGTCCGCACCACCATCGAGGTCATGGAGACCGCGATCGAGGAGGTCGCCGCCCCCGGCGACGAGTCCATCCTCCGCGAGGCCCTCCTCGTCTACGCCCGCGAGATCGCCTTCGCGACCGCCCAGGTCTACGCCCAGGCCGCCGAGGCACGCGGTGCCTGGGACGCGCGGCTCGAGTCCCTCGTCGTCAACGCGGTCCTCTCCGGCGAGGCCGACGAGGGCGCCGTCTCCCGGGCCGCCGCCCTCGGCTGGAACTCGCCCGACCACGTGTGCGTCGTCCTCGGCACCGCCCCCGACGGCGACAGCGAGCTGACCGTCGAGGCGATCCGCCGCGCCGCCCGGCACGCCAAGCTCCAGGTCCTCACCGGCGTCCTCGGCGACCGGCTCGTCGTCATCGCCGGCGGCAACGACAATCCGCTCGCCGTGGCCAAGGCGCTGATCGGGCCGTATGCCGCCGGGCCCGTCGTCGCCGGGCCCGTCGTTCCCGACCTGCTCGCCGCCACCCGGTCCGCGCAGGCCGCCGCCGCCGGGCTCAAGGCCTGCTCGGCCTGGCAGGACGCCCCGCGGCCGGTCCTCGCGGACGATCTCCTGCCGGAGCGCGCCATCGCCTCCGACCCTTCTGCGCGGGAGCAGTTGGTGGAGGAGATCTACAGACCACTGGAGGAAGCGGGCTCGGCGCTGCTGGAAACTCTGAGTGTCTACTTGGAGCAGGCGAGCAGCCTGGAAGGCGCGGCGAGGATGCTCTTTGTGCACCCGAACACCGTGCGCTACCGGCTTCGACGTGTGACAGACGTCACCGGTTGGTCACCCTCCGATGTTCGGTCGGCCTTCACGCTGCGGATCGCCCTCATTCTGGGGCGCTTGGCCGACGGAGATTCGCAGTCCTAGACTTTTGTCGAACACCAACAATTCCCCCGACGGTTCTTCGTCCTAGTCCCCACGGGCGCTTGGAGCCGTCCCCAAGAGAGAGTGTGAGGGTGCTCGTACTCGTCGCTCCCGGCCAAGGCGCTCAGACGCCCGGCTTCCTGACTCCCTGGCTCGAACTCCCCGGTGCCGCCGACCGTGTGGCGGCCTGGTCCGAGGCCATCGGACTGGACCTCGTCCACTACGGCACGAACGCCGACGCGGACGAGATCCGTGACACCGCCGTGGCCCAGCCGCTGCTCGTCGCGGCCGGTCTGCTGTCCGCCGGCGCGCTCCGCGAGGCCGCTCCCGACCTCGCCCCCGGCGCCGTCGCGGGTCACAGCGTCGGCGAGATCACCGCCGCCGCGTTCGCCGGCGTCCTCGACGAGGTCTCCGCGCTGCGTCTCGTACGGGCCCGTGGTCTCGCGATGGCCGAGGCCGCCGCGATCACCGAGACCGGCATGGCCGCGCTGCTCGGCGGCGAGCCCGACATCGTCTTCCCGCACCTGGAGAAGCTCGGCCTGACCCCGGCCAACGTCAACGGCGCCGGCCAGGTCGTCGCCGCGGGCACGCTGGAGCAGCTGGCCGCGCTGGCCGAGGACAAGCCCGAGGGCGTCCGCCGCGTCGTCCCGCTGAAGGTCGCCGGCGCGTTCCACACGGAGCACATGGCCCCGGCCGTGACGAAGCTGGAGGCCGCCGCCAAGGAGCTGAACGTTTCCGCTCCGACCGTGCGCTACGTCTCCAACCGGGACGGCGCCGTCGTCACCGAGGGCAGCGACGTCATCCGCCGGCTCGTCGGCCAGATCGCCAACCCGGTCCGCTGGGACCTGTGCATGGACACCTTCAAGGCGCTGGGCGTGACCGGGCTGATCGAGGTGTGCCCCGGCGGCACCCTGACCGGCCTCGCCAAGCGCGCGCTCCCGGGTGTGCCGACCGTCGCCCTGAAGACCCCCGACGACCTCGACGCGGCCCGCACGCTCGTCGCCGAGCACACTGCAGCCTGAGAAGGAGCCGTAGAGCATGTCGAAGATCAAGCCCAGCAAGGGCGCCCCGTACGCACGGATCATGGGTGTCGGCGGCTACCGCCCCACCCGGGTCGTGCCGAACGAGGTGATCCTCGAGAAGATCGACTCGTCCGACGAGTGGATCCGCTCGCGCTCCGGCATCGCCACCCGGCACTGGGCCTCCCCCGAGGAGACCGTGACCGCGATGTCCGTGGAGGCCTCCGGCAAGGCCATCGCCGACGCCGGGATCGCCCCGGAGCAGATCGGCGCCGTCATCGTCTCGACGGTCTCGCACTTCAAGCAGACCCCGGCCGTCGCCACCGAGATCGCCGACAAGATCGGCGCGGGCAAGCCGGCCGCGTTCGACATCTCCGCCGGCTGCGCGGGCTTCGGCTACGGCCTGACCCTCGCCAAGGGCATGATCGTCGAGGGTTCGGCGGAGTACGTACTTGTCATCGGCGTCGAGCGGCTGAGCGACCTGACCGACCTGGAGGACCGCGCGACGGCCTTCCTGTTCGGCGACGGCGCCGGCGCGGTCGTGGTCGGCCCCTCCGACGAGCCGCACATCGGCCCCACGGTCTGGGGTTCGGAGGGCGACAAGTCCGAGACCATCAAGCAGACCGTGCCGTGGAACGAGTTCCACGGTGGCGACGTTTCGACGCTCCCGCTCAACGAGCAGGGCGAGATCAAGTTCCCCGCCATCACGCAGGAGGGTCAGGCGGTCTTCCGCTGGGCCGTCTTCGAGATGGCGAAGGTCGCCCAGCAGGCGCTGGACGCCGCCGGAATCTCGGCGGACGACCTGGATGTCTTCATTCCGCACCAGGCGAACATGCGGATCATCGACTCGATGGTGAAGACCCTCAAGCTGCCGGAGCACGTCACGGTCGCGCGTGACGTCGAGACCACCGGCAACACCTCGGCCGCCTCGATTCCGCTCGCGATGGAGCGGCTGCTGGCGACCGGCAAGGCGAAGAGCGGCGACACGGCTCTCATCATCGGCTTCGGGGCGGGTCTCGTCTTCGCCGCGTCGGTCGTTACTCTCCCCTAGGCACCTCCGGATCTTCCGGAAGCCGTTTATCAAAGCAATCACAGAAGGAGCGCCACAATGGCCGCCACCCAGGAAGAGATCGTCAAGGGTCTCGCCGAGATCGTGAACGAGATCGCCGGCATCCCGACCGAGGACGTCCAGCTGGACAAGTCCTTCACGGACGACCTTGACGTCGACTCCCTGTCCATGGTCGAGGTCGTCGTCGCCGCCGAAGAGCGCTTCGACGTCAAGATCCCGGACGAGGACGTCAAGAACCTGAAGACGGTCGGCGACGCGACCGACTACATCCTGAAGAACCAGGGCTGATTCGGCCCTTGCTGACTCGGTCAGCCACCCGGCGGTGGCGCCGTATTTCGACCATCACACACGTGGAGAAAGAATTCCTGTGAGCTCGACCAATCGCACCGTGGTCGTCACCGGTATCGGCGCAACCACACCGCTGGGTGGCGACTCCGCATCGACCTGGGAAGGTCTGATCGCGGGGCGCTCCGGCGTCAAGCCCCTCGAGGGCGAACGATTCGCCGAACTGCCCGTACAGATCGCGGCGCTCGCCGCGGTCGACCCGGGTGACGTTCTGCCCCGCCCGCTCGCCCGCAAGCTGGACCGCTCGGCGCAGTTCGCGCTGATCGCGGCCCGTGAGGCGTGGGCCGACGCGGGCTACACCGCCCCGGCCGGCGAGGACGACAGCATCGAGCCCGAGCGGCTCGGCTCCGTCATCGCGTCCGGCATCGGCGGTGTCACGACTCTGCTCGACCAGTACGACGTGCTCAAGGACAAGGGCGTTCGCCGCGTGTCCCCGCACACCGTGCCGATGCTGATGCCGAACAGCCCCTCCGCCAACGTCGGCCTGGAGGTGAACGCCCGGGCGGGCGTCCACACCCCGGTCTCGGCGTGCGCGTCGGGTGCCGAGGCGATCGGCTACGCCGTCGAGATGATCCGTACCGGCCGGGCCGACGTGGTCGTGGCCGGCGGTACCGAGGCGGCGATCCACCCGCTGCCGATCGCGGCCTTCGCCAACATGATGGCGATGTCCAAGAACAACGACGAGCCGACGAAGGCCTCGCGTCCGTACGACACGGCCCGTGACGGCTTCGTGCTCGGCGAGGGCGCGGGCGTGGTGATCCTCGAGTCCGAGGAGCACGCGAAGGCCCGTGGCGCGCGGATCTACTGCGAGGTGCTCGGCCAGGGCCTGTCGGCCGACAGCCACCACATCGCGCAGCCCGAGCCGACCGGCCGGGGCATCGCGGCCGCGATGCAGAACCTGCTGGACGCGACGGACCTCAAGCCCTCCGAGGTCGTCCACCTCAACGCGCACGCGACGTCGACGCCGCAGGGTGACGTCGCCGAGATCAAGGCGCTGCGCAAGGTGCTCGGTGACGACCTGGACCACGTCGCGATCTCCGCGACGAAGTCGATGACGGGTCACCTGCTGGGCGGCGCGGGCGGCATCGAGACCGTCGCGACGGTCCTGGCGCTCCACCACCGCCTGGCCCCGCCGACGATCAACGTCGACGAGCTGGACCCGGCGGTCGAGGCGGACATCGTCCGCGACGAACCCCGCGAACTCCCGCAGGGCACGATCGCCGCGATCAACAACAGCTTCGGCTTCGGCGGCCACAACGTGGTGCTGGCGTTCCGTACGGTCTGATCTCTGATACGGCGAAGGCCCACCCCCGGTCGGGGGTGGGCCTTCGGCGTGTCGGGGGGCTGGCGGCGGGTCAGACGACCTGGTGGAGCCAGCGGACCGGGGCGCCTTCGCCTGCGTAGCGGAAGGGCTCCAGTTCGTCGTCCCAGGGCTTGCCGAGGAGCTTGGCGATCTCCGCCTCCAGCTCCGTCTCGCCGCGCACGGAGCGGGCCAGGGCGGCCCGCAGGCGGTCCTCCGGGATCAGGATGTCGCCGTGCATGCCGGTGACCGCGTGGAAGATGCCCAGTTCGGGGGTGGCGCTGTAGCGCTCGCCCTCGGCGGTCGGGCAGGGTTCCGCGGTGACCTCGAAGCGGAGCATCTGCCAGCCGCGCAGCGCGGAGGCCAACTTGGACGCCGTGCCGGTCTCGCCCTGCCAGGAGAACTCGGCTCTCCACGTGCCGGGCGACGCCGGCTGGCGGATCCAGTCGAGCTGGACCCTCGCACCGAGGACACCCGCGACCGCCCATTCGACGTGCGGGCACAGCGCGCGCGGTGCGGAGTGTACGTACAGGACTCCACGTGTCGTCACCGGGACCTCCAGTGTGGGACGAGGTTCGCCTTTCCCAGCGGCCTCAGTAAACAGCATCGGGAGTAAACTCCGTAAACCCCCGAAAAGGGGACAGCATGTGACGTGATGTAATTTACCGGAGCCGACTGGCAAAGGTGCCTCTGGTTCGACGGGGGAAAAGCTACCGTGCCGCACCACCCTTGGGGTGACGTACGGTCGGTCCGGGGGCCGGTGGACACGAAGCTTTCACTCGCCAGGACGCCGACCGGGTGGGAAATGGGGGCCAAGGGGATGCGCCGAAGGATGCGCGGCACACGACGATTCCGTACCGGCCTCGCCGCCGCGGGGGCCGTGGCGCTGCTGTGCGCGGGCACCCTGACGGGGTGTGAGGCCGCGCGACCCGACGCCGCCGCCTCCCCGAAGCCGACCCCGACACCACGGCCGACCCCCGACTGGGACCGCACCCCCGCCTCCGTCGCCGCCGTCGGCGACTCCATCACCCGCGCCTTCGACGCCTGTACGGTCCTGGCGGACTGCCCCGAGGCGTCCTGGGCGACCGGCACGGACACCGTGGTCAACAGCCTGGCCCTGCGCCTCCTCGGCCCCGAGCGCGTCGCCGAGCGCAGCTGGAACCTGGCGAAGACGGGCGCGCGGATGGCGGAGCTGCCCGAGCAGATGGCCAGGGCGGGGGCCCGCAAGCCGGAGCTGGTGACGGTGATGATGGGCTCCAACGACGCCTGCCGGGCCCCGGCCGAACTGATGACGCCGGTCGCGGAGTTCCGCGCGGACTTCGAGGCGTCCCTCGCGAGCCTGCGCAGGGCCGCGCCGAAGGCGCAGGTGTACGTGTCGAGCGTGCCGGACCTGAAGCGGCTCTGGGCGTCCGGCAAGGACAGCGCCCTGAGCCGGCAGATATGGAAGCTGGGGATCTGCGGCTCGATGCTGGCCGACGCGGAGGACCTGAGCACTTCGGCCGAGAAGCGGCGCACGGCCGTGCGGGACCGGGTGGTGGCGTACAACACGGTCCTGAAGGAGGTCTGCGCGAAGGACCGCCGCTGCCGGTACGACGGCGGCGCGGTGTTCGGCTTCCCCTTCGACGGCGAGCAGCTGAGCCGCTGGGACTGGTTCCACCCCAGCAAGAACGGGCAGGCGCGGCTCGCGGAGCTGGCGCATCGGCAGGTGACGGCGCCGGAGCCGCCCGCGTAGGGTTCCGGATCATGAGGATCACGGGTGAACCCTTCGGTTCGGTCGACGGTACGGACGTCACGCGCTGGACCCTCCAGCGGGACTCCGTGCGCGTGCGGGTGCTGACGTACGGCGGCATCGTCCAGTCGGTCGTGGTGCCGGACCGGGACGGCGTGCCGGACGAGGTGGTGCTCGGGCACCCGGATCTGACGGGCTATCTGAAACACCCCGAGCCGTACTACGGCGCCCTGGTGGGGCGGTACGCCAACCGGATCGCGGGCGGGTCCTTCACCCTGGACGGCACGACGTACCGGCTCGCCCGCAACGGGGGGCCGAACGCCCTGCACGGCGGGGAGCGCGGCTTCGACAAGCGGGTGTGGGACGCGGCGGAGGTCGAGGGCGGGGTACGGCTCTCCCGGGTCTCCCCGGACGGCGAGGAGGGCTTCCCGGGCCGGCTCGCGGTCGAGGTGACGTACACCCTCGACGCCGACGGCGCGCTGCGGATCGGCTACCGGGCGGAGACCGACGCGCCGACCGTGGTGGCGCTGACGAACCACACGTACTGGAGGCCGGGCGGCGGGGCGCACGAACTGCGAATCGCGGCCGGGCGGTACACGCCGACGGACCCGACGGGCATCCCGACCGGGGTGTTCGCCGAGGTCACGGGCACGGAGCTGGACTTCCGTACCGGCGGGCCGCTGTCGGTCCCGCTGGACCACAACTTCGTCCTCGACGGGGACGGTTCGCCGGAGGCGGCCGAGCTGTACGCGCCCGACACCGGGCGGACGGTGACCGTGGAGACCACCGAGCCCGGGCTGCAGGTGTACGCGAACCCGGAGCTCGGCGGGGTGGCCCTGGAGACGCAGGCCTTCCCCGACTCGCCGAACCGGCCGGAGTTCCCGTCGACGGTCCTGCGGCCCGGCGAGGTGTACGCCTCGGAGACCGTCTTCCGCTTCGGTACGCGCTGACGAAGAAGCCCCGGGGCGGCTGTCAGGTTCCGCCCCGGGGCCGGTCATGGGAGGACGGGACCTCAGATCTCCAGCGTCGCCGTGAGGCGCGTGTCGGCGAGCGAGTGCGCGGCCCGGACCTCGTACGTACCGGAGATGTGCGCCCAGTCGTTCCGCTCCTCGTCCCAGATCTCGAAGGCGCGGGCGGGCAGCGGGATCTCGGTCTCGACGCTCTCGCCGGCGCCGGCCTCGACGCTCGCGAAGGCGGCCAGCCAGCGCGCCGGGCGCTCCACCTCGTCGGCGGCGGGCGCCAGGTAGATCTGGACGACCTCGCGGCCGGTGCGGGTGCCGGTGTTGGTGATCCGGACCTTCGCCGCCGTCGGGGTGACTTCGAGGGAGTCGTACGACCAGGTGGTGTAGCCGAGGCCGTGGCCGAAGGCGTACGCCGGGGTGGCGCCGGCCTTGTCCCAGGCGCGGTAGCCGATGAACACGCCCTCGTCGTAGGAGAGTTGCCCGTCGGTGGGGGTGGTCTCGGTGACCGGGACGTCGGCGAGGGCGACGGGCCAGGTGGTGGGGAGCCGGCCGCCGGGCTCCTCGGCGCCGGTGAGGACGTCGGCGAGCGCGGCGCCGCCCTCCTGGCCGGGGAACCAGCTGAGCAGGATCGCGGCGACCTCGTCGCGCCAGGGCATCTCGACCGGGGAGCCGGCGTTGACGACGACGACGGTGTTCGGGTTGGCGGCGGCGACGGCCCGGACCAGCTCGTCCTGGCGGCCCGGCAGGGCGAGGTCCTTGCGGTCGAAGCCCTCGGACTCGACCCGCTCGGTGGTGGCGACGACCACGACGGCGGTGTCGGCGGCGCGGGCGGCCTCGACGGCTTCGGCGATCAGTTCGTCGGGGTCGCGGCGCGGCCCGAGGTGGACGAAGGAGAACATCACGGCGGGCAGCGGGGCCGCGAACTCCTTGTCCAGCGGGTGGAGCAGGGAGACCTCGACGCTCTCGCCCGCCGTGAGGGCGACCTTGGCGCGCTCGACGGGAGAGCCGAAGAACGCCTCGAAGGGGTCGCTCTCGGGGCCCATCGCCTGGAGCCCGTCGAAGACGGTCTCCCCCGCGATGCTGAGGGTGAAGGCGCCGAGGCCGCGGGTGCCGAAGGAGTGCTCGCCGGACTCGCGCGGGGTGAACGTACCGGTGACCTCGATGGAGGCGAGGGCCTCGTGGGTGACGCCGGCCGGGAGGTCGTCGCCGATCCACTGGACCTGGCCGTTGGGCAGGGAGCCCTCACCGAGGACGGTGCCGTCGGCGTCGCGGCAGACGGCGCGGAGGGTGAACCCGGACGAGACCGAGCCGGCGGGGGTGAGTTCGTCGCTCGGGTCGGCGCCGACGGTGAAGGTGAGGGCGCCCTCGGGGAGCACGGCGGTGAGGCCGTCGAGCGGGGAGACCGTGTGGTCGGGGAAGACCTGGGCGGAGCCGCCGCCGAGGATCCGGGCGTCGCGGGCGGCGGCGCCGGAGAGGGCGACGGTGCCGTTCTTGAGGGGCAGCGCGTCGTTCTCGTTGCGGACGAGGACGACGCCTCGGTGGGCGACCTCGCGGGCGAGCGCGTCGCCGTCGATCGTGGCCGGGGGCTCGGTGACGACCGCCGGGGCGCCTTCGAGGGCGCCGACGCGGGCGGCGAGCCGCAGCACGTTCCGTACGGCCGCGTCGACCAGCGACTCCTCGACCTCGCCGGCCCGGACGGCGGCGGCGAGCGCCTCGCCGTAGACGGTCTGCGGGCCGGGCATGGCGACATCGAGGCCGCCTTCGATGTCGCCCTTGGTGGAGCGGGCGGCCATCCAATCGGAGACGTTGGCGCCGTCGAAGCCCCACTCGCCGCGCAGGACCTCGTTGACGAGCTCGTGGTGCTCGCTCATGGTCACGCCGTTGACCTGGTTGTAGGCGGTCATGATGCCCCAGGGGTGGGCGTTCTTGACGATGGCCTCGAAGGGCGCGAGGTAGAGCTCGCGCAGCGGGCGCGGGGCGATGACGCTGTCGACGGTGAAGCGGTCGGTCTCGGCGTCGTTGCCGACGTAGTGCTTGACCGTGGTGCCGACGCCGCCGTCCTGGACGCCCTGGACGTAGCCGGTGCCGATGGCTCCGGTGAGGTACGGGTCCTCGCTGTAGGCCTCGAAGTGGCGGCCGCCGAGCGGGGTGCGGTGCAGGTTGACGGTGGGGGCGAGGAGGACGTGGACGCCCTTGCGGCGGGCCTCCTGGGCGAGCAGACGGCCGGCGCGGCGGGCGAGGGCCGGGTCCCAGGACGCGGCGAGGGCGGTCGGGGAGGGCAGGGCGACGGACGGGTCGTCGGCGGTCCAGCGGACGCCCCGGACGCCGATCGGGCCGTCCGACATCACGATCGACCGCAGGCCGATCTCCGGAACGGCGGGCAGGGACCACATGTCCTGGCCGCCGAGCAGCCGGGTCTTGGTGTCCAGGTCGAGCTTGCCGAGCGCCGTCTCGACGGCCTGCTCACGAACGGTCTCCGCGCTGTGCTCCGCCATGGCCATGTCTCCTCGCTGAAGTCGTGTGCGGCCCATGGTGGACCCGATACCTGTAGATCGGTAGGTTACGTTACTGTTTCGTAATCATGTCATGCCGTACGGTCCTGGGAACGAAGGACCTTCGACGGCGGACAGACCGTCGAAGGACGGACCTTCGGTGGACGGACGGCAGGGAAAGGGGGCCACGGCGATGGTGCGGGCCAGGAGCGAGGAGCGGCGCTCGGACATCGTGCGCGCGGCCCTCGAGGTGATCGCCGAGCGCGGCTACCGGGGCGCGTCACTCGGCGCGGTCGCGGAGCGGGTCGGCCTGACGCAGCAGGGGCTGCTGCACTACTTCCCTACGAAGGAGGCCCTGCTCGTCGCGGTGCTCGCGGAGCGCGACAAGTGGGACACGAGCGGCGCGGGCTCGCGCGAGGGCTGGCGGCTCGACCTGATCGACTCGCTCGTCGAGTACAACGCGATGCGGCCGGGGATCGTGCAGACCTTCTCGGCGCTGCTCGGCGAGTCCGTGACCGAGGACCACCCGGCCCGCCGGTTCTTCACCGAGCGCTACACCCAGGTCCGTACGGAGATGGCGACCGTGCTGCGCCTGGAGTTCGGCGAGCGCCTGCCGAGCGGCCTTACGCCGGAGCGGGCGGCGCCGATCCTGACGGCCGTGATGGACGGCCTTCAGTACCAGTGGCTGCTCGACCCGACGGCCGTGGACATGCCGGCGGCGTTCCGGGACTTCCTGCGGCTGCTGCACGGCGGAGAGGCCGCGGAGGGCTCGGAGGACGCGGCGGGCTCGGGCGGCAAGTGAGGGCACCGTAGCGGGAGTTGCGGGTGAGCCGGGATACTGCGCGGGCCGGTTTCCGACGCGACGGAGGTCCCTCCCGTGCTGTCCCGTTTACGTCCCGCAGCGCTCGGTCTCGCGCTGATCACCGCCACCCTGACGCTCGGCGCACCGCCCGCCACGGCCGCGGGTTCCGCGCCCGCGGTGACCGCGGAGGAGGCGCGGCTGGACCGGGCCGTGCCCCAGGAGATCCTGCGGCGCGGCGGATTCGCCTCCGTGGCACCGGAGTTCGCCCGCGCCCTTGCCGGGGCGGAGTCGTACGGGGAGGCCGAGCGGGCGGTCGTACGGCACGGGGAACGGCTCTGGCGGGACGCCGTCGACCGGGCGCAGGGGCGCAGGGTGCGCGGGGACCTGAGCAAGGACGACGACCGCCCGCTGTACTGGGCGCGGCTCGCGCTGACCCGTGAACTGCGGGGCTGGCAGCCGGGGTTCGCGCTCGGGGAGGAGCGTAGGGCCCGGCTGCTGGACCGCCTTGAGCGCTCGTCGCGCGGCCAGGACTCGATCCGGTTTCCGGGCGAAGGGCCTCGCGGCACGTGCGTGAAGCGGATCCTGCTGACGGGCTTCGACCCGTTCACGCTCGACCGGGACGTCCGCATCAGCAACCCGTCGGGGGCCACCGCGCTGGCCCTGGACGGCACCTGGATCCGTACCGCCGACGGTGACCTCGCCCGGATCGAGACGGCCGTCTTCCCCGTCCGCTGGCAGGACTTCGCCGACGGCACCGTCGAGCGGACGCTGCGCGGGCACCTGCCGGAGGTGGACCTCTTCACCACCGTCAGCCAGGGCCGGATCGGCCGCTTCGACATCGAGCGGTTCAACGGCGCCTGGCGGGGCGGCTTCCCCGACAACGAGAACCTCTCGCGCACGGAGACCGTCCCGGTGGCCGACCCGGCCACGCAGCCGCAGTGGACGGCGACGACCCTGCCGTACGCCTCGATCGTCGCGGCGGACACCGGGCGGTTCCCGGTACGGGACAACACGACGGTGACCGAGATCCCGGCGGGCGCGACCGGGCCCGTGGACCGCCCGGACGGTCCGACGGCGGGCTCCACGGCCCGCGCGGGCGGCGGCGGGAACTACCTCTCCAACGAGATCGCCTACCGCGCGACCCTGCTGCGCGACCGGCTCGGCCTGCCACAGCTGCCCGGCGGCCATGTCCACACCCCGGTCCTGCAGTTCGGCGCGGGCAACACCGACCCGGCGACGGGCACGGTCACCGACCCGGAGTTCGTCGCCAACCGGCTCGCCATCATCGCCCAGGTCCGGGCGATCCTCGCGGTGGCCGCCGCGAACTCCTAGGGGGTGTCTCGTCGATCAGGCCGGATCAGGGAGCGGGGTCTGGTGCGTGCGATCGCAAGGAGGAGGGAGTCGACGCGGAGCGTCGGCGACCGACGACAACGCGGCGAGCGGGCGTGCCAGACCCCGCGAGCCCGGCATGATCGACGAGACACCCCCTAGCCTCGTCGACGGATGGGCGGGATGATGGCGGTCATGATCGTCGCAGCAGCGCAGTTCGCCCCGGTCGCCGGGGACGTCGAGGCCAATGTCCGTACCGTGGCCGGGCTGATCCGCGGGGCCGCCGCGGAGGGCGCCCGCGTGGTCGTCCTGCCCGAGCTGGCCCTCACCGGCTACGAGCCGACCCTCATCGGCGCCACCCCGGCCCTCCACCTCGCCGAGGACGACCCGCGTCTCGATCCGGTACGGGAGGCCTGCCACGCGGAGGGCGTGGCGGCGGTCGTCAACGGGCCGGTGCGCACGGCGGGCGGCCGGCCGGGCATCACGTCCCTGGTGATCGGCCCGGACGGCGAGCTGCTCGCCCGCTACGACAAGGCGCATCTGCACGGCATCGAGAACGAGGTCTTCGCCCCGGGCACGGCCGACGGGCGCTTCACCCTCGACGGGGTCCGTTTCGCGCTCGCCACCTGCTACGACAACCGCTTCCCCGACATCGCGGAGCGGGCCGTCGCCGACGGCTGCACGGTCTATCTGGCGAGCTCCGCGCTCGACCCCGACAACGACTCGTTCGAGAAGGTGTACCCGGTACGGGCCCGGGACTTCGGCCTCTACGTGGTCCTGGCGAACTTCGTCGGCACGTGCGAGGCGGGCCCGTGCGTCGGCCTCAGCGGCGGCTGGGGCCCCGACGGCGAGCGCATCGCCGACGCGGGTCCCGAGCGCGCGGGCTTCGCCCTCGCCGAGGTGGGCTGAGGCCGGCCGGCGTCAGGCGTACGGGTTCCGCTGCGGCTGCGGGGTGCCCGTCTGGGCGGGCGGCGCGGGGGTCTTGCCCCCGCCCTCGCCCGTCCCGGTCGTCTCGGCCGTCTCGCCGTTCAGCTCGCGGGCCATCAGGGTCGCGCCCGCGACGGCGCCCGGCATCAGGAAGACGGCGACCAACGGGACCAGGAACGAGAGGACCAGCGGGACGCCGAAGCCAAGGGTGAGCATCCGGCGGCCCCGGAGCATCTCGAGGCGGCTCTTCAGCTCGACGCCCCGGCGCTGGAGGGCGACGGAGGTCAGTTCGTGGGCGAGGAAGAAGCCCGAGACGCAGAAGCCGATCACCGGGACGACCGTCTGGCCGACGACCGGGATGAAGCCGCAGGCGAAGAGCAGGATGCCGTACAGGGCGACCCGGGCGAGCACGCGCAGGCTGTCGCGTGCGGAGATCCACAGTTCGCGCCAGAGCGGCAGGCCCGACTCAGGGACGTCGCCGCCCTCGGTGCGGTCGACCTGCTCGGAGAGCGACTCGTAGAACGGCTGGCCGACCAGCAGGGTCACGGCGGTGAAGGTGATGACCGCGAGGAAGAGCCCGAAGGCGAAGACCAGGCCGGTGAAGAAGCCCCGGACGAGCCCCTGCCAGGGGGAGGTCCAGTCGTCGGCGAACGGGGTCGCCCAGGTGGTCAGGTCGTCGGCTCCGTAGCCGAGGCCGATGAGCGCGCCCACGTAGAGGACGAGGGTCACGAGCCC
The DNA here is from genome assembly GCF_053594455.1 of Streptomyces sp. NPDC001927. NCBI lineage: Bacteria > Bacillati > Actinomycetota > Actinomycetes > Kitasatosporales > Streptomycetaceae > Streptomyces > Streptomyces sp. NPDC001927. Next base: position 44,463 of record NZ_JBSFEN010000016.1, on the reverse strand, counting down.
CGGGAGCAGCCCGAAGCCGAACCACCGGCCGTGCCGGGCCACCCACTTCTGCCCCTGTACCAGATATCCGAACCCGGCCCCGAAATCGCGCATGTGGATCACCCTATCGGGCGTGCCGCACGCGCCCGTACGAAGCGGGCCGCACCCCGGTCGGTCGGGGTGCGGCCCACTTCAGACTACGCGTAACTCAGACGGCCAGCTCGACCGTGATGTTCCCGCGGGTCGCCTTGGAGTACGGGCAGACCTGGTGGGCCTTCTCGATCAGGCTCTTCGCGGTCTCGGCGTCCACGTTCGGAATGGTCGCCGAGATCTTGACGATGATGCCGAAGCCGTCGTCGTTCTTGCCTATGCCGACCTCGGCGGTGACCGTCGAGCCCGAGATGTCGGCGTTCTCGTTGCGCGCCACGACGCCCAGCGCGCCCTGGAAGCAGGCGCTGTAGCCGGCGGCGAAGAGCTGCTCGGGGTTGGTGCCCGCGCCCGAGCCGCCCATGGCCTTCGGCGGGTTCACGACGACGTCGAGCTGGCCGTCGTCGGTCGCGACCCGGCCGTCACGCCCGTTCTCGGCGGTGGCGATGGCGGTGTACAGGACGTCGGACTGCTGGATGGACATCTGATGCTTCCTTCTGCTGGTTCGCCGCGACTCGCGCCCACGATCGCGACGGCTGAGGGAAGACTAACGGGTCGCGGAAACGATCATCTTTCCGGTGTTCTCCCCGCGGAGCAGGCCGAGGAAGGCCTCCACACCGTTCTCGATGCCCTCGACGACGGTCTCGTCGTACTTCAGCTCGCCGGAGCGCAGCCAGCCGCCGACCTCCTGGACGAACTGCGGCTGCAGGCCGTAGTGGTCGCCGACGAGGACGCCCTGGAGGCGCAGCCGCTTGCCGATGATCATGGCCATGTTCCGCGGGCCGGGGACCGGCTCGGTCTCGTTGTACTGCGCGATCATGCCGCAGATGGTCGCGCGGCCGTGCACGTTGAGCGAGGAGATCGCGGCTTCGAGGTGGTCCCCGCCGACGTTGTCGAAGTAGACGTCTATGCCGTCCGGGGCGGCCTCGCGGAGCTGGTCCTTGACCGGGCCGTTCTTGTAGTTGAAGGCGGCGTCGAAGCCGTACTCCTCGACGAGCTTCTTGACCTTCTCGTCGGAGCCGGCCGAGCCGATGACCCGGGAGGCGCCCTTGAGCTTCGCCATCTGGCCGACCTGGCCGCCGACGGCGCCGGCCGCGCCGGAGACGAAGACCACGTCGCCCTCCTTGAAGGAGGCGACCTCGAAGAGGCCGGCGTAGGCCGTCAGGCCCGTCATGCCGAGCACGCCGAGGTACGCGGAGAGGGGGGCCAGGTCGGGGTCGACCTTGGTGGCGTGCTGGGCGGGCACGTCGGCGTACTCGCGCCAGCCGAGGCCGTGCAGGACGTGGTCGCCGACGGCGAAGCCCTCCGCGTTCGACGCGATGACCTCACCGACGGCGCCGCCGTCCATGGGGTGGTCGAGCTTGAACGGCGGGACGTACGACTTCACGTCGTTCATCCGGCCCCGCATGTACGGGTCGACCGAGAAGTGCAGGTTCTTGACCAGGATCCGGCCCTCGGCGGGCGCGGTGACGGGGGTCTCACGGAGCGCGAAGTCCGCGGGGGTCGGCCAGCCGTGCGGACGGGCGACGAGGTGCCACTCACGGCTGGACGCGGGAAGTACGGACATCGGCTCTGCCTCCTGGAACGAGAAATTACTTCACCAACTGAAACAACCATGCGCCTGGATATTTCATGTTGTCAAGTATCTGGGTACGATGGTGCCCATGGCCACCCCACGCACAGACCCCCTGACCGTCGAAGTCGTCGACCTGATCGGCACGGTCGTGGCGCGGTACCACCAGGAGTACGAGCAGGCGGCCTCGGAGCACGCGCTCACCGGCGCGCAGGCCCGGGTCCTCGGACTGCTGTCGCTCGAGCCGGTGGCGATGCGGAAGATCGCCGAGAAGCTGAAGTGCGAGCCGTCGAACGTGACGGGGATCGTCGACCGCCTCGAAGCGCGCGGCCTGGCGGAGCGCCGCCCCGACCCGGCCGACCGCCGCGTCAAGCTGGCCGCGCCCACGCCGGAGGGCCTGGACACCGCCCGTCGGCTGCGGGAGTCGCTCGACTTCGCGCGCGAGCCGCTCGGGCAGCTCACGGAGGTCGAGCGGACGCTGCTGCGGGACCTGCTGAAGCGGATGTTGGGCGAGGACGGGGCGTAGCAGGACGCGTCGCCACACGGCGGTCGCTACCAGCAGATGAAGAGCCAGCACTCCTTGGTGGGGGTCGGCGTGGGTGGCGCCGGAGTCGTGGGCGGCGAGCCGGGCGGTGTCGCCGTCGGGCTGCCGCTGCCCGACGGTGTCGGCGTGGTCCCCGGCTGCGACGCGGACGGCGAACCCGTCGGCGGGGCGCTCGTCGGGTTGCCCTGACCGCCGTCCGAGCCCTGCCCGGTCCCGCCCACGTCCCCCGAGCCGTTCCCGCCGCCCGAGCCGGATCCACCGGCGGAGCCCCCGCCGGGTATGCCCGTGTGCCCCTGGGCGGGCGTGTGCGCGTCCACCGGGGAGGCCGAGGTCGAGACCCGTACAGGGCCCCGGGTCTCCGTGGGCCGGACGCTCTCCGAAGGCACCGGAGGCAGCGAGGTCTCCACGACCTCCTCCTCCTGGACCGCGGTGGCGGCGCCGCCCTCGTCCGGAGGGTCCAGGGCCACCTTCGTCAGGCTCAGCGCCCCGGCCGCCAGGAGCAGCCCGAGGGAGCCCACCAGAACGTTTCGCCCCTTGCGGCTGCGGGCCCGGCGCCCCTTGCGCGAGGCCGCCCTCCCGGACGCGACCGGTCCCGCCGGGGCACGCCTGGCGGCGCGCCTGCCTCCCGAGGCGGGGCGCGGAGGCTCGACGACGTCCAGTTCGTAGACGTGCTCGGTCTCGGCCGCGTACTCGGTCGCGCGGGGGGTCTCGTACCGCAGCTCCTCCACGGGCGTACCGCACCCCGCACAGGCGAGGGCGCCGTTGAGATGCCGTCGGCACTGATGGCAGTAGTCCATGGCTGCCGCAGAGTATGTGTCGGCGGGTCCCCACAGGTAGGCGGGAACGTGAGGATCCTGTGAGGAAACCCCAGGTCGACGGCGTGTCGTCGCGATTCTCCCGCTTCGGGCAGGATGGTCGCATGACCTCGTCCGAGCCCTTCGGGCCCACCGAGTTCCAGCTCGTCCTGCTCCGCCGGATGGCCGACCACCAGCCGGATCTCGTCGAGGAAGCCGTCCGCGCGCTCGGCGCGACACGGACCGCGATGCGCGAGGCCAACCGGCGCTGGCAGGCCTGGGCGCACGGCCGCCGGGGGCCGGGCGAGCTCACCCGCTACCGGTCGGCGCTCGGGGAGCCCGTGGCGCGCCGCCGGGTGGAGCGGTACGACTCCGAGATCCTCCAGTGGGAGCTCCCGCTCTGGCCCGAGCTGCGCTGGGAGGTCCTGGTGGGCCCGCTCGGCCGCAGGACCGCGCCGGACGTCTGGGGCAGCGGCCTGGTCCGCGCGCCCGGCGCCCCCGTCCCCGAGCTGCGCACCGCGGCGGATCTACGGCCCTGGGGCTGCACCGTCGCCGAGGTCGGCAACGCCTTCCCGCCGGCCCGGGCGCGCGAGGGCAGCGCGCCGACCCGGCTGCGCCTGGACTTCACCCTCCCCGACGGCGGCACGGGTGCGGCCGAGTTCACCTGGGGGCTGTTCCAGCGTCTGCTCTGACCGGACGTCAGGCCCCCTCCAAGACACCCCTCCAGGACGCCCCTCCGAGACACCCCCTCCACCCCCGGGCGGCGCATCCCAGCGCGCGCCGCGCCGGAGGCGGTCGCACGATGCGAACAGGACGCCGAAACGCACCACGCCTCGCCCCGTGCCAGCACCGCACTCCGGAGGATCCGCCGTGACCGTCAGCCTTGAGCAGCTGCGCCGTTGCCATGTCGCCGTCGACCTGGGCGCCGCCCGGACCCGGGTCTTCGTCAAGGGCGCCGGGCTCGTCGTCGACGAGCCCAGTGTCGCCGCCGTGAACACCCGTACCGGCGCGCTGATCGCCGTCGGCGCGCTGGCCGAGAAGATGACCGGCCGCACCCCCGACTACATCCGGGTCGTCCGGCCCGTCTCCGGCGGCACCGTCGTCGACATCGACATGGCCCAGCGGATGCTCCGTCACCTCCTCGGCGAGAAGCTCCGCCGCCAGCTGCGCCGCAAGCCCCGGCTGCGCGCCGCCGCCTGCACCCCGCACGACAGCGACCCGCTCGCGCAGCGCGCGGCGGTGGAGACCCTCGTCGGGCTCGGCGCCCGCCGGGTCGAGCTGGTCGACACCCTGATCGCGGCGGCCGTGGGCTGCGGACTCCCCGTCGAGCAGCCCACCGCCACCATGATCATGGTCTGCGGGGCGGCCACCACCCAGGTCGCCGTGCTGTCCCTGGGGTCGATCGTGACCGCCGAGCGGATCCCGGTGGGCGGTGACGCGATCGACCACGCGGTCATCCAGCACCTGCGCCACCAGCACGAGCTGATGCTCCCCAGCCAGTCCGTCCGCCCGCTGCAACTCGCCCTCAGCGGCAACGGCCTGACGCTCCAGGGCCCGAGCTACACCGAGATCCACGGCCGTGACGTCGCCACCGGCCTCGCCCGCTCGGTGACCGTCGACACCGCAGCCGTGCGCGAGGCCATCCACACCCCGCTGACCGCCGTCCTCGACGGCATCGGCAAGATCCTGCGCGACTGCCCGCCCGACCTGGTGGCCGACCTCGCCGAGCGCGGCATCATGATGGTCGGCGGCAGCGCGCTGCTCCCCGGGCTCGACCAGATGCTGCGCGAGGCGACCGGGATGCCGGTGACCATCGCCGAACGGCCCGACGTGTGCGCGATCCTGGGGCTCGGCTCGATGCTGGAGGGCAAGATCCAGCCGATGGTCCTCGACCCGCTGGCCGAGGCGGAATGATCGTCCCGATCGCCCGTTTCGCCTGACAATGCTCCCATGGCACTGACGGACCACCACGACGAACCGGACGCGGCACCGCACCTGCCGATGCTGCTCCAGGCGGTCCTGAGCGTCGGCACCGATCTCGAACTGCGGGCCACGCTCCAGCACATCGTGGAGTCCGCGACCGACCTGATCGGGGCGCGCTACGGGGCGCTCGGGGTCGTGGACCCCGAGCGCGGCCGGCTCACGGAGCTGTTCACCTCCGGCATGACGGACGCCGAGCGGGAGCGGATCCCCCGCCTCCCCGACGGGCACAGCGGGCTCCTCGGGGTCCTCATCGAGGACCCGCAGCCGCTGCGCCTCGACGACCTGACCGCCGATCCGCGCTCCGGCGGGGTGCCCGAGGGCCATCCCGTCATGCACTCCTTCCTCGGGGTGCCGATCCGGGTCCACACCGAGGTGTTCGGCAACCTCTACCTCACTGAGAAGCGGGGCGGCCCGTTCACCGAGCGGGACCTGTCGATGCTGCGGGTCCTCGCCTCGCAGGCCGGGATCGCGATCGGCAACGCCCGCCTCTACGAGACCGTCCGGCAGCGCGAGCGGTGGATCGAGGGCGCGGCGGCGGTGACGACGGCGCTGCTCGCCGGGGAGCCCGCGGCGGACGCGCTGATGACCGTCGCCGAGCGGGCGCGGCTGCTCGCCGACGCGTCGGCCGGGGTCGTCCTGCAGCCCACCGAGGAGGGCGGGATGGAGATCGTGGCGGCCTCGACCGTGGACGACCCGGGCGACCTGGTGGGGACGACGATCGCGCCGGGCTCGCCGGTCCTCGAGCAACTGCTGGGCGGGGAGCCGGTGTTCGTCGAGGACTCGGCGACCGACCCGCGGATGACGACGCATGTACGGTCGCGGTTCGGGCCCTCGATGATGCTGCCGCTGCAGAGCGGCGGCCGGCTCATCGGCACGCTCGCACTCCCCCGGCGGCTCGGCGGTCGCCCGTACACGGCGGTGGAGCGGCTGCTCGCCTCGCAGTTCGCCTCCCAGGCGGCCCTCGCGCTCGTCCTCGCGGACGCGCAGCACAACCGGGAGCAGCTCGCGGTGTACGAGGACCGCGACCGGATCGCCCGTGACCTGCACGATCTGGTCGTCCAGCGGCTGTTCGCGACGGAGATGATGCTGGAGTCGACGCGCCGCCGCGCGACGGACTCCCCGGCCGAAGAGGACGCGGAGGCCGCGGCGGGCGACCTCTCCGCCGACCCCGACTCCCTCGGAGACACCGCGCTCCTCGGCCGGGCCGTGGACGAGCTGGACTCCACCATCCAGGAGGTACGGACGGCCATCTTCGCCCTCCAGCAGCCGCCCGCCGACGCGCCGACGACCTTCCGGGGCCGGGTGCTGCGCGAGACGGGCGGCGCGGCGGCCCTCCTCGGCTTCCAGCCCTCCGTGCACTTCACCGGCGCCGTCGACACGCTCGTCGACCCGGCCGACGCCGACCCGCTGCTCGCCACCCTGCGCAAGGCCCTCGCGGCGGCGCACCGCCGGTCGGGTATCTCGGCCATCCGGGTCGAGGTGGCGGCGACCCCGGACGGCCCGCGCCTGACGGTGACGGACGACGGCCGCCCGGCCACCACGGCGCACTGGCCGTAGCCCCCGCGAAGCCACGCCCCCGTGCGCCGGCCGTAGCCCCCGCGAAGCCACGCCCCCGTACGGCCCAATCCGGCGCGCCCCGGTCCGCCGCGCGCACTTGACTGATCGCGTGGACACCCTCGCGAAGCCCTCCGGCACCGCCTACCGGAACCTGGTCATGGCCACGATCGGGTTCGCGCTCACCTTCTGGGCGTGGGACCTGATCGCGCCGCTGGGCAGCTGGTACGGGGACCGGCTGAACCTCAGCTCCTTCCAGCAGTCCCTGCTCGTCGCCGTCCCCGTCCTGGTCGGCTCGCTGGGCCGGATCCCGGTCGGCGCGCTCACCGACCGCTACGGCGCCAAGCTGATGTTCCCGCTGGTGTCGGCGCTGACGATCGTGCCCGTCCTCCTCCTGATCCCGGCGAAGAACTCGTACGGCGCGATGCTCGCCGTCGGCTTCCTCCTCGGCCTCGGCGGCACGACCTTCGCGATCGGCATCCCGCTGGTCAACTCCTGGTTCCCGCCCGCCAAGCGGGGCCTGGCGCTCGGCGTCTTCGGCATGGGCATGGGCGGTGTGGCGCTCTCCGGCTACTTCACCCCGCGCATCGCCAAGCACGGCGAGAACCTGCCGTTCGTCGTGGTCGCCGTCGCCCTCGCCGCGTACGCCGTCCTCGCGCTGCTCCTCATCAAGGACCGCCCCGACCGGCCGGTCCCCACGGCCTCCCTCGCGACCCGGCTCGGCAAGGCGGGGCGGCTGCGGGTGACCTGGGAGCTGTCGGCGCTGTACGCGATCGGCTTCGGCGGCATCGTCGCGTTCGGGGTGTACCTGCCGACGTACCTGAAGACCTGGTACGAACTGGACCCGACCGACGCCGGTACGAAGGCCGCCGGATTCGCCCTGGTCACCGTCGTCTTCCGGCCCATCGGCGGCTGGCTCTCCGACCGGGTCCACCCCGCGCTCGTCACGGCCGGCGCGCTCGGCTTCGTCGCCCTGTTCGCGATCGTCCAGGCCTTCGACCCGCCGCTGAACCCGGGCGGCACGATCGCCCTGCTCTGCATGGCCGCCGGGCTCGGCACGGCGAGCGGCTCGGTCTTCGCGCTGGTCTCGCAGGTCACCCCGCAGCCGCAGGTCGGCAGCGTCACCGGCATCGTCGGGGCGATGGGCGGGCTCGGCGGCTTCGTGCCGCCGCTGGTGATGGGCGCGATCTACAGCGCCAAGGACTCCTACTCGATCGGTTTCATGCTCCTCTCCGACCTCGCGCTCGCGGGCTGTGTGTACGCGTACGGGCGGATGCGGACGATCAGGCCGACCGCGGACGACGGCGGGGCGCCGGAGGTGAGCAAGGTCGCAGCACCTCGCCCCTGAGACGCGGGCAGAATGCCTCTCGGCATCCCGCTACGCGAGGAGGACGACCCGTGACCGCGCTGTTCCCGGCCCTGAGGGCCCGTTCGGACCGGCCCGCACTGCGCTTCGGCGCCGATTCGCTCACGTACGAGGAACTGGACCGCGCGGCAAGTGCCTTGGCGGCGCGGATCGAGGGCGCGGGGCGGGTCGCCGTCTGGGCGACGCCGACCGCACCGACGGCGGTCGCCGTGGTGGCCGCGCTGCTGGCCGGCGTACCGGCGATCCCGCTCAACCCGCGCACGGGCGAGCGGGAGTTGGCGCACATCCTCGGCGACAGCACCCCGGGGCTCGTCCTCGCGGGCGCGGGCGACGTGCTCCCGGCGGGGCTCGCGGAGCTGCCCCGGATCGACGTCGACGTACGCGGGCAGGGACCGGCGGTCGGGGAACCCGACCTGCCCGAGGAGTCCCCCGCCCTGATCGTCTACACCTCCGGCACCACGGGGCCGCCCAAGGGTGTCGTCCTCTCCCACCGGGCGATCGCCGCCTCGCTGGACGCCCTCGAGGAGGCCTGGGCCTGGACGGCGGACGACGTGCTCGTGCACGCGCTGCCGCTCTTCCACGTGCACGGACTGATACTGGGCGTCCTCGGCCCGCTGCGGCGCGGCGGTTCGGTGCGCCACCTCGGGACGTTCTCCGTCGAGGGCGTGGCCCGGGAGCTGGGCGCGGGCGGCGGCACGATGCTGTTCGGCGTACCGACGATGTACCACCGGCTCGCGGACGCCCTCGACGGCGATCCGGCGCTGGTCCGGGCGCTGTCGGAGGCGCGGCTGCTGGTCTCGGGCTCGGCGGCGCTGCCGGTCCACGACCACGAGCGGATCTCGGCGGCGACGGGCCGGACGGTGGTCGAGCGGTACGGCATGACCGAGACGCTGATGAACACGGCCGTCCCCGTGGGCACCCCGCCGCGCCCCGGGTCCGTGGGGCTGCCGCTGCGGGGCGTGGGGCTGCGGCTCGTGGAGGAGGACGGCACGGAGATCGCGGCGTACGACGGGGAGAGCGTCGGCGAGATCCAGGTGAAGGGCCCGAACCTGTTCAGCGCGTATCTGAACCGGCCGGACGCGACCGCCGCCGCCTTCGACGGGGAGTGGTTCCGCACCGGGGACATGGCGGTCCGTGAACCCGACGGGTACGTACGGATCGTGGGCCGCAAGGCGACGGACCTGATCAAGAGCGGCGGGTACAAGATCGGCGCGGGCGAGATAGAGAACGCCCTCCTGGACCACCCGGCGGTGCGGGAGGCGGCCGTGACCGGGGAGCCGGACGCCGATCTCGGGGAGCGGATCGTGGCCTGGGTGGTGGCCGCGGACGCGGAGAAGCCGCCGACGGCCGAGGAGCTCGCGGACCATGTCGCCGGTCTCCTCGCCCCGCACAAGCGCCCCCGCACCGTGCACTTCCTCGGCGCGCTGCCCCGCAACGACATGGGCAAGCTCCTGAAGAAGGCGCTGCCGGCCGCCCTCGCGGAGTCCGGCCGTGACTGAGCGGCCCACGGCCCGCGAGGTCGTCGCGCTGGTGACGGACGACTTCGCGCCGCTGCCCGCCCCGGCACCGGAAGGGCCGGCGGACGGGCCGGCGCGCCCGGACGGGCCGATCGGCTGGGCCGGGTACGACGCGGCACGCGCGCGTGCGGCGTCGAGGACCGGCGAGGAGGAGTCCGTCCTGTACGGCAGGGCGACGGTCGGCGGGCGGCCGGTGGTCCTGGTCGCCTTCGAGTTCGGCTTCCTCGGCGGCTCGCTCGGGCGGGCGGCCGGTGACCGGCTCGTCGCCGCGTACGACACCGCCGTCGCCGACCGGGTCCCGCTGGTGTCGCTCGTGGCGACGGGCGGCAGCCGGATGCAGGAGGGCATGATCGCCCTGACTCAGCTCCAGCGGGTGGCCGAGGCGACGGTACGGCTCCGGGGCGCGGGCGTCCCCCATGTCACGGTCCTGCGCGACCCGTCGACCGGCGGCGGCTGGGCGACGGTCGGCGCGGGCGCGGACGTGGTCCTCGCCCTCCGCTCGGCCCAGGTGGCCTTCGCGGGCTCCCGGGTCCGGCCGCCGGACGCCGACCCGGCCGCGTACACGGCGGAGGGGCAGTACGCGCACGGGCACGTGGACGCGCTCGTCGACCCGGCGGCCCTGCGGGCGACGCTCGGCCGGTGGCTGCGGCTCCTGACGGGCACCGGCGAGCGGCCGCCCGTGGCCGCTCCCCCGCCCCGCGCCCTCACCGAGGCCGCCCCGCCCGGCACCGGGTGGGAGGCCGTCGTCCGGGCCAGGGCCGCCGGGCGGCCCCGCGCCGGGGCCTATCTGGACGCCTACTTCAGCGTCCGGGAGGCCGTGTGGGGCGACCGGGCCGGTGGCGTGGACGCCGGTGTGGAGTGCGGTTTCGGCCTGCACGAGGGCCGGACGGTCGCCTACGCGGCGCAGGGCGGGACCGCGACCCGCCCGGCCGGTTTCCGGACGGCCGCCCGGCTGATCCGGCTCGCGGACCGGCTCGGGATCCCGGTCCTCACCCTGATCGACACCCCGGGCGCCGCCAACGACGCGGAGGCGGAGCGGGCCGGGGCGGGCCCGGCGATCGCGGAGGCGTTCACCGCCGTCGCCGAGGCACGGGTCCCGGTGACCTCGCTCCTCGTCGGCGAGGGCGGTTCGGGCGGAGCCCTGGCGCTGGCCGCGCGCGGCAACACCTGGACCACGCCCGACGGTTACTTCTCCGTCATCGCGCCCGAACTCGCCTCGGCCATCCTCAAGCGCTCCCCCGACCAGGCCCCGCTCACCGCCGACCAACTCCGGCTGCGGCCGCAGGACCTGGTGGAGCTCGGCGTGGTGCGCGGGATCGTGGAGAAGTAAGAACAGGCTGCCCTACCGGCTCTACCGACGTGTCGCGCGCGGGACCGTGACGCGCAGCGAGTAGAGCCGGGTGATCTGCTGCGCGAGGTCGTTGTCGTCGCTGACCAGCAGCAGCCGGAGCCGTCCGCCGCCCTCGTACCGCTGCACGGCCATCCCCTCGATGTTGTCGATCAGGGGGTGGTTCTGCGGCAGGTTCGAGGGCGCGCCGAGCGTCGGGCAGGTGTCGAGGTCGGCGAGGAGCGTCTTGCGGAGGATGCCGTCGCCCGCCGTCAGGTTCGTGACCCCGGAGACGTCGCGGGCGCCGCGCGGATCGGTGACGTACAGCCGGACCGTGATGCGGAACTGCGGGGTGAAGCCGCGTTCCAGGACCAGGAGCCGGCCGTCGCCGACGGGGGCGAGTTCGACCAGGCCGTGACCGGGGTCGACGGGGTAGCCGTACTGCGCGCCGAGGGCGTACGCGCCGTGCCGGCCGCGCTGCCAGGTCTGGAGCCGCTGGAGGGTCCGTCCGGCGGAGTCCGTGCCGTCGCCGGCGATCGGGCCCTCCATGCCGGCGACGAGCGTCCGCCCACCGGGCTGGACGGTGAGCGACTCGAAGGTCTGGTTCTGCCGGGCGCGTCCGGCGGGGGCGACCTTGAGCGCGTCGGGGACGGGCAGGGAGCCGAGGATCTCGCCGCGCGGCCCGTGGCGGCGGACGGCGGGCTCGGTCTCGTCGGTGACGAGGTAGGTGCCGTGCTTCTCGGCGACGATCCCCTCGGAGTCGAGTGGGGCGCCGGTCGGGCCCGCGAGCGGGACGACGCCGGTGGCGGCGGGCTGCCGTCCGGTCAGGTCGAGCCGGAACAGCGAGGAGCGGTCGGAGACGGCGACGGCCTGCCCGTTCCCGGTGACGGCGAGCGCGGAGAGCCCGCCGACGTTGCGGCCGTCGACCGTGGTCTTGTTCAGGGCGTCCGAGTACCCGGCGACCGAGACGTTCGGCCCGCACGACCGGTCCTCGGTGGCCGCCCCGACCGGCGTGGCCAGGCCCAGCGTCACGGCGACGGCCACTCCCAGCACGGTCCAACTGCGCACGATCTCCCCCTCGTTCGAACCATCAGAGACGAATGACTAATAGTCATATGGCGAAACGAAAGAGATGTGAAGGAGGCGGCAACGTCGAATGACGAGTGCCCGGCACGGCAGGGAAGCCGTGCCGGGCACCATGTCCCGCATTCCGGACGGAGGGACTACTTCATGGCTGCTTCTCGGCTACTTCACGCCGAGCGCGCGGATGATCTCCTGCTTCACCGCGCCGCCCCGGTCGTCTGACGCGCCCGCCCGGAGCGAGACGTACGCGGCGCCGCGCGGCACCCGCAGCTCGCCCGTCCAGGCCGTGCCGTGCCAGGACTTCTTGAGCGTGACCTTCTGCCAGGTCTTGCCGTCGTCGTACGAGACGTCCAGCGTGCCGCCGCCGATCCGGCCGGTGCCGGTCGCGCCGACGACGTACTCCGCCGAGATCCCGACGTCCACCCGGCCGCCGCCCCTGACATCGCCCTTGAGGTCGGTGTCGACGTCGAAGCCGAGGTTGATCAGCGGGAGGAAGGTCTCACGGTCGGTGGGGGTCTCCTTGGAGCGGAAGGTCCACTCGGCGTGGCCCTTGGTCGAGAGCCGCCAGCGCGCCGGGTCGAGCGTGGTGTCGGTGACGACCTTGTAGGTCGCCTCCTCCGCCGGGGAGTCCCAGGCGTAGGCGCCGGAGCTCATCCTGCGGTCGACCCGGGTCCCGTTGACGTACACCTCGGTGAACTGGGTCATCGAGTCGTCGCTCCACACGTTGCCGAAGCCGGTGTGGTCGGGGCCCGAGTCGCCCCAGCCGGGGGTGTTGAACTGCAGGTTGTTGCCGACCCGCTGCTGGCCCCAGCCGAGCCCGGTGCCGAGCCAGGGGTGCCAGACCGGCTTGAACCACTCGCGGTGCGTGGTGCTGTCGCCCCGGTACGCGAGGATCCCGCCGCGCTGTTCGAGCGAGTCCTCCAGGTCGACCGACTCGTGCCAGCCCTGGCCGCGCCCGGTGGAGACGTACTCGGTCCGCTCGGCCGGGAAGGCGATGTGCTCCTTGAAGCCGAAGCCGATCGGGAACGTGTCGGTGATCGAGTAGCGGAACTCGCCGCCGAGCTCCTTGCGGCCCGTGGGCATGTGGAACGTGGAACGTACGGTGGCGAGTTCGTCCTCGTCGGGCCGGAAGACCAGGTCGGACGGGATCGCGCCGGGGTGCCCCTCGGAGAGGTCGTAGACGTACGGCGTGAAGCGCGTGCCGGTCAGGTCGACCGTCCTCTTCCGCGCGGCGGTCTCCGCGAGCCGGGCCCCGTCGGCCGCGTTGACGGTCGCGACGGCCAGCGGCCGGGTCTCGAACTCGGCCGTGCCGAACCAGGTGTTGAGGCGGCCGGGGGCGTTGTCCGTGACGAAGAGGAGGGCGACGCCCGCGTCCTGGGCGATCTGCGCGATCTCGACGGGAGTCAGCGCTCCGGCGCGGACCAGGACGGCCTTGCCCTTCACGTCCTTGCCGGCGTACTCGGCGGCCGTGCCGGTGCCGACGTCGACGAGCCCGAGGCGCTTGGTGCCCTCCAGCATGGTCGTGCCGGGCTGGACGGTGGCGCCGGAGAGCCGGTCGCCGCCCGCGCTCGCCTCCAGGAGCGGCTTGCCCAGGCGCCAGACGGTCCGGTACTCGAAGGTGCCGGTGGCGGGCTTGCGGGTGGGCGCGGCGAAGATCGAGTCGTACTTCACCGGGAGCTGGACGGCGCCGCCGTAGGAGGCCCCGTTCGCGTCCCGGTCGAACTCCATCAGGAGCTGACGGGTCTCGGTCCGCTGCTCGACCTCGGCGCGGATCTCCTTGAGCTGCCGTCCGTCGAGAGTGATCTCGCGGTCGCGGTCGAGGACGATCTCGGGGTCGGTGAGGAAGCCGAGGCCGAGCGAGTCCTTGCCCTTGGAGCCGCGGACGTCGAGGAAGGAGGAGACGGTGTACGTGCCCGGCTTCAGGCGCAGTTCGAGCGTGCCGGACTCGCCGACGGCCGCCGGGAACGGGTCGTGGCCGGGGGCGAGCCGCTTGACGCCCAGGTTGGCCGAGGTCGGGGCGCCGTCACGGTCCTTGACGTGGACGGTGAGGTTGTAGCGCTCCTCCTCCTTCACCAGGCCGAGCGCGGTGTGCGCGACGGGGACGCCGGCGGCGGAGGCGACGACCCGGCCGGAGGCGTTGCCGACCGGGGCCTTGGCGCCGTCGCCGGTGACCGTGGTCTGCGCGGTGCCGTGGGCGGGAACGGTGAGCGTGGTGTCGGCGAGGGTCGCGACGCCCGTGGGCATGCCCTCGACGGCCAGGTTCAACTCGACGGCCGCGTCGGAGTGGTTGGTGTACGTGACCGTCTTGGTGACCGGCTTGTTCGCCTCGTACGGCCAGGAGAAGAAGCCCAGGTCGGCGGAGCCGGTGGCGGTGACGTTCGCGGTGATCGCGGCGGCCACGTCGACCCGTCCGGCGCCGAGCGCGTACGCGGAGTCGGTGAGCGTCTTCGACGAGGACATCAGGGCGTTCTTGAGCTGCGCGCCGGTCCAGTCGGGGTGCTGCTCGGCGAGGAGCGCGGCGACACCGGCGACATGCGGGGTCGCCATCGACGTACCGCTCATCGAGGTGTACAGGCCCGTGCCGGAGACCAGTTGGGAGCGGGCGGCGAGGATGGAGACGCCGGGCGCGGACAGGTCCGGCTTGAGGGCCTGGTCGCCGAAGCGCGGTCCCTGGCTGGTGAAGTACGCGGGCTGGTCGGCGGAGTCGACGGCGCCGATGGTCAGCGCCGAGTCCGCGGCGCCGGGCGAGCCGATGGAGCCGGGGGCGCCGCTGTTGCCCGCGGCGATGACGAAGAGCGCGCCGGTCTCGGCCGAGAGGGTGTTGACGGCCAGGGCCATCGGGTCGGTGCCGTCGCTGGGCTCGCGCGAACCGAGGCTCATCGAGACGATCTTGGCGTCGATGTCCTTGGCGGCCCACTCCATGCCGGCGATGATCTCGGAGTCGCTGCCGAAGCCCTCGTCGCTGAGGACCTTGCCGACGGCGAGGGTCGCGCCGGGCGCGACGCCCTTCTCGGCGTTGCCCTCGGAACCGGCGCCGCTGCCGCCGACGGTGGAGGCGACGTGCGTGCCGTGGCCGTTGCGGTCGGCGACCTCCTCGCCCGCGATGAACGACTTCGACTCGCCCACCCGGTCCTTGAGGTCGGGGTGGCCGAGGTCGGCGCCGGTGTCGAGGACGGCGACCTTCACGCCCTTGCCGGTGAGCCCGGCCTCCCATGCCTTCGGGGTGCCGATCTGCGCGTTGGACTCGGCCATGGCGGCCTCGACCCGGCCGTCCAGCCACACCTTGCCGCCCGCCGAGCGGGTCGCGGGCGAGGTGAAGGAGCGCCAGAACGCGGCCGGGTCGGTCGCCTCCACCGCCGCGCCGCCGATGCTGGGCAGCGCGCGGACGGTCTCGGTGCCGCGCGGCGCGGCGGCGCGGGCGCCCTTGCCGTGGGTGACGATCAGCGGCAGTTCGTCGGTGATGCCCTGCTCGATGAGGCCGCTGACGTCGAAGAGCCGCTCGTCCAGGGCGCCCGAGTCCAGGTAGGGGCGGGCCTCGTCGGGGACGACGGTGACGCGGCCGTCGGTTATCTCGCTGCGTACGGCTCCGGTGGCGCCGGCCGCCCGGTCGACGGTGACGGTCTTCTTCCCGCCGCCGAGTTCGGTGACGGTGACCCGGTCGCCGGTGACGAGCGTGACGGTGGCGCTCTGCGCGGCGGCGTTCTTGAACGTGTCGGGTACGGCGGGGGCACCGGCTCCTCCGGCGGCGGCGGTCTGCCCCGCGGTGAGCAGCACCAGGGAGATGCCGGCGGCGAGCAGCCCGGCCCTTCCTCCTGCGGAAGGTCTGATCATCGACGCACTCCTCGGCACCCGGGGGAAGGGGTGGCTCCGGGTGCCGCGAGGAGTCTGTTCCGGTGGACGGCCGTTGAACACGGCGTGGACTGGCGGCTATGTGCCGTGGCGGCCAACCGCCACTTCAGGCAGTCGGATTGAGGGCGTCGTATCGGCGGAAACCGCGCCCGTACAGGGCAAGCACCCCGATCGCGACCACACAGGCGATACCGCCCCCGGTGATGGCGACGGCCGGGGAGGTCAGATCGGCGACCGAACCGGCGAGGAAGTCGCCGAGCCGGGGCCCGCCCGCGACGACCACGATGAAGACGCCCTGGAGCCGGCCGCGCATCTCGTCCGGGGCCGCGACCTGCATCATCGTGTTGCGGAAGATCATGGAGACGGTGTCGGAGTACCCGGCGAGCGCCAGCAGGAGCAGCCCGAGCCAGAGGTTCCGGGTGAGCCCGAAGACGGCGATGGCGGTGCCCCAGCAGGCGACGGCGAGCAGGATCGCCTGCCCGTGGTGCCGGATGCGCCCCTGCCAGCCGCTGAGGACCCCGCCGAGGAGCGCCCCGGCGGCGGGCGCGGCGGCGAGAAGGCCGGTGGTGGAGGCGTCGCCGTCGTACCAGAGGACGGCGACGACGGGGAACAGGGCGCGGGGGTGGGCGAGGATCATCGCGCAGAAGTCGGAGAAGAACGTCATGCGCAGATTGGGCCGGGTGGCGAGGAAGCGCAGCCCGTCGAGGACGGAGGCACGCTTGGTGCCGGTCCGCTCGGGGAGCATGGACGGCAGCCGCCACATCGCGTAGAGCGCGGCGGAGAAGGCGATGGCGTCGATGAGGTACGCGGTCTGGAAGCCGCCGACGCAGACGAGGAGACCGCCGAGGCTCGGCCCGACGAGCGTGCCGAAGGTCATCGTCATCGAGTTGAGCGCGTTGGCGGCGCGCAGCTGCTCGGCGGGGAGCAGGCGCGGGATCATCGAGGTCCTGGCGGGCGAGTTGAGCGCCGCGCAGACCGACTGCAGGGCCACGATCGCGTACAGGAACCAGACGTGGTGGAAGCCGGCGAAGGCGGCCGTGGCGAGGGCGGCGGAGAGCACGGCGGAGCCGGTGGCGCTGGCGAGGCCGAGCTTGCGGCGGTCGACGGTGTCGGCGATCGCGCCGCCGTACAGACCGAAGACGACCAGCGGCACGAGCGAGAAGAGCCCGACGAGGCCGACGGAGAACGGCGAGCGGGTGATCTCGTACACCTGGAGCGAGACCGCGAGCGCGGTCATGCCCTGGCCGACCCAGGAGACGGTGTTGCCGAACCAGAGGCGGCGGTAGTGCGCGGAGGTACGGAGCGGGGTGAGGTCGGCGAAGACCCGGCGGCGGTCGGCCTGTTCGGCCTTCTGCTCGGTCTCCTGGGGCTCCTGGTCCTCCGGGGCCTTCTCGGTGGCGCTCACGCGACGTCGTACCGGAGCTCGGGGCGGGCCCAGTGGATCCGCCCGGCGGGCTCGACGGTGCCGGTGCGGCGGGCGCCGGTACGGAGGTAGAACTCCTCGGCGGGCGGATGCGCGACGACCCGTATGGACCCGAGCCCGGCGGCCCTGGCCTGCTCCCGCATGTGGTCCATGAGCAGCCGCCCGACGCCCTGCCCCTGCGCCGCGTCGGCGACGAAGGCGAGGTCGAGCTCGGCCTCGTCCAGGAGGAGGGCGTAGAACCCGAGGACCCTGTCCTGCGCGTCGACGGCGACGAAGACCGGGTGGTGCTCGATGTAGGTCCCTCCGACGGTGTAGCCGTCGACCATGCCGGCGTAGTCGCCGCGGTAGGCGGCGGACTTCCGCACGAGCTGGGTGAGACGACGCGCGTCGTCGGCGGTGGCCCGCCGGATGGTGAGGGACATGGAGCGAGTATAGGGGCGGGGGTGGGATCAGGCCCTTACAGTCCGCATGGTGGCCCTTCTGCGTCCCTGCCCCCGCCCCCGGGGTCACTCGCCGAAGGGCCGGTTCGGGGGAGGCGGCGGGTTGCCCGCCCGGCCCGGGTTGATGGCGTCCAGGTCGACGGCCATGGTGATGGAGCCCCGGATCGGCTCGGTCGCGTCGGCGCGGTTCCACTCCACCGCGAGCAGGCCGTCGGCGGGCGTGTCACCGGAGTAGAACGGGTCCTTGGCGTTGGTGGTGCGCGGCAGGTCGTTCTGCGTGTACGGCCGTACCTGGGCGACCGCGGCGGTGAGGTCCTCGGGGAAGTAGATCTGCCCGGTGTGGACGGTGACGCCGTCGGCGTACGCCTGGTTCAGGAAGACGCCCTTGGTGTGCACCTTGACGTGGATGTGCACGGTCCGGCCGGTGTACCAGCCGGGGAAGACGGTCCGGAACCGCACCCAGCCGTCGCGGTCGGTCATCTGGAACCCGCGCAGGAACGTGGTCCTGCTGTCCGGGGGCAGCTTCGGGATCGGGCCCTCGAACTCGATCTCACCGTTGTTCATCGCCTCCGAGGTCTCCTCGTACCCGGAGTAGATGCCGAGCGCGTCGCACTGCCAGATGTCGACGGCGGCCTCGCGCACCGGCTTGCCGTCCTTGACGTTCAGGACCCGGATGCGCACCTCCAGCGGGCTGCCGCGCCTGCCTTCGGTGATGTCGACGCGGTGCTTGTCGTAGTCGAGGTAGTACGGACCCTCGGTGGCCTCCTTGCGCAGCGGCATGACGTTCGGCGCGGAGGGCGAACCGGACGGTGAGGCGGGGGCGGCGGAGGTCCCTTCCGTGGTGGCGGCGGCCAAGTAGGCACCGCTCAACCCGACGGCGGTGACCCCCGCGCCACCGAGGACGAGGAGCGAACGACGGCTCATCTTGGGCTTGGGTTCTGTCATGGCGGCAGGCTAGGTCGGGATCCGGGGAGAACCCGGGGAACGGGCCGGGAGAGGCCGGTTCACGCCGATGACGTGCACGTTCGTGAACCCGGCCTGCACCTTCGGCCGCCGAAATGGGGGCCTACAAGGCCGGCTCCCCCAAGGCCCCGCGCGCCTCGCGCACGGCCGCCTCCGGGGCGAGACCGGCACCCCGGGCGAGGGCCACCTCGAAGGCCTCCCGCCCAACGGCCCCCAGGGCCACCGCGCTCACCCGGTCCACGTCCGCCCGCTCCGCCGCCGGCAACGGCGCCCCCGTGGACGCCCGCAGCGCGCCCGCCGCGCCGAGGAGGAGGCCCGCCCCCTCGCCCCGCCCGGCCAGGGCCACCGCGCCCGCGAGGCCCTCCAACGCCAGCGCCACCGCCCGCGGATCCCCGGTCGTCACGGCCGTCGCGTACCCCTCCTCGTGGAGCGCGAGCGCCCCCGCGCCGTCGCCCCGCAGCTCCGCCACGAAGCCGAGCTCCGCGAGGATCAGCGCGTTGGCGCCGTCCAGCCCGACGAGCCGGTGCCAGTCGAGGACCTCCCGCAGGTGGACCTCGGCCTCCGCGAGCAGGCCCTCGCGGCGCGCGCCGAGTCCGAGGCCGAGGACCGCGTTGATCTCGCCCGCGCGGAAGCCGACCTCGATCGCCTTCTCCCGCCCCTCCCGGTGGTACGCGCGGGCCTGCGCAAGGTCCCCCGTGAGCAGCGCGGTCCGGCCGAGCCCCGACAGCAGGTCGGGCACCTCGGTCGTGATCCCGAAGCTCCTGGCGGTCTCCAGGCCGGCCCGCTTGAGCCGCGCGGCCTGCTCGTACGCGCCGCGCACCTCGGCGACCGTGGCCAGCGGGTAGACGGACCAGAGCCCTCCGCACGCGTCGCCGAGCCGCCCGAACAGCTCGGCCGCCGAGGCCGCGTCCACCTCCGCGCCGGCCAGGTCGCCCCTGAGGAGCCGCTGCACGGACCGGTCCGCCTGCGCGGCGGCCTCGCCCCAACGGTCGCCGGTGGCGCGGAAGCCGTCGAGCGCCTCCGCGGTGAGCGCCTCGCCCGCGCCCTGGTCGCCGGTCCCGCACAGCGCGTGGGCCAGGAACCAGCGCGGCCACGGGGCGGGGGCTCCGGGGCCCGTCACGGCGTCGTACTCCGTGAGCGCGGTCTCGATCCGGCGCCTGCGGTCCGTGCCGTTGCCGCCCATGACCGTGAGGCCGGTCCGCCAGACCTCGACCCGGGCCCGGAGCAGCGCGTCGCCTCCGGCCGTCCCCAGGGCGGCCGTCGCCGAGCGGATCGCCTCGCCGAGTCGCCCGCGCAGGACCCAGTACCAGGCCAGCGCGTCCACGAGGGAGAGCGCCTCCCCCGCCGCGCCCCGCTCGACCGCCCTGTCCAGGGCGGCGCGCAGGTTGGCGCTCTCGGCGTCGAGGCGCGCGAGCCACTCCCGCTGCCCGTGCCCGCGCAGTTCGGGTTCGGCGGTGCGGGCGAGGCGCGTGTAGTGGGCGAGGTGCCGTTCCCGTACGGCGTCGGTCTCACCGGCCTCCGCCATCCGCTCCAGGCAGTACGCCGCCACGGATTCGAGGAGCCGGTAGCGCGGGCCGTCCTTGCCGTCGACGGCGACGACGAGGGAGCGGTCGACGAGCCGTGCGAGCAGGTCGAGGACGTCCTCGGCCTCGATCTCCTCGCCCCGGCAGACCTCCTCGGCCGCGTCCAGGGTGCAGCCCTCGGCGTGGACGGCGAGCCGCCGCAGGACGGTCCGTTCGGGCTCGGGCAGCAGCTCCCAGCTCCAGTCGATGACCGCGCGCAGGGTCTGCTGGCGGGCGGGCGCGCCCCGCTGCCCGGCGCTGAGCAGCCGGAACCGGTCGTCGAGCCGTTCGAGCAGCCGGTGGACGCCGAGGGCGCGGACCCGGGTGGCCGCGAGTTCCAGGGCGAGCGGGATGCCGTCGAGGCGGCGGCAGACGGCCTCCACGGCGGCCCGGCCGTCGGCGTCGAGGACGAGGCCGGGGGCGGTGGCCAGCGCGCGGGCGGTGAACAGCTCGACGGCGCTGTCGGGGGTGAGCGGCGGGACCGCCCAGAGGGTCTCGCCCGCGAGGGCCAGGGGTTCCTGGCTGGTCGTCAGGACGACGAGCCCGGGCGCGGTGCGCAGCAGCAGTTCGGTCAGCTCGGCGGCCTCGTCGATCACGTGCTCGCAGTTGTCGAGGACGAGCAGGAGCCGCTTGCCGCGCAGGACGCCCGCGAGGCGCGGGGCGCCACCGCTCGGGCCTTCGGGCTTGGGCCCCCAGCCGTCGTCGCGCAGTTCGAGGGCCGCGGCCACGACTTCGGCCAGCTCGCCGCGGGTACCGGCGAGTTCGACGAGCCAGGCGCCGTCGGGGAAGCGCCCGCGCGCCTGCCGCGCCGCCGCCACCGCGAGCCGGGTCTTCCCGACCCCACCGGGCCCGGTGAGCGTGACGAGCCGCCGCGCGCCGAGCAGCTCGTCGACCTCACCGACGGCCGCCTCCCGACCTACGAGGCCGATGAGCGGCACGGGCAGGTTCCCGCGCGCTTCGGGCGGCGCGACCGGGGGCCCGGGGCGGGCCTCGGAGCGGTCCCCCGGCACGGCGCCGGGCGCGGGCACGGTCGCGGCGCCCGACCTCGGCGCCTCCAGCTCCGGGGCCTGCTGGAGCATCGCCCGCTGGAGGGCGGCCAGTTCGGGGCTCGGGTCCAGGCCCAGGTCCTCGGCGAGGCGGGTGCGGAGGGACTCGTAGCCCGCCAGGGCCTCGCCCTGCCGGCCCGAGCGGTAGAGGGCGCGCAGGTGGGCGGCGCGGAGCCGTTCCCGTAGCGGATGCAGCGCGACCAGTTCGGCCAACTCGCCGACAAGCAGCGCGTGTTCACCGGCCTCCAGGCGGGCCTCCGCCGCCTCCTCGCGTACGACGAGCCGCTCCTCCTCCAGCCGGGTCACGGCGGCCCGGGCGAAGGGTTCGTCCGCGAAGTCCGCGAACGCGGGTCCGCGCCACAGCTCCAGCGCCTCGGCGAAGAGCGCGGCCCGCCGCGCGGGCTCGGCCTCGGCACGCGCGCGTGCGGCCAGGGCGCCGAACAGGTCCGCGTCCAACGCACCCTCGGGCAGCACCAGTTGATAGCCCGGCGCGCGGGAGACGACGAGCTCGCGGCCGCCGGGCTCGGCCTCCTCCAGGACGCGGCGGAGCTGGGAGACCTTGGCCTGGAGCGCGCGCACCGGGTTGCCGGGCGGCTCCTCGCCCCACAGGTCGTCCACGAGCCGGTGCGTGGCCACGGGCCGCCCCGGGTCGACGAGCAACGAGGCCAGCAGCGCCCGCACCTTCAGCTCCGGAACCCGGACGACCCGCCCGTCCTCGGTCCGCACGGCCGTCTCCCCCAGCACCCCGAATCGCATACGGCCACCGTAACCGCCCCCTGACCTGGCCCGAACAGCGTCCGAACCGGACCCGAGCCGAACCCGAACCGCCGCCCCGCAGAGTCGTCCCCGTCACCGACCGACACCCACTCCCGAGGAGCACCCCATGTCCACCACCTCCACCACCTCCCGCACCTCCCTCACCGGCAGGACCGCCCTCGTCACCGGCGGCAGCCGGGGCATCGGGCGGGCGATCGCGCTCCGGCTCGCCGCCGACGGTGCCCGCGTCGGGGTCCACTACGCGAGCAACGAGGCCGCCGCGAAGGAGACCGTCGCCGCGATCGAGGGGGCCGGCGGCTCCGCCTTCGCCCTGCGCACCGAACTCGGCGTCCCCGGCGACGCCGAGGCCCTCTGGACGGCCTTCGACGCGCACGCCGACGGCGTCGACATCCTGGTCAACAACGCCGGGATCGCCGGCCCCGGCACCATCGACGAGGTCGAGGAGGCCGACTACGACCGGGTGTTCGCGGTCAACGCCAAGGCGCCCTTCTTCATCGTCAAGCACGGCCTCGGCCGGCTCCGCGACGGCGGCCGGATCATCAACATCTCCTCCGGCGTCACCAAGGTCGCCTTCCCCGGCATGACCTCGTACGCCGCCTCCAAGGGCGCCGTCGAGGTGCTGACCCTGACCCTCGCCCAGACCCTCGGCTCCCGCGGCATCACCGTCAACGCGGTCTCCCCCGGCACGATCGAGACCGACATCCACCCCTGGATGGCCGACCCCGCCGCCAAGGCGCACGCCGCCGGGTTCTCGGTCTTCGGCCGGGTCGGGCAGCCGGGTGACGTGGCCGATGTCGTCGGGTTCCTCGCCTCCGACGACGCCCGCTGGGTGACCGGCCAGAACATCGACGCGAGCGGCGGCTCCGGCCTCGGCCTCTGACCCACCCCACCCCACCAAGGAGCCGTCATGTCCCGCGCCCGTCACACCCTCCTCGTCCACGCCCACCCCCGCCCCGACTCGCTCACCGCCCAGTTCGCCGCGCTCGTCCACGACCGGCTGACGGGCGCGGGCTCCACCGTCGACGTACTCGACCTGTACGCCGAGGAGTTCGACCCGGTGCTGCGCCCGGCCGACGAACCGGACTGGGAGGACCGGGAGAAGACGTACACCCCGGAGGTCCACGCCCACATGGACCGCATCCTGGCCGCCGACGACCTCGTCGTCGTCTTCCCCGTCTGGTGGATGGCGCCGCCCGCCGTCCTGAAGGGCTGGATCGACCGGGTGTGGAACTACGGCTTCGCCTATGGCCGCAGCAAGCCGCGCCTGGCGGAGAAGCGGATGGTGTGGCTGGCGCTGATGGGCAACCCGCGGGAGGAGATCGAGAAGCTGGGCCTCGACACCGTCCTGGACACCCAACTGCGCGTCGGGGTCTCCGAGTACTGCGGGATCAGGGACACGTCGGTCCGGATCGTGTACGGCACCGAACTGTCCGGCGTACCGAAGGAGTTGCGCCCGGAGCGGGTGCGCGAGCTGCTCGCCGAGGCCGGCGCGGCCCTGGACGGAGGACTGGCGCGATGAGCACGCACACGATCGTCGAAGGGGCGGCGCCCGCCAAGGCCGGTGCCCGCCAGTGGCTCGGGCTCGCCGTTCTCCTTCTCCCCGTCACCCTGATGACGGCCGACCTCGGGGTGCTGTGGCTCGCCACCCCGTACCTGGCGGCCGATCTGCGGCCCAGCAGCGCCCAGTTGCTGTGGATCACCGACATCTACGGCTTCCTCACCGCCGCCACCCTCGTCATCATGGGCACGCTCGGCGACCGGCTCGGCAGACGGCGGCTGCTGATGGCGGGCTCGGCGGGGTTCCTGCTCGCCTCGCTGCTCGCCGCGTACGCCCCGAACGCGGGGACCCTGATCGCGGCCCGCGCTCTCCTCGGTGTGGCGGGGGCGGCCGTGCTGCCCTCGACGCTCGCGCTCATCAGCCACATGTTCGCGGACGCCCGGCAGCGGGCCACGGCGATCGCGATGTGGGTGACCGCGCTCTCCGTCGGCCTGGCGATCGGCCCGATCGTCGGCGGGGTGCTCCTCGCGTCCTGGTGGTGGGGGTCGGTGTTCCTGATCGGGCTCCCGGTCATGCTGATCGCCCTGGTCACGGCGCCGGTACTGCTCCCCGAGTACCGCGACCCGCGCCCCGGCCGGCTCGACCTGGCGAGCGTCGCGCTCTTCCTGCTCGCGGTGCTGCCGCTGGTGTACGGGGTGAAGTCGCTGGCCGCGCACGGCCCGACGGCCGAGGCGGGCGCGGCCTTCGCCGCCGGTGCCGCCTTCACGTTCCTCTTCGTCCGCCGGCAGAACCGGCTCGCCACCCCGCTGCTCGACCTCCGGCTCTTCCGCAGCCGGGCGTTCACCGGGGCGCTGCTCACGCTGCTGCTCGGGATGACCGCGCTCAACGGGGTGGAGTACCTGGTTCCGCAGTACCTCCAGGCGGTCGCGGGGCTCTCGCCGCTGGCGGCCGGGCTGTGGCTGCTGCCGGGCGCGGCGGGCCTGATCGCCGGCTCCCAGCTGACTCCGCCGCTCGCCCGCCGCTTCCGTCCGGCGTACGTGCTGGTCGGCGGGGTGCTGGTCTCCCTGACCGGGTACGCGGCCGTGGCCCTGGGCACCGGGGTGACCGTGGCCGCCCTGGGGCTCGCGGTGATCATGTTCGGGGCGGCCCCGATCAGCGTCCTCGGCACCACCCTGGCGGTGGGCGCGGCCCCGCCGGAGAAGGCGGGCGCGGCGGCGGCGACCGGCCAGACGGCGTACGACCTGGGTCTGGCCCTGGGGATCGCGGTGACCGGCAGCGTGGCGGTCGCGGTCTACCGCTCGGGCATCCCGTCGGACGCCCCGGCGGCGGCGCGCGAGTCGCTGGGCGCGGCGGGGGCGCTCGGCGACGAGGGGCTTCTGGCGACGGCCAGGGAGTCGTTCACGACGGCCCTCCAGTCGGCGTCGGCACTGAGCGCGGGGTTCGCCCTGCTGACGGCGGTGCTGGTGCTGGCCCTGCTGCGGGGTGTGCCGCGGATCAGCTCGGGCGAGTAGAAGCCCCGCACACACGACCCGGCCGCCGTGGCCCGCCTCCGCTCAGTCCACCCGGACCGTGCCGAGGCGGGCCACGGCGGCCGGGTCGCGGTGGTCGAAGAAGAGGGAGTGGCCGGTGTCGAGGCCGGCGAGGGCCGCCATCTGGTCGTCGGCGAGTTCGAAGTCGAAGACGGCGAAGTTCTCCGCCATGCGCTCGGCGCGGACCGACTTGGGGATCGTGACGACCCCGCGCTGGATCAGCCAGCGGAGGACCACCTGGGCCACGGACTTGCCGTGCTCGGCGCCGATCCGGCTGAGCAGGGGGTGGCTGAACAGGTCGTTCCGGCCCTCGGCGAACCCGCCCCAGGACTGGATCTGGACGCCGTGCTCGCGCATGAGCGCCTGGTCGGCGGCGCGCTGGAAGAAGGGGTGGGTCTCGATCTGGTTGACGGCGGGGGTGATCTCGTTGTTGAGGAGGAGGTCGAGGAGCCGGTCGGGGTAGAAGTTGGCCACGCCGATCGCCCGGGCCCGGTCCTCGCGGTTCGCCTTCTCCATGGCCCGCCACTGGCCGTACACGTCGCCGTAGGGCTGGTGCATCAGGTAGAGGTCGACCTGGTCGAGGCCGAGCCGGGACAGGGAGGCCTCGAAGGCGCGCTCGGCGTTCTCCTGCGCGGGCGCGTCCTGGATCCAGAGCTTGGTGGTGACGAACAGCTCCTCGCGCGGGATGCCGCTGGCGCGGATGGCGCGGCCGACGGCCTCCTCGTTGCCGTAGGCGGCGGCGGTGTCGAGCAGCCGGTAGCCGACGGCGAGGGCGTCGGTCACGGCCCGCTCGGTCTGCTCGGGCGGGATCTGGTAGACGCCGAAGCCGAGGATCGGCATCCGGACGCCGTTGTTCAGGGTGACGTACTCCATCGGGCTTCCGTTTCGGTGGTACGGGCGGTGGCCCGTGCGTGGTCCGGGCGGTCGGGCTCCCCAGCCACGTTCCCGCACCCCCACCGCCCCCGCACCCCGGCGGCCACCGCCCTCCGCGCTACGCCGGCCCGCCCAGGGCCTCCGGGTCGGCGGCGTCCAGGCGGGCGGCGAGGGCGTTGAGCTGGGTGCGCAGGGCGCCGATCTCCGCCAGGTCGAGGCCGGTCGCGGCGGCGATCCGCTTCGGCACGTCGAGGGCCTTCTCCCGCAGCGCGGTCCCGGCCTCCGTGGGGCGGGCGGTCACCGAGCGCTCGTCCTCCGGGCTGCGCCTGCGCTCGACGTAGCCGGCCGCCTCCAGCCGCTTGAGCAGCGGCGACAGCGTCCCGGAGTCGAGGCGCAGGTGCTCGCCGATGCGCTTGACCGGCAGCTCGTCGTGCTCCCAGAGCACCAGCATGACCAGGTACTGGGGGTAGGTGAGCCCGAGCTCCCTGAGCGCGGCGCGGTAGACGCCGTTGAAGGCGCGGGTCGCGGCGTGCAGCGAGAAGCAGATCTGGTGGTCGAGCCGCAGGAAGTCCTCGTGGCCCGTGTCGGGGGTGGTGTCGAGCGTCGCCATGGCTCCAGGGTACGGGACCGCACATCGCGAGCCATTGAGTTGTGCACAACTGAATTGCACGCTACGGTTTACCCCAGACGCCGACCGAGACCCCGGAACGGAAAACGAGGACCCCCATGAACGCGATCTACACCGCCGTCGCCACCGCCAACGGCCGCGAAGGCCGCGCCGTCAGCTCCGACGGCCACATCGACCTCCCCCTCGCCCACCCCCAGGCGCTCGGCGGCAACGGTCAGGGCACCAACCCCGAGCAGCTCTTCGCCGCCGGGTACGCGGCCTGCTTCGCCAGCGCGATGGCCCTCGTGGCCCGCCAGGAGAAGATCGACATCGCGGACGCCTCGATCACCGCCGAGGTCTCCATCGGCAAGGACGAGTCGGACGGCGGCTTCGGCCTCGCGGTCGTCATGCGCGCCGAGTTCCCCGACCACCTGCAGGGCGAGCCGGGCCACGCGCTCCTGGAGAAGACCCACGCGTTCTGCCCGTACTCCAAGGCCACCCGCGGCAACATCCAGGTCGAGCTCGTCGTCGAGTAGTCACGACCGCTCCCCCCGTACGGCCGAGGGCCCGTACGCGTCCCCCGACGCGTACGGGCCCTCGGCCGTTTTCCCTGATCCGGCCGGTGATCCGGTCGGCCGGTGCTCGGTCAGCCGAAGCGGCCCTCCACGTAGTCCGCCGTGCGCGGGTCGCGGGGGCTGCCGAACATGGCCTCCGTCGGTCCGTGCTCGACGATCATGCCGGGGGTGGCCTGCTCGGCCAGGAAGAAGGCGCACTGGTCGGAGACGCGGGCCGCCTGCTGCATGTTGTGCGTCACGATGACGATCGTGACCTCGTCCGCGAGGTCGCGGATGGTCTCCTCGACGCGGCGCGTCGAGGTCGGGTCGAGCGCCGAGCACGGCTCGTCCATCAGCAGGATGCGCGGCCGGACCGCGAGCGAGCGGGCGATGCACAGGCGCTGCTGCTGGCCGCCGGAGAGCGCGCCACCGGGCTGCCGCAGCCGGTCGCGGACCTCCTTCCACAGCCCTGCCTTGGTCAGGCACTCCTCGACCAGGCCGTCCCGGTCGGCCGCCGCGATCCGGGTGCCGGTCAGCTTCAGACCGGCGGTGACGTTGTCGTACACCGACATCGCGGGGAACGGGTTCGGCTTCTGGAAGACCATGCCGATCCGGTGCCTGGCCTCGGTGAGCCGGCGGCCGCGGGCGTAGATGTCGTCGCCGTCCAGGAGCACCTCGCCGGCCAGTTCGGCGCCGGGGATCAGCTCGTGCATCCGGTTCAGGATGCGCAGGAACGTCGACTTGCCGCAGCCCGAGGGGCCGATGAGCGCGGTGACCCGGCCCGCGGGCATGGTCAGGGAGACGCGGTTGAGGACCTTGTGGGTACCGAACCAGGCGGAGATGGAACGTGCGTCCAGGTGGGAGGCCACGACTGTCCTTACAGGAGGTTGGGAAGGAGGAGCGCCGCCTGGTCGCCCGCCGCGAGGGCGAGGGCGACCAGGACCGGGAAGCCGACCAGCCAGACGTGCGCGCGGGGCACCCGGGAGCGCGCCCAGACCAGGGCGGCGGCGGCGAGCAGGAGGGCCTGCGACCAGAGGATGAGCGGGAGCCACGACGAGGGCTGCCCGGCGAGCGGGAGTTCGTCGGCGGGGACCCGGCCGAAGCGGAAGGCGGGGGCCACGCCCGGCTGGGGCGCCGAGATCAGGTCGGCGTCGACCTGGACGACCCCGGTCGGCCGGTACGCGTCGCCGGTGGCGGTCATCAGCGTGAGCCGGCCCGTCCCGGGCTGCAGGGCGGGCGGCTGCGGGTCGCCCTCGCGCCGGACACCGCTCACCCGGTAGGTGTGGTCGCCCTGACCGGTGGTGACCTTGAAGGTCTCGCCCGGCTGGAGCCCGGCGAGGTACCGGAACGGACCCCCGTACCCCGCCTTGCGGCCCATGAGGATGCTGTTGCCGGCCTGCCCGGGCAGCACGGTGTCGCGCCGGTGCCCGGGGCCGGAGGCAAGCACCTCGGACGAGGTGCCCTCGCGGACGACCTCCTTCAGGCCGAGCTGCGGGATCGTCAGCAGGGCCATGGGCGTGCCGGGTTCGGTGGTCGCGCCGATGGGCGTGGTGGCGTTGGCGAGCGAGCCGCGGACCTCGGCGTAGCCGACGCGGCGGTCCCGCTCGTGCCGGAGGTGGCCGAGCGGGCCGACCTCGGCGACGAAGCCGAGGAGCAGCGCGCCGAGGATGGCCAGGGCGCCGCCGACGGCCCACAGCGGGCTGGTGCGGGGTGCGTGCCCGGCCCCGGCCCGGGCCGGGTAAGCACTCGGCTTCTCCGGCCCGGCGGGGGCGGGACGCACGTCCACCACGGTGGAGGTGGCTGTCATGGCGTGTGCTCCGTACGTCGGTTGTCTCGTCGGTCGTTACGTCGGTCGTCGCGCCGGTCGTCGCGTCAGTTGCTGCCGAAGGTGATCAGTCCGCGCTTGCGGGCCCATCGGACGGCGAGGGCGCCGGTGACCACGAGGAGGGCGCTGAGCAGACCGAGTACGACGGGGTCGGTGCCGGTGTCTGCGAGACCGCCACCGCCGTCGCCGCCGCCCGAGCCGCCGTTCGCGGAGGAACCGCCCGAGGACGCCGGCTCGGTCGTCGTCGGCGCCGCCGTGCTCGGCGGGATGCTCGTGGAGACGCCGACCGTGTCACCGCCGGTCTCCGTCGTCGTCGGCGAGCCGGTGTCGGTCGGGGTGGGCGTTCCCGTGGTCGACGGAGTGCCGGACGGGGTCCCGGAGGGCGTGCCCGACGGCGTGCCGGACGGCGTGCCCGTGGGGTTCGTGCCGCCCGGGTCGGTGTCCTGGTACACGGTGTTGGAGGTGAACCAGATGGACCCGGTGAACTCGCCGAAGGTCGCGGACCCGAACTCCTTGCGGCACACGATCGTCAGGTCGTACCGCCCCTCCAGGGTGGTGAACCCGGCCTCGTTGGCGTAGTCCCGCATCGTCATGGTCAGCGGCACGATGAAGCCGGCGCCGTTCGGGTCCTTCGGGTAGGCGGTGAGCGGCGAGTTGCCGACCAGGTTCTTGCCCTCGGCCGGGAAGCCCTTGCCGACCGCCTTCAGCAGGACGTTGGTGGCGGGCGCCGGGCAGGCGCCCGAGGTGGTCAGGTCGATGTTGGTGTCGTCGGCGCCCGTGGCCGGGTTGGCCTTCGCCGTGCCCAGCGGGGCGGCCGAGGCCGTCGGCACCGTGAGGACGCCGACACCGGCGAGGACCACCGCCGCGGCGGCGGCCGCACCGGCCGCGGTACGCCGGGTGAGGAGGCGGGTGAACTGCACGATGAGCTCCTTGTCGGGAGTGTCGGGGGTCTCGGGGGTGTTCTTCCGGGCCTGGTCCGCCCCGTCCTCAGCGCCGTCCGCCGCCCCGGGCCCGCCGGAGCGCCGGTCCGCACCCCGGTCCGTACGCCGACGGCGGCGCCGCCACAGGAAGCCCGCGACGAGGAGCAGCAGCAGGGCGAGGAACGTCCAGGGCACCGCCCAGACCGAGACGGTGTGCGTCAGCGAGGGCAGCCGGGGGTCGACGCCCTCGCGGGTCGCGACGGGCTGCACGGAGACGACGGCCGAGGCGTGCACGAGCGGCGCCACCCCGTCGGCCTCGGCGGTGACCGTCAGGGCGTTGCCGGGGAGCAGTTCGCCGAGGTCGCGGACGCCCTTGGCGGTGACCGAGGAGCCGAAGACGCCGTTGACGCGGACGGCCTGGCGGGCGCCGAGCCGGACGTTGCCGCTGTTGCGGACGGTGTACGTGACCGTGGCCGAGCCGGACCCGAAGGGGTTGAGGGTGCCGTGGTACTCGGCGCGGACGTTCTCCACGGTCAGCTCGGGCTTGATGGCCCCGGCGACCCGGAGGTAGACGCGGGCGCCGACGCGCTGGTCGAGCCGGACCTGGTTGCCCTTGGCGTCCTTGCCGGTGCCCGAGAGCGAGGCGACGATGCCTCCGGTGTGGTCGCCGGGAGTCACCTTGGCCGGCACGGTGAGGGTGAACGGGACGATGACGTGACTCTTGGGCTTCACCGTCACCTTGTTCGTCGCCAGCTTGATCCAACTGCCGGCGTCCGTCGGCTTCTTGTCGGCGGCGAGCAGGTCGAAGCCGCCGTCGACGGTGTTGACGGCGTCGCTCGCGTAGACGGCGAGGGTCAGCGGCTCGGAGCCGTAGTTCCAGAGCGCGATCTGGTCGCGGACGGCGGCGCCGCCGGTGACCCCGTACGAGAAGTGGGGCCGCTGGTCGGGCTTCTTGGGCCCGGCGGGCTGGACGCCGAAGACGGCCTTCTTGTCCTTGGGGCCTTCGGCGGCCGCGGCCGGACCGGCCGGCAGCAGCGCCAGGAGCAGGGCGAGGAACAGGAACACCCACAGGCCGAGGGCGCCGGCCGGTCGGAGGTGACGGTGAGCGGTCATGACGGTTCTCCAGAGGTCAGGGGCGGGGCGGAACCCCGGTCGCGCGGCGGGTGGTTCGGGTTGTGCGGCCGTGCGGCGCGGCTCCGCCCCGGAACTCACGCCTGGATCAGATGGCGGTGAGGGTGAGCGTGGCGGTGTACGTGCCGGCCGTCGTGGAGGTCGGGACGTTCAGGGCCAGGTCGGCGCCGATGTGCGCGGTGCCGAGACCGGTGCCGTTGGCGAGGGTGCGGGCGGCCTTCAGGCCGGCCGTGCCCGTGTCGCCGGGGGCCGCGCCGGACGCGGCCGGGACGGACGAGCCGGGGGTGACGGTCTGCGCGGGCGCCTTGTCGACGACCTTCGGGGACCAGCCGAGGTTCTGGCCGTTGATGGTGTGCGTGGCGCCGTCGGAGAAGTCGGCGACCTGACCGCTGACGGTCCAGCCCGGGTTGCCGGCGCGGGTGTCGGTCAGCGTCACCGGGCTGAGGGCACCGGCGGTGGTGAGCAGGTCACCGTCGTTGTTCAGGACCGGCGAGGGCAGCGTGACCTGCGGGTTGTCGACGCTGATGACGAGCGCGCCGGCGTTGACGGTGGTCGTGATGGTCTCCGAGGCGGTCACGCCGGCGAACGCGCCGATCGTGTACGGGATCGCGGCGGAGTCCGAGCCGGTGTACCGGGCCGGGTCGGCCGGGACGAAGACGGCGGTGAAGGAGTGCGGACCGGCCGGCAGGCTGGAGGTGGTCAGGACGGCGGTGCCGCCCACGACCGGGACCGTGCCGAGCGGGGTGGTGGTGCCACCGACGGTGTCGGTGAACTTGATCGAGCCCGCCGCGCCGGCCGGGGAGACCGTGCCGGTGAGGGTGACCGGGCTGTACTGCGGAGTGCTCGCCGCCGGGGAGACCGCGAGGGCCGTGGTGGTCTGCGTGGCCGCGGCCGGCGTCACCTGGTAGGAGACGGCCGTCGAGGTGGAGCCGTTGTACGAGGCGTTGGACGGCGTGAACACGGCGGTCAGCGCGTGCGTGCCGGCGGTGAGGTTGCTCGTGGTCAGCGCCGCGACGCCGCCGGTCACGGTGACCGGGGTACCGAGGTCGGCGGAGCCGTCCTTGAACTGCACGGTGCCGGGGGCGCCGGACGGCGTGACCGTGGCGGTCAGCGTGACGGCGGTGCCGACC
This sequence comes from Streptomyces sp. NPDC001927, assembly GCF_053594455.1. Classification (NCBI taxonomy): domain Bacteria; kingdom Bacillati; phylum Actinomycetota; class Actinomycetes; order Kitasatosporales; family Streptomycetaceae; genus Streptomyces; species Streptomyces sp. NPDC001927. The sequence continues at coordinate 12,469 of NZ_JBSFEN010000016.1, read as the reverse complement.
TGCGCCGGGCCGCCCGGGGTGACCGCGAGCGAGGTGCTGGTGTCCGTCTTCACGGCCGGGTCGTTGGCCTGGTACGTCGTGTTGGACGTGAACCAGATGGCGCCGGTGAAGTCACCGAGGCTGGTGCCGTTGAACGCGGTCCGGCAGATGACGGTGAAGTCGTACTTGCCCTGGAGGGTGGTGAAGCCCGCCTGGGAGGCGTAGTCGCGCATGGTGGACGTCAGCGGGATGACCATGCCGCCGTTGCCCGCCGTGGGGTAGGTGGCGATCGGCGAGTTGCCGACCACGTTCAGGCCGCCGGCCGGGAAGCCGGAACCCTCCACCTTCACCAGGACGTTGGTGGCATTGGCCGGGCAGGCGCCCGAGGTGGTGAACGCGATGCCGCTGGTGTCCGCGCCGGTGGCGGGGGCGATGTCGAGGGTGCCGATCGGGGCGGCGTACGCCGCGCCCGCCGTCGCCAGGCCCGCCGCGAAGGCGGTCGTGACGGCGGCGACACCGAGGGCCAGGGCCCGGGAGAATCTGTTCTTCAGCACGTCAGGCTCCTGATCAGGGGGTCTGCTTGGTGGTGTCGCCACAGTTCGGGTTGGTCGCGAAGCCGTACGTGTTGATCACGGCGGGCTGCTTGCAGATGCCGGAGTTGGGGCCGACGAAGACGTCGCTCCACGGCGAGGTGCCGACCTTGCTGGTCGGGATGACGTTGTAGACGTCGCGCTTCACACCGAAGCCGCTGTTCAGGACCGTCGGCGACAGGCCGTCGACGGTGCCGAGGATGGCCCGGCCGCGCAGGTCCGCGATGGTCTGCGAGGACTGCGACTGGTACTGCGCGATGGAGAACGGCACGATCGACTTGTCGTCGAGGATGCGGCCGTCGTGCTCCTGGACCGGGGCGGTGCCCTTCTTGTCCTTGATGCAGGGGTAGACGCCCGCGACCACGTCGTTCTCGGTGATGCCCATCTGCGACTGCCAGAAGGAGCGCGTGCCGGAGCCGGCCTGCGGCAGGTAGACGGTCACGTCGTAGTTCGGCGAGGTGCCCACGTAGTCGGGGTCGCAGTGGTAGATGGCCTTGAGGTCCGTCAGCGTCAGCTTGCGCGGGAGCGACGAGCCGGGCGTGATGGCGTAGGAGACGCCGTCGATCGCGAACGGCACGTACGTCAGACCCGGGTTGGCCGCGCCCAGGCTCAGCGAGGAGGAGCGGGCGAAGTCGAGGCAGCCGTTTCCGGCCTGGAGCGAGGTCAGCAGCGCGGCACGGCCGGCGCTGGAGCCGTTGGGGCGCGCGAGGGTGCAGTTGGGCGTGGTCGCCGGGTTCTTCGTCGTGATGTTCGCGGAACCCGTGGCGTCGTACGAGCCGATGACCTTCTGCCCGTTGACCGTGACCACGTCGGCCAGGCCGTTCATGACGTCCTGGGTGGTGTCGGAGCCGACACCGGAGAGCGCGCGGTGCTGCGGGGGGCCGGCCGGGTCGGCGGAGGCGAGGCCACTGCCGACGGTGACCGCCGCGAGCGCCGCCGCGGCGAGCGCGAGGCCGGTCTTCTTCTTGTTCACTGGGGGTTCTCCTCAGCTAGGCTGCGCTCCGGGTGGTGCCCGGGGCGCGTGTGCAGGACTTCCGTTGGCGCGGACGAATCAGACGCTTTCGGGCATCACCTCCTCCATTGCGTGCGTGCGGCCGCCAGGAGACGCGGCAGGTATCTCGGCAGCAGCGGGCCCGCGAAGGCCGCGAGGGCGCCGACGATCAGGCAGATGAGCAGCGCGTTCCGGACGAAGCCGACGGCCCAGCCGGGGGTCGGCTCGCCGAGCGCGGCGGGCGTTGCCGGGGCGGGCTTCCCGGTGGTCGGCGGTACGGCGGCCTGGCTGGGGCCCGTGCTCGGGCCCGCCGTGGACTGCGTACCGCCCGCGGCCGCGCCGCCGGATCCCGTACCGTCCCCGCCGCCGGAGCCTCCGTTCGTACCGGTGGAGCCACCGGCTCCGCCGTCGCCGGACGCGCCGCCGTCGGCCGTGCCCGGCGGGGGCGTGGTCGTGGACGGGTTCTTGCCCGCCTGCGTGGTGACCTGGTGGGCGGCCTTGCGGGTCTGCGCGCGCAGGGCCTCGGGCAGCGGCGCGTAACCGTGCGGCAGGGTGCCGGAGGCGACGCCCGGGTTCTGGCCGGCGCCGGCCGCGTACGTCAGCAGGGTGCCGTAGTCACGGCCCTCGGCCGCCGTCAGGTCGGCGGGCACGGTGGCGGCGTAGGTGACGACGGTGAGCGGGTAGGCGGCCGGGTTCCTGGAGCCCGGGTCCGGCAGGGTCACCCCGTCGGTGCCGGCCTTGCGGGCGCCCACGGCGGCGGTCAGGGACGCCGTGTCGGGGGCGATGAACTTACCCGCCGCATTGAGGAGTTCGGCGCGCATCAGGCCGTAGCGGTCGGCGGTCGCGGTGTCGGTCACCGCGAGCACGGCGCGCTGACCGGCCGGCTGCGGCGGGTCCTTCTTGTACGCGGGCGGGGTGGCGGTCGGGTCCCAGGAGGTACGGGCCAGGGTGTCGCCGCGCCCGGCCGCGCGCGCGGCGGCGTGCATGTCGGTGGCGTACGGCTTCTTGTCCTGGATGCAGAGCGGGAAGTCGGGCCGGTCGTCGAAGGGCTGGCAGTACGGGTCGCTCTTGGGGAAGGTGTCGAGCGGCGTCGCCAGGTTCTTGTAGTGCGGGTTGACCGTCGTGCCGGCGTTCCCCGGGTTCCCGTGGGTGCCCTGGTTGTCGGGGGTTCCCTTCAGGAACTCGGCGGCGGCCGGGTCCTGGACCACCCACGCCCACAGCTGCCGGGTGGTGTCGGCGAGCGGCTGCGGGACGAGGGCGTCGCCGAGCTTGCCGCCGAAGTCCAGGTCGGCGTACTCCGGGTTGAGGCGGATGAACTCCGGGTCGCGGCCGAGGTTCTCGGGGTTCTTCGCGACGCTCTCGGCGAAGCGGGAGACGCCGTCGCGGTAGGACTCGGTGAGGAGCTTGGCGACCAGGCGCGGGGTCAGCCGCAGGGTGCCCATCCGGGCGCCGTTGCGCTGCTTGACCGCGTCGGGGGCCCGGAAGGCGGCCTGGCTCTCGATGAAGTAGCCGATGGTGATGCCGGAGACGGCGACCGGGGCGTAGACGGGCGCGCGGTGGTCCTCGCGCGGGGTGGTGATCTCGGCGTTGCGGCCGACGAAGACCAGGCCGGGCTTGCCCGAGAGCAGCTTGACGCGGGCGGTCTCGTCGGGGACCTGGGCGTAGCCGTAGATGGCCTTGGCGCCGGTCCGGCAGAGCGCGGGCTGCCAGCGGGTGACGGCCTCGGCGGCCATCTCGCTGCCGAGCGTGCCGCGTTCCTCGGCGCCGATCGGGCAGTGGCTGCCGATCGGCTCGAAGCCGAGCGGGACGGTGATGCGGTGCTTCCAGTTGGCCGGGGAGAGCGGCGAGGACTGCAACTGGCCGCTGGACTGGGCGGTGTACGCGCTGCCGTCGACCTCCTTCGTCCCGCGCGGCACGATCACCAGCCAGCAGCCGCGGCCGGTGACGGTGCCCGCCTTCTCGGTCGCGTCGCCGCAGCCGAGGCCGGGGGCCTCGACGCCGGTCTGCGCCTCGAAGTAGACCTCGCCCTCGCCCCGCGGGTTGGTGCGGGCGTACGGGACCTCGTTGGTGCTGTTGACGTCGAAGAACTCGTTCCAGTTGCCCGGGCTGACCTCGTCGCCGGTGACCGAGCGGAACGGCGCGTAGGAGATGCCGCTGGGGCTCGGCGGGGGCAGCGGCTGGTTCTCGGAGTCCTTCAGGTTCGCGCCGTAGTTCAGCTGCCGGCTGTTGGTGTACGCGCCGGCGGCCTGGTTGCCCGAGCCCGCGCCGAGCGCGGAGGAGCCGCCGAACTGGCACTGGTCGGTGCCGGGTCCGCGCTCGTCGCCCCAGCACTGCATGATCTGGAGGTAGTTGGCGGCGTACGCGGTGTCGGAGACGGTGGGCGCGCCACCGGTCCAGGTGATCTTGACGACCTGGTTGACGAGGTTGCGGGTCTGGCTGACGGTGATCTTCAGGTCGGCGAAGTCGCCCGTCCCGGAGACGGTCGTCCGCGAGTCGTCGCCGGTGGCGGCGTACGCGGGCGGCGCGGCCGGGTCGAGGCCGGTGCCGACGGTGGCGACGACGGGGACCAGGGCGAGGCAGAGGGTGCCAAGGAGGTGCCGCAGCCGGGACCGGGAGCCGGTCGCTCCGGTACGTACGGACGGACGGGTACGGGTCATCGGGACCCCTCCCCCGCGCGGCGGGCGGCCAGGCGCCGGTGCAGCAGCGGCGGGCCCACGGTGATGCCGAAGAAGAGCACGGCGCCCAGGACCATCAGCGCGGTCTGGAGCCCGCCGCCCAGGCCGGCGGCCGTGGTCACCGGCACGCCGTACAGATCGCCGCCTCCGCCGGAGCCGCCCGCGTCGCCCGCGGCGATCGGCTGGCCGGTGTCGGGGTCGAGCGCGCCCCCCGTGGCCGCGCCCGTGCCGCCGCCGGTGGCGGCTCCGCCCGCGGCCGCCGTACCGGCCGTCGCGCCGCCGGTCGCACCGCCGGTGGCTCCCCCGGTCGCGGCTCCGCCGCCGGAGGCCGTACCGCCCGAACCGCCGCCGTTCGTACCGCCGTTGGCGCCGCCGGAACCGCCCGAGCCGCCCGAGGAACCCCCGGTCTTGGTGGGGGTCTTGTTGCCGCCGGTGCCGGTGTCGCACTGCTTGGCGCCCTTGAGGTCACAGGCGGGCGGGTACGGCGCGGACTTGGCGAGGGTGTTGGTGCCGTCACTGGAGAACGTCGGGTTCTTGCACTTCTTGATGTCGATGCTCTCGGCGGCGACGCCGGGGATCCGGCGGACCTGTGTCAGGCCCGCCTGGACCAGGTTGATGGGCAGCGGCGAGTAGCCGAGCCGGTCCACCGACTGCTGTCCCTGGCAGAGGAAGTAGTACGCGAACGCGCCGAGGGACTTGCCCTTCTGCGGGTTGAAGTTCGACTCCAGGGCGGTCGGGACGATCATGTAGCTGTAGCTGGAGAGCGGGTACGTGCGCGGGTCGGTGCTGTTGTAGACCCCGTCGAGGCGCTGGGTGAGGTCGGCGTTGATGCCCGCCTTGGTCAGCGAGACCGCCACGTTCTGGGCGGTTGGCTCGGTGTAGTAGCCCTTCTCGTTGAGGATCTTGGCCACCGGGAAGCCGGTGGTGGAGACCGCGTACGAGTACTCGACGTAGGTGATCGTGCCCTGGTTGCCGTCCTGGGCGACGTAGCCGGAGACGCCGTTGGAGCCGGACTGGCCGACGAAGCCCTTGCCGCCGATCACGGGGAAGTTGGAGGTGGGGCCGCAGGGGGTGCGGCGGCCCGCCTTGCCGCAGTACGCGTCCCACAGGCCTGCGTGCTTCTTGCTCAGCCAGGTGGTCAGCTGGGCCGTCGTGCCCGAGCCGTCGGAGCGGACCACGGGGACGATCCGGCGGGCCGGCAGGGCGGCGGCGAGGCCCGGGTTGTCGGCCTTGATCGCCGGGTCGTTCCACATCGTGACGGTACCGGTGAAGATCTTGGCGACGTTCTCGCCGGAGAGCCGGAGGTTGGTGACCCGGCGGTTGCCGATCTTCAGGTTGTACATGAAGGCCGTGCCGCCCGCGACGATCGGCATGTAGCTGAACTTCCGCGAGGGCGGCGGGTCGGCGACGCCCGAGTCGTTGATGCCGTACGGGATCTCGGAGACGGCGAAGTCGACGGTGCCGTTGCGGAACTGGTTGCGCCCGTCGGAGGAGCCGGTGCCGTTGTAGTTGACCGTCATGCCGTACTGCTTGACGTTGGCCCGCCACTGGTCGAGGGCGTTCTGGCTCCAGGTGGAGCCCGCGCCGGAGACCGGTACGTAGCTCTCGGCGGCGGCGGGCGGCGCAACGGGCACCACGAGCGCGAGGGCGGTGACGAGCACGGCCAGGCTGCGTCGCAGCACGCGCGCGGGGAATGCCGGTGGGCGTCCGGACATCGAGGGTCTCCTGATCGGGGGTGGCGGGTCGTACGAGAGGGCGGCGAGCGGTCAGCCGGCCGGTGGCGGCGGGGAGTTCGGGGGCGGCGGGGACTGCGCGGGGAGCGCCACGGCGGCGGGCGCCGCCGGGCGGGTGCCCATGCGTTCCACGTCCTTCTGCGAGGCGGCCGCCCGGCGGCGCTGCTGACGGCGGCTGAGCTGGCCGGGGCCGCGGCCGCCGATGACGCGGGCGAGCAGGAAGAGCAGCAGGACCAGGGCCATCAGGAGCGCCGCGCAGCCGAAGCCTCGGATGATCATGGTCTTCTCGGGCGAGGCGACCAGGGTGAACGTGGCCAGCGGGAGCGAGGTCTGGGGCCCGTCGAAGGGGTTGAGGTTGAGGCCGGTCGCGGCGCCCGAGGTGAGCAGGACCGGGGAGGTCTCGCCGATGCCGCGCGCCGTGCCGAGGATGACGGCGGTGGTCAGACCCGAGCGGGCGGTGGGCAGGACCACCGTCCACACGGTGCGCCACTGCCCGGCGCCGAGCGCGTACGAGGCCTCCCGCAGCGAACCGGGCACGAGCCGGATGACCACGTCGGCGGCCCGGATGATGATCGGCAGCATCATCACCGAGAGCGCGAGCGAGGCGGCGAAGCCGGACTTGTCCAGGCCCAGGGCGAGGATCGCGGTGGCGTAGATGAACAGACCGGCCACGATCGACGGCAGGGCGGTCATCGCCTCGACGATGGTGCGGACGAACCGGGCGTACCGGCCGGGCACTTCGTTGAGGAAGACCGCGCAGGCGAGCCCCAGCGGCACGGTGATCAGCAGCGAGATGCCGATCTGCTGGAGCGTGCCGACGATGGCGTGCACCATGCCGCCGTCGGTGATCGGCTGGAGCGGTCCGGTGCCGGACATGTCCTCGGTGAAGAAGTTCAGGTGGCCGAGCGCCTCGTACCCGCGCCAGAGCGCGTAGCCGACGATGAAGAGCAGCGCCGCGAGCAGCAGCCCCGCGAGGGCGTGCACGAGGGTCTGGGCGAGCCGGGCGCGGACCGTCGCGCCGTTCTCGTCGAGGGAGACGAGGACGGCGTACAGCGCCATGAAGGCGAGGTACGTGACGACGGTGAAACCGAGCGGGGCGTTCCAGGGCAGCACCCGGTCGAAGACCACGGCGGTCAGGGCGACGGCGGCGGCGCCCGAGCCGATCAGGGCGAAGACGTCCCGGGCGTGCAGGGCGGAGGTGACCCGGCGGTTCTCGGTGGGCGCGCCGGGGCCGTGCGGGACGACGTCGGGCGTGACGGTGCCGGTCGCCTCGGGTTCGGCGGGGGGCGCGGGCGTGGTCAGGGTCATGCGTCGGCTCCCGTTCCGGACCGGCTGCGCGCGACCACGGAGGACGCGATGAAGTTGACGACGAGGGTCATCAGGAAGAGCGAGAGGCCGGCCGCCATGAGCGCGGACATCCCGAGCGGGCTGGCCGCTCCGTAGCGCAGGGCGATCAGCGCGGAGACGGAGTTGGCGCCGTTCTCCAGGATGTGCGGCTGGAAGAAGAAGACCGGCGAGATGATCATGACGACGGCGATGGTCTCGCCGAGCGCCCGGCCGAGCCCGAGCATGGTCCCGCCGATGATGCCGCCCTTGCCGAAGGGGAGGACGACGGTACGGATGACCCCCCACTGGCTCGCGCCGAGCGCGAAGGCGCCCTCGCGCTCGCCGGGCGGGGCCTGCGCGAACGCCTCCCGCATGACCGAGCAGGCGATCGGGGTGACCATCAGGGCCACGACGATCCCGGCGATGAAGGTGGAGGAGGTGTAGACGGTGGCGGGCGCGAGCGGGTCGCGCGGGTCGGCGCCGTCCACGGCGAAGATCGGGATCCAGCCGAAGTACGTGGAGATCCACCGGGCGAGCCCGGTGATGTGGGGCTGGAGGAAGAAGAACCCCCACAGGCCGTAGACCACGCTGGGCACGGCGGCCATCAGGTCGACGAGGCTGACCAGGGTCCGGCGCAGCCGGCGGGGCGCGTACTCGGTGATGTAGAGCGCGGTGCCGAGCGCGAGCGGCAGGGCGAAGGTGATCGCGGTGGTGCCGATGAGCACGGTGCCGGGCAGGACGGCCGCGATGCCGAAGCGGTGGGAGTCGGGCTCCCAGGCCGAGGTGGTCACGAACGACCAGCCGGCGTCGCCGAGGGCCTGGGCGGCGCGGACGCTCAGGAAGACGCCGACCAAGGTCATGGTGACCAGGACGACGGCTCCGGCGCCGCGCGCGCCGCCGCGGAAGACCCGGTCGGCGGGGTCGCCGGCCTTGGACCGGGGGCGCGGGGCGTCCGTGTCCGGGGCGACGGCGGGGGTGACGGTGCTCACGAGGCGGTCCCCCGGACGGCGTCGGGCAGCCGGAGGCCGCGCAGTCGACGGGTGTAGGTGACGCCGGCGGCGAGCTGGCCCTCGGCGGCGGCGGTGAGGAAGAGCTGCAGGCTGTGGCGGCACTCGCGCTGGCGCCTGAAGGTGCGGGCGGCGACGGCGACGCACCGGTCGTCCAGGGCGAGTTGCCAGCTCCAGACGCCGGTGGTGGCGCCCATGGAGACGAGGGGGACCGCGCGGTCGAGTCCGTCGCGCAGCCGCCGGACGGCCGCGCTGCAGGCGGTGTGCCCGCCGTGGAGGTCGGGGCCGCGCCCGAGTTCGTGGTTGTTGGCCCCGACGAGCCGCCAGCTCACGGCCTCCGCGCCGACATCGCCGGGCGTCCACTCGTGCGGTGCCTGACGTCTCTCGACGTCCACCCATGAGACAAACAGAAACCGTGGCCGAGACACCGCACCCGCCCCCTTCGCCCTGACCCCACGCGTGGCCGACAATCGACTACGCGTTCATAGCTGCGCGCATGACAATCACGGCGCTGGGCGCTGGTGGCTACACGGACCGGTGAAGCAGAGACGGAGAAAACATGAACGAGGGGTAGAAGTCCTCGGGAGGTGTCGACCGGTTCCGGAGCCACTCGGTCCGCTCTTGTACGACGCTGGGGGAGTTGCGGCATTCGACGGCGCGCACGGAACCCGACCGGCCAAGGGGCGACTTCAGGCCATGGGGCCGATTAGCGGTATCGCGGGGCGCGCGCCCTTTTTTCCTGCACGAGATGCGGCCGCGCGTCAAGAGGCGTGATCCACCCGGGCTTCGGCGCGAAGATCGCCCGGTCCGGCCGCATGGGGTGGTTTGTCGGGAACTTCGGCCCCCTCCGGACGGCCACGTTAAAGTCTGATTTCCGGCCGAAAAAATGCGGTGGGCGCGGCGCCATGCAGCGGGATCGTATAGCCATGAACAAAATCACCGGCACCTCGTGGCCGATCTCCGCACCTCGACCTGGCGCAACCACCCCGGTGGACGCCTCAACAGGCCGCCACGGGCGAATGTGACGCGTCTCACGGAATCCTCCCCGCCGCTCGATATTCCGGCCCCGTGGCCGTGATCCGCCAGGCACGATGGACTCCCTTGTATTCAGCGGCCAATCGGAGCCTGAACCTCCGCCGTGGGCGTTGGTTGCCGTGCTGGGGAGACCGGGTTTTACTGGGCAGAGCTCGCCAGCGGAAGATCCGTACGACTCGTCTGGCGCACCCCTTCTCCGATACAGCTGAATACGAAGCGGAGTCGAAAGAATGCCTCCAAGAACAGCGTCGGTCGTTCTGGACGAGCTCACTCCCCCGCCCCATCCCCACCTCATATGCGAGCGTGAGGAACAGTTATCGGTCATGCGGCGCCTCCTCGGGGAAGCCATGGGAGGGAACAGCCGGATCGCCGTCGTGAGCGGCGCGGCCGGACACGGGAAGACCGAACTCCTCGCCGCCCTCGCCGAGGAGGCCCGGCGCGCGGGTGCGGTGCACCTCTCCGCGACCGCCTCCCGCATGGAGCGGTACGTGCCCTTCGGCGTCCTCGCCCAGCTGTTCCGTGGCGTGGAACTGCCGCCCGCCGCGGCCGGTCACGTGGCTCATCTGCTCGACCGGGCCCTGAGCGCCGACGCCGCCACCGTGCAGGACTCCGTCGCCATCCCGCCGCGCCTCTTCCACCAGATGGGCACGGCCCTGCACGACCTCGTCAAGTACGTCGAGCGGCCGCTGCTCATCAGCGTCGACGACGTCGAGTACGCGGACACCCCGTCCCTGCTGTGCCTGTCCTCCCTCACCCGCCGGCTGCGCGCGACGCCGCTCCTGCTCGTCCTCAACGAACTCCCCTCACCCCGCCGTTCCAGCACCCTGCTACGCGCGGAGCTTCCCCCGGAGCCGGTCTGCCACCGCGTGCGGCTGCCGCCCCTCTCCCTCGGCGGGGTGCGCGAGCTGCTCGCGGCGCGCCTCGGGCCGAGCGCGGCCCAGGCCCTCGACACGGAGTGCCTCGCCGCCACCGGCGGCAACCCGTTCCTCGTCCGCGGCCTGGTCGAGGACACCATCGCGGCGGCGACCGAGTGGCCGGCCGCCCCGGTGCTGTCCGCCGGCACCCTCTTCGAACAGGCCGTCCTCGGCTGCCTCTACCGCTGCGCCACCTCCGTACGGACGATCGCGCGGATCATGGCCGTCCTGCACGACCCGCGGTACGTCCCGCTCCTCGTCCAGCTCCCGGGCACGCACCCGCAGTCCCTGAACCTGGCGCTCAGCACGCTGGAGGAGACCGGCCTCCTCGCGGACGGCGCCTGGCGCCACCCCGACGCGCGCACCGCCGTGCTGCACGACATGACCCCCGAGGCGCGGGCCGAGCTGCACACCCGGATCGGGACGCTGCTCTTCAAGAACGGCGCTCCGGTGACCGCCGTCGCCCACCACCTCGTCGCCGCGAGCCAGATCGACAACGACTGCGCCGCGGCCGTGCTGCTCGAGGCCGCGCAGGAGGGCCTGTCGACGGGCGACACCACGCTCGCGACCGACTGCCTCTCCGTCGCCTACCGGTACGACCGCAGCAAGGAACACTTCACGGCCACGACGGCGATGCTCTTCCGCACCGAGTGGCGGTCCGACCCGCGGACCGCCGCCCGCCGGCTGCCGTCCCTCCTGGAGGCCGCCCGCTGCGGCCTGTTGACGGGGCGTCATGTGTCGGCGCCGGTGGACGCGCTGCTCTGGTTCGGCCGCCCGAACACGGCCCTGGAGATCCTGGAGCAGATGGAGCGGCACGCCCGGCTGCGCCAGGACGCGGAGGCCTCGGCCACCCTGCGGCGGTGCCGGACCACCCTCGCTCTGATGTATCCGGCCACGGCGGAGGAGGGCGACACGGCGGCGGCCGGCGAGTCGTACGTCCCCCTGGCCGCCACCCGGGGCCAGACGCTGGTCGAGCTGGAGCGGGTGCTGCGGGACGGCCCCGGGCCGCTCTCCGCCCTGTGCGCGGAACAGGCCCTGGTCAGCCACCAGTTGGACGACGACACGCTGATCCCCCTCGTGCTCGCGGTCAGCACGCTGATCGTCAACGGGTCCTACGACGCGGCCGAGCAGTGGATCGACTCGCTCGCCGCCGCAGCCCGGAGCCGGTCCGCGCCGGTCTGGCGGGCGCTCTTCGAGAGCCTGCGGGCGAAGCTGGCCCTGCACCGGGGCGAACCGGCCGAGGCCGCGCGGCTGGCCGAACGGGCGCTCGCCGAGACCCCGGCCGCCAGTTGGGGCGTCCACATCGGGCTGCCGCTGACGGTCACCCTGGAGGCGTACACCGTCCTGGGCTCGCCCGAACGGGCCCTCGCCCAGCTCCAGGTGGTGCCGCCCGAGGGCATCTTCCAGACCCTGCTCGGGGTCTGCTACCTCCGTGCCCGCGGCAACGCGCTGCTCGCGAGCGGCCAGTCGCAGGCGGCCCTGGACGACTTCGCCGCCGTGGGCGAACTGGCCACGCGCTGGCAGATGGACGTCCCGGCCCTGCTGCCCTGGCGCACCGACGCGGCCCGGGCCCACCTGGCCCGCGGCGAGATCACGCGCGCCCGGGAACTGGCCACCGAGCAGTCGGTCCTGGTGGGTCCCGGGCACCACGAGGCGCGCTCCCTGACCCTGCGGACGCTCGCGGCGACCGCGCCGCCGCAGGAGCGGATGAACCTCCTGGGGCAGGCCCTGGAGGCCGCGCAGAAGTGCGGCAACCCGCTGGAACTCGCGTACACGTTCAACGCGCTGAGCCGGTGCCACCTCGACACCGGGCAGTACAGCAAGGGCCGGATGGCGCTGCGCCGGGCCCGCCAGCTCGCCGAGCAGTCCGGCGTGCCGCTACCGGCCAGGACACCGCCGGAAGCGGCCCGAAGACCTCAGGAGCTCGCCGCCTCGGGAACGGGCGGCGAGACACTGGTCGGTGTGCTGAGCGACGCGGAGATGCGGGTGGTGGCCCTGGCCGTCCGCGGCCACAGCAACCGCCAGATCGCGGCCAAGCTCTTCGTCACCGTCAGCACCGTCGAGCAGCACCTCACCCGGGTGTACCGGAAGCTCGGGATCAAGCGGCGCAGCGACCTCGCCCTCCGACGAAGAGCTCCCGCGGGTCCACATGGACCGACGGATAGCGCTTGGCGAGCGTCGGCGCGTACATCCAGTGTGTGGTGGCCGGGCGGCCGTCG
>NZ_JBSFEN010000015.1:0-263648 GCF_053594455.1 Streptomyces sp. NPDC001927 | reverse complement strand
CCGCTACGACAAGACCGCCACCATCTACCTCGCCGGACTCCACCTCGCCGCCATCTTCATCTGGTCGGCAAGGTGATCCGAAGGAAACGCCCTAGGCCGTCGCGGGCGTCGTCGCCGCCGCCGTGCTCCGTACCGTCGTCGCGATCGTCGCCGAGCCCACCACGCGCGTGCCGTCGTACAGCACGATCGCCTGCCCCGGGGCCACACCCCGGACCGGCTCGTCGAAGGTGACCGTCAGCTCGCCGTCCGCCAGGGCCGCCGTGACCGGGGTCTCGCCGCCGTGGGCGCGCAGCTGGGCGGTGTAGCGGCCGGAGCCCTCGGGGGCCGTGCCGCACCAGCGGGGCTTGATCGCGCCCAGGCCGGTGACGTCGAGCGCCTCGACCGGGCCGACCGTGACCGTGTTGTTGACGGGCGAGATGTCCAGGACGTAGCGCGGCTTGCCGTCCGGCGCCGGGTGGCCGATCCGCAGGCCCTTGCGCTGGCCGATGGTGAAGCCGTACGCGCCCTCGTGGGTGCCGACCTTCTCCCCGGACTCGTCGACGATGTCGCCCTCCGCCTTGCCGAGCCGGGAGGCCAGGAAGCCCTGGGTGTCGCCGTCGGCGATGAAGCAGATGTCGTGGCTGTCGGGCTTCTTCGCCACCGCGAGCCCGCGCCGCTCCGCCTCCGCCCGGATCTCGTCCTTGGTGGTGAGGGTGTCGCCCAGCGGGAACATCGCGTGGGCGAGCTGCTTCTCGTCCAGGACACCGAGGACGTACGACTGGTCCTTGGCCATGTCGGAGGCCCGGTGCAGCTCGCGCGTGCCGTCCTCGTTCAGGACGACCGTGGCGTAGTGGCCGGTGCAGACCGCGTCGAAGCCGAGGGCGAGCGCCTTGTCGAGCAGCGCCGCGAACTTGATCTTCTCGTTGCAGCGCAGGCAGGGGTTGGGCGTGCGGCCCGCTTCGTACTCCGCGACGAAGTCGTCCACGACGTCCTCGCGGAAGCGCTCGGCGAGGTCCCAGACGTAGAAGGGGATGCCGATGACGTCGGCGGCCCTGCGGGCGTCCCGGGAGTCCTCGATGGTGCAGCAGCCGCGCGCACCCGTACGGAAGGACTGCGGGTTCGCGGAGAGCGCGAGGTGGACGCCGGTGACGTCGTGCCCGGCTTCGGCGGCCCTGGCGGCGGCGACGGCGGAGTCGACGCCTCCCGACATGGCGGCAAGGACACGGAGGCGGCGCTGGGGGGTCTCGGTCCGCTGGGAAGTCTCAGTCATAGCCCTACCAGGGTACGGGGCCCGGGAACCAGGGTCGCGTGAGTAAGCGTTGTTCTGGACATGGGGAGCGAGAACAAGAAGCGGGGGGTGGGGCGGCGAGCCGTCCTGCTCGGCGGCGGCGCGGCCGTCCTCGGTACGGCGGCACTGGCCCGCGACGAGCTGGCGCGCGCCTGGTGGCGGCTGCCCGGCACGGAGCGGGCCCGGGTCGAGGGCGAGCTCGACCACAAGGGCGCGGACTGGACGGCGGCGTCCCGGGCGAACTGGCGGCGGGCCGACCGCCCGGCCGACTTCACGATCGACCGGGTCGTGATCCACGTCGTCCAGGGCAGTTACGCGACCGCCCTGAAGGTCTTCAAGAACCCGGGGCACGGCGCCGCCACGCACTACGTCGTCCGCAAGGACGGCCATGTGGCGCAGATGATCCGCGAGCTCGACGTCGCCTTCCACGCCGGGAGCCGGGACATGAACGAGCGGAGCGTCGGCATCGAGCACGAGGGCTTCGTCGACCGCCCGCAGGACTTCACGGCGGCCATGTACGCGTCCTCGGCCCGGCTGACGGCGGGCATCTGCGCGCGCTACGACATACCCGTCGACCGGAAGCACATCATCGGCCACGTCGAGGTCCCGGGCACCGACCACACGGACCCCGGCCCGCACTGGGACTGGGACCGCTACATGAAGCTGGTCCGGGAGGCTTCGAAGAAGCCGGCGTGAGGCGGGGGGGGCTGCCCGTCCCTAGACCAGGCCCGCCGTGCGGGCGCGTTCCACCGCCGGCCCGATGGCCTCGGCTACGGCTGCCACGTCCGCTTCGGTGGAGGTGTGGCCGAGGGTGAAGCGGAGGGTTCCGCGGGCGAGGTCCGGGTCGGTGCCGGTGGCGAGCAGGACGTGGCTGGGCTGGGCGACGCCGGCGGTGCAGGCGGAGCCGGTCGAGCACTCGATGCCCTGGGCGTCGAGGAGCAGGAGCAGGGAGTCGCCCTCGCAGCCGGGGAAGGTGAAGTGCGCGTTGGCGGGGAGCCGGTCGTCCGGGTCGCCGCCGAGGATCGCGTCCGGGACCGCGGCGCGGACGGCCGCCACCAGCTTGTCGCGGAGGGCGCCGACCTCGCGCGCGTACTCCTCGCGGCGCTCGGCGGCGAGCCGGCCGGCGACGGCGAACGCGGCGATGGCGGGCGCGTCCAGGGTGCCGGACCGGACGTGGCGCTCCTGGCCGCCGCCGTGCAGCACGGGGACCGGGCTGTACTCACGGCCGAGGAGCAGCGCGCCGATGCCGTAGGGGCCGCCGATCTTGTGACCGGAGACGGTCAGGGCCGCGAGCCCGGAGTCGGCGAAGTCGACCGGGACCTGGCCGAAGGCCTGGACCGCGTCGGAGTGCAGGGGGACGCCGAACTCGCGGGCGACGTCGGCGAGTTCGCGTACCGGCATGATCGTGCCGATCTCGTTGTTCGCCCACATGACGGTGGCAAGCGCGACGGTCTCCGGCTCGCGCGCGATCGCCTCGCGCAGCGCGTCCGGGTGGACCCGGCCGTACCGGTCGACCGGGAGGTACTCGACGGTGGCGCCCTCGTGCGTGGCGAGCCAGTCGACGGCGTCGAGGACGGCGTGGTGCTCGACGGGGCTGGCGAGGACGCGGGTGCGGGCCGGGTCGGCGTCGCGGCGGGCCCAGTACAGGCCCTTGACGGCGAGGTTGTCGGCCTCGGTGCCGCCGGAGGTGAAGACGACCTCGCTGGGCCGTGCGCCCAGGGCGGCGGCGAGGGTCTCGCGGGCCTCCTCGACGGTCCGCCGGGCGCGCCGCCCGGCCGCGTGCAGGGAGGAGGCGTTGCCCGTGACGGCGAGGTGGGCGGTCATCGCCTCGATCGCCTCGGGGAGCATCGGCGTGGTCGCGGCGTGGTCGAGGTAAGCCATGATTTCTCGATTCTACGAGGGCGCTCGCGCACGTCTGCCGCCTGGCCTGTCCACGCCACCGCTTCCCGGAGCCTCGCGGGCCCTCCCGGGTCCTCACGTGTCCGGGTAGAGGGCGACGATCTCCGCCGCCGCCCGCGCGAGGAGCGTACGGATCTCCGGCGGCTCCAGGACCTCCAGGCTGCCGCCCATCGCCAGGAGGGGGCGGGTGTCGCCCGGTTGGTGGAAGGCGAGTTCGACCTCGGTCCACTCCTCGTCCGAGGCCGAGTCCGGGGCCGAATCCGAGTCCGAGTCCGGGGTCGAATCCGGGTCCGGCCGCCCCGGTGCGGCCGTCAAGCGGTCGCCGTGCAGCCGCAGGAAGCGGTCTAGGCGGGCGCGGTGGACCCGGGCGCGGACCCGGATCTCGGCAGGTCGGGCCTCGACGCGGAGGCGGAGCACCTCCCACACGTCGGCGAGCTCGACCCCGTCCCGGCGCCGGACCGGGTCGTCGAGGAGTTCGGCCAGGTGGACGCGGTCGGCGCGGAAGAGCCGGGGCTCGCCGTCCCGGTCGGCGACCAGGTACCAGACGCCCGCCTTCACGACGAGTCCGTACGGGTCGACCGTGTACGTCTTCGGGGCGGGCGCCCCGCCGCTCCGGTACTGGAGCCGTACGCGCCGGTCGGCGAAGACGGCCCGGTTGAGGACGTCGAGGTCCACGGCCGGCTGAGGGGTGCGCATCCAGCGGTCGGGGTCGACGAGGATCCGGCGGCTCGTCAGTTCGGCGGCGGGCCGATGGGGTTCAGGGAGAGCGGCCATGACCTTGCGGAGGGCCGAGCCGAGGGCCCGGTCCAGGCCGAGCGCGGCGTGCGCGCCCTGCGCGGCGAGGACGAACAGGGCGCGGGACTCGTCGGCCGTGAGCCCCGTGACGTCCGTGCGGAAGCCGGGGAGCAGGGTGATGCCGCCGTGCCGGCCGCGTTCGGCGTAGACGGGGACGCCGGACGCGGAGAGCGCCTCGACGTCCCGGTAGATGGTGCGTACGGAGACTTCGAGGCGCTCGGCGAGCTCGGTGGCGGGGACCAGGCCCCGGGTCTGGAGCAGCAGGAGGAGGGAGAGGAGCCGGTCGGACTTCACCGGCTCACGGTAGCCGCGGGCGCGGACACCCCCAGGGGCCCTAGCCGCGCGGGGCGCGGGCGAGTTGGCGGGACTGGGCGACCAGGCGGTCCGCGCTGTCCCAGACCTCGGCGTCCTCCTCCAGGAAGCCGCCGGCGAGGTTACGGGTGGTGATGGAGACCCGCAGCGGGCCGGGGGCCGGGCGGCAGCGGACGTGGGTCGTCAGCTCGACGGTCGGGGTCCAGCCCTTGAGGCCCAGCTCGAAGGAGGTCGGCGGGAGCGCGTCGACGGTGAGGAGCAGGGAGAGCGCGTCGGGCTCGCGGCCGTCGGCGAGGGCGAACCACGCGCGCATCTCGCCCTTGCCGGAGGGCGCGCCGATCGCCCAGCCGACGGTGGCCGGGTCGAGCTTGAGGGCGAGGCGGTCGGTGATGGCGCTGGAGCCGGGGATCGGCGGCCGGGGGCCGTCGCCGGTGCCGAAGCACTGCTCGATGGGGGCGAAGGCGGGCGGCGTGGCGGTGGTGCGGACCTCGTCGGTGAGCGCGTCGAGGTCGCCGTAGGAGGCGAGGACCCGGATGCGCTCGACCTCGGTGCCATCCTCGGCGTACTGGAAGAGGGAGGCCTGGCCGGTGGAGAGGGTGCGGCCGGTGCGGACGGTCTCGGTGCGGATCACCGCCGGGCCGGGCACGGACGGCGTGAGGTAGTGCGCCGAGATCGTGAACGGGTCCGGGTGCGGGAGGTGGTCGCCGAGGGCGCGGCCGAGCAGGGCGAGGAGGTAGCCGCCGTTGACGGCGCTGATGATCGTCCAGCCGGCGGAGAGGTCGGCGTCGTAGACGCCGGGGGCGCGGAGGGTGACGGCGGTGTCGCGGTCGAACTCGCTGACCGTCGTCGTCTCCGCCATCGTCTCGATGCTCGTGCTCATGGTTCCGACGGTACCGCAGCAGGCTACTGAGCGGTAGCTTTTTCTGGCTCCTCGCGGGCGGAGGACCGGCGGTTCCAGGCGCGGGGCGCGCGCCAGTGGTAGCGCATGGCGAGGAGGCGGAGCACGAAGGCCATGAGGACGGCGGCGGCGCTGGTGTACGCGTTGAGGGCCTCGAAGCGGATGCAGAGCACGACCGTCGTGGCGCCGACGATGGCGGGCACGGCGTAGAGGTCGCGGTCCCAGCGGAGGAGGGAGGGCACCTCGTTGGCGAGCACGTCGCGCAGGACACCGCCGCCGACGGCGGTCGCGAGGCCCAGGGCGGCGGAGGAGGTGAGACCGAGGCCGTACTCGTACGCCTTGATGGTGCCGGTGACGGCGAAGAGGCCGAGGCCCGCGGCGTCGAAGACGTTGACGGCGGTCTGGGTGCGCTCGACCTCGGGGTGGAGGAAGAAGACGAGCACGGTGGCGACGAGCGGCATGAGGAAGTAGCCGAGATCGGTGAAGGCGGCCGGGGGTACGGCGCCGATGATCAGGTCGCGGAGGAGACCGCCGCCGAGGGCGGTGACCTCGGCGAGGACGGCGATGCCGAAGACGTCGAAGTTCTTGCGGACGGCGAGGAGGGCGCCGGAGATGGCGAAGACGAAGATGCCGACGAGATCGAGGGCGTGCTGTACGTCGGGACTGAACAGATCGTGAACCACGGCGACCATTGTGACGGGTGGGGCGGGGGCCCGGACGGCCATGGCGGCCGGGTGCGGGTGCGGGGCGGGGTGAGTTCCCCCACCCCGCCCCTTCCCGAAACCCTGACGGGACCGGGGGCTCCGCCCCCGAACCCCACGGCGTTACGCCTTCGGGTCGTCGCCCTCCGCGGGCCCCGTGGTCGGCTCCGGATCCGACGGCTTCGGCTCCGGCTTGGTGATCGTGACCTCCACCGACTCCCGCGCCGCGGGGACCGTCACGCCCTCGGCGTTCTCCGGGTGGTGACAGGCCACGCGCTGGCCCGGGCGGAGTTCCAGGAGCGGGGGCTCGACCGTCTTGCAGAGGTCCGTCGCCTTCCAGCACCGGGTGTGGAAGCGGCAGCCCGGCGGCGGGGCGATCGGGGACGGGACGTCGCCGGTGAGCAGGATGCGGTCGCTCTTCGCGCCCTTGCGGCGGGGGTCCGGGATCGGGACCGCCGACATCAGGGCACGGGTGTACGGGTGCATCGGGGACTCGTACAGCGACTTGCGGTCCGCCAGCTCCACGATCTTGCCCAGGTACATGACCGCGATCCGGTCCGAGACGTGCCGGATCACCGACAGGTCGTGGGCGATGATCACGTACGTCAGGCCCAGCTCCTCCTGGAGATCGTCCAGGAGGTTCACCACCTGCGCCTGGATCGAGACGTCCAGCGCCGAGACCGGCTCGTCCGCCACGACCAGCTTGGGCTTCAGGGCGAGCGCCCGCGCGATGCCGATGCGCTGGCGCTGGCCGCCCGAGAACTCGTGCGGGTAGCGGTTGTAGTGCTCCGGGTTCAGGCCGACCAGGCCGAGCAGGCGCTGGACCTCCTTCTTGACCCCGCCCTCGGGCTCCACGCCCTGGAGCTTGAACGGCGCGGAGACGATCGAGCCGACCGTGTGCCGCGGGTTCAGCGAACCGTACGGGTCCTGGAAGATCATCTGGATGTCGCGGCGCAGCGGACGCATCTTGGCCACGCCGAGGTGCGAGACGTCGACGCCCTCGAACTCGACCGTGCCGCCCGTCGGTTCGAGCAGCCGGGTGATCAGCCGGCCCATCGTCGACTTGCCGCAGCCCGACTCGCCGACGACGCCCAGCGTCTCGCCCGGGTAGACCTCGAAGTCGATGCCGTCGACCGCCTTGACCGCCCCGACCTGGCGCTGAAGCAGCCCCTTCTTGATCGGGAAGTGCTTCACCAGGCCGTTGACCTTGAGCAGGGGCTCAGTGCTCTTGTTCTCGCTCACGACGTTGTCGCTCACCGCTTTGTCGCTCACAGCTTCGGCGCAATCTCTTCGGTCCAGATCCGGGTCCGCTCCTCGCGCGACATGTGGCACGCGGAGTGGTGGCGGCTGCCCGTCTCCTTCAGCTCGGGGCGCTCGGTGCGCGTGATGCCGCCCTTGGGCACGTCCGCGTACGGGCAGCGCGGGTTGAAGGCGCAGCCGCTGGGGACGTTGATCAGGCTGGGCGGGTTGCCCTTGACCGGGATCAGGCGTTCGGTCTGCTCGCGGTCGATCCGCGGCATCGAGCCGAGCAGGCCCCAGGTGTAGGGGTGCTGCGGCTCGTAGAAGACCGACTCGGCCGGTCCGCGCTCCACGCACCGGCCGCCGTACATCACGAGGATGTCGTCGGCGACCTCGGCGACGACGCCGAGGTCGTGCGTGATGATGACGACCGCGGAGCCGAACTCCTTCTGCAGGTCCCGGATCAGGTCCAGGATCTGCGCCTGGACCGTGACGTCGAGGGCCGTCGTCGGCTCGTCCGCGATGAGCAGTTCGGGGTTGTTGACCAGCGCCATCGCGATCATCGCGCGCTGGCGCATACCGCCGGAGAACTCGTGCGGGTAGTTCGAGAAGCGCTTGGCCGGCTCGGGGATGCCGACCCGGTCGAGGAGTTCGACGGCCCGCTTCCTCGCGGTCTTCTTGTCGACCGGGTGGTGGACCCGGTACGCCTCCGAGATCTGCGCGCCGACCGAGTAGTACGGGTGCATCGCGGACAGCGGGTCCTGGAAGATCATCGCCATGTCGCGGCCGCGCAGCTTGCGGACCTCTTCGGGGTCGGCCGTGAGCAGCTCGCGGCCGTTCAGCCAGATCTCGCCGGAGATCCGGGCCTTCTGCCGGCCGTACTGGCCGACGGTGTGCAGGCCCATGATGCCGAGCGAGGTCACCGACTTGCCGGAGCCGGACTCGCCCACGATGCCGAGGGTCTTGCCCTTCTCCAGCTGGAAGCTGAGCCCGTCGACGGACTTGACCAGGCCGTCGTCGGTCGGGAAGTGGATCTTCAGGTCGCGGACGTCGAGGAAGGCGTCGGACGGGGCGTTCGAGGCCGCGACCGGTTCACCCAGGGCCGCGCCGGTCTTGGTCAGCTTGTCCGTCATGCGAGCCTCACTCGGGGGTCGATCACCGCGTACAGAAGGTCCACCACGAGGTTGGCGATGACGACACAGGTCGCTGTGATGAGCGTGACCGCCAGAATCAGTGGCAGGTCGCGCTCGGTCACTCCCTTGATGGCCATCCAGCCGAGGCCCTGGAGGTTGAAGGTGCTCTCGGTCAGGATCGCGCCGCCGACGAGAGCACCGAGGTCCATGCCGAAGATGGTCAGGATGGGGGTCATCGTGGAGCGCATGGCGTGCTTTCCGAGCACGACCCGCTCCGGCAGGCCCTTGGCCCGTGCCGTACGGATGTAGTCCTCGCCGAGGACCTCCAGCATGGTGGCGCGGGTGAGTCGCGCGTACATCGCCGCGTACAGGAACGCGAGGGTGACCCAGGGCAGCAGCAGTCCGCCGAACCAGCTGCCGAAGGACTCGCTGATGGGCGTGTACGAGGCGTTGAGCCAGCCCAGTTGGGTGCGGAAGACGAACATCGACAGCATGCCGGTGAAGAAGATGGGGAGCGAGACACCGGCGAGCGCGGTGATCATCGCGGTCCGGTCGACGACCGTGCCCCGCTTCAGCGCGGAGATCACACCCGTGGTGACGCCCATCAGCAGCCACAGCGCGGCGGCTCCGACGACCATGGAGAGGGTCACGGGGAACGCGTCGACCAGCATGGTCGAGACGTCCTGCTCGGTACGGAACGAGTAGCCGAAGCAGGGTGCCTCGCAGTGGATGGTGCTGCCACCGCCGGTGTAGTCACGTCCGACGAAGATGCCGGAGACGAAGTGCCAGAACTGCACCAGGATCGGCTCGTCCAGGCCCAGCTTCTGCCGGACAGCTTCGATGGAAGCCGGATCCGCCTGCTTGCCGACGAACATCGCGGCAGGGTCGCTGCCGGTCATCTTGGGGATGAGGAAGAAGATGCTGAGCGTCGTCAGGGTGACGACCATCAGCATCACTACGACGGCGAACAACCGTCGGACGAGATATGCAAGCATGCGGTCGGCCGACCGGCGGCCGGGGATCCCGATCGGGTCCCCCGGCCGCCGTGCGCGGCCATCACCTGCCCTTCGGACCTAGCGGCGGGTGGTGCGCCGTTGGAGCGGGTGGATTGACTCGGACTTACTTCATGACGCCGAGCGACGAGTAGTCGTAGCGGCCGTTGTAGGCGTCGGCCGTGTAGACGTTGGTCAGTCGCGAGGAGCGCCAGATGATGTTCTTCTCGTGCGTGAAGGGCAGGTAGACCGCGGCCTCGGAGACCTTGGTGTTGATCTGCTTGTAGAGCTCGCCGGCCTTGACCGGGTCGGTCTCCTTCAGCGCCTGGTCGAACAGGCCGTTGACGGCCGGGTCGTTCAGCTCCGAGAAGTTGTTGTTACCGCTCTGCAGGATGAAGCGGCCGTCGACCAGCGGCTGCAGGAAGCCCTGGCCGGTCGGGAAGTCGGCGCCCCAGCCCATGATGATGATGCCGTAGCCCTTCTCCTTGACCACCTTCGGCGAACCGATGATGCCGGAGGTCTGGGCGCCGTCGAACTGGTCGATCTGGGCGTCGATGCCGACGGCCTTCAGCGACTGCTGGAGGGACTCGGCGGTCGCGATCTCGATCTTCTTGTTGTTGCGGACCGCGATCGTGGTCTTGAAGCCGTTCGGCTTGCCGCACTTGGCCAGGGCCTCCTTGGCCTTGGCCACGTCCGCCTTGCCCTCCAGCTTGCCGTACGGGTCGGCCTTCGGGTCGGCACCCTTGATCGCCGGCGGCAGCATGTTGGAGGCGATGTCGCCACCGGCCTGCGGGCCACCACGGGCGGTCTGCAGGGACTTGGAGTCGGCCGCGTAGATGATCGCCTTGCGGCACTCGACGTTGTCGATGACCGTCTGCGGGAAGACCGCGTAGCGGATGAAGCCGGTCTGCGGGTTGTCCGCGTTCTCCTTGTGCTGCTGGAGCACCTTGGCACGGGCCGCCGCGCCGACACCGGTGGCGTTGAGGTCGAGGTCGTACTCGCCCTCGACCAGACGGTTGTCCATGTCGTCGGCGTTGGTGGTGAACTTGACGCTGATCTTGTCCGGCAGCGCCTTGCGGACGGTGTCCGTCTTCGCGTCCCACTTGTCGTTGCGGACGAGCAGCATCGACTTGTTCGGGGTGTACGACTGCCACTTGTACGGGCCGGAGGAGAAGGGCTTCAGGCCGTACTGGGCCTTGGTGTCCTTGTCCTGGCGGACCGGGGAGGCGGCGGGCATGGCCAGCATCTGCAGGAAGTCACCGTTGGCGACCGGCAGCTTGAAGATGATGGTCTTGTCGTCCGGGGTCTCGATCGCCTTCAGGCCGAGCTTGTCCGGGGTGGTGTCCTTGTAGGGACCCTTGTACTCGCCCTTGGGGTCGAGGACCTGCTGGAGGTAGATCGGGCCGCCGGAGATGACGTCCTGCGCCCAGATGCGCTCGATGCCGTACTTGATGTCCTTGGAGGTGATCGGCTTGCCGTCCTCCCAGGTGACCCCGTCCTTCAGCGTGAAGGTGTAGGTCAGGCCGTCCTCCGAGACCTTGCCGGCGTCGGTGGCGAGGTCGGGGACCAGCTCGGTGGAGGCGGCGCCCGGCTCGGCCTTGAAGGTGACCAGCTGGCGCGTGTAGTAGCGGGCGAAGTCCCACACGAAGCCGTAGTAGCCGCGCTGCGGGTCCCACGAGTCGGCCTCCTGCGAGCCGATGAACTTCAGCTCGCCGCCCTTCTTGTCCGAGGGGTTGGCGACCTTGTTCACCGCGGCGTTGAAGCCGGGTGCGCCGGTCTTGCTCTTGCCGTCGCCGGTGCCGCCGCCACACGCGGTGGTGACGACCATCGTGGCCGCGGCGAGCAGCGCGCCGGCGGCGATTCTGCGCCGCGAAGAGCTGTTCAGAGTCATGGTCTCGCAACCTCCGGAATAGTGGCGGCCGTTACGGCGGTCCGCCGGTGTTGATTGCCTCCTGTCAACAGCGGCAGGGGCGGGTCTGTACGGGCGTGCGGGCGGTCTGCGGGCGGTCAGCGAGCGGCCTTCGGGTCGAGCGCGTCCCGCACGCCGTCGCCGAAGAGGTTGAACGCCAGAACGGTGATGAAGATCGCGAGGCCGGGGATCACCATGAACAGGGGGTCCGACTCGTAGGTGGAGATGGCCGTCGACAGCATTTGGCCCCAGGAAGCGGTGGGCGGCTTCACACCCGCGCCGAGGAAGCTGAGGGCCGCTTCGGTGAGGATGTTGGTGGGGATCATGAGGGTCGCGTAGACCATGATCGGGGCGACCAGGTTGGGCAGCAGCTCCCGGCGCAGGATGTAGAGCCGGCCGGCGCCGAGCGAGCGGGCGGCCTCCACGTACTCGCGGTTGCGCAGCGAGAGGGTCTGGCCGCGGACGATCCGGCCGACGTACGGCCAGCCGAAGAAGCCGATCACGATCACCAGCGCGCCGATGCGGACCCCCGAACCGGAGAAGCCGAGCAGCTCGTTGGGGAGCACGGAGACCAGGGCGATGGTGAAGAGCAGCTGCGGGAAGGCGAGCATGACGTCCATGACGCGGCTGAGCGCCGCGTCGACCCAGCCGCCGAAGTAGCCGGCGACGATGCCGAGGATCGTGCCGAGGACGACCGCGAACATCGCCGCGAGGAAGGCGACGAGGAGCGAGATCCGGGCGCCGTAGACGATCCGGCTGAAGACGTCACGGCCGTTGACGGGCTCGACACCGAGCAGGAAGTCGGAGCTGATGCCGCCGTAGGGGCCGATCGGGGTGCCGAAGAGCGGGTCGATCTGGTCCTCGTGGAACTCGTCCGGCGGGTGGCCGAGCAGACCCACGATGACGGGCGCGAGGATCGCGACGACGACCAGGAAGATCACGATCGCGCCGCCGGCCAGCGCGAGCTTGTCGCGCTTGAGCCGGGTCCAGGCGATCTGCCAGGGGGAACGTCCCTCGATCGTCTTGCCGGGCGGCGCTGGGGGCACGGCATCGACGGCGGCGGTCGACTCGGCCGCACTCGTCTCGTGCAGTGGTGCCGTCATCGTGCTGAGGACCCCTCTCGGCCGCCGGTAGCCGGCCCTTGCCCGCCGCGGGTAGCGGCTTGGTGGAACAACTGCGGGGCACCGGCCAGGAGGCCGAACGCCCGGTGTTCCGGGGAGTCTTCAATGTGGTCGCGATCACCCGCCAGACCTGACGGGGAATGTTTGCGCAACCGTGATGCGGTTCGTTGCCTTCCGTTATCCGGACGCTGTGATCGCGCCAGCGGACCATCTCGCCCACTATTCGGCCAGAACGGACATCCGACCCAACCCCTGTGTGACAGGGGTTAATTGGTGCGACGGAACGGACGTATCAGTACGTACGCGGTACAGCCGGCGGGTAGCCGTAGCCCGGGGCGGGCGGAGCGGGCGCCGCGTGCGCGTCGCGGTCGTAGAACGGGCGCGCGTTGGCGCGCAGCCACATCGCGACGGGGTCGTACGCGTCCGACATCGCGACCGTCGAGACGGGCAGGCCGTCGGGGACGGCGGAGACCGACTGGCGCATCATCGCCCGCACCGACTCGACCGAGGCGGCCGAGGTGTCGTACAGGTCGAGGCCGATGGCGAGGTACGGGGTGCCGAGCGCGGGATGCACCCAGGCCCGGCGCAGCGTCCGTACGGCCGGGGTGCGGTGGGCGTTCTGGGTCAGCAGGGCGTAGAACTGCGGGATCTCCAGCGCGGGTTCGGAGAGCCTGAGCGGTCCGGCCGGCATCCGGTCGAGGCCGGTGGCGATCCGGCGCAGGTCGGCCCAGGGGATGCCGACGCCGCCGTTCTGGTCGTGCGGATTGAGCCAGATGCCCACCCGGTCGGGGAAGAGCGCGCCGGCGATCTCGCGCCCGGTGACCACCTCGTGGGCGCGGTTCCAGCCGGAGGCGGCGAGCTCCTGGGCGGAGGTGACGCAGGGGGCGTACCCGAGGCCGTCGACCTCGATGTTCCCGTACTGGGCGTCGGACGAGCCGGGCGTGCCCTGCCAGAGCAGCATCCAGACACCGCCGTCGGCGAGGGCGCGCAGCAGGTCCTCGTACGCCTCGTAGCGTCCGGGTGTGACCTGGCGCAGCATGTGCTCGACCTGTCCGGTCGCAGCGGTGCCCGACGCGCTCACGCTGTTTTCCGCCCCTCTTCCGTAGACCCCATCAGCTTAGTTATCAGGAGGCCCGCTGGTAGAAGGGGCGCACCCGCTCCAGCATCCACTCGCCGACCGGGTCCTGTGCGACGTCGAGCAGGATGAGGTTGACCGGCCAGGCCACCTCGACCCGGCCCAGCGCGCGGCCGAGGGCGTCCAGCGGGGCGTTCCGGTCGACGCCGTCCCAGGTGACGAGCTCGACGCCGACGAAGAGGGCCGGTTCGGTGCCCTCGACGCTGGCCAGGGCGCGGCGGGCGGAGAGGACGACTCCGGTGGCCTCGAACTCGGCGGCCGCGGCGGAGAGGAAGTCGACGGGGTCGTCCTGCCAGTCGGGCTCGAAGAGCCGGACCCGGCCGCCGCTCGCGGGGCCGTCCAGCGGGGTGCGGCCGGTCCGGCAGAGCTCGGCGACGGCGGGCGGGGGCAGCGGGGCGCCGACGGTGCCGCCGGGGTTCACGGCGATGCCGAGCTGCGGGGGCAGGCCGCGGGCGAAGTCCCGGGCGGGGGCGACGGTGAACGACATGTGGCTGCCGACGCAGGCCAGGAACTGCTGCTCGGAGCTGAAGACGGGGACGTACGGGAGTCCGTCGATCTCCATCGTGGGCAGGTCGAGGTCACGGCTCTCGGGGCTGCCGCCGTTGGGCAGCGGCACCCAGACGGGGCTCCTGCCGAGGACCTCGACGAGGCGGCCTCCGGCGGAGGGGTTGCCGAGCGAGGCCGCGAGGACCTCTTCGAGCTCGTTGCCCGGCCACGTAACGTCCACGGTTCCCGCTTCCCCTGTCTCACGCGTCCTGATCGCGCGTCTCCCGCGTCCTCGTCACGACGCCCTCGGGGCAGAACCCTAACGCCGCCCTGGCACCCCCGTGGCCAAAAGCGCTCAGTGGACGGAGCGGAAGGCGATGGTCCGAAGGGCGCCGGCGGCGTCCCGGTCGAGCAGGGTCGCCGAGGCGCAGCCCCGGGGCAGCCGACCCGACTCGACCGAGCCGAGGAGCCGGCCGACGGCCCGGCGGTGCCGGGCGAAGGCGTACCCCGAGACGCCCCGGCCGCGCTCGCGCTGGCCGGCGCGGGCGGTGTCGGGCGTGACGTCGAGCAGGATCAGATGGAGGGCGCTGCCGCGGCGGCGGGCCTCGCGGGCCAGCCAGTTCCGCACCCAGGACTGGGTGCCGCAGTCGTGGACGACGACGCTCCGCCCGGAGCGCAGGACGCGCCAGAGCCCGGCGTAGTGCGCGATCCGGGCCAGCGGGCGGTAGACCGCGTACGGCAGGAAGGCGGGCAGCCGGGCCTCCCAGCGCTCGCGGGCGTCCTGGGAGTCGATGCCCAGGCCGTCGGCGGCGCGCCGCATCAGGGTGGACTTGCCGCTTCCGGGCAGCCCGGAGACCACCACGAGGTCGCCCGCGGCGAAGGCGAGCGTCCGGGGGCCGCGGCCGCCGCGCTCGCGCAGGTCGCGCAGCAGGGGCGCGGCCCGGCGCCTGCGGGTTCTGGCGCGGGCGCGGGCACGCGGGCCGGGTATCCCCGTCCCGGTGCCCGTGGCGTAGGCGCCGGAGTGCTGGATCGTCATCGTCTCTCCCCCAGTCGGGTCCCGAGAACCCCTTGCCCACAAAGTGTAAAGAAGGGGTAATCAGTCACAAGCGATTTGCCGATCGGACACCGCGTGCAATGATGTCCGCGCCAAGCGCACACAACCGCATACCGGCCGCTCGAATCCGCGCGGGAGAGTCCCGGAACCACCTTCAACGGTGGGCCCCGGGCGCCGAAGGAGCAAGACCCTCCCTTGAATCTCTCAGGCCCCGTACCGCGTGGATGAGGCAGATCTGAAAAGCGGGACGCCTTCCGGCGTTCCCACCCAAGGTGCAAGCCGAGGTCTCGGTGACGAGATGCCCTCGGTGAACCTCTCAGGTTCCATGACAGATGGGGAGGACGTCCTCGCCCGTCATGTTTTCCGCCCTTGGGATCCGGGAGCCACCTCATGAGCACGTCTGCCCCCCGTCTGACCGCCCTCGATGCCCTGCATCGCTCCCTGGGCGCGACCATGACCGACTTCGCCGGCTGGGACATGCCGCTGCGCTACGCCAGCGAGCGGGACGAGCACCTCGCCGTCCGCACCAAGGCGGGCCTCTTCGACCTCTCCCACATGGGCGAGATCACCGTCACCGGTCCGCAGGCCGTCGACCTGCTCGACCACGCGCTGGTCGGCAACATCTCCACGGTGGGTGTGGGCCGGGCGCGGTACACGATGATCTGCCAGGCGGACGGCGGCATCCTCGACGACCTGATCGTGTACCGGCTCCAGGAGCACGAGTACATGGTCGTGGCGAACGCCTCCAACGCGCAGATCGTCCTCGACGCCCTCGTGGCGCGTGCCGAGGGCTTCGACGCCGAGGTCCGCGACGACCGTGACGCGTACGCCCTGATCGCCGTCCAGGGCCCGGAGTCCCCCGGCATCCTGAAGTCGCTCACCGACGCCGACCTGGACGGGCTGAAGTACTACGCGGGCCTCCCGGGCACGGTCGCCGGGGTCCCCGCCCTGATCGCCCGTACCGGCTACACCGGCGAGGACGGCTTCGAGCTGTTCCTGAAGCCGGAGCACGCCGAGGGCGTCTGGAAGGCGCTGACCGAGGCGGGCGCGCCGGTCGGCCTGATCCCCTGCGGCCTCTCCTGCCGTGACACGCTCCGCCTGGAGGCGGGCATGCCGCTGTACGGGCACGAGCTGACGACCTCGCTCACCCCGTTCGACGCGGGCCTTGGCCGGGTCGTGAAGTTCGAGAAGACGACGAACGAGGGCCGCTTCGTCGGCCGCGAGGCGCTCGAGAAGGCCGCCGAGCGCGCCGAGACCGCCCCGCCGCGCAAGCTCGTCGGCCTGATCGCCGAGGGCCGCCGGGTCCCGCGCGCCGGTTTCTCCGTCGTGGCCGACGGCGAGGTCGTCGGCGTGGTCACCTCGGGCGCCCCGTCGCCGACGCTCGGAAAGCCGATCGCGATGGCCTACGTGGACGCGGCGCACGCCGCGCCCGGTACCCAGGGTGTAGGTGTGGACATCCGCGGCACCCACGAGCCGTACGAGGTCGTGGCGCTGCCCTTCTACAAGCGCCAGAAGTGACGTTTCCCACCCCGTCACGTCTCACCTCTCGTCTCATCCCGTAAGACCCGCGTTCATCAGTACTCCCCCGATCCAGGAGAATCACGACATGAGCAACCCCCAGCAGCTCCGCTACAGCAAGGAGCACGAGTGGCTGTCGGACGTCGTCGACGGCGTCGCGACGGTCGGCATCACCGAGCACGCGGCGAACGCCCTCGGTGACGTCGTCTACGTGCAGCTCCCGGAGGTCGGGGACACGGTGACCGCGGGCGAGTCCTGTGGCGAGCTGGAGTCCACCAAGTCCGTCAGCGACCTGTACGCCCCGGTGACCGGCGAGATCGTCGAGGCCAACCAGGACGTCGTGGACGACCCCTCCCTGGTGAACACCGCCCCGTTCGAGGGTGGCTGGCTGTTCAAGGTGCGCCTCGCGGGCGAGCCGGACGACCTGCTCACCGCCGACGAGTACACCGCCTTCACCGCCGGCTAACCGAGACCCCGTAGGGATCGATTCATGTCGCTTCTGAACACCCCTCTCCACGAGCTGGACCCCGACGTCGCCGCCGCCGTCGACGCCGAGCTCCACCGCCAGCAGTCCACCCTCGAGATGATCGCCTCGGAGAACTTCGCTCCGGTCTCGGTCATGGAGGCCCAGGGCTCGGTCCTCACCAACAAGTACGCCGAGGGCTACCCGGGCCGCCGCTACTACGGCGGCTGCGAGCACGTCGACGTGGCCGAGCAGATCGCCATCGACCGGATCAAGGACCTGTTCGGCGCCGAGTACGCCAACGTCCAGCCGCACTCCGGCGCCTCCGCGAACCAGGCCGCGCTCTTCGCGATCGCCCAGCCCGGCGACACGATCCTGGGCCTGGACCTGGCGCACGGCGGTCACCTGACCCACGGCATGCGCCTGAACTTCTCGGGCAAGCAGTTCAACGTGGTCGCGTACCACGTGGACGAGGCCGGCCTGGTCGACATGGCCGAAGTCGAGCGCCTCGCCAAGGAGCACCGCCCGAAGGTGATCATCGCGGGCTGGTCCGCCTACCCGCGTCAGCTGGACTTCGCCGAGTTCCGCCGGATCGCCGACGAGGTCGAGGCGTACCTGTGGGTCGACATGGCCCACTTCGCGGGTCTGGTCGCGGCCGGTCTGCACCCGAACCCGGTCGCGTACGCGGACGTGGTCACCTCGACCACGCACAAGACGCTCGGCGGCCCGCGCGGCGGCATCATCCTCGCGAAGAAGGAGTTCGCGAAGAAGCTGAACTCCTCGGTCTTCCCCGGTTTCCAGGGCGGCCCGCTGGAGCACGTGATCGCGGCCAAGGCCGTCTCGTTCAAGATCGCGGCCTCGGAGGAGTTCAAGGAGCGCCAGCAGCGCACGCTCGACGGCGCCCGGATCCTGGCCGAGCGCCTGGTCCAGGACGACGTCACCGCGCACGGCGTCTCGGTCCTGTCCGGCGGCACGGACGTGCACCTGGTCCTGGTGGACCTGCGCAACTCCGAGCTGGACGGCCAGCAGGCCGAGGACCGTCTCCACGAGGTCGGCATCACGGTCAACCGGAACGCGATCCCGAACGACCCGCGTCCGCCGATGGTCACCTCGGGTCTGCGCATCGGTACGCCGGCGCTCGCGACCCGCGGTTTCGGCACCGAGGACTTCGCCGAGGTCGCCGACATCATCGCGGAGACCCTGAAGCCCGGCTTCGACGCGGACGCCCTCAAGGCCCGGGTGACCGCTCTGGCCGAGAAGCACCCGCTGTACCCCGGCCTGAAGTAATTTCGTACCCTTTTGTTCGTACGAAGCTCCGGGGCACCGCGCACACTGGACGTGAGCACGGTGCCCCGGAGTCCTTTCCTCCCCCTTCCTGCTCTGCTCTGTTCTGCACCACCCCGGCAGACAACGGCGTCAGCCCCCCACAAGGAGTCCCCCGTGGCCATCTCGGTCTTCGACCTGTTCTCGATCGGCATCGGCCCGTCCAGCTCGCACACGGTGGGCCCGATGCGGGCCGCCCGGATGTTCGCGCGCCGACTGAAGAACGAGGGCCTCCTGGCGCACACGGCGTCGATACGGGCCGAGCTGTACGGCTCGCTGGGCGCGACCGGCCATGGGCACGGCACGCCGAAGGCGGTCCTGCTGGGCCTGGAGGGCAACTCTCCGCGCACGGTGAACGTGGAGACGGCGGACGAGGAGTTCGAGCGGATCAAGGCGAGCGGCAAGATCAACCTGCTCGGCGCGCACGAGATCCCCTTCGACTTCGACGAGGACCTGATCCTGCACCGCCGGAAGGCGCTGCCGTACCACGCCAACGGCATGACGGTCTTCGCGTACGACGCGGAGGGCGCGCTGGTCCTGGAGAAGACGTACTACTCGGTCGGCGGCGGCTTCGTCGTGGACGAGGACGCGGTCGAGGGCTCGGACCCGATCATCCCGGACGACACGGTCCTGAAGTACCCGTTCCGCACGGGCGACGAGCTGCTCCGTCTCGCGAAGGAGACCGGCCTGTCGATCTCCGCGATGATGATGGAGAACGAGAAGGCCTGGCGCACGGAGGAGGAGATCCGCACGGGTCTCCTGGAGATCTGGCGGGTCATGCAGGCCTGCGTCTCGCGCGGCATGTCCCGCGAGGGCATCCTGCCCGGCGGCCTGAAGGTCCGCCGCCGCGCCGCGAACACGGCCCGCAAGCTGCGCTCCGAGGGCGAGCCGGCGGCGCTGGCGATGGAGTGGATCACGCTCTACGCGATGGCCGTGAACGAGGAGAACGCGGCGGGCGGCCGCGTGGTCACCGCCCCGACGAACGGCGCGGCGGGCATCATCCCGGCGGTCCTGCACTACTACATGAACTTCGTGCCCGGCGCCGACGACGACGGCGTGGTCCGCTTCATGCTGGCGGCGGGCGCGGTCGGCATGCTCTTCAAGGAGAACGCCTCGATCTCGGGCGCCGAGGTCGGCTGCCAGGGCGAGGTCGGCTCGGCCTGCTCGATGGCGGCCGGCGCGCTCGCGGAGGTCATGGGCGGCTCCCCGGAGCAGGTCGAGAACGCGGCCGAGATCGGCATGGAACACAACCTGGGCCTGACCTGCGACCCGGTCGGCGGCCTGGTCCAGATCCCGTGCATCGAGCGCAACGGCATGGCAGCGGTCAAGGCGGTCACGGCGGCCAAGATGGCCCTCCGCGGCGACGGCAGCCACCTGGTCTCCCTGGACAAGGTCATCAAGACGATGAAGGAGACCGGCGCGGACATGTCGGTCAAGTACAAGGAGACGGCCCGCGGCGGTCTCGCGGTGAACATCATCGAGTGCTGATCAGCACGGGCTGATCACCGCCTGCTGATTCCCGGGGCGGTCCGGGCCTCGTGCGGGTTCGGCTCGTCGCGCAGCAGCGGCACCGGGCCCCGCAACGCGAATCCGCCGGGGAGGTCCAGCCGGCCGCCCCGGCGCTCGGCGATCACCGCCCCCTGCGCCCCCAGGCTCACGTCGACCGCGCACTCCCCTGACCGCACGCCGGTCAGACAGGTGTCGCGGACCACGCAGACGAGCCCGGAGATCCAGAAGACCACGCTCAGCTGCACGTCCAGTGTGCCGATCTTGGCGCCGTCCACGTAGACGTCGACGTAGGGCCGGTGCGTGGAGGTCACCCGGTGGGTCGCGAGCGCGACGACCTCCTCGCTGCCCGGCAGGTCCCGGGTACGGCGCGCGGCGGACTGGAGCGCGGAGTGGCCGCGCCAGCCGGCTGCGGCCAGGTCGAGCACGTCGAGGCCGAGGAAGTCGTCCACGACGGTGGCCAGCTCGTGCTCGACCGCCCGGTCGGCGGCGGGCGTCCGGCCCCGTACGGGCGCGAGCAGCGGCTCGGCCGTGCCATGGGCACGCAGCGGGCCGTCAAGGCCCTCACCGTCGCCGAGCAGGAACGAGCGGACGGTCGTCGGGGTCGTGGCCCTCGCGGGCGCGGTCGTGGTCATCGGTCCTCCTCGTCGAGGGTCTGCCGGCCGGGGTCCGGGTGCGGGTCGAGCCGGGTGGAGCGGGTGGGCGGCTCGCCGGGCGGCCGGTACTCGGTCAGCGCCGTGTCGCCGATGGCGGGCCGCAGGGTCGCCCGTACGTGGTTGCGCACCCAGCGGGGGCCGCGGTGCAGGCGCCCGAAGTAGACGGCCGCGGCGGCGGCGAGGGCGAGCGCGCCGCCGAGGGACGCGGGGCCGACGACCCACCCGACGGGGGTGGAGCCATCGCCGTTGCCTCCGGGCGGGACGTTCGGGTTCGAGTCGGTCGGGTTCGGATCCGTCGAGTTCGGATCCGTCGAGTTCGGATCCGTCTGGTTGGGGTCGGTCGGGTTCGGATCCGTCGAATTGGGATCCGTCGGGTTCGGCTCGTCAGTGACCTCGTACGAAGCCTCGTCGTACTGCTCCGGATAGTCCTGGCAGACCGCCACCACTGTGTGCTCGCCCGACTCCGCGTCGCTCGGTACCGGGATCTCGGTGGCGAAGGTGGCCTGCTCCGTGACGGGGGCGGTGGCCAGCGGCGGCCCTTCGCCGTCCCACCGCAGGTCGACGTTCGAGCACCTGAAGCCCGTGCCCTCCGCCTGTACGGTGCTCCCTTTCGCGCCCTCCTCCTCGGCGAGGGTCAGGAGCGGGTCCCCCGGGGTTTCGACGACATAGTCCGCGTCCGCGTAGAGAGACGACTCATCGGTGCACTCGGCCCGCAAGGTGTAGGTGTCCGGGTCCGAATCCGGGACGGTCTCCGTGTATGAGAAGTCGCCGTTCTCCGCCACGGGGATGCCGGACGCGATCGCGGGCCCGTCGACCACGTGGAGATACACGGTGCCGGCGGGGCACTCCTGGAAGCCCGTGCCCCGGACGTCGATCACGTCCCCGACGGAGCCGTGGTCCGGGTCGAGCGTGAGGGAGGCCTCGGCATCCGGTGGTTCCGTCGTCGGCGCCGGTTCCGATGTCGTGGGCGGCGGCTCCGACGTGCCGGGTGGCGGCTCCGTCGTCGGCGGCGGGGGTTCCGTCGTGTCCGCCGGCGGTTCCGAGGTCGTCGGCGGGGGCGTCGGTTCGGCCGACGCCTGAATGGCGACCGGTCCCACGCCGATCGCTACGCTCAGAAGCACAGCCATCAGCAATCGACGCACCAGCCGCGCGGCAGTGACCATAGGAAGGAGGGGTTGGGGAACACCCCTATTTTCCCATCAGGTTCACACCCGCGCGCGTCGTCCCTCCCGGCGGCTCAGCCGGGCGCGTCGGCGCTCGGTCGGCGCCGGTGCCCGGGCGGGCGGCACCTCACGTGCGTCTACGCACGGAGTGCGCGCCGCCCGCCCCGCCCCGCAGGGGTCAGGCCTTGTTGAGGTGGGACCAGAACTCGTCCCACGACAGCTTGCCGTCGCTGTTGCTGTCCCGCTGCTTGATGAGCGCCTCGGCGACCGTCTCGGTCACGTTGAAGTCGCCCAGCTGGGCCATGACGCTCTTGTACTCGGAGGCGGTGATGAAGCCGTCCTTGTCCACGTCGAACCGATCGAACGCCGTGCGTGCCGACTCGATGTCCGCCACTGTTTCCGCCCCTTCTTGGTGCTTCTCTGACGGGGTCAGATTAGCGGGCGCGACCATGTCAGATGATGGGGGTATGAGCGATGACGTGGGACGGATTCTTGCTGCGGCCGCCGGCGGTCTGTTTCCGCCGCCCGACGGGGGTACGACGATCGTGCCGCAGCCCAGCCCCCGCGATGCCGGAGTCCTCGCCTTCACCGCGCACTCCGTCGTCTTCACCGACGCGGATCCGGACTGGGTACGGGCCGAGCTGGCCGCCACCGCCAGTGATCCGCTCGCCGCGTCCATGAATCCGGGCTTCCTGCTCGCCCTCATGCGGCGTACCGGCCGGCGGATGAACACCGTCGACCTGCTCACCGTCGCCCCCGCCCTGCCCGGCGCCCCCGAGCTGCCGCTGCGTGAGATCGAGGATCCCGAGCATCCCCGGGTCGCGCGGGCGATGAAGTACCGCGACGACGTACGCGTCTGGGGCGCCGAGGGTGGTCTGCTCGTTCTCGGGCGGGGTGTCGCCGGGCGCTGGGAGGCCGCGATCGAGGTGGACGAGGACGTCCGGCACCGCGGGATCGGCCGAGCCCTCGCGCTCGCCGCCCGGCACCTGACACCGGGCGACGTCGTCTGGTCCCAGCAGTCCCCCGGAAACGCCCGCAGCGTCCGGGTGTTCCAGGCCGCCGGCTATCGGCCCGTCGCCTCCGAGGCCCTGTTGAGCGCCGGGTGACGAGTCATCTGAAGACGCCCGTGTGGCCCAGGGAGTAGCGGCCCGGTTGGGGGTAGACCGCCAGGCCGTGCGGGCCGCCGCCCACCGGGATGCGGGCCAGCTGCTTTCCGGTCTTCGTGTCGATCGCGTACACCTCGGCGTCGTAACGGCCCGACAGCCACAGCACCTTGCCGTCGGCCGAGACGCCGCCCATGTCAGGGGAGCCGCCGTCCGGCAGCCGCCACTTCTTCGTCAGCCGGTTCTGGGCGAAGTCGAAGACCGAGATGGAGCCCTCGCCGCGGTTGGGGACGTACATCTCCTTGGAGTCGCGGGAGATGTAGAGGCCGTGGGCGCCCTTGCCGGTCGGCATCAGCTGCGGGGTGGTGAACTTCTCGCCGTCGAGGACCCACATGCCGTGGGCCATCATGTCGGCGATGTAGAAGGTCTTGCCGTCCGGGGAGAGCTTCACGTCCTGCGGCATGGCGCCCTCGAACGGCAGCCTCTGCTGGCCGACGACCTTCATCTTCTCCGTGTCGACCTTCAGGAGCTCGCCGGAGAACTCGCAGGAGACCACGAAGTACCGGCCGTCGGCCGAGAAGTCCGCGTGGTTGACGCCGTAGCAGGAGACCGGGACGGTCTTCTTCCGCTCCATCGTGTGCGGGTCGCGGAAGACCAGCTCCCGGTCGAGCGAGGCCATGACGACGGCGTACTTCCCGTCGGGCGTGAAGTACAGGTTGTACGGGTCGTGGACCTCGACCGGCTTGCCCGCGACACCGGTGGCCGGGTCGATCGGGGTGAGCGTGTGGCCCCGGTTGTTGTTGACCCAGAGGGTCTTCAGGTCCCAGGACGGCACGACGTGCTGCGGCTGGATGCCGACCGGGATCGTCTCGACGACCTTGTACGTCGCCGGGTCGATGACCGAGACCGTGTTGGAGTTGGTGTTCGGGACGTAGACCCGGCTGGGGAAGCCCTTCACCACCGGCGACAGCTTGCCGGGGCGGTCGGCCGCGTAGATGTCGTTCGGGTCGAG
Source organism: Streptomyces sp. NPDC001927 (assembly GCF_053594455.1). Lineage (NCBI taxonomy): Bacteria > Bacillati > Actinomycetota > Actinomycetes > Kitasatosporales > Streptomycetaceae > Streptomyces > Streptomyces sp. NPDC001927. The sequence continues at coordinate 239,963 of NZ_JBSFEN010000015.1, read as the reverse complement.
GACCGGCGGCATGCCCGGAAGCCCCGCGGGGGTGGCCTTCTTCGGTACGGCGGGGAGCGCGGCGGCCTCCTCCTTGCCGGCGCCGCCCCGGGGCTCGGGGGCCCGGTCGGCGGTCCCGCACCCGGCGAGCGCGGCGAGCAGCGCGGCGGCGAGGAGGCTCTTCGTGCGCGTGGTCATCGTGCGGGTGGTCATCGTGCGCGTGGTCATGCGCGTGGGGATCGTGCGCGTGGTGAGAGGCAGCATCAGGTCAGCAGCTCCGTGGTCGTCACCGCGCGCAGGCCGCGGCGGTCGAGGTCGGCGAGGAGGGGCGGCAGCGCGGCGAGGGTGTCCGCGTAGCCGAGGTGCAGGCTCACCACCGACCCCGGGTGGATCCGTGCCGCGACGTTGCGGACGACGGCCTGGGCGCCGGGCGACGTGTGGTCGAGGGAGTCGACGTCGTACGAGAGGACGTGCGGATAGCCGGCCCGGCGGGCGGCCCGCAGGACGGTCGCACCGGCGTGCTGGGTCCTGGACGGCCGGAACCAGGTGCCGATGGAGCCGGTGAGGCGGCGCAGCCGGGTGGCGCAGGCGGCGATCTCGGCGTGCGCCTCGTCCTCGGTCATCGCGTTCACGTCGAGGTGGCGCTGGGTGTGGTTGCCGAGGTCGTGGCCGCCGTCGAGGACGCGGCGGGCCAGGTCGGGGTGGGCGTCGAGCCACTCCCCCACGGCGAGGACGGTGACCCGGGCCCCGCCCTTCTCGGCCTCGGCGAGCACGGAGCGGGCGAGGGCGGGGTCGCCCGCGCCGTGGAAGGTGAGGGCGACCCGGGGGCGGTCGCGCGGGCCGCTCGCGATCTCGACCGGCAGCCCGGGGAAGCGGCGCGGGGCCGGCGCGTCCGGCGGCCTGGGCGCGGGCGCGGGCTCCCGAGGCGCGGGCTCCCGGGACGCAGGGTCCCGGTGCTCGGAGCCTCCGCGCGCGGCGTCCGGTTCCGTGCCGCTGCAAGCGTTCGTGAGGAGCCCGGCGGCGGCTCCGGCGAAGGCGGCCGCCGCACCTGCCCGGAGCGCGCCACGACGGTCGGTGAGGATCACGCGCCCATTAAAGAGGCGATCTGTCCGGAAAATTACGATTGAGCCAATTCAGGACGTTTGCCGCCCCGCGCCGGGTGTCCGACATGCGGACAAGTCGAGGAAACACCCGGTGAACACCATACTTATTCACCATTTACAAGGTTCGTGCTCCAGGTCACCAATGATTCATTGGCGAACCGTACCGGTTTGACCGATTTTGAACCGATAGGGACTTTTGGCGGCAAGGCCACCTGTCTGCCATAGTCGAATCCACGACCCCCATTGACCCGGGCCAGGTCGTCGAGCACCGTGGGTTACACCCCCCCGATCCGCGGCGCTCCATACATGGAAGCCCCCTCACGGGGGCTTTTGTGTACCCGGCGCCGAGGACCCTCAGCGGTCCGACACCCGCATCTCGAACCAGGTCGTCTTCCCGCGCGGCTGCAGGTCCACGCCCCAGCGGTCGGAGAGCTTGTCGACGAGGAAGAGGCCGCGGCCGCTTATGTCCAGCTCCTGCACCGGCATCAGACAGGGCAGCCCGCGCGAGGGGTCGCGGACCTCGATCCGGATCCAGCCCCGGCGGCGCAGCAGCCTCAGGGCGAAGACGCGCGCCCCGGTGTGCCGGACGGCGTTCCCGACGAGTTCCGAGACGAGTAAGACCGCATGCTCGGCGATCTGTGGCGTCAGGGCCCACTGACGGAGCACCACGCACTGCGTGAGCCGGCGGGCGACGGCGGCGGACTCGGGGCGGGACGGCAACCGGACGTCGTCCTCGGCCGGATTCCCGTACAACTCCAGTGCCTTGAGGGCCTGTTCGTCCTCGGCTGTCGGTACCCACCGTGCGGCGGTCGCACCGCCGTGCTGCCGCGGTTGTTCCACACCCTCCAGGCCCGCCATGCCCCCATCATGGCCGCACGGACGGGGCCGCGTGGCCGTTCCGGAGGAATCGGTACCCCGGAATCGACAATTCCGGGAGATTCCTCCGGCATATGCCAGCAGCTTGCGGGTTCGGCGGGCGTCAGGCGAACTTGGCCTTGCCCGGGCCCTCCTCGACGAAGCTCCGCATCCCGGTCTCCCGGTCCTCGGTCGCGAACAGGCCCGCGAACCAGGTCCGTTCGATCGCGAGGCCGGTGTCGATGTCGGCCTCCAGACCCTGGTCGATCGCCTCCTTGGCGGCGCGCAGCGCGATGGCGGGGCCCTGGGCGAGCTTCGCGGCCCACGCGTGCGCCTGCTCGTACACCTCGGCCGCGGGGACGACACGGTCCACCAGACCGAGTGTCAGGGCCTCCTCCGCCTTGACCATACGGCCGGTGAAGATGAGGTCCTTCGCCTTGGACGGGCCGACGAGGCGGGAGAGCCGCTGGGTGCCGCCGGCGCCGGGGATGAGGCCGAGCAGGATCTCGGGCTGGCCGAGCTTGGCGTTGTCGGCGGCGATCCGGTAGTCGGCGCAGAGCGCCAGCTCGCAGCCGCCGCCCAGGGCGTAGCCGGTGACCGCGGCGACGACGGGCTTGGGGATGCGGGCGATCGCGGTGAAGGAGTCCTGGAGCGCGCGCGACCGCTTCACCATGGCCGCGTGGTCCATGTTCTGCATCTCCTTGATGTCCGCTCCGGCCGCGAACACCTTCTCGCCGCCGTAGAGGATCACCGCGCGCACGTCGTCCCGGTCGGTCGCCTCCTGGGCCAGCTCGCGCAGCCGGTCCTGTACGGCGATGTCGAGGGCGTTCATCGGGGGGCGGTCGAGGCGGATCGTGCCGACGCCGTCCGCGACTTCGAGGTTCACAGTCATGGGGGCAGGTTAGTCCGCGTTAACGACGAGGGGCCCGGTGCCGTTGGTCACAGCACCGGGCCCCTTGAAGAGGGAGCTACTTGATCCACTCCGACCAGGACATGTTCCAGCCGTTGAGGCCGTTGTCCGGCTGGATCTGCTTGTCCTTCGAGTTCTTCACGACGACCACGTCACCGATGAGCGAGCGGTCGTAGAACCAGGCCGCCGGGGTGGAGCTGTCGCCCGCGCCCCGCGCGTCGCGCAGGCCGACGCAGCCGTGGCTGACGTTGGCGGAACCGAACGTCCCGGACGAGGCCCAGTAGTTGCCGTGGACGAAGGTGCCCGAGGTGGACAGGCGCATCGCGTGCGGCACGTCCTTGATGTCGTACTCGCCGCCGAAGCCGACGGTGGCGCCGTTCATCCGGGTCACCTTGTACTTCTCGCTGATGACCATCTGACCGTTGTACGTGGTCGTGGACGGCGCGCCCGCGGTGATCGGGATGGTCTTGATGATCTTGCCGTCGCGCTCGACCTTCATGGTCTTGGCGCTGGCGTCGACCGTGGAGACCTGGCGGCGGCCGATGGTGAACGAGAGCGTCTTCTTCTGCTTGCCGTAGACACCCGGGCGGCCCTCGACGCCGTCCAGGTTCAGCTCGACCTTCACCTTGGTGCCGGCGGCCCAGTAGTTCTCCGGGCGGAAGTCGAGGCGGTCGTTGCCGAACCAGTGGCCCTGGATGTCGACGGCGGGCGTCGCGGTGACCTTGATGGCCTTCTCCACGGCCTCGGGGTCGGTGATGCCCCGGGTGAAGCGGATGGAGACCGGCATGCCGACGCCGACGGTCGAACCGTCCTCGGGCGTGTAGTGGCCGATGAAGGTGTTCTTCGGGGTCAGCGTGGTGAAGGTGGTGTCCTTGGCCGACTCACGACCCTCGGAGTCCTTCGCGATCGCGTGGACCTTGTACTGCGTACCGGCGGAGAGGTGTCCGACGGGCTGCCAGCTGGCGCCGTCCGCCGCTATCTTGCCCTCGATCTCGGCACCCTTGGTGTCCGCGACCGTGACCGTCGTCAGCTTGCCCTGCTCGGCCGTGACCTTCAGGACGCCGCTGGTCGCGACCGAGACGGCGCCGTCCTTCGGGGCGATCGTGACGACCGCCTGCGAGGCCGCGATCTCCTGCTTGCCGCCGCCGTCCTTGCCCGGCTCCTGCCCGCCCCCCTTGGCGCCGCCGGTGTCCCCGCCACCGCACGCGGTCAGGACGAGGAGCAGCGCTCCCGTCGCCAGCGCCCCCAGGCGGGTGCCGCGGCGCCTCCGTCCGGTGGTCGCTCCGGATATCGGCTGCCCGTTCACTATGGTGTTCTCCCCTCGCACGACCCGGCTATGCCTGGGCCCCACCCCCGTGCACATCCTCTCGCGCACACGGCGTTAGATAATCACACTGGAAGACACGAAAGTTCCACGCGAATGTCACCATTCAGTCCCAGTTCGCGTGGGGTTCGGGCAGCCACCCGGGTCAGCGCAGGGCGGAACCCGTCTTCCACTCCTCCCAGTCCATGTTCCAGCCTCCGAGGCCGTTGTCGGGAGCGACCTTTCGGTCACGGGAGTTGACCACCTCGACGACGTCGCCGATGAGCGTACGGTCGAAGAACCAGCCCGCCGGGGAGTCCGCGCTGCCGCCCTTCTCGTCCCGCAGGCCCACGCAGCCGTGGCTGACGTTGGCCGAGCCGAAGGTGGAGGGCGTGGCCCAGTAGTTGCCGTGCAGGAAGGTCCCGGACTCGGTCAGCCGCATCGCGTGCGGTACGTCCTTGATGTCGTACTCCCCGCCGAAGCCGACCGTGCGGCCGTCCATCCGGGTCACGTCGTAGAGCTCCGTGACCACCATCTTCCCGTTGTACGTCGTGGTCTTCGGCGCTCCGGCCGTGATGGGGATCGTCGCGAGCAGCTCGCCGTCCTTGCGGACCTCCATGGTGTGCTCGGCCGCGTCGACGAGGGAGACCTGGGAGCGGCCGACCGTGAACCCGACGCGCTTGCTCTGGATGCCGTAGACCCCCGGGGCGCCCTCGACGTCGCGCAGGGCGAGGTCGACGGTCACCTTGGTGCCGGGCCGCCAGTACTCCGCCGGGCGGAAGTCGAGCCGCTCCTTGCCGAACCAGTGGCCGACCACGTCGACCGGCGGGTCGGAGGTGACCGTGATGGCCCGCTCGACGGCCTCGCGGTTCTCGACGGCGCGGTTGAAGGAGAAGGAGACGATCATTCCGGTGCCGACAGTGGAACGGTTCTCCGGCTTGAAGTAGCCGATGAACCGGCTCTCGGGGACGACGGTGGTGAACGTGGTGTGCCGTGCGGAGCGCCGGCCGTGCGCGTCGAGCGCCACCGCGTCCACGCTGTACTTGGCCGCGAGGGCGAGCCGGGAGTCCGGCTTCGGCCGCCAGCGCAGCCCGTCCTCGCTGATCGCGCCCGCCACCGCGGTGCGCTGGGCGTCCTCGACCCGGACGACGGTGACCCGTTCGAGCCGTCCGCTGTCGACCCTGATCTCGATCGGTCCCTCGGCCGGTACGCCCTTGCTGCCGTCCTCCGGGCTGACCCGGATGACATCGCCCGGAGCCCGCGCCTTCCCGGGCAGGGGGAGGTCGATCCCACCGCCGCCCTCGCCCGTGCCGGTGCAGCCCGCCACACCCGCCACCAGTGCCGCCACCGCGAGCGCGCGGCCCGCCCGCTTCCATACGTGTCTCACGACCGGCCCAACGACAGCCACCCTCCAGGGGAAACGTGCGTGCGGGTCATGTTGGGAGTACGGCCGTACGGGCAGAACAGGTGGGAGGACCCCGCACGGGGAGCCGCGGCCGGGACGCCGCGGGTCCGCGCCGCGCGGAGCCCGACGAGCCGCGGGAGGCCGACAGGTGTCGAGCGCAGCCGAGCAGAAGGCGGAGGCGGTACCGGACGGAGGGGGGCCCTCCCCTGCCCCGGAACGGGCCCGGCCGCCCACAGGGAGGTCGGGCGCGGTGTGGACGGGCCCGGTGTGGCCGGGCGCGCCCACGCCGTTGGGGGCGCGCTGCCGGAGCGGGCCCGACGGGGTCACCGGCACCAACTTCGCGCTGTGGGCCGGCGGGGCGGAGGCCGTCGAGCTCTGCCTCTTCGACGCGGACGGGACCGAACGGCGGCTGCCGCTGACCGAGCTGACCCACGAGATCTGGCACGGCTTCGTGCCCGGGGTGGGCGCGGGGCAGCGGTACGGATTCCGGGTGCACGGCCGCTGGGACCCGTGGACGGGCGCCCGCTGGAACCCGGCCAAGCTGCTCCTCGACCCGTACGCGCGGGCGGTCGACGGCGACTTCACGCTGCCGCCGGAGGTGTACGGGCACGTCCGCGACTGGCCGCAGCAGCATGTGGCCGACACCGTCCGGGACGACCGGGACTCCGCCCCGTACGTGCCGAAGGGGGTCGTCGTCCTGGACGACGACGACTGGGCCGACGACCGCAGGCCGAAGACCCCGTGGCCGGACTCGGTCATCTACGAGCTGCACGTGAAGGGGTTCACCAAACTCCACCCGGGCATCCCCGAGGAGCTGCGCGGCACCTACGCGGGGCTCGCGCACCCGGCGGCCGTCGAGCATCTCGTACGGCTCGGGGTGACGGCGGTGGAGCTGCTGCCGGTGCACCAGTTCGCGCACGAGGACCATCTGCTGCGGCGCGGGCTGCGCAATTACTGGGGGTACAACTCCCTCGGCTACTTCGCCCCGCACGCCGGCTACTCCTCCTCGGGGACCACCGGGCAGCAGGTCGGCGAGTTCAAGCGGATGGTGCGGGCGCTGCACGCGGCCGGGATCGAGGTCATCCTCGACGTGGTCTACAACCACACCGCCGAGGCGGGCGAACTGGGGCCGACGCTGTCCCTGAAGGGCATCGACAACCGCGGCTACTACCGGCTCCAGTCGGACGCCCGGAGGTACGCCGACTACACCGGCTGCGGCAACACCCTGCACGTCGTCCAGCCGCAGGTGCTGCGGCTCATCACCGACTCGCTGCGGTACTGGGTGACGGAGATGGGCGTCGACGGCTTCCGCTTCGACCTGGCGGCGGCGCTCGCCCGCTCGATGCACGACGTCGACATGCTCTCCCCGTTCCTCGCGGTCATCGCCCAGGACCCGGTGCTTCGACGGGTGAAGCTGATCGCCGAGCCCTGGGACGTCGGCAACGGCGGCTACCAGGTGGGCGCGTTCCCGCCGCTGTGGACGGAGTGGAACGACCGCTACCGCGACGCGGTACGGGACTTCTGGCGCGGCGCCCTGCCCGACGTACGCGACCTCGGCTACCGGCTCTCCGGATCGAGCGACCTGTACGCGTGGGGCGGGCGGCGGCCGTACGCCTCGGTCAACTTCGTCACCGCGCACGACGGCTTCACGCTGCGGGACCTCGTCACGTACGAGCGCAAGCACAACGAGGCCAACGGGGAGGGCAACCGGGACGGCACGAACGACAACCGGGCCTGGAACTGCGGGGCGGAGGGCGAGACCGACGACCCCGCCGTGCAGGAGCTGCGGCTGCGGCAGCTGCGGAACCTGCTGACGACGCTGCTTCTGTCGACCGGGGTGCCGATGCTGGTCGCGGGCGACGAGATGGGGCGCACGCAGGGCGGCAACAACAACGCGTACTGCCAGGACAACGAGACGAGCTGGCTGGACTGGTCGCTGCCCGAGGACCCGGGGCGGCGCGAGCTGCTCGCCCTGACCCGGCGGCTGCTCGCGCTGCGGCACCGGCATCCGGTGCTGCGCCGCCGCGCGTTCTTCTCCGGGCGTCCGCAGGGCGCGGACGGGCTGCGGGACCTTGCGTGGTTCACGGCGGACGGCACGGAGATGACGGAGGCCGACTGGTACGCGCCGGCGGCCACGCTGGGCCTCTATCTCTCGGGCCGGGACATCCCGGGGCGGGACGAGCGGGGGAAGCAGGTCACCGACGACAGCTTCCTGGCGATCCTGCACGCGGGCCCGCGCCCGGCGGAGTACCGGCTGCCGGGGCCGCCGTGGGCGGAGTCGTACGAACTGGTCCTGGACACCGCCCTGGAGGACCAGACGCACGCCCCGGAGACCGTGTACGCGGGCGGGGCGACGGTGACGGTGGGGGCGCGCTCGGTGTGGCTGCTGCGGGTCGGGGGGTGAGGGCGGGGACTCAGGCGCGGCCGAGGATGCCGCGTTCGTATCCGACCGCCACCGCGGCCGCGCGGTCCTTGGCGCCCAGCTTGCCGAAGATGTGCGTCAGATGGGTCTTCACCGTCGCCTCGCTGATGAACAGCTCGGCGGCGATGGCGCGGTTGGAGGTGCCCTTGGCGACGAGTTCGAGGACCTCGCGTTCGCGGGCGGAGAGCGACTCGTCGACCGGGGCGGCCGGGGTGCGGACGCGGGAGACGAGGCGGCTCGCGACGGCGGGTGACAGGACCGTACGGCCCTCGGCGGCGGCCCGGACGGCCGCGAACAGCTCCTCACGCGGGGCGTCCTTGAGGAGGTAGCCGGTGGCGCCCGCCTCGATCGCGGGGAGGGTGTCCGTGTCGGTGTCGTACGTGGTGAGGACGAGGACCCGGGAGCGGGCGCCGCGCCGGGTCAGCTCGGCGATGGCGTCGACTCCGTTGCCGCCGGGCATCCGCAGGTCCATGAGGACGACGTCCGGGTCGAGGATGAGGGCGAGTTCGACGCCCTGGACGCCGTCGGCGGCCTCGCCGAGGACGCGGAAGCCGGGGTCGGCGGTGAACATGCCGCGCAGCCCGTCCCGTACGACCGGGTGGTCGTCGACGATCAGCAGCGTGGTGGGGGTGCGGTCAGCCATGGTGCACCAACGGTACGCGGGCGGAGATCGCCGTGCCCTCGCCGGGGGCGGTCTCCAGGGTGACGCGGCCGGCGAGGCGTTCGGCCCGGGCGCGCATGCCGTCGAGGCCGAAGCCGCCGCCGCTGCCTGAGGTGGTGCGGGTGGTCCGGGTCGGGACGGCCGCCGGGTCGAAGCCGCGCCCGTCGTCCCGTACGTCGAGGGTGATCTCGTCGCCCATGTACGAGAGGGTGACGCCGGCCCGGGAGGCGCCGGAGTGCCGTTCGGCGTTGGCGAGGGCCTCCTGGGCGATCCGCAGGAGGGTGGCGGCGACCTCGTCGTGGGTGGGTTCCTCGGTGCCCGTGACGGTGAACCGGGTGGTGATGCCGGTCCGTTCGGACCAGGCGGCGACCGATTTCCTGAGCGCCTCGGGGAGCGGGTCGTGCTCCAGGGCGGCCGGGCTCAGGTTCTGCACGGAGCGGCGGGCCTCGCCGAGGCTGCGCCGGGCGAGGTCGGCGGCGCGCTGGACGTGGACCCGGGCGAGTTCGGCGTCGGGGGTGGCCGTGACGACCTGGAGCTGGGCGATGATGCCGGTAAGACCCTGGGCGATGGTGTCGTGGATCTCGGCGGCGAGCCGGCGCCGTTCGTCGGCGACCCCGGCCTCGCGGGCCTGGAGGAGGAGCTGGGCCTGGAGGGCGGCGTTCTCGGCGAGGGCCTGCTCCAGGCGGGCGTTGGTACGGGCGAGTTCGGTGATGGTGGCGGCCCGCTCGACGGCCTTCTCGGCCTCCTTCGTACCGAGGTGGGAGAAGACCACGGCGAGGAAGGCGTTGAGCGCGAACAGCCCGCCGAAGGCGACCCAGACGACGAGCGAGGTCGGCGGGAGTCCGCCGGCCTGGGCCCCGGCCATGATGACGGCGGTGACGAGGAGCCCGGCCCGGACGAGCCTGCGGGGCAGCAGGTGGGGGCCGTCGAAGTAGCCGATGGAGGCGTGGACGGCGAAGAAGGGGTTGAGCCAGGTGAGCGCGAAGGCGAGGGCGGTACGGACGGTGAAGTAGGCGGTGGACGCCGGTCCCGGGGCGTCCAGGACGATGGGCGGTCCGTCCGCCGGATCCGCCTCCGACTCGGGGCGCGCGGGGGCGGCGCGGCGGTGGAGGTCCCAGCCGATCTGGAGGACGAGCGCGGCGGCGGCCAGGGCCGCGGCGGCGAACGCCTCCGTACGGCTCATGTCGATCGCGTCGGCCGCCGTCGCGGCGAGGACCACCGCGATGGCGAGCAGACCGTACGGACCCCAGCGGAAGAACTGGCGCCACCGTTCCTCGACCGTCGTGGCCATCACCCTCGCGTCCCCTCCGTCATTCCCAGCGGAACCAGCGCGCCGCCGTCGCGGTGAGGACGACCGTCCACAGCGCCATCACCCCGAGCGCGACCCACGCGGTCCCACCGCCCGTCGTCGCGGTGTCGAGGGCCTGCGAGGCGGCGCCGGACGGCGTGAACTGCACGACGGTCCGGAGCATATCGGGCAGCACCTGCACCGGAACCCAGACGCCGGCCGTGAACATCGTCGGGAAGAACACGGCCGAACCGACGGCGTAGGCGATGTTCTGCGTACGGGAGACGGCACAGATCGCGGCTCCGAGGGCCAGGCCGCCGGCGACGGCGAGCACGAGCGCGAGGGCGTACGGGGCGAGGTCCTGCGGCAGCCGGACTGCGAAGGCGAGGCGGCCGACGACGATGACGAGGACGGCGGAGACGAGCGACGCGACCCCGTGCACCACGATCTGGGCGGTCAGGAGCGCTGCCGGGCGGACGGGGGTGGTCGACATCCGGCGCAGGATGCCGCGTTCGCGGTGTCCTGTGAGGACGGGCGGCATGGCCTGGATGCCGGCCATGATCACGGCGAAGAGGACACAGACGGGGACGTAGAGGTCGATGACGCGGCGGCCGCCGAGGTCGGCGGAGACCTCGCGGAAGGACGGGATCAGACCGAGGATCACGAGGAGGACGGTCGGCGAGGCCATCACCCAGAACAGGGCGCCGGGTTCCCGGGTGAAGAGACGGACCTCGGTCTTCAGGACCATGGTGGTGGCGGTGCTCATCGCTGGTCGGCTCCCGTCAGGTCGAGGTAGGCGTCGTCGAGGGTGGCGTCGACGACCCGGAGTTGGCGGGCGGTGACGCCCCGCCGGGCGAGGAGGGCGACGAAGGCGTCGACGGTCGCGTCGGTGCCCTCGACGACGGTCCGTCCGTCCCGGGTCTCCACGGCGGCCGCCGCCGGCAGGGCGCGCAGTTCGGCGGGGTCCAGCGGGGTGCCGGCCGCGAAGGAGATGACCTTGGCGGCGGTGGAGCGGCCGATCAGCCCGTCGGGGGTGTCGAGCGCGGCGAGCCGGCCCTTGTCGATGACGGCGATCCGGTCGCAGAGGCGCTGGGCCTCCTCCATGAAGTGGGTGACGAGCAGGACGGTCACGCCGGAGGCCCGGACATCCTCGATGAGCGCCCAGGTGTCGCGCCGGGCGCGCGGGTCGAGCCCGGTGGTGAGCTCGTCGAGGACGACGGCGCGCGGGTCGCCGATCAGGGCGAGCGCGATGAAGAGCCGCTGCTTCTGCCCGCCGGACAGCTTCCCGAACCGGTTGCCCAGCTGCCCTTCGAGCCCCAGGCGCTCGACGAGCCCGCGCCAGTCGGCGGGCCGTTCGTAGAAGGAGGCGTACAGCTCCAGGGCCTCGCGGACGGTGATCTTCGCCTGGAGTTCGCTCTCCTGGAGCTGGACGCCGAGTATGCGGGTGACGTCGGCGTGGTGGGCGACGGGGTCGAGCCCGCCGACCCGCACGGTCCCGGCGTCCGGGGTCCGCAGCCCCTCGACGCACTCCACGGTCGTGGTCTTGCCGGCGCCGTTGGGGCCGAGGATCCCGAAGATCTCCCCCTCCTCGACCGCGAAGGAGACTCCGTCGACGACGACCTTGTCGCCGTAGGCCTTGCGCAGGCCCTGCACTTCGATCATTGGCATGGCTCAAGGCTGGCGCGAGCGGCCTCGCGGCGACATCGGCCATCGCGCTCGACCCGCGATCAACCGATCGGTTGACCGGCGGTACGACCAGCGGGCGTCCGGTGCGACCGCCGGGTGGCCGGAAAACCACATGAGCGGTGTCAGTGGTGAACCGTAGGCTCGCTCGTGATGCCCGGAGAAGATGCAGTCACCAAGAAGTCCGCCGTACGGAACCTGCTGCGCCTGTGGCCGTACGTGCGCCCGGTCCAGGGGCGGTTGGTCACGGCCGCCGTGGTCGCGATCGTCGCCTCGTGTCTGTCGCTCGTCTTTCCGCTCGTCCTGAAGTGGATGGTGGACGGGCCCGTCGCCGCGGGGGACCCCGGCGGGGTGTGGCTCGGCGCGCTGTATCTGCTGCTGCTCGGAATCCTGGAGGCCGTGCTCTTCGGGTTCCGGCGGTGGCTGGTGGCGCGGCCGCTCGCCGGGGTCGAGGCGCGGATGCGGGAGGATCTGTACGGACGGCTGCAGCGGCTGCCGATCGCCTTCCACGACCGGTGGGCCTCGGGCCAGCTGCTCTCGCGCGGCACGACCGATCTGATGCTGCTCCGGATGTTCCTGGCCTTCCCGCTGACCTTCCTCGTCGTCAACGGCGTGACGATCCTGGCCGGTTTCGTGCTGCTGCTCGCCCAGGACTGGTCGCTCGGGCTCCTGCTGCTGACCCCCGTGATCCCGCTGGTGGTCCTCTGCTCGCTCTTCGAGACGAAGTACTCGCTCGTCGCGCGCCGCGCCCAGGACCAGGTCGGCGACCTGACGACGGTGGTCGAGGAGAGCGTCCTCGGCATCCGGATCGTCAAGGGCTTCGGGCGCCACCGCAGCCAGGCCCAGGCTTTCGGCGCGCTCGCCGAGCGGCTGCGCGGCACGGAGCTGGTCAAGGCGCGGCTGCTCGCCGGGATCTGGGCGCTCATCACGATCATCCCCGAGCTGGCGATCGGCGCCGCGCTGGTGCTCGGCACCGTCCAGGTGGCCGACGGGCAGCTGTCGGCGGGCACGCTCGTCGCCTTCCTGTCGACCGCGCTCGCGCTGCGCTGGCCGGTGGAGTCGATCGGCTTCCTGCTCGCGATGAGCCAGGAGGCGGCGACGGCGACGGAACGGTACTTCGAGGTGATGGACGCGCCGGAGGAGACGCCGGGGCCGGGCACCGCCGTGCCGGGGGCCCTGGACGGGGTCCGGTTCGAGAACGTCACCTTCCGCTACCCGGACGCGCCGCCGGACGCCCCTCCCGTGCTCGACCGCGTCGACCTCCACATCCGGCCGGGCGAGACCCTCGCGCTCGTCGGCGCGACCGGTTCCGGCAAGACGACGCTCACCGCGCTCGTGCCGCGCCTGCACGAGGCGACCGGCGGGCGGATCCTGCTGGACGGCGAGGACATCGCGCTCATGGAGCGCGAACGGCTGCGCGGGCTCGTCGCGGTGGCCTTCGAGGAGCCGACCCTCTTCTCGGCGAGCGTCGGCGCGAACGTGCTGATGGGCGGGACGGCTTCCGGTACGGACTCCGGTGAGGCCTCCGATACGGGAGAGGCCGGCGAACCAGAGCTGTGGCGGGCGCTCGCCGTGGCCCAGGCGGACGGCTTCGTCGCCGCGCTGCCCGAGGGCGCGGACACCCAGGTCGGCGAGCAGGGGCTGAGCCTCTCCGGCGGCCAGCGCCAGCGACTCGCCCTGGCCCGCGCGGTCGTCGGCCGGCCCCGCTTCCTCGTCCTCGACGACCCGCTCTCCGCGCTCGACGTCCACACGGAGGCCCTGGTGGAGGCCGCCCTCCGCGAGGTCCTGCGCGACACGACGGCCCTGGTCGTGGCCCACCGGCCGTCGACGGTCCTGCTCGCGGACCGGGTGGCGCTCCTGTCGGAGGGCCGGGTCGCGGCGGTGGGCACCCACCACGAACTGCTCCGGAGCAACGCCGAGTACGCCTGGCTGATGTCGGGCGAGGGGGCTGAGACACGATGACGGACGCGAAGAAGGCGCCGGGCACGGACGCGCCCGCCGCCGGCGGCGACCCCTTCGACCGGGACGACCTGCCGACCGCTCCCGGCGCCACCGGGGCCCTGCTGCGGTCGCTGCTCTCCGCGCACCGGGCGCGGGTGACGGTCGCCGCGCTCCTGCTGCTGCTCCAGCAGGCGGCCCTGCAGGCGGGGCCGTTGCTCGTCGCGTACGCCATCGACCGGGGCGTGCCGGCCTTCCGGGACGGGGACTACGGGCCGGTCGTGGCCGTCGCCGTCGGGTACGTGATCTGTGCCCTGGCCGGCGGGCTCCTCCAATACGCCTTCCTGCGCCGCGCCGCGCGCGTCAACCAGGACGTGCTGCTCGATCTGCGCGGGCGGATCTTCCGGCACGCGCAGGTGCTGAGCGTCGACTTCCACGAGCGGTACACCTCGGGCCGGCTCATCTCCCGGTCCACCACCGACGTGGAGTCGCTGCGCGAGCTGCTCGCCGAGGGGCTCCAGGAGCTGATCGGGGTCGTCCTCGCGTTCGTGTACATCTCGGTGATGCTGCTCTGGCTGGACCTGGGCATCGGCGCGGTCGCGGTCGCCTCCTTCGTACCGCTGTATCTGCTGGTACGGCTCTACCAGCGGCGGGCGGCCGTCGTCTTCGCCGAGCGGTCGACCGCCATCGCGGGCGTCATCGTGAAGTTCGCGGAGACGATGAACGGGATCCGTCCGGTGCGGGCGTTCCGCCGGGAGCGGGCCAACGACGCCGAGTTCGCCGGGCTCAACCAGCGGCACGAGCGCTCCAACGGCGACGCGCTCCTGGAGATGGCCCGCTATGTCGTCGGCTCCCGGCTCATCGCGAACACGGCCGTGGCGGGCATGTGCCTGTGGGGCGCGTACCGGGTCGCGGGCGGCACGCTGGAGCTGGGTGTGCTCGCGGCGGCGGTGCTGTTCATGCGGCGCCTCTACGACCCGATCGACCGCCTCGGCATGTTCCTCAACTCGTACCAGTCGGCGGCCGCTTCCCTCGGCAAGATCGCGGGGCTGCTCGCGCAGGAGCCCGGTGTCCCGGAGGCCGTCGCGCCGAAGGAGCTGCCGGCGAGCGGGGGCGGGCGCCCCGGCCGCGAGGTCGTCTTCGACGGGGTGAGCTTCGCGTACCGGACCGGTGGCGAGGTGCTCCCCCGCTTCGACCTGACGATCCCGGCGGGGCAGACGGTCGCGGTGGTGGGCTCCACGGGCGCGGGCAAGTCGACGCTCGCCAAGCTGCTCGCCCGGTTCTACGACCCGACGCAAGGCCGGGTGCTGCTCGACGGCGTCGATGTCCGCGAGCTGTCGACGCCCGAACTGCGGCGGGGCGTGGTGATGGTGACCCAGGAGGCGTTCCTGTTCTCCGGGACGGTCGCCGAGAACATCGCGATCGGGCGGCCGGACGCGAGCCGCGAGGAGATCGAGCGGGCGGCGAAGGCGATCGGCGCGCACGACTTCATCGCGGGCCTCCCGGACGGCTACGACACGGACGTACGGAAGCGGGGCGGCCGGATCTCGGCGGGCCAGCGGCAGTTGGTGGCCTTCGCCCGCGCCCTGCTCGCGGACCCGGCGGTGCTGATCCTGGACGAGGCGACCAGCTCGCTCGACGTGCCGGGGGAACGGGCGGTGCAGCGAGCCATGGACACGGTGCTCGCGGGCCGCACGGCCGTCGTGATCGCCCACCGCCTCTCGACGGTCGAGATCGCGGACCGCGTCCTGGTGATGGAGGCGGGCCGGATCGTGGAGGACGGCACACCCGACGAACTCAGCGACGGCGAGGGTCGGTTCGCGGGGCTGCACCGGGCATGGCGGGACAGCCTGGTGGGGTGAGACGCCCCGGACGACTGACGGACCGTCACCCCGACCCGCCGGGGCAAGGGGGCGGAACGAGCCACGCCGCTACGGGATCTCCGGGCGTGGCGCGAATCGTCCGTCGGGCGGTCCGGGCGAGGGTGCGGGTCCGTTCTCAACCCGTGGACGCCTTACGAATTCGGGCCGCGGCGAACACCGCACGACCACGCCCCCATGATCGATGAAACGTCCGGTTAACGAACGTCGGGTTTCGGGCTCCGGACGATTTCCGGCCAAGTTGTTGACGCGCTCCTGACAGATTGCCGTCACGGCTGCCACTCTCTCCCCGACTCGTATGAGAGTTCGCGCTCCACAGCTCTGTTTGCACCGCCCGGACGACCCACCCAGCCGTCCGGTACCCCCCTCGCAAAAGGAGTCTGCGTGAGATCCACGCCCAGCCGTCGCGCCACCGCGACCGGCGCTCTGATCGCCGCCGCCGCCATGATCGCGGTCGGCGTCCAGTCCGGTTCCGCCACCGCCGACGACCCCGGCTTCCCTGTCGGCCCCAAGGCGCAGGCCGCGGGCCAGGCCAACCCCGGCAAGCTGCCGGCCGACCTGTCCCCCGCCCAGCGCACCGCGCTGATACGCGCGGCCGACGCGGACAAGGCGGCCACCGCCAAGTCCCTCGGGCTCGGCGCCCAGGAGAAGCTCGTCGTCCGTGACGTGGTCCAGGACCGCGACGGCACGACCCACACGCGCTACGAGCGCACGTACGCCGGACTCCCGGTCCTCGGTGGCGACCTGGTCGTCCAGGAGACCAAGGCCGGCGTCACGCAGGGCGTCACCAAGGCTTCCCGCGCCGAGCTGAAGAACGTCGACACGACCGCCGACGTCGCCCCGGCCGCCGCCGAGAAGCAGGCCGTCGCCGAGGCCAAGGCGGAGGGCTCCAAGGAGACCGCCGCCGACCGCGCCCCGCGCAAGGTCGTCTGGATGGCGCAGGGTTCGCCCGTCCTCGCGTACGAGACCGTCGTCGGCGGCCTCCAGCACGACGGCACGCCGAACGAGCTGCACGTCGTCACCGACGCCACCACCGGCAAGAAGCTGTACGAGTGGCAGGCCGTCCACACCGGCACCGGCAACACCCAGTACAGCGGCCAGGTGACCCTCGGCACCGCGCCGTCGTACACGCTGACCGACACCGGGCGCGGCAACCACAAGACGTACAACCTCAACCGCGGCACGTCCGGCACCGGGACGCTCTTCTCGGGCGCCGACGACATCTGGGGCGACGGCACCCCGCAGAACGCGGAGACCGCGGGCGCGGACGCGCACTTCGGCGCCGGGGTCACGTGGGACTACTTCAAGAACGTGCACGGCCGCTCCGGCATCCGCGGTGACGGCGTCGGCGCGTACTCCCGCGTCCACTACGGCAACGCGTACGTCAACGCCTTCTGGCAGGACTCCTGCTTCTGCATGACGTACGGCGACGGCGCGGGCAACACCAAGCCGCTCACCTCGATCGACGTGGCCGCGCACGAGATGTCGCACGGTGTCACCTCCAACACCGCCGGCCTGGTCTACAGCGGTGAGTCCGGCGGTCTGAACGAGGCCACCTCCGACATCTTCGCGGCGGCGGTCGAGTTCTACGCCAACAACGCCTCGGACAAGGGCGACTACCTCGTCGGCGAGAAGATCGACATCCGCGGCAACGGCACCCCGCTGCGGTACATGGACAAGCCGAGCAAGGACGGCTCGTCCAAGGACGCCTGGTACTCGGGCATCGGCGGCATCGACGTCCACTACTCCTCGGGCCCTGCGAACCACTGGTACTACCTGCTCTCCGAGGGCAGCGGCGCGAAGACCATCAACGGCGTCAACTACGACTCGCCGACCTCGGACGGCCTGCCCGTCACCGGCATCGGCCGGGACAAGGCCTCGCTGATCTGGTTCAAGGCCCTCACCACGAAGTTCAGCTCCAACACGAACTACGCGGGTGCCCGTACGGGTACGGTCGCGGTCGCCACCGAGCTGTACGGCGCCGGCAGCCCCGAGGTCCTGGCCGTCGAGCACGCCTGGGCCGGCATCAACGTGGGCTCGCGCCCCGGCGGCGGCAACCCCGGCGGCAAGGTCTTCGAGAACGCGGCCGACGTGTCCATCCCGGACAACGGCGCCGCGGTGACCTCCACGGTCAACGTCACGGGCGTCACCGGCAACGCGCCGGCCGCGCTCAAGGTGGACGTGGACATCGTCCACACCTACCGCGGTGACCTGATCGTGGACCTCGTCGCCCCCGACGGCTCGGTCTACAACCTGCACAACCGGACCGGCGGCAGCGCCGACAACATCGTGCAGGCCTACACCGTGAACGCCTCCTCGGAGGTCGCCAACGGCGCCTGGAAGCTCCGCGTCCAGGACCGGGCCGCGATCGACACCGGCTACATCAACAGCGTCAAGCTCACCTTCCCGTAACGGCCGCCGCAGCGGCTCGCGCAGCGCGAAGTGAGTGACGGAAGCCCCGGGGGCCGTGCCTCCGGGGCTTCCCCGCGTCTGCGTAGGGTGGCACACATGATCAGGGTGCTGCTCGCGGACGACGAGACGATGATCCGGGCCGGGGTGAAGGCGATCCTCGCCGCCGACCCGGGGATCGAGGTGGTCGCGGAGGCGGGTGACGGCCGGGAGGCCGTCGAGCTCGCGCGGCGCCATCTGCCGGACGTGGTCCTGCTCGACATCCGGATGCCCCGGCTCGACGGGCTCGGGGCGGCGGAGGAGCTGCGCAGGACGGTGCCGGACGCGGCGGTCGTGATGCTCACGACGTTCTCGGAGGACGAGTACATCGCCCGGGCCCTCGGCTCGGGCGCCGCCGGCTTCCTGCTCAAGTCCGGTGACCCGAGGGAGCTGCTCGCGGGGGTACGGGCGGTGGCCGCCGGGGCCGCGTTCCTCTCCCCCGAGGTCACCCGGCGGGTCATCGCCCACCTACCGACCGGCCGGCTCTCCCGGGCGGCGGAGGCGCGCGAGCGCCTCGACCCGCTGACGGCCCGGGAGCGCGAGGTGGTGGCCCTGGTCGGCGCGGGCCTCTCGAACGCCGAGATCGCGGCCCGCCTGTACGTCGTCGAGGGCACCGTGAAGGCCCACGTGAGCGCGGTCCTGTCCCGCCTCGGCCTGAAGAACCGGGTCCAGCTGGCGATCCTGGCGTACGAGGCGGGGCTTGTGGAGGCGGGCGGCTCGGGGGGCTGAGGGGCGCCCTCACTTTCGTCGGGGGCGCCCGGGCCTCGCCGTCCGGCAAGCTGGGCCGATGCGCCGTGAACGACTCCGGGACCTGTTGCTCGATCTGGGCCTCTGGGGGCTGCTCGCCACCCCCGTGCTGCTGCGGCTCGACCCGAACGACGGCGGCTCCTGGGGGCAGGTCGTCGTGGGGATCGTCGTGCTCGGCGTGGCCGTGGCGTGCTGCCGGGCGCTGCCGCTGGTCTCGCTGGGCCTCGCGGTCGGGCTGAGCCTGGCCACGTCACCGGAGCTGTTCACCCCGGCGTACGCGCTCGCGCTCGTCGTCTTCGGCTACCTCGCGGGCCGACGCCAGCAGCGGCCCACCTGGGCCGCGCCGGCCCTGTTCGCGACGGTCGCCGCGCTCGGCTTCGCGCTCGTGCCGCTCTCGGACGGGAACGTCTCCCAGGGCTTCACCGTCGTTCTCGTCCTGGCGCTCGCGATCGTCGCGCCCTGGCTGACGGGCCGGTACGTGCGCCAGTACGCCCGGCTCGTCCGGGCCGGCTGGGAGCTGGCCGCCCGCATGGAGCGCGAGCAGGAGGCCGTCGCGGACCGGGAGCGGCTGCGCGAACGGTCGCGGATCGCGGGCGACATGCACGACTCGCTCGGTCACGACCTCGCCCTGATCGCCCTGCGCGCCGCCGCGCTCGAGGTCGATCCGGCGCTCGGCGCGCGGCAGCAGGCGGCGGCCGGGGAGTTGCGGGTGGCCGCCGCCGACGCTACGGCCCGGCTGCGGGACATCATCGGGGTGCTGCGCGAGCCGGGGGCGCCGACCACCCCCGTCGGGGAGACGGTCGAGGAGGTCGTGGAGCGGGCCCGCGCGTCCGGTCTCGGGGTGGAGCTGACGCGGCGCGGTCCGGACGGCGCGACCCCGCCGATGGTCGACCGCGCGGTCCACCGCCTGGTGGTGGAGTCCCTCACGAACGCGGCCAAGCACGCCCCCGGAGCCCCGGTCCGGGTCGTCCTGGAGCGCACGGCGGACACCGTCACGGTCGCCGTCTCGAACGGGGCGGCCGACGGCGGCCCCGCCGCCTCGGGCGGCACCGGGCTCGTCGGGCTCGACGAGCGGGTGCGGCTCGCCGGTGGGCGGTTGAGCCATGGGGCGCGGGCGGACGGCGGGTTCGTCGTACGGGCGGTGCTGCCCCTGGAGCCGGGGAAGGCCACGCCCGTACCCGTCGCCGCGCCCACGTCCGTACGGGAACGGGAACAGGCGCGGCGGGAGGTGCGGCGCGGGCTGGCGCGGGCGATCTGGATCCCGCTCGCGCTTGTCGCCGCGCTCGGTGTCGTCATGCTGGCCTTCGGCCTGTGGACGCAGTCCCGGTCCTTCCTGGACCGGGACGACTACGCCGGCCTCCGCGTCGGCGCACCGCTCGCCGCCGACTCCGAGGAACTCCCGCCGCATCCCCTGGACGGGCCGCCCGCCGGCGCCCCGCCCGAGCCGCCCGGCATGGACGCCTGCCTGTACTACCGGGCGACGATGACGGCCTCGGTGCCCGTCTACCGGCTCTGTCTGGTCGACGGGCGCCTCGCCGACAAGGCGATCGTGGGGTGAGCCCGCGTCAGCTCGGGTTCCCCGCGTGGGTGAGGGTCTCCCAGGAGACGAAGTAGTTGTCGGTGCCGGAGGGCCGGTGGGACTCGGTGTAGGTCTTGGTGTTGGTCATCCCGATCCCCATGCGGCCGTTCAGCGCGTTGTACCCCATCTCCGTCACCCGTCCGAGGCCCGGCTTCACCGTGCCGCCGCAGAGCCAGGACGGGACGGCCGTGCCGTTCTCGTACTTGGTGTGGAAGCCCAGCGCGTGCCGCAGCCGCTCGGAGACCTGGGGGTAGAGGTCGGCGCCCTGGATCCGGCTGGTCTCGGCGGTGTGGACGGCGGCGGCGAGGCCCCAGCCGGTGTGGCCGAAGTCCCGGCAGGTCTCCTGGGAGATGCCGTCGGCGAAGGTGGACTGGCCCTGCCAGTACTTCACGATCTCGTCGCGGGTGTCGATGGAGCTCTTCGGCGGCGGCTTCGGCGTGGAGCCGTCCGAGGCCAGGTAGATGTAGGCGGGGACCCGGCCGAGGTAGGTCTTGACGGCCTTGTCGTAGGCCGCGCGGTCCTCCAGGTGGACCGCGATGCCGATCGCGGCCTCGGTCATGATGAGTTCCCAGTTGCCGTTCTTGGTCGCGGCGCCGTTGATGACCTCGGGCAGGTAGACGTTCCGCAGCATCGTCGCGAAGCGGCCCGAGTTGGCCCAGCTGCCGGTGTACGTGTGCTTGATGATCTCGGCGGCCCGGGGCCAGGAGGAGCCCGCCCAGCCGGTCTGGAGCGGGGCGTTGGAGTTGGTGTGGTCGGTGATCACGGCCGACCAGGCGTCCATGATCGCGATCGCCTTTTGGGCGTGCCGGTCGTCCCGGGTGATGTACCAGGCCAGCGCCTGCGTGTACGCGGCGACCGCGTCCTGCCGCTCGTCCGTGCAGCCGTTGTTCGGGTTCGAGGACGAGCCGCACTCGACGATCGCGCGGGGCTTGGGCGCCCGGCTGAGGGAGGCGTACGGGCTCGCCATCATCTGGTCGTACGCGGCCTTCCAGGGCTGCGCGCCCGCCTGCACCTTCGCGCGGACGAAGTCGAGTTGGGGGCGGGAGACGACGACGCCGGGGTGGGTGAAGGCCGCCGGGGCGGCGGCCTTCACCGGAGCGGGCGCGGGCACGGCTTCCGCCTGGGGCGGGCCGGCGACGGCCGTCGACGTGACCGTGACGGCGACGGCCGCCGTGAGGGCGAGGACCAGGGCTCTGAGGCGCATGTGGGGGGTGCCTTTCGTTCCTGTATGTGAACGCCGGGCGGAGGATTGAACTCCGCGTCGAGCGTGGAACTTAAGGGCACCCCATGAACACGTCAAGACCTTGGTTCAGACCACAGGCCGACAGCTCACCTCAGGAGCACACCCGCCCCCTCCCCCGTGCACTCCGTCGGCAGGGTCACCAGGCCCAGCTCCGCCGCCGACGCGAGCAGCGGGTGGGCCGGAAGCACCCGGACCGTGCAGCCGAAACAGCCCGTACGGTCCAGGACCAGCGAGCCCTCGTAGAGCTGCCTGCCCTCCAGGTCGGGGCCGCCCACCGGCTTCAGGACGCAGATCCGGGTCTCCACCAGCGCGTCGTCCGGGGTGACCCGGCCGGCCACCGCCTGCACCTCGACGTCCTCCGGGCCCAGTTCACCGAGCGCCACCCGGACCCGTACCGCCGTCGTCGCGCCCAGCTCCGCGTCGGCCAGGTCCTCGTCGAGCTCGCCGACCTCGATGTGGTCGAGGGCGACCTTCGGCCAGCCGCCCCGCGCCCGGGACTTCCACGCCGCGAGCTCCCGCGCGGCCGCCGGGGCGAGCGCGCGGTGGGCCAGGGCCGCCGGGGCGTACAGCTTCTCGACGTACTCGCGCACCATGCGGTCGGCGAGCACCTTCGGGCCGAGGTCCCGCAGCGTCCTGCGGACCATCTCCGTCCAGCGGACCGGCACCCCGTCCGGGCCCCGGTCGTAGAAGCGGGGCGCGACCCGGCGCTCGATCAGCTCGTAGAGCGCGGCCGCCTCCAGGTCGTCGCGGCGCTCCTCGTCGGTCGCCGCCGCCCCGTCGGCCGTGGGGATCGCCCAGCCGAAGTCGGGCTCGAACCACTCGTCCCACCAGCCGTCCAGGACCGAGAGGTTGAGGCAGCCGTTGAGGGCGGCCTTCATCCCGCTGGTGCCGCAGGCCTCCAGCGGGCGCAGCGGGTTGTTGAGCCAGACGTCGCAGCCGGGGTAGAGCTTGCGGGCCATGGCCATGCCGTAGTCGGGCAGGAAGACGATCCGGTGCCGCACCCGGGGGTCGTCGGCGAACCGCACCAGCTCCTGCACGAGCCGCTTCCCGCCGTGGTCGGCCGGGTGCGCCTTGCCCGCCACCACGAGCTGCACGGGCCGCTCGGGGTGGAGCAGCAGCGCCCGCAGCCGGTCGGGGTCGCGCAGCATCAGCGTGAGCCGCTTGTACGAGGGGACCCGGCGGGCGAATCCGATGGTGAGCACGTCCGGGTCGAGGACGGAGTCGGTCCAGCCCAGTTCGGCGGCGCCGGCCCCGCGCTGCCGCCAGGAGCCGCGGACCCGTTCCCGTACCTCGGTCACGAGCTGTTCGCGCAGGGTCCTGCGCAGCTCCCACAGCTCCCGGTCGTCCGCCCCCTCGGCGCGCCGGCCGACCTCGGGCGCGGTCCAGGTCGGGGCGTGGACGCCGTTGGTGATGGAGCCGATCGGCACCTCCTCCGGGTCGAAGCCCGGCCACAGGCCGCCGAACATCGCCCGGCTGACGGAGCCGTGGAGGGTGGAGACACCGTTGGCCCGCTGGGCGAGCCGCAGGCCCATGGCGGCCATGTTGAAGAGCCCGGGTTCGCCGCCGAGCGGGGTCTCGTCGCCGAGCGCGAGGATCCGCCCGACGTCGACACCCGGCAGCTCGCCGTCCTCGCCGAGGTGGCGGGCGACGAGGCTCCGCTCGAAGCGGTCGATGCCGGCGGGGACGGGGGTGTGGGTGGTGAACACCGTCCCGGCGCGGACGGTCTCCAGGGCCGCGTCGAAGTCCAGGCCGGCCCCGGCGAGTTCGCGGATGCGTTCGAGGCCGAGGAAGCCCGCGTGGCCCTCGTTGGAGTGGAAGACCTCGGGCGCCGGGGTGCCGGTGAGCCGGCAGTAGGTGCGGACGGCGCGGACGCCGCCGATGCCGAGCAGCATCTCCTGGAGCAGCCGGTGCTCGCTGCCGCCGCCGTACAGCCGGTCGGTGACCTCGCGTTCGGCGGGCGCGTTCCCCTCGACGTCGGAGTCGAGCATGAGCAGCGGTACGCGGCCGACCTGCGCGGTCCAGATGTGGGCGTGCAGGCCCCGGCCGCCGGGCAGCGCGAGGGTGACCCGGGCGGGGGTGCCGTCGCTCTCGCGGAGCAGGGTGACGGGCAGCTCGCCGGGGTCGAGGACGGGGTAGTGCTCCTGCTGCCAGCCCTCGCGGGAGAGCGACTGGCGGAAGTAGCCGTGCCGGTAGAGCAGACCGACGCCGACGAGCGGGACGCCGAGGTCGCTGGCGGCCTTGAGGTGGTCGCCGGCGAGGATGCCGAGGCCGCCGGAGTACTGGGGCAGGGCGGCCGCGACCCCGAACTCGGGCGAGAAGTACGCGACGCTCGCGGGCAGCCGCGCACCCTGCCCCTGCTGCTCCTGGTACCAGCGGGGGGCGCGCAGATAGTGGTCGAGGTCCTCGGCCGCGGCGCGCAGCCGGGCCAGGAACTCCTGGTCGTCGGCGAGCGCGGCGAGCCGGGCGGCGGAGACGGAGCCGAGCAGCCGGACCGGGTCGAGGTCGTCGGCGCTGCGTTCGCCCGCGCGGCCGGCCTGGTCGGCGTGGTCGGGGTCGACGGAGCGGAAGAGTTCCCTGGTGGAGTCGTGCCACGACCAGCGCAGGTTCCGCGCCAGGTCGGTGAGGGGTCGAAGGGAGTCGGGGAGGACGGGACGCACGGTGAATCGACGGATTGCCTTCACGCGTTCCACCTTCGCAGGCGAGTACGGAGCGGAGCCGACGCACCACGCTGTGCAGCCGGTCTGTGCATCCACCGAAGGTAGGCCAACCCGGCCTCCCGGGCCACGGCGCGCGGGGGTGGTGCCGTGGCCCGGGAGGGGCGTCAGCGCGGCGCGCCCACCGGAAGGACCGGTCCGCCGGGCTTCACCTCGTAGGGCGAGCCCAGGTTGACGGTGGTCGGCTCGGCGGCGCCGGTGGCGGCGTAGCGCTCGGCGATGTCGGCCAGTTCGGCGGCGGGGATCACCTGGTGGATGTCGGTGAAGCCGTGCGGGGCCCGCTGGTGCGCCAGGTCGATGACGACCTCGGGGCCGAGCCGCCGGCCCGCGCGCTGGAGCTCGGTCGTGACGGGCCTGCGGGCCGCCTCGTAGGCGGCGAGGGCCTCGGCGGGGTCGCGGTGGAGCGCGAGGGCGTGCGCGAGGGCGCGCGCGTCGAGGATGGACTGCGAGGCGCCGTTGGAGCCGATCGGGTACATGGCGTGGGCCGCGTCGCCGATGAGGGTGGTCCGACCGTGGGTCCACCGGGCCAGCGGCTCGCGGTCGACCATGGGGTACTCGTGGGCGGCGGTGGCGGCCCGGAGCACCTCGGGGACGCTGACGCCGCCGAACTCCCAGCCCTCGTAATGGTGCAGGAACGTTTCGACAGGGACCGGTCGGTTCCAGTCGCCGAGGTACCGGTCGTCCGCCTGGTCCGCGGGCCGGGCGAGCGCCCAGTTGACGAGGACCTCGCGGAAGGGGCCCGAGGGCCCGCTCATCGGGTAGACGACGGCCTTCTGCCGGTCGTCGCCCGCGATGAGCATGAAGGTGCCGACGGACCGGGCGGGCATCCGCGAGACGCCCCGCCAGATCAGCGTCCCGTTCCACGGCGGGGCGCCCTCGGCGGGGTTGAGCGCCGCCCGGACCGCGGAGCGGATGCCGTCGGCGCCGACGAGGACGTCCGGTTCGAGGGAGGCCCGGCCCCGGACGGCGCCGTCGCGGTGGACCAGCTGGATGCGGGGGCGGCCGTCGGGCAGCGGCTCCACGCCGGTCACCCGGACGCCGGTCACCAGGGCGGCGGCGCCGAGCCGTTCCCGCACCGCGTCGGCCAGGACCTGCTGGAGGTGGGCGCGGTGGACGGAGAGCTGGGGCCAGCGGTAGCCGGCGCCGAGGCCGCGGGGCTCGCGGGAGATCAGGCCGCCCGAGCGGTGGTAGTAGCGCAGTTCGCGGGTGCGCAGCGCGCCTGCTTCGAGGCGGGGCAGCAGACCGAGGGCGTCCAGCTCGCGGACGGCGGGCGGCATCAGGTTGAGGCCCGCGCCGACGGGACGGCTCTCGCGGACGGACTCAACGACGGTGACGCGGTCGAATCCGGCGGCGTGCAGGGCGAGGGCCGCGGTGAGCCCGGCGATGCCGCCTCCCGCGACGACGACGTGGAGCAGCGGGGGTGGGAGGGTCATCGGATTCCCCCTCGCTGCGCGGCGGCATGGGCGCCGTGTCCTGGCGTCCCCAACGCGCCCTGCGCCGCGCGCCGTACCAGCGTGTCGTTGTCCCGGGTCAGGTCGAGTATCGAGCGCAGCAGGGCGACGGGCGCGCCGCCGCTGCCCTCCTCGTACAGCCGGACGTCCTCCGCGTAGGCCTTGCGGGCGATGCCGATGTGGCGGGCGCGGAAGGTCTTGAGGATCTTCAGGACCCGGCCGAGCGCGAGGGCGGAGGCGGCCAGGTGCGGGGGCAGCCGGTGGCCGCTCTCCCAGCTGACGGCGGCCGAGAGCTTGCTGACGGCGGACACCCCGCCGGCGTGCCGGGCGTGGAAGGCGCGCCAGGACGGCAGGCTGTACTGGACGGACTCGGCGAGGAACGCGTCGTAGGCCGGGTCGGAGCGGTCGCACTGCCAGAGCGTCAGGTCGACCAGCCAGAGCGGGACCTGGGCCGCGGCGGGGCCGAGGTAGGCACGCCCGTCGATCTCGACCTCCTCGAAGTACGGCCGCAGGGTCAGCGCGAAGTACTCGGGGCTGACGTGGGCGACGGTGAAGTCGATGGCGTCGACGATCGACTGGACGTGGTGGGCGGTGCGGTCGAGCGCGACCGCGAAGCCGGGGTCGTACGGTTCGAGCTCGGCGAGCCGCGCGCAGCTGTCGAGGGCGGAGACGAGGCCGGGAAACGCCATCCGGACCGCGTCCTGGAGCCGGGCCTCCATGGGGTCGCCGGTGTACATGCGCTGGCGCGGGCCGAGCGGGTTCCACGTCGTGTAGTGGTGGACGGTGTCGCGCGGCACCATGTCCGTGCGCCGGCCGAGGAGTTCGAGGATCGGAAGAACCTCGGGCACGGCGTCCACGGGCTGTATGCCGTGGCGTTTCAGGGAGCCGAGCAGGAGGCCGAGGTCGCGCATGGCCGCGAGGGCGTCGATCACGCTCCACTGGGCGGCCAGTTCGCGCTCCGGGACGAGGGCCCGCAGGGCGACGGTCAGCGCGGCCGCGTCGCCGCGCTCGTTCATCCCCGGCACCGCCGCCAGCAGTGCGTCGGCGCCCAGCGGGTCGGCGGCGCGTATGTCGGCTATGCGGTAACGCGGATCGCCGCGTTCCTCGAGCCGTGGCGCGACAAGGTCGTACAGGGCCAACGGAATGCCCCCTCTGTTTCGGGGCTCGTTCGCCTCCGGGCGCCTCGCGCGGACGTCGTCGGTCGCTCGCGCGCGGGCCCCTCGTTCCTCGGGACCTGCGCGCGGTCTTCCGGTGCGACGACCGCGGCGCCCTTCGGCTCACTCGCCGGGTCTACGTGGTCACCGTGCTCACCGTGGTTCGGTCACGCGTCCCTGGCGTGGCGGCGCCGGGGTCGGCGTGGGCAGGCGCAAGCGTAGGGAGATCACCGCGGCGACGGCGGCGAAGGCCCCGCCGACGAGCAGAGCGGCCCGGAAGCCGTCGGTCTGGGCGGCCGCGGTGGCCGAATCGGTACGGGTGGTGGCGACGGCCACGAGGACGGCGAGGCCGAGCACCGAACCGAACTGCTGGGCGGTGTTGACGAGTCCGGAGGCGAGCCCGGTCTCCTCGGGGGCCGCGTCGGCGGTGGCGGCCACGTTGGTGGTCACCATGACCAGCGGCAGGGCCGCGCCGAGGAGCAGGCTGGGCGCGAGGACGGTGGTGAGGAACGTGCCGTCGGAGCGGAGCGCGAGGGCGAGCCACCCGGTTCCGGCGCTGAGCAGCACGAATCCGAGGGTCATGGTCCGGGTCAGGCCGAGCCGGAAGATGAGCCGGCCGGCCTGCGGGGCGACCGCGACGACGACCAGGGAGAGCGGCAGCAGACCGAGGCCGCCGCCGAGGGGCGCGTACCCGAGGACGCTCTGCAGATAGAGGCTCACCAGGAAGAACATCGGGAAGAGCGTCATCTGGGCGAGGGCGCTGAGGACGTTGGCGAGCCGGAGCGCGGGGCGGGCGAGGACCGCGGGCGGCACGAGGGGCCGGCGGGTCCGGGTCTCGACGACCGCGAACACGGCGAGGAGCAGCAGTCCGGCGCCGCCCGAGCCGAGGGTCTGCGCGGAGACCCAGCCCTGCCCGGCGGCGCCGACGAGGGCGTACGCGACGAGGGCGAGCCCGGCGGTGACGGTGAGCGCGCCGGCGAGGTCGAAGCGGTCGCCGTCCTCGGGCGGTGTCGTACGGCCTTCCAGGAGCCGCAGCACGAGGGCGCCGAGGAGCAGCGCGGCGAGAACGTTGAGCCAGAGGGTGGAGCGCCAGCCGAGGAGGTCGGTGAGGACACCGCCGAGCACGGTGCCGAGGACACCGCCCAGGCCGCCCATCGCGGCGAAGGCGGCGAGCGCCTTGTGCCGCGCGGGCCCGTCGGGGAAGAGGACGAGCAGCAGGGCGAAGGCGGCGGCCGCGGCGAACGCGGCCCCGACGCCCTGCGCGGCCCGGGCGGCGACCAGGACACCCGCGTGCGGCGCGAGGCCGCCGAGCGCCGAGGCGGCGGCGAGCATGCCGAGCCCGGCGAGGAAGACCCTGCGGTGGCCGAGCAGGTCGGCGGCGCGGCCGCCGAGCAGCAACAGGCCGCCGAAGGCGATCAGATACGCGTTGGCCACCCAGGACAGGTCGGCGGAGCCCGCCCCGAGGTCCTCACCTATGGAGGGCAGCGCGACGTTGACGATCGCGGTGTCGAGGATCAGCAGGAGCTGGGTGGCGGCGAGCAGCGGGAGGGCGCCCCGGGGGACGCGGTCGGCGAGGTCGAGAGGGGCGCCCTTCACCGGGGTCACTTCTTCGTGCCCAGGTCGTACCCGTCCAGGCAGGTGCGTGCCAGGCTCTCGCAGGCGTCGGCGGCGCCCGCCCAGGTCTGCATGGTGAGGTAGACGTGCGGGGCGCCCTGGTAGAAGCGCTCGTACTGCTCGTGGCGGCCCGCGAACTCCGAACCGAGCGCGTCCCAGGCCAGCTTGAGGAGCTTGAGCCGGTCCTCGGCCGGGTCGCCGGGGGTACGGACGTACCGCTGGATCAGCGGCCCGAGCTCGGGATGGAGCAACTCGCGCCCACTGGCCGGGGTCTGCAGCAGGGCACCACCGGCGAGCAGCTTGATGTCGGCAACGGCCCGCGGATAGATCTCCCCGGCCATGATCCGCTGCGCGAAGGAGATCTCCTGCCCCGGCCGCACCCCGCCGCGCCCACCGGAGACCGG
This sequence comes from Streptomyces sp. NPDC001927, assembly GCF_053594455.1. Classification (NCBI taxonomy): domain Bacteria; kingdom Bacillati; phylum Actinomycetota; class Actinomycetes; order Kitasatosporales; family Streptomycetaceae; genus Streptomyces; species Streptomyces sp. NPDC001927. Next base: position 211,182 of record NZ_JBSFEN010000015.1, on the reverse strand, counting down.
CTCCCAGGACGCCTCCGCGCCGAGGACGAACGCCTTGGCCTGGGCGACCATGCCGAGCAGCCGCCCGATGGCCTGCGTGACCTGCGGAATGCCTTCGGTCCCATTCGACCGGGCGAGGAGGATGGCGAGACCGGTGAGGAACTCCAGCTTGGTCCAGAAGCGGGTCGAGGACTGGTGCGTGAAGTGCAGATAGGCGGGCGTCTGCCACCAGATGGCTCCGGTCGCGGCCACGTCCCGGTAGGTCAGCACGCGCTCCCATGGCACGAACACGTCCTCGCAGATGAGCAGCGCGTCGTTCTCGTCGTACCGCGAGGAGAGCGGCGCGTCGAAGACGGACCGGGCGTTGCCTTCGTACGAGGTACGGGAGACGAGCTTGAGACCGGGTGTGTCGACGGCCACGGAGAAGGTCACGGCCCGTTCGACGGCCTCGGCCGGAAGCGGCTCGATGGTCCCCACGAGGATCTCGTCGGCGAAGACGGCCCCGGTGCCGATGGTCTTGGCCCCCCGCACCACGATCCCGCCGTCGCGCTCCTCGACGACCCGCACGCCCTCGCTGGCGGGGTCGGTGATGGTGAAGGCGCCGTACAACCCGCCCTCGGCGAGCCGCCGATGATAGGCGAGCGCGTGCTCGGAGCCGTCGAAGCCCTCGGTGGTGAAGACCTCGGGCGCGGCGGCGAACCCGGCGGCACCGGAGGCCATGTAGTCGGGGGTCCGGCCGAGGAAGCCGTAACTCGCCTCCGCCCACACCTTGTACGCGAGACGCCGGGCGACGAGATCCTCGTAGGAGCGGGGCACGGCGTACGCGCGGTGCACCCCACCGGAGAGGAGCGTCTCACCGTGCGCCGAGTCGTGGGCGAGGTCGAAGAGCCCGGCGAAGGAGGCCGCGGTGGCCCGGAAGGCGGGGTGCGCGGTGACGTCCTTGATCCGCTCCCCGTCGAGCCAGATCTCGCGCCCGTCGCGCAGCGCCTCCAGATACTCCTGCCCGGACCTCGTCACGGTGGTATCGCCTCTCCTCGTACGTCACGGCTGACTGCCGGTCCCGAGCCTTCACGGCCCGGCACGCACGAGGCAATGAACGTCCGTCCAGCGGTCCTTAAGAACCGGCCAGCCTCCGTGCGTTCACGCGGCATTTGTACGGATCAGGCGGCGTGGCACATGCCCGCCCGATACTCCCCCGGTGTCATCCCGAACCATTTCCTGAACGCCAAGTGGAATCCGACCGCGCTCTGGTAGCCGACCCGGGAGGGGACGGCGGACTGCGGGAGGGAGGTCTCGGAGAGCAGGCGGGCGGCCTCCTGCATGCGGCGCGAGGTGAGGTGGCGGGCCGGTGACTCGCCGACGAGTTCGCGGAAGGCGGCCGTGAACGCCGAGCGGGACATGCCGACCTCGCGGGCGAGCGAGTCGATGGTCCACGGCTGGGCGAACCGGGTGGCGATCATCACCACCGCCTGGCTGATCCCGGGATGCCGGAGCAGCGGCAGCGAGGTCGGGTTGTCGGCGAGGTCGCGCAGGAGCGGGCGGAGCGCGAGGACGAGGGCCATCTCGAAGGCACGCAGCGTGATGAGCCGGTCCCCGGGGCCGACCGGGCGGTCCGGGGCGGCGAGCAGCCGCAGGGTGTCCCGGAGCAGCGGCTCGCGGTCGACCTGGGCGCCGTCCAGGACGAGCGCCCAAGGCAGCGAGGTGTAGAGCCCGCTGGCCGCGCTGGCGTCGTAGTGGAGTCCGGCGCACAGCAGCCGGCTCACCGGTCCTGTGCCGTCGATGCGGATCTCGCCCGAGGTGCCCGGCTTGCGTTCGGGCAGGACGGCCCTGAGCGGCACGCCCTGCCGGTCGGGCCGGTCGGAGAGCCGGTGGGCGCTGCCGGTGGGGAAGACGATCAGGTCGCCCGCGTTCAGCTCCAGCGGCGGGTGGCCGTCGCCGGTGATCCAGCAGCCCCCCTCGACGATGTAGTGGAGCACGGCACAGCTCTGCTCGGCGTCCCCCTCGATGGCCCAGGGTGCGCGGACGTGCCAGCGGCTGTCGAAGACGCCGGTCAGCCGCAGCGGTTTGAGCAGTTCGCTCAGGAGGTCCTCGGCCTCGTCTTCCTCACGCCGGTCGTCACGGTCGGTTGCCACGGTGTCCATGGACGATCCTTCAACTTCCGCCCCGGTTTGTTAATTGAACGGTGTGAGCCGCCGCCGCCAGCCTGAGAGAAGACGTCACGGCAGCCACCACACCCTACCGAAGGGCCTCTACGACACATGTCCAGTCAGATACCGATGCGGGTAGCGGTCGTGGGAGCGACCGGTTTCCAGGGCGGCGCGATCGCGCGGCTGCTCGTCGAGCGGCACCACCGGGTGCGGACGCTCACCCGGCGCCCCTCGGGCGACCGGCCGCCGCTGCCGGGCGCCCTGTTCGTGCCGGGCGACCTGGCCAGACCCGCGGACGTGCGGCGGCTGTTCGAGGGGACGACGCACGGGGTGGTGACGCTGCCGCTGGTGTACGAGCCCGAGCGGATCCGCGCCTACGCCCGGAACGTGGCCCACGCGGCCCTCGCGGCCGGCACCGTGCGTCTGGTCCTGAACGCCAACACCCGGGTCCCGCAGGGCCCGACGTCGGTGGCCGCGTTCGAGACGCGGCGGATCGCCGAGGAGGAGCTGCGCGCCAGCGGCGTCCCGCTGGTCGTCGTACGGCCGCCGGTCTATCTGGACAACCTGTTCTCGCCGTGGAACGGACCGGCCCTGGTGGACGAGGGCGTCCTCGCCTACCCGCTGCCCGCGTCCACGCCGACGGCCTGGCTCTCCCACCGGGACCTGGCGGAGGCGGTGCACGCGGCGCTGACCGGCGAGGGACTGGAGGGCCGTACGTTCGACATCGGCGGGGACCGGTCGCTGACGGGCGACGAGCTGGCGGCCGCGTTCAGCCGCGGCCTCGGCCGCACGGTGCGGTACACGCAGCTGGCGCCGGAGGTGTTCGAGCGCGGGCTCGGCCGGCTGCTCGGCCCGGAGACCGCGGCGGGCGTCGCGGGGATCTACCACTACATGGCGACGGGCGCCGACCCGCTGCTGCTCGCCGCCGACGACGGGGTCTCGGCGGAGGTGCTCGGGGTGCGGGCGGCCCCGGTGGAGGAGTGGGTGACGCGTCAGCCGTGGCAGGTGTGGTCCGGCGACGCGGAGGAGCAGTCGCCCTCGGCCCAGGGCTGAAGATCAGGAACACGCTCCACGACCGGCCTCGTCCCTCAGGGACGGGGCCGGTTTCCCGTGTCGGGGCGCTTGCCCGCGCGACTACGCCCGAGTAGTTAACAAAGCGCCGGATTGCCCACCCGAAGTGGGTGGAAGGCTCCCCCGGTACAACCCCGTGTCACCCGTGCACGAACCCTCGCACGAAGCCCCGCACGAACCCCTGGACAAAGCCCGTACGTACACCCCGTGTCACCCCGTAGAAACCCCCGTACGTACACCCCGTAGACCCGCCATCCGAGTGAACGCGGACAGGAGCGGCCATGCCCGCAACCCGCCAGCCGTCGACGGAGCTACAAAGAGCGCACCACCACCCGCACCCCCGTACCCCCTCAGGTGATGCTGTGAATCCGCTCATGGGACGCATTCCCGTACTCGACGTCCGCCCCCTGGTCGACTGCGGCCGCCGGCCCGCGAAGGCGGTGGCCGGGGAGACCTTCGAGGTCACCGCCACCGTCTTCCGCGAGGGCCACGACGCCGTCGCCGCCAATGTCGTGCTGCGCGGCCCCTCCGGCCGTCCCGGCCCCTGGCTCCCGATGCGTGAACTGGCCCCCGGCACCGACCGGTGGGGCGCCGAGGTCACGCCGGACGCCGAGGGGCTCTGGACGTACACGGTCGAGGCGTGGAGCGACCCGCTGGCGACCTGGCGACACGCCGCGAAGATCAAGATCCCGGCCGGGATCGACTCCGAGCTCGTCCTCGCCGAGGGCGCGGAGCTGCACGAGCGCGCCGCGAAGGGCGTCCCGAAGAAGGGCGGCGGCCGGGAGGCCGTGCTCGCGGCCGCCGACGCGCTCCGCGACGGCGCCCGGCCCGCCGCCGCCCGGCTCGCGGCGGCGCTCGCCCCGCAGGTCACCGGGGCGCTCGACCGGCACCCGCTGCGCGAACTGGTCAGCTCCTCGCCCGCGTTGCCGCTCCGCGTGGAGCGCGAGCGGGCGCTGTACGGCTCCTGGTACGAGTTCTTCCCGCGCTCGGAGGGCGTGAAGAAGGTACGGGGCAGGACGGTGGCCGGGACGTTCCGTACCGCGGCCGAGCGGCTGCCGGCGATCGCCGCGATGGGCTTCGACGTCGTCTACCTCCCGCCGATCCACCCCATCGGCACCACGCACCGCAAGGGCCCCAACAACGCCCTCGCGGCGAGCCCGAGCGATGTCGGCGTGCCGTGGGCGATCGGCTCCCCGGAGGGCGGGCACGACGCCGTCCACCCGGATCTGGGCACGATCGAGGACTTCGACGCCTTCGTGGCGCGCGCCCGCGAACTGCGCCTGGAGATCGCGCTCGACTTCGCGCTCCAGTGCTCGCCCGACCACCCGTGGGTGGAGAAGCACCCGGAGTGGTTCCACCACCGCGCGGACGGCTCGATCGCGTACGCGGAGAACCCGCCGAAGAAGTACCAGGACATCTACCCCATCGCCTTCGACCAGGACATGAAGGGGATCGTCGCCGAGACCGTCCGGGTACTGCGGCACTGGATGGACCACGGCGTACGGATTTTCCGGGTGGACAACCCGCACACCAAGCCGGTGGTGTTCTGGGAGCGCGTGATCGGCGAGATCAACGGCACCGACCCGGACGTGATCTTCCTGGCGGAGGCGTTCACCCGGCCCGCGATGATGCGCACGCTCGGCGCGATCGGCTTCCAGCAGTCGTACACGTACTTCACCTGGCGCAACACCAAGGCCGAGCTGACCGAGTACGCGACCGAGCTGTCCGGCGAAGCGGCCGCGTCCATGCGGCCGAACTTCTTCGTGAACACCCCGGACATCCTGCACGCCTACCTCCAGGAGGGCGGCCGGCCGGCCTTCGAGGTGCGGGCGGTGCTCGCCGCCACCCTCTCGCCGACCTGGGGCGTGTACGCCGGCTACGAGCTGTGCGAGGGCACCGCGCTGCGCACCGGCAGCGAGGAGTACCTGGATTCGGAGAAGTACCAACTCCGGCCCCGAGACTGGGAGTCGGCGGAGCGTGCGGGCGCCTCGATCGCGCCCCTGATCACCACGCTCAACCGGGTGAGGCGTCGCCACCCGGCCCTGCGCCGGCTGCGGAACGTGCACTTCCACACGACCGACAACGAGGCGGTGATCGCGTACAGCAAGCGCTCGGGGTCGAACACCGTTCTGGTGGTCGCCAACCTCGATCCGCACCACACCCAGGAGGCCACGGTCTCGTTGGACATGCCGGAACTCGGCCTCGACTGGCACGAGACCGTACCGGTGCGCGACGAGCTCACCGGTGAGACCTATCACTGGGGCAGGGCCAACTATGTGCGCCTCGAGCCGGGCGTCACGCCCGCGCACGTCTTCGCTCTGCGACCGTCCCCGTCGACCGGAGGGTCACCCACACCATGACTGTCAACGAACCCGTCCCCGACACCTTCGAGGACACGCCCGCCAAGGACCGTGACCCGGACTGGTTCAAGAGGGCCGTCTTCTACGAAGTACTCGTGCGGTCCTTCCAGGACAGCAACGGGGACGGCGTAGGCGACCTCAAGGGCATCACCTCCCGCCTGGACTACCTGCAGTGGCTGGGCGTCGACTGCCTCTGGCTGCCGCCGTTCTTCAAGTCCCCGCTGCGGGACGGTGGCTACGACGTCGCCGACTACACGTCCGTGCTGCCGGAGTTCGGCGATCTCGCCGACTTCGTGGAGTTCGTCGACGCGGCGCACCAGCGCGGCATGCGCGTGATCATCGACTTCGTCATGAACCACACGAGCGACGCGCATCCGTGGTTCCAGGAGTCGCGCGCCCATCCCGACGGGCCGTACGGCGACTACTACGTCTGGGCCGACGACGACAAGCAGTTCCAGGACGCCCGGATCATCTTCGTCGACACGGAGACCTCGAACTGGACCTTCGATCCGGTGCGCAAGCAGTACTACTGGCACCGGTTCTTCTCGCACCAGCCGGACCTCAACTACGAGAACCCGGCGGTGCAGGAGGAGATCCTCTCGGCGCTGAAGTTCTGGCTGGACCTCGGCATCGACGGCTTCCGGCTCGACGCGGTGCCGTACCTGTACCAGCAGGAGGGGACCAACTGCGAGAACCTCCCGGCCACCCACACCTTCCTGAAGCGGGTCCGCAAGGAGATCGACGACCACTACCCGGACACGGTGCTGCTCGCCGAGGCGAACCAGTGGCCCGAGGACGTGGTCGACTACTTCGGGGACTTCCCCTCGGGCGGCGACGAGTGCCACATGGCGTTCCACTTCCCGGTGATGCCGCGCATCTTCATGGCGGTACGGCGGGAGTCGCGCACCCCGGTCTCGGAGATCCTGGCGAAGACCCCGGCGATCCCGGACGGCTGCCAGTGGGGCATCTTCCTGCGCAACCACGACGAGCTGACGCTCGAGATGGTCACGGACGAAGAGCGCGACTACATGTACGCGGAGTACGCCAAGGATCCCCGGATGCGGGCGAACATCGGCATCCGGCGGCGGCTCGCCCCGCTGCTCGACAACGACCGCAAGCAGATGGAGCTGTTCACCGCGCTGCTCTTCTCGCTGCCCGGTTCGCCGGTGCTGTACTACGGCGACGAGATCGGGATGGGCGACAACATCTGGCTCGGCGACCGTGACGGGGTGCGGACCCCGATGCAGTGGACGCCGGACCGGAACGCGGGCTTCTCGTCCTGCGATCCGGGGCGGCTGACGCTGCCGGCCATCATGGACCCGGTCCACGGCTTCCAGGTGACCAACGTGGAGTCGGGGATGGCCTCGCCGTCCTCGCTGCTGCACTGGACGAAGCGGATGATCGAGATCCGTAAGCAGAACGTGGCCTTCGGGCTCGGCTCGTACACGGAACTGCCGTCCTCCAACCCGGCGGTGCTCGCCTTCCTCCGGGAGTCCGGCGACGACCTGGTGCTCTGCGTGAACAACTTCTCGCGGTTCGCGCAGCCGACGGAGCTGGATCTGCGGCAGTTCGACGGGATGAGCCCGGTGGAGCTGATCGGGCAGGTGCGGTTCCCGGCGATCGGGCAGTGGCCGTACCTGCTGACCCTGGCCGGTCACGGCTTCTACTGGTTCCGCCTGAAGAAGAGCCGGTTGGCGACTTCCTGACACATCGTCAGCCAACTGCCCGGGGTGGAGCGGGTTTCCCCCGCGCCACCCTGGGCACTGTGTCCCACACACAGTCGATTCAGGTCCATACGGGCCTTCTTGTCGGGCCCATACGGATCTTCCCCATCCGACACGTCCCGCACATCCGGACAGCCGAAGCCGCCATCCGGGACACTCTGCGCATTTGAACTCGATTCACGCGAACTCGAATCTGCGCCCCCCGGGGAAAGGACGCGATGCCATGCCGGAGACCGCATCCACCACCCGGGCCCCGGCCGCCCTCCTTCCGTCACTCGCTCCCCTGCTCCATGAATGGCTGCCCCGGCAGCGCTGGTTCGCGGGCAAGGGCCGCCGGGTCACCGGATTCACCCTGGAGGCGGCCACGGAGCTGCTGCCGCTGGACGGCACGGGACCCGGACTGCTGCATCTCCTCGTCCGGGTGGAGCAACCCGGCCGACCGACCGGCACACCGGCGGACTGCTACCAACTCCTCCTGGGCGTACGCACCCAACTGCCACCGCGCCTGGCCCCCGCCCTGATCGGGCGGATCCGGCAGGGCCCGCTGGCGGGCCGGGCGGTCTACGAAGGGCTGCGGGACCCGCGGCTCGCCGGGCTGCTCTACGAACGGCTGCGTACGCCCGGCCGGATCGGCCCGCTCACGTTCCAGGGCACGGCCGAACTGCCCGCGTCGCTCGCGCCCCGGGTCCTGGACGCGGAGCAGTCCAACTCCTCGCTCGTGTACGGCGATACGTACATCCTGAAGATCTTCCGCCGGGTCAGCCCCGGGGTGAACCCGGACCTGGAGCTGCCGCTCGCGCTCGCCCGCGCGGGGTGCGCGCGGGTACCGGCGCCGGTGGCCTGGTTCGAGTCGGGCGCGAGCACGCTCGGCGTCCTCCAGCCGTACCTGCGGGACTCGCGCGACGGCTGGCGGCTCGCGCTCGACGCCCTGGCGGAGGGCCGCGAATTCACCACGGAGGCGCACGCGCTGGGCCGTGCGACAGCGGAGGTGCACCTGGCCCTGGCGACGGCACTTCCCACGGAGGCGCTGCTCCGCCCCCAGACGGAACACCTGGCCGCCGAGATGGACCAACGCCTCCACGCGGCCGCGCAGGCGGTGCCGGCGCTGCTGCCGCACGTACCGGGGCTCCGGTCGGTCTTCGCGGCGGCGGGCGAGGGCTCCGGGCACCTCCAGCGGATCCACGGAGACCTCCACCTGGGCCAGACGCTCCGGGCGGCGGACGGCGGCTGGTCGGTGATCGACTTCGAGGGCGAGCCGGCGAAGCCGCTCGCCGAGCGCTGCCGCCCGCAGCCGGCGGTCCGCGACGTCGCGGGCATGCTCCGCTCCTTCGACTACGCGGCCCGCACGCACCGCCCCTGGTCGCCCGAGTGGGCGGCGCGCTGCCGCGCGGCGTACTGCACGGGCTACGCCGAGACCTCGGGCACGGACCCCCGCGAGGACCCGGCACTGCTGCGCGCCTACGAGACGGACAAGGCGGTCTACGAGGTCCTCTACGAAGCCCGCCACCGCCCGGACTGGCTCCCGGTCCCGATGGCCGCGATCGAACGCCTGGCGGGCGGGGAGTGAGCACCGCCCCCTACGCGACGGAACGGCGCCCTCGCGGGCGCCTCCGCCCCGTACCCCCGCCCGCCCGGCGCCGCCCACCCGGCGCGCACGCGTGCGCGGAGCCCGTTCGGCGGAGTGTCCTGTGCGGGACTCGCGCCGTTGCGGTTGCGTGGGAACCGGCGCGATTTTCCTCAGCCCCACACCTACCGATCCCCTTGCAGGAGGCATCCCCGTGACCGCCCGATCCGCTCGCAAGACGGCAGCGCCCCCGGCCAAGACGCCCGCTCCCCGGGCCGCCCAGGAGGCGGTACGGAAGGCGCCGCCGCTCGACCCCGGGGACCGCGCGCGACTGCTCGCCGGGGAGCACCACGATCCGCACGCCCACCTCGGCGCGCACGCCGTCCGCGGTGGCGTCGCGATCCGGGTCCTGCGCCCGTACGCCCGTGAGGTCGCCGTTCTCGCCAAGGGCAAGCGCGTCACCCTGCACGACGACGGCGACGGCTTCTTCTCCGGGCTGCTGCCCCTGCTGCGCAAGATCCCGCCGTACGAGCTCCGGGTCCGCTACGACGGCGACGAGCAGCCCGTGGAGGACCCGTACCGCTTCCTGCCCGCCCTCGGCGACCTCGACCTCCACCTCATCGGCGAGGGCCGGCACGAGGAGCTGTGGAAGGCGCTCGGCGCCCGCCCGATGGTCCACCAGGGTGTCTCCGGCACCCGGTTCACGGTCTGGGCCCCCAACGCCCGGGGCGTCCGCGTCACCGGCGACTTCACGCACTGGGACGGCACGGCCCTGCCGATGCGCTCGCTGGGCGCCACCGGCGTCTGGGAGCTGTTCGTGCCCGGGATCGGCGAGGGCGCGGTCTACAAGTTCGACATCGCCCGCCCCGACGGCTCCCACACGCTGCGCGCCGACCCGATGGCCCGCCGCGCCGAGTGCCCCCCGAACACCGCGTCCGTCGTCACGGACTCGTACCACGAGTGGGACGACGCCGCGTGGATGGCGAGCCGTGGAGACCGCCCCCACCACGAGGCACCGCTCTCCGTCTACGAGCTGCATCTCCCGTCCTGGCGGCCGGGCCTGACGTACCGGCAGCTCGCCGAGCAGCTCCCCGCCTACGTCTGCGATCTCGGCTTCACGCACGTGGAGTTCATGGCCGTCGCCGAGCACCCCTTCAGCGGCTCCTGGGGCTACCAGGTCACCGGCTACTACGCGCCGACCTCCCGCCTCGGCACCCCCGACGACTTCAAGTACCTCGTCGACGCCCTGCACGGCGCCGGGATCGGGGTCCTGATGGACTGGGTGCCCGCGCACTTCCCGCGCGACGACTGGGCGCTCGCCGAGTTCGACGGCCGGCCGCTGTACGAGCACGAGGACCCGCGCCGCTCGGCCCACCCGGACTGGGGCACGCTGGAGTTCGACTACGGCCGCAAGGAGGTACGGAACTTCCTCGTCGCCAACGCGGTGTACTGGTGCGAGGAGTTCCACATCGACGGCCTGCGCGTGGACGCCGTCGCCTCGATGCTCTACCTCGACTACTCGCGCGAGCACGGCGAGTGGCTGCCGAACGAGTTCGGCGGCCGGGAGAACCTGGACGCGGTCGCCTTCCTCCAGGAGATGAACGCGACGGTCTACCGCCGCTGCCCCGGCGTCGTCACCTTCGCCGAGGAGTCGACGGCCTGGGACGGCGTGACCCGGGCGACCGACCAGGTCGGCCCCGGCGGCTTCGGCGGGCTCGGCTTCGGCATGAAGTGGAACATGGGCTGGATGCACGACTCCCTCGGCTACGTCTCGAAGGAGCCGGTGCACCGCAAGTACCACCACAACGAGATGACGTTCTCGATGGTGTACGCGTACAGCGAGAACTACATCCTGCCGATCTCCCACGACGAGGTCGTGCACGGCAAGCAGGCGCTGGTCTCGAAGATGCCCGGCGACTGGTGGCAGCGGCGCGCCAACCACCGCGCCTACCTCGGCTTCATGTGGTCCCACCCGGGCAAGCAACTCCTCTTCATGGGACAGGAGTTCGCCCAGGGCGCGGAGTGGTCGGCCGAGCACGGTCCCGAGTGGTGGCTGATGGACGAGACGTACCACTCGGCCGGTGACCACCGGGGCGTACGGGACCTGGTGCGCGACCTGAACACGGTGTACGGAGCGACCCCGGCGCTCTGGGAGCGGGACACCGCCCCCGAGGGCTTCCAGTGGGTGGTCGGCGACGCGGCCGAGGACAACGTCTTCGCCTTCCTCCGCTACGACGCCGAGGGTTCCCCGCTGCTCGCGGTCTGCAACTTCTCGCCGGTCGTACGGCACGACTTCCGGCTCGGCGTCCCGGACGCGTTCGCGGCCTGGGCGGAGGTCCTGAACACGGACGACGCGCGGTACGGCGGCGGTGGCGTGGCGAACACCGACCCGGTGAAGACCGAGTCGGTGCCCTCCCACGGCCGTGCGGCGAGCGTACGGATGACACTGCCGCCGCTGGCGACGGTGTGGCTGAGGCCCGCGTGACGCCCGGGCCGGGTGACGCTCAGGCCTGGTTGATGATCCCCAGGCGCTGAGTCGCCCGGGTCAGCGCCACGTACAGGTCGTTGATGCCGTGCGTGGCGCCGGCCCGGATGCCGTCCGGGTCGACGACCAGGACCGTGTCGAACTCCAGGCCCTTGGCCTGCCGCGGGTCGAGGACGACCACCGGCCGGGTCAGGTCCGGGTCGGGCCCGTGGGAGGCCTCCGGGAGCGCGGCGGTGAGCGCCGGGTGGAGGTCCGCCGGGGCGATCACGGCGAGGCGGGCGTCGTCGCGCGCCTCGGCGGCGACCGCGTCGGCGGCCTCCTTCACCGGGTCCTCGACGACGCGCCGCCAGGGCTCGACGCCCGTGGAGCGGACCGAGCGGGGCGGCTCGAAGCCCGGGTCGGCCTCGCGCCGGACGTCGGCGGCGACCGCCATGATCTCGGCGGGGGTGCGGTAGTTGACGCCGAGCCGTACGAGTTCCCAGCGGTCCTGCACGTACGGCGCGAGGATCTCCTCCCAGGAGCCGACGCCCGCCGCGTCACCGGTCTGCGCCGGGTCACCGACGAGGGTCATGGAGCGGGTCGGGCTGCGGCGCATGAGCAGCCGCCAGGTCATCGCGGAGAGTTCCTGCGCCTCGTCGACGATGATGTGACCGAAGGCCCAGGTGCGGTCGGCGGCGGCGCGTTCGGCGGCGCTGCGGTGGTCGGCCTCCTCGTGCCGCTCGGCGAACCGCTCGGCGTCGATGATGTCGTGCGCCGAGAGGACCTCGGCGGCGTCCTTGTCCAGCTCCTCCTTGTCCTCGAACTCGTAGGTCCGCGAGGCGTAACTGACGTCGAGGACGCCCTGCGCGTACTGGATCCGCTTGTCCCGCTCGGCCTCCTCGGCGGCGCGGGCGGCGGAGTCGTCCACGCCGAGCAGCTCGGCGGCCTCGTCGAGGAGCGGAACGTCGGAGGGGGTCCAGGGGCCGTCCTCCCGCCGGATCGCGTCCGCGTCCTCGTCGCCGGCGAGGTGGGTCGGCTCGGCGAGGTAGTCGGCGAGGAAGCCCTCGGGGGTGAGGGCGGGCCAGAGGGTCTCGATGGCGGCGTGGACCTCGGGGTTGGCGGCGATGCCCTTGGCGAGCAGGGCGATGTCGTCGGGGCCGAGGAAGTTGGGGCCGCCGTAGGGGTCGGCACCGATGCGGTCGGCGAGCTGGGCGGCGAGCGCGTCGAGGATGTTGAAGACGAAGTAGGGCCGGGCCAGGTTGTGCGGGAGGGCGGTCTCGCGGGCCTTGTGGCGCGCCTCCAGGGCCATGTCCCAGTCGATGACGAGGTCGCCGTCGTCGTGCCGGACGATCAGCGGCGCACCGCGCTCGGGGACCTGCTGCCGGTCCCGTACGGCGGCGGCGAGCGCGTCGGCCATCGTGGCGGCGCCCTTGACGGCGGCGGCGCGCGGGGTGTCCGTACCGGTGGCGCGGACGCCGGGGAACAGCTCGGCGGGAGTGGCGAGCAGAACGCCGGTCTCGCCGAGGGAGGGCAGGACGTTGCCGATGTAGCCGAGGAAGGCGGGGTTGGGGCCGACGATGAGGACGGCGCGCTTGGCGAGCTGCTCGCGGTGGGCGTAGAGGAGGTACGCGGCGCGGTGCAGGGCCACGGCGGTCTTGCCGGTGCCGGGGCCGCCCTCGACGACGAGGACGCCGCGGTGCGGGGAGCGGATGATGCGGTCCTGCTCGGCCTGGATGGTCTGCACGATGTCGTGCATGCGTCCGGTGCGGGCGGCGTCGAGCGCGGCGAGGAGGACCTCGTCGGCATCCCGGTTCTCGTGCCCGGTGCGGGTCGCGTCGGCGAGGTCGAGGACCTCGTCGTGGAGGGCGGTCACCTCGCGGCCGTGGGTGGTGATGTGCCGGCGGCGGCTGAGGCCCATCGGCTCGTACCCGGTGGCGAGGTAGAAGGGCCGCGCGACCTCGGCGCGCCAGTCGACGACGAGGGGCGTGCGGTTCGGGTCGTCCTCGCGGATACCGATGCGCCCGATGTGATGGTCGCGCCCGTCCCGGAACACGAGCCGCCCGAAGCAGAGCCCGGTCTCCCCCGCGTCGAGCGCGGCGAGCACCCCGGTCTGCTCGGCCACCAGCACGTCCCGCTCCAGACGCCCCTGGTTGCCGACCCAGGGCGCCTTCAGCGCGCTGCCGACGGCGGCCTCGGCGCGGTCCCTCAGAGCGTCGAGTCGTGCGTAGAGCTGTGTGATGAATTGCTGCTCTTTCCGAAATTCCTCGGTTGACAATTCGACTCCCGGCGCGATACAGTGCTTTTAGTGAACTTCTCCGTGCTTTCCCTGTGCGTGAACACGGAACTTCAAAATATACGCGATACATAACCCCGACTGTCAATTCTAGTCGGGGTATTTTTGTGCGCCATGGCGAGCGAAATTGCCGTGCGGCGGGGGAACGGTTCGGCTACCGTCGACGGTATGAAGCGTGGAGCGGTCATGACGACGACGCCGGAGAGTGTCCCGGCGCGCTGACCGCTGTTCTCACGTCACGAAGCCCCGGGGCCGAGCGCCCCGGGGCTTCGTCGTTCCTCCCTCGGTGGCAGCTCGCCCCACCCCACCGGAGGAGAAGCGAGATGGAGCACGATCACCGCAGGCTGGGCCGCGAGCTGGAGCTGTTCGGGACCGACCCGCTGATCGGGGCGGGCCTGCCGTACTGGCTGCCCGACGGGGCGGCCGTACGGCACGCGTTGGAGGAGTACGTCCGCGAGGTCGAGCGGCGCGCCGGGTACCGGCACGTGTACTCGCCCGTCCTCGGCAAGCGCGAGCTGTACGAGATCTCCGGGCACTGGGCGCACTACAGCGACGACATGTTCCCGCCCATGGAGCTCGGCGGCGAGCAGGTCGTCCTGCGGCCCAGCCTCTGCCCGCACCACGCGGTCATCTACCGCTCCCGCGCCCACAGCTACCGCGAACTCCCGCTGCGCATGGCCGAACTCGGCCCCATGTACCGCTCCGAACTCTCGGGCGTCCTGGGCGGGTTGACCCGGGTCCGGGCCATCCAGCTCAACGACGCGCACATCTTCTGCACCCTGGACCAGGTCCGGGACGAGACCGCCGGCGCGCTCGAGCTGATCCGGCGGGCGTACGAGGCGATGGGCATCGAGCCCGCGCGGTACCGGCTCTCGCTGCCCGGGCCCGGCGGCAAGTACGTGGACGCGCCGGAGCTGTGGCGGCGGTCGGTCGCCCTCCTGTCGGAGGTCCTCGACGCGTCGGGGCTGCCGTACGAGTCCGCCGAGGGCGAGGCCGCGTTCTACGGCCCGAAGATCGACGTCCAGGTCGCGGACGGCGCGGGGCGGGAGTCGACCCTGTCGACCGTACAGATCGACTTCCACCAGCCGGAACGCTTCGACCTGAGCTACATCGGCGCCGACGGCGCGAAGCACCGGCCGGTCATGGTCCACCGGAGCGTCGTCGGCAGCGTCGAGCGGGCCGTCGCCCACCTCCTCGAAGCGCACGGCGGCGCGTTCCCCGGCTGGCTGGCCCCCGTCCAGCTCGTGGTCCTCCCGGTCGCGGAGTCCGAACGCCCCGCCGCCGAGGCCCTGGCCGCCCGATGCGTCGAGCGCGGGCTGCGGGCGGAGGTGGCGGGCCCGGACCGCGGCACCCTGGGCGCCCGCATCCGGGAGTCCCGCCTCGTCCCGTACCAGGCGGTCATCGGCGCGCGGGAGGCCGTGGGCGGGCAGGTGGCCCTGCGACTGCGCGACGGGCGCAGGCTCGACCCGCTGGCGGCCGACGAGGTCCTGCGACGGATCGAGGCCCTCGTCGGCGCGTACGGCACCGCGCTGTGGGACGACCAGGGGTGATCGGTCAACGATCGATGCCCGTGCCGCGCGTCGGTCCTGGCGCGGGCGGTGGCGGTGTCGTCGGGGTCGCGGGGCCTCGGGGGGCAGGGGGCCGGGTCGGGGTCAGTGTCACGCCGGGCATGAACGCGGCGCCCGGGTTCACCCGTACCGTCGTGTCGCCTTGCTGGAAGGCCTGTGCGGGGGCGGCTCCGGGGACCGGCGGGGCGGCCGGCTTCACGCCGAAGTCGCCCCGGTCGGTGGTGATCAGCCCCGTGGCAAGACCGCGTTCGGCGAGCTTTTCGGCGTTCTCGCGGCCGATGGAGTAGCCGCGGCCCGTGCTGGTGTCCGCGTACAGACTCCTGATGAAGCCCTCGGGCGCCATACGGCCGCCGTACCAGTCGTTCCCGGCGTCGAACTCCTTGCGACCCGTCAGCCAGCGGTCGGCGTTCTGCTCAAGGCACAGCTGCTCGGGGACCTCGACGGACAGCACCACGCGCTTGTCGTAGCCCTCCTGCTGAAGGTCGTTGAGGAGGGTCGCGGTCCAGTCGAAGGCCCGCAGGGACTGGTCGTAGAGCAGGTTGTAGCCCTCGGCGCGAGCCCACTTCTCGATGAGGTTCTGGACATGGCCCGACTCCCTGTGGACCAGGGAGGCCTTCTCCGACGGGGCGAGCGGGCGGCCGTCGGACAACCGGTCGAGAGAGGCGGGCAGTTCCGGGGCGCCGCCGAGCTCGAAGAGCGCCACCTTGAACTCGTCCGGGTCGAGCACGACGTAGTCGTCGAGGTCCACGCCGTGCACACGGCGCAGCTCGTCACCGAGTTCGGAGTCCTGCCTCTCCCACTGCGCCACGTTGCGCTGCGCCCTGCCCTTGCCGGAACCAGGCGCTCCGCCGGTGAAGAGCACGGCATGACCGTCGCGGGGCTTGTCCCTGCACTGCTCCTTGAACCGCTCCATGAGCGCGACATGCAGACCTTTGCGTTGACGAGTCCACGCTCCCGCCTCCATATGGCGGTTCGTCGTGTCGTACTCGCCCGCCATCGTGAGGTCCCCACCAGCGCCCATCCGCTGCTGCAGCTCCTTGTAAAGCTGAGCGTATTCCCCCGTCACGCGCCCATCTCATTTCTATCGATGCCCGAGACCGGACTTCTGAGGACTGGTCAGAACCCACGCCGCTTGAGAACCGGCCGGATGACCTCGATGTCCTCATCTGTCAGTTGGCCGAACGCCCAGGCCTGATTGACCACGCCCAGGTGGTTGTCCTGGTGCGTCGGCGCCATGTGCGTCGGGTCGAACCACTCCTCCTCGAAGTCCCAGGCGCCGATGGTCGCCAGGGCCTCGTCGCGGGGGATCTCGCCCGCCGCGTAACGCTCGATGTACGCACGCAGCGACGGCCTCCTGTCGGTGGGGCCACCCCTCCGCCGGGCCACCTTCGCGAGGATCTCCCCCAAGTCGTCGTTCGACAGCTTGCCGAGCGACCGCGCCTGATTGATCACGGCCATGCTGTTGTCCTGGATCGGCTGCTCGGCGGTGTAGTACCACACCACGTCGAAGTCCCACGCGGCGATGGCCGCCAGGGCCTCGTCGCGGGGGATCTCGCCCGCCGCGTAACGCTCGATGTACGCACGCAGCGACGGCTTCTCGTCGGTCATGACTCCCACCCCGGCCTCTCTGTCCGTCCTCGCCTCGGGCGATCCTGCCAGACCTAGGGCCTGGCCGACGGCAGTACGTCGTCCAGTTCCTGGAGGAGGCGGCGCTTCGGGCGGGCGCCCACCAACGACTTCACGGGTTCGCCGGCGCGGAACACCATCAACGTCGGTGTGGCGAGGACGCCGTAGCGGACCGTCGTCTCCGGGTTGTGGTCCACGTCGATCTGGACGATCTTCAGGCGGTCCCGCTCCTCCGCCGCGATCGTCTGGAGCACCGGCCCCAGCTGGCGGCACGGGCCGCACCAGTCCGCGGTGAACTTCACCAGGACCGGCAGCTCCGCGCCGAGGACCTCGGTGTCGAAGTCCGTGTCGCTCACGTCCGTCACGTGGGTCATTCCGTCAGCCTCCGAGTTCGCATGTGGGTTCCGGGCCGCCCGGCAGTTCCGCCTCGGCCCGCAGCAACTGCGCCGCGACCTGCGCGCGCACCGTCTGGAGCTGGTCCACGAGGGCGTCCAGCTCCGCCAGTTTGCGGCGGTAGACGTCGAGCGAGGCGGGACACGCGTCCCCCGCCGGGTGGCCGGCGCGCAGGCACTCCACGAACGGCCTCGTCTCCTCCAGTTCGAACCCGAAGTCCTGCAGGGTCCTGATCTGGCGGAGGAGGCGCAGGTCGTCCTCGTCGTACGTGCGGTAGCCGTTCTCCGTGCGCCGGGCGGCCAGGAGGCCACGGGACTCGTAGTAGCGCAGAGTCCGCGTGGTCGTTCCGGCCCGCTCGGCCAGCTCGCCGATTCGCATGGGCCCGAACGTACGCCTTGACGTCGGCGTCAAGGCAAGGGCGACGGTTCCCGCGCCCCCGTCAGGCGCGGCGGCTCTTGCGCCAGTCGCCGGCCAGGACCGCCCAGCCCTGCGTGTCGTGGCGGACGCCTTCCCACGGCCACGACTCCCGCTCCACGCCCTCGAGGACCATGCCGAGGCGTTCCGCCACCGCCGCGCTGCGCGCGTTGTCGGCCCGGCAGTGCCACGCGGCGCGGTGCAGGCCCCGGGTGAGGAAGGCCCAGTCGAGCAGGGCGGCGCACGCGGGGGTGATGAGGCCCTGGCCCTCGGCCGCCGGCTCCAGCCAGCAGCCGACCTCGCAGGCGCCGGAGGCCGCGTCGAAGGACGTGAACATGACGCCGCCGACGAGCGTGCCGTCGAGCCAGATGCCGTAGAGGCGGGCGCCGTCGGCGGCCTGCCGCTCGGCGTAGCGGAGGAGGGTCGCCCGGGCGCCGTCGAGGCTGTCGGTGACGAAGGACGCCCCGACCCACGGCCGGATGTGCTCGCGCGCCCGGTCCATGTGGGCGGCGAACTCCTCGGCGTGCCATGTCTCCAGCGGGCGCAGGAGGGCGTTGTCCCGGAGGGGGAGGGAGAACATGGCGGCGACCCCATTCGCATAACAAGTGTTACGGCTATGTACAGTAGCAGCATGCCACGCGCCAAGGGGGACCACGAGGCCCGCCGACTCGAAGTCTCGGAGGCGGTCTGGCGCGTACTCGCCACCCGTGGGTTCGGCGGGCTGACCCTGCGGGCCGTCGCCACCGAGCTGGGCGCGACGACCGGTCTACTGACCCACTACTTCCCCGCCAAGAGCGATCTGGTCGCGCACGCCCTCGACCTGCTCGAACAGCGCACCGACAGCCGCGCCCGGCGCGCCTCGGGGACGGGCCTCGCGGCGGTACGGAACGCCCTGCTCGACATCCTGCCGCTGACCCCCGAGGCGACCGACTCCAACCGGATCTGGGTCTCCTCCTGGGACACCGCGCTCGCCGACGAGGCTCTGCGCGCCGACTACGCCGGCAAGTACGCGCGCGGCCGCGACCGGCTCCGGGACGCCGTCGCCGCGGCCCAGGAGCTCGGCGAGCTGTCCCCCGGCGACCCGGCGCGCATCGCCGCCGGCGCCCTGTCCTTCGCCCTCGGCCTGGTCGTCCAAGCGCTGCTCGACCCGGCGGCCTTCCCGCCCGACCGCCAGGTCGAGCTGCTCGACGACTACGTGGCCGCGCTCGCTCCCTGACCGGCCGGCGGCAGCAGGGGCTTCCGCTCGACCGGGGACGACAGGACGATCGAGGTCGTCGTGCGGCCGAGGGCCGAGGTCTGTTCCAGGATCTCTTCGAGGTGGATGGTGTCGGTGACGGCGACCTTGAGGAACCAGCAGTCCTCGCCGACCACGTGGTGGACCTCGACGATCTCCGGACGGGCGGTCAGCTCCAGCGTCCTGGGGTGTTTGAGGGTGTAGCCGCCGTGCGGGTTCACGCGGATGAAGGCCTGGATGCCGTAGCCGAGCCGGGCCGGGGAGACATGGGCTCCGTAACCGGTGATCGCCCCGCACGCCTCCAGCCTCCGCACCCGCTCGGTGACGGCCGCCGGGCTCAGCCGGACGCGACGGCCCAGCTCGCTGAGCTTGATCCGGCCGTCCTCCTGGACGAGCTCCAGGATCTGCCGGTCGATGGGGTCGAAGGCCGCTACCGAGGTTTCGTTGGCGGCGGGACGCAGATGCCGTGGTTCCTTCGGTGCGGCGGCCGTGACTCCCATGCTTCCCCCTTCATCTGACGAGCGCCCAACGTAACACTTGTCGTATGGACATTCTGATCATCGGCGGGAACCGCTATTTCGGAAAGCGGCTGACAGCCCGTCTGCTGAATTCCGGGCATTCCGTCAGCATCCTCAATCGGGGGTCTTCCGGTGCGGTGGAGGGGGTTTCTCATATCGTCGCCGACCGGAATGACGAAGGCGCCCTGGAACGCGCGCTCGGCGCGCGGACCTTCGATGTCGTCGTCGACCAGGTCTGCTACACCCCGCGCCAGGCCGCCCTCGCCCGGCGGGTTTTCGGGCCGCGCACACGGCGCTATGTGATGACGTCGACGGTCGAGGTGTACGAGTACGAGGACTCCACCGCGCCCGTACGGGAGGAGGCCGTCGACCCGCGGACCGTCACCGTCGATCCCGACCTCTCCTGGGAGGACCCGGAGTTCCTCGACGCGCACTACGGAGAGGGGAAGCGGCAGGCGGAGGCGGTCTTCGCGGCCGAGCCCCCCTTCCCGTACACGGCGGTCCGGGTCGCCCATGTGCTCGGCGGCGCGGACGACTTCACGGGGCGGGTCGGCCACTACGCGGACCGGATCCGGGCGGGCGAGCCGATCGCCGTACCGCCGGTGAACCAGCCGGCCACCTATGTGTATGTCGAGGAGATCGCGGAATTCCTGGCGTGGGTGGTGGAGCAGGATTTCACCGGGGCCGTCAACGCCCATTCCCACGGCCCGCTCACCACCGCCGAGATCTGTGCGGAGATCGAGCGGCAGGTGGGCGGACGGACCGTGTTCCGGGAGATCGAGGTCGGCGAGGTGTCGCCGTTCTCCTTCGCCCGCTCGTACGGAATGGACAACTCCCGCGCGACCGCTCTCGGATTCTCGTTCCGGAATTCCGCGGAGTGGCTCGGCCGGGCGCTCTCCGAGACGCTGGGGGCGCGCTGATGCGGTACCGCATGCTCGGAGACGTACGGGTCGGGGCGATCGGACTCGGCGCCATGCCGCTCTCCATCGAGGGGCACCCGGACGAGGCCCGCGCCCTGGCCACCGTCCACGCGGCGCTCGACGCGGGCGTGACGCTGCTCGACACGGCGGACTCCTACCACCCGCCCGGCGGCGAGCCGGGCGCCGGCGAGCTGCTGGTGGCGCGGGCACTGGCCACGTACGGGGGTCGTGGCCGGACCGAGGGCGCCCTGGTGGCGACGAAGGGCGGGCGGGGGCGGACCGCCGACGGCGGCTGGACCGTGGACGGGCGGCCGGAGCACCTGCGGCGGGCGGCCGAGGCGTCGGCGCGGCGGCTCGGCGTCGAGACGATCGGGCTCTACCAGCTCCACAAGCCGGACCCGGCCGTTCCGTACGCGGAATCGCTGGGCGCGCTACGGGAGTTGCTGGACGCGGGCACGATCCGGCTGGCCGGGATCTCGAACGTGGACGGGGAACAGATCCTGCTCGCGCGGGAGATGCTCGGCGAGCGGCTCGTCTCCGTGCAGAACCGGTACTCCCCCGCCGTACGGACCGCCGAGGCCGAGCTGCGGCTCTGCGCGGAGCTGGGGCTCGCGTTCCTGCCGTGGAGCCCGCTGGGCGGGATCTCGCGGAGTTCGCTCGACGGGGCGTCGGACCTGGCGGAGGACCCGGAGTTCGGGGGGTTCCACCGGGTGGCGCGGGCGCGCGGGGTGAGCCCGCAGCGGGTGGCGCTCGCGTGGCTGCTCGCGCGGTCGGAGACGGTGCTTCCGATCCCGGGCGCCAGTCGCCCGGAGACCGTACGGGATTCGGCGGCGGCGGGCGAACTGGTGCTGGATGCACGGGAGTTGGCCGAGCTGGACGCCGACTAGGCGTTCGGTCGGGCTTCAGCGGTTGGACACACCGCACCCATTGACGGGTGGGGTGTGTCCAACTACAAAAGCTTGCTGAGAGCGCTCTCAGGCGCTCGTCCCCCCAGCGGAGGTGTTCTCCCTTGAGCTCCTTGAGCCGCGTCAGACGCACCCCACTCCTCGCCTCGCTCCTCGCCGCCGCCCTCGCCGCGGGCGCCCTCATCGGCCTCGGCGGCGCCGGTACCGCCAACGGCGCCGTACCCCCGGCGCCCGGCTGGTCGCTCCAGTGGAGCGACGACTTCAACGGCCCCGACCGCGCCCTCCCGAACGGCGCCGAGTGGCAGATAGACACCGGTCACGGCTACCCGGGCGGCCCCGGCAACTGGGGCACCGGAGAGATCCAGAACTACACGTCGAGCCCCGACAACGTGCGCCTCGACGGCACCGGGAACCTCCGTATCACCCCGCTCAAGGACGGCGCCGGCAACTGGACCTCGGCCCGCGTCGAGACGAAGCGCGCCGACTTCAAGGCCCCCGCGGGCGGCACCCTGCGCATCGAGGGCCGGATTCAGATGCCGAACGTGACCGGGGCCGAGGCCGCCGGCTACTGGCCCGCCTTCTGGGCGCTCGGCGCGCCCTACCGGGGCAACTACTGGAACTGGCCCGCCATCGGCGAGTTCGACATCATGGAGAACGTCAACGGCATCAACTCGGTCTGGGGCGTGCTGCACTGCGGCGTGAACCCGGGCGGCCCGTGCGGCGAGACCACCGGCATCGGCGCCAGCCGCGTCTGCCCGGGCGCGAGCTGCCAGTCGGCCTTCCACACGTACCGCTTCGAGTGGGACCGCTCGACCTCCCCCAACGCGCTGCGCTGGTACGTGGACGACCAGCTCTTCCACAGCGTCGACGAGAACCGGGTCGGCGCGCAGGCCTGGGCCGACATGACCAGCCACGCGGGCTACTTCCTGCTCCTCAACGTGGCGATGGGCGGCGCCTTCCCGGACGCCCTGGGCGGCCCGACCCCGACCGCCGCGACGGTCTCGGGACGGCCGATGCTCGTCGACTACGTGGCCGTGTGGACGAAGGGCGGCGGTACGACCCCGCCGACGACTCCCCCGACCACCCCGCCGCCCTCGGGCTCCTCGCAGCTGTACCTGCGGACCGGCGCGGGCGCGGGTGACGCCCAGGCGTCCGCCGCGACGGTGACCCTCGCCTCGGCGGGCGGCGCCAACCACGACGGCACCCCGGCCGACCCGCAGGTCTTCACCTCGGGCCCGATCACCCGGACGTACAACGGCGGCGCGACCCAGTTCGACCTGTTCGTGGACGCCGGCTCGGTTGTCGCCAATGGGCAACAGGTGCGCGTGAGTTACGACCGTACGGGCGACGGGAGCTGGGAGCGCGTGGAGACGTACGCGTACTTCGCGACCGATCCGGTACCGGGGTACGAGCACTACACCCAGGCGAGCGGTCTGAAGTCGGCGACCGGCAGCCACGGGAACCTGACGAACGGACGGGTCCGCGTCGAGGTCTGGAACGCGATCGGCAACGGGCCGAGCACCGTCGGCGTGGGCAACCAGTCGGTGGTCCGGATCCCGTTCTCCTGACGGAGCGCGAACGGGAGCACGAAGGGGCACCCCCGGCCGCGTGTGCGGCCGGGGGCGCCCCGTACCCCGGAGCCCGGATCCGGCTCAAGGCCCGGGAGCCGGGGCGGTCTTCGGATCCGATGTCTTGGATCCAATATCCATGATCCTGGATCCAATGCACCGTATCCAAGGCTCTGGACGCGATGCGTCGGATCCGGGATATCGGCCGGAGGGATCGGATCCAATATCCGATATCCAATGGCCGATGCCCGGTGTCCGATCCGGCTCAGACCGTCGCGCGGGTCTTCTGGTCCGGTACCGGTGTGTCCTCGTCCGGCTCGGACGACGCCGGGCCGTGGTCGTCGACCAGGGTCTTCTCGTCGAAGGGGACCCGCCCGGCGAGGACCTCCGCGACGCGCTCCTTGTCGATCTCCTTGGTCCACGTGCCGACGAGGACGGTGGCGACGGCGTTGCCCGCGAAGTTGGTGAGGGCGCGGGCCTCGCTCATGAAGCGGTCGATGCCGACGATCAGGCCGACGCCGTCGACCAGTTCGGGGCGGTGGGACTGCAGGCCGCCCGCGAGGGTCGCCAGGCCGGCGCCGGTGACACCGGCCGCGCCCTTCGACGCGATGATCATGAAGACGAGGAGCGAGATCTGCTCGCCGACCGAGAGCGGGTTGCCCATGGCCTCGGCGACGAAGAGGGAGGCCATCGTCAGGTAGATCGCCGTGCCGTCGAGGTTGAAGGAGTAGCCGGTCGGGACGGTGATGCCGACGACGGGCTTGCTGACGCCCAGGTGCTCCATCTTCGCGATCAGCCGGGGCAGCGCGGACTCGGAGGACGAGGTGGAGAGGATCAGCAGGAACTCGCGGCCCAGGTACTTCAGGAGCGTGAGGATGTTGACGCCGGCGACGATCCGCAGCAGCGCGCCCAGGACCACGAAGACGAACAGGGCACAGGTCACGTAGAAGCCGATCATGATGACCGCGAGCGACTTCAGGGCGTCGATGCCGGTCGCGCCGACGACCGCCGCCATGGCGCCGAACGCGCCGATCGGGGCGACCCACATGATCATGGCAAGGATCCGGAAGACGAGGCGCTGGATGTGCCCGATCCCGCGCAGCACGGGCTCCCCGGCCCGCCCCATGGCCTGCAGCGCGAAGCCCGCGAGGAGGGCGACGAGCAGGGTCTGCAGCACCTCGCCCTCGGTGAAGGCGGAGACGAGGGTGTGCGGGATGATCCCGAGCAGGAAGTCCGCCGTGGACTCGCTCGTCCCGTCGGCCTGCTTGGCGCCCGCCTCGGCCAGCTCCTTGGTGAGGTGGAGGCTGGAGCCGGGCTCCAGGATGTTGCCGACGAGCAGACCGATCGCGAGGGCGACGGTCGACATGACGAGGAAGTACCCGAGCGCGAGCCCGCCGACGGCACCGACCTTCGCGGCCTTGCGGACCGAGCCGACGCCGAGGACGATCGTGCAGAAGATGATCGGGGAGATCATCATCTTGATCAGGTTCACGAAGCCGGTGCCGAGTGGCTTGAGTTCGACGGCGAAGTCCGGCGCCACGAAGCCGACCGTGACGCCCAGGAGCACGGCTCCGATGACGGCGATGTACAGATAATGGGTCCGGTCCCGCTGTGCGGCCACGGGGTCCTCCTCGTGCTGATGGGGGTGTCCACGTCCCGGTGGATCCCCGCGACTATCCATCAGCCTGTGACCCGGGTCACGCTTGCGTTCGTTTCGTTCATGGCCGAACTGTCACACTGGCCCGCATGCGCATACCCCTCCCCCGGCCGCGCAGCCTCGCCGGCCAGCTCTTCGCGATGCAGGTCGTGCTGGTGGCGGCGATCGTGGCCGGCTGCGCGGTCTTCGCGTACGTCACCGATCGCGGCCAGGCCGAGGAGACCGCGCGCCGCCAGTCCACCGCGACCGCGACGGCCGTCGCCGCCTCCCCCACCGTGCCGCAGGCCCTGCGCTCCCCGAACCCCACGGCCGTGCTCCAGCCGTACGCCGAGTCGGTACGGAAGCGGACCGGCGTCGCCTTCGTGGTGATCATGTCCCCGGACGGCACGCGCTGGTCCCACCCGGAGGCGGGCGAGATCGGGCGCGCGTACCTGGGCCACATCGAGCCGGCGCTCCAGGGGCGGACCTTCTCCGAGACGCACATGGGGGTGCTCGGGCGTTCGGTGCGGACGATCACGCCGGTGTACGAGGACGGCAAGGTCGTCGCCCTCGTCAGTTCGGGCATCACCATCGAGAAGATCAGCGAGCAGGTACGGGAGCAGGTCACGGCCCTGCTGGGGATGGCGGGGGCGGCCCTGGCCATCGGCGGAGCCGGTACGTACGTCATCAACGCCCGGCTGCGGCGGCACACGCACGGGATGAACGCGACCGAGCTGAGCCGGATGCACGACTACCACGAGGCGGCGCTGCACGCGGTGAGCGAGGGCCTGGTGATGCTGGACGGGCAGCGCCGGATCGCGCTCATCAACGACGGCGCTCGGGAGCTGCTCGGTCTGGACTCGGAGGTCGTGGGCCGGTCGGCGGCCGATCTCGGGCTTCCGGTTTCGCTCACCAGCGCGCTGCTCGCCTCGGAGCCGCGGGTGGACGAGCTGCACCTGACGGCGGAGCGGGTGCTCGTGGTCAACACCCGGCCGGTGGTCGGCGGGGAGCGCCGGGGTACGGTCGCGACGCTCCGGGACCGTACCGAACTCCAGGCGCTGTCGGGCGAGTTGACCTCCGAGCGGGGGTTCACGCAGGCGCTGCGCTCGCAGGCGCACGAGGCGGCGAACCGGTTGCACACGGTCGTCTCGCTGATCGAGCTCGGCCGGGTGGAGGAGGCCGTCGGCTTCGCGACGGCGGAGCTGGAGCTGGCGCAGGCGCTCACCGACCGGGTCGTGGACGCGGTCGGCGAGCCGGTGCTCGCGGCGCTGCTCCTCGGCAAGGCGGCGCAGGCCAACGAGCGGGGTGTGGAGCTGACCCTCAGCGAGGACAGCCGCATCGACGACGGGCTCCTGCCGCCGGAGATCCCCTCGCGGGACCTGGTGACGATCCTCGGCAACCTGATCGACAACGCGGTGGAGGCGACGAGCGGGACCCCGCACGCGCGGGTCGCGGTCACCGCCCGCACGTACGACGGCGAACTCCTCCTGCGGGTCCGCGACACCGGGCCCGGGATCGAGGAGGGCGACCGGGACGCGGTCTTCGACCGGGGCTGGTCCACCCACGGCCCCGCCCGGGGCCTCGGCCTGGCCCTGGTCCGCCAGGCGGCCACCCGCGCCTCGGGCACGGTGACCCTGACGGACACCCCGGAGGGCGGCGCGGAGTTCACCGTACGGCTGCCCCTGACACCGACCACGGACGCCGGTGCGGGTGCCGGTCCCGCCGCCCGGCCGCCGGCGCCCCGCACCGAACCCGTGCCCGTACCCAAGCCCGCGCTCGAGCCGCAGTCCGCGGAAACCGACCCGGAGGTGTCCACATGACCACGAGCAGCCACGGCGGCCAGGGCATCCGGGTCCTCGTCGTCGAGGACGACCCGGTCGCCGCGGACGCGCACGCGCTGTACGCCGGGCGGGTCGCCGGGTTCACCGTCGTCGGGGTGGCGCACTCCCGGGCCGCCGCCGTGCGGGTCCTCGACCGGACGCCGGTCGACCTCATCCTCCTCGACCTGTACCTCCCCGACGGGCACGGCCTCCACCTGCTCCGCGCGCTGCGCGCGGGCGGGCACTCGGCCGACGTCATCGCGGTGACCTCGGCCCGGGACCTGGCGATCGTGCGCGAGGGGGTGTCCCTCGGGGTCGTCCAGTACGTGCTGAAGCCGTTCACGTTCGCGACCCTGCGGGACCGGCTCTCCCGGTACGCCGAGTTCCGCGCCGCCGCGGGCGAGGCGTCCGGCCAGGACGACGTGGACCGCGCGCTCGCCGCGCTGCGCGCCCCGCAGCCGGTCTCGCTCCCCAAGGGGCTGAGCGCGCCGACCCTGGAGGCCGTGACCCGTACGCTGCGGGACGCGGCCGACGGTCTGACCGCGGCCGAGGCCGCCGCGGCCGTCGGCATCTCCCGGATCACCGCGCGCCGCTACCTGGAACATCTGGTCACGGACGGGCGCGCGGCACGGGCGCCGCAGTACGGTCAGATCGGCCGGCCGGAGCTTCAGTACCGCTGGATCTCGACGATCGTCCGCTGACCGGACTCCTCTCGCCGACTACCGAACCGGTGCGTGATCACTACGGATGGTTACCACCGGGTTCCCATGTTTCTACGACATCCGGCCTTGGGCGAACGCACCGTAGCCAGTGCTCACGTTACGCATCTACCGTGACGGCGTGCACCACACCCCTCCCCCTCCTCCCCCTCCTTTCAACGCGCTCGCCGCGCGCCGCCTCCGTGAGGGTCTCGGCATGGCTCCCGGACATGTCGCCTACGGTCTGCGCGCGCAGTACGGTCTCGCCGTCGTCCCCGAGACGGTCATCGCCTGGGAACGCGGGCGGCTCGCCCCCTCCGCCCAGGAACTCACCGCCCTCGCGGGCGTCCTCTGGTGCGCCCCCGGCGAGCTGATAGCCGACGCCACCACCCTGCGCGAGCACCGGATGGCCCGCGGCCTCTCGACCGACGAACTCGCCCGGCGGGTGGGCCTCGACGGCCCCGGCTACCTCAAGATGGAGGAGTCCGGCCGCTGGCGCGGCAACGAGCGCCAGACCGCCGCCCTCGCCGAGACCCTCGGCCTCGGGCCCCGCGAACTGGTTCAGGTGACCGGCCGGTCCGACGAGCTGGCGACGCTGCTGCGGGACGCGGCGACGACGCGCTGGCAGGCGTACGTCCGGCCGGTCGTGAAGCTGCTGCCGCTGCCCAAGCGCGTCCTGGAGGCCGCGCTCCAGCGACTGCACACCGACTACCACGCCAAGATGGTGGCCACCAGCAGCTGGGGCGCCTCGGGCGCCAGCGGCGACGCGGGCCGCGAGTACCTGGACGGCATCGTGGCCCACTTCTGGGACGCCGTCGGCCCCTGATCCCTAGGGTGGTGGCGTGAGACGACACATACCCTTCGAGAATCTCCACAACGTCCGTGATCTGGGCGGCTATCGGACCGCCGACGGCTCCACCGTCCGCTGGCAGGTCCTCTACCGTGCCGACTCCCTCGCCAAGCTGCGCGGCCCCGACCTGGGCCGCTTCCGCGCCCTGGGCGTGAAGACCGTGATCGACCTGCGCTACCCGTGGGAGATCGAGGCCAAGGGCCGGCTCCCGGAGACCCCGGAGACCGACGGCATCGCCTGGCACAACCTGAGCATCGAGCACCGCCCGTACGACCAGGCGGAGATCGACCCCGACCTCGACCCGTGGCGGTACCTCGCCGACCGGTTCGCCGAAGTCGCGGCCGACGGCGCCGCCGAACTGCGCGAGGCCCTGGAGGTCGTCGCGGCGGCGGACGGTCCGCTCGTCTTCCACTGCGCCTCGGGCAAGGACCGCACGGGTCTGCTCGCCGCGCTGCTGCTCACGCTGCTCGACGTCTCCGACGCGCAGATCCTCGACGACTTCGCCCTCACCGAGCTCGCCACCGCGCGCCTGGTCGCCGACTGGCACGCCGCCCACCCGGGGCGCGAGCTGCGCTGGCCGGGGTACGGGCGCGCACCGGCGGAGATCATGCGGCTCGTCCTCGCGGACCTGCGCGCCACCCACGGGTCGGTGTACGGGTACGTCACCGGGCACGTCGGTCTCGACCCGGCCGTGGTCGAGGCGCTGCGCGCCCGGCTCGTGGAGCCCGCGCCGGTCAGGCCCTAGCGGCGGTCGAAGCTGAAGAGCTGGCCGGCGGCGTCCGCGCGGCAGGGTGCCTGGGCCAGCTTCGCCCACTCGGCGGCCCGGTCGCCGACGACGGTCACGCAGGAGTCGGGGGTCGCCGAGCGGGCGGGGACGATGCGGTAGCCGGTGACGGGGCTGCCGAAGGGGGCCAGGCGGAACGTTTCGACCCGGCTCGTGTCCCCGCACTCGGAGTCCTCGAAGGCGGCGTCCGCGATCTTGCCGCCGGAGGGGATGCCGGAGCAGCCGGGGCCGTAGTCCGGGTGGTCGGAAACGATTCGCCACTCGCCCGAGCCGAGGTCCTTGAGGGAGTAGCGCGGGACGTCGGCGCCCTCGCACGCGCGCTGGTGGATCTGGCCGCTGCGACCGCCGCGCCGCTCGTTCAGGCAGAGGTCCGAGCCGATCACCCGGATCTGGACATCCCCGGCGGCGGGCGCGGTGACGGTCATCGGCCGGTCGCCGCGCCCGCCGTGCTGCCCCGCGCTCCCGCCGTGCCCGTCGTTCCCGTCCCGGACGAGGGCGCCGACCACACTGACGGTGGCGAGGACGAGCCCGGCGACGGCGACGAGGGCGACGAACGTGCGCCGGAGGCGGGACTGCGGGTCGGCGGACTGGTCCTCGGCCTCCGGCTCGATTCCGGGTTCGGGATCGGCTTCCGCCACCTGCGGCCAGGAAGCACCCGCGGCATCCTCCGCCCCACCGTCGGAACCCGCGTACACCCCCCGTACCGCCAGCTCCTTGCGGACGGTCTGCCAGCTCTCCAGCTCTCCGGGCTCCACCCCGCAGGCGCGTACGAAGGTGGTGAGCAGCTCCTCGCGGGGCACGGTCGAGCGGGCCAGCATGTTCGCCACCGTCGAGCGGGGCAGGACCTCGCCGAGCGCCTCCGCGTGGGCCGACAGCTCTCGGTAGGTCAGGCCCGACCAGTCCTTGAGCCGCTGCAGCAGTGCGATGAACGAGGCGGCGTCGGTGGCCTCGCGCGGGTCGGGTGCGCCGCCCGCGCCGGCGGTTCGGCCGGCCGTTCCCTCGGTCATGCGCGCTCCCCGCCCCTCCCCCGGACAGGGTTGGGACATGTCCGGGACAGCCCCAAGCCTTGTTGATCCGGCTGTTCAACTCAAGAGTGGAAATCGGCAATTCCGGTCAGGGGCCGGAATCGCCACGGGGGAATCACGGGGGAACACGGGGGAACGGAAAAGGCCCCGATCGTCCACGGGGGGACGATCGGGGCCCACACATACTCAGGACTTCTTCGGGACCTACGTCCCGGACGGCCGGGTCAGAAGACCGACTCGGCCTCGGACATCCGGGCCGCCGGTACGGTCTTCAGCTGCGTCACGGCCTCGGCCAGCGGCACCATCACGACGTCCGTGCCCCGCAGCGCCGTCATCCGGCCGAACTCGCCCCGGTGGGCGGCCTCCACCGCGTGCCAGCCGAAGCGGGTCGCGAGCACCCGGTCGTACGCCGTCGGCGTCCCGCCGCGCTGGACGTGACCGAGGATGACGGGCCGGGCCTCCTTGCCGAGGCGCTGCTCCAGCTCGACCGCGAGCCGGTTGCCGATGCCCTGGAAGCGCTCGTGGCCGTACTGGTCGATCTCGCCCTTCTGGTACTCCATGGAGCCCTCGGCGGGGTGCGCGCCCTCGGCGACGCAGATGACCGCGAACTTCTTGCCGCGCGCGAACCGCTCCTCGACCATCTTGACCAGGTCGTCGACCTGGAAGGGCCGCTCGGGCAGGCAGATGCCGTGGGCGCCGCCCGCCATGCCGGACTCCAGGGCGATCCAGCCGGCGTGCCGGCCCATCACCTCGACGACCATCACGCGCTGGTGGGACTCGGCGGTGGTCTTGAGGCGGTCTATGGCCTCCGTCGCGACGCCCACGGCGGTGTCGAAGCCGAAGGTGCGGTCGGTGGAGGAGATGTCGTTGTCGATGGTCTTCGGTACGCCGACGACGGGCATTCCGGCGTCGGAGAGCATCCGGGCGGCGGTCAGGGTGCCTTCGCCGCCGATCGGGATGAGGACGTCGATGCCGTACTTCTTCGCCAACTCCGGGGCGGACTCGGCGGCTTCGGCGAGGCGGTTGCGCTCCAGGCGGGCGGAGCCGAGGATGGTGCCGCCGCGGGCGAGGATGCCGCTGACCGCGTTGAGGTCGAGCGGGCGGACATGTCCGTCGAGGAGACCCTTGAACCCGTCCTCGAAGCCGATGACTTCGTCGTCGTGGCCGGTGAGCGCCCGGTGCACGACCGACCGGATCACTGCGTTCAGGCCAGGACAGTCGCCGCCTGCGGTGAGAACTCCGATGCGCATCGTGCTGTGTCTCCTGCTCGGTAGTGGTACATGTGAGCTCTGTCGATTCTCCCACGCCCGGTGTGGCGCCCGCGCTCCCGGCTACTCCGCGTGCCGGTGTTCTGGGGCCTTTCGTCCCCCTTTTCCAGGCCGTTCGTCCGGCCTGCGTCCTATCCACCCCCAGAGGTATTGTCAAGGGGGTATCGCCACCCTATCGGGGTTTTTTGAACACACTCGGTTGACGAGACCGGGCGGACAGGACTGGACAGGAGCCACGGCGTGACGCGCAGCGTGTACGTGACCGGGATCGACCGCGGAGACGGCCGGCAGGTGGTCGAGCTGGGAGTCATGGAACTCCTGACCCGCCAGGTGGACCGGGTGGGGGTGTTCCGGCCCCTGGTCCACGACGGCCCCGACCGTCTGTTCGATCTCCTGCGAGCGCGTTACCGGCTCTCCCAGGACGCCTCGACGGTCTACGGCATGGACTACCACGAGGCCTCGGCGCTCCAGGCCGAGCGGGGCACCGACGAGCTGGTCTCCCGGCTCGTCGACCGCTTCCACGCGGTGGCCCGCGACTACGAGGTCGTCCTCGTCCTCGGTACGGACTTCGCCGCCACCCAGCTCCCCGACGAGCTGGCGCTCAACGCGCGCCTGGCCAACGAGTTCGGCGCCTCGGTGATACCGGTGGTCGGCGGCAAGAACCAGACCGCCGAGTCCGTGCGCGCCGAGGCCCGCAACGCCTTCCGGGCGTACGACGGGCTCGGCTGCGACGTCCTCGCGATGGTCGTCAACCGTGCGGCGAGCGAGGACCGGGAGGCCATCGCCGAGCGGCTCGCCGCCCGGGTCCCCGTGCCCTGCTACGTGCTCCCCGACGAGCCGGCGCTTGCGGCCCCCACGGTCGCCCAGATCACCCACCACCTGGGGGCCTCGGTCGTGCTCGGCGACGACGCGGGCCTGGCGCGCGACGCGCTCGACTTCGTCTTCGGCGGCGCGATGCTGCCGAACTTCCTGAACGCGCTGACCCCGGGCTGCCTCGTGGTCACCCCCGGGGACCGCGCCGACCTGGTCGTGGGCGCGCTCGCGGCGCACTCGGCCGGCACCCCGCCGATCGCCGGTGTGGTGCTCACCCTGAACGAGCGCCCCAGCGAGGAGATCCTGACCCTGGCGGCCCGGCTCGCGCCCGGCACCCCGGTCATCTCCGTCCCGGGCAACAGCTTCCCGACGGCCGCCGAACTCTTCTCCCTCGAAGGGAAGTTGAACGCGGCCACGCCCCGCAAGGCGGAGACGGCGCTCGGTCTCTTCGAGCGGCACGTGGACACCGCCGATCTACTGAAGCGGATCTCGCTGGCCCGCAGCGGCCGGGTGACGCCGATGATGTTCGAGCACGAACTCCTGGAGCAGGCCCGTGCCGACCGCCGCCGCGTGGTCCTCCCCGAGGGCACCGAGGAGCGGGTGCTGCGCGCCGCCGACGTGCTGCTGCGCCGCGACGTCTGCGACCTGACCCTGCTCGGTGACGTCGAGGTCATCCGCAAGAAGGCGGCGGACCTCGGCATCGACCTTTCCTCGCCGGCCACCCAGCTGATCGACCCGCAGACCTCCGAGCTGCGCGACGGCTTCGCCACGAAGTACGCCGAGCTGCGCGCCCACAAGGGCGTGACGGTGGAGCTGGCGTACGACGTCGTCTCGGACGTCAACTACTTCGGCACGCTGATGGTCCAGGAGGGCCTCGCCGACGGCATGGTGTCCGGCTCGGTGCACTCCACGGCCGCGACGATCCGCCCCGCCTTCGAGATCATCAAGACCAAGCCGGACGCCTCGATCGTCTCGTCCGTCTTCTTCATGTGCCTCGCCGACAAGGTGCTCGTGTACGGCGACTGCGCGGTGAACCCGGACCCGGACGCGGTGCAGCTCGCGGACATCGCCGTGCAGTCGGCGGCCACCGCGGCCCGCTTCGGCGTCGAGCCGCGGATCGCGATGCTCTCGTACTCCACCGGCACCTCGGGCTCGGGCGCGGACGTCGACAAGGTCCGTGAGGCGACGAAGCTGGTACGGGAGTCCCACCCGGAGCTGCGGATCGAGGGGCCCATCCAGTACGACGCGGCCGTCGAACCGTCGGTCGCCGCGACCAAGCTGCCGGGCTCCGAGGTGGCCGGTCAGGCGACCGTGCTGATCTTCCCCGACCTCAACACCGGCAACAACACCTACAAGGCCGTGCAGCGCTCGGCGGGCGCCGTGGCGGTCGGCCCGGTCCTGCAGGGTCTGCGCAAGCCGGTGAACGACCTCTCGCGCGGCGCGCTCGTCAGCGACATCGTCAACACGGTCGCCATCACGGCGATCCAGTCCCAGGTCCCCCAGGAGCCCACGGCATGACCTCCCCCACGCGTGTTCTCGTCCTCAACTCCGGTTCCTCGTCGGTGAAGTACCAGCTCCTCGACATGAGCGACAGCTCTCGTCTCGCCCTCGGCCTGGTCGAGCGGATCGGCGAGGAGACCTCCCGGCTCGTCCACACCCCGCTCCAGGGCGACGGGGGCGAGAAGCGCGAGCGGACCGGGCCGATCCCCGACCACGCGGCGGCCCTGAAGGCGGTGGCCGAGGAGCTCGCGGCGGACGGCCTCGGCCTCGACTCCCCCGAACTGGCCGCGATCGGCCACCGGGTGGTCCACGGCGGGCTGCGGTTCTCCGCGCCGACCGTGATCGACGAGGAGGTGCTCGCCGAGATCGAGCGGCTCGTGCCGGTCGCGCCGCTGCACAACCCGGCGAACCTCACCGGCATCCGTACGGCGATGGCGCTCCGCCCGGACCTGCCGCAGGTCGCGGTCTTCGACACCGCGTTCCACACGACGATGCCGGAGTCGGCGGCCCGGTACGCGATCGACGTGGAGACGGCGGACGCGCACCGCATCCGGCGGTACGGCTTCCACGGCACCTCGCACGCCTATGTGTCGCGCGAGACGGCGAAGCTGCTCGGCAAGGAGCCCGAGGAGGTGAACGTGATCGTGCTGCACCTGGGCAACGGGGCCTCCGCCTCGGCCGTCAGGGGCGGGCGGTGCGTGGACACCTCGATGGGCCTCACCCCGCTGGAGGGCCTGGTCATGGGCACCCGCTCGGGCGACGTCGACCCGGCGGTCACCTTCCACCTGAAGCGGGTGGCGGGGATGTCGGCGGACGAGATCGACACGCTCCTCAACAAGAAGTCCGGGCTCGTCGGGCTCTGCGGCGACAACGACATGCGGGAGATCCGGCGCCGGATCGACGAGGGCGACGAGCGGGCGGCGCTCGCCTTCGACATCTACATCCACCGGCTGAAGAAGTACATCGGGGCGTACTACGCGGTGCTCGGCCGGGTGGACGCGGTCGCGTTCACGGCGGGTGTCGGCGAGAACGCGGCCCCGGTGCGGGAAGCTGCGATCGCGGGCCTGGAGGAGCTGGGCCTGGCGGTGGACGCCGACCTCAACGCCGTACGGTCCGACGAGGCCCGGATCATCTCGCCGGCGTACGCGCGGGTGGCGGTCGCCGTGGTGCCGACGGACGAGGAGCTGGAGATCGCGCGCCAGAGCTATGAACTGGTGGCCCCCGAGACGGCTCCGTAGGGGCTCTTCAGGAGACTCCGGAAGTGAACGCCTGAGCGACCCCGCGCCCATTTGTACTTTCCACCAGACGGAATATTCCGCAGTGAAACAAACCGATAGGATCCGCCTCATGCGCCGTTCCAAAATCGTCTGCACGCTGGGCCCCGCCGTCGACTCGTACGAGCAGCTGAAAGCGCTCATCGAGGCCGGTATGAACGTGGCCCGATTCAACATGAGCCACGGGACCCAGGCAGAGCACCAGGAGCGGTACGACCGTCTCCGCAG
Source organism: Streptomyces sp. NPDC001927 (assembly GCF_053594455.1). Lineage (NCBI taxonomy): Bacteria > Bacillati > Actinomycetota > Actinomycetes > Kitasatosporales > Streptomycetaceae > Streptomyces > Streptomyces sp. NPDC001927. The sequence continues at coordinate 176,538 of NZ_JBSFEN010000015.1, read as the reverse complement.
GGCGGTGGCGGACACCGGCCGCGCCGTGGGTGTGCTCGCCGACCTCCAGGGCCCCAAGATCCGTCTGGAGACCTTCGCGGAGGGTCCCGTCGAGCTGGTGCGCGGTGACGAGTTCACCATCACCACCGACGACGTCCCGGGCGACAAGTCCATCTGCGGCACCACGTACAAGGGCCTGCCGGGTGACGTCTCCAAGGGCGACCAGGTCCTGATCAACGACGGCAACGTCGAGCTGCGGGTCGTCGAGGTCGAGGGCCCGCGGGTGAAGACCGTGGTCATCGAGGGCGGTGTCATCTCCGACCACAAGGGCATCAACCTGCCCGGTGCGGCGGTCAACGTCCCGGCCCTGTCCGAGAAGGACGTCGAGGACCTGCGGTTCGCCCTCCGGATGGGCTGCGACATGGTCGCCCTCTCCTTCGTCCGCAACGCCGACGACGTCAAGGACGTCCACAAGGTGATGGACGAGGAGGGCCGCCGGGTCCCCGTCATCGCCAAGGTGGAGAAGCCGCAGGCGGTCGAGAACATGGCCGACGTCGTCGCCGCGTTCGACGCCGTCATGGTGGCCCGTGGCGACCTCGCGGTGGAGTACCCGCTGGAGAAGGTCCCGATGGTGCAGAAGCGCCTCGTGGAGATGTGCCGCCGCAACGCCAAGCCGGTCATCGTCGCCACCCAGATGATGGAGTCGATGATCACCAACTCGCGCCCCACGCGCGCCGAGGCCTCCGACGTGGCCAACGCGATCCTGGACGGCGCGGACGCGGTCATGCTCTCCGCGGAGTCCTCCGTGGGCGCCTACCCGATCGAGACCGTCAAGACGATGTCGAAGATCGTCGCGGCGGCCGAGGAGGAGCTGCTCGCCAAGGGCCTGCAGCCGCTCGTACCCGGCAAGAAGCCGCGTACGCAGGGCGGTTCGGTGGCCCGCGCGGCCTGCGAGATCGCGGACTTCCTGGGCGGCAAGGCGCTCATCGCCTTCACCCAGTCCGGCGACACCGCGCGCCGGCTCTCCCGCTACCGGACGATCCAGCCGATCCTCGCCTTCACCACGGACGAGTCGACCCGCAACCAGCTCACCCTGAGCTGGGGCGTGGAGTCCTTCCTCGTCCCGTTCGTGGAGACCACGGACGCGATGGTCGACATCGTCGACGCGGAGCTGCTGAAGCTCCAGCGCTACGGTTCGGGCGACACCATGGTCATCACGGCCGGCTCGCCCCCCGGCGTCCCCGGCACCACGAACATGGTCCGGGTGCACCACCTCGGCGGCGCGAAGGCCTGACGCCCACGCGGCACACGGCATGACGAAGGCCCCCGTCCGATCCGGACGGGGGCCTTCGTCATGTGCGGCTCCCGGAGGGTTCTCGCTCGGTCAGCTGGGCTCGACCGTGTTGCGCAGGCCGGGGACCTTGAGGGTGCCGCCGAACTGGCCCGCCTGGATGACCTCCACGTTCGTGAAGAAGGCGAACGGGACGTCGAGCGGCGGCGGGGTCTGCGGGTTGAAGGTGATCGGGATCAGGCCGAAGAGGTTGCCCTTCAGCTGCTCCGTGTACATGGTCACCGTGCCGTTGCGGATGGTCGACGTCGAGCCCTTGTCGGAGCGGACGTGACCCGTGTAGCCCGGCTCGTGCACCGTGAGCTGGTGCAGGTCCTTGATGTCGACCTCGCTCGCGGTGAACTTCAGCGCCTTCTTGATCTTGCCGCTGCCGGTCTTGACCTCGACGATGCCGTGGTACTTCAGCCCCTTCAGCGTGAGCAGGGTGCTCTGCAGCTTCCACGGCTCGTCCGGCAGGAGCGGGATCCCCGGCTCCAGTTCGGCCGCCGCGAGCGCCTTGGGGTCGGGCTCCGGGCACGGGAAGCGCGGCTTGGCGCCGTCGGGTATCGCCTCGTCCTTCTTGGCGTCGAGGCCCTTGGCGTCCTCCGGCAGCTCCTCGACCTTCAGGCCGGCCTCGTCGGCGGCCTTCTCGATGGCGGCCTTGGTCTTGTCGACCGGGCCGTCGGCGGAGTCCGCCCTGCCCGCCGCGGGCGCGGTGGTCGAAGGCTTGGCCGAGGGGGTCGTCGACGGCGTCTCGGGCGCGGGCTTCGCCGGCTTGGTGGCCGTGGCGGAGGGCGTCGGGGTGGCCGACGGCGTGGTGTTCGGCCCGTCGAAGAGGTCCTTGATCTTGTCACCGAGGCCCAGCGGGTCGAGCGGGTTGACGCTCTTCGTCGCCGTCGGGGTGGGCGTCGGGGCAGGGGACTTCTGCTGGGTGGCCTGCTGCTCGGCCGCGGCCGTCGCCGAGGGAGTGGCGGTCGGCTTCGGCGACGCGCTCCCCTCGGAGGTCTCCGGCTTCGGCGACTCGGTCGCACCCGTGCTCGCGCTCGCGCTGGCCGTGGGCTTGGGCGTCTCGGCGGGCTTCGTCGTCTCCTCGGTCACCGGCTCGTCGGAGCGGGTGACGCACGGGCCGGGCGCGAAGGGGATGTCCTTCTCGTCGGCGACGGCGAGCCTGGGCGCCATACCCATGCCCATCAGGACCGCGGTCGGCATGGCGGCAAGGGCCATGGCCTTGCCCGCGGGTCCCTGGATCTTGTTCAGCAGCGACTTGCGCGGTGCCGCGTGCCGCGGACCCCCGCGAGCCAGAGTGGCGCCGTCCGCAGCCGTCGCCGACTGCGCCGACTGTGTTTCGTCACCCCGCACTGTTCCTCCCGCCGTTGGCGTCGATCGTCGATTCGGTCGCCTGCGCACCGGGACCCGCCTGCGGGTCCGGCTCCTCACCGGCGCGCTGCTCCGGGACCGGGGCCTTGCCGAAGTCGACCGTTCCGGTCGGCTCCGTCGCCTCGGTGCCGTGCTGCTGACCGTCGTACTCGTGCTCGCCCGCTACGGCCTCCGTACGCTCGCCGGCCGGCTCGGCCGACGGGCGCTCGCCCTCCTCCACCGGCTTGCCCGGGGCCCACGCCACGGAGAGCCCGCCGCCGACGAGGGCGAGCAGGAAGCCCATGAAGAAGCCACCGAGGTTGGAGACCGGGATGGAGACGAGTGCCAGGACGATCGCCGCGACGCCCGCGAACACCCGGACGATGGGCTGGAACCACATCGTCAGACCGAGCGTCACCAGAAGGACACCGATGATGAGGGCTCCGGCGCCGCCCGTGGTCGCCATCGCGATCGTCATGTTGCCGAGTCGCAGGTCGGCGTACGGGAAGTAGGCGATCGGTACGCCGCCGATCATGGTGAACAGTCCGGCCCAGAAGGGACGGCTGCCCCGCCATTCGCGGAAGCGGCGCACGCTCTGGTTCGGGACTCCGCGGGAAGCAGTGGACTCGGCGCTCATGGAAAACAGCTCCCTGGAAGCGGTGTTGCGTGGAGAAGTGGAGACATGGAGAAGGCGAGAAGGCGGCACTGGGGCCGGGAACGGGCGGGGCCGTACGGAACGGATCGACGGCCCACGCCCGCCGGGCGTCACTGCCGGGTGCGCACCGAGTGACTACTCGGTGAAGCACTCCTTGGTGCCCTTGTGCAGCTTCAGGCTCAGGTTGCTGAGCTTGAAGGTTCCGGCGGTGGTCGCCCACGCCTTCTGCTCCACGTTGGTCAGCGTCGCCGTCTCGGCGCGCTGCGAGAAGCCGTACGGGTTGGCCTTCGTACCCGGCTGGATACCCGGCTTGCCCTCGGACTTCGGGAGCGAACCCGCGGCCACACCGATGTCGATGTTGCCGAACTCGGCGTCGGCCTTCAGCGAGGAGACATCCAGGTAGATGTCCTTCGCGTAGACCGGCTTGTTCTTCTCCGTACCGGCGCGCAGCTCCAGCGAGACGTTGCCGATGAACGGCACGTCCGGCGTCACCACGGACTGGCACATGTTGGTGATCCAGGCCTCGGAGAAGCCCGAGACACCGACGGGCTCCGCGAACGGCTTGCCGTGCAGGTCCTTACCGGACGCCACGCTGCCGTACTGGACGAAGTCCTTGCCGACAAGGCTGTCGGCCTTCACCTTGAACTCCTGGCCGGAGATGCTGAAGGACGCGGCGAGCGCGCCCTGAGCCAGGCCGACACCGATCGCGGCCGTCGCGGCCACACTCGGCACCATGACGACGGCGAACCGCTTCCATCTGGTCCCGCCACGAACCTGGGACTTCATGAGAATCCTCCTTCTCGGACGTACATCTCCGGATGGGCCCAGGGCCCGTCCTGGGATGGGAGAAGTGCTACGTCCTCGGGAAGGAGCGCCGAACACCGGGCGCGCGGAGCGTCCGACTTCACCGGCGATCACCCCCGAGCGACAACCACTGGCCACGCCTTGCGCGCAACCTCTTGGACAGGCCCTGCCCGTGAAAGCAGGAACCCCCCTGTCCGCTCGGTGGGGACCCTCCGCCGCGGACACCCGGATGGTTGCCGGGGTGGTGCGGTATCGGACCGAGCGTCGCCGATCGTGGTCCATTCCGGGCGCCCGCACAAGGGGGTTCGTTACTCGCTAGTAACGGACGGATAACCTCGCCACGACAGCGCGATGCCGCGTGGCCACACAGGGTGCAGCCCGCGGCATCGGCAAAGCGGTAGGAGTATGAGGAAACCCGGACACAATCGCGGGTTCGATTTACTGCAAGTAACAGCGGCCGCGATTACCAAGTTTTGGTAAAGCGCGGCCGCGTCTTGTCGCTGTGTCGCCAAATCGGCGCCCTCCCGCAGGGGAGGGAAAGGGTCAGAACAGCACCCGCGCGAGGGCCTGCCGGGCCGCCGTGACCCGGGGGTCCTCGGGACCGATCACCTCGAAGAGCTCCAGGAGCCGCAGCCGCGCCGCGTCCCGCTCCTCGCCGGCCGTACGCCGCACGGCGTCCACGAGCCGGCCGAAGGCGTCCTCGACATGACCGCCCACCAGATCGAGGTCGGCGGCCGCGATCTGCGCGGCGGAGTCGGCCGGGTTGTCGGCCGCGGTCTTCCGCACCTGCTGCGGGTCCATGTCCTGCACGCGGGCGAGCAGCTCGGCCTGGGCCAGGCCCAGCTTCGCCTCCGGGTGGCCGGGGTCGTCGGCGAGCACGTTCTTGTACGCCTGGACGGCACCGGCCAGGTCACCGGCGTCGAGCGCCGACATGGCCGCTTCGAGCAGCGCGTCGTACGGTCCGGCCGGCACCGGGGCCGGGGCGGCGGCATCGTCGGACTCGGCGTTCGGGTCCACGGCGATACCGGTGAGGCCGAAGCGCTCCTCGCCGACCTGGATCAGCTGGTCCAGGGTCTGGCGGATCTGGGCCTCGGGCGCCGCGCCCTGGAAGAGCGGCAGCGCCTGGCCGGCGACCACCGCGAAAACGGCCGGAATTCCCTGGATGCCGAACTGCTGCATCAGCATCTGGTTGGCGTCGACGTCGATCTTGGCCAGCAGGAAGCGGCCGTTGTACTCGGCGGCGAGCCGCTCCAGGAGGGGGCTGAGCTGCTTGCAGGGCTCGCACCACTCGGCCCAGAAGTCGATGACGACCGGGACCTCGGCCGAGCGCTGCAGGACATCGCGCTCGAAGCCGGCCTCGTCGACATCGATCACCAGGGCAGAGGGGGCGACGGCTGCCGCGCCACCCTGCCGGGCGGCCTCGGCACGCGCCTGCTCCGCCTTCGCCTTGGCCTCACCGGCCGCCTTCACCGCGGCGAGGTCGACGACGCCGCTCATGGACATGTTTCTGGGCTGCATGAGTACATCCTCCCCCTTCCGCGCGCGTAACCGGTACGTCATGGCTGAACCGCGCACCACGCGGTGCACGGCTCTCGTTCTTTCACGTACTGTGCGCGCCGGGTCCCCACCCGGCGCAGGTGGTTGTCGCTCAGGCCGGTCTCAGCCTTTCGCTACGGGTCGTAGCGTAACTGCCCCGGTCGGCCGAGGGGAAGGGCTCCTCGGTGAACTGGCTCACATCGCGGGCCTCTGGCGCAAGACCTACCGGCGGGTATGGTCGACCTCCATGTGCAGCCGTACCAGCCCCCGAACCCGTACCGGACGCCCGCGCAGTGCCGAGGCCGATACGGCGATCCTCGACGCGACCCGGGCCGCGCTGGTCGAACTGGGCTGGTCCAAGCTGACGATGGGCGATGTGGCGAGCCGCGCGGGGGTCGCCAAGACCACCCTCTACCGGCGCTGGGCGAGCAAGAACGAGCTCGTCGTGGACGCCGTCGCCGTCCTCTTCGACGAACTCGAACTCCCCGACCTCGGCTCCCTCCAGGCCGACATCGAGAACGTGGTCCTCCAGTTCGCCGCGCTGCTCCAGCGCCCCGAGACCAAGACCGCGCTGATGGCGGTCGTGGCGGAGTCCACCCGGGACGAGCCGCTGCGCGAGCGCATCCGCACCTCGATCGTCGACCGGCAGAAGCGGCTCGTCCTCGAAGGCCGCCAGCGCGCCCAGGAGCGCGGCGAACTCCCCACCGACCGCGACCCCCGCTCGGTCGACAGCACCGACGACCTGATCTTCGACGTCATCGCCGGCGCGGTGGTCCACCGCGCCCTGGTGAGCGCGGAACCGGTCGACGAGGCCTGGGTCCAGCGCTTCACGGCCCTGCTGATCGGCGGATTGGGCGCGGCGGCGACCACTCCCTTGGAGTGAAGGCCACCCCCTAGGGTGACGGGCGTGACGATCTCACTGAACAGCGCCGTGCGCGCGCTCCTGGACGGCACCAACCCCGCGATCCTGGCCACCGTCCACCCCGACGGTTCCCCGCAGACCTCGGTGGTCTGGGTGGGCAGGGACGGCGACGACCTCCTGATCTCCTCCCAGGCGGGCCGCCGCAAGGTACGGAACATCGAGGCCGACCCCCGGGTCAGCCTGACCCTGTACGACAGCGAGGACCCGCAGCTGTACGCCGAGATACGCGGCACGGCCACGGTCACGGAGGACGCGGGGCGGGCGCTCGCGGTCGCGCTCGACGAGCACTACGAGGGCCCGGGCGCGGGCGACGTCTTCCTCGAACTGCCGCCGGAGGTGGTGCGGGTGGTGATCCGCGTGACGCCGACGAAGGTGGTGGGCACGGCGACGGAGTAGCACGTACGGGCTTACGGGCTTACGGGCTTACGAGAAGGGCCGGTACGGAAGCCCGTACCGGCCCTTCTCCCTGCTCCCGCACGTACGGCTAGAAGCCCGGGGGCTCCGTGTAGATGCCCCACTCGTCGCGGAGGACGTTGCAGATCTCGCCGAGGGTGGCCTCCGCGCGGACCGCGTCGAGCATCGGGGCGATCATGTTCGAGCCGTCCCTGGCCGCCGCCAGCATCGCGTCGAGCGCGGCGCGCACCCGGGCGTCGTCACGGCGGCCCTTGCGCTCGCCGAGGACCCGGACCTGCTCCCACTCGACCTCGTGGCTGACCCGCAGGATCTCCAGGTCGCCGGTGACCGAGCCGTGGTGGACGTTGACGCCGACGACCCGCTTGTCACCCTTCTCCAGGGACTGCTGGTACTGGAAGGCGGACTCGGCGATCTCGCCGGTGAACCAGCCGTCCTCGATGCCGCGCAGGATGCCGGAGGTGATCGGCCCGATCGGGTGCTGACCGTCCGGGTGGGCCCGGCGGCCGCGCTCCTTGATCTGGTCGAAGATCTTCTCGGCGTCGGCCTCGATGCGGTCGGTGAGCTGCTCGATGAACCAGGAGCCGCCGAGCGGGTCGGCCACGTTGGCCACGCCCGTCTCCTCCATCAGCACCTGCTGGGTGCGGAGCGCGATCTCGGCGGCCTGCTCGCTGGGGAGCGCGAGGGTCTCGTCGAGGGCGTTGGTGTGCAGCGAGTTCGTCCCGCCGAGGACGGCGGCTAGCGCCTCGACGGCGGTCCGTACGACGTTGTTGTACGGCTGCTGGGCGGTGAGCGAGACACCGGCGGTCTGGGTGTGGAAGCGGAGCCACTGCGCCTTGTCGGTCTTGGCGCCGTAGACCTCCTTCATCCAGCGGGCCCAGATCCGGCGGGCGGCGCGGAACTTGGCGATCTCCTCGAAGAAGTCGAGGTGCGCGTCGAAGAAGAAGGAGAGACCGGGGGCGAAGACGTCGACGTCCAGGCCGCGGGAGAGGCCGAGCTCCACATAGCCGAAGCCGTCGGCGAGGGTGTACGCGAGCTCCTGCGCGGCCGTCGCTCCGGCCTCGCGGATGTGGTAGCCGGAGACGGAGAGCGGCTTGTAGGCGGGGATGCCCTGGGCGCAGTGCTCCATCAGGTCGCCGATGAGGCGCAGGTGCGGCTCGGGCTGGAAGAGCCACTCCTTCTGGGCGATGTACTCCTTGAAGATGTCGGTCTGGAGCGTCCCGTTGAGGACGGCCGGGTCGACACCCTGGCGCTCGGCGGCGACCAGGTACATGCAGAAGACGGGCACGGCGGGCCCGGAGATGGTCATCGAGGTGGTGACGTCGCCGAGCGGGATGTCCTTGAAGAGGACCTCCATGTCGGCGGCGGAGTCGATGGCGACACCGCAGTGGCCGACCTCGCCGAGCGCCTTCGGGTCGTCGGAGTCGCGGCCCATGAGGGTGGGCATGTCGAAGGCGACCGAGAGCCCGCCGCCGCCGGCGGCCAGGATCATCTTGTACCGCTCGTTGGTCTGCTCGGCGTTGCCGAAGCCGGCGAACTGCCGGATGGTCCAGGTCCGGCCGCGGTAGCCGGTGGCGTGCAGGCCGCGGGTGAAGGGGTACTCGCCGGGCCAGCCGATGCGCTCGAAGCCCTCGTAGGTGTCGCCGGGCCGGGGCCCGTAGACGGGCTCCACGGTGTCGCCGGAGAGCGTGGTGAAGTCGGCGTCGCGCTTGCGGGCCTTGTCGTAGCGGGCCTGCCAGCGTCGGCGGCCTTCCTCGATCGCGTCAGCGTCCATGCTTCGAATTTACTAGGACGTCCTAGTAAATGTCGATGGGAAACCCCCCGCACATCTGTGCGGGGGTGCGGTCCCGGGCTGCGTCAGGCCTTGACGGGCGCCGGCTGCGCGCCGCTGACCAGCGGAAGCGTCTCGCGGACGACCTTGCGCTCGACGAAGAACGCGGCGAAGGGAATCGTCCCGGACAGCAGCACCCACAGGAGCTTGCCGAACGGCCACTTCGCCTTGGAGCCGAGGTCGAAGGCGAAGATCAGGTAGATGATGTAGAGGACGCCGTGGGTCTGGGAGACCGCGAAGGTCACGTCCTCGCCCATGTCGAACCCGTACTTGAAGACCATGCACGTGCAGAGCACGAGCAGCATGACGGCGGTGATGTACGCCATGACGCGGTAACGGGTCAGCACGCTGGATTTCATGCCGTCGAGCGTAACGGCACGTTCCGGGCGATCTTCGGGCGGGGCCGGGTCCTGCCGCGGGGCTCAGACCTCGTCGAAGTCCTCGGCGGAGACGCGCAGCGGGCGGAGCATCGCGAAGATCTCGGCGCACTCCTCGGCGTCATAGACCCCGAGCCCGAAGTCCATGGCCATCAGGTCGCGGGTGGCCGCTTCGACGACCTCGCGCCCCTTCTCGGTGATGGAGGCGAGGGTGCCGCGCCCGTCGTTGGGGTTGGGCCGCTTGTCGACGAGTCCGGACTTCACCAGCCGGTCGACGGTGTTGGTGACCGAGGTCGGGTGGACCATCAGCCGCTCGCCGATCTTGGACATCGGCAGCTCACCGGCCTTGGAGAAGGTGAGCAGGACCAGGGCCTCGTAGCGCGCGAAGGTCAGTCCGTACGGCTTGACGACGGCGTCGACCTCCGCGAGGAGGATCTGGTGGGCGCGCATGATCGAGGTGATCGCGGCCATCGAGGGGACCGGCCCCCAGCGCTTCTGCCAGAGTTCGTCGGCGCGGGCGATGGGATCGAAGGGGAGACTGAGCGGCTTCGGCACGCGTCGACCTTACCCACTGGTCACATGCCGGTCAGCCCCGTCTCGCACTTCGGTCGCCCGCACTTCGAGGACGACGGCGACGAGACAGAGGGTGCCGAGGACACCGGTGGCGGCGACCACGAGGTGGACGGGGAGGAACTCGGCGGCGAGCCCGGCGCCGGCCATGCCGACGCCCTGGGCGGTCATCATCCCGGCGGTCATCAGGGTCATCGCCCTCCCCCGCCGTTCCTCGGGCACGGCGGCGACGAACCAGGCGTCGAGCCCCAGGGTGTACGCGCCGGTGAGCCCGGCGACCGCGAGGGCGAGCCCGGCGAGGGCGGCGCCGGGCTGAACGAGATAGAGCAGATAGGGCAGGACCCCGAAGAGCACGAGCGGGTGGACGAGCCGGGACCGGGTGGCGGGGCCGAGCGCGGACCCGGCGAACAGCTCGCCCGCGATGGTGCCGACGGGCAGGGCGCACATCAGCAGCCCGAGCGCGGCGGTGGAGACACCGGCCTGGTCGGCGTAGGGGGCGGCGAGGGCCTCGGGGACGACCGCGAACAGGGGCGGGACCCAGAACATGAGCATGAGGGCACGGATGCGCCGGTCGCGCAGGAGTGCGAGATTCCCCCCTCCCGCCGCGGTCTTCACGGCCCCCCGGGCGGGCCGCTTGCGCGTCCCGAGCCACAGGAGGAGGGCGGAGGCGAGGAAGGTGGCGGCGGTGATGGCGATCGCTCCGCGCGGGGCGACGACGGTGAGGAGCAGTCCGCCGACGGCGAAGCCGGTGAGCAGCGCGCTCTGGGAGACGATCCGGAGGAGGGAGCGGCCGAGGACGAAGAGGTCGCCCTCGCCGAGGATGTCGGCGAGGGTCGCCATCCGGGTCCCGTTGAAGACCGGCGCGACGGCGGCGACGACGCACCGCAGGACCAGCAGCCCGGCGACGGGGGTGGCGGGCAGAACCATGAGCGCGACGCACGCGGCACAGACGAGATCGCAGACGACGAGGACCCGGCGGGGCGGGTGGCGGTCGGCGACGCCTGCGAGGAGGGTGCCGCCGACGAGGTACGGCAGGAAGCCGAGGGCGAAGGTGAGCGCAGAGAGGAGCGGCGAGCGGGTGAGCTCGTAGACGAGCACGGTGAGCGCGATCTCGCTGACGACGACACCGAGCAGCGAGAGCAGATGCGCGCCGAAGACGACCCGGAACTCGCGTACGGCGAAGACGGCCCGGTAGCCGGGGGTGGGGGCGGATCGCGGTGCCGTCGCAGCCGGGGCGGGCTCACCGCGGGACGCCGAAGGCGTCCGCTCGTCGGGGGCGGTTCTCGTGTCCTCGTTCGACATGAGCGCAGCCTGTCGTGGCCGACCGTCGCCACCTAGACTTTCGGCTCCACCCGAATCTTCTTCCCCCTCTTCCGCCCCCGGAGCGAGCCCCGCCCATGCCGTACCACCTCCACTTCGGCGAGGCCGACCCCCTGCGGATCCGGTTCGCGCTGTCGCCGCTCTGGGAGACGCACTCCGCCGTGCGCGTGCTCGCGCGGCCCCGGCAGCAGGGGTACCACCTGCCGTGGCTGCGGCGGATCCGGGGCGCGGCGGAGGGGCTCGAGCTCGGGCCGCTGCACCTGCTGATGCCCCAGCGCGGGCACAGTCCCGACTTCCTCTACCCGCCGCCGCTGGGCCCCGCCGCCTCCTTCGAGGAGGAGATCACGGCCGTACGGGAGACCGACCCGGCCCTCGCCCGGGCCGACTTCGCGCGGGCGCTCGCCGAGACCCCCGGCGCCGCCGCGAGCGACGAGGGGCGGCGGATGCTGGCCGATCCGGCGGGAGCCGTCGAGCGGCTCGCGGACCTGCTCCAGGCGGCCTGGGAGGCCCTGGTCGCGCCGGACTGGCCCCGGCTGCGGGCGCTCCTGGAGGCGGACGTGGCGTACCACTCGCGCAGGCTCGCGGAGGGCGGGCTGGAACGCCTCCTGGGCGAGCTCCATCCCGGCTTCGACTGGACGTCGGACACGGCCACGCTCACCGTGGCGTACCGGGGCGAACACATCCGCGCCCTCGACGGCCAGGGCCTCGTCCTCGTGCCCTCCGTCTTCACCTGGCCCGACGTGGTGAGCGGCTTCGACCCGCCCTGGCAGCCGACCGTCGCGTACCCCGCGCGTGGGATCGGCGGCCTGTGGACCGAGCCCGCGGGCGACCGGACCCCCGAGGCGCTCGCCCGGCTGCTCGGCCGGGCCCGCGCGGACGTGCTGTGCGCGCTGGACGAGCCGGCCGGCACGACGGCGCTCGCGCACCGCCTGGGCCTGGCCCCGTCCTCCGTGTCGGCGCACCTGTCGGTCCTCCGGGAGGCGGGCCTGCTGACGTCCCGCCGCTACGGCCACCAGGTGCTGTACGAACGCACCCCGATCGGGATGGCCCTGACGGGGTCTCCGGTGTCGCACCCACCCGCCGACTGACCGGGATGTCACGATAAGCCCGTGTTGCCCCGATCCCGCTCCCGTATCCGCCCCACCGCACTCACCGCTCTGGCCGCCGCCCTGCTCCTGACCGGCCTGACCGGTCTCACAGGCTGCAGCGACGGCGACCCGTCCTCCCCCGTCGGCACGCCGTCCGGGCGTGCCGAGTCCGTCGCCCCGGCCGGCGGCTCCCCGTTCTGGGTGGACCCGGACAGCGACGCGGCCCGGCAGGTGCGGCAGTACGAGGAGGAGGGCCGCGCCGAGGACGCGCGGCTGCTCAAGCGGATCGCGGAACGGCCGGTCGCGGAGTGGCCGGCGGGCGACGATCCCGTACCGGACATCGCCAAGGCGGTGCGCGGGGCCGCCGCCGACAGGCGGACCGTGGTGTTCGTCGCGTACAACATCCCGCACCGGGACTGCGGGATGTACTCGGCGGGCGGCTCGCACGACGGCGGGGCGTACCGCACCTGGGTCGACTCCTTCGCCTCCGCGATCGGGGACGCGCCCGCGATCGTCGTCCTGGAGCCGGACGCGGTGCCGCACGTGGTGGACGGCTGCACGCCCGCCCAGTACCACGACGAGCGCTACCAGTTGCTCTCCGAGGCGATCGACCGGCTGAAGCGGCAGCCGAACACCCGGGTCTACCTGGACGCGGGCAACCCGGCGTGGATCGACGACCCGGGCAAGCTGGTGGAGCCCCTGCGCCGCGCCGGGATCGACCGGGCCGACGGGTTCTCCCTCAACGTCTCCAACTTCCAGACCGACGACACCGTGAAGGGCTTCGGCGCCGAGCTCTCCGGCCTGCTCGGCGGTACGCACTTCACCGTCGACACGAGCCGCAACGGCGACGGTCCCCTGCCGGGCAACCGGGAGCAGGCCTGGTGCAACCCGCCGGGCCGTTCCCTCGGCGTTCCCCCGACCGACCGCACGGGCGACGAACTGGTCGACGCCTACCTCTGGGTCAAGCGCCCGGGCGAATCCGACGGCCCCTGCCGCGGCGGCCCTTCGGCCGGCACCTGGTGGCCCGACTACGCCCTGGGCCTGGCCCGCCGCGCGAAGGCCTGATCGACGAGACACCCCCTAGACTCGCCGCCCATGGACGATCTTGTGCGGGGCGGTTTCGATGTGGACGGGCGCAGACTCTCCTACCTCGACTTCGGCGGGCCGGGCCCGGTGCTGATCGCCCTGCACGGGCACTTCAACGAGGGCGCGGACTTCGCTCCGCTGGCCGAGCGCCTTGGCTCCTCGTGGCGCGTGATCGCGCTCGACCAGCGGGGGCACGGCGAGTCCGACCGGGCCGGCGACTACGAGCGCGCCGGCTACGTCGCCGACGTCAGGGCCCTCCTCGACCACCTCGGCCTCGCGCAGGTCGCGCTGCTCGGCCATTCCCTGGGCGGCGCGAACGCCTACCAGTTCGCCGCCCGGCACCCCGACCGTGTCACCGCGCTCGTCGTCGAGGACATCGGAGCGGTCTGCGACATCGACCTGACCTTCACGAGGAAGCTGCCCGAGCGCGCCGCGACCCGCGACGGCCTCGTCGAGGCCCTGGGCGCTGCCGCGCCGTACCTGGAGCGGACCTTCAGGCAGCGACCGGACGGCTGGGGCTTCTCCTTCGACCCGGCCGACACCATCCGGTCCCAGCAGGCACTCACCGGCGACCACTGGCACGACTGGCTGAGCGTCCGCTGCCCGACCCTCCTGATCCGAGGCACCCGCAGCGACGAACTGTCGGCCGCCCACGCCCGCGACATGGCGACGAAGCGATCGATCCCCCTCGTCGAACTCCCCGCGGGCCACGTCGTCCACCACGACCAGCCCGACGCCTTCGCCGACTACGTCCGGCAGTTCCTGGCCTCCCCGGAAGACCGAGCGCGGGCCTGACCCTCACCCCACCTGGATCCACTTCGCCTCGGACGAGATGCCGTCCTGGTCCGTGACGAAGAGCATGTACCAGCCGGGTGGGACCAGGGTGCGGTCGAGGGGGACCTCGACCGTGATCGTGTCCTTCGTCTTCTTCAGGGCCAGCTCCACCGAGCGTTGTTCGACGTCCGTGGTGTGGGTGACCGCGCTCGGGCGCATCAGGCGGGCCTTGGTGATCGTCGCCGCGTCCTTGGTGCGGATCGTCACGCGGCCGTTCTGGTCGAGTTCCTGGGGGCCCTCGCCCAGGACCGGGCGGGCGGTGCCGGCGCGGTGCAGGGAGGGTGGGGTGAAGATCTCGATGCGCTGTTCGAAGCTGCCGAGCTTGGTGTTGGCCTGGTTGCCGTAGAGCGGGTCGGAGCCGAAAGTGGCGACGCGGCCGTCGGGCAGCAGAAGCGCCTCGGAGTGGTAGTTGCGGCCGACCGTCGGCTCGGCGGCGGCCGAGAAGGTGTTGGCGCGGGGGTGGTAGAACTGCGCCTTCAGGATGTCGCTGCCGCCGGCGCCCCGGTATTTCTCCGAGCCGCCGGTGGTGAAGACGGTGTCGTCGGGCATGAGGACGCTGCTGAGGTAGCGGGTGCCCTGGGGGAGCGCCGGTCCGTCCGCGAACGACGGGTTCTCCTTCGAGAGGTCGATGATCGACGTACGGGCCGTGGACTTCGGGGACTCGCCGACCCCGCCGCCGCCGAGCACCATCAGCTTCTGGTCCTGGACGGGCGGCAGCATCAGGGAGGCGGAGGTCTCCAGCTGGTCGGGGTCGGTCAGGCCGCCCAGCTTGGTGAAGGAGTTCTTCTTCAGGTCCCAGAGCCCCGGCTCGCGCCCCTTCTCCGCGGGGCCGTACCCCGCGTTGGAGCCGGTGTAGAGCAGCTTGCCGCCCTTGGTGAGGAAGAGGGCGGGGTAGGTGGGGAAGTAGCGGAAGGGGCCCTTGGTCCACTTCTTGGTCTTGGGGTCGTAGATCTCGTTGTCGCCGGGCACGACGTCGCCGACGTCGTTGAGCCCGGAGACCGCGAGGACCTTGCCGTCCTGGAGGGTGACGAGCGTCGGGTACCAGCGGGCGTCCTTCATCGGGGCGACCGGGATGTACTTCTCCGCCTTCGGGTCGAACTCGTACGCGCCTCTGATGCCCTGGAAGTCCTGCTTCTCCGTCGTGAGCCGCTGCGCCAGACCGTAGACGTTGTCGGCGTCCTCGCCCTTGAGGCCGACGATCTCGTACTGCGCGGCCTGCGTGGTGAGCGCCTGCGCGCCCTCCTTCCTCGCCTCGACGAAGACCCGCGCCTCGGCGGCGGTGACCTTGGTCTTCCAGGGCTTCATCTGGCCGCTCGCGAAGTACGAGACCTCGAAGTCGCGCTTGGCCTTGGGGACCGTGACGTCGAACTTCGACACGTACTCGACCCCCGACGGGGAGCGGAAGACCGTGCCCTTCTTGAGGGTGACCGCCTTGTCGGGGCTCTCGTTCTTGACCCGCATCCCGCCGCCGGCCCGCTTGACCTCGCCCTCGAGGATCTCGTAGCGGGCGGTGCCGCCGGCCACCAGGAGGCGGCCGTCGGCGAGCTGGGTGTGGCCGGAGCAGAAGAAGTCCTCGGGGGTGGGGATCTTCTTGAAGGTGTTCTTCTTCGGGTCCCACAGGATGGTGTCGAAGGTGCCCGAGTCGAAGTTCTTCTGGTCGTTGCCCGAGCCGGCGATGAGCAGCACCTTGCCGGTGTGCAGCAGCGCCGCGTGGATGGCGTTGACGCTGTATCCGGCGGGGACGGAGACGGGCGCCCAGGAGCCGAACCGCTTCTTGTAGCCGGGCTGGGCGATCTTGTACGCGTGGTACTTCTCGCCGACGAACGAGACCGCGGCCGGCGCGTTCAGGGCCGCGAGGACCACGACGGCGCCGCCGCCGAACAGCGTCTTCCTGAATTTCTTCGACGGCCGGTAGGCCATGGCTCAGTTCCCTCCGGTCGTGGTGGGCGCGGGCGCGGTGGCCGTGGGCGGGTGCGGGTGCGCGGTGGCGGCGGCGCGGACCTCGACGGCCTCGTGCTCGGGGGCGAGACGGCGGGCGCGGGTGCGGGCACGGGCTCGGTCCCTGACCCGCCGGCTGCGCCGGTCGCGCAGGACGGTCCACGTCCAGACGGCCACCGGGGCGAGGGAGATGATCAGGGCGAGCACGGCCCAGGTGCGCATGGCCGCGTGGGTGTGCCCGAAGTGGACGGAGGCGAGCAGCGAGGCGACCAGGACCGCCGCCCAGTACAGGTGGACCCGGAAGGTCAGGATCCGGTCGGGGCTGGCCTCGCCGCCCTTGGGAGTGACGACGAAACGGCCCCGGGTGCGCAGCACCGCCGAGCCGAGGGACTTGAGGTAGATCGGCGCGGAGAGCGCGGACATCGCCATGCCGGCCAGGCCGCCGGAGCCCTCGGGCTCGTGGGGCGAGACGTTGTGGCGCCGGTTCCAGAGGTAGAGGCCGATCTGCAGGGCGACCGCGTCGCTCCAGATCATCAGCCAGACCGAGGTGGAGACCTGGGTCCCGGACGCGCCCAGCCAGAGGAAGAGGACGCAGCTGAGGATGCCGAGGAACCAGTTGATCGCCGTCATCGGGTAGTAGACGAGCATGAGCGTGTAGTTGAGGAAGCGGCCCGGCGGCACCCGGAAGGGGGTCTTCCAGTACTGCTTGATCAGCGTCTCGTACGTGCCCCGGGACCAGCGCAGCTGCTGCGTGAAGAAGTCGGTCCAGGAGGCCGGGCCCTCGCCGACGGCGAGCACGTCGGGGGTGTAGACGGAGCGCCAGAAGTGGCCGGTGCCGGGGTTCTTCCTGCGGTGCAGCTCGAAGCCGGTGGCCATGTCCTCGGTGACGGAGTCGTAGAGGCCGCCGACCTGCTTGACGGCGGAGATCCGTACGACGTTGTTGGTGCCGACGAACATGGGCGCCCGGTAGCGGTTGCCGGCCCGCTGGATCAGCGCGTGGAAGAGGAACTGCTGGGACTCGGCGGCCTTGGTGACGGGCGAGGTGTAGTTGCCGTAGACCTGCGGTCCGACGACGAAGGCGATGTCCGGGTCGCGGAAGAAGCCGAGCATCCGCTCCAGGAAGTTGGGGAGCGGTACGTGGTCGGTGTCGACGGAGGCGAAGAAGTCGTACGCGTCCCCGTGCATCGCGAGCCAGGCGTTGTAGTTGCCGTGCTTGGTGCGGGCCTTGTGGACGCCCTTCCTGCGGTTCCACTCGGGTATCCCGGCCCGGGTGAAGTGCTTGACGCCCAGTTCGGCGCAGAGCGCCTTGGCGCGTGCGTCGTCGCCCTCGTCCAGGAGCCAGACGTCGAGCGTGCCCTCGTGCCGGAGGCGTACGGCCCCTTCGAGGGTGCGGCGGACCATGACGAGCGGTTCCTTGCCGGGGACGTACGTGGTGAGGAAGGCGACCCGGGTGCCCTTCTCCGGGTACACGGGTATGGGGTCGCGCGCGACCATCGTGGCGTGCGCGATCGAGGTGACGTTCACCAGCATGAAGAAGCAGATCAGCCCGATCGACACGAGCATCACGGCGTCGAACCTGACGAGCCATCGGTCGCCGCCCTCCCGGACGGTCCAGTGGCTGGGCCAGACGAGGTAGACGAGCAGCAGCGCGGAGAGGACCGGCGCGAGGCCCATGAGGAGGACGGCGCGTATGCGGTGCGGCTCCTTCGAGAGCAGACTCCGGTACCGCACCGTGTAGGCCGCCGTGCCCGGTTCCGTGAGCGGACCGGCGAGTCGGCTGTAGGTGTCGTAGTCGTAGCCTGTCGGCCGCACGGTGCCTCCAGCTGTCGTCGGACAGGTCGATACCCCCACAAAAAGGGAGAAGCATCGGCGTGTCGACTGGAGTAGTCCGAGCGAGTTGTTCTCGCCGCGCGTACGGGTGAGCCCCCGGCCCAAAGGGGTCGGGGGCTCGGCTACGCGGTAGGGCCGGGCAGCTGCCGCTCAGCCGTTCAAGTGACGTTCGACGGTGGCGACTTTGCTGGTCATGCCGTCGGTGACGCCGGGCCGGATGTCGGCCTTCAGGACCAGCGACACCCGGGGAGCGCGCGCCTCGACGGCGGCGACGGCGCGCTTGACGACGTCCATGACCTCGTCCCACTCGCCCTCGATCGAGGTGAACATCGCGTCGGTACGGTTCGGCAGCCCCGACTCCCGTACGACCCGGACGGCGTCGGCCACGTACTCGCCGACCTCCTCGCCGACTCCGAGCGGCGTGACCGAGAACGCGACGATCACGCGGCGTTCACCGTGCCGTCGCGGCGGGCGCGGGAGGCGATGACGGCGTCCGCGGCCTCGCGCTTGAGCTTGCGCTCGGCGAAGAAGCCGCCGAGGGGCAGGACGGAGAGCACGAAGTAGAGGGCGGCGGTCTTGAACTGCCACTTGGTGCGGTTCCAGGCGTCCAGCCAGAACAGCACGTACAGGATGAAGAGGATGCCGTGGATCGCGCCCATCACGGGCACGGCGTTGAACTCGGTGGTGCGCTTGAGCACCGAGCAGACCAGCAGCAGCAGGAAGGAGACGGCCTCCGGAGC
The DNA here is from genome assembly GCF_053594455.1 of Streptomyces sp. NPDC001927. Classification (NCBI taxonomy): domain Bacteria; kingdom Bacillati; phylum Actinomycetota; class Actinomycetes; order Kitasatosporales; family Streptomycetaceae; genus Streptomyces; species Streptomyces sp. NPDC001927. Next base: position 157,934 of record NZ_JBSFEN010000015.1, on the reverse strand, counting down.
GGAGACGAGTCGGAGGCGGTGGAGGGAGGAGGCGGTCTTGATGTCCACGGGAGGGGGTCACCTTCGTTCGATCTTGTGTACGCGATCTTGTGAACGGATGCACAAGGGTGGGCGGGCTCCATTGTGCACGCCGACTTTGCTGACTCTTTATCCGGGGGGCCCGTAATCTCCCTCCGTGGCTACGTTCCGACTCCAAGGCAGCAAAGTGCTCGCCGTCTCCATGACCGGCGACGCCGTCAAGGCGAAAAACGGCTCCATGGTCGCCTACGACGGCCAGATGGCCTTCAAGAAGATGTCCGGCGGCGGTGAGGGCCTGCGCGGCATGGTCACCCGCAGGCTGACCGGCGAACAGATGGAGGTGATGGAGGTGAAGGGCCAGGGGACCTGCTGGTTCGCCGACCGCGCCTCCGAGATCAACCTCGTCTCCCTGCACGGCGACAAGCTCTACGTCGAGGCGAGCAACCTGCTCTGCACCGACGCGGGGCTGCGCACCGGCACGAGCTTCACCGGCATGCGCGGCGGCGCGACCGGCAACGGCCTCTTCACGACCACGGTCGAGGGCACGGGCCAGGCGGCGATCATGTCCGACGGCCCGGCGGTGGTGCTGCGCGTGACCCCGCAGTACCCGCTCTCCGTCGACCCCGGCGCGTACGTCGCCCACCAGGGCAATCTCCAGCAGAGCTTCCAGTCCGGTGTGACGTTCCGCACGCTCCTCGGCGAGGGCGGCGGCGAGGCGTTCCAGATCCGCTTCGAGGGCGACGGGCTCGTGTACGTCCAGCCGAGCGAGCGGAACACGATCGGGGGCGACGTCTGATGCCGTTCCGCGAGATCAATTCCAAGATGGTCGAGGCCCAGGTGATCCCCGGGCAGCGCATGTTCAGCCAACGCGGCGCGATGCTGGCCTACCGCGGCGACGTCACTTTCACGCCGAACATCGCCGGCGGCCAGGGCGGCGTGATGTCGATGCTCGGCCGCCGGGTGGCCGGCGAGGCGACGCCGCTGATGACCGTCGAGGGCAACGGCACGGTGATGTTCGGGCACGGCGGCCACCACATCCAGGTGATCCAGCTGACCGGCGACACCCTGTACGTCGAGGCCGACCGGCTCCTCGCCTTCGACGGCACCCTGCAGCAGGGCACCATGTTCATGGGCTCCCAGGGCGGGGTCATGGGCATGGTGCGCGGCCAGGTGACCGGCCAGGGGCTCTTCACCACCACGCTCAAGGGCCACGGCGCGGTCGCCGTGATGGCGCACGGCGGTGTGATCGAGCTGCCGATCACGCCGGGGCGTGCGGTCCACGTGGACCCGCAGGCGTACGTCGCGCACCACGGCGACGTACGGAACAAGCTCTCGACCGCGCTCGGCTGGCGCGACATGGTCGGGCGCGGCTCGGGCGAGGCGTTCCAGCTGGAGCTGAGCGGCAGTGGCGTGGTGTACGTGCAGGCCTCGGAGGAGAAGCTGTGACCGGTCCCGTCGTGCTCGACCCGCACTCGCTCCCGTCCGACGACAACGTCAATCCGTACACCTTCTGCGTGGAGCTCAAGGGCTCCCAGTGGTTCCTGCAGAAGGGCAAGATGATCGCCTACTACGGGCGGATCGACTTCAACGGCATTGGCCACGGGCGCCTGGACCGGCTGGTCCGTACGTCCTTCCACTCGCCGCTGCACGCGAGCGACTGGGTGGTGGCGGAGGGCAGCGGCAAGATGCTGCTGGCCGACCGGGCCTTCGACGTGAACTCGTTCGACCTGGACGAGGGCAATCTGACGATCCGCTCGGGCAACCTGCTGGCGTACCAGCCGACGCTGGCGCTGAAGCAGTCGATCGTGCCGGGGTTCGTGACGCTGATCGGCACGGGCAAGTTCGTGGCGGCGTCGAACGGCCCGGTGGTCTTCATGGAGCCGCCGATGCGGGTGGACCCGCAGGCGCTGGTCGGCTGGGCGGACTGCCCGTCCCCGTGCCACCACTACGACCACGGCTACATGACGGGCGTGATGGGCGGCGTCCGTGCCCTGACGGGGATCGGCGGCACCTCGGGCGAGGAGCATCAGTTCGAGTTCGTCGGAGCGGGTACGGTACTGCTCCAGTCGACCGAGCTGCTGATGGCCGACCGGGCGATCGGTGAGGTCGGCGGGCAGCCCGGTGTGCCCGGGGCGCACGGTTCCGGCCACGGCGCGCAGGGGCAGGCACCGCGCCTTCCCGGACAGCTCGGGGACCTCCAGCGGCGCTTCGGGCTGTAGCCGGTAGTCTGCGGAGTGTGACGCCCTCGAACATCTGCACCCAGTTCGTCGGGCCCGGGTGCCTGGTGTCACACTCCGTACGCTCACCGACTTCGTCCAGAATTCAACTTCTTAGGTAGAATCCATACATGGAGACCGAGACGGCCACCCCCTGGCTCACCGATGCCGAACAGTGCGCGTGGCGCACGTACCTGGACGTCTTCCGGATGCTGACGTACCAGTTGGAGAAGGACCTCCAGCCCTTCGGCCTGACCATGAACGACTACGAGATCCTGGTGAACCTCTCGGAGTCGGCGGAACGGCGGCTGCGCATGAGCGATCTCGCCACGGCGACGCTGCAGTCCAAGAGCCGGCTCTCGCACCAGATCACCCGCATGGAGAACGCGGGGCTCGTGCGCCGCGTCAACTGCGAGTCCGACCGGCGCGGGCTCTACGCGGTCCTGACCGACGAGGGCATGGAGACCATGCGCAAGGTGGCGCCCCACCACGTGGAGTCCGTGCGCAAGCACTTCATCGACCAGCTCACCCCGGACGCCCTCGGCGACCTCCACGAGTCCCTGAAGCCGGTGGCGGACCAACTCCGAGGCCGCCGCGGCAAGCCGTAGGACCCTGAGAGCCCAGCAACGAGGGGCCCCGGTGCGCGCTGCGCACCGGGGCCCCTCGTTCCTGCTCTGCCTCAGTTGCCGGTGAGGTCGGCCACGAGCTGGTCCGCCGCCGCGTACGGGTCCAGTTCCCCCGCCACGATGCGTTCCGCCAGCGCGTCCAGGCGGCGGTCGCCGTGGAGGTCGCCGATGCGTTCGCGCAGGGCCGTGACCGCGATCGTCTCGACCTCGCGCGCCGAGCGCGCCCGGCGGCGCTCCGCGAGCACGCCGTGCTCCTCCATCCACGCGCGGTGCTTCTCCAGCGCCTCGACGACCTCGTCGATGCCCTCGCCGCGCGCCGCGACCGTCTTGACGATCGGCGGCCGCCAGTCGCCCGGACCGCGCGCCTCGCCCAGACCCAGCATGTGGTTCAGCTCGCGGGCCGTCGCGTCCGCGCCGTCCCGGTCCGCCTTGTTCACCACGTACACGTCGCCGATCTCCAGGATGCCCGCCTTCGCGGCCTGGATCCCGTCGCCCATGCCCGGCGCGAGCAGCACCACCGACGTGTCGGCCTGGGAGGCGATCTCCACCTCCGACTGACCGACACCGACGGTCTCCACGAGGATCACCTCGCAGCCCGCCGCGTCCAGGACGCGGATCGCCTGCGGCGCCGACCAGGCGAGCCCGCCCAGGTGCCCGCGGGTCGCCATCGAGCGGATGTAGACGCCCGGGTCCGAGGCGTGCTCCGACATCCGGACCCGGTCACCGAGCAGCGCTCCCCCACTGAAGGGGGACGAGGGGTCGACCGCCAGCACGCCGACCCGCTTGCCCGCCCGCCGGTACGCGGCGACCAGCGCCGACGTCGAGGTGGACTTGCCCACGCCGGGCGAACCCGTCAGGCCCACCACGTACGCGCCTCCGGTCAGCGGCGCGAGCGCCGCCATCACCTCGCGCAGCTGCGGGGACGCCCCCTCCACGAGCGAGATCAGCCGGGCCACCGCACGCGGCCGGCCCTCCCGTGCCTGGGCTACCAGTTCGGGGACGTCCACCATGTGCCGTAACTCCTTGCTCGACGGGAACTACTTGCCCGGGACGCTGATGATCAGAGCGTCGCCCTGACCACCGCCGCCGCACAGCGCCGCCACGCCGGTACCGCCGCCGCGCCGCTTCAGCTCCAGGGCCAGGTGCAGCACCACACGGGCGCCGGACATGCCGATGGGGTGGCCGAGCGCGATCGCGCCGCCGTTGACGTTCACCTTTTCCGGGGTCACGCCGAGGTCCTTCATTGACTGCACGGCGACCGCCGCGAAGGCCTCGTTGATCTCGATCAGGTCGAGGTCCTCGACGCCCAGGCCCGCCTTGTTCAGGGCGTGCTTGATCGCGTTGGACGGCTGCGACTGCAGCGAGTTGTCCGGGCCCGCCACGTTGCCGTGGGCGCCGATCTCGGCGATCCACTCCAGGCCCAGCTCCTCAGCCTTCGCCTTGCTCATCACGACGACGGCGGCGGCGCCGTCCGAGATCTGCGAGGCGGTGCCGGCCGTGATCGTGCCGTCCTTGGCGAAGGCCGGACGCAGCTTGCCGAGCGACTCGACCGTCGTCTCGGGGCGGATGCCCTCGTCCTTCGAGAAGACGACCGGGTCGCCCTTGCGCTGCGGGATCTCGACCGGGGTGATCTCGGCCTCGAAGATGCCGTTCTTCTGCGCGGCGGCGGCGCGCTGGTGCGACAGCGCGCCGATCTCGTCCTGCTCGGTGCGCTGGAGGCCCAGGCGGGTGTTGTGCTTCTCGGTCGACTCGCCCATGGCGATCTTCTCGAAGGGGTCGGTCAGACCGTCGTACGCCATCGCGTCGAGCATCTCGATCGCACCGTACTTGTAGCCCTCGCGGGACTTCGGGAGGAGGTGCGGGGCGTTGGTCATCGACTCCTGGCCGCCGGCGACGACGATGTCGAACTCGCCCGCGCGGATCAGCTGGTCGGCGAGCGCGATGGCGTCCAGGCCGGACAGGCAGACCTTGTTGATGGTCAGCGCCGGGACGTTCATGGGGATGCCGGCCTTGACGGCGGCTTGGCGCGCGGGGATCTGGCCGGCGCCCGCCTGGAGCACCTGCCCCATGATCACGTACTGCACCTGGTCGCCGCCGATGCCGGCCCGGTCGAGCGCCGCCTTGATGGCGAAGCCGCCCAGATCGGCACCGGAGAAGGAGGAGAGGGAGCCGAGCAGTCGGCCCATGGGCGTGCGGGCGCCCGCGACGATCACTGAGGTGGTACCGGTCGTTCCAGACATGAGGCACGGCCCCTTGGGATGAGGAGTGAACGAGGGTTTACCTTCAATGTACTGAGCCGTCACGCACACGGTCACCGGCCAGTCGGTGTGACGGCGCGCACGTTGCGTAACCACCTCCGTGGCGCTGCACTGGAGGAATGCTGACGCGAATCGACCACATCGGGATCGCCTGCTTCGACCTCGACAAGACCGTCGAGTTCTACCGTGCGACCTACGGTTTCGAGGTGTTCCACTCCGAGGTCAACGAGGAGCAGGGCGTCCGCGAGGCCATGCTCAAGATCAACGACACCTCCGACGGCGGCGCCTCGTACCTCCAGCTCCTGGAGCCCACCCGGGAGGACTCCGCGGTGGGCAAATGGCTGGCCAAGAACGGCGAGGGCGTGCACCACATCGCCTTCGGCACCGCCGATGTCGACGGGGACGCCGAGGACATCCGCTCCAAGGGCGTCCGGGTCCTCTACGACCAGCCCAGGATCGGCTCCATGGGCTCCCGCATCACCTTCCTCCACCCCAAGGACTGCCACGGCGTACTGACCGAACTGGTCACGTCCGCCGACCCCTCCTCGGCCGAGCACTGACCTCCGGATTCCTGGGCCGGTAGAGTGGGCGACTCCGGGCCGGGGCCGGTCGGGGCCGCATGCCATGCGGCGTCGAAGTCGGGGTATCCGATCTGCCACGATTCCCGGGGGCCCGTTCTCCGGGGAACGGTGCTCGTTGGAGTGTGCGACCAGGGTTGGGGTCTCCCCTGCTCGAACGCGTTGAGAGCTCGGGGAAGGATGGGACCGCGCAGTGCGGGGCTACGAACGCCAGGAGAGCCACCGAGCTGAAGACGACCATCTCTCGCGGTTCGAAGCCGAGATGGACCGGCTGAAGACCGAGCGGGAGAAGGCCGTCCAGCACGCCGAGGACCTCGGTTACCAGGTCGAGGTGTTGCGCGCCAAGCTCCACGAGGCGCGCCGCACCATCGCGTCCCGGCCCGCGTACGACAGCGCGGACATCGGCTACCAGGCCGAACAGATGCTGCGCAACGCGCAGATCCAGGCCGAGCAGCTGCGCCAGGACGCCGAGCGCGAGCTGCGCGACGCCCGCGCCCAGACCCAGCGCATCCTGCAGGAGCACGCCGAGCACCAGGCCCGGCTCCAGGCCGAGCTGCACGCCGAGGCCGTCCAGCGCCGGCAGCGCCTCGACCAGGAGCTCGCCGAGCGCCGCCAGACCGTCGAGGCGCACGTCAACGAGAACGTCGCCTGGGCCGAACAACTGCGCGCCCGTACGGAGTCGCAGGCCCGCCGCCTCATGGAGGAGTCCCGCGCCGAGGCCGAGCAGTCGCTCGCCGGCGCCCGCGCCGAGGCCACCCGGCTCGCCGAGGAGACCCGCCACCGGGTGGGCAGCGAGGCCGAGGCGGCCCGTGCCGAGGCCGAAGCGATTCTGCTGCGCGCCCGCAAGGACGCCGAGCGGCTCCTCAACGCCGCGTCCACGCAGGCCCACGAGGCCACCAGCCACGCCGAGCAGCTGCGCTCCTCCACCTCGGCCGAGACCGAGCAGGCCCGTCAGCAGGCCACCGAGCTGTCCCGCGCCGCCGAGCAGCGGATGCACGAGGCCGAGGACCGGCTCCGCGAGGCCCGCGCCGAGGCCGAGAAGGCGCTCACCGAGGCCAAGGAGGCGGCGGCCAAGCAGCTGTCGTCCGCGGAGTCCGTCAACGAGCAGCGCACGCGTACGGCGAAGGCCGAGATCGCCCGGCTCGTCTCCGAGGCGACCAAGGAGGCCGAGACCCTCAAGGGGGCGGCCGAGGAGAAGCTCCGCGAGGCCACCGCCGAGGCGGAGAAGCTGCTCTCGGAGGCCTCCGACAAGGCCCGTACGGTCGCGGCCGAGGACTCCGCCGCCGCGCTCGCCAAGGCCGCGCGGACCGCCGAGGAGGTCCTGACCAAGGCGTCCGAGGACGCCCAGGAGACCACCCGCAAGGCCTCCGAAGAGGCTGAGCGGATCCGCCGCGAGGCCGAGACCGAGGCCGACCGGACCCGGACGCAGGCCGAGGAGCAGGCCGACGAGCTGCTCGGGTCCGCCAAGGACGACACCAAGGAGTACCGCGCCAAGACCGTCGAGCTCCAGGAGGAGGCGCGCCGGCTGCGCGGCGAGGCCGAGGGGCTGCGCGCCGAGGCGATCGCCGAGGGCGAGAAGATCCGCGGCGAGGCCCGCCGCGAGGCCGTCGGCCAGATCGAGGAGTCGGCCGGCGCCGCCGAGGAGCTGCTGACCAAGGCCCGTACGGACGCCGAGGAGTTGCGCGCGAGCGCGGGCGCCGAGGGCGAGCGGGTCCGCGCCGAGGCCATGGAGCGCGCGCAGACGCTGCGTACGCAGGCCGAGGAGACCCTCGAGCGCACGCGCGCCGAGGCCGAGCGGATGCGGACGGAGGCCGAGGAGCAGGCCGAGGGCGTCAAGGAGGCGGCCGAGCGGGCCGCCGCCGAGCTCCGCGAGGAGGCCGAGCGGGCCGCCGTCGCCCGCCGCGAGGAGGCCGCCGAGGAGCTCACGCGGCTGCACACCGAGGCCGAGACCCGGGTGGAGAGCGCCGAGCAGGCGCTGACCGACGCCCGCGCCGAGAGCGAGCGGCTGCGTCGCGAGGCCGCCGAGGAGACCGAGCGGCTGCGCACCGAGGCCGCCGAGCGGATCCGTACGCTCCAGGCGCAGGCCGAGCAGGAGGCCGAGCGGCTGCGCACCGAGGCGGCGCAGGACGCGTCGACCTCGCGCGCCGAGGCCGAGACCGCCGCCGTAAGGCTGCGGACGGAGGCGTCGACGGAGGCCGAGCGGCTGAAGTCGGAGGCCCAGGAGACCGCCGACCGGGTACGCGCCGAGGCCGCGGCCGCCGCCGAGCGGGTCGCCGCCGAGGCCGCCGAAGCGCTGGCCGCCGCGCAGGAGGAGGCCAACCGGCGGCGCCGGGAGGCCGAGGAGACGCTGGAGTCGGCCCGTTCCGAGGCCGACCGCGAGCGCGAGCACGCCCGCGAGCAGTCCGAGGAGCTTCTGGCCTCCGCCCGCAGGCGGGTGGAGGAGGCGCAGACCGAGGCGCAGCGTCTGGTCGAGGAGGCGGACCGGCGGGCCACGGAGATGGTCTCCGCCGCCGAGCAGACCGCCAAGGAGGTGCGCGACGCCGTCGCCGGCCTGCACGAGCAGGCCGAGGAGGAGATCGCCGGACTGCGCAGCGCGTCCGAGCACGCGGCGGACCGTACCCGTACCGAGGCGCAGGAGGAGGCGGACCGGGTCCGCGCCGACGCGTACGAGGAGCGGGAGCGGGCGACCGAGGACGCCAACCGGGTCCGGGCGCGCGCCCAGGAGGAGACCGAGGCCGCGAAGTCGCTGGCCGAGCGGACGGTCGCGGACGCGCTCGCCGAGTCGGAGAAGCTGCGCGCGGACACCGCCGAGTACGCCCAGCGGGTACGGACGGAGGCGTCGGACGCGCTCGGTTCGGCCGAGCAGGACGCGTCCCGCACCCGTGCCGACGCCCGCGAGGACGCCAACCGGATCCGTTCCGAGGCGGCCGCCGAGTCCGAGCGGCTCACCGCCGAGGCGGAGGAGCTCGTCACGCTCGCCCGCACCGAGGGCGAGCAGATCCTGGACGAGGCCCGCAAGTCGGCCGACAAGCGCCGCGCGGACGCCGCCGAGCAGGCGGACACCCTCATCACGGAGGCCTCGGGCGAGGCCGAGCGGCTCACGATCGAGGCGGAGGCGCTGCGCGCCGAGGCCGAGCAGCTGAAGACGGACGGCGAGGCGCACGCCCAGGCGCTGCGGGTCGCCGCGCTCGCCGACGGCGAGCAGGTCCTCGACGAGGCGCGCAAGGCGGCCGACAAGCGGCGTTCGGACGCCGCCGAGCAGGCCGACGCGATCACCGCCGAGGCGGTGGCGCTGCTGGAGTCGACCGAGCAGGACGCGCAGCGGCTGCGCGCCGAGGCCGTGCAGGTCAAGGAGGCGGGCGAGGCCGAGGCGGAGGCCCTGCGGGCCGCCGCGCGCGCCGACGGCGAGCAGGTCCTCGACGAGGCGCGCAAGGCCGCCGACAAGCGGCGCGCGGACGCCGCCGAGCAGGCGGACTCGCTCATCACGGAGGCCACCAACGAGGCCGAGCGGATCACCGGCGAGGCCGGCGAGGAGGCGGAGCGGCTGCGCGCCGAGGGCGCGGAGAACGTGGGCCAGGCCCAGCAGGCCGCCGAGCGGATCCGGGTGGAGGCCGAGCGGGTCAAGGCGGACGCCGAGGCGGCGGCGGAGCAGATGCGCTCCGAGGCCCGCGACGAGGCCGACCGTACGCTCGACGAGGCGCGCGAGGCCGGTGCCAAGCGCCGCTCGGACGCGGCCGAGCAGGCCGACCAGCTGATGGCGAAGGCCCAGGAGGAGGCGCTGCGCGCCACCACCGAGGCCGAGTCGCAGGCCGACACGATGGTCGGCGCGGCCCGCCAGGAGGCCGACCGGATCGTGGCCGAGGCGACGGTCGAGGGCAACTCCCTGGTGGAGAAGGCCCGTACGGACGCGGACGAGCTCCTGGTGGGCGCGCGCAGCGACGCGACGGCCATAAGGGAGCGGGCGGAGGAGCTGCGGGCCCGTATCGAGGGCGAGATCGAGGAGCTGCACGAGCGGGCGCGGCGCGAGACGGCCGAGCAGATGAAGACGGCCGGCGAGCGGGTCGACAAGCTGGTGAAGGCCGCCGAGGAGCAGCGCGCCGAGGCCGCGGCGAAGGCCAAGGAGCTGGTCTCCGACGCGAGTTCGGAGGCGAGCAAGGTCAGGATCGCCGCGGTGAAGAAGGCCGAGGCGCTCCTGAAGGAGGCCGAGCAGAAGAAGGCCTCGCTGGTCGCGGAGGCGGAGAAGGTGAAGTCGGAGGCCGAGCACGAGGCCGAGACGATGATCTCCGAGGGCAAGCGCGATCTCGATGTACTGGTGCGCCGTCGCGAGGACATCAATGCCGAGATCTCCCGTGTCCAGGACGTCCTCGAAGCGTTGGAGTCTTTCGAGGCGCCGACTGCGGGGGGCAAGTCCGCCGGGGCAAACGGTGAGAAGGCGGGTGTTCCGGCGGGGGCTACACGTTCGAGTGGCAAGTCCTCCGACGGCTAGCCACTCAAAAGGCTGGACATTCTCCAGATCAAACGGGCATCCGCTCGATGACACGCCGCTTCGGCCCCTAGGATTCCCCCTAACACCTCACCGGTCTCATTCGACAGGAACCCCATGAGCGACACTTCCTCCCCCTTCGGCTTCGAGCTCGTGCGGCGTGGTTACGACCGCGGTCAGGTGGATGACCGCATTACCAAGCTCGTCGCCGACCGAGACAGTGCTCTAGGACGCATCACCTCTCTGGAAAAGCGCATCGAGGAGCTCCACCTCGAGACGCAGAACGCCCAGGCCCAGGTCACCGACGCCGAGCCGTCGTACGCCGGGCTCGGCGCGCGTGTCGAGAAGATCCTCCGCCTCGCCGAGGAGGAGGCGAAGGACCTGCGCGAGGAGGCCCGTCGCGCCGCCGAGCAGCACCGCGAGCTTGCCGAGTCGGCCGCCCAGCAGGTGCGCAACGACGCCGAGTCGTTCGCGGCGGAGCGCAAGGCGAAGGCCGAGGACGAGGGCGTTCGGATCGTCGAGAAGGCGCAGGGCGAGGCCAACTCGCTGCGCGGCGAGGCGCAGAAGGACGCGCAGTCCAAGCGCGAGGAGGCGGACGCCCTCTTCGAGGAGACCCGCGCCAAGGCCGCCCAGGCCGCCGCGGACTTCGAGACCAACCTGGCCAAGCGCCGGGAGCAGTCGGAGCGCGACCTGGCCTCGCGTCAGGCGAAGGCCGAGAAGCGTCTCGCCGAGATCGAGCACCGCGCCGAGCAGCTCCGCCTGGAGGCCGAGAAGCTGCGTACGGACGCGGAGCGCCGGGCCCGTCAGACGGTGGAGACCGCGCAGCGCCAGGCCGAGGACATCGTGGCCGACGCGAACGCCAAGGCCGACCGGATCCGCTCGGAATCCGAGCGCGAGCTGGCGGCGCTGACGAACCGCCGCGACTCGATCAACGCCCAGCTGACCAACGTCCGCGAGATGCTGGCCACGCTGACCGGTGCCGCCGTGGCGGCCGCCGGCTCGCCGATCGACGACGAGCCCGCCCCCCGTGGCGTCCCGGCCCAGCAGACCCGCTGAGTCCCGTGAGCGCCCGCTGAGCGCGCGGCGCGCACCCGGTGAAGTGCCCGCTCGGTGACGAGTGGGCGACGCACCTGAAAACCCTCCGTCATTCCGGTGGCGGAGGGTTTTTCGCGCCCGTAGGTTGTACGCATGATCGAGCTCGAGGCCCTGACGAAACGGTTCGGATCGAAGACCGCGGTCGACCATCTCTCCTTCCAGGTGCGTCCCGGCGTGGTGACCGGCTTCCTCGGGCCCAACGGCGCGGGCAAGTCGACGACGATGCGGATGATGCTCGATCTGGACAACCCGACCAGCGGGACCGTCCGGATCGACGGCAAGCACTACCGGGAGCTCCAGGAGCCGCTGAAGTACATCGGGGCGCTGCTCGACGCGAAGGCGATGCACGGTGGCCGGTCGGCGTACAACAATCTGCTCTGCCTCGCGCAGTCGAACCGCATTCCGTCGAGCCGGGTCGGCGAGGTGCTCGACCTGGTCGGTCTGACCTCGGTCGCGAAGAAGAAGTCGAAGGGCTTCTCCCTCGGCATGGGCCAGCGGCTCGGAATCGCCTCTGCGCTGCTCGGTGATCCCGAGATCCTGATGTTCGACGAACCCGTCAATGGTCTGGACCCCGAGGGAATTCACTGGATCCGCAATCTGATGAAGGCGCTCGCGGCCGAGGGCCGGACGATCTTCGTTTCCAGTCATCTGATGAGCGAAATGGCCCTGACGGCCGATCATCTCATCGTGATCGGGCAGGGAAAGCTGCTGGCGGACACGTCGATGGCGGATTTCATCCACCAGAATTCGCGGAGCTACGTACGGCTGCGCTCGCCGCAGCAGGAGCGGCTGCGGGACGTCCTGCACGAGAGCGGCTTCACGCCCGTCGAGGCGGGCAACGGCACGCTGGAGGTGGACAACGCCACCACCGAGAAGCTCGGTGAACTGGCGGCCGAGCACCGGCTCGTCCTGCACGAGCTGAGCGCGCAGCGCGCCTCGCTCGAGGAAGCGTTCATGCAGATGACCGCCGGCGCGGTGGAGTACCACGCGCACGGCACGAACGTACACGCGGCGGACGCGCCGGGCCCCCGCTGGGGCGAGACCACCAAGGGAGCCTGAACGATGGCAGCGGTATCGGCGGTCCTCCAGTCGGAGTGGACCAAGATCCGGACGGTCTCGTCGACGGTCTGGACCCTGGCGAGCGCGCTCCTGGTGACGGTGGCGATGGGCGCGGCCATCTCCGCGGTGGTGAAGGCGACCTACAGCGATCTGAACGAGGCGGAGCAGGCGACCTTCGACCCGACCTTCGTCAGCTTCTCCGGGATGGTGCTCGGGCAGCTGGCGATGGTGGTCTTCGGCGTGCTCGTGGTCGGCACCGAGTACAGCTCGGGGATGATCCGTACCTCGCTCGCGGCCGTCCCGCAGCGGGCGACCTTCCTCTTCTCCAAGATCGCGGTGGCCGGGGCGCTCGCCTTCGGCATCGGCCTGGTGACCAGCTTCCTGTCGTTCTTCCTCGGGCAGGGCCTCCTCGGTGAGTACCGGACGACCCTCGGCGCGGACAACGTGCTGCGCGCCGTGGTCGGCGGCGGGCTCTACATGGGTCTGATCGCGCTCTTCTCGATGGGCGTGGCGACGATGCTGCGCTCCTCGATGCTCTCGCTCGGCATCCTGATGCCCTTCTTCTTCCTGGTCTCGCAGATCCTCGCGGCGGTCCCGAAGGCGAAGGAGGTCGCGCGCTACTTCCCCGACCAGGCCGGCTCCAAGATCATGCAGGTCGTCCCCGACGCCCTGAACACGGAGAAGGCGCCGTACGGACCCTGGGGCGGGCTCGGGATCATGGTGCTCTGGGTGGCGGCCGCGTTGCTGGGCGGCTACCTGGTCATGAAGAAGCGCGACGCCTAGGCCGTCGGGGGGCCTTTGGTCACGATTTCCACTTGGCCGGAACCGTCAACCCCTGGATAAGCTCCTAGCTCATACGGGGGCCCCGGCCGTCGGCCACGGCCCCGACGAGACCTGACCTTTTCGATGGGGCTGGAGAATGATCGAGGCAGTCGGCCTGACGAAGCGCTACGGCGCCAAGACGGCCGTGTACAACCTTTCCTTCCAGGTGAGGCCGGGTACCGTCACCGGCTTCCTCGGCCCCAACGGTTCCGGCAAGTCGACCACGATGCGCATGATCCTGGGGCTCGACCGCCCCACATCGGGTCATGTCACGATCGGCGGCCACCCGTTCCGGCAGCTGCCGAACGCGCCGCGCCAGGTGGGCGCGCTGCTCGACGCGAAGGCCGTGCACGGTGGGCGGAGCGCCCGCAGCCACCTCCTCTCGCTCGCCCAGCTCGCCGGCATCCCGGCGCAGCGGGTCGACGAGGTCCTCGGGGTCGTCGGCCTCCAGGACGTCGCCAAGCGCCGCTCCAAGGGCTTCTCGCTGGGCATGGGGCAGCGCCTCGGCATCGCCGCCGCGCTCCTCGGCGACCCGCAGGTGCTGCTCTTCGACGAGCCGGTCAACGGTCTCGACCCCGAGGGCATCCTCTGGGTCCGTAATCTCATGAAGAAGCTCGCGGCCGAGGGCCGGACCGTCTTCGTCTCCAGCCACCTCATGAGCGAGATGGCGCTGACCGCCGACCACCTGATCGTGATCGGCCGGGGCCAGCTGATGGCCGACATGAGCGTCAAGGACTTCATCTCGGCGAACTCGGCCGACTTCGCCCGGGTCCGCACCCCGCAGGCGGAGCCGCAGCAGCGGGAGAAGCTGACGGCGACGCTGATCGAGGCCGGCGGGCGCGTGATGTCCGAGCCGGACGGCGCGCTGCGGGTGACCGGTCTGGCGCTGCCCCGGATCAGCGACCTGGCGCACGACGCGGACGTCCGGCTCTGGGAGCTCTCCCCGCACCAGGCCTCGCTGGAGGAGGCGTACATGCGGATGACGCAGGGCGCCGTGGACTACCGCTCCACCGACGACCAGCTGGCGCACCTCCAGCAGCCGCAGCCGCACCAGCACGTCCCGCAGCCGCCGGCCCAGCCGGTGGTGCAGGACGTGCCGCAGCAGGGCTGGTACGCGCCGCCACCGCCCGGACAGAACCCGTACGCGACGCAGAGCGAGCCCGCCAAGAACGCCGAGGACGCCCGATGACCGCCCCCGCCCCGCACTCGTACGTCTCCCCCATCCCGGTGCGCCGGGCGCACCTCGGGGACGCGCTCGCCTCGGAGTGGACGAAGATCCGTTCCCTGCGCTCCACGATGTGGACGCTGGGCGTGATGGTGCTGCTGATGCTGGGCATCGGTCTCGCCGTCGCGGCGGTCGTGGCCACCACGGAAGGACCCGACGGGCCGGCGTCGAGCGAGTCGGCGCTCACGCTCGGCTTCTTCGGCGTGCTCCTCGGTTCGATCTGTGTGATCACGCTCGGGGTGCTCACCATCGCCTCCGAGTACGGCACCGGCATGATCCGTACGACCCTGACGGCCTGCCCGACCCGCGGCCGGGTCCTGACGGCCAAGGCGATCGTCTTCTTCCTGCTCGTCTTCACGATCACCACGGTCACGGCGACGGTGGTGGCCGTGGCGCAGGTGGCGATGGTGGAATCCGTGGCCGCGGAGCCCACCTCCGCCGAGTGGCTGCGGGCGACGGTCGGCGTCGGCCTGTTCCTCGCGCTGCTCGGCCTGCTGTCGCTGGCCATCGGCGCGATCATCCGGCACTCGGCGGGCGCGATCACGATCATGATCGGCGTCCTGCTGCTGCCGCTGGTGGCGGCCATGTTCATGTTCTCGGAGTCGCTCGCCAAGGTGCAGCAGTTCCTGCTCGACTACGCGATCCCGAGCCAGCTCATCGCGCTGTACGCCGGCAAGTCGACGACCGGCCAGTCCGGCCCCGCGGGCTGGGACCCGGTCTGGATCATGGCGGTCCTCGTGGCGGCCGTGATGGGCGGCGCGTACGCCCTGCTGAACAGCCGGGACGTCTGAGCCGACAGCCGCTAGTACTTCGGCGCGTTTCGGGACCGCTGCACCCTGGAGGTGCGGCGGTCCTTCGCGTTCCAGCAGGCCTTGTGCCAGTGGCGGCGGTCGTCGACCCCGCCGTACTCCGGCCAGGCCACCACGTGCGGGGCGCCGCCCGGGATCTCCTGGTCGCAGCCGGGGCAGCGGTAGCGCTTGCCAGGGGCGCTGGCGCCGGCCACGTGCCGGACGAACCACTCCTCGCCCTGCCAGGACTCGCTGCGCTGCGCTCCTCCGTACCGGTCGCCGGACTCGGCCTGAGGATCGGGCCTATCGCCGCCCTGGGGGCGGTTGCGACGCGGGGACACCTGATCACCTCACGGGTCCGGGGACACAGAACGTTCTCTCCAGCCTACGGGCCGCGACGGAGTGACCTTCCCACCCGACGGGCCCAGTTAGCGGAAAATCGCAACAACTTCATCAGAGGCCGTGCCTTTGGCACGTGTCAGACGTTGTTGCCAGTGGAGGGGGAGAACCGCGTCGGCCGCAAGGAGGCAGAAGGCGATGCGCGTGGGTACGTTTGTTCTGGCCGCCCAGTTCCCGGGCCAGGGCCAGGGCGAGGCACTGCACCGGGCGGTGCGGACCGCCGAGGTCGCCGAGGAATCGGGGCTCGATTCCGTCTGGCTGGCCGAGCACCACTTCGTCCCGTACGGAGTCTGTCCGTCCGCCGTGACGCTGGCGGCGGTGCTCCTGGGCCGGACCCGCCGGCTCCGGGTCGGTACGGCGGTGAGCGTGCTGCCGACGGTCCATCCGGTCGCCCTGGGCGAGCAGGCCGCCCTGCTCCATCTGACCTCCGGCGGCCGCTTCACGCTCGGTGTGGGCAGGGGCGGGCCGTGGGTCGACCTGGAGGTGTTCGGCGCGGGCCTGAAGGCGTACGAAAAGGGGTTCCCCGAATCCCTCGACCTGCTGCTGCGCTGGCTGACCGAACCCCGGGTCTCCGCCGAGGGAGAACGATTCGCCTTCCGCGAGGTGGCCGTCATCCCCCGCCCCGGCGAGCTGATCGGCGGGGACGCCTCACCCGAGGTGGTGGTCGCCTGCACCTCCCCCAAGAGCGTCGAACTGGCCGCGCGGCGCGGGCTGCCGATGCTGCTCGGGATGCACTGCGGCGACGCGGAGAAGGCCGAGATGGTGGCCGCGTGGGAACGTTTCTCCCGGGACGCGGGCCGCACTCCGGACGAGATCGCGAGGATCGGCGCGAACCATGTCTCGGCGGGCGTCGCCCAGCTCGCCGACGGGACGCGCGAGGCGACCGAGGCGCTGGTGAAGGCGATGCCCGGCTGGCTGAAGCAGGGCCTGGACGCGCATGTGACCGTGGACGGCCGGCACCGCGCGATGCGGGACCCCGTCGCGTACACCGAGTTGCTGTGCGGGCTGCACCCCGTGGGCACGCCACGGCGCGCGGCGGACCGGCTCGCGGCGACCTCGGAGCGCACGGGCATCACGCGCTTCGCGCTGCTCGCCGAGGGCACGGGCGATCTCGCGGCCACCGAGGAGAACGTACGACGGCTCGGCGCCGAGGTGCTCCCCCTGCTGGTCTGAGTCCGTGGGACCGGGTTCATGGTGGTGGGCGGACGGGCTGGGGCTCGTGGCGATGCCGCCGCTCCGCATCTCCCGCATCGTTCGCGTCTCCCGCGATGCGGAGCGGCGGCACCCGCCGTGCCTCAGCAGTCGCGCAGTTCCGGCGACTGGTTGAGCAGCTGACCCCGTACGGAGGTGAAGCGGGCGAGCCGCTCGTCGACCGCGGGGTCGAGCGGGAACACCGCGACGCGGTGGCAGTTCTGGAAGGCGAGGCGTACCCCGAAGTGCCGCTGCAGCGCACCGCGGATGGCATCACTCGCGAGTGCACGCAGCAGCTGACCACGTGCCTGCTCGTTCGGCGGCGGCGTCTGGTTGTCGGCGAACTCGCCGCCGTCGACCTTCAGCTGGGCCACCAGAGAGCTGATCATCTCCCATGCGTAGGGCAGGGAGGTCCGGACGCAGTCGACGAAGTCGGCTTCGTCGACCTCGCCTCGCTCGGCCTGTTCCAACAGCGCCGGTGAGACGTCGAGCGACATGGGTTCTCCTCTCGCGACCCCGACGGGCGGGGTCTTACGGGCAGGGATGAAGGACCCCCGTGCGACACGCTGCGTGCACGGACGGCGACCTCCTGCTTCCACGGTAAGCGCGTCCTTCGGAGCGCACCAGGAGATTGGGAACACAACCGGCCAATAAGTGACCCTCGTCCAGCGGGCGTTAAGAGCCGAATCGCGCGGTAGAGCGTGTGTCTTGTAGCGTTGCCGACCATGCGTCTCGTCATCGCCCGCTGTTCCGTGGACTACGCGGGCCGGCTCACGGCCCACCTGCCCTCCGCTCCCCGTCTGATCCTGGTCAAGGCAGACGGCAGCGTCTCCATCCACGCGGACGACCGGGCGTACAAACCGCTCAACTGGATGTCGCCGCCCTGCACCCTCAAGGAAGGGGTCGACGGGGAGGCCGGCACCTGGACCGTGGTGAACAAAGCGGGCGAGAAACTGATCATCACGATGGAGGAGATCCTCCACGACTCCTCGCACGAACTGGGCGTGGACCCGGGCCTCATCAAGGACGGCGTGGAAGCGCACCTCCAGGAGCTGCTCGCGGACCGCATCGAGACCCTCGGCGACGGCCACACGCTGATCCGCCGCGAGTACCCGACCGCGATCGGCCCGGTGGACATCCTGTGCCGGGACGCCGACGGGGCGACGGTCGCGGTGGAGATCAAGCGGCGCGGCGAGATCGACGGCGTGGAGCAGCTGACCCGCTATCTGGAGCTGCTCAACCGCGACCCGCACCTCGCGCCCGTGAAGGGCGTGTTCGCGGCCCAGGAGATCAAGCCGCAGGCACGGGTGCTGGCGACGGACCGCGGCATCGACTGCGTGGTGCTCGACTACGACGCGCTGCGCGGAATCGAGGACGACAAGCTGCGGCTGTTCTGACCCTTCGTACGGTCATACGCGTACGGCCCCGGGTGCGGTGATCGCACTCGGGGCCGTTCTGTGTTCCGCGGGGCCTTGCCGTCAGGCGGGGTTGCCGGTCGGAGTGGTGTCGCCGGAGGCGGAGTTGCTGGCGGGCGGCTCGGGGTCCGTCGGCTCCGTCGTCGGCGGCGTGGTGGGCGGGGTCGTCGGCGGAGTGGTCGGCGGGGTCGTGGGAGGTGTCGTCGGCGGCTTCGTCGTCCGCGTCGGGCTCGTCGTCGGGCGCGGAGGCGTCGTCGTCGGGACCGGGGAGCCCGTCGGGGGCGCCGTCGTGGTCGGGGCGCCGGACGGCGCGGTGGACGGGCTGCCGGACGTGGTGGGCGTGCCCGGGCTCGTCGAGCCGGACGGGGTGGGCGAGGCGCTGCCCGAGGCGGGGTTCGTCGCGCCGTCGGTCGGCTCGTCGGCGTCCAGGACGGTGTCGCCGGTCTCCTCGTCGGCCGTGCGGTCGGAGGTGACGCGGCCGGTGCCCGGGTCCTCGGGGTCGCCGGAGGTGGCCCCGATGGTCACGACGGTGCCGAGCACGGCGGCCAGGAGCGCTCCCGTGCTGACGGCGACCACGTTGCGCCGGGCCCCGGCGAGGATGCCGGCGCGGCGGCCGCGCTTCTTGCCGTCGTCGCTCGTGAGGGTGTCCGGGCGCGTGATGAGGGTCGGGCCCTCGTCGGCGAAGTCCGGGAAGGACGGGACGGCAGCGGGGGCCTTGGCCATCGGGGAGACCGGGGACGCCTTGGCGGCGGCCGGTCGGGAGGCCGGGAGGGCCGCCCTCGGGATGCCGCGCGGCGGGGAGACGGGCCCCTCGGGGCGCGTGGCGGCCGGCTCGTCGCCGTGCGGCGGGACTCCGGCGCGGTCGGCGACCAGGGCGAGCGCCCGGCGGCCCGCGACCGTGCCGCGCTTGTCGGCGAGGACGCCGCGCATGCCGATCGAGGCCTCCAGCTCGGCGCGGGCCCGCTCCAGGTTCCCGGCGCAGAGCGCGAGGACGCCCAACTCGTGGTGGAAGTACGCCTCTTCGGCGACCTCGCCGGCCAGCCGGGCGGCCTCCTGGCCGCCGCGCAGGACCCGCTCCCAGGCGCCCCAGTGGAGGCCTGCGGCGAAGGCGGGCGCCGCGCTGCGGGCGAGCAGGACGGCGGTGGCGGGGTGTTCGGCGTCCGAGCCGGGGACGAGCGCGGCCAGGGCCGCGAGGACGGCGTCGGCCTCGGCGACGGCGCGGGCGGGCGTGACGGAGGGGTGTCCGGCCCACCAGGCGTAGTGCTGGGCGACGGTGTGGGCGCGGGCGGTGGCGTCCTCGTCGTAGCCGCGGGCGAGGAGCTGGGTGAGGACGCCGGCGGCGAGGCGGTAGCGGGTGCCGACCGGGGAGAGCAGTCCGCAGGCCATGAGCTCGCCGAGGGCGGCGTCCGCGTGGGTGTCGCCGACGAGCGCGGGCAGGTGGGCCTGGTGCGGGACCTCGCCGCCGAGGGCGACGGCGAACCGCAGGGTGTCCTGGGCGGAGCGGCTGAGCCGGGAGGCGAGCAGGGCGGCGGGGGCTGCGCCCTCGCCGAGGCTCGGCAGCGGTATCTCGCGCAGCTCGATGTCGGCGGGGTCCGGCTGGGGCGCGGGGGTCTCGGCGACCGGCCCGAAGGCGTCGTCGAGGGCGCCGAAGGCGTCGAACTCGGAGGGGACGGGCTCCTCCTGGGCGGCCGCCCCGAAGGCGTCGAACTCGGCCGGGGTGACCCGGAGCCGGTCGCGCTGCCGGAGCAGGGCGCCCGCCTGGACGAAGCGCAGCGGCAGGCCCTCGGACTCGAACCAGAGGTCGCCCGCCCAGTTGGCCTCGTCGTCGGTGAGCGGCCGGTCGACGGCGCGCTCCAGGAGTTCGAGGGAGGCGGCGCGGCCGAGGCCTGCGAGCACGACCTCGTCGAGGTGGGCGTCGGCGGAGGGGGCCTGGACGTCGGGGGTCGCGGCGAGCAGGAAGGCGCACTCGGGCGCGGCGGAGAGGAGCTCGTCCAGGGTCGCGCCGCCGAACTCCAGGTCGTCGACGAGGACGACGGCGCCGATGTCGCGGACCAGGTCGAGCAGGCCCGGCCGGTCGGGGCGGTGGTCGGGGGCGTGCTGGACGGTGCCGAGGAGTTCGTACAGCAGCTCGGTCGGGGTCCGGTGGTGGCCGGAGAGGCGGACGACGCCGTCGGGCGCGAGGTCGGCGCAGTCGGCGGCGACCTGGTCGAGGAGGGCGGTGCGGCCGGAGCCGGCGGGGCCGGTGACGCGGACGGAGCGGCCGCGGGCGAGGAGCTGGACGAGGCGCTCGTGCTCCTCCTGCCGTTCGACCAGGGCCAGCCGGGGGGCTGCGGGTCCGGCCGGTACGGGCGGGGTGGCCGCGCGGGCGGCCTCGGCGCGCTCCTGGGCGGTGCGCCGGCGCGAGGGCGCGGGCTGCTCGCCGGGCGGGCAGGCCTCGATCTCGCTGCCGTCGACGGGGTTGACGGTGAGCAGCAGGTCGCCGGAGACGAGGCGGGCGGTGCGGGCGCGGGTGGCCGCGGCGGCCGGTCCACGTTCGCCCGCGGGGCCGCCGCGTCCGTCGCGGACGTCGTCGCCGTCGGTGTCGTGGCCGTAGTCTTCCGGCCCCCGGTTCATCGGGTCCATGGTCAAAGCCCCCAAAAGCGGTGCGTGCGGAAGCCCCTCCGGCCGATCTGCACGCTCGCTGTCGCTTCTGGTCCGGTGCCCGCCGGGTGGGTTCGTCAAATGGGCGGGCGACCGAACCCTAGACCTTCTTCGGGATTCCCGGAACAGCCGGGGTGCTGCCCCGACCAAGACGTCACGGTCCGTCGAGATTGGGGCGGGTCGCCGGTTTCGCACACCAGCTTCACAACCGTGCCCGCCGCCGGATGCTCAGACGCGCGGCAGCGACTCCGCGGCAAGCCCGCCCTCGATGGCGAGGATCCGGTGCAGCCGGGTCGCCACGAGGAGGCGCTGCATCTGGGGTGGCACCCCGCGCAGCACGAGCCGCCGTCCGCAGCGGCCCGCACGCCGGTGTGCGCCCATGATGACCCCGAGTCCGGTGGCGTCCCAGGAGTCGAGACCGGTCAGGTCGAGCACGAGGTCGCCGACTCCGTCGTCGACGGCCGAGTGCAGGACCGTACGGGCGTCCGCCGCGCTACGGACGTCGAGGCGGCCCCCGACGACCAGCTCGACATGGTCGCCCCTGATGTGCATATGCGCTCCCCGGGAGTGCTCCGTCTTTGCAACAACTGACTGCCGTTGGCGCAGAAGCGTTGCGCCTTGTAAGCGAACTGATACCGAATTCACCCGATGGGGTGTGGGCCGAACACCCGTCGGTGATCAGTGCGCGTAGAAGCCCTGCCCGCTCTTGCGGCCGATGTCACCGGCGTCCACCATCCGGCGCATCAGCTCCGGGGGCGCGAACTTCTCGTCCTGCGTCTCCGTGTAGATGTTGGAGGTGGCGTTGACGAGGATGTCGATGCCGGTGAGGTCCGCGGTGGCGAGCGGCCCCATCGCGTGACCGAAGCCCAGCTTGCAGGCGATGTCGATGTCCTCGGCGGAGGCGACGCCCGACTCGTGGAGCTTGGCGGCCTCGACGACGAGCGCGGAAATGAGGCGGGTGGTGACGAAGCCGGCGACGTCGCGGTTGACGACGATGCAGGTCTTGCCGACCGACTCGGCGAACTCCCGCGCGGCGGCGAGGGTGGCGTCGCTGGTCTTGTAGCCGCGGACGAGCTCGCAGAGCTGCATCATCGGGACCGGCGAGAAGAAGTGGGTGCCGACGACGGCCTCCGGCCGCTCCGTGACCGCGGCGATCTTGGTGATCGGGATCGCGGAGGTGTTGGAGGCGAGGACCGCGCCGTCCTTGGCGACCTTGTCGAGGGAGCGGAAGATCTCGTGCTTGACCTCGAGCTTCTCGAAGACGGCCTCCACGACGACATCGGCGTCGGCCACCGCCTCAAGTTCGGTGGTGGCGGTGATCCGGCCGAGGGCGGCCTCGGCGTCCTCCGCGGTCAGCTTGCCCTTGGCGACGAAGCGGTCGTACGACGCCTTGATGCCGTCGGTGCCGCGGGTCAGCGCGGCGTCGGTGACGTCACGCAGCACGACGTCCCAGCCCGCCTGGGCCGAGACCTGCGCGATTCCCGACCCCATGAGACCGGCTCCGATGACAGCGAGCTTCCTGGCCACGTCTTCCACCCCTCAACGCCTGTTCCTGTCTGGCTCTCCCGGCGGAGATTAGCGGTCGGGGAGCGCGAAGTGACCGTGAAGTAACGCGCGTCACGCCCGGTTTGACGGACGTCACACTCACGACAGGCCGGCTACCCCCGTACGGCGTACGTGAGGACGCGTTCGCTCAGCAGCTCCTCGATCTCGTCGAGGAGCACGAGGGCCTCGCGGGAGACCTTCGTCGCCTTGCCGCCGGCGGACATCTCGCGGGTGATGTAGCCGACGACGGTGTTCTCGATCCAGGCGAGCTGGCCGCCGACGAGCAGGGGCAGCGGGTCGTCGTCGGCAGCGCCGGTCTCCTCGCGCAGGGTGGCGACGACGGCGTCGTGGACCTGCTGCTGGAGGTAGAAGAGCCGGGCCTTGAGGGTGGGGGCGTGGTCGATGACGTTCATGAAGGCGTCGAAGCCGTCCATGAGTCCGTACGCGGGTGAGACGGCGCCGATCTGCTGGCGCATCTCGCGCAGGACGGCGTCGGCGGCGGACTCGCCCTTGTCGCGGCCGCGGATCATCCGGGCGACGCGGAGGGTGACGCCTTCCATGCGGTCGAGGAAGAGGTCCTCCTTGGCGGGGAAGTAGTTGTACACCGTGTTGACGGAGACGTCCGCGGCCTCCGCGATCTCCGCGATGGTCACGGTCACGAAGCCGTGCTCCAGGAAGAGCCCGGTCGCGATGTCGGAGATCCGCTGCTTCGTCTGGCGCTTCTTGCGCTCCCTCAGCCCCTCAGCCATGGCGTCATTCTAGGTCGGCCTGAAATTTTGGAGGCGTTGCAAAATTTCAGGGACTCTGTTTTTGTAGTCACCATGCCCATCATCAGTACGGCCGGGCTCGCCCGGACCTTCGAGACCAAGAACGGCCCCGTGGAGGCGGTCCGCGGGATCGACCTCACCGTCCGGCGCGGCGAGATCCTCGGCCTCCTCGGCCCCAACGGCGCGGGCAAGACCACGACCCTGCGCATGCTCACCACGCTGCTCCCGCCCACCGGCGGCGCCGCCACCATCGCCGGCCACGACCTGCTCACCGACCCGGCGTCCGTACGGAGCCGGATCGGGTACGTCGCCCAGTCCGGCGGGGTCGACCCGCAGGAGACCGTGCGCTCCGAACTCGTCATGCAGGGCCGCCTCTACCGGCTCTCCAAGGCGGACGCCGTCGCCCGCGCCGCGGAGCTGGCGGAGGAGCTCGGCCTCACCGAGGTCCTCGACCGCTCCCCCGCCGCGCTCTCGGGTGGTCAGCGCCGCCGCCTCGACATCGCACTCGGCCTCGCCCACCGCCCCGACGTGCTCTTCCTCGACGAGCCGACGACCGGGCTCGACCCCGGCAGCCGCGCCGACCTGTGGGCCCTGGTGCGCCGACTGCGCGACGAGCACGGCACGACCGTCGTGCTCACCACGCACTACCTCGACGAGGCCGACGCCCTCTCCGACCGGCTGGTCGTCGTCGACAAGGGCGTCGTCATCGCCGAGGGCACCCCCGCCGGCCTCAAGGCCGAGCACGGGGTGTCCACCCTCCAGGACGCCTTCCTCGCCCTCACCGGGCGCGGCCCGGCCCCCGTCGACCCGGCCCCCGTGGCCGTCTAGGACCCAGGACTCCCCTTGCTGCTCCACGACACCGCGCTCGTCTTCGGGCGCTACGCCCGCCAGACCCTGCGCTCGAAGTTCCAGATCTTCTTCGGCGCCCTGATGCCGCTGCTGTACCTGCTCTTCTTCGGACCGCTGCTCAGCGATCTGCCGCTCGGCCGCGAGGGCGACTCCTGGCAGATCCTCGTCCCCGGCCTGCTGCTCCAACTCGGCCTGTTCGGCGCCTCGTTCGCCGGGTTCTCGCTCATCATGGAGAAGAACTGGGGCGTGGTGGAGCGGATGCGCGTCACCCCGGTCAGCCGCCTCGCGCTGCTCCTCGGCCGGCTCCTGCGCGACGCCTCGCTCTTCGTCTTCCAGGCCGTGCTGCTGGTCCTCACCGCGCTGGTGATGGGGCTGCGCGCCCCGCTCTTCGGGGTCCTCGTCGGCTTCGTCTTCGTCGCCCTGCTGACCTTCTCCCTCGCCTCGCTCTCGTACGCGCTGGCGATGAAGGTGAACACGCCGACGGAGTTCGGCCCGACGGTCAACGCGCTCACGCTGCCGGCGATGCTGCTGTCCGGGCTCATGCTGCCGATGGCGCTCGCGCCGACCTGGCTGAACGTGCTCTCGCACCTCATGCCGTTCCGCTATCTGGTGGACGCGGTACGGGACGTGTACGTAGGGCAGTACGCGACGGCGACCGTGCTGTACGGCGTCCTGGTGGCCGTCGGGTTCACGCTGGTGTCCGTGACGGTGGGCACACGGACCTTCCTGCGGGCCGGAGCGTAACTACGCTGGACCCATGGTCAATCTGACGCGCATCTACACCCGTACCGGCGACCAGGGCACCACCGCCCTGGGCGACATGAGCCGGACCGCCAAGACCGATCTGCGGATCTCGGCGTACGCCGACGCCAACGAGGCCAATGCCGTCGTCGGTACGGCCATCGCCCTCGGGCAGCTGGACGAGGAGGTCGTGACGGTCCTCGTCCGGGTCCAGAACGACCTGTTCGACGTGGGCGCGGACCTCTCGACGCCGGTGGTCGAGGACCCGAAGTACCCGCCGCTGCGGGTCGAGCAGTCCTACGTCGACAAGCTGGAGGCGGACTGCGACCGCTTCCTGGAGCGACTCGACAAGCTGCGCTCCTTCATCCTGCCGGGCGGCACTCCCGGTGCCGCCCTGCTCCACCAGGCGTGCACGGTGGTCCGCCGCGCGGAGCGCTCCACCTGGGCGGCCATCGAGGTCCACGGCGAGACCATGAACCCCCTGACGGCGACCTACCTCAACCGCCTGTCGGACCTGCTCTTCATCCTGGCCCGGACGGCGAACAAGGACGTCGGCGACGTGCTCTGGGTCCCCGGCGGGGACCGCTAGACACGATCCCGACCACGCCCCTGCCGGGGGTCCGGGGGTTGTCCCCCGGGGAATGCAGCATCCTGGCCCGGACGGCGAACAAGGACGTCGGCGACGTGCTCTGGGTCCCGGGCGGGGACCGCTAGACGCGGTCCCGGTCCCGGCTGGGCAGGGAGGTCTCCGGCTCCTCCTTCGGAGCCTTCCTCGGCCAGATCGCGTAGCTGAGCGCGATCAGACCGTGGATGCCGGCCGCCCGCCAGGCGACGCCGATCCAGCCCTTCAGCGACTGCGTGTCGCCCGCGTCGCCGACGTACCAGATCGCGAGCAGGAGCAGTCCGGACGCGACCGCCGCCGCCGTCACCGAGCCCAGCCAGACCTTGCCCTCGTGGCGGGCGCGCGCCATGCCGTACTGGGGCGGCTTCACCGGCGGCGGCCCGCCGCCGAGGCGGTGGGCGGCGTGGCCGTCGAGCCACTTCACGGTGCGGTGGCCGTGGCCGACGGTGTAGCCGATGTAGACGGCGGCGAGCCCATGGCGCCAGCTCGGCTCGGCCCCGTTCTTGAGGTCGATCGCGGTGACGACGAGCAGCAGGACTTCCAGGAGCGGCTCGCACAGCAGCAGCGCGAGACCCGCCCGAGGCATCTTGAGCAGGTAGCGGGTGGCGAGACCGGCGGCGAGCAGGACCCAGAACCCGACCTCGCAGATCACGATCAGCGTGACGATCACGGCGGTTCTCCTTTTCGTACGTCCCTCTCAGCGTCGCCCGGCTCCGGGCGCGGATCGTCGTCGCCAGTGACGAAGTGCGACTACATCCTTCGACGGAGGGGCGGATCGGCCCGGACGCCGAGGCCCGGGGTCCACCCGCCGTGTTGGATGGGAACGTGAGATTCCCCCGACCGAACCGCATCGATCTGCTCATCGCCTTCGGCGGCCTCGCCATCGGCCTGTTGATGTGGTCCTTCGGACTGCACACCCAGACGGACCGGCTGATCACCGCGCGGTGGGCGACCCTGATCCCGCTCGTCGTCATGGCCTCGATGGCGACCCTGCGCCGCTCGCTGCCGCAGACCGCGCTGATCGTCGGCACGGTCGCGCTCGTGGCGGACCAGTTCACCTACGGCACCCTCGTCACCGCGCTGATGTTCACGGACCTGGTCTACGCGGCCGTCGTGTACGGGCCGCCCTCCGCGGCCCGGCGCGTCCCGTACACGACCGGGCTGATCACGATCGGGGTGACGATCGGCTTCCTCGTCTGGTGGCAGAACGCGGCCGCCCTGGCGGTCGGCCTGATCACCGGCATGGTGTCGTTCCTGCCGGCCGTCACCGGAGCCGTCGTCCGCAACCACCGCCAGGCCGCCGAGGCCGCCCGCCTCCGGGCGGAACAGACCGCGCTGCTCGCCGAGATGGACCGCAGTCAGGCCGTGGTGGCCGAGCGGGCCCGGATGGCGCGGGAGCTGCACGACATGGTGGCCAACCATCTCTCGGCGATCGCGATCCACTCCACGGCCGCGTTGTCGCTCGACGATCCGGGGACCACCCGGCAGGCGCTGACCGTGATCCGGGAGAACAGCGTGGAGGGCCTCGCGGAGATGCGCCGGCTGATCGGGCTGCTCCGGGACAGCAGCGGGGACGTGGAGCCCGCGGCCGCGCCCACCCTGGGCGGCCTGGACGCACTGGTGGCCCAGGCGGCGGTGAACGGGCGGAGCAGCGGGCTGACGTTCACGATCGACGACTCCCGGCCCCAGGACGACGAGGCGCCGCCGGCCCCGGTCGGGCTCGCCGCGTACCGGATCGTGCAGGAGTCGCTGACGAACGCCCTCAAGCACGCGGCGCCGGGCGAGGTACGGGTGGAGCTCGGCCGCCGCCCGGACGGCGCCCTCACGGTGGCCGTGACCAGTGCGCTCGGCGGGCAGCCGGGGCCGCGCGCGCCCGGCTCGGGGGCGGGTCTGGTGGGGATGAAGGAGCGGGTGGCGCTGCTCGACGGGGAGTTCGAGGCCGGGCCGGTGACGGCCGGCACCGGCCGGAAAGAATGGCGGGTGCGGGCAGTCCTGCCCGTCGGGACGAACGACAAGGAGCCGACGGCATGGTACGGGTGATCGTGGCCGAGGATCAGAGCGCGGTCCGGGCAGGACTCGTCCTGATCCTGGGCAGCGCGCCGGACATCGAGGTCGTCGGGGAGGCGGCGGACGGCGAGCGCGCGGTGGAACTGGCGCGCGAGCTGCGGCCCGACCTGGTTCTGATGGACGTGCAGATGCCCCGGATGGACGGGGTGACGGCGACCCGGCACGTGGTCTCCGAGGGGCTCGCCGATGTGCTCGTGCTGACCACCTTCGATCTGGACGAGTACGTCTTCGGGGCGCTGCGGGCCGGGGCCGCGGGCTTCCTGCTGAAGAACACCGAGGCGAAGGACCTGATCGAGGCGGTACGGACGGTGGCGCGCGGCGAGGGCCTGATCGCCCCCGCGGTGACCCGGCGGCTGATCGCCGAGTTCGCGTCCCCGCGCGGCCCGGAGCGTACCCGGGGCGGTGCGGACCCCTCCGTACTGGACGCGCTGACGCCCCGCGAGCGGGAGGTGCTCGGGGCGCTGGCGCAGGGCCTGTCGAACGCGGAGATCGCGACGCGCCTCGACATGGCGGAGGCGACGGTCAAGACCCACGTCTCCAAGGTGCTGGGGAAACTGGAGGTACGGAGCAGGGCTCAAGCGGCTGTTCTTGCACGGGAGTTGGGTGTCTGAACCACCCATTGCCAACGTTGGTCTGGACCTCTTGACGATTGGTCCAGACCTTCCTACGCTCGCGGAGCGCGCGCACCTTCACGGACCACCCCCATCTCTCGTTCGTCCGTCCGCAACTTGAGGAGCACCGTTGAGCACTCAAGCACCGACGCGCAGAACAGGGTTCAGACACCGGGCCGCCGCCGGACTGACCGCCCTGATCCTGCCCCTGGCCGCCATGGTCGGCCTCGCAGCACCCGCAGAGGCCGCGGCCGCGGCCACCGCCACGTACACCAAGGTCCAGGACTGGGGCACCGGCTTCGAGGGCAAGTGGACGGTGAAGAACACCGGAGACACCACGCTCTCCTCCTGGCAGGTCGAGTGGGACTACCCCGCCGGCACCGCCGTCACCTCCGCCTGGGACGCCACCGTCACCAGCTCCGGCACCCACTGGACCGCCAAGAACGTCGGCTGGAACGGCACCCTCGCCCCCGGCGCCTCCATCTCCTTCGGCTTCAACGGCACGGGCTCCGGCGCCCCGAGCGGCTGCAAGGTCAACGGCGGCTCCTGCGACGGGACCACCCAGCCCGGCGACAACGCGCCCTCCGCCCCCGGCACCCCGGTCGCCTCGGACATCACCAACACCTCGGTCAAGCTGACCTGGACCGCCGCGACCGACGACAAGGGCATCAAGAACTACGACGTCAAGCGCGACGGCACCACCGTCGCCACGGTCACCGGACTCACGTACACCAACACCGGTCTGACCGCGGGCACCAACTACAGCTACACGGTCGTCGCCCGCGACACCATCGACCAGACCGGCCCGGCCAGCGCCGCGGCGAGCGTCCGCACCACGGGCGGCGGCGACCCGCCGGTCGGCAACACGGTGAAGCTCGGCTACTTCACCAACTGGGGCGTCTACGGCCGGAACTACCACGTCAAGAACATCGCGACGTCGGGCTCCGCGTCCAAGATCACCCACATCAACTACGCCTTCGGCAACGTCCAGGGCGGCCGGTGCACCATCGGTGACGCCTACGCCGACTACGACAAGGCCTACACCGCCGACCAGTCCGTCGACGGCAAGGCCGACACCTGGGACCAGCCGCTGCGCGGCAACTTCAACCAGCTGCGCAAGCTGAAGGCCCAGTACCCGCACATCAAGGTGCTGTGGTCGTTCGGCGGCTGGACCTGGTCCGGCGGCTTCGGCCAGGCCGTGCAGAACCCGACCGCCTTCGCGCAGTCCTGCTACGACCTGGTGGAGGACCCGCGCTGGGCCGATGTCTTCGACGGCATCGACCTGGACTGGGAGTACCCGAACGCCTGCGGTCTCAGCTGCGACACCAGCGGCCCGGCCTCCTTCAAGAACATGATGCAGGCCATGCGCGCCAAGTTCGGCACCGGCAACCTGGTCACGGCGGCCGTCACGGCCGACGCCTCCTCCGGCGGCAAGATCGACGCCGCCGACTACGCGGGCGCCGCGCAGTACATGAACTGGTTCAACGTGATGACGTACGACTTCTTCGGCGCCTGGGCAGCGCAGGGCCCGACGGCCCCGCACTCCCCGCTCACCTCGTACGCCGGCATCCCGCAGGCGGGCTTCAACTCCGCCGAGGCGATCGCCAAGTTCAAGGCGAAGGGCGTCCCGGCCAACAAGCTGCTGCTCGGCATCGGCTTCTACGGCCGCGGTTGGACCGGCGTCACCCAGTCCGCCCCGGGCGGCTCGGCGACGGGTGCGGCACCCGGCACGTACGAGGCGGGCATCGAGGACTACAAGGTCCTGAAGAACTCCTGCCCGGCCAACGGCACGGTCGCGGGTACGGCGTACGCGCACTGCGGCAACAACTGGTGGAGCTACGACACCCCGGCCACGGTGACGTCCAAGATGAGCTGGGCGAAGAACCAGGGTCTGGGCGGCGCGTTCTTCTGGGAGTTCAGCGGCGACACCAGCAACGGCGAGCTGGTCGGCGCCATCAACAACGGGCTGAACTAGCGGTCTGAGTCGGCCCACGAAAAACGCGGCGGGGACGGTGCAGCACACCGTCCCCGCCGTCGTACGTCCAGGTCACGCCACATTTACTCGCTGGCCGGGAGGCGCCGCCTCCAGCCAGGCGAGGAAGCCGGTGAGAGCGTCCTCGCTCATCGCCAGCTCCAGTCGGACCCCCCGGTGCATACAGCCCTGGATCACGGCGTCGGAGAGGAGCGCGAGCTCCTCCTCGCCCTCCGGCATCCGGCGCTCGAGGACCTCGATGGCCGAGCGCTCCAGGACGCGGCGGGGGCGGGGAGCGTACGAGAAGACCCGGAACCAGGCGATCTCGTCACCGCTGTAGCGGGCGACGCCGTACACCCAGCCCTTGCCGGACGCATCCGGCTCCTCGGGCACGTTCCAGCGCAGGGAGCAGTCGAAGGTGCCGCCGGCACGCTGGATCAGCCTGCGCCGCAAGCCGAAGACGAAGAGCCCGATCACCACCAGTGCGACGACCAGGCCGCTCAGGAGCAGAGCGAGGAACATCTTCACCGACCTCCTCGCTGCGTCCCGTGACCGGCTTCGCCGGCGTAACCGAATACAACCTGCATCTGCATCGCCTCAGCCGCGACACGGTCTGGATAATTCCAGCCGTGCCGCGGCTGAGGGCACAACTCTCGGCGCGGTCCGCTAGCGAACCGCTACCGCGCGCAACCGGACGTCGGCGCGACGCTCGGCGCCGGCGTCCGAATCCGACTTGGCGCGCTCCAGCGCACGCTCGGCGCGCTGGGCGTCGATCTCGTCCGCCAGCTCGGCGATCTCCGCGAGCAGAGACAGCTTGTCGTCGGCGAACGAGATGAATCCACCGTGGACGGCGGCGACGACGGTCGCGCCCTCACTGGTACGGATGGTCACCGGGCCCGACTCCAGCACACCGAGCAGCGGCTGGTGGCCGGGCATGACGCCGATGTCGCCGGAGGTGGTACGCGCGATGACCAGGGTGGCCTCGCCGGACCAGACACTCCGGTCCGCGGCGACCAGCTCGACGTGCAGCTCAGCAGCCAAGGGTGGCTCCTCGGGTCACCACCCGGCGGTACTGCCGGGTGTTGGGGTCAATTCTAATGGGCGTGATGAGAGGGGCGGGACCGGCCCGCCCCTCTCATGAGCACGGGGCTCAGGAGACGCCGAGCTCCTTGGCGTTCTTCTTGAGGTCCTCGAGACCACCACACATGAAGAAGGCCTGCTCCGGGAAGTGGTCGTACTCACCGTCGCAGATCGCGTTGAACGCGGCGATCGACTCGTCGAGCGGAACGTCCGAACCGTCCACACCGGTGAACTGCTTCGCCGCGTGGGTGTTCTGGGACAGGAAGCGCTCGACACGGCGGGCGCGGTGGACAACGAGCTTGTCCTCCTCGCTCAGCTCGTCGATACCGAGAATCGCGATGATGTCCTGGAGGTCCTTGTACTTCTGCAGGATTCCCTTGACGCGCGTGGCGGCGTCGTAGTGGTCCTGCGCGATGTAGCGCGGGTCCAGGATCCGGGACGTGGAGTCCAGCGGGTCCACGGCCGGGTAGATGCCCTTCTCGGAGATCGGACGGGAGAGAACCGTCGTCGCGTCGAGGTGGGCGAAGGTGGTGGCCGGGGCCGGGTCGGTCAGGTCGTCCGCGGGGACGTAGATCGCCTGCATCGAGGTGATCGAGTGACCACGGGTCGACGTGATGCGCTCCTGGAGGAGACCCATCTCGTCGGCCAGGTTCGGCTGGTAACCCACCGCGGAGGGCATACGGCCGAGCAGCGTGGAGACCTCGGAACCGGCCTGGGTGAAGCGGAAGATGTTGTCGATGAAGAACAGCACGTCCTGCTTCTGCACATCGCGGAAGTACTCCGCCATGGTCAGACCGGCCAGCGCGACACGGAGACGCGTGCCCGGGGGCTCGTCCATCTGGCCGAAGACCAGCGCGGTCTTGTCCAGAACGCCGGCCTCTTCCATCTCGACCATGAGGTCGTTGCCCTCACGGGTGCGCTCGCCGACGCCCGCGAAGACCGAAACACCGTCGTGCAGCTTGGCCACACGGACGATCATTTCCTGGATAAGAACGGTCTTGCCGACACCGGCGCCACCGAACAGACCGATCTTTCCACCCTTGACGTACGGGGTGAGAAGGTCGACGACCTTCAGGCCGGTCTCGAACATCTCGGTCTTCGACTCGAGCTGGTCGAACGCCGGGGCCTTGCGGTGGATGGTCCACCGCGGGGCGTCGGCGACGGTGGAGGCGTCGTCGTTCAGCACCTGACCCAGCGTGTTGAACACGCGGCCCTTGGTGACGTCACCGACGGGCACCGTGATGCCGGAGCCGGTGTCCACCACGGGGGCCTGGCGGACCAGGCCGTCGGTGGGCTGCATGGAGATGGTGCGGACGAGGCCGTCACCGAGGTGCTGGGCGACCTCGAGGGTCAGCGTCTTGGTCGCGCCCTCCTCGGCCGGGTCCGGAACCTCGACGTTCAGCGCGTTGTAGATCTCCGGCATCGCGTCGACGGGGAACTCCACGTCGACGACCGGGCCGATGACCCGGGCGACGCGGCCCGTGGCGGCGGCCGTCTCAACAGTGGTCGTCATTACTTGTCACTCCCCGCGGTCGCGTCGGCCAGGGCTGCGGTGCCACCGACGATCTCGCTGATTTCCTGGGTGATTTCGGCCTGGCGGGCCGCGTTGGCAAGTCGGGAGAGGTTGTTGATCAAGTCTCCCGCGTTGTCGGTCGCCGACTTCATCGCGCGGCGCGTGGCGGCGTGCTTGGAGGCAGCCGACTGGAGCAGCGCGTTGTAGATACGGCTCTCGACGTAGCGCGGCAGAAGGGCGTCGAGGACGTCCTCCGCCGACGGCTCGAAGTCGTACAGCGGACGGAGCGTGTCCTGCTCGCCCGCCTCCTTCGCCACCTCGTCGAGGCTGAGGGGCAGCAGCCGGGCCTCGACCGCCGTCTGCGTCATCATCGAGACGAACTCGGTGTAGACGATGTGGAGCTCGTCCACACCACCCTCGGCCGTGTCCTTCTCGATCGCCTCGATCAGCGGAGCCGCGATCTTCTTGGCGTCCGCGTACTCCGGCTGATCCGTGAAACCGGTCCACGAGTCGGCCAGCTTGCGCTCACGGAAGTTGTAGTGCGCGATGCCACGACGGCCGACGACATAGATGTCGACCTCGCGTCCCTCGCTCTCCAGCTTCTTCGTGAGCCGCTCCGCCGCCTTGATCGCGTTGGAGTTGAAGGCGCCGGCCAGACCGCGGTCGCTCGACAGGAGCAGGACCGCGGCGCGGGTCGGGTTCTCCACCTCGGTGGTCAGCGAGTGCTTGTCGTTCGCACCCGTGGCGACCGCGGTGACCGCGCGGGTCAGCTCGATCGCGTACGGGGTCGACGCCTGCACCTTGCGCTGCGCCTTGACGACGCGCGAGGCGGCGATCATCTCCATCGCCTTGGTGATCTTCTTCGTCGCGGTGACGGATTTGATGCGACGCTTGTAGACCCGGAGCTGCGCTCCCATGAGTCAGGTCCCTTCCGTCGTCACTTCGAGACGTTGACGGCAGCGGAAGCGTCGTCGCCCAGCAGCTTCCCGTCAGAGGTCTCGAACTGCTTCTTGAACTCCGAGATGGCGTCGGCCACGGACTGCAGGGTGTCGTCCGACATCTTGCCGCCCTCACGGATGGAGCTCATGAGACCGGAGTGGCTCTGGCGCAGGTACGCCAGCATCTCGGCCTCGAAGCGGCGGATGTCGGCCACCGGGACGTCGTCCATCTTGCCGGTGGTACCGGCCCAGACCGAGACGACCTGGTTCTCCGTGGGCATCGGCTGGTACTGAGCCTGCTTGAGCAGCTCGACCATCCGCTGACCACGCTCCAGCTGCGCCTTCGACGCGGCGTCCAGGTCGGAACCGAAGGCGGCGAACGCCTCCAGCTCACGGAACTGGGCCAGGTCCACACGGAGGCGACCGGAGATCTGCTTCATCGCCTTGTGCTGGGCGGAGCCACCGACACGCGAGACCGAGATACCGACGTTCAGGGCCGGACGCTGGCCGGCGTTGAACAGGTCGGACTCCAGGAAGCACTGGCCGTCGGTGATGGAGATGACGTTGGTCGGGATGAACGCCGAGACGTCGTTGGCCTTCGTCTCGACGATCGGCAGACCGGTCATCGAGCCCGCGCCCATCTCGTCCG
The DNA here is from genome assembly GCF_053594455.1 of Streptomyces sp. NPDC001927. NCBI lineage: Bacteria > Bacillati > Actinomycetota > Actinomycetes > Kitasatosporales > Streptomycetaceae > Streptomyces > Streptomyces sp. NPDC001927. The sequence goes on along the minus strand of NZ_JBSFEN010000015.1, from coordinate 123,767 downwards.
AGAGCTTCGCGCAGCGCTCGAGGAGGCGGGAGTGCAGGTAGAAGACGTCACCCGGGTAGGCCTCACGGCCCGGCGGGCGGCGCAGCAGCAGCGACACGGCGCGGTAGGCGTCGGCCTGCTTCGACAGGTCGTCGAAGACGATCAGGACGTGCTTGCCCTGGTACATCCAGTGCTGACCGATGGCGGAGCCGGTGTACGGCGCCAGGTACTTGAAGCCGGCCGGGTCGGACGCCGGGGCGGCGACGATCGTCGTGTACTCGAGCGCACCGGCCTCCTCCAGCGCGCCGCGCACGGACGCGATGGTGGAGCCCTTCTGGCCGACGGCGACGTAGATGCAGCGGACCTGCTTGTTCACGTCGCCCGAGCGCCAGTTGTCACGCTGGTTGATGATCGTGTCGACGCACAGCGCGGTCTTGCCGGTCTGACGGTCGCCGATGATCAGCTGACGCTGGCCGCGGCCGACCGGGGTCATCGCGTCGACGGCCTTGTAGCCGGTCTCCATCGGCTCGTGGACCGACTTGCGCTGCATGACGCCGGGCGCCTGCAGCTCGAGGGCGCGGCGGCCCTCCGTCGCGATCTCGCCGAGGCCGTCGATCGGGTTGCCGAGCGGGTCGACAACGCGGCCGAGGTAGCCCTCGCCGACACCGACCGAGAGAACCTCACCGGTGCGCTGCACCGGCTGGCCCTCCTCGATGCCGCTGAACTCGCCGAGGACGATCGCACCGATCTCGCGCTCCTCGAGGTTGAGGGCGAGACCGAGGGTGCCGTCCTCGAACTTCAGCAGCTCGTTCGCCATGGCCGAGGGAAGACCCTCCACCTTGGCGATGCCGTCGCCGGCCAGGCTGACCGTTCCGACCTCCTCGCGCGAGGCCGCGTCCGGCTGGTACGACTGGACGAAGTTCTCCAGCGCGTCCCGGATCTCCTCCGGCCGGATCGTGAGCTCCGCCATCTGGGTTCCCTGCTCTCCTTGTTGGGCCCGAAGTTTTCTTGGGGGTCTGGGGGCCGACCCCCAGGAATCTTCTGCTAAGTGCACGGCCCAACCGGGCCGCTGATCATGCTTTTTGTGTGGTGGCAGCTGTCGTCAGCCGGCCAGTCGCCGGGACGCCTCGTCGAGGCGCTCCGCGATGGTCCCGTTGATGACCTCGTCGCCGACCTGCACCGAGATCCCGCCGAGGACCGAGGGGTCCACGTCCAGGTTCAGGTGCATCTGGCGGCCGTACAGCTTGGCCAGAACGGCACCGAGGCGCTGCTTCTGCTGGTCGGACAGCGGCACGGCCGTGGTGACGACGGCGACCATCCGGTCCCGGCGCGCCGCGGCGAGCTTGGAGAGGGACTCCAGTCCCGATTCCAGGCTACGTCCCCGGGGCTGGGTGACGAGACGGATGATCAGGCGCTCGGTGACCACGTTGGCCTTGCCGCCGAGCAGGCTGCGCAGCAGCTCGCTCTTGGCGGCCGTCGTGGCGGCCTTGTCCGTCAGCGCCGAGCGGAGCTCGGTGCTGGAGGAGACGATCCGGCCGAACCGGAACAGCTCGTCCTCGACGTCGTCCAGTGCGCCGGCCTGCTGCGCCGCGGTGAGGTCGGCGGTGTTCGCCAGCTCCTCGGCGGAGTCGACCAGGTCGCGCGACTGCGACCAGCGGGACCGCACCATGCCCGAGACCAGGTCGACGGTCTCGCCGCCCACCTGACCGCCGAGCAGTCGCCCGGCGAGCTCGGCCTTGGCCTCGCCCGCCTGCGCCGGGTCGGTCAGGACCCGACGCAGCGAGACCTCGCGGTCGAGCAGCGCGGTGACGGAGGCCAGCTCGCCCGCGAGCTTCGCCGCGTCGACCGAGGTGTTGTCGGTCAGCGCGTCGAGGGACTCACGTGCGGCGGCCAGTGCCTCACGGCTCGCTCCGTTCATCGGACGGCCTCGGCCTTCTCCTCGAGCTCATCGAGGAAGCGGTCGATCGTGCGGCTCTGGCGGGCGTGGTCCTCGAGGGACTCGCCGACCAGCTTTCCGGCCAGGTCGGTGGCGAGCTTGCCCACGTCCTGGCGCAGCGAGGTCGCCGCGGCCTTGCGGTCGGCCTCGATCTGCGTGTGACCGGCCGCGATGATCTCCTCGCGCTGGCGCTGGCCTTCCGCCTTCATCTCCTGGATGATCGCGGTGCCCTGCTCCGTCGCCTCCTGGCGAAGACGCGCGGCCTCGTGGCGGGCCTCGGCGAGCTGGGCCTTGTACTGCTCCAGCACACTCTGGGCCTCGATCTGGGCCGCATCGGCCGCCTCGATGCCACCTTCGATGGCCGCCCGACGCTCGTCCAGAACCTTGTTGATGTTCGGGAGGAGCTTCTTGGCGAGAAAACCGAAGACGATGACGAAAGCGATCAGGCCGATGACGAGCTCGTCAAGATGCGGGATCAGAGGAGGCTGGGGCTCCTCCGCCGCCGCAAGAAGCAGAGCGTTCACATCAGTGCCTTCCGTAAAAAGGTGTGGGCTGTCGGTCCGGCTTACTGGTAGACGAAGCCCATGACGATGCCGATGAGGGCGAGCGCCTCACAGAAGGCGAAGCCCATGATCTGGTTGGTGCGGATCAGACCGGCGGCCTCGGGCTGGCGGGCGAGGGCCTGCGTACCGTTACCGAAGATGATGCCGACGCCGACGCCGGGGCCGATCGCGGCGAGGCCGTAACCGATCGAGGCGACGTTGCCGACGACGTTGGTCTTGGCGCTGCCACCTTCGGCGGCGAGGTTGATCATGTCGAGAGCAGCGGACATGCCGTTACTTCCTTCTCTTTCAATGACCCGATGGGGGTTGGCCACCGGACGACTGATGGATTGGGGGGTGCAGCTGAGCCCCTTGCGGGACGGGTGTCACTCAGTGGTGCTCGGCGAGCGCGCCCTGGATGTAGCTGCAGGCCAGGAGGACGAAGACGTACGCCTGGACGGCCTGGATGAAGAGCTCGAAGGCCGTCATCACGAGGACCATCACGAACGAGGCGCCGGCGTAGACGAAGCCCAGGCCGTTCATGAGGTACCAGGTGGCCAGCGAGAACATCACGATCAGCAGGTGACCGGCGAACATGTTCGCGAACAGTCGGACCGCGTGCGTGAAGGGCCGGATGATCAGGTTCGAGAAGAACTCGAGGACGACGACCATCGGGAGGATCGCACCGAGGGACTTGTCGTAGCCGACGATGTTCTTCCAGCCGCCGACGAAGCCGTGCTTCTTGAACGTCAGCGAGATCCACATGACGTACACGATCAGCGCGAGACCGGCCGGGAAGGCGATCAGCGAGGTGACCGGGAACTGGGCGAGCGGAATGATCGACCAGAGGTTCATGATCCAGACGAAGAAGAACAACGACACCATGAAGGGGACGTACTTCTCGCCGTCCTTCTTGCCGATGATCTCGTAGACGATGCCGCGGCGGACGAAGTCGTAACCGGCCTCGCCGACCATCTGCATCTTGCCGGGGATCAGCTTGGGCTTGTTGAAGGCGGCCCAGAAGAACCCGACGACCACGATGGAGCCGAGGACGGCGAGCAGCATCGGCTTGGTGATCTCGATGCCGCCCACCGTGGCGATGGGCTCGTACATGAACGTGTGCAGGCCCGGCGCCGGGAAGCCGCATCCACTGAAGATGTGGCAATCCGGGTCGAAGGCAAGCGTCTGGTCAGCACTCACCGCGGGCTCCTTCAGCGTGGCGCATAGGTACGGCAACCTCGTTGTGTCGGCGCGGCACGCAGCCGCGGGTCGGCACTGGACTGGTCTTACGGATAAGGGGGCGGCGGTTCGGCGTCGAGCCTCGCGCTGGGACAGGCGTCAGCTCGGATGCCCGCGCCCGCAGTGCCGCAGTTGGCACCGGACGATAGCAGGAAGCCGAACGCGCCTTTATCCCGGCCCTACCCCTCACTGCGACGACCCCTGCTTCTTGGGGTCGTCGATGTACATGATCTTGGCCTTCATGTACGCACGTGCCTGCGCGGCGATCCAGACGAGGGTCGACGCGAGCAGCGTGAAGGCGAAGGCCTTGAAGTCGAAGAACGTCGTGTTCTTGAGCATCAGCATCAGCACGAAGAGCAGCAGCAGCTGGGTCGTGTAGAGCAGGAGACCCATCGCCTGGAACAGGTGCGGGTACGACTTGGCCGTCCGCTGGAGCACGACGAGACCGATCCCCATGAAGGCGATCACGACCGCGCAGCCGATCACGGCGCCGATCGCGCCCTTTCCGCCGGCGACCACGCCGCTGATGACCGCGGCGATAACGCCGGTGGCTGCAGCGGGAATGGCAGCTGACAGAAGGATGCGTGCGTCGCTGGACGGCATGGCGGTGTCTCCGCTGTTACTGGTGGGGGCGATGGTGTCGTCAGGGACGAGCGTAAGCCCGGTCCGAGGTGTGTCTCGGGGCCAACGGACCGTCGCACTACGGTCTTTCGGCGCTGTCGCCGGGTCTCGTGAACCGTATCACAAACTATTTGAATAGGTCTTTACCCTCAAGGTGTGCTGACTGTCACACATGAGAGTTACTGCGCGCGTGTGTGCAGGACACGAGGTGGTCTTGTCTGGTATTGCGAGCCGATGCGGCTTTCGTCAACTCGGCGTTCCGGCCTTCCGCCGGTCGGTGAAGCGCGAACGGTGGCCGATGGCGGTGGCTCCGTTGACCCCCGCCGGCACGGGGACGCGCTCCTCGACCGGCTCGGCGGGATCGGAGGGTCCGTCCACCGAGGTGGCGGCAGAGGCGGAGGTCCCCGGCAGGAGGGTCTTCCGGCGGCGGTAGCGCGGCGGGACGAAGGACTCCGCCCAGCGGGGCGCTCGCGGCGTGAAGCGCGGCAGCAGGAGCAGCACCAGACCGATCGCGCTGAGGAAGACCACGACGAGCACGATCCACATCGACGTCGAGTGCACCGAGTACGCCAGCGTCCCGAACGCGATCAGCGCCGACCAGAAGTACATGATCAGGACGGCCCGGCTGTGCGAGTGCCCGATCTCCAGGAGCCGGTGGTGCAGGTGCCCGCGGTCCGCCGCGAACGGCGACTGGCCGTTCCAGGTGCGGCGCAGGATCGCCAGGACCAGGTCCGCCATCGGGATCGCGATGATCGTCAGCGGCAGCAGCAGCGGGATGAAGACCGGCAGCGCGGCGTGGGTGGCCTCACGCCCCGAGCCCTCGAAGATCTTCAGCACGTCCGCGTCGACCTGGCCGGTGATCGAGATGGCCGAGGCGGCCAGGATCAGACCGATCAGCATCGAGCCGGAGTCGCCCATGAAGATTCTCGCCGGATGCATGTTGTGCGGCAGGAACCCCAGGCACATGCCCATGAGGATGGCGGCGAACAGCGTCGCGGGGGAAGCGGCCTCGATGCCGTAGCCGTACCAGAGCCGGTACGCGTACAGGAAGAACGCGGCGGCCGCGATGCAGACCATGCCGGCGGCGAGGCCGTCCAGGCCGTCGACGAAGTTGACCGCGTTGATGGTGAGGACCACGAGCGCCACGGTCAGCAGCGTGCCCTGGCCCTTGGTGAGCGCGACCACGCCGACACCGGGGATCGGCAGCCACAGGATCGTCAGACCCTGGATCACCATCACACCGGCCGAGATCATCTGCGCGCCCAGCTTGATCAGCGCGTCCAGCTCGAACTTGTCGTCCAGGACACCGATCAGCCAGATCAGCGCGGCGCCCGAGAGCAGCGCGCGGGGCTCGTTGGAGAGCTCGAAGACGCTGTTGAGGTTCTGCAGATGGTCCGCGACCAGGAGGCCCGTGCACAGGCCGAAGAACATGGCGATGCCACCGAGCCGCGGAGTCGGTTCTCGGTGTACGTCGCGGGCACGGATCTCCGGCATCGCCCCGGTCGCGATGGCGAACTTCCGCACCGGACCGGTCAGCAGATAGGTCACCGCGGCCGTGACACAGAGCGTCAGCAGGTAATCACGCACGGGCTGCCCCACAGGAATCGCTGGCCATCTCAGCCCCACACCCTAGCCGTGCTGTCCATGTGCTTGAGGACATACGGGCCGCCCGGATGGTTGCGGTCCGGCTTCTTCAGCGGCCGTACGGGGGAAATCGCCCGGCAAGATCACGTACTTCCGCGCGTACCCGGGCCGTCTCCTCGACGTCATCCCGTAGCGCGATCGTGAAGAGCGCGGCGATCCGCGCCATCTGCGCGGGACCCATTCCCTGGGTGGTCACGGCGGCGGTGCCGAGCCGGATGCCGCGCCCGTCCCCGTACGGCAGGGCGCAGGTGTCCAGGACCATCCCGGCGGCCGCGAGCCGGGTCCGCGCGGTGCGGCCGTCGATGCCGAGAGGAGCCGGATCGGCGGTGATCAGGTGGGTGTCGGTGCCGCCCGTGGTGACCGCGAAGCCCTCGGCGGCGAGCGCGTCGGCGAGGACGCGGGCGTGCGCGACCACCCGATGGGCGTACGTGCTGAAGGCCGGCGTCGCCGCCTCGCCGAACGCGACGGCCTTGGCGGCGATGGTGTGCATCTGGGCGCCGCCCTGGGTGAACGGGAAGACCGCCCGGTCGACGCGGCCCGCGAGGTCCGCGCCGCAGAGGATCATCCCGCCGCGCGGTCCGCGCAGCACCTTGTGCGTGGTGGCGCAGACCACATCGGCGTACGGGACGGGGTTCGGGGCCGCTCCCCCGGCGACGAGGCCGATGGGGTGCGCGGCGTCGGCGATCAGATAGGCGCCCACCTCGTCGGCGATCTCGCGGAAGACCGCGTAGTCGAGGTGGCGGGGGTAGGAGATCGAGCCGCACACGATCGCCTTCGGGCGGTGGTGCCGGGCGAGGGCGGCGACCTGCTCGTAGTCGACGAGTCCGGTCTCGGCGTCGACGCCGTACGGCACGAAGTCGAACCAGCGGCCGGAGAAGTTGGCGGGCGAGCCGTGCGTGAGGTGGCCGCCGTGGGCGAGGCCCATGGCCAGGACGGTGTCCCCGGGCCGCAGGAGCGCCGCGTACGCGGCCAGGACGGCCGAGGAACCGGAATGGGCCTGCACGTTCGCGTGCTCGGCTCCGAAGAGCGCGGTGGCCCGCTCCACGGCGATCCGCTCGGCGGCGTCGGCGAACTCGCAGCCGCCGTGGTGGCGGGCGCCGGGATAGCCCTCGGCGTACTTGTTGGCGAGCGGGGAGCCGAGCGCGGCCAGGACGGCGGACGAGGTGAAGTTCTCGGCGGCGATCAGCTGCAGGCTGTCGCTCTGCCGGCGCGCCTCGCCGAGCAGCACGTCGGCGATCTCCGGGTCCTGCCGGCGCAGGACGTCGAGTTCCGATTCGGGTGGAGCGGTGACCGGCATCTGTGGCTCCCGGCGCGAGGGGCGGGCCTTCAGCTCCAATGTAGGCGCGCGGGAAGCGGTTTGCCTGATGTTCATCCGCGCCCTGAGCCGTCTGGCCGTAGGGCGCTCCGCCCTCAACGGCGCGCGGGGACTCCCGTCAGGGCCGTCACGACGGGGTCGAGGGCGGTGTTGATCTCCTCGCCGATCGAGCGGAAGAACGTGATGGGGGCGCCGTACGGGTCGTTGACCTCGTCGGCCTCCGCGTTGGGGGCCAGGAGCCACCCGCGTAGAGCCGCCGCGGCGCGGACCAGCGCACGCGCGCGTTCCACCATGCCCTCGCCCAGCGGGTCCGGAAGCGTCGCGGGGTCTATGGCCCGCACGAGCCGGGTGAACTCCTTCAGGGTGAAGGTGCGCAGGCCCGCCGAGTGGCCCATCGAGATGACCTGCGCCCGGTGGTCGCGGGTCGCCGTCAGGACCAGGTCCGCGCGGATGACGTGCTCGTCGAGGAGCTCGCGGCCGACGAAGCCGCTGTAGTCCGCGCCGAAGTCGGCGAGGACCAGCTCCGCGTTGGCCTCCATCGGGGCGCCCTCGTGCCCCCAGGTGCCCGCGCTCTCCACGATCAGGCCGCCGCCCCGGGGGTCGCCCAGGCGGTCGCTCAGGGCATGGCGAGTCAGCCGCTCGGTGATCGGCGAGCGGCAGACGTTGCCGGTGCTGACGTGGAGGATGCGGAAGGAACTGCTCTCGTGCCCCGCTATGCCACGCCCCTCAGGGGCGGTCAATTGGCCACCTCGAGGTCGGGTACGACCTTCCGGAGCTCCTCCGGGGAGAGCGCGCCCTCACGCAGCAGGACCGGCACCTTGCCGGTGACGTCCACGATCGAGGACGGCACGATGCCGGGCGTCGGGCCGCCGTCGAGGTACACGGAGACGGAGTCGCCGAGCATGCCCTGGGCCGCGTCGCAGTCCTCCGGCGACGGGTGACCGGTCAGGTTGGCGGAGGAGACCGCCATCGGGCCGACCTCGGTCAGCAGCTCGATCGCGACCGGGTGCAGCGGCATCCGGATCGCCACCGTGCCCCGGGTGTCGCCGAGGTCCCACTGGAGCGAGGGCTGGTGCTTGGCGACCAGCGTGAGCGCGCCCGGCCAGAACGCGTCGACGAGCTCCCAGGCCTGCTCGGAGAAGTCCGTGACGAGCCCGTGCAGCGTGTTCGGGGAGCCGATGAGGACGGGCGTGGGCATGTTGCGGCCCCGGCCCTTGGCGTCGAGCAGGTCCGCGACCGCCTCCGCGCTGAAGGCGTCCGCACCGATCCCGTAGACGGTGTCGGTGGGCAGCACGACCAGCTCGCCGCGGCGCACGGCGGACGCGGCCTCGCGCAGACCGGTCACACGGTCGGTCGCCTCGTTGCAGTCGTATCGCCGAGCCATCAGCGGGCCTCCTCGTACACAGGGTTGGTCAGGGCAGCGGCGCGGATCACGGCATCGCCTTGCGGGCGGTCGCGAAGCGCGGTCGTTTGTTCAGGTCCGGGTGGTCGGCGGCGTCCGACCAGCCGGCCTCCTCGTTGAAGATCCACGGCACCTGACCGCCCTGGGTGTCCGCGTGCTCGATCACGACGAGGCCGCCCGGGCGCAGGAGGCGGTGCGCGGTGCGCTCGATGCCACGGATGGTGTCGAGGCCGTCCTCGCCGGAGAAGAGCGCCATCTCCGGGTCGTGGTCGCGTGCCTCGGGCGCGACGTACTCCCACTCGGTGAGCGGGATGTACGGCGGGTTGGAGATGACCAGGTCGACCTGGCCGTCGAGCTCCGGGAGCGCGCTCAGCGCGTCGCCCTGGTGGACGGTGACCCGCGAGCCCTCCGCGTTCTTGCGGGTCCACACCAGCGCGTCGTCGGAGAGCTCGACCGCGTGCACGCGCGAGCGCGGCACCTCCTGCGCCATGGCGAGCGCGATCGCGCCCGAGCCGGTGCACAGGTCGACGATCAGCGGCTCGACGACGTCCATGGCCCGTACGGCGTCTATGGCCCAGCCGACCACGGACTCCGTCTCGGGCCGGGGCACGAAGACGCCCGGACCGACCTGGAGCTCCAGGTAGCGGAAGAACGCCCGCCCGGTGATGTGCTGGAGCGGCTCGCGGGCCTCGCGGCGGGCCACCGCCTCCCAGTAGCGGGCGTCGAAGTCCGCGTCCTTGACGTTGTGCAGCTCCCCCCGCTTGACGCCGTGCACGAACGCGGCGAGCTCCTCCGCGTCGAAACGCGGCGAGGGAACGCCGGCGTCGGCCAGCCGCTGGGTGGCCTGGGCCACCTCGGCAAGCAGCAGGTTCACGCTGGTCCTCCGTGGTACGGGGTGGGGCTACGGGGAACTTACGCCGCGGCGAGCTTGGCCGCCGAGTCGGCGTCGACACAGGCCTGGATCATCGCGTCCAGGTCGCCGTCGAGCACCTGGTCCAAGTTGTACGCCTTGAATCCGACGCGGTGGTCCGAGATCCGGTTTTCCGGGAAGTTGTACGTCCGGATCTTCTCGGACCGGTCGACGGTACGGACCTGGCTGCGACGGGCGTCGGCGGCCTTGGACTCGGCCTCCTCCTGCGCGGCGGCGAGCAGCCTGGACCGCAGGATACGCATCGCCTGCTCCTTGTTCTGGAGCTGGCTCTTCTCGTTCTGGCAGGAGGCGACGATGCCGGTCGGCAGGTGCGTGATGCGGACCGCGGAGTCGGTCGTGTTGACGGACTGGCCGCCGGGGCCCGAGGACCGGTACACGTCGATACGGAGGTCGTTGGCGTGGATCTCGACGTCGATCTCCTCGGCCTCGGGCGTCACGAGGACACCGGCGGCGGAGGTGTGGATCCGGCCGGCCGACTCGGTGGCGGGCACGCGCTGCACGCGGTGCACCCCGCCCTCGTACTTCAGCCGCGCCCAGACGCCCTGACCGGGCTCGGTCGCGCCGTTGCCGCCCTTGGTCTTCACGGCGACCTGGACGTCCTTGTAGCCGCCGAGCTCGGACTCGGTGGAGTCGATGATCTCGGTCTTCCAGCCGACCCGCTCGGCGTAGCGCAGGTACATCCGGAGCAGGTCGCCGGCGAACAGGGCGGACTCGTCGCCGCCCGCGCCGGCCTTGATCTCCAGGATGACGTCCTTGTCGTCGCTGGGGTCGCGCGGGACGAGCAGCAGCCGCAGCTTGTCGGTCAGCTCCTCGCGCTGCTTCTCCAGCTCCTTGACCTCGGCCGCGAAGTCGGGGTCGTCGTGCATCAGCTCGCGGGCGGTCTCGATGTCGTCACCGTTCTGCTTCCACGAACGGTAGACGGCGACGATCGGGGTCAGCTCGGCGTAACGCTTGTTCAGCTTGCGCGCGTTGGCCTGGTCCGAGTGGACCGAAGGGTCAGCGAGCTTCTTCTCGAGATCGGCGTGCTCGCCGATCAGTTCCTCGACCGCCTCGAACATCGATGGCTCCTGGTTTTCGTACGAAAGGACTGCGGGGACGGCAAAGCGCCGGTCCGGTGCTCCCGGCGGGAGCGACCAAGGACCGGCGCAGTGACGTGCTACTTCTTGGCCGCAGCCTTGCCGAAGCGGGCCTCGAAGCGGGCGACGCGGCCGCCGGTGTCGAGGATCTTCTGCTTGCCCGTGTAGAACGGGTGGCACTCGGAGCAGACCTCGGCACGGATGGTGCCCTCGGTCAGGGTGCTACGGGTGGTGAACGACGCGCCACAGGTGCAGCTGACCTGGGTCTCGACGTACTCGGGGTGGATCTCGCGCTTCAAGGTGTCTCCTAGTTTCGGGAGGGCGCCCGGGTCGCTGTGCGGGATGCACCTGCGTGAACCGGGGCCGACGTACCAGTCTGCCAGGACCGGCCGTATCTCCCAAAACCGGGTCCTTGGTGAAACTATTCCGGAACTGTTCCGGGCTGTTTCACCAGGCCGTCGGCCTTGCCCGTGGCGGTGTCCTTCGTCGCCGACGCGGGGATGGGCTTGTCGGCCTTGAGCGCCTGCCAGACCTGCCGGGACTGGGCTTCCAGGGGGATGACCCGGTTCAGGTCGGCGGGGTCGTACTCGACCGGCATGGTGACCATGTGGACGTCGTCGGCGCCGAGCCCGGCGAGCCCCTGGGCGAAGCCCATCAGCTCGTTGACCGAGTCGAGCTCGGAGTCGGGGGTGATGGCCTTGGTGGCGGTGTCGGCGATGTCGAGGAGCTTCTTCGGGTTCGAGAAGACACCGACGTCCTTGACCTGGTCGATGAAGGCCTTCATGAAGGCCTGCTGGAGCTGGATGCGGCCGAGGTCGCTGCCGTCGCCGACGCTCTTGCGGGTACGGACCAGGCCGAGGGACTGCTCGCCGTTCAGGGTGTGCGTGCCCGGGGCGAGGTTCAGATGGCTCTTGGAGTCCTTGATGGCCTCGGTGGTGGTGATCTCGACGCCGCCGAGCTTGTCGACCAGCTTCTTGAAGCCGGTGAAGTCGACCTCGATGTAGTGGTCCATGCGGATGCCGGACATCGACTCGACGGTCTTCACGGCGCAGGCCGGCCCGCCGACCTCGTACGCGGTGTTGAACATGGCCCGCTTGGAGCCGGCGACGCGGGTGCCCCGCTCGTCGACGCACGCGGGGCGGTCGATCAGGGTGTCGCGGGGGATGGAGACGACGCTGGCCTTCTTGTGGCCCTCGTAGACGTGCACGACCATCGCCGTGTCGGAGCGGGCGCCGCCCTCGTCCTTGCCGTACGCGCCGTTGTCGCCGGAGCGGGAGTCGGAGCCGAGGACCAGGATGTCCATGGAGCCGTTGTCGACGTTCTTGGGGCGGTCGGTGCCGAGCTTGGCGTTGATGTCGACGCCCTGGAGGTTGCCGTCGAGCTTGAAGTACACGTAACCGAGTCCGGAGCCGCCGACCACGACGATCGCGGCGGCGCTCCAGGCGGCGACGGTCAGCGCGCGGCGGCCCTTGGCGGGCTGCTTGCGACGCCGGCCGTTGGGCCGTATTCGTCCGCTCTTGCTCTGCTCGGTCATTTCCTACCTCAGGTCCTAGTTTCACCTTCTGTGACGGACATGCGCCCGGAAGGGTCGCACGGGAACCTGTGAGGTTTCGCAGAGCGACGGCCCGCAACGCACCGCGCCCACCGTGCGGGGCACGGTGGGCGCGGTCGTCGATCCAGGTCACGGCGGGGTTACGGCCCTCGGGCCGGTCCCCCGTCGTGTGACGGAGGTCATGCCTCAGTCGTTGTTCCCGCCAGGCGTCGTCTTCTGGATCTGGAGCAGGAACTCGCCGTTCGACTTCGTCTGCTTGAGCTTGTCGAGCAGCAGCTCGATCGCCTGCTGCTGGTCGAGCGCGTGCAGCACGCGACGCAGCTTCCAGGTGACGGCCAGCTCGTCGCTGCCGAGCAGGATCTCTTCCTTACGCGTACCCGAGGCGTCGACGTCGACGGCCGGGAAGATGCGCTTGTCGGCGAGCTTCCGGTCGAGCTTGAGCTCCATGTTGCCGGTGCCCTTGAACTCCTCGAAGATCACCTCGTCCATGCGCGAGCCGGTGTCGACCAGCGCGGTGGCCAGGATGGTCAGCGAGCCGCCGTCCTCGATGTTGCGCGCGGCACCGAAGAAGCGCTTCGGCGGGTAGAGCGCGGTCGAGTCGACACCACCGGACAGGATGCGGCCGGAGGCCGGGGCGGCGAGGTTGTACGCACGTCCCAGACGGGTGATCGAGTCGAGCAGGACGACCACGTCGTGACCCAGCTCCACGAGGCGCTTGGCGCGCTCGATGGCCAGCTCGGCGACCGTGGTGTGGTCCTCGGCCGGGCGGTCGAAGGTCGAGGAGATGACCTCGCCCTTGACCGACCGCTGCATGTCGGTGACCTCTTCCGGACGCTCGTCGACCAGGACGACCATCAGGTGGCACTCGGGGTTGTTGTGGGTGATCGCGTTGGCGATCGCCTGCATGATCATGGTCTTGCCGGTCTTCGGCGGGGCCACGATCAGGCCTCGCTGGCCCTTGCCGATCGGCGACACGAGGTCGATGATCCGCGTGGTCAGCACGCCCGGGTCGGTCTCCAGACGGAGCCGGTCCTGCGGGTAGAGCGGGGTCAGCTTGTTGAACTCGGGGCGGCCCCGGCCGGAGTCGGCGGCCATGCCGTTCGAGGAGTCCAGGCGCACCAGCGCGTTGAACTTCTCGCGGCGCTCGCCCTCCTTCGGCTGACGCACGGCGCCGGTGACGTGGTCACCCTTGCGCAGGCCGTTCTTGCGGACCTGGGCGAGGGAGACGTACACGTCGTTCGGGCCGGGCAGGTAGCCGGAGGTCCGGATGAACGCGTAGTTGTCGAGGATGTCCAGGATGCCCGCGACGGGGATCAGGACGTCGTCGTCGGAGACCTGCGGCTCGCCGGTCTGGAACTCGTCACGGCCACGACGGCCACGACGGTCGCGGTAGCGGCCGCGACGGCCACGACGGCCGCCCTCGTCGTCGAAGTCGTCCTGCGGGCCGCTCTGCTGACCCTGCTGGCCGCCCTGACGCTGCTGGCGCTGGCCGCCCTGGCCACCGCCCTGCTGCTCGTCGGCCTTGCCCCCGCGGTCACGGCGGTCGCGCTGGCGGTCGCCGCGCTCGCCACGGTCACGGCGCTCGCCACGCTCGCCGCGGTCGCGGCGGCCGCGGCCCTCGGCGGTGTCGGCGGCGGTCTCGGCCTTGGCCTCGGCGGACGCGTCCGTACGGGACTCGGTTCGGGAGTCCGTCCGGGTGTCGACCTTGGTCTCGGTCTTGACGGCCTGCGCGGACTCGGCCCTGGCCTCGCCCTCGGGGCTGCCGGCGGGCGCGGTGGCCCGACGACGGCGGCGCTCGCCGGCCGGCTGGTCCTCGGAGGCAGGCTGGCCCGGGATGTCGATCTGCTGCTGGGCGACGGCCTTCTCGGCCTTCTCCGCCTTGGGGGCAGCGGTCTCGTCGGCGCTCTCGGCCGTACGGGCCTTGGAGGTGGCGCGGCGCTTCGGCTTGGTCTCAGCCGTGTCGGCGGCGGCCTTGGCGGGGGCGGAAGAACCGCCACCGGCCTGCGCCTCCTTGATGACCTCGATCAGCTGGCTCTTGCGCATCCGCGCGGTGCCCCTGATGCCGAGGCCGGACGCGACCTGCTGCAGCTCGGCCAGGACCATGCCCTCAAGGCCGGTGCCGGAGCGGCGGCGCCGTGCGGTGGTGCCAGTGGCAGCACCTGCGGCGGGCGCGGAATTGTCGACCGTGTTGTCGGCAGTCACGCCCATCAGATCGGTGGTGTCGCTCACGAAGGGTCCTTCCCTGGAGCGGACGTCGGCCATCTGGCTCGGCGACCGGTTGTGCTGTCCGACAACGGTCCTGGCTTGTGGACCGTGTCGGGGCGGTGGTCCCGCCGGGTACGGCGGAAGAGAAAAAACGTGCTGGGTCCGGCCCGAGGTCCCCTAGCTCGGCCCTCACACAGGTTGAGCGAGGGGTGTCGTGCCGGTTCCGGAGCGTGCTCGAAACTGCTCAGGCGGGCTGCTCAGGCAGTTGGGGAGGCTCCCGGAAGAATCGGTGGTCCCTGACAGGGACACTCAGCACCGCGCCACAAAGGCGCCGGGTGCTGACTTGAGGTTAACACTACCGGCTCCAACAAACATTCCCCCTCTCCATCACCGGCAACCACGTGTCCCTAGGGAGCGAGCGGCAGGACACTCGCTCCGGACACATCGAGGTCGAGCCGGTTCGCGGCCCATCCCTCGCCCGCCAGCCGGGCGACCTTGTCGGCCGACCCGTGTTCGGCCAGCGCGAGCACCGTGGGGCCCGCGCCGGAGATGACCGCGGGGACTCCGTCCGCCCGCAGCCGGTTCACAAGGGCGATGCTCTCCGGCATCGCGGGGGCCCGGTACTCCTGGTGCAGCCGGTCCTCGGTGGCCGAGAGCAGCAGCTCGGGGCGGCGGGTGAGCGCCTCGACGAGGAGCGCGGCGCGGCCGGCGTTGGCCGCGGCGTCGACGTGCGGGACGGTGCGCGGCAGCAGGCCACGCGCGGTCTCGGTCAGTACGGGCTTTCCGGGGACGAAAACCACCGGAACGATGGAATCCGAGGGATCCATCCTGATCGCCCGCGCGGCACCGGACTCGGTCCAGGCGAGCGTGAAGCCGCCGAGCAGACAGGCGGCGACGTTGTCGGGGTGTCCCTCGATCTCGGTGGCGAGTTCGAGGAGGGCCGCCTCGTCGAGGCGGCTGTCGCCGCCTATGGTCACGGCGCGGGCGGCGACGATGCCGGCGCAGATGGCGGCGGAGGAGGAGCCGAGGCCGCGGCCGTGCGGGATGCGGTTGGCACAGACGACCTCGAGGCCGCGCGGCTGTCCGCCGAGCAGGTCGAAGGCGGTACGCAGGGAGCGTACGAGCAGGTGGCTCTCGTCGCGCGGGAGCGTGTCGGCGCCTTCGCCGGCGATGTCGATGTGCAGCCCGGAGTCGGCGACCCGGACGACGACGTCGTCGTAGAGACCCAGCGACAGGCCGAAGGCGTCGAAGCCGGGGCCGAGGTTGGCGCTGGTGGCGGGAACGCGCACCCGTACGGCGGCGGCGCGGAAGGCGGGACCGGCCATCGCTCGATGACTCTCCTTGACTTGCGACAACGGGTTTTCAAGAGAAGTACACGGAAACCCGGGGGCCGCTTCTGCCTCGGGGGGCGACAACGGCAACGACACCGCGCATATGCAACGGGGCGGGTTCGGTACAGCCTATCGAAGGAAGGTTCTGTGGCGACATAGGGCGCACAGGAGGCGCACGATGCGTGTCGCAAGCCTTCCTGTGCGCCTATGTACGTTCCTGATCGGGTTTGCCTCTCCGGGACTCCCGGAGAGGCGTTTCCCGCCAGACTTCAGGGACTTACAGCGTTCTTACGCGAGGCCCGCGCGCGGTGCGCGCAGGGTTACGCGAGGCCGAGGCGCTCGGCTGCCGCGGCGGCGTCGACCGGGACGGTGACCGGCTGGGGCGCGCCGGCGACGGCCCAGTCGGGGTCCTTCAGGCCGTTGCCGGTCACGGTGCAGACGATCCGCTGGCCCGGGTCGACCTTGCCCTGCTCGGCGGCCTTCAGCAGACCGGCGACGGACGCGGCGGAGGCGGGCTCGACGAAGACGCCCTCCTGCGAGGCCAACAGCCGGTAGGCGCGCAGGATCTCACGGTCCGTCACCTCGTCGATGAAGCCGCCGGACTCGTCGCGCGCGGCGATCGCGTACTCCCACGAGGCGGGGTTGCCGATCCGGATCGCGGTGGCGATCGTCGACGGGTCCTTGACGACCTCACCGCGCACGAGCGGCGCGGAGCCGGAGGCCTGGAAGCCCCACATGCGCGGGCGGTGGGTGGCGAGGCCGTCGGTGGCGTACTCGCGGTACCCCTTCCAGTACGCCGTGATGTTGCCGGCGTTGCCCACGGGCAGGACGTGGATGTCGGGGGCGTCGCCCAGCATGTCCACGATCTCGAAGGCGGCGGTCTTCTGCCCCTCGATACGGACCGGGTTGACGGAATTGACCAGCGCGACCGGGTAGTTGTCCGACAGCGCGCGGGCCAGGTCGAGGCAGTCGTCGAAGTTGCCGTCGACCTGGAGGATCTTCGCGCCGTGCACGAGGGCCTGGCCCATCTTGCCGAGCGCGATCTTGCCCTGCGGCACGAGGACGGCGGACACCATGCCGGCGCGTACCGCGTAAGCCGCCGCGGACGCCGAGGTGTTGCCGGTGGAGGCGCAGATGACGGCCTGCGCGCCCTCCTCCTTGGCCTTCGAGATGGCCATGGTCATGCCGCGGTCCTTGAAGGAACCGGTGGGGTTGGCGCCCTCGACCTTGAGGTGCACCTCGCAGCCCGTGCGCTCGGAGAGGACCTGAGCGGGAACGAGCGGCGTACCGCCCTCACGGAGCGTGACGACCGGCGTCGTGTCCGTGACCGGAAGACGGTCCCGGTACTCCTCGATGATGCCGCGCCACTGGTGGGTGCCCTTGCTGGTCATGGGTCCTTACTCCCCTTCAACACGCATGATGCTGGCGACACCGCGCACGGTGTCGAGCTTGCGCAGCGCCTCGACCGTCCCCGAGAGGGCGGCGTCGGCGGCGCGATGGGTGACGACGACGAGGGAGGCCTCGCCGTCCTTGCCCTGCTGACGGACGGTGTCGATGGACACGCCGTGCTCGGCGAAGACCGTCGCGACCTGGGCGAGGACACCCGGCTTGTCGGCCACGTCGAGGCTGATGTGGTACCGCGTCACCACGTCGCCCATGGGGCTCACGGGCAGCTGGGTGTACGCGGACTCCCCGGGGCCGGTGGCCCCGTCGAGCTTGTTGCGGCACACGGCGACCAGGTCGCCGAGGACGGCCGAGGCGGTCGGAGCGCCGCCGGCGCCGGGGCCGTAGAACATGAGCCGCCCGGCGGCCTCGGCCTCGACGAAGACCGCGTTGTAGGCCTCGCGGACCGAGGCGAGCGGGTGGCTCAGCGGGATCATCGCCGGGTGCACGCGCGCGGTGACGGACTCGCCGTCGGCGGCCCGCTCGCAGATCGCGAGCAGCTTGATGGTGCAGCCCATCTGCTTGGCGGAGGCGAAGTCGGCGGCGGTGACCTCGGTCATGCCCTCGCGGTAGACGTCGTCGAGCCGCACGCGCGTGTGGAAGGCGATTCCGGCGAGGATGGCGGCCTTGGCGGCGGCGTCGAAGCCCTCGACGTCGGCGGTGGGGTCGGCCTCGGCGTACCCGAGGGCGGTGGCCTCGTCGAGCGCCTCGCTGTAGCCGGCCCCCGACGTGTCCATCTTGTCGAGGATGAAGTTGGTCGTGCCGTTGACGATGCCCATGACGCGGTTGATCTTGTCGCCGGCGAGGGACTCTCGCAGCGGCCGGATCAGCGGGATGGCGCCGGCGACGGCGGCCTCGTAGTACAGGTCCTCGCCGTGCTCCTCGGCGGAGGCGTACAGGCTCGCGCCGTCCTGGGCGAGGAGCGCCTTGTTGGCCGAGACGACGGAGGCGCCGTGCTCGAAGGCGGTGGTGATCAGCGTGCGGGCGGGCTCGACACCGCCGATGACCTCGACGACGACGTCGATGTCGCCCCGTTTGACCAGGGCGGTGGCGTCGGTGGTGATCAGCTCGGCGGGGATGCCGGCCCGGACCTTGTCGGGGCGGCGGACCGCGACGCCGGCGAGCTCGACCGGGGCGCCGATGCGCGCGGCGAGGTCGTCGGCGTGCGTCGTCATGATGCGCGCCACCTCTGAGCCGACCACTCCACAGCCCAGCAGCGCCACCTTCAGCGGACGCGTACGCATCATCCGACCTCGTTTCCTTCGTACTACTTCGTATCTCTACGGTTGGACCAGTCTCACTCACCGGACGAGGGTTTCTGCCCCTCGTCCGGATCCTGAGACAGTTATTTCATCATCCGACGTCGAGGCGCAGGAGATCTTCCTCCGTCTCACGCCGAACGATCACGCGCGCCTCGCCGTCGCGGACGGCGACGACGGGCGGGCGGAGTGCGTGGTTGTAGTTGCTGGCCATGGACCGGCAGTAGGCGCCGGTGGCCGGCACGGCGAGGAGATCGCCGGGCGCGACGTCGGCGGGCAGGAAGGCGTCCCGTACGAGGATGTCGCCGCTCTCGCAGTGCTTGCCGACGACACGGACGAGCATGGGCTCGGCGTCACTCGTCCGCGAGACGAGGGCGACGCTGTATTCGGCGTCGTACAGCGCGGTACGGATATTGTCCGACATCCCGCCGTCGACGCTCACATACGTCCGCAGCCCCTCGAGCGGCTTGACGGTCCCGACCTCGTACAGCGTGAAGGCGGTGGGCCCGACGATGGCGCGCCCGGGCTCGACGGAGATGCGGGGCGTGGCGAGCCTGGCGGCCTCGCACTCCCTCGTGACGATCTCCTTGAGGGCCTTGGCGATGTCGTGCGGCTCGCGGGGGTCGTCGTCGGAGGTGTAGGCGATGCCGAGGCCGCCGCCGAGGTCGATCTCGGGGAGTTCGACGCCGTGCTCGTCGCGTACCGCGGCGAGGAGCTGGACGACGCGGCGGGCGGAGACCTCGAAGCCGGCCATGTCGAAGATCTGGGACCCGATGTGGGAGTGGATCCCGATGAGCTCGAGCCCGTCGAGGGAGAGCGCACGCCGGACGGCTTCGGCGGCCTGTCCCCCGGCGAGGGCGATGCCGAACTTCTGGTCCTCGTGGGCGGTGGCGATGAACTCGTGGGTGTGCGCCTCGACGCCGACGGTCACCCGGATCTGGACGCGCTGCCGCTTGCCGAGGGCCTGGGCGATGTGGGCGACGCGCACGATCTCCTGGAAGGAGTCGAGCACGATCCGCCCGACACCGACGGAGACGGCACGCTCGATCTCTTCTTCGCTCTTGTTGTTGCCGTGGAAGGCGATGCGCTCGGCGGGCATACCGGCGGAGAGGGCGGTGGACAGCTCACCACCGGAGCACACATCAAGGTTGAGCCCCTCCTCGGTGAGCCACCGGACGACGGCACGGGAGAGGAAGGCCTTGCCGGCGTAGAAGACGTCGGCGTCGGGCCCGAAGGCGTCGGCCCAGGCGCGGCAGCGGGCGCGGAAGTCGGCCTCGTCGAGGAAGTAGGCGGGCGTCCCGAACTCCTCGGCGAGTTCGGTGACGGAGAGCCCGGCCACGGTGACCTGCCCTCGCTCGTCACGACTGACGGTCCGCGCCCACACCTTGGGGTCGAGGACGTTGAGGTCGGCTGCCGGGGCGCTGTAGTGCCCTTCGGGGAGGACGTCGGCGTGGCGGGGCCCGGCGGGGTGGGCGGAACGGCTCATGTCTGCATCTTTCAAATCTGGTCGGGTGCGCTGATGCCGAGCAGGGAGAGGCCACCGGCGAGCACCACCCCGGCGGCTTCGGCGAGCGCGAGCCGGGAGCGGTGGGCGGCCGAGGGTTTCTCGTCGCCGAGGGGCAGGACGGTGTGCTGGAAGTCGAGCAGCGCGTCGGCGACGACTTCGAGATGCCGGGCGACCCGATCGGGGGCGCGATGGCGGGCAGCGGCCGCGAGAACGGCGGGGTGGTCGCCGAGAACGCGGGGGAGGCTGCCGTCGATGCTGCTGTGCCCGGCCTCACTGTGAAACCCGAGCTGCTCGGCGTTCCTGGTCAGGGCGCGGGCACGGGAGTGGGCGTACTGGACGCGGAAGAGGGGGTTGTCCTCGTGCTGCCGGAGCAGCTCGTGACCGACCCGGGCGTGGTCATGCGCGGCGACGGAAAGAAGCCCCCACCGGGCGGCGTCGACACCGAGGGTGTGGACGAGCTCGCGGGGGCTTCGTCGGTGCACGGGAAGGGGAGCGATGTCGGTGGGCAGATGCCCCCGGGCTCCTTGGGCTTCAGGCGCTACCCCGAGGAGGGCCCAGTCGGGATCGACGTCGTCCTCGCAGGCGATACGGACGAGGTACCCCTGGGAGAGGAGGATCCGCCGTACGGCGTCGGCGGTGACGGCGGCCCGGACGTCGGCACGGTGGACGGGCTGTGCGACCTGCCCGCTGGGCGCGAGGTGCCCGTACCGGGAACGGCGACTGAGGATCTCCCGTACAAGGTCCTGCTGGGCGTTGGCGTCGAGGCTGAAGTTGAGGAAGCCGGGCCCGGTGATCTCGACGGCGGCGATGCCGGGGCTCCGGTGGAGCCGGTCGCGGAGGATCGCGGCGACATCGAGGGGCGGGCGCTGGGCGGCGCGGGCGAGGGTGAGCGCGACGTTGCTGGCGTAGTCGCCACGCCCCCCGGGCCGGGGCCGCTCGACGGTGACGCGCTGGGGGACCTCCACGTGGAGCACACCGTCGTCGACCGCACGGCGCACGGCGTGCAGCACGGTGAGGGAGAGGTCCGCGGGGGTCACGGGACAAGCGTATGGGAGAAGGGGGGTCGGAACGCGAACCGGTTTCGCGATGCGGTCACCGGCACCGCCGGGGAGCGCTGCGACCGGCCGACTACAGGCGACGCACACCGCCCCACTAGGGACAGCTACTACCGGCCCGCCCGACGCCATGACGGCCACCGTCGGGGTGGTGGTCGGGACGGTTGTCACGACGATCGTCGTCATGGGCGTCGCCGGGGGGTCTTCCGTCGCCGCACCTGCTGTCACCGTGCAGGCCGCCGCTGAGCCGGGCGTCGCCGTGCCGACCGTCGCCGAGTCTCCCGTCGACGTGTCGACCGTCGCCCGGTCTACCCTCGCCCGGTCTGCCTTCCCCGTGCCTGCCCTCGACCGGTCTTCCCTCTCCCGGTCTGCCCTCGCCGTGTCTTCCCTCGACCCCCGACGGCCCCTCCTGTCCGCCACGCCGCTGTCCGGGCTCCCGCCCGTCGCGGTGCATGAGCTTGCGTACGACGCGTACGAGCTCGGCGGGTTCGAAGGGCTTGGCGAGGAAGGCGTCGACGCCGACGGCGACACCGCTGTCCATCTCGTACTGGGTGCAGGCGCTGACGATGGCGACCGGCAGATGACTGGTACGCGGATCGGACCGCAGTCTCTCGGCGGTGCGCAACCCGTCCAACCGGGGCATGACGACGTCGAGGGTGACGACATCAGGCTGCACCTGATGCACGACATCCAGACACTCGGCACCATCGGCCGCGGTCACGACCTCGAAGCCCTCAAGCTCGAGATTGACCCTGATCAACTGCCGGATCACCCGGTTGTCATCGACAACGAGCACCCGACCGGACATGCCTGACACACGACGAGAGTAGGTCGCCGCGAGTGGCTGCGTCCGGGTTTTGCCCACTTCCGACCCGTGAGGGGGAACGGGGGGTCGGTGACTCGACGGAAATACCTGTTCACAGGCACGGCTCGGATGCTGGTAGGGTTCTACCCGTCGCCGCCGAACGCGGCGGACGCCCCCGTAGCTCAGGGGATAGAGCAACGGCCTCCGGAGCCGTGTGCGCAGGTTCGAATCCTGCCGGGGGCACAGAAGCCGGACCAGCGTGATCAACCCGCTGACCAGCACATGTGCCAGCAGAAGAGGGCGGGAGTCAGTCTCACTGACTCCCGCCCTCTCTCGTTGCCTCTCACTGCCCGCGACACGCCCCCGACACACCCTGCGCAGCCATCAGGGTCCTCGGCCTCACGGGAGGACCGTTTGTGTACGGCAGCACGTGTCGCGCGTCAAAGCAGAAGCTGTGCTCAAGACAGGCATGCCCGGGCAACGAGCAGCTAGCGCTTCGACCTCTCTCTCTTACTCGCTGAGTTCTCCTCTGAGATCGACTCCCTAGCAGACGCTGCCCTGCCGGCCGAAGCCTTCTTTGCGGCTGTCTTGCCTTCTGCAACCTTCTTTGCAGCCTTCTTGCTGGCCGCAGCCTTCTTGCCCGTCGTCGCCTTCTTGCTGGCCGCAGCCTTCTTGCCCGTCGCAGCCTTCTTCGCGGAAGCCCCTCTGCGGCTAGCGAGACGTTCGGACCACTCGGGTTCAGCCTGCTTCACAGTGCGTACTTCGTCGGCGACCTCATCGCCAGCGATAACAGCAAGAACTGCGTCGAGGGCTTCTTCTGCAGATCGACGGCCGCCGAGGCGTTCAGAGACAGCTACCACCAACTCCGAACGCCACGAATTTAGATCAGCCACCGAGAAGACGTTGACTGTCTTCCACGGGGGTACGTCGTCATCGTCTTCTGATTCCTTCTCAGGACCAACCACCTGTCAGCTCCCCGATCGTGGGCGAACAGTCAATGCGGCCACTGCGATCAGGAGCACTTCGGCCCCGAGAGCAATCAAGCCCCACGACCTGTTCCGAGAGGCTAGCGCTGCGGCCACGACCAACAGAACTTCGACACCTAGTACAACTACACCCCAACGGAAGTACCTGGACTTACGCCGGATCGCTTCGTCGTTACTAACCAGCAATGGCTGCAGTTGACCGAGCACAATTCCGCGATACAGCTTTCGAGAGTCAGTTTCTTCTTCTCGTGCCATGAGCACGCCAGCGGGGTCGGGGCCAACGGTCCAATCCTTAACTGGCCAGAGAACCGCAAGGGCCAGAGCCAACACAATCGTCAGCGTAACCATCAACGCGATCAAGTACCCGACCGGCGGGGACTTCTCCTTCACAATGAAGCCGATATTGGACACAAAAGCGCCAATGAGCGCTGCCACGGTGAAAATTCCCGTCGCGCGGGTGCGATAATTACCGAGCGTCGCATCTTGCTGCGACGCCAGCTTGATCGCGACGTCGTAGGCAGTCTTCAACTTCAACTCGGAGGCAGTCTTGGCGGCTTCACGCGCAGCCGCGATTCTCGCCTCAATGCTGCCGTCTGGTTGATTGGGGGTTGCCCCGACTACCATCTCCGCCCCCTTGTGCACAGAATCTGAGGTTCACTCAACTCACGCTTAAGGGGATGGAACCAAGGCGCCCCCTCCTATCGACGAACCGACATCCGCCCATGGGCTGAATGACAGTCACCTTCACGACTACGAGTGAACTCTTACGGGGCGAGGAAGGTGGCCCTGGCCGCGACGCCGTTCTCTCATGACTCGATCCAAGAACGAGGGCGGTCCAGGATCACCTGAACCGCCCTCGCAACCGGATGTCGACGCTATACCCCGTCGCCCCCTCCCTCCAGCAAGCTCGCGATTTTCACGTTGGCGACCTCCTCATGACCGTCGATACAACCGTGGTAACGGCGGTGAATCACCTCGGGGGAATTCCCGACCCGGCGGGCCACCTCAGCAATGGGCACCCCCGCGTTCAGCCAGCGCGTTATACAGGCGTGCCGCAGGTCGTATGGACGCCCGGCGAGCGGCGAGTCGACCCGTTCGGGCGGCAAGGCATACCACCGCGCATCCTCCCAGACTCGCCAGTACGTGGATGAGCCGACCACTGCCCCACGCTCGTTTCCGAAGACGCGGCCCTCCTTCGCCGCCCCGAACTCTCCCAGGTGAGCTCGGAGGATCGTGACTAGCACAGGCGTTGGAAGCCGGGGCACTTCCGGCGGATCCGCAGAAGCGGGTTCTCCGGGAGATCCCCAATCGCAACGGCATGTTCGAGAGCCGCATTCAGCGCCCGTCGGCGGCGTTTGTACGTGTCGCCCGCCGCTGGTGTGCCGTCCAGCTTGTAGCTGACGCGGTACACAACGCCCTCGAGCACCTCGGCAATCGCCATGTCGCCGAGCGGGCGGTCGGCCGTGGTGATCCAGTCATACGCGGCCTTGAGTTCGGCCGGCGGCTCCTCCCCCTCGTTCGCCGACACGACTCCCCACCGGAAGGCCAGCCGAAGGGACTCACCATCAGGCACTCCGTCCCCACGCTTGACCATGGCGAGCGTCACAGCCGCCAGTCCGTCCGCCATACCCTCACGAGACTTGGCAGCGCTCGTGCGCCATCGCCCGGCTACGTACTTCCGGCAGAACTCGAACCACCGCAAGGGTGGTTCGACGTCCGCTGTCTCGGCGTCGGCCGCGGCTCGCACCTCGGACTCAGGGAGCCCCGATTCGACCTCGAACGCCTCTCCGCGCCGGTTCATGGCTTGCCACAGTTCGGACCGTCGGCTCTCTGCGAGAGCCGACGTGGTGAACGTGTCGCCGTGGACCCGCCCTACGACCACCACCGGAGGCGCCACGGACGGGACTTACGCCCGGTCTTGGACACCTTCCACAGCTTGACGTCGAAGGAGTAGCCCGGCCGGGCCGACCCGCGAGGGCGCCCGGCCTGGGTGTCGTTCTCCGTGCTCACGCAACGTCCTCCCGCTCCGCAAGCCAACGCTCGTACTCCGACCGCCGGATCCGCACGTCACCGTTCGGCAGCTTGATCGAGCGGGGCCCCTTCCCGAGCTGACGCCATCGGTAGAACGTGGCCGGGGCGACCCTCAGATCAGCGATGACCTCCTTGATGGTCATCTTCTCGTCTCGTGTGCGGGCGCTCATGTGGCCATCCCTTCAGCTTCGTCCTGTTCCGGACAGCCCGGACAGGTCGAATTTCGACTGTCCGGGGTGTTCGGGCTGGTCAGAGGGGTCAACCGGACAGTCGGACAGCTCGGACACGTCTGGGGTGCCCTGTGTTCGGCTCTGGGTGTCCGGGTAGTACCGGCCGCCGGCGTCCTTAGTGATGGACGCGTCGGCGATCTGCTCGCCGAGCGTCTCCAAGCCGCAGGGCCGGGGGCAGTCGATGTGCTGGTAGCGAGAAAGCGGGCGACCCCCCACGCGGCCAATCCGGCGCCGCTCTCCTGGTGGGCGAGGACCCGGGTGAGACCGCGCTGCAGGCCGGTCCGGACGTAGCTCTCTGTGCGGCGGCAGCCGGTGGCCACGCTCCGGTCCCAACGATGCGCGCCAGAGATGAAGAGTCCAACACGTGTCCGGGGTGGGTGGCCTCTTCCCTCACGGTGAGCGCGAGGACGGCTGGCGGCAGCTCCGCCATCCTGCCAGTGCCGGGCCCGAACCAGCAGGCGTAGGCCATGCGGGACTTGATGTCGAAGCCCGGCCGTACGTGGACGGTCATTCACTCAGGTGTCCGGGGTGCAGAGGGTAGAACCCAAGATCCTCGTGATCGCGGGCTTCCCGGATGCTTGCCAGAACACCGTGTTCGTCTCGCGTGAGCGCCGTGTGCGCGCCCGGGATCCGCGTCGCTATCACTGCGGCCCAGGGGCTCCGGCACGTGCGGCGTCAGGCTGCTAACCAGCGATCAGGCCCTAAACCTGCCCCTATGATGTGACGCAGGACACGCGACCTGGAGGGGATCCCCGTGCCAGCGGACGAGAAGCAGCAGGACGAGTCGGCGTTCGAGGCCGAGGTCCTGCGTATATCCCGGGCGCTCTTCGCTCCGGAGAACGAGTTTCAGGGTTCCACTTACATCGGCACCGCCGAACGTGACGGCGTCTTCGTAGGGCCGGACTCGGTCACGATTGTCGAGTGCACGGTCTCCCGCCGAAAGGACAAGGCAGAGAAGGACGGTAAGAAGCTCCGGGAGGCATGTCTGGCCATGGCTCGCCAGCACCCGTTCAAGTCCGTCAAAGGCTTCTTTGTCACCAGCGACGAACCCACCGCCGATCAACGCACGGTCATCAAGGGGTTTGGCCCGCCCCTCATCGCGTGCAGCTTCGCCCAGCTTCGAAGCCAGCTCGTCGACTCTTTGCGGTACCTGGAGCTGCGTGCGCCCTACCCCTTCGGCAGCGCGCGTGAGCCGAGCAGCGGCGACTACAGCGACCTCAAGCCTTACGTGGCGGTCGACCCTGTTGAAAGCGGGACCAGCGAACCGTTCTCGGTCGATCGCGTGGCCCAGCAGGTGGCGGACGGCAGGTCCGTCCTCCTGTATGGCGACTACGGCGCCGGCAAAAGCATGTTTCTCCGCGAGCTGTATCAGCGTTTGGCCAAGACCCACCGCAAGAACGCGTTTCGGCCCTTCCCAATCCTTCTCAACCTGCGCGATCACCAGGGCCAGGTCCTGCCCGTTGAGGCTCTGGAGCGCCACGCCCGCGCTATTGGATTCCCCACGCCATCCCAGTTGGTCCGCGCATGGCGCTCGGGCGACGTGACGCTCATCCTGGACGGCTTCGACGAGATCGCGACGCCCGGGTGGATCGGAAAAACGTCCACGATGCGCGACATCCGCCGCCGGTCTGTGGAACTTGTACGCCGGTTCTGCGACGAGTCGCGCTCCTCAACGTCGGTCGTCCTTGCGGGGCGAGCCCATTTCTTCGACAGCGAGCGCGAGATGCGCATCGCGCTGGGCGCCCGTGACAGCTCCCTCTTCCTTATGGCAGGGGAACCGACGGAGGAGCAGGCGAAGAAGATCCTTAACGCCTACGGATGGCACGACGCGCTCCCGGACTGGCTGCCCTCGCGTCCCCTCCTCCTGAGCTACCTGGGCTCGTCGAGCGCGCTCCACGGATCCATCGAGGGGACGTTTGGCCGCTCGGCTGGTGAAGGCTGGCACATGATGCTGGACCGCATCGCCGAGCGCGAGGCCAGCATGGAGGTGGGGGTTGATGGGTTCACCGTCCGGAAGGTACTGGAACGGCT
The DNA here is from genome assembly GCF_053594455.1 of Streptomyces sp. NPDC001927. NCBI lineage: Bacteria > Bacillati > Actinomycetota > Actinomycetes > Kitasatosporales > Streptomycetaceae > Streptomyces > Streptomyces sp. NPDC001927. The sequence continues at coordinate 96,647 of NZ_JBSFEN010000015.1, read as the reverse complement.
CGCTACCCAGGCGCGGCGCACCAGCGACGGCATGGGGCCCATCTCACAAGACGAGCTAACGTCCGTCTTCCAGTCGGTGTGCGGTTACGCCCCAGATGAGGGCTCCTACCAACTTTTGCAACGGCTTCCCGGCCTCGGGGCTATGGACAGCGTCGACGGTTCACGGCGCTTCGTTGACGTCTCCCTCGCAGACGCTGCTCGAGCAGGCGATGTTGTGGCCTGCGTCCTCGACCCAAACACGGAAAGCCCGCTGTTGGAGCTAACCGGCAGCGTCGCCTGCCTGGACGAGGTCGGCATCGACGTTGCCGCCGTGCGGCTTGAGGGGCAAGGCGCCGCGAGTTCGGGGGGCTCCTACTCGTCCGCCACCGCTTTCCAACGTCGTGGAGTCTCGGACGCCGTCATCGCGGACATTATCCGGGTTGCCACGCGGCTCTGGCCCGAGGATGTGTCCCACACGTCGATCTCCCTGCATGAGATCGAGCTTCGCAGCTTTTCGCTGACCGCAGATGCCAAGAGCTATGACTGGCTGAGCTTTCAGGATTGTGTGATCCAGGAATTGGACCTCACCGACCATAGCGGATACGCGCTCCCGCACTTTCAGAACTGCCTCATCGGACAGATGACAGGAGTAGCCGGGTGGTCGGCACTCCAGGAAGATCGCTTCGTCGACTGCGAAGTGGCACAGTTCGACGCTCAGATGTCGACGGCCAAGGGCATTCTCGCCCTGAAGACGACACCCATGAACAAGGTCCTACTCACGATATTGAAGAAGATCTACGCTCAACGCGGCACGGGGCGAAAAGAGTCCGCACTCCCTCGTGGCCTGGATACCAAGCACCGGGAGCTCGTCCCGGAGGCAATTCAAAGGCTCACCGGGGCGGGGCTCATCACGTCCGCCCGGTCCAACGGCACTCGGATTTACCTCCCGGTTCGAGGCATGGCGAGCCGGGTCCGGCGGATCCTCCAGGCCCCTCAGTCGAGCACAGACAGCGTCCTGGACTAGGCGGCAGGAGGAGCCTCCTCTTACTGAGGCGCTGCGACTCTCGGATGTTGCAGCGCCTCAGCAAGGATGCCAACCAATCGGCGGGAAGGTGAGCGGTGCGTGTCCAACTGCGCGACATCGCAGGCAAACACTCACGGACGTCCACGGACTTCCATCGCAGGTCAGCCGCGCATCGCGACCGGATCGCACTGACGTCCGAATACTTCGGAATGAACAGGTCCAACGCGAATAGCCAGTGATGCCCCGGCACTTCAGGGGTGCCCAATGGCGGCGAGGCTGGATGACACCACCGCCAGGTGGTGCGAGGTCGCCCAGGCTCGCCACTGCGTTCCTCCACCAGCCTTGGACCTCTGACGATTCGCGCATTCCTTCAGCCGGGCGTCCCCCCAGGACGTTCGTGCGCCTGTGGCCGGCCAATGAGGGGAGTCGACCAGGTCGGCGCTCAGAACGAAGAAGTCGTCGTTGCCGGAACGGACTCGCGGATAGACGAACACTTGCCAGGCATCCGGAGTCGTGTAGCGCATGTTGGGGTCCGGCGTCCCCCTGGACCTCACAGGCATCCGGGGATGCGTCACGCCGAAGTCTCCGAAGTCCGGGGGCTTCCCGCGGTATCCGTGGAGGACGCGTCGCCACAGCTGCGCGTCTCGCCGGGCCACCGGCGTTGCCTGGCCTCTGGGGAAGCCGGTCAGGTTGACCGGAAAGGCGCCGGCAGCAACGCACTCGTGGCGCCAGCGCCATCGGGCGAGGGCTTTCAAGGCGTCGAGTGCGCAGTCGGCGAGCCGATCCCTTGCCGCCTCCGAATCCACAGGACCGGCATCGATCAGGAGGTCGACCTCTTCCGGTTCAAGGCGTAACGCCTTGAGGAGCCTGCGGATTTGGGCGTGATCGGGAAGCCACTGAGGCGAGTCGACGGCGACAGAGACCCGCAAACAGGCGCCACGCTGATGCTCCACCGTCGCCCGCGCCGCCTCAGCCAGAACGCCTCTTTCGTCTGTGTGCCGAACGACCGGACACATGGCCACGCCACGGAGGTGGAGGGACTCGCTGAGGCGGGCCAAGGGGCCACCGACATCGCCCTCGAAGACTCGTGCTGTTGGTAAAGATCCGCTGTCAACGGTTAGGACCATGCCCTGAGGCACCGCATCCATCGCACGGTCGCAGAAGGTCTCGAGAACGTCCCGAACGTCTGGGTCGGGGACCAGCTCCATGACAGGGCGGATGCATGAGCGGACCGCTGGCGTGACGTGCCCGAGTGCCGAGAACTCCCCCGCTTTGCCCTTGAGTATCGGAACGTAAGCCAACGGCTTCCCCCAGCGCACTCAGCACCAAGCCAATGGATGTGCTCACTCAAACCCGAGTGTGACGAGAACCTCTAATCTCGGATAGGGGCACAAACCAGCCGCAAGTCTCATTCTTGACCCTCTGGGCCAGCTCAAGCCACGTACCTGGAATACGGACTGAAGCGACAGAACGTGTGAGCAGCCTGCGAGCAGCGCGGCGATCAAGGGATCCGTTGGCGTTTACGCAGGTAGACAGCACAATCGGACGCGCCTCGGTCATGCCCTCCCGGAGCCGTGTGCGCAGGTTCGAATCCTGCCGGGGGCACTTCGCAGGAATTGCCTGAAGACCCCGCCACCAGCGCTGACGCTGAGGACGGGGTCATTTGCGTTGCGCAAAGGTGTGGCCTCGAAGCGGCCGGATGGCGGGGTCCGTGGACTATTCGTGGACAGGATCTCGGGGCACCGATGCGGGTCAGTCCCGGGGAAGACGAAGGCCGTGGGAAAGGTCCAGGGGCCATGGATGCGTTGGTTGTTCACCCTCGGATCTCGCGTACAAGGACGTTGTCCTCGTCGTTGAGATCTTGCTCGAACGGGAGCCCGAAGGAGTTCAGGAGGCGAGCCAACTCGTCGAGCCGCGTTGGGTCGACGACACCGTTGAGCAAGACCTTCGAACCGTCGATCGGATCGATCTCCACCTGGCACCAGCTGGTCTCCAGCTCGTAGCCGTTCCAGGACGACGAGTGGGAGCTCCAGCCGGCTCCGACGAAGCGGGCGGCCACAGCCGAGGCGTCGCGGCAGCCATGCAGGACGCCGCACACGTTGTTGCCCACCTCTACCCACTCGCGATCAAGCGTTGAGCCTTCATCGGACATGTCCACGTCGGGAGTATTCACCAACTCGCCAACGACGATCACTCGTACCCCCGCTATACGTCCTCGATGCGGCGATTCGCCACTTCCTGGCGACCGTCGAGGCACTCGGCATACCGACTGAGCAGCACCTCCACGCTGTTGCCGACTCCCACGCAGGAAGGCGTTCCGCACGCTAGAGACCTCGCGGCCGCTTTGAGGCGTGGAGGGCGCCGAGGCGGCGCCGGCCGGCGTTGGGGGCCCTGCCTGCCAAGCGCGCTGACGCTCCAGCCATGAGCACCCCTACAAGCGCCCCGGCCGTGTTGAAGGGGACGTCGTCGACGTCAACGACGCGGCCGGCGTTCATGGCGAGTTGGACCAGTTCGATGCCCACGCTCAGAGAGCAGCAGCCGATCAGGACTCGCAGTCCGGAGGTCCTCTCCGCGGCTGTGTACCAGAACACGGCGAGCGGCACGAACATCGCCTTTCCGTTGCTTGCGGGCACAGGTGGGGCCACGTGGCCGCGTCCTTCCCGGGCGGCCACAAGCAGGGCGGCGCCTGCATCGACAGGGGGCGGACGCGGTCGAGGTGTCGTGGCTGGCGGGGCGTTCTGTGGTTCGAGTTGATCCCAACAAGTTGGGGAGTTGGGATGAATTTGTCGCGGTGGCCGAGGGCGTTCGCCACCATGTGTGTATGGATGATGACTGGAAGCGACGGCGGCTCGAGCGGGTTCGCGAGGAGCTGGTTCGTGGTGGGGATCCTGTTGCTTGGGTGCGGGAGGCCGATGGGGTGGAGGCTTCGTTGCGGTTTCCGCATCTTGCGTTGCGGGGGCCGCTGTTCGGGGTGGCGGTCGAGCGGGAGCACGGGTGGGAGGTGGTCCGGGAAGTGGGGGCCGGGATGCCGCAGGAGGCGCGGGACAGTCTGAACTCGTTGCTGTGGTTCCGGGCCAAGGACGACACCGACGACCGGGACGTGCGGCGGGATCTCCTCGCGGCCGTGGCGATCCTGGAGCAGGAGCCCGTCGACGAGATCGTGGTCCTCGGGGAGCGGTACCGGATCGTGCGTGCCGACGAGTTCGCCCGGAGCGGGGAGACCGGGCTCGAGCCGCCCCGCGCGACCGATCCCGACGCCGCCGAGCCCGTGTGGGACCACCGGAGCGCTCCACCCTCGCCCGACCTGGGGTTCCTGCTCGCCCCCGAGCGCGCGGACGGGCTCACCCAGGAAGCCCTCAAGCTGGGGTTGCGTGACTTCTCGTACGCCGGCAAGCGGTTCCCCGACGACGTACGGGACGAGTCGCTGCGGGCCGTGGACACCCATCCCGACATCGTCCTGCTGCCCGTCGGGTTCGGCGTCGCCGAGCGGCGCGGTGCCGGGTGGCGGCCCGTCGGCGTCCTGCAGGCGACTCCGCATGAAGCACGGCGCACGCTCTACTCGGGCCTGACCGAACTCTGGGCCATGATCTACGAGTTCGGCGAACGGAAGGCCGAGCGCTACCGGCTGGTCGGAGAAGAGTTCCGCGCCGCCGGGCGCGCCAACGAGGCGCGCATCGACGACCGGCTCTTCCGGATCTGCCGCATCGAGCGGCTCGTACGGTGCGGAGAGGACGGGCCCGAGCCTCCCCGCCCCTCCGACATCGACCAGTACGGGCCCATGAAGATGCATCCGACCATGGATCTGGATGGGGTTCTTCATCCTGAGAGGTGAGAGTCCCCTCTCAGCTGCGCTTGAAGAACTCGACCTCCGCCACTGCTATGTGGCGGCCCTCCGACACGCCCGCCGCTTCCCTGATCACCAGCTGGACCGCCACCACATCGCTGTAGCCCGTCTGGAACGTCTGCGGGCCCGGTTTGTCCGCGAGAGTGATCGTCTTTGTTTTCGTCGTTCCGTCCGCGGCCGTTACCACCAGATCCGCGCGGATCGGGCGAGCCTGGTTGCGGTGCGCTTCCGCCTTCTTCGAGACACCCGTGTGGACCACCACGTCCACCATCCGGAACGGGGTGCGGAACTCGAACGACAGCGCGTCGTCGACCTTCGGTGCGCCCCAGTACGTGTTGCTCAGGCCGTCCGTCGCCAGCGTCGCCCCGTGCTTCGGGACCGACGCCGTCGCCTCGGTCGACGCGGGCGTGATCGGGACCGCCTTGCCCAGCTTGTCCCGTACGTCCTCGTACAGCCAACGGCCCGCCGGGATCAGGAAGTAGCCACCCACGACGACGCCGACCAGGACCAGTGCCATCACCGAGCGGCGTACCCACACGCCCGATCCCGAACGTGCCCTGCGGCGGAACGGCCACACCGTCCGCCACCACGGCAGCGGCACCACCCGCGCCGTCGGACGCAGCGGCGCCGCGCAGCGGCGGCAGAAGCGGCGGTCCGTCGCGTTCGGTGTGCCGCACTGCGGGCAGGGCGGGCCCTGCTGTGTCTCCGACGCCGACTGTCGTACCTTCGGGCGTTGCGCTATCGGCTTCGCCGGTTTTACCGCCCCCACCGCGCCCGCCGGGGGTTCCTCCCGCAGTGCGGGGACGGGCCTGCGCGCCGGGATGGGAGGGGGCGTGGGGCTGGGGGTGGCAGCGGGGGTGGGGGTGGAGGTGGGGAGCGTGGGGCTGTGCGTGGGGCGGGGTGGGATCGGTGGGCGCTGGGGCGTCGGCCTTCTCGGGCGGCGCTCCTCCTCCTGCTCCTCCTCCGCCTGATCCTGTCCTGCGGAGTCCGACTGAATGTCCACCGGGAGCCCCGGCATCTGCGTCGGGATCTCCACCGGGAGTTCCGACTGAAAACTCCTCAGGAGGCCTCGGAAGAAGCCTGCCTGAGGTTCCGCCGGGATGTCCGCCGGGAGGCCTGCCGGTAGACCCGTCGGGAGGCCTCCCGGGAGGTCCGGGAGCGCGGCTGCCAGCGGTGAGGACTCTGACTGCTCGTCCTCCTCCTCCCTCGTCCTCCGGCGGTCCCGGTCCCGTCCCCGATCCCGGTACTCGTTTCGATCCCGGTACTCGTTTCGGTCCCGGTACTCGTTTCGGTCCTCGTCTCTGTCCTCGTCCCGGTCCCGGTCCCGATCCCGGTACTCGTCCCGGTCCCGATCCCCGTCCCCGTCCCCGTCCTCCTCCTCGTCCCAGTCCTGGTACCGGTCCCGTTCCCTGTCACCCTGGTCGCGGGCCTGTTTCCGTTCCCTCTCCTCATCCCTCGACCAGCCCACATAACCCCCGCAGTTCCCGCAGAAGTCGTCCGTGTCGCCGTTCGCCGTGCCGCAGTCCGGGCAGACGCGCATGTCAGTTGCCTCCCTCGGCCGGCTCGCCCGACTCGGCCGTCACGATCTCCACTCGGCACGTGAGGTGGACCGGGCAGGACGCCTGGACCACGTCCAGGACCTGGCGGGGGTCCACCGGGCCCCTGACGCGGACCAGGAGTTCGCCCGTGGGGGCCGGGGGCAGGGGGGTGTTCGGGGTCGTCGACCACGTCGCTCCGCCGCCGTCGACGATCTCGGCCTCCACGCCCAGGCAGAGGCGCAGGCGCTCCTCCAGGCCGCGGCGGGTGCCGCGGCGGCGGTGGAGCTCCATCGCCCGGGCCACGACTGTTCTGCTCAGTTCCTCCGGCCGGTTCTCGTCCAGGTCCACGCCCAGCCAGGTCGCCAGCCACTGGAGGAAGTCCGGGGGCGTGAGCGCCGGGTCGAAGTACGCCGGGAGGTTGTCCAGGGTGGAGAAGACCGGGGCCAGGACCGTGTCCAGGCCCGCCGTGAAGCGCTGCGCCAGGTCGTCGTCCGCATACAGGGCCGGGAGCAGGGTGCCGATCGGGTGCGGGCTCGGCAGGCCGGGGATCGCGGCTCTGGTCATGCTCCGCCGCCCAGGTCCCCGGGGGTCACGACCACCTGGTGCTGGTACGAGAAGACCAGGGCGTTGCGGGCGACGTCGATGCGCTCCACCGGGGAGCCCCTGCGTCCCGTCACCGGGTCCGCCGGGAACAGGCGGACCTCCTCCACCAGGGCGTTCTGGGCCGCCCGTTGGAGGACCGCGAAGACCTCGCCGTACTGGACCGGGCGGCCGAACGGCCAGCCCCTGCCGTCCGCTCCGCCGTGCAGCGGGTTCAGGTGCCGGAAGAGTGCGTCGAGCGCGGCCTCCCGTACGCGGTCCACGTCCTGGGGCTCGGCGACGAGGCGCGCGACGACGGTGACGCCCTGGTACGCGGGCGGTTCCACCACCAGGCGCGTACCGACCAGGCGGCGCTCGTCCAGGCGGGTCGTGATCGCCGACATGACCTGGTCCGAGGGGATCAGCTGCTCGAAGCGGAGGCGGTCGTCGCCCTCGTCCGCCACCGCGTCCGGCACGACCAGCACCCGTACCGCGCCGCCCTCCCCCGCCACGGCCGGCAGGCAGCGGACCCGCTTCACCGAGGGGGCTGCCTCGCGGGCGATGAACTCGTAGTCCTGGGCGGTGACCGCACGGTCCCGTATCCGCAGCACCTGCGGGGCGCGCACCTTGGCGTTGTCGACGCTCTCGCCGTCCACCCCGCCGCGTGCCGCCTCCCGGTTCTCGACCCGGTCGATGTACGGGACGGAGCTGCGCAGCACCGAGATCGCGCCGCGCGCCACGTTGCCGGCGGCGCCGCCGCCCGTGCGGTAGCGCGGGACCCGTACCTGGGCGCCCTGGTCGGGGACCGCGCCGTAGGTGCGCAGCGTGCCGTCGGGCTCCCGCAGCGCGGGCGGGAAGGCGAACTCGCCGGTCGTGGCGTCCACGACCACGTGGTGGTCGGTGGGGGTCGAGTCGCCGAAGTGGTCGACCGGGGTCCAGGTCTGCCAGCCGTCCGCCGAGGAAACCTCCACGACCGGCGGCTCGCCGTCCAGGAGCAACGGCGTGCGGGGCAGCCGGAACCGCTGTCCCGCCACGCCCTCGGAGGTGCCCAGCATCGTGTCGTGCACGACCTCCGCGTGCTCGACCGTCATCGTGCCGCCGACGGTGAACACCTCCGCCTCACGGACGGTCGGCGACTCGGAGTAGAACGGCTGACCCTCCTCGGGCGCGACCACCCGACAGCGCAGCCAGCCGGCGCGGGTGCCCGCGAGCACCGACGCCGTGTGGCTCGCCGGTACGAACACGATGATCTCGCCCGGCCGGTTGAGGCCGCCCGTGGTGTCCGAGTCGGTCTCGCACAGCACCCATCGCGCGCCGTCCCAGGCCTCCCACACCAGGGGCGGCTGCCTCGGGTCGACACCGACGCCCTCGACACGGCTGTCCAGCTGGACGGTGACGATGCAGCGCGGGACCGCGGTCGGCAGGCCGAACAGCATGGCGTCCCCCGGGGCCGGAGCGGCCTGGAAGCAGCGGATGTCCCGGCCCTCGGCGAGGGCGTTCGTACGGTCGGTCTGCTCGCCGCCCGCGGGGGCGGTGACCAGGCGGATCAGGGAGCTGGGCAGGATCGGCAGGTCCGCGGTGGTGCCGAAGACCACCTCGTCCTCCTCCGTCCCGCCGTCTTCGGTCGTCACCTCGGTGCCCGCCGGCAACGTCACGGTGTCGGGCTGGGGCGCGGACAGCCAGAAGTCGACCTCCGCGGTGGCCGCCGTCGGCGGGAAGAGCTTCATGCCCAACAGGTCCAGGAAGGCGAGGTAGTTCTTGTCCGGGACCCTGTTCAGCCGGTAGAGCAGCTGGTCGACCATGTACGCGAAGGTCTCGATCAGCGTGACTCCGGGGTCCGACACGTTGTGGTCGGTCCACTCCGGCGTCCGCTGCTGGACGTACCGCTTCGCCTCGTCGACCAGCTGCTGGAACCGCCGGTCGTCCAGGTGGGGTGAGGGCAGCGCCATCAGCGCACTCCCGTCTCGTCGGAGCCCTCGGTGGAGGGGATGGAGTAGAACGGGAAGACCAGGTTCCGCAGGTCGTTGGTGGACCGGATCGTGTACCGGACGTCGATGTAGAAGACGCCCTCGTCCACGGCGTCGAACGCGACGACCACGTCGTCGACCTCGATCCGCGGCTCCCACCGCTCCAGCGCCGTCCGCACCTCGTGAGCGATCTGGCCGGCCGTCTCGTCGTCGCCCGGCTCGAACACGTAGTCGTGGACCCCGCAGCCGAACTCGGGGCGCATCGGTCGCTCGCCCGGAGCCGTACCGAGGACGAGGCGGATGGCCTCCTCGATCTCCCGGTCGCGCTCCACCATCCCGATACCGCCGGTGGGGCTCACCCTGAGGGGGAAGCCCCAACCGCGGCCTATGAAGCGGTCGCTCACAGCGGCCCCCCGATGATGACGTTCGGCGCGCCCGCCATGATCTGCGCTCCGCACGTCGTCTGGTCCATCGCGCAGGCGGCGGGCAGTCCACCGATCAGTACGCGGCGGGTGGCGGCCCGCGGGCTCGGCATGACCAGGTTGGTGAGGGCCAGGTACGCATGCGGCCCGCAGGCGTTCACGCTTCCGGTCACCGCGGCCGGCTTGCCACCGATCAACACGGTGGCGAGCCTGGCGGCGAGGGGCGCGGCCGGCGGGACGGCGACGACACCACCGTGGGCCGTCGGGTCTCCTACGCGCGCTGCGGGAGGCATTCGGTTACTCCTTGCTGACGAGGCAGTCGAGGCGGTTCAGGGGGGTGGGGAGCCCGGTGGGCGGATCAGTTGATGTTGATCATCCCCGCCTTGAACGTGGCAGTGGTCCCGCCGCTGACCAAGAGCCCGGTCTTGGCGTCGATCTTCATCGCGGCCTTGGAGTCGATGTTCACCGCGGTGTTTGCGCTGATGTTCATCACGGTCTTGGCGTTGATGTTCACCGTGCCGCCGGTCAGGTCGAGCGTGCCCGTCGGCCCCGCGTCCACCGTGATCCCCCTCGGGGTCAGCGTCATCGACGTCAGCGGCCTTCTGCCGGTCGGGTCGTAGACGGTGACGCCGATCTCGCTACGGCGTTCGTCGAGCTGCACCTCCAGCCGCCCGCGGCCGGTGGCGAAGCGCAGCCCGGACACGCCGGTCCTGGTGTCGAGCAGTTCGAGGCGGTGGCCCGAGCGGGACACCAGGGAGCGGCGCTGGACCTTGCCGGTCGCCTTCTCGATGAGCGGTACGTCGTGCTTCGACGGGATGTCGACGCCGTTGTAGAGGCCGCCGATCACGTACGGGCTGTCCAGCAGCCCCTGTTCGAACCCGACGAGGACCTCGTCGTTGACCTCGGGGCTGAAGACCCCGCCGCCGCCCTTGCCGCCCCACTGGACGGTCCGTACCCAGTCCGTCTCGTACTTTTCGTCGAGCCAGGGAAACTTCAGCTTCACCCAGCCACGCTGCTGACGGCCCACCTCACGCACGTTGGTGACCACGCCGATGGCGAGACCCGGCATCCTCCCGGAGCGTGCGGGCGCTGGGGCGCCCGAGGCGAGGCCGAGGAGGGAGCGGTCGGGCGAGGCGCTGACCACGACCGTCGTACGGTATCCGCCCGACGGCTCCAGGACGTGGTGGACGGCGGTGGCCGTGTACCTGCCGGAGAAGTCCTTGCCCACGTTGCCGAGGGTGACCGGAGTGCCCGCGCGGAGCTTGGGGTTCCCCTCGACGACCGCCTCGAACTCGCCGAACCCGGCGCTCACCGACTCTGCCAGGGCCGCGGACACGGCCTTCGCGGTACCCATCGCACGGTACGGGGTGTCAGCGACGTTGATCAGCGCCTTCTTGCCGAACACGGCCGCCTTCGACGGGGCGAGCCCCGGGACGACGGTCTTGCTCTTGACGGCGGCCGTGACCCCCACCAGCGGCTTCTTGGTGTTGACGTTCCAGCCCCGCACCTTCACATTGCTCGCCCCGTCGGCGGCCGTCAGGACGGCACGGAGGGCGTACAGGTTGTCGCCGTACTCCAGGACCAGCGGGTTCACACTCGCCCGCGTGGACACGGCCGGCGCGGACGAGGCGGGCTTCGGCTTCACGAACTGGAGCGTGTCCTTCTCGTCGACCCGCACCTGGGCACCGCTCTCCGCCGCCAGGTACTGGAGGAACTCCCAGTCGGAGATGTTGGGTTGGGAGATCAGCTTGTGCACGCCCGGTGCGGCCTGGACCTTGCCGACGAGCAGTCCGGCGCCCTGGGCGACCTGCTTGACGATTCTCGCAATCGTCATGTTGCGGAACGCGACGACTTTGCGGCCCCGCTGGAGGCGGTGCGCCTTGGAGTGCGCGCGGATCACCGTGAACGAGCCCGTGTCGTCGGTGTCCAGCTCCAGCGCCGTCACCTCGCCCGTGAAGAGCCGCACATTGGTCTGCCCGGCCAGGGAGGTCGCGACCGAGACCGTCAGCTTCGTGCCGATGGTGATCCCGGTCTCGGCGAGCATTTTGTGGTCCGGGTCGCGGTACGTCACCAGGGCGGTGTCCGGCAGTCCGACGTTCTCGTCGACCACGCAGCTGACCAACTGCTTGATCCAGGGGTCCGGCAGCTTCTTCGGGGCCATGACGATCGGGTCGGCCGCGAACGACCGGGCGCCTCGCTCCGCGCTCATTCTCCCTCCTCAGGGGTCTCGTCCTCGTTGCTGGGCACGACGAGTTCCGTGCCGGGCACGAGCACCATGGGGTCGTCGACGTCGTTGGCCTCGGCGATGACCCGCCAGGCGGTGGCGTCGCCGTACTCGCGCCAGGCGAGCAGCGGCAGGCTGTCACCGGCGACGACACGGTGCGTACGGCGCGCGTCCCGCGAGCCCGACGTCGGGTTCTGGCCCGCCGGATCGACGCTCGCCTCCTCGATGGAGAGCGAGCAGGTGGCGCGCAGCGGCTTCCCGTCGACGTCGAAGAGGCTGTAGCTGACGGAGAAGTTGGAGAGGACGCCGTCGAAGGAGGTCGTCTTCGACTTGCCCCACTCGAACCGCACCCAGGGGCTGGCCGGCGTCTTGCGGGCCAGGCTCGCCTTCGTGGGCACGAGGGCGATCATGATCTGCTGCACGGCCTTCTCGACGGAGTTGTCGTGCTTGGCGGTCCCGTCGAGGAAGACCTCCAGGGAGAGCGAGCGCGGGCCGCTGCCGACGAACTCGGGCAGGGCCGACTGCCCGGCCATCCGGGAGGGCGTACGCCGCCACTCGGTGGTCTTGCTCATCGACAGGGTCGACGGGTTGAACTGCAGCTTGACGCGGGCGAGGGTGGCGCCCGGCTTGGCGCCGACCTTCGCGGGCGGCTCTTTGATCGTCAGTTGGGCTTGGGTGCGGTTGGCGCGGCCACGTGCCATCGGGTACGTACCTCCTCTCGTCGGGTGGGGTCGCCGGGGTCAGGACGGGCGCAGGCCCTCGTGGGCGATCTCCAGGGTCTCGGTCGCCACCTGGGAGTTGGCCGGATCGAAGGACGGGCCCTGCCAGCGGACCGGGACGATGCCCATCACCTGCCAGCCCACGATGGGGGTGAGATCGGGCTTGAGCGCGACGATCTCGCCGTCCTTGGGCTCGACCCGCTGGATGATCTCGTCGAGCCAGCGCGCGATCTTGGCGCTGTCGGCGGTCACCGGGCGGGTCAGGGTGATGTTGGACCAGGTGATGCGGCCGGGGAGCTGCCAGGTGAACCCGTTGTTGCCGCCCTCCGCGTACTGCTCCATCTCCACCTGGGCCCCGAGACCGGAGCAGGTGTGGAAGGCGCCCAGGTCGTTGCCGCCGATCGCGAGCCGGAAGAACACGCTCGTGGCGACGATGCTGTCCGTCATCTTTCCTTCTCCTTGCCCGGTGGGCGCGTTCTGTGTTCGTTCGGGGTGGCGGGTCCGGCTGGTCCGGCTGGTCTGTCGGGGGTGCTGCTCGTGCCTGGTGCGGGCTCGGGTCAGCGGCGGTTGTCGTGGGGGCGGCCGGTACGTTCCCGGCCGCGGCGCATCTCGTTCCGGAGCAGCCGGGACACCGGGTCGATCAGCGCCCTCGCGAGCTCGTCGAGCTCCTTGCCGCGGGGGACGCTCGGGCCGGTCTGCGTGCCGGTGGAGGTCGACGTGGACTTCGAGGTGGACGTCGAAGTGGACGACGAGGTCGAGGTGGACGTGGAGGAAGTCGAGGTGCCGGTCGACGTGCCGGTCGAGGTGGACTTGGGCGAAACGTCGCGGGCGACCGGGATCACGGGGACGCCGCTCAGCCCCGCCTCGGCCATCCGCTGAACGGCCTTGGCCTGGAGCTGCCGGCTCGCCGCCGGTGCCCGCACGACGGGCGTCGCGGGCGGCTCGGCCACGGCCCCGGCACCCCTCGTGTACGTCAATGGCTGGGCGGCCTGGCGCTGTACGGGGGCGGGGCGGGGCGACGACGGGGTGGCCGGGTCGAGGCGTACGACGGGTCGGGCGGGGGTGGTGGTCGGGGTGGGCTTCGGTGCCGGTTCCCGGTGGGGCGCGGGGTGGGCCGGGTGGGCCGCTCGTTGGACCGGGTGGGCCGTCGGGGCGGTCGGCGAGCCGGCGTGCCCGCGCGGGCGGGCGGCGGCGCGCTGGACGGACGGCTCCCGCGCGGGAGCCGGCTCCGTCGGCGGCTCGGGTGCGGGGTCCCTGCGCCACGTGGCCGCGACCACGGGGCGGGAGGGGGCCGCGGCCGCCGAGGGAGCGGGCGCCGACGTGGAGAAGCCCTCGGCGGCGCGCGTACTGATGACCAGTGGCCGGTCGGGGAGCAGTCGGCGGGAGCGCTGAACGAAGGGGGCGACGGGGGTGGACCGGTTCGCCTTCGCGCGGTCGGCGGTCCGCTCGGCGGGGGCCGCCTTTCGTGCGACGGTCGGTCCGGACGGCGGGCTGCCGACCTGACCGGTCGTCGGCCGGGCCTCCGCGCCGGACGGCTTCTCCACCGCACGGGACACGGTCAGCGGCTCCGGTCGGGGTTGCGACGGGTCGGCGAGCGGGACTGCCGGCGAATTCGGCGCGGTGGACGCGTCCGAACGGCCCTCCGACGCCCCGAGGATGGGGGCGCTGTCCGAGCTGCTCGGCTTCTCGACCGCACGCGACACCGGGACCAGCGGCTCGGGCCGCGGCGCCGACGGGTCGGCGAGCGGGACCGCCGGGGTGGGCGCCGGGGTGGACGCGCCGGAACGGCCTTCCGGCGCCCCGAGGAGCGGGGCACTGTCCGGGCTGCTCGTCTTCTCGACCGCTCGGGACACGATCAGCGATTCAGGCCGGGGCTCCGCCGGGTCGGCGAGCGGGACGACCGGAGTGGACGCAGACGAAGCGGCGTCCGATGCGGGCGCCCTCTGCACCGCGGGGGCAGCCGAAGTCGGCCCGCTCGAGGGGGTCTTCGGCGCTCCGGGGGTCGGGCCGGTCGTCGCCGGTCGTACGAGAGCGTCCGGGCGCGAGGCCGGCTCGCTCGGGGGCGTGACGGCCGCCGGGCCTGACGGGCCTTCCACAGCACGGGACACCGGAACCACCGGAGGCACGGCCGGACCACCCGAGGGCGTGACGGCAGGGCCTTCCGCCGTGCGGGGCACCCGGACCACCGGGGTGTCGGCCGCCCCGGGCCGGGGCGATGTCGGGGTGTTCGTGCGGGTGGTCTCAGGGTTCGGGAGCGTGCGGCGCTGGATCGGTGACCCGCCGCCCAGCAGGGAGGCCGTCGGGGGGAGTTCGCGGAGCGGCGCCCCAAGGCCGGAGCGGGCCGGGCGGGGCGACGGCGTCGAAGTCGGGGGCGGCGTAGGGGCCGAGGTCGGCGTCGGGGTCGGGGTCGACGGGGCTTCGGGTTCGGCCATGCGGCGCATGACCGGCAACGCCGGGGAGTCGCTCGGCGCAGTGGGCATCGGCACGCTCGGAGTCGGGGGCGTCGTGCCACCGTCGATCCTCCGTGCCGTGGCGGGCAGTTCACCGATCGGTGCGCCCAGGCCTGGGCGGGTCGCGGTGCGCGGGGACAGGTCCGCCGGGGCGGACGGGGCCGGCTCCTGCCGTACGTCGTTGGTCGCCCGGTCGGCGGCCGTGGCCGGTGCGCGCGGCGGAACCGCGGCGAGCACACGCGGTGCCATCGCCGGGCGCCTGGCCACGACCAACGGGGCGCCGACCGGGCGCGGCCGGACAGGGGAACCCGGCCGGGTCCGCCGGGGGGCGGCGGACGTCTCGGGGGTCCGGGGTGCCGGACCGGTGGTGCTCGGGTCGTTCGTACCGGAGGGCTGAGGCGCCCTGCCCACAACGGGCAGCGCGGCAGAGCCGCTCGCGTCGGGGCCGCTCGCTGCGGAGCCGTGAGCTTCGGGGCCGTGAGCTTCGGGGCGCGGGGTCTCCCCCGGCGTACCGGAATCCGCGATCCGGCGGGACAGCACCGGGGCCTCGCCCAGTACGGGTGCGGTCGTCACCGGGCCGGTCCCGTCCGCCGGCGCCGACGGTGCGGCCGCGCGCTGGATCGGGTGCTCCGACCCAGCGTCCGTCCCCTGGGCGGCCGACGTCGTACGCCGGGACACCACGAGCGGGTCCGAAGCCTCGGGCCCCGAGGCCGCCCCAGGTACCGCCGCCCTCTGAATCGGGTGCTCCAGAACCGGGTTGGCCCCTTCGGGGGCCGACGTCGTACGCCGGGACACCACCAGCGGGTCCGAGGCCACCGGCCCCGAGCCACCCTCAGGTACCGCCGCGCGCTGGATCGAGTGCCCCGACCCCGCCCCCGACCCCGCCCCCGCTACCGCCGCCCTCTGGATCGGGCGCTCCGGACCCAGGCCGGCCCCCAGTTCCTGGCCCTCCGGCTCCGGCTCGCCGCCCACCGCGCGGAGCAGCAGCGGGCCGCCGCCCGCGTACGGGGTCGGGCGCGAGGGTGTGGTCGGGCGGGCGACGCCGTGGATCAGGCCCGCGGGCGCGGACGGCAGGAGGCCGTGGCCCAGGTCCTTCGTGAGCGTGGGGTTCTGCCAGGAGGCGAGGCCCGAGCGGAACCGGAGGCCGTCGCTCACGCCCACGGTCGAGCGCGCGATGGTGAGCGGCGCCGGGGCCACCTCGCGCCAGCCGCCGTCCCAGTCCGGCAGTCCTGCCGGGACCTCGGGCGAGGCCGAGGCGGAGGCGGAGGCGGGCTCCCGTACGGAGCCGTCCGTCGGAGTCGACGCCGAAGCCGACGCGCTGCCGCCGCCCCTCCGCAACCTGTCCCAGAAGCCCATGCCCTCACCTCACCCGCCTTCGTTCACCCGTGTGTTGATCCGCGCTATCTCCCGCACCCACTGCTGCCGTTCGGCGTGGGTGAGGTCGAGGATGTCCTCGCGCTGCCAGTGGAAGTGGTAGGCGACGTACGCGATCTCCTCCCGCAACCGGGGAAGGGCGTACGTCACGATTCCCCCAGGCGCCCGCCGGAGAGGTCCACCTCGAAGGGGTTGTGGCAGTGCGGGCAGGTCACCGCCGCGTGCGTGTGCCCCTCGCTGTTGATCCGCCGGTAGAAGTCCTGGAGGAAGGCGACGTCCGTCGCGTACATGCGCTCCACGACGCCGGCGTGGATGTCGGTGATCGTGCCCAGGCTGGTGATCACCTGGCTGAGCAGGACCACGCTCAGGTACGCGGGGTTCTCCTTCACCCGCAGGTCGATCTGCGGGCGCAGCTCGTCCCGGGCGGTGGCGAGGCGCATGGAGCCCGTGCGGTGGACCGTGCCCTCGTCGTCGACGTAACCGCGCGGCAGCTCGAAGGTGAACTCGTTCTGGAGCTGCTCGCGTTGCCGCGCCGCCGGCGGGGCCGCCGGGGCCGGGGCGGCCGCCTGTTCGGCGGCCGCCGCGCGCTCGGCGGACGCGGCGGCTTCGAGGAGATCCTCGATGCCGCCGGAGGTGACCGTCCTGCGCCTCATTCGATCACGATCTCCTCGAAGGTGATGGTCACCGTCTCGGTGGCGGCGCTGGACTCGCCGGCCTTGAGCGAGGGGCCTTCCCACTTGCTCGCCCAGCCCTGCATGAGCTGGATGCGGCGCACGGTCTCGCCCGCGGCGTCCTTGACCTCGATCGTGAGGTTCTGCCGGGCCGAGTCGACCTGGCCGTTCTCCAGCGTCTCCTTGACCCACTTGGTGAACTCGGTGCTCTTGTCCATGCCGCGGGTGATGGTCACCTCGCCGGCCTGGCGTGCGCCCGGCTGCTTCTTGATGAGCAGCTTGCCGTCGGGGGTCACCTGACGGACCTCGACCACGTCCTCCTCGTAGGACAGGCCGCTGATCTCCTGGATCGACTCGACCATGTAGCCGCCCAGCTGGACCCCGAAGATATGGGTGGAAAGAGCGTCGCCCTCTGCCATTGCTGTCTTCACCTTTTCCTGTTACCCGTTGACGAGTTACTCGTGGACTTACTCGTTGACGAGGCTGGTGCTGTCGGAGTACTGCGAGAGCCGGAAGATCACGAACTCGGCGGGCTTGACCGGCGCGACACCGATCTCGCAGATCACCTGGCCGAGGTCGACCGACTCCGGCGGGTTGTTGTCGCGGTCGCACTTGACGTAGAACGCCTCCGCCGGGGTGCTCCCGAAGAGCGAGCCGCGACGCCATTCCTCGCTGAGGAAGGCGGTGACGTTCCGTCGGATGCTCGACCAGAGCCGCTCGTCGTTCGGCTCGAAGACCACCCACTGGGTGCCCAGGAGGATGGACTCCTCCAGGTAGTTGAAGAGCCGGCGGACGTTGAGGTAGCGCCAGGCCGGGTCCGAGGAGAGGGTGCGCGCACCCCAGATGCGGATGCCGCGGCCGGGGAAGGCGCGTACGCAGTTGACGCCGATCGGGTTGAGCAGGTCCTGCTCCCCCTTGCTGAGGCGGATCTCCAGGTCGACCGCGCCGCGGATGACCTCGTTGGCCGGGGCCTTGTGCACCCCGCGCTCGCCGTCGCTGCGCGCCCAGACGCCCGCGACGTGGCCGCTGGGCGGGACGGTGGTGTTGCGGCCCGTGGCCGGGTCGAAGACCGAGATCCAGGGGTAGTACAGGGTGGCGTAGCGGGAGTCGTAGCCCGCCTCGTCCTGGCGCCAGGTACGGATGGCCTGCGCGTTCATGTTCGGCGGGGAGTCCAGGACCGCGACCCGGTCGCCCATCTGCTCGCAGTGCGAGATGACGGCGAGCTGGACGGTACGCAGGCCCTCGGCGTCGATCTCGCCGCGCTGGTGGGCGCTCATCAGGTCCGGTACGGCGACCATGGTGATCTCGTCGATGGCCTCGAGGCCGCCGAAGCCGGTGCGGGCGGCGGAGTCTCCGACGTACTCGTTCGGGTCGAGCCGCGCGACGCCGCCGGGGGCGGCGGTGGTGGCCGGGGTCGCGACGGGGGCGGCCGGCAGGGCGACGGTCTGCGCCTCGGGGCGGGTCTGGGTGGCGCCGGGCTGCTCGGCGACCTCGATGAGCTTCGAGCCGCGCACCTGGTTGAGCAGGTAGCCCTTGACGTTCTTGCGGACGGAGGCGTCGTACGTCTCCACCACCTTGTCGCCCTGGCGGACCAGCAGCTTGAAGCGGTCCTCCGGCGGGTTCTCGCCGTCGGCGGCGGCGATCTCGACGGAGACGTCCGGGCCGGAGCCGGTGCGGGCCGAGATCAGGAAGCCGCCGAGCGCGGTGGGCGCGGGGGCCTGGATCGCGGCGGGCTTGCCGCCGTCGGCCTGGTCGGCCGCCGGGCCGCCGACGCGGACGACGTACGCCGTGCCGCCGCCGTTGGCGAAGTAGCCGTAGACGGAGTGGGCGAGGTAGGTGCCCTCCGTGAAGCCACCGAACGTCTGGACGTACTGGTCCCAGTTGGTGACCAGCGTCGGACGGTGGAAGGGCCCCTGCTCCGCGAACCCGACGAAGGCGGCAACCGCGGTGCCCACGCCTTCGATCGGCCGTGCACCGGACTGCACCTCCTCCACGTACACGCCCGGGGTCAGGTACGACGGCATACTCGCTCCTTCAAGTGGCCACTGGGGTCACCACCGAGTCTCGCTGCCGCGATGTGCCTGGTCATAGGCCCTGGAGTCCCGCCGAAGGGGCAATGGTGCTGCCTGAACGGGCAGCTGGGGCGGGGCAACCCGGCACTTCGGATTCGCGTCGGCGGGGCACCGGAGCGCCGCCGACCGGAGGCGTCCCCGGAGGCGTCCCCGGAGCGCCGCCCGCCGCCTACCGTCTCGGCTGACCCGCGGCGGCCGTCCGCTCGTTCTTCATCCACGGGCCGAACTCGCTCTCCAGGACCAGGCGTCCGAGCTTGCGGTACTCCTGGAGGACCGCGGAGACGAGCTGTCCCATCCCGAGCGGGCCGCCCGCTTCGGCCGCGAGGTAGGCCGCGGTGACCGCGCAGGCGCGGATCGAGCCGCCCGCGAGCTCGAAGCGGTCGGCGCAGAACCGCAGGTCGAGGTCTTCGTCCCGGGGCAGTGCGGGGCCGAGGCAGCGGTCCCACAGGGCGAGGCGCTGGCGCGCGTCGGGCATGGGGAAGTCGGCGATCACGTCGATGCGGCGGGTGAACGCCTCGTCCAGGTTGGCCCGGAGGTTGGTGGTGAGGACCGCGATCCCGTCGAAGGACTCCATCCGCTGGAGGAGGTACGCCGATTCGAGGTTGGCGTTTTTGTCGTGCGCGTCCTTCACCTCGGAGCGCTTGCCGAAGATCGCGTCCGCCTCGTCGAAGAGCAGGACGCCGTTGACCTCCGACGCCTCGGCGAAGATGCGCTCCAGGTTCTTCTCCGTCTCGCCGATGTACTTGTCGACGACGGTGGAGAGGTCCACCACGTAGAGCTCCATGCCGAGTTCGGCGGCGACGACCTCCGCCGACATCGTCTTGCCCGTGCCGGACTCGCCCGCGAAGAGGGCGATCACGCCGCGGCCGCGGCCGCCGCCGGGGCGCATCCGCCACTGGCCGAGGACCTGGTCGCGGTGGTGGGCGCGCAGGGCGAGTTCGCCGAGCTGGCGGCGGGTGGGCGGGGGCAGCACGAGGTCGTCCCAGCCGACGGCGGGTTCGATGCGGCGGGCCAGGCGTTCGAGCCCCGCGCCGTTCTGTCCGCGTACGGCGGCCCGCAGGTCCCCCGTGTCGAGGGGGCGGCGTTCGGCCGCCGCCGCGCGGACGGCGACCGTGGCGGCCTTGCGCACCTGCTCGGCGTCGAGGCGGTACGAGACGACGGCCGGGCCCAGTTCGTCGTCGCCGGGCACGGTGACGGGCGCGTCGACCGTCTCGACCGCCGCGTCGAGCGCCTGGCGCCACCGGGTGACCGTGCGGCCGGTGGTGGGCGGGCCGACGGTGAAGGGGACGGGGCTCTGGCGGGACCACAGGGGGTCCCAGTTCTTCGTCCCGTAGGTGATCAGCGGGACGCCGCTGGTCGTGGCGCACAGTTCGCGCAACCACCGGGCCCGCTCCGGGCGTTCGGGTTCGAGCGCCTCGATCGGGCCGACGACGATGCCGCCGCCGCACAGCCGGGCCTCGGTCGCGAGGAGGTGCGGCACCCGGGCGATCTCGGCGTCGGTGGTGAGTGCCGCGACGTCGAGGACCAGGGCCCGGCGGCCTGCGGCCGTGAGCGCCTCGACGGCGACCCGGCCGGCGTCGCCGCCCCTGGCCCGCACGTGGACCGGGCCGCCGCCGGTGAGGGCGGCCTCCGCGACGCGCGGCACGGGCTGCTCGTACGGCCCGGGGCCGCCGTGGTCCGTGGAGACGAGACCGGCGAGCCGGGCGTCGGGCTCGTCGTCGCCGAGCAGATGGGCGGCGACCCGGTCGGGGACCCGGAGGGTCCGGGAGAGGAACGGGCGGTCGGGCTCGGTGATGTCCAGGAGCCCGCCCCTGACGAGGGGCGCGGTGGCGGAGAACCGGAACCGTGCCGGGCCCGCGACGGGCTGACCGCACAGGTCGAGGGCGAGGCCGATCGTCGGGCGCCGCCGGGTGAGGTCGTCGTTGAGGTACCCGTACAGCGCCTCGAAGCGGGCGTCGATGTCGGGCGCGAGGGCGACGAGCAGCAACTCCTCGTCCAGCGGGAGGAGTCCGAAGGCCTCGGCGAGCCGCCGCAGCCGCGAGCCGTCGGGGCCCTCCGGCGCGTCCGGGAGACCTCCGGCGGGTCCCGGGTGGAAGGCGGCCGGGGCGCGCAGGATGCGCTCGGCCCCTTCCGGGGTGAGGTACTGGCCCCGGTAGGGGTCGTCGGGGGTGGGGTCGGTCGCGTGGCGCGCCGCGACCGCGTCGCGCACCCGCAGCTCGACCCGGGCCAGCCGCTCCCAGAGGTGGGCGAGCCCGGCCGGGTCCTCCTGCGCCTCGGGGGACATGTCCACGTACGTCCGTACGTCGTCCTTGATCACCGCACCGGCCCCCGGTGGCGGCGGGTCGGCGCCGGCATCTCGCGCGCGGCGGCGAAGCCCCGCTCGCCCGGGTCGCCCGCGCCGTCGTAGCGCAGGCGGCGGCCCGTGCCGGAGTCCTCCGGGGCGTCGTCGCCCGCGGCCGGGCCGACCCGTACCTCCAGGCCCTCGGTGACCGGCGGCGCGGCGTCGATGCGCTCGCCCGCCAGCGGGGCGAGGACCCTGAGGTCGATCGCGGCCTTCAGCTCGCCGCCGAGGGCCGACCACACGTCTCCGGCCGAGCGGCCCTGCTGGGCGCCGCCCGCCACCTCCAGGGGGACGGCGAGGCCCAGTTCGGCCAGGGTGCCGGTGCGCAGCCGGCCGGGCAGGACGTCCAGCCGTGCCATGCAGCGCAGCACCTCGGAGAGCAGCCGGTGTTCGTCCTGCGGCCGGTTGGTCCAGGCCGTGACCAGGTAGGTCAGATCGAACCATCGGGGCGGGGTGCGGTAGGCGACGATCCGGCCGTTGTCGTCGTACTCCTCCAGCCTGCCGGTCCGCCGCCGTTCGATGTCCTCCTTGATGTCGTAGAGGAAGACGCTGATGGTCGGGGCGTTGCGGCGGGCCGCCCATTCCCGGGTGGGCGGGTCGAAGACCAGGTCGACGC
This sequence comes from Streptomyces sp. NPDC001927, assembly GCF_053594455.1. Classification (NCBI taxonomy): domain Bacteria; kingdom Bacillati; phylum Actinomycetota; class Actinomycetes; order Kitasatosporales; family Streptomycetaceae; genus Streptomyces; species Streptomyces sp. NPDC001927. Next base: position 74,827 of record NZ_JBSFEN010000015.1, on the reverse strand, counting down.
CGCTGTCGGTCAGGCCGGACTCGGTGAGGAGCATGCGCAGCCCCTCGTCGACTTCGTGGATCACCGGCGGGCCACCTCGTCGGGCGGGGCGACGTTGCCGGTGACGACCAGGAAGTCGGTGGTGACCGGGGAGAATCCGGCGCCCTTGGCGGTGATGACGCGCGGCCCGGTCTGGTCCTTGGCGAGGATCAGGAGCTGGGCGATGAACGTGCCGTCGGCCTTCGGGACGGTGGGGACGGCGGCGGCGGTGATGCCGGGCTTCCAGGTCAGCGTGACGGGGGTGCCGGGCGGGAAGTCCTTGCCGCGGACGGAGGTCACGAAGCCGGGCTTGCCGATGGCGGGGACGGCCACGATCTTCGGCTGGAGGATCCTGATCCGCTGCCGGTCGGTGTTGTCGCGCGGGTCGGCGTCGGTGCCGGAGGTGGTGAGCCGGCCGGTGGCGGTGGACGTCAGCGCCTTGTTCGGGGACAGCACGATCGTGACGACGGTGGACGCGCCGGGGGCGAGGTCACCGAGGGCGCACACGTTCTTCACGCACCCGGCCGGGGCCTTTCCGGCGGGGATGCCGGGCGGCAGGCCGAGGCGCAGGGTCAGTCCGGTGGCGAGGGCCTCGCGGCCGTTGCGGACGGTGTACGTGAGGACCACCTTGCCGCCGACGTACCCCGGTTCGGGCTGGGCGGTGATGGTGAGCGCGGGGCCGGCCTTCGGCGCGGGCGGCGGCGGGGTGGGCTTCGGCGGGGTCGGGGTGGGTGTCGTCGGCGTCGGGGTCGGCGTCGGCGGCTCGGGGGCCTGCTCCACGGGGACGAGGGTCGAGCTGGTGTTGTCGGTCGGGCTGCGGTCGATGACCGCTCCGGTGACGGACCAGTCGACGACCCGGTCGCCGGGGGTCACGCCGGTCAGCCGCACGGTGACGGTGACGCTCTCGCCGGGGGTGAGGACGCCGAGTTCGCACTGCGGGGACCCGGGCTCGCACCGTCCCTTCGACGGGGTCAGCTCGTCGATACGGACGCCCGGGGGCGCGACGGCCGTGAAGACGGTGCCGGGCGAGGCGGACGGGCCCTGGTTGGTGACGGTCACGGTGACCGTGCCGGTCTCGCCCTCGGTCACCGGGTCGGCGGTGGGCGGCGCGGTCACGGTCAGGTCGACGGACTGCTGGTACGCGGGCTCCTTCTGGCGGCCCGCGAGGGCGCCGGTCAGGGACGTGACGGCGCCGGTGGCGATCTCGACGGTGGACAGGGCCTCCGGCGAGTTGGCCGCGAGCTCCCGGCGGGAGCTGAACACGAGCCGGCTCGCGTCCGGCGACCAGGCCACGTCACGCGCCTGGAAGGGGCCGGTGGCGGAGGTGTCGGGGACGTCCCGGCGGCAGCCGTCCGGGTCGCCGGAGCGGCCGGTCGGCAGGAGGACCTGGCAGCCGCCCGAGGTCAGGTCGGTCATCAGGACGCTGTTGCGCTGGTTGACCCGACCGCCGCCGTCCTTGCGGTTGAAGGCGAGGCGCTTGCCGTCGGGCGAGAACGCGGGGCTGTCGTCGATGACCTGGCAGGTGCCCGGGCAGAGTTCGGTGCTCAGGTTCCGCTGCCGGTCGAGGGCGTCCGCGGGCACGGTCCAGATGTGCTTGTTGCCGCCCGCGCCGTCGACGACGGCGTTACGGGTGAAGGCGAGGGTCTTGCCGTCCGAGGACCAGGTCGGCTGGGCGTCTCCGCCGGTCTGGCCGGCGGGCGGGCGCACCTGGCCGACGAGCGCGCCGGTCCTGGCGTCGGCGACGAGGATGCGGCTGGGGCCCGAGGCCGAGCCGACGCCGCCGGGCGAGGTGCGGGCGAAGGCGAGGAACCTGCCGTCGGGCGAGAGGGCCGGGTCGGTGTCCCAGTCCTTGTCGCCGCGGCCGGCGAGCGGCACGACGGTGGGGTTCTTCCCGTCGGCGTCGGTCAGCCAGATCTGCTCGATCCGGCCGGTCTCGGGGTCGCCCGAGAAGCGGGAGACGATGATCCGCCGACCGTCCGGGGTGTAGCTCTGCCGCTCGGTCCACGGGTCGTACTTGCCGGGCGGGTTGAAGAGCGGGTCGACGGCCGGGTCGGTGTTGGTCCTGGCGGTGGGATCCTCCCGGAGGATCTTGACGCCGAGGTCGCGGGGGTCGGAGCCGTCGGGCCGTACGTCCTGGAGGTACGCGTGGATGCGGGCCTCGGCGGTGGTGCGGGTGACGAGGACGGTGCCGCCGTTCTGCGGGCCGAGCCAGGTCGGCGAGTCGACGACCCGGTCCTCGTAGAGGAGGCTCTGGGCGGTCTCCGTGGAGTGGGCGACGGCCCGGTAGACGGTCTCGTACGGGTTGGTGCAGCCGCAGGGCCCGTTGATGCTGAGGAAGAGGATGGTGTCGCCGTCGGGCTGCCAGGCGGCCTGGCGGGTGTTCCAGCCGGCCTGTTCGCCGGAGAGCAGCGGGCCGTCGGCGCCCGGTCCCGAGGTGACCCGCAGGCGGGGGCCGCTCGGGTCGGTGCCGGGCGCGGCGGTGTGCGTGTAGGCGACGAGGTCGCGGTTGACGGTGTCGTCGACGGGGTTCCAGGCGGGGTCGTCGGCGGTCCCGGCGGGCGCGTCGCTGATCCTCTCGTACGCGCCGCCGTCCAGGGCCCGGCGGTAGATCTGCTTGCCGCGCAGGGGGTCGGCGTCGCTGACGTACGCGATCCTGGCGCCCTCGGGCGAGACGGTGGGCGCGGTCTCGTTCCTGCGGGGCGAGTCGGTGAGGCGGCGCTCGCCGGTTCCGTCCGTCGCCACGATCCACAGGTCGCGCTGGGTACCGCCGATGCCGGGTTCGGCGGAGTCGAACACCACGAACCGGCCGTCCGGGGTGAGTTCGGGGTTGGCCGCGTCGCGCTCCGAGGTCAGCTTGCGGATGCCCCCGCCGGCGGCCCGCAGGTACACCTGGGGGCGCGTGCCGTCGCGCAGGCTGGTGAAGACGACCTGGTCGCCGCGGGCGTAGGCCTCGGTGTCGTAGTGCGCCGGGCCGGGGCCGAGCAGCGGGTCGGCGGTGGCCGGGTTGCCCGTCACGCGCCCGATGGAGCGGTGCTCGGTGCCCGCGTAGACGATGCGGCCGGTGTCGGCCGCGGCCGCCGCCGCGCGGACGGGCGCGGCGGCGGGGGTGGCGGCCTGCGGTGAACTCACCGCGAGGAGGGGCACGATCACCGTCACGGCGACGGCCAGTCTGCCCACCCTGGTACGGCCCGCGGGGCCTGGGGTGCCGGTCACGTCCACCTCGCAGTATGAGAACAGTTCACCGTGGTCGAGCGTCACAGCCCCGGGCGGGTCGCGACAGGCCGCGAGGTCCCGCACCGGGGGAAACGTCCGCTGCTCTTTCGGGCACCCAGGGGCTGTCCTGCGGACCCCGAGGCGGTCATATGAGTCCGTGCCGCATCGCGTAGCCCACCGCGTGGGCGCGGTTGCGCAGGTTCAGCCGGGTGGTGACCTCGTGCAGCACGTTCTTGACGGTCCGTTCGGAGTACGAGGTCTTCTGCGCGATCTCCACGGTGTCGAAGCCCTCGGACACCAGGCGGAGCATGTCGGCCTCGCGGGTCGTGAGGGTGGAGAGGGTCAGGCCGCGCGGGTCGAGCACGGTCCGCTGCAGGCTGCTGACATGGGCCAGGAGCTTGCCGAGCAGGTCGCCGGGGAGCACGCCCTCGCCCTTCGCGAGCGCGGTGACCAGGTGGACGAGCCGGTCCTGATCGGCCTCGGAGCGGCGCAGTACGGCGGCGACCGAGCATTCGATCATCGTCTGCAGCGCCCCCGCCTCGAACCGGCCGACGACCAGACCGGTGCTGGTGGCGGTGTTGCGCTGGAGGCGGCGCAGCAGTTGCACGGTCGAGTCGTCGACCGTGTCGACCACCACCAGGGTCGCCCTCGCCTTGTCGGCTTCGGCCTCGGGCAGCAGCTCGACCTCGGGCCGCCGCCGCAGTTGCTCGATGATTCCGGCCTGCAGGATCAGGTCCTCGGCGTAGACCGAGACGGAGACCCTGGAATCGCACTGCTCACTGTTCATGATGTGTTCCCACCGTTTCTCGTCGTCCGCCGACCGGTACTCGGTCGGCCGGCGGCTGGTTCAGATGTGGCGCGCGTCCGCGCGCCGTTGGTCCGTGGGGGCAGTCGCGCTGCCCGGTCGTTGGCCCTCACGCCCCTGTGAGAAGGGCCTGTTGGCGGCCTAGGTTCCCGGCGTGACCACTTCTGCCGAACTCGATATGCCGACCGTGACGGTCTCGCCCGGCGGCGAGGCGACGACCACCCTGAACGTCCGCAACGACAGCGACATCGTCGAGGCGTACACGTTCACGGTGGTCGGCGAATGCGCCGCCTGGACCACCGTCGAACCGGCCCGCGTCTCGCTGTATCCCGGCACGTCGGAGACGGTGACGGTCAGGCTCGCTCCGCCGCGCTCCCCCGACGTCCGCGCCGGGGAGAAGCCGCTCGGTGTGCGCGTCCTGCCCGTGGAGCACCCCGAGAACGTGGTGGTCCCGGAGACGACGGTGCGCGTGGAGGCGTTCCGGGAGATCCAGCAGGAGCTGAAGCCCCGTCGCCGGCGCGGCTGGCGTGGCGGCCGGTACCAGGTCGCCCTGCGCAACCAGGGCAACACCCCCGTGTCGCTGGTGCTCGCCGGCCGGCAGGCCGGGGAGGAGCTGAGCCTCAAGGCCACCCCGCAGCAGCGGCGCCTGGAACCGGGCGAGACCGCGGAGGTCGGCCTGAAGGCCCGGGTCCGCTCGCTGATCTGGTTCGGCGAGCCGGTGCACTGGCCCTTCGAGATCGAGGCCGCCGACGCCGTGACGGAGGCCGGTGATTCGCCGAAGACCGACGGTGACCCGGGCGAGGTGCACGCGCCTCCGGCCGATCGACCCACCGTCGTGGAGGGCGAGTTCGTCCAGCTGCCGATCCTGCCGAAGTGGCTGCTGATCCTGCTGGCGATCCTGATGGCGCTGCTGGTCGCCTGGTTCGCGCTGGTCCGGCCGGCGGTGCGCAGCGCCGCGAAGGAGGCCGCGACCGCCGCGCAGAAGGAGGAGACCGCCAGGCAGCAGGAGGCCGAGAAGGCCAAGCCCAAGCCGACCCCGGCCCCCGGTGGGGAGCAGGGTTCCGGTGGGCAGGGCGACGGCGGTGGCTCCGGCGGCACCGGTGGTACGGGCTCGGGCTCGGGTGGCGGTCAGCAGAGTTCGGCCACCATCGACATCAAGACAGGCGCGGGCGCCAAGAAGGTGGGCACGTACCAGGTGCCGGCCGGCAAGGTCTTCGGGATCACCGACGTCGTGGTGGCGAACTTCCAGGGCGACGAGGGCATCATCACGTTCTCGTTCGGAGAGCGGAAGATCACCACGATCGCGCTCGAGACGTTCCGCAACCAGGACTACCACTGGGTCACCCCCATCGAAATCCCCGAGAACGCGACCGTCACCGCCGAAGTGACCTGCGCGAAGCCGGGTACGCCGGCCACCGGGAAGCAGGCATCGGACTGCCACGAGGTCCTGAACGTCAGCGGTGTGCTCCGCGACCTTCGCCCGTAGAAACGGAAGCGAGGGAAGTTTTGTTCGAGGTTCGGGCGACGAAAAGGCCTGGACCTTGGACTCGACCGGAAACCGTCGCTCGGATCGGTCCTCCGGTGGGCGCAACGGAGATCGTCGTGGCGCGATCTCGTCGGTGGCCACGGCACGTGCGTCCTGCTTCCCTGGTCGGATCGGGGCCAGCAGCGTAGGCAGGGCGCAGTGCCGAAAAAGTGACGTCCCTCGGGAAGTCCCGTACGTCATCGGCCGGTTCCGGTGCGTCATCGGCCACCGCCGGGAACGTCGTCGACGGATTCGGGCGCCGCGAGGCGCGCGAGCCGGTCGCGCACCTGCCGGGCGTCGGGGTGCCCCAAGTGCATGAAGAGCTCGGCGGCTTCGCGCCAGGCCGCCGTGGCGGCCACCGGGTCCCCGGCGCCCTCGTGGCTGTCGCCGATGTGCGTGAGGGTGTCGGCCTGGAGGCTGAGGTCGCCGACGGCGCGGTAGAGGGCGAGCGCCTTGTCGTAGGCGGCGAGGGCCTCGGGGAACTCGCCGCGGTGGTGCCGGGCGTAGCCGACGCTGTCCCAGGCGGCCGCCTCGCCGTTGCGGTTCCCGTTCTCCCGGTGCAGGAGCACGGCCTTCCCGCAGTCGTCCAGGGCCTGTTCGTAGGCGCCGGTGAGGATGTGGGTCCAGCCGATCTCGTTGAGCACGGCCGCCGCGCCCGTGCGGTGTCCGGAGCTGTCGTAGAGCGCGGACGCCAGCCGGTAGTGCTCCAGCGCCCGCGTGTGGTGCCGCAGGCCGTTGCTGAGGAACGCCAGGCTGCGGTGCGCGGTCGCCTGGCCGTGCGGGTCGCTCGCGTCGGCGAAGCGGTCGAGGGCCCGGGTCAGCGTCTCGTGGGACTCCGCGTTCCGGCCGAGCCGGTGGTACGCGAACCCCAGCGCGCGCAGCGCGTACGCCTCGCCCGTGGTGTCGCCGTCCCGTCGCGCGGCGCTCAACGCCAGCTCCTGGATGCCGCGTTGTTCGTCCCAGCGGCCTGCCCGGTCGAGGAAGAGCTCCAGGGTGGCGGCGAGCCGCCAGCAGAGCCCGTCCCCCGCGCCGCCGTCCAGGGCGGCCCCCTCCACGGCGGCCAGCAGCACCTGGCGCTGCCGGTGCAGCCACTGGGCCGCCTGCCGCTCCCCGGTCAGCGCCTCCGGCACGACGCCCTCGCCCGGCGGCCGCACGGGAACGCGGTCGCGGTACGGGGCGAGCAGGGCGTCGGCCGCGTGGGCGGTGTGCAGATAGTGCTCGAACAGGCGGCGCCGGGCCCGGACCCGTATCCCCTCGTCGTCGCGGTCGAAGCTCAGCTCCCGCGCGAAGGCCCGCAGCAGCTCGTGGCAGGAGAAGCGGCCCGGCGCGTCCTCCGTCAGCAGGCCGCTGTCGAGGAGTTCACCGAGCAGGCGGCGCGCGTCCCCGGCCGGCACCCCGGCCAGGCTCGCGGCGGTGGCCACGGAGAGCTCGGGGCCCGAGTGCGCGCCGCCGATCAGCCGGAACAGCTGCTTGGCGGCCTGGCTGAGGCCGCGGCAGGACCAGGAGAAGACGCTACGCGCGTCGACCTGGGCGTCGCTGCTGGTGAAGGCGTCCAAGCTGCCCCGGGCGGCGCGCAGTTCGTCGGCGACCGTCTCCAGGGCGAACCGGGGGTTGAGCAGGGCGCGGGCGGCCACGATGGCGAGGGCGAGCGGCAGGTGTCCGCACAGCTCGACGATGGCCTCGGCGGCCGCGGGCTCGGCGGCGATCCGCTCCGCGCCGAGGCGCCGGGTCAGGAACTCGACGCCCTCGGCGAGGGAGAGCCCCTCCAGGCCGATGAAGCGCACGGTGTGGGTGACGACGAGCCCGTCGAGGCGGTGCCGGCTCGTGATGAGCGTCAGCGAGCCGGGGGCGCCCGGAAGCAGCGGCCGCACCTGCTCGGAGTCGCGGGCGTTGTCGAGCAGGATCAGGAGCCTGCGGGGGGCCAGCAGGCTGCGGTAGAAGGCCGGGAGGGCCTCGGGGTCGTCGGGCACCCGCTGGGGCGGGACCCCGAGCGCGGAGACGACCTCGCGCATGACGTCGGGGGCGGCCAGCGGCTCCATCGTCGGGTGGAAGCCGCGGAGGTTCACGAAGAGCTGGCCGTCGGGGAAGCGGTGCGCCACCTCGTGGGCCCAGTGGACGGCGAGCGTGGTCTTGCCGACGCCGGCCATGCCGCTGATCGCGGCGACGGCGGGGGCGGTCTTCCCGGGATCGGTCTCGGGGCGCGCGTCCAGCAGCCCGCCGGAGAGCGCCAGTTCGGCCCGCCTCCCGGCGAAGGTGGCGATGTCGGAGGGAAGTTGAGCGGGGAGAAGTTGGGGAGCGGGCCGGTCGGCCGTCGCTTCGGGGTCCTGCTCCCCGGCGGCCGGGACGGGCACGGGCGCGGGTACGGGGACGGTCACAGGGACCGCCTGTCTGAGGACGCGTTCGTGCGCCGCGCGGAGCTCGGGGCCCGGGTCGACGCCGAGCTCCCCGACGAGCCGCGCGCGGACCGACTCGTGGACGGCCAGGGCCTCGGCCTGCCGGCCGAGCGCGGCGAGCACGGTGACGAGCCGGGCGTGCAGGGCCTCGTCGAACGGGTAGTGGTGGACCGCCTGGTGGAGCAGGGCGAGGACCCGCTCGCCGTGGGCGTGGTCCGTCACCAGGGCCGCGTCGGCGGCCTCCTTCACGGTGGCCAGGTACTCCTGGTTGAGCGCGGTGAAGAGCGGGTGCGCGGCGACCCTCGGGGCAAGGCCGGTCCCGGCGGGGCCGCCCCACATCCCGAGCGCGTCGACGAGGAGGTCCACGCTCCGCGCGCCGTCCCCGGCCGCCGTGGCCCGGCGGGCGTCCTCGCGCAGGGACCGGAAGTGCAGCAGGTCGAGCTCGCCGGGGCCGACCGGCAGCCGGTAGCCGCCCGCGCCCCGGAGCAGGCGCCTGGCGTCCGCCCGGCTGGGCAGCTCGGGCTCCAGGAGCCTGCGGAGCGCGCCGACATGGCGGTGGACCACGTTGACGGCGCTGCCCGGCGGCTCCTCCCACAGGGCGTCGATCACCTCCTGCGGGGTCAGGAGCTGTCCGGCCCTCGCCAACAGCAGAGCCAGCAGGGCCTGTTGTTTCGGGGGCCCCAGGGTCAGCTCGGTGTCCCCCCGCCATACCCGCACCGGCCCCAGGATCCGGTAGTGCATGCTGTCGCCTCACCTCTCGGCGGTGCCGACGGCTCGTGACCCCACCGCGCACCGATCGCGCCCGGTGGTCGTCTCGGGCCGCTGAAAACGCTCTCACACACCGGCGTTCGCACCGGTGTTCGTACACGCTATGCGGCGGAGCAGGGTGATCCGCAAGCTGGGAGCCTCGGCGTTTCCGTCACGTAATCTTTGGCGATCCGGCCAACCGGGAGCAGACGGGACAACGCATGGCAACACTTCTCTACGTCACCGACCTCGGCTATCAGGCGCGCGGGCGCCGGTACTGCGACGAGGACATCTGGCTCTCGGGGCGGCTGCGCGAGGAGTTCACGGTCGCGCTCTGCCATCCGCTGGACGCGGCCGGGCTCATGGACCGCTTCGACGCGGTGGTCGTCCGCAACAGCGGGCCCGTCCTGCACTACCAGGAGGCGTACGACGCGTTCACGCGCGCGGCCCGCGCGAGCGGGGTGCGGGTGTTCAACTCCCTCACCGGCAAGGGAGACATGGCCGGAAAGGACTACCTCCTGCGGCTGTCGAGGGAGGGATTTCCGGTCATTCCGACGGCGGGCCGCCGCGACGAGTTCGACCGGCTCCCGGAGGCCGCGGAGTACGTCGTGAAGCCGCTGCTCGGGGCGGACTCGGTGGGCCTGCGGTTCGTGGACCGGGACCGGCTCGGGGAGGTGGACCCGGCCGGGATGCTCGTACAGCCGCGCATCCCGTTCACGTACGAGGTCTCCTTCTACTTCGTCGGGCCGGCCTTCCAGTACGCGCTGTACGCGCCCGATCCGGAGGCCCGCTGGGTCCTTCAGCGGTACGAACCGACCGCCGCCGACCTGGAGTTCGCGCAGCGGTTCGTGGACTGGAACGACCTGGCGCACGGGATCCAGCGGGTGGATGCCTGCCGGGCGCCGGACGGGGAGCTGCTGCTCGTGGAGCTGGAGGACCTCAATCCGTACCTCTCGCTCGACCTGACCGGCGAGGCCGAGCGGGAGGCCTTCGTCGCGGCGATGAAGGCCTCCCTGCGGGAGCTGGTCACGTCCTAGCCGGGAAGGAGAGGCGGCCGCCGCTCAGGCCGAGCGCTTGCGCGGCGCCGCCTTCTTGGCGGGCGTCGAGGCCTTCTTCGCGGCGGCCTTCTCCGTGGTCTTGGCCGTGGTCTTCTTCGCGGTGGACTTCGCCGTCGGCTTGGCGGTGGACTTCGCGGTGGACTTCTTCGCCGTGGACTTGCGGGCCGGGGCGGCCGTCTTCTTGGCCGCCGTCTTCGCCGTGGACTTCCGCGCCCCCGTCTCCTTCGGGGTGCGCGGCGCGCTCTTGCGGGGCGCCAGCTCGGTGACGTCGGCGACGCCGCCGCTCTCGCCGCGCGCCTCCTTCGCCGCCCGGACGCTGTTCTCCAGGGCCGCCATCAGGTCGATGACCTGGCCGCCGCCCTCCGCCTCGGGCTCCGGTGGCGCGACCGCCGCGCCGCCCTCCGCCTTGGCGGCGATCATCCGCTCGACCGCCTCCCGGTAGTCGTCGTGCAGGGTGCTGATGTCGACCTCGCCGAGCGTGGCCATCAGGGCGTCCGCCAGGTCGAGTTCGGCGTCCCGCACCTGGACCGGGGTCTCCGGGGCCACCCCCTCGGGCGCCCGGATCTCGTCCGGCCAGAGCAGCCCGTGCATGGCGATCACGTCGTCCACGACCCGGAGCATCCCGAGCCGCTCCCGCCCGCGCAGCGCGTACTTGGCGACCGCCACCTTCTCGCTCCGCTTCAGCGCCTCGCGCAGCAGGATGTACGGCTTGGCGGCCGGCACCCCGCTCGCGGAGAGGTAGTACGCGGCGTCCATCTGGAGCGGGTCGATCTCCCCGGCCGGCACGAAGGCCACGATCTCGATCGTCTTGGCCGTCGGCAGCGGCAGCGCCGCCAGGTCCTCGTCCGTGATCGGGATCATGGTCCCGTCGGACTCCTCGTAGGCCTTGCCGATCTCCGCCTGCGAGACCTCCTCGCCGTCCAGCTCGCACACCTTGCGGTAGCGGATGCGGCCGCCGTCGGCCGCGTGGATCTGGCGGAAGGACACGGACCGGCTCTCGGTGGCGTTGACCAGCTTGATCGGGATGCTGACCAGGCCGAAGGAAATGGCGCCGTTCCATATGGATCGCACGTTTCATCCCTTTCGCACGACACTTCCGGATTCGTGGGATTCTCATCGTATGACGCCGATCACGGAGGTGGAGGGGCGTCGCCTCCCGCTGAGCAATCTGGACAAGGTCCTCCACCCGGCCACCGGCACCACCAAGGGCGAGCTGCTGCACTACTACGCGACCGTGGGGGCCGCGATCCTGCCCCATCTGCGCGACCGCCCGGTGTCCTTCCTGCGCTATCCGGACGGCCCGGAAGGGCAGCTCTTCTTCACCAAGAACCCGCCGCCCGGCACGCCCGCCTGGGTGAAGACCACCCCGGTCCCCCGCTCCGACGAGCCGCGCGCCCGGCAGGTCATGATCCAGGACCTCGCCTCGCTGATGTGGGCGGCGAACCTGGTCGTGGAGTTCCACACCCCGCAGTGGCGGGCCGACTCCCCCGCCGTCGCCGACCGCCTCGTCCTCGACCTCGACCCGGGGCCGCCCGCGACCGTCGTGGAGTGCTGCCGGGTCGCCCTCTGGCTGCGCGAGCGGCTCGCGTCGGACGGCCTGGAGGCCTTCGCCAAGACCTCCGGCGCCAAGGGGCTGCACCTGCTCGTGCCGCTGGAGCCGACGCCGTCCGACGCGGTCTCGGCGTACGCGAAGGAGCTGGCCGTGCGGGCCGAGGCGGACCACCCGGCGCTCGTCGTCCACCGGATGGCGAAGGCCCTGCGGCCCGGCAAGATCTTCGTCGACTTCAGCCAGAACGCGGCCGCCAAGACCACCGCGACCCCCTACACCCTGCGCGCCCGCCCGCTGCCGGCCGTCTCCGCCCCCGTGACCTGGGAGGAGGTCGAGGCGTGCGACGCGCCCGAACGGCTCGTGCTTCTGATGGACGACATCGCGCCACGTCTGGAGCGCTACGGGGAGCTGCTCGCCCCGCTCCTCGACCCGGACCGGGCCGGGGCCCTGCCATGACCCCGGCGCCCGCGACCGGCCCCGTCCTGCGGCCGCCCGTCGACGTGATGCGCCCCCGCCCGGCCGACGAGATCCCGGCACAGGGGAGCACGCCCGGGGGGTTCCAGTACTCCCTCAAGCTGGACGGATTCCGCGCCCTAGCCTTCGTCCTGGAGGAGCGCAGGGTCGTCCTCCAGTCGCGCTCGCACCGGGACCTCGCCCCGGAGTTCCCCGAGATCGCGGCGCACCTGGGCGAGGCGCTGCCGGCCGGGCTCGTCCTGGACGGGGAGCTGTGCGCGTACCGGGACGGGCGGCTGAGCTTCACCGATCTGCTCCGCTCGCCCGGCGACCGCAGGCGGTCGGGCGTCCCGGTCTCGTACATCGCCTTCGACGTCCTCGCCGTCCCCGGCCGGGACGTCCGGCCCCTGCCGCTCGCCGAGCGCTGGCGGCTGCTCGGGACGGCCCTGGAGGAGATCGACCCGCCCGTGCAGCGGGTCCTCGCGACGGTGGACGAGGAGACCGCGCGGGACTGGTTCCGCGAGCTGCGGGCGGTGGGCGTCGAGGGGGTCGTGGCGAAGGCGCTGCGCTCGCCGTACCGGGCGGGCGAGACGTGGTCCTGGCGGAAGGTCCGGCACGCGGACACCCTCGACGGCCTGCTCCTCGGCCTGGTCGGCCCGGTGGACCGGCCCCGGGCGCTGGTCGTCCGCCTCCCCGACGACCGTACGGTGACGACCTCGCCCAAGCTCACTCCGACGCAGGCCCGCGAGGTCGGGGCGCTCGCGGCGGGGCGGCTCGGGGCGGCCGTGGTCGACCCGGAGCACGGTCCCGTGACGCCGCTCGCGGAGCCGCTTCCGGTGGAGCTGCGGCAGCTGTCCGGGCGGCAGGAGACCGCCCGCTTCGTACGCGTACGGTCCGACGGATAGCCGTTGCCGCGGGCAACTCCGGGGGCCGTCGCCGCGGATGGCGCGATTCGAGCGGCCCGAGGGCGCTTCCGAGACCGCGTCCGGTCAGCGGGTCCTGGTTCACGGTGCGGTGGTGCACACTTGCGTCCTGGTACAGCTCACGGGGAAGGCGGCGGCCGCATGCTGACGGGGATCGAGGAGGTCGACTGGGCCTCATTGGGGCATGCTTACGGCCCTGCCGACGATGTACCGGGGATGCTGCGCGGACTCGCCGCGTCCGACCCCTCCGAACGGGAACTGGCCCTCGACGGGATGTACGGCGCGGTCCACCACCAGGGCGACGTGTACGACTCGACGCTCGCCTGCATCCCCTTCCTGCTCGAACTCGTCGCCGATCCCAAGGTCCAGGACCGGGGCGGCATCGTGGAGTTGCTCACCAGCATCGGCGGGATCGATCTGAGCGGCGAGGAGGAACTGGACGAACTCGACGCGGACGACGAGGAGTTCATCCCCGCCGCGAACTACGCCATGGCGGCGGCCGCCGTCGCGGCGGGCGCCGACGTCTTCCTCGGCCTTGTCGGCGACCCGGACCCCGAGGTCCGGCTCGCGGCGCCGTGCGCGCTCGCCTCGCTCCACCCGGACCCGGCCCGTGTGCTGACCCTGCTGCGGGAGCGACTGACGGTCGAGCGCGACACGGAGGTGCGGCTCGCCCTGGTGGAGGCCGTGGGGCGGATCGCCCGGCGACACGAGTCGCTGCGGGAGGAGACCGTCGACTGGCTGGGCTGGCTGACCCGCGCGGCCCAGGCGCCCGGGCTTCGGCTCGCGGCCCTCGCCCAGGTGGCCCGGTGCGCGCCGACCGAGGTCCCGGACGACGTGGTGGAGCGGGTGACGCGGCTCCTGGACGAGGTGCGGACCGCGCCGCCGGAGCCGGACACCCGGCCGGGCGGGTCGGCCGGGCAGGTCCGCGAGCTCTTCGAGGAGCGCTCGACCGGCCGCCCGACCCCGTGGACCGACGAGCTGATGCGGACCCTGCACACCGCGCTCGACGACCGGGTCGAGGAGCGGACCGCGCTGATCCTCGCCCAGCTCCGCAGCCCCGACCGCTGCCAGCGCCTGGACGCGATCTGGCTGTGCGGGGGGCTGATACGGGTCTGGCGCGGCCGGTACGAAGAGGTCGTACGGCTCGTCGGGGAGCAGCTCGCCGACCCCGAGCCGAGGCTGCGCGACGCGGCCACCTCGTTCCTCGAAGGCCTCTTCGAGCTGACCGGACCCGCGACGGACGCCCTCGCGGCCCGGCTCGCCCGCCGCCCCGACAGACCGGAGCGGCCGGAGTGGGCCGAACGCCTCGAAGGCCCGCCCGGTGGGCCGGACGGGCGCGCCAGGGCGCTGCTCGCCCTCGCCCGCTCCGGGGACGCCCGCGCCGTGCCCCCGCTCGCCCGCGCCCTGGTGGAGCCGGACGTACGCCGGGACCTGCTGTACGCCGTGCCCACGCTGGGACCGGCCGCCGCGCCGCTCGCGCCGCTGCTGCGCCGCAGGCTGGCCCGGGTCGATCTGGACGACCGGCTGTACGAGCACGCGGCGCCGCTGCTCTTCGCCCTGGCCTCGGTCCGGGGCGTGCAGGCGGTGCCCGAGGTGCTGCGGGTGCTGCGCGGGGCTCCGCCGAACCGGCGGGACTGGGTGCAGGAGGCGGCGCTCACGGCTCTGGCGGCCTTCGGTCCGGCCGCGCGGGCGGTGATCCCGGACGCGCGCGAGCTCCTGGAGAGCGAGGCGGCGGCGGTCTCGGCGCAGGCGGCGCTCACGCTCTGGTCGGTCGAAGGCGACCGCGAGGCCGTCCTGCCGACCCTCGCCGGCTGGCTGGGCCCCGACGCGCCGGCGCCGGACCGGTGCGCGGCGGCCCGGGCGCTCGGCGTGATCGGCCCGGCGGCGGCGCGCAGCGCGCCGGCCCTGCTCCCCGGCCTCGACTGCCGTGACCTGTGGGTACGGGTGCGCAGCGCGGCGGCCCTGTGGCGGGTGTCCGGGGACGCGGAGGCGGCGCTTCCGGTACTGCTCGACGCCTGGGAGGAGAACCGGCACGCGCGCGTGGACATCGCGGAGTGCCTGGCGGAGATGGGGCCCGCGGCGGGGGAGTCGGCGCGTTGGGTGATCCGCGCGGAGCTGGACCGGCGGCGGCGTCACAACGTGCGCGAGAGCGGTGGACACAGCAGCCATGACGTCCACGAGGACGAGAAGCTGCTGACCTTCTGCCGGGCGGCGCTCGACCGGATGGACCGGTAGGGCGGAGCCCGGGGGCGGCCGTGGCGGCTTCGTCGTGGGGCCTACGGCCCACTGTTACAAGGCCGCAATAGCGGACATTTAGCTTCGAATCCATCAGCTGTCACCGCCGAGGATCCGGAGCCGCCCATGCCGTCCGCGCCGCCCGTGCCACCCCTGCCGTCCGTGCCGTACCAGAGCGAGGCCACCACCCGAGCGCCCCGTCGCGGGCGGCGGCTGCTCGCCGGCTCCGCGCTCGCGCTCGCCCTCGGTGGCGGTCTGCTCGCCTGTTCGACCGTCGCGGGCGCCGCCCCGGGGCCCGTCGCCCCCGACGTCTCCGTGCGGAACGTCACAGCGGCTCCCTCGCGGCACGAGGCCCCGCCGATGACGGCCTCCGAGCCGACGCGGCTCGTCGTCCCGGCGGCGGGCGTGGACACCTCCCCCGTGCTCCGGCTCGGTCTGGACGCCGAGGGCGGCCTCCAGGTGCCCTCCGTCGACGAGGCCGAACAGGCGGGCTGGTACACAGGAGGGGTGACGCCGGGCGAGAAGGGGCCCGCCGTCCTGGTCGCGCACTACGACACGGCGAAGGGCCCGGCGCTCCTCCGCGACGTGGCGAAGGTGCGCACCGGGGACCTGATCCAGGTCGGCCGGGCGGACGGCTCCACAGCCGTCTTCGAGGTCCGCGAGATCCAGCAGGTCGACAAAAAGGACTTCCCTACGAATAAGGTCTATGGGAAGACGGACCGTCCCGAGCTGCGGCTGATCACCTGCGGCGGACCGATCGCGGACGGCCATCGGACCGACAACATCATCCTCTTCGCCGACCTCGTGAAGTGACGGGTCGCGGGGAGCAGACCCACCGAGGAGCAGAGTGAGAAGGCGCGGACTGCCGCTCGTCGCCGCCGTGGCCCTGGCCGTGGCGGCGCCGTTCGTGCTGTCCGGCTGCGGCACCGAGGGCGAGCTGAAGAGCGCCGGGGTCACCCCCACCGCCATCGGCCCCGTCCGTCTCTGGCCCGAGGTGCCGCCGGCCACCGAGCCGCCGCTCGACTACGGCGAGACCGACACCCAGTCCGTCCCCGGCATACGCGTGCCCGACAACGACGTCCGCCGGGTCGACGCCGTCGCGGTCGTCCGGGCCGAGGTGAACGCCCACCCGGACACGTACTCCGGCGCGGACGGCATGTACGAGGAGACGGCCCGGCAGATCGGCCGGTGCACCGCGGAGCCCGCGAAGTGCCCGGTCATGCGGGCGTACTACCGGGATCTGACCGGCAACGGCCGCGACGAGCTGATCGTCGGCATCCGGATGCCCGACCAGCAGATGGGCGTGCGGGTCTACACCGCCGAGAACAACGGGCTCACCCGGATCATGGCCACCGTCGACCAGGTGATCAGCGTGGAGCTGGCCGGCCGCGACCTGATCGTGCGGGCCGCCTCGGCCGGCATCCCGGGGTACGAGTACCGCACGGCCTGGTCCTGGGACGAGCAGCAGCGCGCGATGCTGCCGACCCGGGACGAGATCGTCCGCGTCAAGCCCCGGGGGCCGTCCACCTCGCCGGCGCCCGAGCCCCGGCTCGTCGAGCCCTCCCCGTCCAAGTCGCCGGTCGGCTCCTCGCGCGGGCCCGAGCCCTCGGCCTCCCCCGCGGCCCCGGGCTCGTCCTCCGCGTCCGGCTCCGACGACCCGTTCGTGGAGCCCTCGTGACGGCGCGCCGCGGGCGGCGGCGGCCGCGCCTGCCGGCCTGGACCGCGACGCTGACGTGGAAGTCCGCGGTCTTCATCACCGTCATGTGCTGCGCCCTGGCGGCGCTGCTCGGCGCCCTGGTCCATGTGTCGGTGGCGGGCCAGACCGAGGACGACTTCCGCGAGCGGGCGCTGGCCCGGCTCACCACCGCCTCCCGCGCGTACGAGGCGGGCGACCCGCTCCCCCGGGCCGCCGGGATCGACCCCGAGGGCCTGCCCGAGGAGCTGCGCGCGCTCGCCGTGCGCGGCGAGCGGGGCACGGTGGTCGAGGAGCACGAGGGCCGGCCGACGATGTGGGCGGCGGGACCGGCCGACGGCCGCGCCCTCGCCGTACGGATCGACTACTCCCCCGGCCGGGAGATCATCGAGGGCCTCGACCGGTCGATCCTGGGCTCCTCGGTCCTCGCGATCGGGGCGACGCTCCTCGTGGGCGCCTTCGCGGTCACCCGGGTCACCCGGCGGCTGCACCTGACCGCGCAGGTGGCGCGGCGGATCAGCGCGGGCGACCTCGACGCGCGCGTGGACGACCCGCGCACGAAGGACCCGGCGCGCCCGCAGGACGAGGTGGCCACGGTCTCCGGCGCGCTCGACACGATGGCCTCCTCGCTGCAGCGCAAGCTGCAGACCGAGCAGCGCTTCACGGCGGACGTGGCGCACGAGCTGCGCACCCCGCTGACCGGCCTCTCCGCGGCGGCCGAACTCCTGCCGGAGGGGCGGCCGTCGGAGCTGGTCAGGGACCGGGTCCGGGCGATGCGCTCGCTGACCGAGGACCTCCTGGAGATCTCCCGGCTCGACGCCCGCAACGAGACCGTGGACCTGGCGATGCACGATCTCGCCACGGTCGCCCGGGGCGTGGTGCGGGCGTCCGGCACCGAGACCGAGGTGCGGGTCCTGCGCGAGGCGACGGTCGAGACGGACCGGCGGCGCCTGGAGCGGGTCCTCGGCAACCTCGTCGCCAACGCGCACCGGCACGGCGCCCCGCCGGTCGTCCTGACCGTGGACGGCGCCGTCGTGACCGTACGGGACCACGGTCCTGGATACCCGGAGTACCTGCCGGCGACCGGGCCGCAGCGGTTCCGTACCGAGAGCGGCGGCAAGGGACACGGACTCGGGCTCACGATCGCGGCCGGGCAGGCCGAAGTGATCGGCGCGAAGCTGGTCTTCGCCGACGCCCCGGACGGCGGCGCCCTGGCGCGGCTGACGCTGCCGGAGTACGTACGGCTCGCCGAGCCGGACGAGGATCCGGAGCCCTGACGCCCGTGACGGCACACCGTCACACATAAGGGATATAAGCCATATCGCTTGCTACGTTGCGGTTCATGACCGCAACGACGGCGGACGCTCCCCCGCCCGGGCTACGCATCCCGAAGCGCCGCGGCGTGGAACTCTCCCTCCTCGTCTGCGCCGTCCTCATCTCCGTCCTGGGGTACGTGGACGTCGGCCTGGCCCACAACGGCGCGGTGCCTCCGGACGCGCTGCGCTACGGGGCCGGTCTGGGCGGACTCGCGCTCCTCGCCCATCTCGCCGTACGGTTCCGGGCGCCGTACGCCGATCCGCTGCTGCTGCCGATCGCGGTCCTGCTCAACGGCCTCGGCCTGGTGCTGATCTACCGGCTCGACCTGGAGACCCCGAAGGACCAGGCGGCCTTCGCGCAGCTGGTCTGGTCGGCGCTCGGGGTGGCCCTCTTCGGCGCGGTCGTGGTGCTGCTGCGCGACCACCGGGTGCTCCAGCGGTACGCGTACCTCTCGATGGCCAGCGCCCTGGTCCTGATGCTCGTACCGATCTTCTTCCCGGCGGTCAACGGGGCGAAGATCTGGATCCGGATCGACGGACTCTCCTTCCAGCCGGGCGAGTTCGCCAAGATCCTGCTCGCCGTCTTCTTCGCCGCCTACCTGGCGGCCAACCGCAACGCGCTCGCGTACACAGGCCGCAGGATCTGGCGGCTCCAGCTGCCCACCGGCCGGGTGCTCGGGCCGATCGCGGCGATCTGGCTGCTGAGCGTGGGCGTGCTGATCCTGGAGCGGGACCTCGGCACCTCGCTGCTCTTCTTCGGCCTCTTCGTGATCATGCTGTACGTGGCCACGGGCCGGACCGGCTGGATCGCGGTCGGGCTGCTCCTGGCGGGCGTCGGGGCGTTCGCGGTCGGCTCGGTCGAACCGCATGTGCACAGCCGCGTCGAGGACTGGCTGAGCCCGTACGCCTCGATCGAGGCGGGCGACGGGCCGGGCCAGCTCGCGCAGTCGCTGTTCGCCTTCGCGGCGGGCGGGATGTTCGGCACCGGCCTCGGCCTCGGCCACTCGATCCTGATCGGCTTCGCCGCCAAGTCCGACTTCATCCTGGCGACGGCGGGCGAGGAGCTGGGCCTGGTCGGCCTCACCGCCCTGTTCCTGCTGTACGCGCTGCTCGTCGCACGCGGCTACCGCGCCGGGCTCGCCCTGCGCGACCCCTTCGGGCGGCTGCTCGCGATCGGCCTCGCCTCGATCCTGGCCCTCCAGGTCTTCGTGATCGCCGGCGGGGTGATGGGCCTGATCCCGCTGACCGGCATGGCGATGCCGTTCCTCGCGCAGGGCGGCTCGTCCGTCGTGACCAACTGGATCATCGTGGCGCTCCTCATCCGGGTCAGCGACTCGGCCCGCGCGCCCCGCCCGGAGCTGGTCGAGACCGGGGTCATCGCGCCGATCGTGGAGGACGCCCGGTGATCCCGTACATCCGGCGCGCGGCGGCGCTCTGTCTGGTCCTGCTCGTGGCGCTGCTCGTCAACGCGGCGCGGGTGATGGTCGTGCAGTCCGACTCGCTGGACGAGAACCCGGCCAACCGGCGGGTGGCGATCTCCCGTTGGGGCGAGCCGCGCGGCGAGATCGTGGTCGACGGGCGGCCGGTGACCGGCTCGCGCGACAGCGGCCAGCAGCTGCGCTACGAACGCACCTACAAGCAGGGCCCGTTGTACGCGCCGGTGACCGGCTTCGCCTCGCAGACGTACGGTACGACGTTCGTGGAGCACGCCGAGGACGGCATCCTGGCGGGTACGGACCCGCTGCTCGCGCCGTTCCCGTTCTGGAACGACCTCAGCCGGGGCCGGCAGGCGGGCGGCGACGTGGTGACCACGATCCGGGCGTCCATGCAGCAGGCCGCGTACCGGGGGCTCGGCGGGAAGCGGGGCGCGGTGGCGGCCGTCGAGCCGTCGAGCGGCCGGATCCTGGCGCTCGTCTCCTCCCCCTCGTACGAACCGGGCGAACTGTCCGGTACGGGCGACGGGGTCAAGGGGGCCTGGGCCCGGCTCACCACCTCGCCGAACCAGCCGATGCTGAACCGGGCGATCCGGCAGACGTATCCGCCCGGCTCCACGTTCAAGATCGTGACGGCGGCGGCCGCGCTCGACGCGGGCACGGTGACGGACGTCGAGGCGCCGACGGACACCCCGGACCCGTTCGTCCTGCCGGGGACCCGGCAGGTGCTGCCGAACGCGGCCACCGGCTGCGGCAACGCGTCCCTGGCGTACGCGCTCCAGTGGTCCTGCAACACGGTGATGGCGGGGCTCGGGGTGGACGTGGGGCTCACCGGGATGGTGGAGGCGGTCGAGAAGTTCGGCTTCAACGACGTCGGCCTGACGATCCCGTCCTGGGTGGCCAAGTCCAACTTCGACCGCGCGATGAGCGACGACCAGCTGGCGCTCTCCTCCATCGGCCAGTTCGACACGACGGCGACGCCGCTGCAGATGGCACTGGTGGCGGCGGCGGTCGCCAACAACGGGGAGATCGCCCACCCGTACCTGGTCGAGCGGACGACGACGGCGCGCGGCACGACGGTCGACACGACCGGCCGCCGCAGCTACCGGCAGGCGATGCGCCCCTCGACCGCGACCCAGCTGCAGCGGCTGATGGTCAGGGCGGTCGAGGAGGGCACGGGCAGCAACGCCGCGATCCCGGGGGCCACGGTCGGCGGCAAGACGGGCACGGCCCAGCACGGCCTGGGCAACACCGGCACTCCGTACGCCTGGTTCATCGCCTGGGCCCAGGCCGCGGACGCGGCCCAGCCGGCGGTGGCGGTCGCGGTCGTCGTCGAGGACGCCGAGGCCAGGCGTACGGAGATCAGCGGCGGCGGCAGCGCGGCGCCGATCGCCCGCGCGGTGATGGAGGAGGCGCTGCGCGCCAAGGCCAACCGCTAGTCGATCGGGCTTACTTGATCGGCTTCCGCATCTCGGCGCGGACCTTCGCCGTGGTCTCGGCGAGCTCCGCCAGGTCGACGTCGTACGGGTCGGCGGTGGCCGACTCGGTGGTGACGACGGCGACGAAGGAGGCCGTGTTCTCGTCGCCCCAGGCGCACATGGGGAGAGTCGCGGTCCCGGTGGCGTCCTTGGTGGTCGTGACCTGGCAGCTGACGGTCACGTCGTGACCGGCCGGCTTGAAGTCCTTGGGCTTGATCACGAGCGTGCTGCCCTTGTCCTTCGCCGCGCCGGAGAGGATCGAGGCGCGGGTGAGGGCCGGGTTCTTGATCCTGCCGTGGAAGCCGGAGACGACGAGGACGGAGCTCTCCTTGCCCGTGTACTGGGCGATGGCCGCCTTGGGGTCCTTGACCGTGGGGTCGTAGGTGTCCTCGACCTCCTTGCCCTCGGTCTCGGAGGCGTCGTTGGTGAGCGTGAACTGCCCGTCCAGGAGCGTCTTGGGCACGACCAGCTCGTGCGTCGCCTCCGGGAAGTCGCCGGTGACCCCGGCCCCGTCGAGGACGAGCTTGCCCGCGTAGCCGAGGCCGGCCACGACGGCCAGGGAGCCGACGACGATGCCGACGATCAGCCCGGTGCGCTTCTTCTTCGGCGGCGGCCCCATCGGCGGCTGCCCCCAGCCGCCGGCGCCGGGCCCCGGGTACTGCTGGGGGATGCCGGGCTGCTGCGGGTAGCCCTGGTGCGGCGGGCCGTAGGGCCCGGGCTGGGGCATCCCCTGCGGCGGACCGTACGGCCCCGGCTGCTGCGGGGGCGGTACGGGACCGCCGTAGGGGTTGTGCGGCGGCTGGTTCGGCGGTGGCGGCATGCTCATGGCGGGCACGGTACGTCACCGGCGTGAACACCGGGAATCCCGGGTGCCGGTCGTGTCGGGGAGGACCGAGCGGGCGACCTACCCCTCCGCCCCGCCCTGCGCGATCGCCTCCGCGACCTCGGCGACCCGCTCCCGCTCCTCCACCTCGAAGCGTTCGCGGTCGAGGGCCTCCGCGATCTCCTCGTCCTGGCTCATCAGCAGGTCCAGGTTCGAGTCGCCGAGGTCGAAGACGCCCATGTCCAGATAGGTCTTCTGGAGCCGCTCGCCCCACAGGCCGATGTCCTTGACGCACGGGACGATCCGGCTGAAGAGCAGCTTGCGGAAGAGGTGCAGGAACTCGTTCTGCTCGCTGTACTCCTCCGCCTCCTTGCGCCCGATGCCGAAGTTCTCCAGGACCTCGATCCCGCGCAGCCGGTCCCGCATCAGGTAGCAGCCCTCGATCACGAACTCCTCGCGCTCGCGCAGTTCCGCGTCCGACAGCTGCTTGTAGTAGTCGCGCAGCGCCATCCGGCCGAAGGCCACGTGCCGGGCCTCGTCCTGCATCACGTACGCCAGGATCTGCTTGGGCAGCGGCTTGTCGGTGGTGTCGCGGATCATGCCGAAGGCGGCGAGCGCCAGGCCCTCGATGAGGACCTGCATGCCGAGGTAGGGCATGTCCCAGCGGGAGTCGCGCAGGGTGTCGCCGAGCAGGCTCTGGAGGTTGTCGTTGATCGGGTAGAGCATCCCGATCTTCTCGTGCAGGAAGCGGCTGTAGACCTCCGCGTGCCGCGCCTCGTCCATCGTCTGCGTCGCGGAGTAGAACTTGGCGTCGAGGTCGGGGACGGACTCGACGATCCGCGCGGCGCAGACCATCGCGCCCTGCTCGCCGTGGAGGAACTGGCTGAACTGCCAGGAGGCGTAGTGCCGGCGCAGCTCGCCCTTGTCCTTCTCGGTCATCTTCGCCCAGTGGCGGGTGCCGTGGAGGGTCAAGACGTCGTCGGGGGTGCCGAGCGGGTCGTACGGATCGACCTCCAGCTCCCAGGCGATGCGTTTGTTGCCGTCCCACTGCTTGTCCTTGCCCTTCTGGTAGAGGGCGAGGAGGCGTTCCCTTCCGTCGTCGTAGTCCCAGCTGAAGCGGGCCGAACCGGTCGCGGGGACCTGCCAGATGGGGTCCCCGGGGGCTTTCGTGTAGAGGTCGCGCGTCGACACTGACGACTCCTTGCTCTCGACTCGACTGCTCGCCGGACGTGGTCCTCCCGGCAGGCTGACACCTTGGTAGACATCGGGTCAACAAGTCGTGCGCAAGGGATTGACGCACTTGCTGACGAGCAGTCTCATAAAGGCGACCGCCGGTAACTCGACCGCGAGCACAGCGAGGTGTCGTACCGTCATGACCACCCGTACCGAGCTGGACTTCACCCTCCTGCGGGACGCCCTCGGCCCGCTCCGCGACCGTGAGCAGGTCGCGGCGCGACTCCTCGAGTCCTCCCTGAAGCACTCCTTCGACCCGGAGACCGAACTCGACTGGGCCGCGCCCCTCGAGGACGGCAAGTGGTTCTGGCCGCCCGAGCTGGTCTCCCTCTACGACACCCCGATGTGGCGGCGGATGTCCGAGGAGCAGCGGATGGACCTCGCCCGGCACGAGGCCGCCTCGATCGCCTCGCTCGGCATCTGGTTCGAGATCATCCTGATGCAGCTGCTCGTCCGGCACATCTACGACAAGTCCCTGACCAGCGACCATGTGCGGTACGCCCTCACCGAGATCGCCGACGAGTGCCGGCACTCGATGATGTTCGCCCGGATGATCCAGAAGGGCGGCACGCCCGCCTACCCGGTGCCGCGGATCTACCACAACCTGGGCCGCGTCCTGAAGACCGTCTCCACCACCCCCGGCTCCTTCGCCGCCACCCTCCTCGGCGAGGAGATCCTGGACTGGATGCAGCGGCTGACCTTCCCGGACGAGCGGGTCCAGACGCTGGTACGCGGCGTCACCCGCATCCATGTCGTCGAGGAGGCGCGGCACGTCCGGTACGCCCGCGAGGAGCTGCGGCGCCAGATGATCACCGCGCCGCGCTGGGAGCGGGAGTTCACCCGGCTCAGCTGCGGCGAGGCCGCCCGGGTCTTCTCCACCTGCTTCATCAACCCCCAGGTGTACGACAACGTGGGCCTGGACCGCCGCCAGGCCGTCGCCCAGGTCCGGGCGAGCGGCCACCGCCGAGAGGTCATGCAGTCCGGCGCCAAGCGGCTCACGGACTTCCTGGACGACATCGGCGTGCTCCGGGGCCCGGGGCGCCGCCTCTGGAAGGCCTCCGGACTACTGGCCTGAGACCGGCACCCCTCCTTGTCACCACGCGGAGCTACCCTGCGAGGCATGACCAGTGCCGCCTCGCCCGCGTACCGCCGGCTCAGCGTCGAGGAGCGCCGGGGGCAGCTCCTCGCCGCCGCCCTGACGCTCTTCGCGCACCGCGCGCCCGACGAGGTCTCCCTCGACGACGTCGCCGAGGCGGCGGGCGTCTCGCGGCCGCTGGTCTACCGCTACTTCCCCGGCGGCAAGCAGCAGCTGTACGAGGCGGCCCTGCGCTCCTCCGCCGACGCGCTGGAGCGCTGCTTCGCCGAGCCGCCGTCCGGGCCGCCCACCGAGCGGCTCGGCCGGGTCCTCGACCGGTACCTGGCCTTCGTGGACGGGCACGACGCCGGCTTCAGCGCCCTCCTCCAGGGCGGCAGCGTCGCCGAGACCTCCCGGACCACGGCGATCGTGGACGAGGTCCGGCGGGCCGCGGCGGAGCAGATCCTCGTCCACCTGGGGGTGGACCAGCCGGGACCCCGGATGCGGATGATGGTCCGCACCTGGATCGCGGCCGTGGAGGCCGCCTCGCTGATCTGGCTGGACGAGGAGAAGCAGCCACCGGCCCGTGAGCTGCGGGACTGGTTGGTCGACCACCTCGTCGCGCTGCTCGCGGCCACGGCCGCGACCGACGCGGAGACGGCCTCGGTGGTCAAGAAGCTTCTCGCGCAGGAGAGACCCGACGGGCCGGTCGGGACCCTGGCGCGGCGGGTGACACCCGTGGTGAGCGAGGCCGCTCACCTGCTGTGAGGCCGGTGTGTACGAGACTGGTCCTGTGAGAAGCGAGAACACCCCCTTCCGAGGCGGGCCCCTGGACGGCGAGATCCTGCCGATCCTGGTCGGCCCGACCGGGCACCCCCCGAAGTGGTACGACGTGCCCGTACCGGACGCGGACGGCGGCCCGGCCACCGTCCACACCTACCGCCGCGAACCGGCCGGCCACACCAAGCGGCTCGGCCTGCCGCGCGGCTGGATCTACGAGTACGTCCCCGAGGGCCGCGAACCGTTCCGGCCGAAGTGGCCCTGGACCAAGCCGAACGGGTGAGGCCGTTGGGCCGATTCGCCCCTTTGTGAGCTCATCCGACCGCACGCTCCCGCCATCATCGCGGTGGAGGTGATGACGTGTCAGGAAGGCTGCTGCGCACGGTCTGCACGGGGGTGCTCGCCGCGTCGACGGCGCTCGCGGGGGTCCCGACGGCCACGGCGGACGACCCGGTGGACCCCCCGGTGGAGGCACCGGCGACGGTCGAGGGCCAGGAACCGACGGACGGCCCGGCGGGGGACGCCGACGGCACCCCCGTCGACGACGCCGCCGAACTCCCGCCCCCCGGCGGGGACTCCGTCGTCGCGCTCCTCGGCCGGCTCCGGACCCTCTACCGCCAGGCCGAGCAGGCCACCGAGGCCTTCAACGCCACCGACGAGGCCCTGCGCCTCCAGACCGCCGACACCAAGAAGGTCGCCGACGCCCTCGCCCGGGCCCGCGAGCGCCTCGCGCAGGGCCGGAACGCGGCCGGGCGGCTGGCCAGGGAGCAGTACCAGGGGCGGGCCACGACCTCGGCGTTCTCCCCGTACCTGCGGCTGCTCCTCGCCCCCGACCCCCAGCAGGCCCTGGACCAGAGCCACCTGATGGACCGTGCTACCCGCGAACGGGCCGGAACCGTCGCCCGACTCACGGCGGACGAGAAGAAGGCCGGCGAGCTGGCGAGCGCCTCCCGCAAGGCCCTGGACCGGAAACAGAGCCTGGCAGCGCGGCAGAAAAAGCAGCGCGACGACGTCCAGAAGAAGCTCGGGGAGGTCCAGAAGCTGCTCGCCTCACTCCCGGACGACCAGCTCGCCCGGCTGACCGAACTGGAACGGACCCAGACCGCCGGCGCCCAGCGCGAGCTGCTCGACTCCGGCGTCCTGGACGGCGACCGAACCCCGTCACAGCAGGGCGGCGACGCGCTCACGTACGCGGTGCGGCAGATCGGCAAGCCGTACGAGTGGGGCGCCGAGGGACCGGAGTCGTACGACTGCTCCGGGCTGACCTCGCAGGCCTGGGCGAACGCGGGCCGGGAGGTCCCGCGCACGAGCCAGGAGCAGTGGCGCACCCTGCCGAGGGTGGAGCTGCGCGATCTGCGCCCCGGCGACCTGGTGGTCTACTTCCCGGAGGCCACCCATGTGGCGATCTATCTCGGCCACGGCCTGGTCGTCCAGGCCCCCCGCCCGGGCGCCAAGGTCAAGGTCTCCCCGATCGCCGCCAACCCCCTCCTGGGCGCGGTCCGCCCCGATCCGAGCGGGGCGGCCCTCCCGTCGTACACGCCGCCCGAGCTTCCGGCGGGGGCCACGGACGGCTCGGACGAGGGGTACGACCGGGGCGGAGCCTGAGACAGAACGGAGGAAGGCATTCCACTTCCCGGTATCAACTGACGTTGAGAACCGATCAGTTGGGGCTGATACTTATGCGATCATGACAATGATTTCCGGCCACGGGCCGGAACCTTCTTGATTGCAGAGGACCATGAAGTTCAACCCGATCACCCGCGCCCGTCGCGGCCTGCTCGTTCTCGCCGCGTCCCTCGGCCTCGTCTTCGGCGTCGCGGCCGTTCCGGCCCAGGCCGCGGACATCCACTCCGCGGGCACCTTCACGGTCCGCGTGGGCCACTCCAACCAGTGTCTTGAGGTGGCGGACTGGAGCAGGGCGAACGGCGCGGCCGTCCGCCAGTGGCCCTGCACCGGTGGCGCCAACCAGCAGTGGGAAATCCTCTACTACAGCGCCACGCCCGTCGGCGCGTTCTACTACCGGAACGTCAACAGTGGCAAGTGCCTGGAGATCGGCGGCTGGGGACGCAATAACGGTGCGACCGCCAACCAGTGGGACTGCCACTACGGCCTGAACCAGCTGTTCCACAACAGTTCCACTCTCCAGACGGACCCCGAATACGTCTGGGGCAAGTGCCTGGAGATCGCCGACTGGAGCACGCAGCCGGGCGCCCGCGCACGGCTGTGGGACTGCCACGGCGGCGCCAACCAGAGCCTTACCCGGCGGTTCGTGTGACCCCCGGGCGGGCGCCGGGCACCCGCCCGGCGCCCGCCCGCCCTCTCCCCGACCGTCAGGCCCCGGTGACCGACGCCAGGTAGGCCTCGGTCTTCTCCGGCTCGTAGAAGAAGTTCTCGAAGTCGGCCGGGTCGTTGAAGCCGTTCGCGAAGCGGTCGGCGACCGGCTGGAGCTGGCCGGCCGCGCCGATCAGGTTCAGGACGTGCTCCGGGGGGACGCCCAGCATCGCGTTCGTCCACTTGGTGACGTGCTGCGCGGTGTTCCAGTAGCGGTCGAACGTGGACCGCATCCAGTCCTCGTCGAAGGGCTTGTCGCCGTGCTCGACGATCGCGGCGAGGTAGGCGGCCGCGCACTTGGAGGCCGAGTTCGAGCCCTGGCCGGTGATCGGGTCGTTGGCGACGACGACGTCCGCGACGCCGAGCGCCAGGCCCCCGCCGGGGAGGCGGCCGATCGGGTTGCGGACGGTCGGGGCGTAGCGGCCCGCCAGGGTGCCGCCCGCGTCGGTCAGTTCGACCTTGGTGGCCC
The DNA here is from genome assembly GCF_053594455.1 of Streptomyces sp. NPDC001927. NCBI lineage: Bacteria > Bacillati > Actinomycetota > Actinomycetes > Kitasatosporales > Streptomycetaceae > Streptomyces > Streptomyces sp. NPDC001927. Next base: position 47,277 of record NZ_JBSFEN010000015.1, on the reverse strand, counting down.
GCGCGTACTCCCAGGGCGTGAACTTCTCCATCAGCTCCAGCGTGAGCGAAAGGTGCTCCGCCGGGTCCTTGATCCCCTGGAAGACATCGAGCGGACCGCCGGGTATGCCCTCCCAGAAGAGGATGTCGGCACGCCCTGAGGTGGTCAGGGTCGGCATGACGAAGAGCTCGCCGACGCCCGGGACCAGGTTGCAGCGGACCGCGTCGAAGTCGGGGTGCTCGGGGCGGGGGCCGAGGCCGTGGACGTACGCGACGGCCAGGGCGCGCTGCGGCTCGCCGTACGGGGAACGGGCTGCGTCGCGGCCGAACATGGAGACCAGCTCGCCCTTGCCGGCGGAGACGAGCACCAGGTCGTACGTACGGGAGAAGTAGTCCAGGTCGGAGACGGCCGCGCCGTGGATGACGAGCTGGCCGCCGCGCTGGGCGAAGGTCTCCATCCAGCCGGCCATCTTCACGCGCTGGTCCACGGACTGGGCGTGCCCGTCGAGCTTGCCGACCCAGTCGATCACGCGCTGGGACTCCGGGCCCGCGACGGAGACGCCGAGGCCCTCGATGCGCGGAGCCTGGGACTCCCAGAAGTTGATGCCGAGGTCGCGCTCGTGCTGGAGCGCGGTGTCGAACATGCACTGGGTGGACATGACCCGGCCGGACCGGATCTCGTCCGCCGTGCGGTTGGACATGAGGGTGACTTCGTACCCCTGCGACTGCAGTCCGAGGGCGAGCTGGAGACCGGACTGACCGGCTCCGACGATGAGTATCTTCCGCATGGCGGGTGTTCCTAACGACTTACGGCGGCTGACGGATCGATCCGACTATTCGGGGGCGGCTTCGAGCGCGTGCCCGACCATCGCGAGCAGGGTCTCGACGACGCTGTACCGCTTGCGCGCGTCCATGATCACGACGGGTACGTGCGGGGGCACGGTGAGGGCGTCGCGGACGTCCTCGGGCTCGAACCGCTCGGTGCCCTCGAAGTGGTTGACGGCGACGATGTACGGCAGCCCGCAGCTCTCGAAGTAGTCGAGGGCGGGGAAGCAGTCCGTCAGCCGGCGGGTGTCGGCGAGCACGATCGCGCCGATCGCGCCGCGCACCAGGTCGTCCCACATGAACCAGAAGCGCTGCTGGCCGGGGGTGCCGAAGACGTACAGGACGAGGTCCTCGTCCAGGGTGATCCGGCCGAAGTCCATCGCGACGGTCGTCGTCAGCTTGTCGGGCGTCGCCGTGAGGTCGTCGGTGTCCTGACTGGCCTGCGTCATCAGGGCCTCGGTCTGGAGCGGGGTGATCTCCGAGACGGCGCGCACGAAGGTCGTCTTGCCGACGCCGAAGCCGCCCGCGACGACGACCTTGGTGGCTATGGGAGCCCGGGTGTGGTCGAGCTGCCAGTCCTGCGCGCCCTCCTCCGTGCCCGCGTCCCGCGGTGCGGACGGGGCTTCGGGCTGGGCGGGGATTCCGGCGAGGGCCGGGGCAGCGGCTTCAGAGACGGCGGAGTCCACTCAGCACCCTTTCGAGGAGCGCGCGGTCGGGCTGCCCGGTGCCGTGACCGGTCCCGTACACACGGATCTTTCCCTGGTCGGCCAGGTCGCTGAGCAGCACCCGGACGACACCCAACGGCATCTTCAGGAGCGCCGAGATCTCCGCGACGGTACGCATCCGGCGGCAGATCTCGACGATGGCCCGCATCTCGGGCATCAGGCCGCGGGCGGGCCCGCCGTCCGTCAGGACCTTCCGCTCGGGCACGGCTTCGAGGGCCGCGACGAAGGTCTCGACGAGCAGGATGTGGCCGAACCGGGTGCGGCCGCCGGTGAGCGAGTACGGGCGGACGCGCGCGGGGCGGCGCCCGTCCCCTCGTACCGGCAGTCGGTGCGTCGCGGTCACTGGGGGCCCTCCATCGATTTGCGCAGCTCGCTGCGGAGTTCGGGGGTGAGGACGTGTCCGGCGCGGCCGACGAAGAGGGCCATGTGGTACGCGACGACGCTCATGTCGCAGTCCGGTTCCGCGTGCACGCCGAGCAGCGAGCCGTCGCTGATGGACATGACGAAGACGCTGCCCTCCTCCATGGCCACCATCGTCTGCTTGACCCCGCCGCCGTCCATGAGGCGGGCGGCGCCGACGGTGAGGCTGCCGATGCCCGAGACGATCGTGGCGAGGTCGGCGCTGGAGCCGCGCGGCCCGCTCGGGCGGTCCGCCGGTGCGGGCGCGGTGTCCTGCGCCGCCGGGTCGGACGAGAGCAGCAGCAGTCCGTCGGAGGAGACGACGGCGACCGAGCGGACCCCGGGCACCTCCTCGACGAGGTTGCCCAGCAGCCAGTGCAGGTTGCGGGCCTCCGTGCTCAGTCCGAACGTTCCGGTCGCAGGTGTGCCGGTCTCAGATGTTCCGGTCGCGGTCAACCGCGTGCCTCCTCGACTGTGTCCCCCGTCTTCTCCTCGGTACGTGCTTCGATCTCGGCCTCTACGTCCCTACGGCCCTCCTCGGCCCCTCGGTGGAAACCGCCCAGCCGGCGGCGCAGTGCCTCCGGGTCCACGCCACCGGGGCGCGGGGCCGGGGCGGTACCGGCCTGCGGAACGATCTTCGGCGTGCGCTTGGGGAGCCCCTTGTCGGTGACGCGCGGAGCGGCGGCCACCGGCTCGGTCTCCTCCGGGGCGCGCTCGTGCGTGTCGGGCTCGGGGGGCGGGTCGGGCAGCCGCACCTGGAGCGTGGTCTCGGCGACGGAGGGCTGGGCGGCTTCGGGCTCGGGCTCCCGCTCGGGCTCCTGCTCGTGCTCCGGCTCCTGCTCCGGTTCCGACTCCGCGGGGGACGCGTGCTCCGCCGGGGCCTCGGGCTCCGCAGAGGCCTCGGGCTCCGCAGAGGCCTCCTCGACGGGGGTCTCCTGCGCGAGGGACTCCTCCGCCTCCGCCGCCTCGATGGCGCGCTCCGCCGCTTCCACGAGCGGGTCGCGGGTGCGGGACGGCAGGGTGTTGGAGTTGGCCTCGGCGACCGAGCCGGGCAGGTTCAGGGTGGGCGCGCCGCCGCCCATGACCGGGACGGCCGGCGGGCCCGCGGTCGGCGGGGCCGTCGGCAGCAGCGCCTGCGGCAGGACGACGACCGCCGCGATGCCGCCCTGCTTCTGCTCGCGCAGCTGCACCCGGACGCCGTGGCGGGCGGCAAGGAGCGCGGTGACGCGGATGCCGAGCCCCTCCCCCGCGATGTCGGCCGGGTCCGCCTCGGCGAGCCGCGCGTTGAGCTCGGCGAGCCGGGACTCGGTCATGCCGATGCCCTCGTCCTGGACGGAGAGCATGACCTCGCCGCTCTCCAGGAGCCAGCCGGAGAGCTGGACCTGCGCGTCGGGCGGCGAGAACGAGGTCGCGTTCTCCAGGAGTTCGGCGATCAGGTGGGACAGGTCGTCCGCGGCGAAGCCGGCGACCTGGGCGTGCGGCGGCAGGGACTGCAGGGTGACCCGCTCGTACCGCTCGATCTCGCTGACGGCGGCGCGCAGCACGTCCACCAGCGGGACGGGCCCGGGGTGGCCGTGGACGTGCTCGTGTCCTGCGAGGACGAGGAGGTTCTCGCTGTGGCGGCGCATGACGGTCGCCATGTGGTCGAGCTTGAAGAGGGTGGCGAGCCGGTCGGGGTCCTGCTCGCGCTCCTCCAGCTTCTCGATGACGCCGAGCTGCCGCTCCACGAGCCCGAGGCTGCGCAGCGAGAGGTTGACGAAGGTGTGCTGGACCGTGTGCCGGAGCCGGGCGAGCTCGGCGGTGAGGAGGGCGGTCTGGCCCTGGAGTTCGGCGCGCTGGGCGGCCAGCTCGGTGCCGAGCGCCTCGCGGGCGCCCGTCAGGTCGGCGCGCTCGCTGTCGAGGGCCGCGGCCCGCCGGCCGAGGTCGGCCAGCTTGCCGTGGAGGGTGTTGAGGGACCGTACGACCTGGGCGAACTCGTCGTTGCGGCCGGTGAAGCGGACCGGCTCCTCGGTCTCGGGCTCCGGGGCGGCGGCGAGCCGCGCGGCGCCGATGCGCACCACCGCGAGGGGGCGGGTGAGGCTGCGGGCGACGAACGTGGAGATGCCGATGGCGACGAGCAGACAGCCGCCGAGGAAGGCGATGCGCACTTCGAGGGCGGTGACGTCGTCGTCGCGGAGTTCGGCGAGACGGTCCACGCGGGTGGCGGAGAGGGCGGACTCGACGCCGCGCATCTGCTCGATGCGGGCGGAGAGCGCGGACTCCAGCTGCTCGGGGTCGGTCCTGCGCTCGGACTTGGTGAGTTCCGGCTGGTCGGTGAGGCGGGCGAGAAGACCCTCCGCCTTCTTGACGTCCGGACCCGTGACCGTGGCGGCGAGGGAGTTCCGCCCGGTGGAGGCGGCGGACTGGTCGAAGTCGGCGAGCGTGGCCAGTTCGCGGACACGGGCCTGCTGAGCGGCGGCCGTGAGGGCGTTGCGGGTCCTGTCCGCCTCGTCGGCGCCCTCCGCCTTCTTGGGCACGTAGGTGCCGGTGACGGGGTCGTACTCGACACCGTCGGACTCGGGCTGGGGTACGGCGAGGGCGGCGAGGAGCAGGCCGCGGGCGGCCGAGGCCTGTTCGACGGCGCGGCCCAGGGCGGCGGGGGCGCGGGTGGCGTCGGCGGCGCGGGCGGGGGTCTTCTCGGCCAGCTCGTCGGCGAGGGCCTGGAGCTTGGCGATGACGTCCGAGTACGCCTTGTGGGCTTCGAGGGCGGTGCCCTTGCCGGTGAGCGCGGTACGGCGGAGGGAGGGCAGGCCCGCGAGGTCGCGGCGGAGCTCCTCGGAGGCGGCGGGCCGGATCTCGTCGATCTGGCGGTCGACGCGGGTGGAGCGGGTGCTGGTGACCTGCCGCCTCTTGGCGCTGTCGCCCTGCTGCTCGTCGCGGCCCGCGGCGATGTAGGCGACGACCTCGTCGCGCTCGTCGGCGAGGGAGTGGGCGAGGGTGACGGCCTGGCGGTCCAGCTCGGCGAGGGTGACCAGGCGCTGGGAGTCGGTCAGTTCGCCGGAGGCGGTGAGGATCGCGGGCGCGCCGGCGGCGAGCACGGTGACGCCGACGAGGGCGACACCGGCGACGAGCCGGTTGCGGACGCGCTTGGAGCGTCCGACGGGCGCGGGGACGACGGGGGGTGTGGTGCTTCCGGGCATGGGGCTCCCGGGCGTGGTGCTTCCGGGTACGGCGCCGGGGCCCGTGGCGTCGCCCGTGCTCAGCGGGTCACCGGGGGCCTGACTCCGCGTGCCGTTCTTGCTCCGAGGCCGCTTCTTCTGCACCGGTGCTGCTCGCATTCTCGACTCGTCCGCCCATGAAGCAGAGGTGACGACCGGTCACGTAAGTAGAGCGCCCCCACCCCTGGTACGGCTTCCGACCATTCCAGCGCTTCTGGGAAGGGGACGCGCATCGGCCGCTCCGCCACCCGAACGAGTGAACAACACTCCTGAGTTGGCGAACAACTCCACGCGAGACTTCCGCGGGGCCGCACGGAGCGCCGGTTGGATCTTCCGCGCGGGCTTTGGCAGGATGCCCGCCCGCAGCTCGCCGGAGCCTCCGCTTCCGCCTCTCGGGTGCCCCTCGAAGGCTTGGTACAGGCCAGATTCGGCCGTTTGGAGACGCTGTGAAGGTCCGTCGCGGCCTCCGGTCGCCACAGGGGCAGACTGGGCATCATGCGCACCGAGGTCGTCACCCTTCCCGGCAGTCCCGAACGCCCCAACGAGGACTGGTCGGCCACGGCTCTACCCGCGTCCGGCGGGGGCGGGACGGTGGTGGTGCTCGACGGGGTGACGCCGCCGGCCGGTGATGACGGTTGTGTGCACGACGTGCCCTGGTTCACCGCGCGCCTCGGCGGCGCGCTGACCGAACTGTCCGCTTCGCGACGCGATATGACGCTGTCCGAGATTCTGGCGGAGGCAATCCGGCGCACCGCAAACGCCCACCGCGCCACATGTGACCTTTCTCACGTGCGCACACCCCAGGCAACCGTCGCGATGGCGCGCTGGGACGAGGCCCGCGTGGAGCACCTCGTCCTCTCGGACTCCGTCCTGCTCCTGGAGGCGCCGGACGGTGCGGTGCGGGCGGTGCTCGACGACCGTCTCGACCGGATCCCGGACGAGGTCCGCCGTTCGCTCGCGGCGACGGACCGGCTGCGGAACCGGGAGGGCGGCTTCTTCACGGCCGCGGCCGACCCGGACGTGGCACGGCGGGCGGTGACCGGGACGACGCCCCGCGCGGAGGTACGGGCGCTCGCGGCGCTCACGGACGGGGCGTCGCGCTGGGTGGAGCTGTTCGGCGAGGGCGACTGGGCGGACTGCTTCGCCGTCCTCAGGAAGGAGGGCGCGCATGGGCTCCTGACACGGGTCCGCGCGCTGGAGGAGTCGGGCGCCGCCGCGCACCGCTGGAAGGTCCACGACGACGCGACGGCGGTCTACGCGGTGCTGTGAGTCGGCCCACCACCCGCGGGCTCGCCTCAGCTCTCCGCGCGGGCGTTCAGCTGGTGGAGCAGCCGGGCCAGTTCGGCGACCTCGGCGCGGTCCCAGTCGGCGAGCTTGCGGACGTACCGCCCGCGCCGTGCGTCCCGCACCCGGCGGAAGCGGCGCCGCCCCTCCTCCGTGAGCCGGACGAGCGAGGCGCGCCCGTCGGCCGGGTCGGGGTCGCGGGCGACCAGCCCGAGGTCCTCCAGGACGCGCAGCTGGCGGCTCATGGTCGCCTTGCCGACGCCGAAGTAGCCGGCGAGTTCGGTGGCGCGCTGCGGGCCGGTGTCGTCGAGCCGGACGAAGAGTCCGTACGCGGAGGACTCCAGCTCCGGGTGGACCTCGCGGGCCATCTCGCCGGACTGGGCGCGGGCTCGGCGCAGAAAGACCGCCAATTCCCGTTCCAGGGCCAGGAATTCCTGGTCCACACCACTCCCCCCGGTCGCCCCGCCGGTCGGTTCGGCTTCACTCCCCGTACCGCTTCCGTGCACGTCAGCACCCCTCGCGCGCTTTCCGGTCGCTGAAAGTTTCTTTCGTCCGCGGCCATCGCCGCAGCTCTCTCAGTATTTCGTAGGCGTAGACCAACGGCGGCACCCGGGCCCTCTTCCGCCGGGCGGGTCTACGTGCGTAGCGTCGTTGGTGACATGTCCATTCCAGGACTGTCCGACTCGCTCCCCCACCGAGCCTTTCGGAGGCACGCAATGCCCGTGCACAGATCCGGAAAGACCCTCGCCGGCGCCGCGTTCGCGGCCCTGGCCCTGCTCCTGCCCCTCGCCCTCTCCGGCCCCGCCAACGCCGTCGGCGCCGGTACCGACGCCGAGGCCGTTCCCCCACGCGGCTCCGCCCACATGGGCATGGGCGTCCTCGCGCACGACGGCTCGGCCGGCACGCCGGGCTCGCCGCGCGCCGTCCAGACCGAGGGCGTGGACGTCTCCAGCCACCAGGGGAACGTGGCCTGGTCGACCCTGTGGAACAGCGGGGTGAAGTGGGCCTACGTCAAGGCGACGGAGGGCACCTACTACAAGAACCCCTACTTCGCGCAGCAGTACAACGGGTCCTACAACGTGGGCATGATCCGCGGCGCGTACCACTTCGCGACCCCGGACACGACGACGGGCGCGGCCCAGGCCGACTACTTCGTGAACAACGGCGGCGGCTGGTCCAAGGACGGCAGGACGCTGCCGGGCGCCCTCGACATCGAGTGGAACCCGTACGGAGCGACCTGCTACGGCAAGTCGCAGTCGGCCATGGTCGCGTGGATCCGCGACTTCCTGAACCGGTACAAGGCGCGGACGGGCCGTGACGCGGTGATCTACACCGCGACGAGCTGGTGGACGCAGTGCACCGGCAACTACGCGGGCTTCGGCTCGACCAACCCGCTGTGGGTCGCGCGGTACGCGGCGGCGGTGGGCGAACTCCCGGCGGGCTGGGGGTACTACACGATGTGGCAGTACACCTCGACCGGCCCGACGGTCGGCGACCACAACCGCTTCAACGGGGACCTCTCGCGGGTGCAGGCACTGGCCAACGGCTGAGGACGGCCGGGCGAGGCCCTTCAAACACACGGCGGTCTTCCGGGCGCGCGGCGGCGCGTGCGGAAGGCCGCTTCCGGCTTTCTCGTCCCACCCCCTTGCCCATTGGTATGGACCAATGCGAACCTCGGGTGGGCGCGTACGGCCCCTCCCCAACTCCCGTACGCGTGCCGCTCGTTGCTCGTCCCGTCCTCCCCCACGCACGAGAGAGAGCCCCGCATGCCGCCGATCCGCCGCACCGCCGCCGCAGCCGCCACCCTGTCCGCCGCCGCCCTGATCCCGCTGACCCCGTCCACCGCCGCCGCGCACGGCGCGGTCTTCAACCCGGTGAGCCGGGTCGCGGCCTGTTACGCGGAGGGCCCGGAGACGCCGAGGTCGCAGGTGTGCAAGGACCTGGTCGCCGACTCCGGCACCCAGCCGCTCTACGACTGGAACGAGGTCAACATCGCCAACGCCGACGGGCAGCACCAGGTGGTGATCCCGGACGGCAAGCTCTGCTCGGCCAACCGCGAGAAGTACCGGGCGCTCGACTGGGCCCGGACGGACTGGCCGTCGACGGCCGTGTCCGCGGGGTCCTTCGACTTCAAGGTCCGGGTGACCGCGCCACACCAGGGCACGATGACGGTCTACATCACCAAGCAGGGCTTCGACCCGACGAAGCCGCTGAAGTGGTCGGACCTGGACGCGACCCCGGTGGCGACCTACCCCACGGCGCGCACCGCGACGGACGGCCACTACAACTTCACCGGCACCCTGCCCGCCCGCACGGGCCGCCACATCGTCTACAAGGTCTGGCAGCGCAGCGACAGCCCGGAGGCGTTCTACAGCTGCTCGGACGTCACCTTCGGCGGTACGGCGGCGGCTTCGGCGGCCTCCGCCCCGAGCGAGGCGAAGATCGCCGCGGGCGCCGACCGGTCCACGGTGAGCCACGCGGGCCACGGCGGCGACGAGCACGCCCCGGCGCTCTCCTCCGACGCCGCCAAGGGCAGCCCCTCCCCGCTCCCCCTCGCCCTCGGAGGCGCGGCCGCCCTGACGGCGTTCGGCGCGGGCAGCCTGCTCCTGACGCGGCGCCGGAACGCGTCGTCGTAACGGCGGCTAGGCGCTGCGCCCCGTGGTCGAGCCGAAACCGAGCCAGGTGTGGCGGTTGCCCCACCAGCACCAGCCGACCTTCGGGGCGTCGCGCCGCTCGCGGCCGTCGCGCCCGGTGCCGTTGCTGATCCAGATGGCGGGGGTACGGGCGTCGAACGCCCCGTTCGCCTTGCGCAGCCGGGAGCCGATGGTCATGAAGCAGCGGTTGCGCTCCAGCGCCGCCGGCTCCTGGAGCACCCAGTGGATGCCCTCGGTGAGCAGCAGCGGGGTGCGCTCCTCCTTGGTGAGCGCGGGGAGCGCCTCCTCCGGGCTCCAGTTGGACATGTGGTCGCCGCGGTCGATCCCGGCGACCAGGTAGAGCGGCGCGTCGGGCACGTCGATCCCGGTGGGCGCGAAGTCGTCGACGTCGGGCATGTCGACCACGACGAACCCGGCCTTGTCCTCCCGCCGCAGCAGCGGCGCGAGCACGGAGGCGGGCGCCCGGTCGGGGTGCACGGCGAGCAGCACGTCGTCCCGCTCGCCCCCGGCCTCCCGCACGAACTCCCGCACCTCCTCGGCGGATATCCCGGCGTATTCCTGCACCCCGAGCTCTACGAGACGCTCCGCCTGGGCGGCGAGGGGAGGCAGTGGGGGCATGGCGGGTTCTCCTTGGTTCACGGTGTGCGGCGGAGCGGGTGCTTCACAGCAGGTGCTTCACAGCGGGTGGTTCACAGCGGGCTGATCTCCTCGGCGTGGGCGGCGGTGATCTCGCCCAGGTAGATCTCCTGGGCCACCAGGTCGGGGTCCTCGACCTGGACGTCTCCGGTGAAGGAGTTGCCGCCCACGAAGAGGGCGTTGCCCCTGATGATGATCCTCCGCGCCGTGAACGCGTTGCCGTGGTAGACGCCGCCGGTGAGGTCGATCGTTCCCCGGACGCGGAACGTGTTGCCGACGTACAGGTTGTCGTGCTCGGGGTCGACGGGCCCCGCGCCCGTGCCGCCGCCCCGGAAGTGGCCCGCGTGGAAGATGTTCCCGAGGAACATGCTCGCGTTCTCGATGCGGAAGTCCCCGTCGAAGGTCAGCGTCGTCGACTGTGCCCGCGGTGCCGGGGAGCGCCCCTCGCTCCTGTCGCTCTCGTCGTCGGACCGGTCGCTGTCGTTGGCGATGTCGAACACGTTCCCCGCGAACATGTTCCCGCCGTCCACGGTGAAGTTCCCGGCGAAGTTCCTGGTCACCGTCGCGGGCCCGGGGCTCCCCCCGGGCGACGGTCTTCGGCTGGACGGGGCGCTCTCCACTCGTGCCCCGCCACTGAGGCTCTCGACCGAGCAGGTCGACCCCGTGGACCCCGCCGAGCCGGCCGACCCCGACGAGCCCGCGGAACCGCTCCGCCGGCGCTCCCGCTCCACGAGTTCGGTGACCACCGCGTTGCCGAGCGTCCCCTGGAGGGAGCCCGCCAGTTCGGGCGTCAGCCGCCCACCGGGGCTCAGGGCCTCCGCCTCCCTGACGGCCGGCGCGGCACGCCGAGGAAGCTCCTGCTCGTCGTCCGACCCGGTCCGTCGGCGCTTCCTGTCGGCGACCACGGCACCTCCCTCTCACTCGCGTACGGGCATGGTGCGAGCCCGCCCGGCCGCCTTCAAGGGCGACGAGGGCACCCCGTCATGAACCCGGGCTGCCCGAACGCACGCGAACGAGTGGAGCGGGGCGCCCCGCGAAAGGGACGCCCCGCTCCAGATCGGGACTCATGACCTACCGGCTCACGCCGCCGCGCTCACCGACACCGCCGCCGGGGCCAGCGCGATCTCCAGGACCTGGCGGACGTCCGTCACCGGGTGGACCTCCAGCTTCTCCAGGATCTCGGCCGGGACGTCGTCCAGGTCCGCCTCGTTGCGCTTCGGGATCACGACCGTCGTGATGCCCGCCCGGTGCGCCGCCAGCAGCTTCTGCTTCAGGCCGCCGATCGGCAGCACGCGCCCGGTCAGCGACACCTCACCGGTCATCGCCACGTCCGTCCGGACCAGCCGGCCGGAGAGCAGCGAGGCGAGCGCCGTCGTCATCGTGATGCCCGCGCTCGGGCCGTCCTTCGGGACCGCGCCCGCCGGGAAGTGGATGTGCACGCCCCGGTCCTTCAGACCGCTCACGGACAGCTCCAGCTCCGCGCCGTGCGACCGCAGGAAGGAGAGCGCGATCTGCGCCGACTCCTTCATCACGTCGCCCAGCTGGCCCGTCAGGGTCAGCCCCGCCGCGCCCGTCTCCGGGTCGGCGAGCGACGCCTCCACGAAGAGCACGTCACCGCCCGCGCCCGTGACCGCGAGCCCGGTCGCCACGCCCGGTACGGACGTACGGCGCTCGGCCGGGTCCTGCGCGGACTCCGGGATGTGGTGCGGCCGCCCGATGAGACCACGCAGATCGTCCACGCCGACCGCGAACGGCAGCTCGCGGTCGCCCAGTTCGTGCTGGGCCGCGACCTTCCGCAGCAGCCGCGCGATGGACCGCTCCAGGTTCCGTACGCCCGCCTCACGGGTGTACTCGCCCGCCAGCTTCCGCAGCGACGCGTCCTCCAGGACCACCTCGCCGGGTTCCAGGCCCGCCCGCTCCAGCTGCCTCGGCAGCAGGTGGTCGCGGGCGATGACGACCTTCTCGTCCTCGGTGTACCCGTCGAGCCTGACCAGCTCCATCCGGTCGAGCAGCGCCTCCGGGATGGCCTCAAGGACGTTCGCCGTCGCCAGGAACACGACGTCCGAAAGGTCGAGTTCGACCTCCAGGTAGTGGTCGCGGAAGGTGTGGTTCTGCGCCGGGTCCAGGACCTCAAGGAGCGCGGCCGCCGGGTCGCCCCGGTAGTCCGAGCCGACCTTGTCGATCTCGTCGAGCAGGACCACCGGGTTCATCGACCCGGCCTCCTTGATCGCCCGTACGATCCGGCCCGGCAGCGCGCCGACGTACGTACGCCGGTGGCCGCGGATCTCCGCCTCGTCCCGTACGCCGCCGAGGGCGACCCGGACGAACTTCCGCCCCATCGCGTGCGCGACGGACTCGCCGAGGGAGGTCTTGCCGACACCGGGCGGGCCGACCAGGGCCAGGACCGCGCCGCCGCGCCGGCCGCCGACCACGCCGAGACCCCGCTCGGCGCGCCGCTTGCGCACCGCCAGGTACTCGGTGATCCGCTCCTTCACGTCCTCCAGGCCCGCGTGCTCGGCGTCGAGGACGGCCTTGGCGCCCTGGATGTCGTACTGGTCCTCGGTCCGTTCGTTCCAGGGCAGTTCGAGGACGGTGTCGAGCCAGGTGCGGATCCAGGAGCCCTCGGGGGACTGGTCGCTGGACCGTTCCAGCTTCTCGACCTCCTTGAGGGCCGCCTCGCGGACGTTCTCGGGCAGGTCGGCGGCCTCGACGCGGGTCCGGTAGTCGTCGGACTCGTCGCCCTCCGTCTCGCCGTTGAGGTCGCGCAGCTCCTTGCGTACGGCGTCCAGCTGGCGACGCAGCAGGAACTCGCGCTGCTGCTTGTCGACGCCCTCCTGGACGTCCTTGGCGATGGACTCGGCCACGTCCTGCTCGGCGAGGTGCTCGCGGAGCTGGGCGGTGGCGAGCTTGAGTCGGGCGACCGGGTCGGCGGTCTCCAGGAGCGCGACCTTCTGCTCGACGGTGAGGAAGGGCGAGTACCCGGAGTTGTCGGCGAGCGCGGAGACGCCGTCGATCTGCTGGACGCGGTCCACGACCTGCCAGGCGCCGCGCTTGCGCAGCCAGCTGGTGGCGAGCGCCTTGTACTCCTTGACCAGTTCGGTCACGGAGCCGGGCAGCGGGTCGGGCACGGTCTCCTCGACGACGCTGCCCTCGACCCAGAGGGCGGCGCCGGGACCGGTCGTCCCCGCGCCGATCTTCACGCGGCCCAGAGCCCGGATGAGGGCGCCGGGGTCCCCGTCGGACAGCCGGCCGACCTGCTCGACGGTGCCGAGCACACCGGTCCCGGCGTACGTGCCGTCCACCCGGGGCACGAGCAGCACCTTGGGCTTGCCGCTCCCGGAGCGGGCGGCGGCCTGGGCGGCCTCGACCGCGGCGCGTACGTCGGTGTCGGACAGGTCCAGCGGCACCACCATTCCGGGCAGCACGACCTCGTCGTCGAGCGGCAGCACAGGCAGAGTGAGCGGTGAGGACGTCGAAGCCATGATCTCCCCTTCGGCAGTCAAGTTGAGCTATGTGGACTCAATGCACGGCCGCCCGTGGATGTTCCCCGGGGGCCGTTCGCTCTGAGCGATCACTCTGGTGCGGGGAGGAGCGGCGACGCTGTAATGCCTCCATGGACACTGCGACTCTTACCTCCGCCTGGGTGGCGGGCTGGACCGTCTCGCGGGGCACTTCGCCCGCCGTCGTCGAGCCCTGGGGCTGGCGGATCGACGTCGGCCTGCCGACGCACGTCTTCCGGCACGTCCTGCCGGCGCCGGACGCGGTGTCCGTGGGGAAGCTCTGCCAGGAGATCACCGTGCCGGGCGCGTGGCTGAAGATCATGGCCGGTCCCGAGGAGTCGGCCGAGTGGATCACCCCGGGGTGGACGATCCCGGACGACCCCGGCTACATGATGAGCAAGACCCTGGACCTGGGGGCGCGCCCGCCGGCGCCGGAGGGGTACGCGCGGACGACGGAGACCCGGGACGGGGTGATCCGGGTCCGGATCGTGGCCCCGGACGGCACGCTCGCGGCGCGCGGCCAGATGGCCCCGACGGGCGTGACGGCGGTCGCCGACCAGATCGAGACCCACCCCGACCACCGCCGACGCGGCCTCGGCGCCAACGTGATGCGCACCCTGGAGGCGGCGGCAGCCCAGACCGGCGCGACCACGGGCATCCTCTCGGCCACCCGCGACGGCCTGGCCCTCTACGACAGCCTGGACTGGCGCTACGAGTGCCCGCTGACGGGGATCGTGCGGGAGGCGTAGGGCGCGGGGGACGGGGGGCGCGGGCGTACGGGGCGCGGGGGCACGGAGGTGTGCGCCCCCGGTGTGCGCCGGTGCTCCCCGGCGGGCGGCGAAAAGATGGGCGGAATGGCAACCTCCGTACCCCTCCCCCGCGTTCAGAGGTCGTGACGACGAGCTTTCCCGGGTGCGGGCAGTGCACCGAAGACGGAGCCGCGCCCGGAGACGGGGCCGGGTCCGCGGCCGCCGACGGGCCGTCGGGCGGCAGTCCGTACAGCGATGTTCCGTCCGGCGGGGGTCCGTCCGGCGAGGACGACGCGTGCGACGGGCACCTCGTCCACGCCGTCGCCGGTGGCGACAAGGACGCGCTGTCCCGGCTGTTCGCCCGGCACGCGGGCCCTCTCTTCGCCCATCTCCTCAACCGCGGCTTCCCCGCCCAGACCGTCGAGGACGCCGTCCAGGAGACCTTCCTGACGGTGTGGAAGAGCGCCTCCGGCTTCCACGAGGGCAGCGTCCCCGCCTGGCTGCGGCGAATAGCGCACTGCCGCGCCGTCGATCTCGAACGCGCCGCCGGACGTCAGCGGGCCCTCGCCGACCGGGCCCGCGACCACACCCCGGCCTCCGCCGGTACGGCACCCTCCGCCGAGGACTGCCTGCTCGCCTCCTCGCCCCGCTACGCGGCCATAGCCTTCGCGCTCGCCGGGCTCCCCGCCCCGCAGCGCGAGGTCATCGAGCTGCGCTACCTCCAGCACTACAGCGTCCGCGAGACCGCCGAGCGCCTCGCCGTCCCCGAGGGCACGGTCAAGGCCCGCGCCGCCCGGGGCTGCGCCCGGCTGCGCGAGTGGCTCGTGGCCCAGGACGCGGCCGAGGCCGCGGACGGCGTCCCGCGCGCGACCGGCGGAGGAGGTGCCCATGACCGCGACCGGGTCCCCCGCCCCCGCCCGTGACCCCCACTCCCCCACTGACAACCCCAGCAGCGAAAGCAGCCCTCGCATGGCCGAGCTCTCTCCCCCCACGACAGCCACCACTGCCACGACGCCCGAGCCTCCCGTGACGTCCGTGCCTCCCGCCCCCACCCGGCACCTCCCGGCGCACTGGGTCGACGCGTACGCCCGCGGGGAGCTCTCCCGCGAGCTCCTCGGCCACGCCGAGGCCCATCTCGAACGGTGCCGGGCATGCGTCGACGCCGTCGACCTGGCGGTACGCGGCGGGCCGCACGGCCCCCGCCTGGACGCCCTGCACGCGGCCCTGGTCAACCGGATCGGGTGAGGGCATGCTCGGGACCATGGTGACGAAGGTGCGCGCGAGAACGGTGTGGGTCGCTTCGGCGGTACTGGTCCCGTGGCTGGCCGTGTCCGGCTGCGGCGAGCAGGACACCCCGTCGGCACCCACCGTGACACAGCAGGGCTCGCCGGCCGCCACCCCCACGACCGTCCCCGCGCCCCCGGTGCCCACCGGGTCGGACGGCACGGTCAAGAACGACCACGAGCCCGGCCCCCGCGAGGTCCTCGTCGAGGTGAACGTCAACGGCGGCCTGGCCGGGGTCCGCAACCAGCTGATCGTCCACTACGACGGCAGCTACTCCACCCGGTCCGGCACCGAGCCCCCGCGCACCGGCCGCATGACCGCCGCCGAAGTGGCCGAACTGCGCGCGGCGTTGGAGGACCCGGCGTACGCGAAGGTGCCCAACCGCCCGGCGGGAGAGCCGGTGGCGGACGGGTTCCAGTACGTGTTCACGCACCGGTACCGCGTCGTGGTCGCCGGTGAGGGCGAGCGCCCGCCCGCCCTCCAGCGCGTCTTCGAGGCCCTCCCCGACGGCGGCCCGCCGACCGGCCCCTGAGGTCAGGCGGCCGGCAGCCCCTCGCCCGTCACCGACAGGCCCCTGAACTGGCGGTCCAGGAACGCCCGTACCCGCGCGGGCATGTCCATCGCCCCCGGGTCGAGGGCCCATTGGAGCTGGAGGCCGTCCATCACGGCGAGCTGCTCCTGCCCGGCGGCTCGGCAGTCGATGCCCTCGCGCAGCTCCCCGCGTCGCACGGCCGCCTCCATCAGGTCGACGGTGTGGCCGAGCACGCGCGCGTACCGCTCCTTGAAGTAGTCGTGCGCGGGGTGGCCGACGTTGCCGGACTCCCCGGCCAGGACGTTGAACATCCGCACGATGCCGGGGCGCCGGGTGTTGTCCTCGACGAGGGCGACGACGGTCTCCAGATACGCGGCGTACGACTGCGGCTCGTCGGCGAAGAGGCGCTCGACGTCGTGCTGCTCGCTCTGCGCGAGGACCGAGAGCAGGAGGTCCTCCTTGCCGCGGAAGTGGTGCAGCAGCCCGCCCTGGGTGATGCCGCAGTCGTTGGCGATCCGGGCGAGGGAGGAGGCGTGGAAGCCCCACCGCCCGAAGTGTTCGACGGCGGTGTCGAGGATCTTCCGGCGGCGCTCGTCCCCCACCGCATAGCTGCCCCTGCCTGCGCTTTTGCGGGTCGTTGGGCCCTTGTTCTCCGGCATGGGGCCCAGCTTAGGTGGTGACCGGGATGGGGCTTTCGTCCTGTGATCCAGGACACAGAACCAAAACCTAGTACCCACTCGGTTTTCACGCTTAGCCTGAGGGCGCCAAGGCCGACGACGCGGTCGGCCCGAACGACGGAGTCCTCATGGCGCTCACCCACGAACCGGCACGGACCACCGCACCCGATGCGGCTGACGCGGCCGACGCCCCCAAAGCCCCCGGCCGGCTGATCTTCGGTCTCGCCTTCGCCCAACTCGGCCTGATGATCTCCGTGCTGACCCCGGTGATGGTCACCCTCGCCCTGCGGGTCGCGCAGATCGTCCCGGAGGCCGACCGCGGCGCCGCCCTCGGCAAGGTGCTCGCCCTCGGCGCGGTGCTCGCCCTGATCGGCAACCCGGTGTTCGGTGCCCTGTCGGACCGTACGACCGGCCGCTTCGGCCGCCGCAGGCCCTGGCTCGTCGGTGGCATGGCCGTCGGCCTGGCCGGCCTCGCGATCGTCGCCACGGGCGGAAGCATTCCGGCCCTGATGCTCGGCTGGGCCGTCGCGCAGCTCGGCTGCAACGCCGCCATGGCCGCCCTGGTCTCCTGCATCCCCGACCTCGTACCGCGCCGCCAGCAGGCCCGCGTCTCGGGCGTGGTCGGCATGATGACCTCGATCGCGATGGTGCTCGGGACCTTCCTCGCGAACGCCTTCGACACCTCGATGGCGCTCGCCTTCCTCGTCCCGGCGGTCATCGGCCTCGCGTCCGTGCTCCACCTCGCGACCGTGATGACCGACCGCCCCGCGAAGGCGGGCACCTTCGCCCCGTACAGCTTCCGCGAGTTCCTCCGCAGCTTCTGGGTCTCGCCGCGCGAACATCCCGACTTCGCCTGGAACTTCGTCGGCCGCTTCCTCGTCTTCGTCGGCATCTCCTGCGTCACCAGCTACCAGGTCTACTTCCTGATGGACCGACTCGGATACAGCCAGGACGAGGTCTCCGGGAAGCTCTTCACGGGCACGCTCGCGATGGTGGTCGCCGTCATCGCCGGCTCGCTGCTCGGCGGCTTCCTCTCCGACCACTCCGGCCGCCGCAAGCCGTACGTCCTGGCCTCCTCCCTGGTCATCGGCGTCGGCCTGGCGCTCATCGCCGGCGCGCACTCGTTCGGGATGTTCGTCCTGGCCCTCGTGGTCTTCGGCTTCGGCGAGGGGCTCTACCTCTCCGTCGACGTGGCCCTCGCCGCGGCCGTCCTCCCGAACCCCGAGGAGTCCGCCAAGGACATGGGCGTCCTGAACATCGGCAACGCCCTGCCCCAGTCGCTCGTCCCGATCATGGCGCCCGCCCTGCTGGCGATCGGGGGCGGCGGCAACTACGGCGCGCTGTTCCTCTTCGGCGGCGTGGCCTGCGTCCTCGGCGCCCTCGCCGTCCAGTTCATCCGCTCGGTCAAGTAGCCCGGTCGAGCAGCCCGATCCACGCAGCCCGGTCCAGCCGCCGCCCGGCCCCGCACCCCGGTCACGTCACCCCAGGAGACCCGCCATGCACCCGTACCAGGACGCCACCCGACCCGTCGACGAGCGCGTCGAGGACCTGCTCGCCCGGATGACCCTGGAGGAGAAGGCCGGCCAGCTCTTCCACTCCATGCTGATGATGAACGCGGACGGCACCCCGGTCACCGAGACCGACGGCTCGATGCTGCCGTTCACCACGCCGGAGCTGCTCGAGGACCGCCACCTCACCCACTTCAACCTGCTCGGCACCTACGGCGCCCGCGAGATGGCCCTCTGGCACAACGCGGTCCAGGAGATGGCCGCGAACACCCGGCTCGGCATCCCGGTCTCGCTCTCCACCGACCCGCGCCACGCCTTCACCGACAACATCGGCGCCTCCTTCAACGCCGGCGCGTTCTCCGCCTGGCCCGAGGCGCTCGGGCTCGCCGCGATAGCCGACCCCGAACTGGTCTTCCACTTCGCCGACACCGTCCGCCGCGAGTACCTCTCCGTCGGCTTCCGCACCGCCCTCCACCCGCAGATCGACCTCGCCACCGAGCCGCGCTGGGCCCGCCAGACCGGCACCTTCGGCTCGGACGCCAAGCTGACCGGCGAACTCGTCCAGGCGTACGTCCGCGGCCTCCAGGGCGAGGAGCTCGGTCCGGACTCGGTCGCGGCCATGGTCAAGCACTTCCCCGGCGGCGGCCCGCAGAAGGACGGCGAGGACCCGCACTTCCCGCACGGCAAGGAGCAGATCTACCCGGGCGGGATGCGGGAGCACCACCTGGAGCCCTTCAAGGC
Source organism: Streptomyces sp. NPDC001927 (assembly GCF_053594455.1). Taxonomy (NCBI): domain Bacteria; kingdom Bacillati; phylum Actinomycetota; class Actinomycetes; order Kitasatosporales; family Streptomycetaceae; genus Streptomyces; species Streptomyces sp. NPDC001927. The sequence continues at coordinate 28,588 of NZ_JBSFEN010000015.1, read as the reverse complement.
CGCGATCGCCGCGGGCTGCTCGCAGATGATGCCGTACTACGGCCAGCCGATCGGCACCGACTGGGAGGAGGTCGGCTTCGGCTTCAACAAGGGCGTGGTCACCGGGCTGCTGCGGGAGGAACTGGGCTTCCAGGGGATCGTCTGCACCGACTGGGGGCTGCTCACCGACTCGGTGATCTTCGGCGAGCCGCACGCGGCACGGGCCTGGGGCGTGGAGCACCTGAGCGTCGCGGAGCGGACGGCGAAGGCGCTGGACGCGGGATCGGACCAGTTCGGCGGCGAGCAGTGCCCCGAGGTGATCGTGGAGCTGGTCGAGTCCGGCCGGATCTCCGAGGAGCGTGTCGACGTCTCCGTACGGCGGCTGCTGCGCGAGAAGTTCGTGCTCGGGCTCTTCGACGAGCGCCGGTACGTGGACCCGGAGGAGGCCGCCGAGACGGTCGGCCGCGCCGACTTCAAGGCGGCGGGCGCGGCGGCCCAGCGCCGCTCGCTGACCGTCCTCACGTCCGGCCCGCTGCCGCTGGCCGGACGCCCGAAGCTGTACGTCGAGAACGTAGACGCGGCCGTCGCGGCGGGCTACGGCGACGTCGTCACCGACCCGGCCGAGGCGGACCTCGCCGTGCTGCGGCTGCGCACCCCGTACGAGGAGCGGCCGAACCTCTTCGAGGCCTTCTTCCACTCCGGCTCGCTCGCCTTCGCGGAGCCCGAGCTGAGCCGGATCCTCGCGCTGCTCGGGACCGTCCCCACGGTCGTCTGCGTCAACCTGGAGCGTCCCGCCGTCCTGCCGGAGATCGCCGAGCGGGCGGCGGCCCTGATCGCCGACTTCGGCGCGAGCGACGAGGCCCTCCTCGACGTGGCCTTCGGCCGGGCGAAGGCGGAGGGGCGACTCCCCTTCGAACTGCCCCGCTCGATGGCGGCGGTGGAGGCGGCCCGCCCGGACGTCCCGAACGACACGGTGGATCCGGTCTTCCCGCACGGCCACGGCCTGACCATCTGAGCACGGACCCCGCCACCGAATCTCGCAGATCGGATCCAAGATCCAAAATATTGGATCCGATCCCCTGAACCGCGGGGTACCTGATCGACCCCGCACCCGGTCCGGGGCCGGCCCGTGGGGGGCCCGGCCCCGGACCGTTTTCCGCCCATTCCCATTTGTCCCGGCCCTCCCCGCCCCGCGAGGATGGCCGGGACAGTCGTCTGCCCAGACCGGGAGTGCGCGCACATGTCAAGACCCGTCACCCTCGACCGCCATGAAGGACCGTACGGAGAAGTCGTACTGCGGCGGCGCGGCGAGCATTTGGAGATCATCGCCAACGGCACGTTCCTGATGGACACCTCCGACGGACGTTCGGAGCGACGGCTGATCGACGCGGCCTACCTCGCGCTCGACCCGCCGCCCGGCGGCCCCCTCCCCTCGGTGCTCATCGGCGGTCTCGGCGTCGGCTTCTCCCTCGCCCACGCCGCCGCGGACCCCCGCTGGGGCCGGATCGCGGTGGTCGAGCGCGAGCAGGCGATCATCGACTGGCACCGCGCAGGCCCCCTCGCCGCGATCTCGGGCCCGGCGCTCGCCGATCCGCGGAACGTGATCCTGCACACGGACCTCGTGGCGTACGTCCACGACTCCCCCGACACGTACGACGCGCTCTGCCTGGACATCGACAACGGACCCGACTGGACCGTCACCGAGGACAACCAAGACCTGTACTCCGCCGAGGGGTTGGCGGCCTGCGCGAGGCGCCTGAATCCGGGCGGAATCCTCGCCGTCTGGTCGGCCCGGCCCTCCGCCGATTTCGAAGCGTCCTTGCGGAATGCCGGATTCAACGGGGTACGGACGGAAGAGATCCCCGTTGCCCGGGGCGTCCCTGACGTGGTGCACCTCGCCGTACGGCCTGGATAGCCGGGACGCTGTCAGTGCCTCTAGGCTGCTGGCCGATACCAGCGATGCGAGGCGGGGCGATGGAGCAGACACACACCACTCACCACGGTGCGGCGGCCACTCCGGGCGCCCAGCGGCGAGTGCTGGTCGTCGAGGACGACACGACGATCGTGGATGCGATCTCCGCGCGCCTGCGGGCGGAAGGATTCCTCGTCCAGACGGCGACGGACGGACCCGCGGCGGTCGACGCGGCCGAGGCCTGGCAGCCCGACCTGATGGTCCTCGACGTGATGCTGCCCGGTTTCGACGGCCTGGAGGTCTGCCGCCGCGTCCAGGCGCAGCGCCCGGTGCCGGTCCTGATGCTGACCGCGCGGGACGACGAGACGGACATGCTGGTCGGGCTCGGCGTCGGCGCCGACGACTACATGACCAAGCCGTTCTCCATGCGTGAGCTGGCCGCGCGCGTGCACGTCCTGCTGCGCCGGGTGGAGCGGGCCGCGCTCGCGGCCGTCACCCCGCGGAGCGGGATCCTGCGCCTCGGCGAGCTGGAGATCGACCACGCGCAGCGCCGGGTCCGGGTCCGCAACGACGACGTGCACCTGACGCCGACCGAGTTCGACCTGCTGGTCTGCCTGGCGAACACGCCGCGAGCGGTCCTCTCCCGCGAGCAGCTGCTCGCGGAGGTCTGGGACTGGGCGGACGCCTCCGGTACGCGGACGGTGGACAGCCACATCAAGGCGCTGCGCCGGAAGATCGGGGCCGAGCGGATCCGTACCGTCCACGGCGTCGGGTACGCGTTGGAGACGCCGGCGTCATGAACCGCCGGGGGCGGCGCCCCGAGCGCCCGAGGAGGCGCCGGATCGTGATCTCGATCAAGACCAAGCTGGGCACGCTGGTCGTCGGGGCGGTCCTGCTGACCTCGGGGCTCGCGCTGGTGGCGATACGGACCTCCACGGAGTTCCGGTACATCACGATCTTCGCGATGATCGCGACGCTCTTGATCACCCAATTCGTGGCGCAGTCCCTGACGGCGCCGCTCGACGAGATGAACACGGTGGCCGGATCGATCTCGCGCGGGGACTTCAGCCGACGGGTGCGGGGCGCGGACCGCCGCGACGAGCTGGGCGACCTGGCCTCGACGATCAACCGCATGGCGGACGACCTGGAGTCCGTGGACCGGCACCGCAAGGAGCTGGTCGCCAACGTCTCGCACGAGCTGCGCACCCCCATCGCCGCGCTCCGCGCGGTCCTGGAGAACGTCGTCGACGGGGTCTCCGAGGCCGACCCGGAGACGATGCGTACGGCGCTGAAGCAGACGGAGCGGCTCGGCCGGCTGGTGGAGACCCTGCTGGACCTGTCACGTCTTGACAACGGTGTCGTCACGCTCAAGGCACGCCGCTTCGAGGTCTGGCCGTATCTGTCGGGTGTGCTCCGGGAGGCCAATCTGGCCGCGTCCCAGCGCGGCCTGTCCTCCACGTCCGGCCTGCACAACCGTACGGACGTCCATCTGCACCTCGACGTCTCGCCGCCCGAGCTGACCGCCCACGCGGACGCGGAGCGGCTGCACCAGGTGATGGCGAACCTGATCGACAACGCGGTGAAGCACTCGCCGCCGCACGGCCGGGTGACCGTACGGGCGCGGCGCGGGGACTGGCCGGACTCGCTGGCCCTGGAGGTCGAGGACGAGGGCCCCGGCATCCCGGAGGCGCTGCGGCACACGGTCTTCGAGCGGTTCAACCGGGGACAGGTGCCGGGCAAGGCCGGTCCGGGCAGCGACGGCGGTACCGGTCTGGGGCTCGCGATCGCCCGCTGGGCCGTGGATCTGCACGGCGGCGAGATCGGCGTGGCCGAATCGTCACGTGGCTGCCGAATCCAGGTCACTCTCCCGGGCAGCCTTCCGTCCCGAGGTTGACGTAGGGTCGAACGGGAAGCGCGTCTTCTGCGTGGTCTTTTACAGGACACGATCAGGACGTGGTCAGGGATGCATGCCTCAGGGGCGGCAACCCAGGTCGCTCGTACCCGCGAGTGGGCAGAACCACGCTTGTTTCCCGCCAATCCCTGCCCCGAAACACCTCGTCAAGTGTGACTTACGCGACGTTGGTAGTGCCCGGCCTGCACCTGTCGGCCAGGGAGGCGTAGCCTTTATTTCCGCTGTCCATCACCTTGTGAAGCGGAAGAGGGCGGTTACCGCCGTGTCGTCTCAGTCCCCCAGTTCCCCGAGTACCTCCACCGGCCAAGACGGGCAGGGTAAGAACCCTGCGACCGCCTTCGGCGCCAATGAGTGGCTCGTCGACGAGATCTACCAGCAGTACCTCCAGGACCCGAATTCAGTCGATCGTGCCTGGTGGGACTTCTTCGCCGACTACAAGCCCGGTGCCACGGAGACCCCGGCCTCCGCGCCGCAGGTGAGCCCCGCACAGGCCGCACCTGCCGCGCCCGCCGCTCCGGCCCCGGTCGAGGCCGCCCCCGCCGCGGCCGCCCCGGCTCAGGCTGCCGCTCCGGCCGCCGCCGCCCCGGCCCCCGCGAAGCCCGCCGCCGCCCCGGCTCCGGCCGCCGCGGCCCCGGCGCCGGCGAAGGCCGCTCCGGCCGCCGCGAAGCCCGCCCCCGCCGCTCCCGCGGCCGAGGCGCCCGCGGGCCCCGAGCTGGTCACGCTGCGCGGCCCCGCCGCCGCCGTCGCGAAGAACATGAACGCCTCGCTGGAGGTGCCGACGGCCACGTCCGTCCGCGCCGTCCCGGTGAAGCTGCTCTTCGACAACCGGATCGTGATCAACAACCACCTGAAGCGCGCCCGGGGCGGGAAGATCTCCTTCACGCACCTGATCGGCTACGCGATGGTGCAGGCGATCAAGGCCATGCCGTCGATGAACTACTCCTTCGCGGAGAAGGACGGCAAGCCGACCCTGGTCAAGCCGGACCACGTGAACTTCGGCCTCGCGATCGACCTGGTCAAGCCCAACGGCGACCGCCAGCTCGTCGTCGCGGGCATCAAGAAGGCCGAGACGCTGAACTTCTTCGAGTTCTGGCAGGCCTACGAGGACATCGTCAAGCGCGCCCGTGTCGGCAAGCTCACGATGGAGGACTTCACCGGCGTCACGGTCTCCCTGACCAACCCCGGCGGCCTCGGCACGGTCCACTCGGTCCCCCGCCTGATGCCCGGACAGTCGGTCATCATGGGCGTCGGCTCCATGGACTACCCTGCCGAGTTCCAGGGCACCTCCCAGGACACCCTGAACAAGCTGGGCATCTCCAAGGTCATGACGCTGACCTCGACGTACGACCACCGCGTCATCCAGGGCGCCGCCTCCGGCGAGTTCCTGCGCGTCGTCGCGAACTACCTCCTCGGCGAGGAGGGCTTCTACGACGACATCTTCAAGGCCCTGCGCATCCCCTACGAGCCGGTCCGCTGGCTCAAGGACATCGACGCCTCGCACGACGACGACGTCACCAAGGCCGCGCGCGTCTTCGAGCTGATCCACTCCTACCGGGTCCGCGGCCACGTCATGGCCGACACCGACCCGCTGGAGTACCGCCAGCGCAAGCACCCCGACCTGGACATCACCGAGCACGGACTGACGCTCTGGGACCTGGAGCGCGAGTTCGCGGTCGGTGGGTTCGCGGGCAAGTCGATGATGAAGCTCCGCGACATCCTCGGCGTGCTGCGCGACTCGTACTGCCGCACCACCGGCGTCGAGTTCATGCACATCCAGGACCCGAAGCAGCGCAAGTGGATCCAGGACCGGGTCGAGCGCTCGCACTCCAAGCCGGAGCGCGAGGAGCAGCTGCGGATCCTGCGCCGCCTGAACGCGGCGGAGGCCTTCGAGACCTTCCTGCAGACCAAGTACGTCGGTCAGAAGCGGTTCTCCCTGGAGGGCGGCGAGTCCGTCATCCCGCTGCTCGACGCGGTCATCGACTCCGCCGCCGAGTCCCGCCTGGACGAGGTCGTCATCGGCATGGCCCACCGCGGCCGGCTGAACGTCCTCGCGAACATCGTGGGCAAGTCGTACGCGCAGATCTTCCGCGAGTTCGAGGGCAACCTCGACCCGAAGTCGATGCACGGCTCCGGCGACGTGAAGTACCACCTGGGCGCCGAGGGCACCTTCACCGGCCTGGACGGCGAGCAGATCAAGGTCTCGCTCGCCGCCAACCCCTCGCACCTGGAGGCGGTCGACCCGGTCCTGGAGGGTGTCGTCCGCGCCAAGCAGGACGTCATCAACAAGGGCGGCACGGACTTCACCGTCCTCCCCGTCGCCCTGCACGGTGACGCGGCCTTCGCCGGCCAAGGTGTCGTCGCCGAGACGCTGAACATGTCGCAGCTGCGCGGCTACCGCACCGGCGGCACGGTCCACATCGTCATCAACAACCAGGTCGGCTTCACGGCGGCTCCCGAGTCGTCCCGCTCCTCCATGTACGCCACGGACGTGGCCCGCATGATCGAGGCGCCGATCTTCCACGTGAACGGCGACGACCCGGAGGCCGTGGTCCGCGTCGCGCGGCTCGCCTTCGAGTTCCGCCAGACGTTCAACAAGGACGTCGTGATCGACCTCATCTGCTACCGCCGCCGCGGTCACAACGAGGGCGACAACCCGCAGTTCACCAACCCGCAGATGTACAACCTGATCGACAAGAAGCGTTCGGTGCGCAAGCTGTACACCGAGTCGCTCATCGGTCGCGGCGACATCACGCTGGAAGAGGCGGAGCAGGCGCTCCAGGACTTCCAGGGTCAGCTGGAGAAGGTCTTCGCGGAGGTCCGCGAGGCCACCTCCGCCCCGGCCCCGGCGCACATCCCGGACCCGCAGCCGGAGTTCCCGGTCGCCGTCACCACCGCGGTCTCCCAGGAGGTCGTGAAGCGGATCGCCGAGTCGCAGGTGAACATCCCGGAGCGGATCACGGTCCACCCGCGTCTGATGCCGCAGATGCAGCGCCGCGCGGCCTCCATCGACGACGGCACGATCGACTGGGGCTTCGGCGAGACCCTCGCCATCGGCTCGCTGCTGATGGAGGGCACCCCGGTCCGGCTGTCCGGCCAGGACTCCCGCCGCGGCACCTTCGGTCAGCGGCACGCGGTCCTGGTGGACCAGGAGACCGGCGAGGACTACACCCCGCTGCTCTACCTGGCGGAGGACCAGGCCCACTACAACGTCTACGACTCGCTGCTCAGCGAGTACGCGGCGATGGGCTTCGAGTACGGCTACTCGCTGGCCCGCCCGGACTCCCTGGTCATCTGGGAGGCCCAGTTCGGTGACTTCGTCAACGGCGCGCAGACCGTCGTCGACGAGTTCATCTCCTCGGCCGAGCAGAAGTGGGGCCAGACCTCCGGCGTCACGCTGCTCCTGCCGCACGGCTACGAGGGCCAGGGCCCGGACCACTCGTCCGCGCGCCCGGAGCGCTTCCTCCAGATGTGCGCGCAGGACAACATGACGATCGCCATGCCGACCCTGCCGTCGAACTACTTCCACCTGCTGCGCTGGCAGGTCCACAACCCGCACCACAAGCCGCTGATCGTCTTCACCCCGAAGTCGATGCTGCGTCTGAAGGCCGCGGCGTCGAAGGCGGAGGAGTTCACCACCGGCGGCTTCCGCCCGGTGATCGGCGACTCCACGGTGAACGCGGCCGACGTCCGCAAGGTCGTCTTCTGCGCCGGCAAGGTCTACTACGACCTGGAGGCCGAGCGTCAGAAGCGCGGTGTCACGGACACGGCGATCATCCGTCTGGAGCGCCTGTACCCGCTGCCGGGTGCCGAGCTGCAGGCCGAGATCGCCAAGTACCCGAACGCCGAGAAGTACCTGTGGGCCCAGGAGGAGCCGGCGAACCAGGGTGCCTGGCCGTTCATCGCGCTCAACCTGATCGACCACCTGGACCTGGCGGTCGGCGCCGACATCCCGCACGGCGAGCGCCTGCGCCGGATCTCGCGCCCGCACTCCTCGTCCCCGGCGGTCGGCTCGGCCAAGCGCCACCAGGCCGAGCAGCAGCAGCTGGTCAACGAGGTCTTCGACGCCTGACCCCGCTGTACGGACAGCCCAGAGGCCCGGCTCCCCGCGAGGGGGGCCGGGCCTCCGGCGTTGTCCCGGGCCGGGCCTCAGCCGAGATAGGCCTCGAAGTCCCAGTACGGCCGGTTGCGCTGGCGTGCGGACAGGGTGTGCGGATGCTGGGCGCCGAGCGTCCGCGTCAGTGTGAGCAGGGCGTCCTCCTCGACCTTCCCGGCCTCCTCCACCTCGCGCAGCCCCCGCAGGTCGGCCGCGAGGGCGATCTGGCAGGAGAGCGTGAGCGGGTGGTCGTTGCCGAGGATCGTGCGGGCCCGCCGGAGCGTCTCCCGGCTCAGCTCGGTCGCGTCGCCGACCCGCCCGTTGAAGTTCCGCGCGGCGGCGGCGTTGAGCGCGCAGCCGAGGACCCACGGATGGTCGGCCCCGAGCGAGGCGGTGAGCCCGGCGAGCGCGGACTCCAGCATGGCCATGGCGTCCGCGCGTTCACCGGAGGCCTGCATGACGAGGCCGGTGTTGGCGAGCATCCCGGTGGCGACCGGATGGGCCGGGCCGAGGAGGCTGCGGTAGGCGGCCTCGGCCTCCTGCGTCAGTTCGCGCGCGTGGCTGAGATCGCCGTGTTCGCGCAGGAAGTTGGCGTAGTTGTTGATGAAGGAGAGCGTCAGGTAGTGGGTACGCCCGTGCACCTGCTCGATCTGCTCCAGCAGGCTCGCCATCTGGCTGCCGATGTCCTGCTGCGAGCTGCCCTCGCGGCGCCGGCACAGGGCCAGTTGGGCGCGGGCGGACAGGGTCTGCGGGTGCTGCGCCCCCAGGACCTGGACGTGCAGGCGGACGTTGGCCTCCTGGCGGACCAGCGCGTCGCGGTAGCGGCCGAGCAGCCGCAGGTCGTGGGCGAGCGCGTTTCCGGAGTTGAGCGTGTTCACGTGCCGGGCGCGCAGGACGTTCTCCCGGCGGGCGAGGGTGTCGACGTCGTACTCGTACGCCTCCTGGAAGCGGCCGAGCAGGCGGAGCGCCACTCCGAGGTTGTGGCGGGCGACGAGGGTGACGAACTCGCCCTCGCCGAGGAGGCGTTGGGAGACTTCGAGCACCTCGCGCTGGAGCTCCTCGGCTTCGACGTACTGGCCCAGGTGCCGGAGGTTGGTCGCGATGGCGCTGTCGCAGAAGAGTTCGCCCAGCGCGTTGCGGGGAGTGGCGCGGGTGAGCCGTTCCTTGAGCGCGCGGTCGAGTTCGTGGGCCTCCCGGAACCGGCCGCTGGCGCGCAGGATGTTGCCCTCCTGCGTGGTGAGGTCGAGCATCGGCTGGGCGAGCGGGTCCATGAAGTCGGTCCAGCTCTCCCGGATCCGCTCGGCGAGCCGCGTACCCGCCTTGAACTCGCCGCTGCGGTAGCAGTAGCGCAGACAGTTCAGGACGGCGGTCTGGGTGCGGGGGTTGCGGCTGACGAGGGCGCCCGAGGGTTCCAGGTGCGGGAGCAGTTCGGCGTACTGGGGCCAGTGCCGGCTGTCCATGGGGTCGCCGGGGTCCGCTTCGGCGAGCAGGGTGCGGACGGCCTTGCGGTGGGCCTCTCGGTGGGGGCCGTCGGTGAGCCGGGAGATGATGTCGTGGACGAGCCGGTGCATGTGGACCGACTCCTGGTGCGGCCCCATCTCGGTGCTGAGGGTGCCGCGGCTGTCCCGGGTGAGGACGGAGTAGTTGACCAGGGTGTCCAGGGCGCGGGTCCACGCGGCGAGGTCGGTGGCCATCCAGTGCAGGTCCTCGGGGAGTTCCGCCTGCGGGTAGGAGCGGACGATGCCGAGGGGGATGCGGCCGGCCGCGAAGGAGGCGCAGAGGCTGAGGATCTCGACGGCCTGCGGCTGGGAGCGTCGGAGCCGGTTGATCAGTATCGACCAGGACGTGAGCGAGGCGTTCGGGAAGCCGTCGCCGGTGGAGGGCTCGTCGACGGTGGTGAGGTGTCCCTCGCGGACCATGCGCAGGTACTCGGGGACTTCCATGCGGGACTCGCCGAGCCAGGCGGCCGCCTGGACGAGCGGCAGGGGCACGTCGCCGAATTCGGCCGCGACCTCGTCGGCCTCGACGCCGCTGATGTGCGGGGCCCGGCGCATCAGATAGGCGGTGGACTCGGCCCGGTCGAAGCCCTGGACCTCGAGGACGTCGGTGTGCTCGGCCCATTCGCGGTTGCGGGAGGTGATGAGGACGTGCCCGGGTCCCTGGGGGAGCATCACGTTGATGCCCTCGATGTCGTCCCAGCCGTCGAAGACCACCAGCCAGCGGGAGTGCGGGTCGCCCCGGCGCAGCGCTTCGCGCACGGCGCGGATGCGCTCGCCGGGTTCGCTACCGACGGGCAGGTCGAGCGCGGAGGCCAGTCCGCCGAAGCGGTCGCGCTGGATGTTGCGGTCGTCGGAGTTGACCCACCAGATGACGTCGTAGTCGGGGCTGAAGCGGTGGGCGTACTCGGCGGCGATCTGGGTCTTGCCGATGCCGGACATGCCGAGCAGGGTGCAGGCGGCGTTGCCGCGCTCGGCGTCCATGAGGCGCTGCTGGAGGTCGGTCAGCAGGTCGTCGCGGCCGGTGAAGCGTCGGTTCCGGCGAGGAACCTCTCCCCAGATGTCGGGGGGCGTGTCCGGGTAGCGGGTGGTCGGCAGGGGGATGCGGCGGCCGCCCTGCCGGCGCGGCTCGATGCCGAGTCTGGAGAGCAGACGCGCCTCGGCCTCCTCCTCGCCGACGCCCCAGAGGCTCACGGGTTCGAGGACCGCGGTGGCGGGGAGCAGCGACCGGTTGGTCAGGTTGACGGCGGCGAAGCGTTCGGCGTTGGCGGCGACGAAGCCGCGCAGCACGTCGTTCCACTCGCCCGCCGGGCGCGGGCCGAGTTCGAAGAACCAGTCGTTGAGGACGAGGAGGACCGGTCCCCTGGAGAGCAGCAGGTCCGCGAGGGAGTCCTCCAGGGGTACCTCGCGGGGCGGGTCCCAGCGTTGCAGGGTGGACCGGACGTCGTGCCTCGCGAGGCGCTGCGCGATCCAGGTGGCCCAAGGGCGGTGATAGCCCGGGAAGACGACCAGGACGTGCTCCGGCCCACCTGTTCCTCCTCGGTCCGCCGTCCCGGAGCCGCTCGACCGCCCCTGTTCCGCCATGTGCTTCTCCCTACTCCACTCACGCGCCACGCAGTGTCATGTCCCGTGGGCACAGTGTTACTCAAGGGCGCCTCGGGTCGCGCCGAGGCTCGCATGGTGCCTGTGCATTCGGTGGGCGAACTCCCGCCCCGCGCTTGTCAGTTCATCGGATTCAAGCAGGATCTCCAGCGCTCCGCCCACCTGATCGTGGAAGCGCTCGAACTGCTGCCCGGCACGGGAGCGCCAGGGTGTCGGCAGTCCTCCCCCGCTCGCGGCCCTGCGCCACAGGTCGGTGAGGGCGAGGTGGGCGTAGGCGCCTTGGAGCACGCCCGAGATGGGGCGCGGGTCGGACCGCCAGCCGACCCGGTGCACGGCGCCGTGCGCGGGGTCGTAGAGCGGTACGAGTTCGTGGAGCGCGGCCAGTTTGCCGTGGTGCGCCTCGTGGACGAGGGTCTCGGCCAGCTCCTGGGCCGTGCCGGGGAGCGTGGTCAGCACGGCTCCCGGCGCGGAGCGCAGCGTGGCGCCGATCGGGCCCGAGTCGCCCGCCGCCAGGGGGACGACGATCCGGACGGCCCGGGCGGTCTCGGCGGCCCGGCCGGGGTCCGTACGGGCGAGCAGGGCATGGGCCGCCCGCCATCGCGCGGCCCAGAGGGGGAAGTCGCCGACGGTCCGCTCGGAGGCGCGCCGCGGCGGGTTGCCGACCCCTCCGGGCGGTACGCGGTAGGGGTCGAGGTCGTCGAGGAGGGCGGTGCCCCCGGGCAGGGCGCGCACGGCTTCCCAGCGGCGTCCCGGGCCCACCGCGTGGGTGTGCCGCCCCTTCGTCACCAGGACGGCGCCCCGAACCCGGGCGCCGCCGACGCCGATCAGGGCGGTCCGGCCCCGTACGCGGACGCGGGCCCGCTCGGCGCCCGCCCCCTCGGCGGGCGGACCCGCAGCGGCCGGCCCTTCGGCGGCCGACCCCTCGGCGCCGGTCCCGAGCCGCCCGACGCCGATGAGCGAGAGCGCGCCGCGCGGGGCCGCGACGTAGCGGTCGAGGGGGCAGCCGGCCCGCAGGGCAGCCGTGGCGGCGATGGCCTCCCAGCGCGCCAGGTGCTCCGCGAGCAGGGCAACGGTCGGCGCGGCGAGCGCGGTGGCCAGCCAGGTGCCGGTCGTGGGGTAGTCGAGGACGTCCCGGACGATCGCGGGCCGCTGCCGCTCGATCCTCTCCAGGAGCCGCCAGGCGTCCACGAAGCGCTCGTACGAGGCCGGGTCCAGGTCGTCGTGCCCGCGCTGGACCCTGATCCGCAGGGCCTTGAGGAGCAGCAGGCGCCGGGAGCGCAGGGCGGAGTGGAGCTGCGGCGCCTCCGTGACGGCAGGGCGGGTGCTCGCCAGTTGGGTGAGGACCGCCGGGGAGAGGGGCACGACGCTCACGGCCCGTTCCCCGCTCGGGCCCGCGCCCGGGGAGCACATCTGACCGGAAACGGTCGGTCGGTCGTCAGGGACGGGCCATCAGGGCAGGCCATCGCTGTTCGACGCCCAGGACTCGCCGAGCTCCAAGCACTGCACGAGTACGCGCTCGACCGCGGCGACCAGTTCCGGATGGTCCATGACCCGCAAGGTCCGCAGGTCGACGGCGGTGAGATCGGGCAAGGACGGAGCCTGACCGGCGTCCCGGTCTGCACCGGTCGCCCACTCCTTGTGCTCCGACACCCTCGGCTCCTCCCCACCGACGTCTGTCCCCCACGGTCGTAGCGGCGGAGCGGTTCTTCCCGACGCCAGGAAGACGGAAACCCGTTCGACTCAACTGCGCCCATTCACGCCCCCGTTATCCAGCCGTTCTCCGTATCGCCCGTCAGGCGGCCGCCTACTCGACCGCCTCGCGCCAGGCCCACCACGGCGGCGAGATCCTGTGCCGGTCCTCGACGGAGAGCGGTGCCCGGTACGGGTTCAGAGCCCCGCGTACCTCTGCGAGCAGGCCCCTGGTGCGGTCCACGTCGTTCCAGTCCACCTCCACGACCGCGGCGTCGAGGCGCCGCCACTGCTCGGCGGCCGCCCTCAACGCCGTCTCGGCACGCCCCTTGCGGCCCATCAGGAACAGCACGGCCCCCTGGGCGTGCAGGGCACGGGCGCCGGTGATCGTGCCCGGGGTGGCGCCGTGGGCCGAGCGGGCGTCCTCCCAGGCGCGTTCGTACGCCGTGAGCGCGTCGCCCAGGACGCCGTCCCGGGCCGTCTCGCTCAACTCCAGTCTCACCCGTCCCAGTTGCAGCCACACCTCGGAGCGCAGTCCGATGTCCCGCGTCGTGCGCGCGGCCTGTTCCAGGAGGTGGCGGCTCTCGAAGAGGTCGGGGAGGAAACCGGCCCGGTGGAAGCGCAGGGCCAGCACGGTGCCGATGAGGATGCCTGCGCGGGAGCGCTCCGGGGCGCCGGCCGGGAGGCTGGTGAGGGCCTCGCGCAGGACGCTCTCGGCGCGGTCCACGGCGGCCTGGTCGGGGGTGGTCGCGGCGCGGCGCATCAGGGACTCGCCCCAGGCCATCAGGGTCCGGCCACGCTGTCCGCTGTCGGCGGGGGCGAGCAGGCTGGCCTCCTCGTACGCGGTGTCGGCGGCCGGCCCGTCGCCGGCCGTGTCGTACAGCCGGGCGCGCGCCGTCGCCCAGCGCAGCCGCAGGGCGACGCGGTCGTCGAGCAGTTCCCCGGCCCGGTCCAGGACGGGCAGGATCTCGGCCGGGGCGGCGCCGGACAGGTGCAGGGCGTCGGCGAGGTCGAGGAGCGCCGCCACGCTCTCCCGGAGGGAAAGCGCCGTGGTGAGCTCGGTCGCCGCCGCCGCGCCGTCGCCGCGCGCGAGTAGCAGCCGCCCCCGGCGCAGGTGCAGCGTGTGGTGGTGGGCCTCGGGCCAGTCCGGTACGTCGCCGAAGAGCGCGTCCAGGGCGTCGTCCAGGTGCCGCCGGTCGGCGGTGTGCCGCCACAACCCGTGGTGCGCGACGGCCTGTTCGAGCCGTGCCTCGGCCCACTCCGCGCCGCCCGGCTCGGCCAGGTCACCGGCCCGCTCCAGTTCGGTCAGGGCGCGGCTCAGGAGCTCCCGGCGGCGCTCGGTGCCCTGGACGGCGGCGGTGCCCGACTCCGCGTACAGCACGCGCCCCAGCAGGATCCCTGCCTCGACGGGGTGGTCGGGCAGCGCGACCTCGGCCTGGCGGCGGGCCCGGACGAGCAGCGAGGAGTCGGACTGGCCGAGCCACTGCTCGAAGAGGCGCCGGGCGGCGGCCAGCGGATCGGGGGTGATCAGGTCGGGGTGGTAGAAGCGGAGCACGCGCGCGGGGATACGGGCGAACAGTTCGGGTTCCGTGCCGACCGGGCCCGTGGGCTCGTCGGTCCCCTCGACCGTGCCGGGCGCCGCCGCCTGGTCCTCGCCGGTGCCGTGACCGGCGAGCCGGGCGGCCGCGAGCGCAGGGAAGTTGCGCATGCCCTGGCCGAAATTGCGCTCCACGTACTCGGAGCAGTGTTTGAGCACGAGCGCGGCCGCGCCCCGGTCCAAGGAGCCGAGAAGGTGCTGCTGCACGCGCGCGGAGTAGCTGAAGCACGGGTACGGAGCAGGGCCAGGCAGTTGTCGCAGGAGCCCGCTGAGCAGGACCTCGGCGAGCTCCATGGGGCCGGTGTCGGGCAGCATCGCGCGCTGGACGAGCTGCATGACGGGCAGGGCGAGCGGGGCGGCCGCGAGATGGACGGCGAGCCGGAGCGCGCCGGGCGAGGCGCCCGCGGTGAACGCCCGCAGCAACTCCTCGTCGCTGCGCGGGGTCCGGGGCGGCGCGGGTGGGGCGGTGGGGGCGGGTGAGGCGGCGGGCGCGGTGGGGGCGGGAGTCGCGGCGGCGGAGATCGGGCCGGATGTCGTCGCCGTGCGGAGCGGCTCGGGGGCGATCAGGGCCGCCCAGCCGCGCACCCCGCCCGAGCCGTGCCCCGCGTGCAGCCGCGCCCAGGAGGCGAAGGCCTCGGGCGTGGGCGTGAGCACGGGCACCGCGCGCGTGTCGGGGGCGGGCGGCTCCCAGGGCTCCTCGTCGGGCTGGAATCCGGTGTGTCCGCCGGGGGACGACGGACGGAGCAACAGCCCCGGCTCCACGGACAGCGCGGTCCGGGGCCAGAGCCGTGGCGGCAGCGGCTGGACGAGGGCGAGCGGGGACTGCCGGGGCCACTGGTGGATCAGCCGCTGGGCCGCGCCGCGCTGCCAGAGCGGGCCGACGCAGTCGCTGACGATCAGGGTGAGACGGCGGCCGGTCGGGTCGTGCAGCTGGTCGCCGGGGCGCAGCCGCGGTCGGCCGTCGGCCCCGGAGGTGGTGGTGACCAGCGGCGCGCCCTCGCCCGTGTCGTACAGCCGGTGCACCTGGACGTCGCGGAAGGCGCCGGACTGCTGGCAGGCCTGGCGGAGTTCCTCGACCATGCGGGTCCAGACGACCATGGCGGGGCCGGTGTCCATGAGCAGCTGGATGTCGGGGCGGCGGCCGGCCGCCGGGCGCATGACGGGCATGAGCATGCCCGCCGCCGCGCTGCGTTCGGCGGTCGCCTCCTCGTCCAGGAGCCCTTCGCCGGGCCGGAGCGGGAAGTGGGCGTAGTGGCGCAGCGGGCGGAGCGCCTTCTGCAGGCCGAGGAGACCGGGCAGCGCGTTGGCGCCGGGCGCGCGGACGGGCAGGGCCCGGCTTCCTCCCGCCGTCCGGACGGCGGTGCCGCCGGCCCCGCCGAGGAACGGCCGGATGTCGACGGTGTCGGTGGCGCGGGCGGGCCGGTCCGGGTCGTCGTCGGAGCCAGTGCCGTCGCCGGGGGCGGCGCCGTCGACGGGCGGTCGGCCGCCGTCGGTTCCGGTGCCCGGGCTCGTACCCGTACCCGTACGCGTACGGGAATGCGCGTCGCCGCCGTCGCCCTGTTCGCCGCCCGTGCCGGTGGCCGAATCTCGTCCCTCCCCCGGGAGTTCGGTGCCGTCCGGGTCCTCCCGGTGGTCCGCCGCCGGGTCGTCCCCCGCGTCGCCCGCCGGGTCCGGGGCAGGCGTCGGGAGCCACTGGGCGAGCCAGACGGCGTCCGCGACCTCCTCGGCCGTGGGCTCCTGGCCCCCGGCCCGCAGTCTGCGGGTGAGCTCTTCCAGATGCATCCGGTGCATCCGGCCATCACCTCGGTTGATCGAGCGGCTGCATGAGCATGTCCGCGATGCGTTCCCGGGTCACCCGCTCGGTGCGCGGGGCGTGCTGGGTCAGGTAGATCGCGTTAAGGAGCTGGTCGGTGGCGATGACCTCGCCGGGCTCGCGGTTCAGGAAGCGGCTGACCAGGCCCTCTTCGCCGGCCGCCGCGTCGGGGCCGAGGTGCGCCTCGATCATGGCGCCGAGCTGCTCCTCGCCCGGCGGCTCCAGCTCCAGGCGGATGCAGCGGCGCAACAGGGCGGCGGGGAAGTCCCGTTCGCCGTTGGAGGTGAGCACGATGAACGGGAACGTGGAGCAGCGGATCCGCCCGCCCTGGACGGGGACCTTCCGGCCGTCGTCCGTGAGGACCTGGACCACGGGCTCCCGGTCGGCGAGCCGCTCCAGCTCCGGGATGGCGAACTCGCCCTCCTCCAAGGCGTTCAGCAGGTCGTTCGGCAGGTCCAGGTCGCTCTTGTCGAGCTCGTCGATGAGCAGGACCCGGGGCTGCTCGGAGGGGAGCAGCGCGGTGCCGAGCGGTCCGAGCCGGATGTACGAGCCGATCCCCGCCGGCGTCGCGGCGGGCACCGTCGACCCGGCCTGGGCGCGCTCCAGCTGCACGTCCTGGAGACGGCCGATGGCGTCGTAGCGGTAGAGCCCGTCCTGGAGGGTCGACCGGGAGACGATCGGCCATCGAAGGACCCGGCCCAGGCCCAGTTCGTGGGCGACGGCGTGGGCGAGCGTGGACTTTCCGGTGCCGGGGTTGCCGGTCACGAGGAGCGGACGGCGCAGGTAGAGGGCCGCGTTGACGGCGTCGGTCTCGGCGGGCCTGGGGTGGTGGTTCTGGACCAGCCGGCGGCGCACGCCGAGGCGCCGGTCGGAGCCGGCCAGGGTGTCGTCGGCGCCGCCCGACGAGAAGTCCCGCCACGGCGGCGGGGCCGGCAACCGCCCTATCTCGTCGTGCGGGTGGCCGGCACCACGGTAGATCCGCCAATCGCTCACGATGAACTCCTCCTGGCTGCTGCGGTGTCGTGGCCCGGCCTTTCGAACGTACCGCCGAACCCCACCCCTCTGCGATGCACGAACCGGACCTTTTGTCCGCGTGGCGGCGGGGTCACCAGTCCTCCTCGCCGATCATCGAAGGGCCCTGGAGCGGGTCTTCGTGCGGAGGGCGGTCCGGGGGGTCGAACAGCACGGCGAGGTTCTCGGCCCAGGCGTGCTCGGAGCGGACGGGGGCGGGCGGATCGTCGCCGCCCACGGCCGGGTCGAGGGAGGGGTCCGGATCCAGGCCTGAGGTCAGGGCGGGATCGGCGTCCAGGTCCGCGTACGTGTCCCTGTCCGCATCCAGGTCCGGATCCATGTCCAGGTCCGGATCCGGGTCCATGTCCAGATACAGGTCCTCGTCCGCGAACACCCGCCTGCGCAGGGAGATGACCGGTCCGTGCAGGCCCTCGGCCCCGGCCGCTTCGGCGATCAGCAGGCCGGCCCGCTCGTGGAACTCGGCGCAGGTCGTGCGGTCGTGTTCATGGGCGCCGTGGCGCCACAGGGCGATGGGGTGGCCTGCGGCGAGCGCGGCGGCCATGGCCTTGAGTCCGTCACCGCTGCTCACGGGGCCGCAGTACACCGGAACCGAGCCGTCCGCGGCCTCCGAGAGCCGTACCCAGGCCTGGCGGGGCGACTCGCGGCGGATCCGGTGCGCGGCGTGGACGTCCCGCGCCGCCGCGAGCGTGTCGGCGCGCAGCGGTACCGCTCGGAGCGGTCCGAGGCCGGACGTGCGCCACCGTCTGCGCCACTCGGGCGCCGGCGGGCGCCCGGCGCGGCCGCGGTCCCGGATGACGACGATCCGGCGGTGGCCGAGGGGTAACGAGCGTTCGTCGAAGAACTCGTCGTCGGGCGAGAGGCGCCAGGTGTCCAGGGGCTCGTCGAAGAGTTCGCGCGGCAACAGCGCCTCGACGGCCGCCAGATGCTCGCCCCGGTCGCCGCGGGCCAGCGCCTCCGCGAGCGGCTCCCGCAGGGTGTCCCGGAGCCGTTCGCGCTCGACGCCCTCGTCGTCCCCGTACAGCGGGGTGATGGTGTGGCCGTCGAAGAGCAGCTTCACCCGCCAGGGGAACTTCCGGCCGTAGGGCGGGGGGTCGATCTCGACGAGGACGTCGGCGCGGGCCCCGGGCTCGCGGGCCGAACGGCCACCGGTGGGGCGGCCGTTCGCGAGGACGGCGGCGATGGCCTTGCGGGTGCGGAGCGGCGTCTCGGTGGCGGCGTCGGTGACCCAGGCGGCCAGGTCCGCGACGGCGGCGCCCTCGCCGTGCCGCTCCCTGACGTGCCGGGCGACCTTGGCCGCGTACACGAGCACGGCGTTCGGGCCGATGTCGGTGGCGGACTCCTGGTTCGGTTCGTGGAGTTCGTGGAGGAGTCCGACGCCCTCGCGCCAGGTCTGCGGGGCGACTTCGAGCACCGGGCGCAGGTCGTGGCCGACGGTCTGCCGCCGGGCCTCGTCGACGAGGTGCAGCACGTCTCCGGGTCCGGTCGGCGGGTGCAGCTCGGCGAGCCGGCCGTACAGATGGATGCGGCGCCCGGGGTCGAGGCCCGGGGCGCCGGGTGGACGGTGCCGGAGCTGCGCCCTGGTCCAGTCGCCGTCCTCGTTGTCGAGCGAGCGGAAGCGGGCGAGGTGGTACCGGTCGTGGTCCCGCATGACCTCGGAGAGCACCTCGCCGCCGCGCTCGCGGTGGAGTCTGCGCAGGGAGGTGATGGGGACGGCGGCGCCCTCGTCCGCGCCGCGCCCCTTGTTGAGGCCGATGACGACCGCGCGGTTCAGGTCGACGACCGGGCCGCCGGAGAGCCCCTCCACGGGCTGGGTGCCGCTCAGCAGGAGGGCCTCGCCGTCGACGCCGTGGACCCTGCCGACGGCGTCGCGGATCGCGAGCCGGCCGGTCACCCGTGACCAGCCGTACAGCGCGACCGGGATGGGGTCGGCGATGACGGGCGGGCGCTCACTGAGCCGTACGCAGCTGGCGTCCTGGGCGTCGGGGACGCGGACGAGCGCGAGGTCCGGGAAGTCCCAGCGGTCCAGCACCTGTTCGGGCTCGGCGGGGCGCGGGCTCGCGAGGACGACCTCGCCGGTCGTCACTCCGCCGTCCCGGACGATGCCGACGGCCCGTTTTCCTCTCCACACCTCGCTCCCCCCTTTGGCCACGACGTGGGCACAGGTCAGCACCCAGCCGGGGGCGATGAAGAAGCCGGTGCCCCAGTACCGGTCGCCGTGCGGGTCATACCCGTCACCGGGGGCCGCGATGCGTACGAGCGCGGGGCGCACGAGGGATTCGAAGGCGCTCATACGGCGCCGTCGGCCGCCGGCCGCTGCGGCGCCCCCGCATCGGGCGCCGGCGCGGGACCGGGGACGGGGGCGGGCGCGCGTACGGAGCCGGGTGCGAGGGCCGGCTCGGCCACCGAATCGGCTGCCTCGTCGGCCGCGGTCGCCGGGCCCGGTTCGGTCCAGGTGAGGGAGACCGCGATCGAGGCCGTGCCGCCGCCCTCGGCGAGGACGCTGATCACCTTCCCCGCCTGCGCGGTGAGTTCGATGCCGAAGCTGACGGAGACCTCGACCGGCGCCTGCGGGTCGAGCCCGCCCCGCAGCGAGCCGACGACCCCGCGCACGACGTCGGTGAGCCCCTCCGTCATGGAGAGGACCCGGTCGCCGATGCCGGTGTCCGTGAAGCCGCCGCCCCGGCGTAGTTCCTCGGGCTCGCTGACGCGGGCCCAGACGGGCGTGCCGTCGTCCAGTCGAATCCGAGCGATCCCGTGCGTCACAGCGGCCCCCCGCTCCCCGAAACGATGATGAAGAAGGCTAGTCCCTGCCGCTGACAAGCGCGATAGGCCGCGCGGAGCACGGCCTATCCTGATCGCATGTACTTCACTGACCGTGGCATCGAGGAACTGGAAAAGAGGCGCGGCACGGAGGAGGTGTCCTTCGAGTGGCTCGCCGAGCAGCTGCGTACGTTCGTCGATCTCAACCCCGACTTCGAGGTGCCCGTCGAGCGCCTCGCGACCTGGCTGGCCCGCCTCGACGACGAGGACGAGGACGACGAGTAGCCCGTACGTCTCCGGTGACCCCCTTCGGGGGTCACGGACCGCGCAGCCGGTCGTACACGAGCCCCAGCGCGCCGTGGACGACGAGCAGCGCCCCGGCCGCCGTCCAGCCTCCGCTGCGGCGGCCGATGCCCCAGGCGAGCAGCGGCAGTCCCGCCCCCAGTTGCGCCGCGCCGAGCAGCCGGGCCCGGGGGCCGCGCAGATACGGGCCGAAGGGGCCGCCCTCCACCGCGTCGAGCTCGGCGCGCACGGCGTCGCGCCAGCCGGACCATTCGAGCTGTTCCGCCCCCTGGGCCAGGGCGACCGAGCGGAGCCGGTCGGCGCTCTCGCCGGGGGTGAGGCCGGTGGGCAGGGCGAGTCCCACGCGCGCGAGGACGGCGGCCAGACCGACGAGCCGGGCGTGCGCGTCGGCGTCGGTGTCGGGCCGGGTGAGCGGCTCCAGGGCCTGGACGTCGAGGACGGGGTCGAGGGCGAGCCGGGCCGCGAAGGTGCGCATGGCCTCGTCCTCGCCGACCGGGGTGCCGTCCGCCAGCCAGGTGTAGCCGACGGTGCGGCGGAAGCCCGCGGCGAGGGTGAAGCCCGCCCGGTCCGCGTCCCACCAGAGCGCGAGGACCGGCCAGGTGGCGGCGGAGACGGCCAGCGCGGTGGCCCAGCCGGTGACGACCCGCTCGACGGGCTCGCCGCCGTGGAGCCAGGGCTTCCCCTCCGGGACGACGACGCTCCATTCGGTGCCGGCCGGGGCGAGGAGCAGTTGTTCGCGCAGCAGCTGGGCCGGTGGGCGGACCGCCGCGGGCTCGGCGCGGCAGAGCAGCAGCGCCCCGGCGGGACGAGCGTCGGGGCTCGATCCGGATGTCGCGTTCATGAGGCCTTACGCTAGGCCAATTTGTCCCGTTACGAGAGTGAATGCCTGCTCGCGCCCTCACGGAAACGGGGGTTGACTTCCCCGTACCGCGATATATCGTGTCTATCGAGAGACGCGATATGTTGCGTCACCGAACGGGAGGTCAGCACGATGACAGAGTGGTCCGTGGCCGAGCCGACGAAACTCACGCTGACCGACCCCGTCACCTGCCTCCGGGTCCGTGTCGTCAACGGCACGGTGAACGTGGTGGGCACCGACGAGCGCGCCGCCCGCCTGGAGATCGCCGAGATCAAGGGCCCGCCGCTCACCGTGACGCAGGAGGGCTCGACCCTGACCGTCTCCTACGACGACCTGCACTGGCAGGGCTTCCTCAAGTGGTTCGACCCCATGGGGCTCCGCCGCCGGGCCGTCGTCTCGGTGGCCGTCCCGGCCGGCTCGGACGTCGAGGTGGGCGTGGTCGGCGCCGGTGCGGTGATCTCCGGGATCAAGGGGCGTACGGACGTCCAGGGCGTCACCGGCGACACCACTCTCGTCGGGCTCTCCGGACCGGTCCACGCGGAGAGCGTCTCCGGCTCCTTCGAGGCCCACACGGTCACGGGCGCGCTGCGGGTCAACACCGTGACCGGCGACCTGACCGTGATCGACGGCTCGGGCGCCTCCGTGAAGGCCGACACGGTCAGCGGAGACCTGGTGATCGACCTGGACGCCGGCGAACCGGCCGGGCCTCCCGCCGACATCCGCCTGACCAGCGTCTCCGGCGAGATCGCGCTCAGGATCCCGCACCCCT
The DNA here is from genome assembly GCF_053594455.1 of Streptomyces sp. NPDC001927. Lineage (NCBI taxonomy): Bacteria > Bacillati > Actinomycetota > Actinomycetes > Kitasatosporales > Streptomycetaceae > Streptomyces > Streptomyces sp. NPDC001927. The sequence goes on along the minus strand of NZ_JBSFEN010000015.1, from coordinate 6,772 downwards.
CGGACACCGAGGTCGAGGCAAGCACCACGAGCGGCTCCGTCTCCAACGCCTTCGAGGACCTCCGGGTGGGCGGGCAGTGGGGCACGAAGAGCATCACCGGCACGCTCGGCGACGGCCGCGGCAAGCTCAAGGCCACGACGGTGTCCGGCTCGATCGCCCTCCTGCGCCGCCCGGAGGCGGTGGGCGCCGACGACCCCGACGGCTCCGAAGCCACCGACAGCTCCGCCGACGCCGGCGCCGTACCCTCACCCTCCGCCACGCCCTCGTCCTCGCCCTCCGGAAAGGTGCTGTGACATGCCGCCCGTCTTCGCCCACGGCCGCCTGCGTCTCTACCTGCTCAAGCTCCTCGACGAGGCGCCCCGCCACGGCTACGAGGTGATCCGGCTCCTGGAGGAGCGGTTCCAGGGGCTCTACGCACCGTCGGCCGGCACGGTCTACCCCCGGCTCGCCAAGCTGGAGGCCGAGGGTCTGGTCACGCACGCCACCGAGGGCGGCCGCAAGGTGTACTCGATCACCGACGCGGGCCGCGCCGAGCTGGCCGGCCGCGTCGGCGAACTGGACGACCTGGAGCGGGAGATTCGCGAGTCGGTCTCCGAGCTCGCCGCCGAGATCCGCGACGACGTGCGCGGGGCGGCGGGCAAGCTGCGCAGCGAGATGCGCGCGGCGGCGAGCGAGAGCCGGCAGAAGGGCTCCTCGTTCTCCGACGCCAAGGAGGAGCTGCGGCGCGCGAAGCAGGAGTGGCGGGAGCAGACCCGCCAGGCCCGCGAAGAAGCCCAGTCGGCGCGCCGGCAGGCCAAGGAGTTCCAGCGGATCGCCCAGCAGGTCCAGGACCAGGTCCAGGACCACTTCGCGCGCGGCGACTGGCCGAAGGGCGTCTGGGAGGGCATCTCGGACATCACCGCCCAGCTCGGCGGCCTGGTCACGGGCACGACGCACCCCAGGGCCTCGGGTCGCACGGCGGCCCCGGGGAAGGCGGCCCAGGAGGAGACCGCGGCGGGGGCCACCCCGGCAGCCACCCCCAAGGACGCCGTCTCGGAGGAGGCCGGGGCCGTCTCGGAGGAGACCCTCTCCGACTGGGCCCGGACCGTCGAGTCCACCGGCGACCCGGCCCGCGACCTGGACCGGCTCCTCGACCGGTTCCGCGACGACATCCGTGACGCCGCGCGGGACCACGGGGTGACGGCGGCCCAGCTGACCGAGGCCCGCCGCCACCTGTCGACGGCGGCGGACCGCGTCACGTCGCTCCTCCGGCCGGCCCGCAAGGACGCCTAGCGCGGGGCCCGGGTGGCGGTCACCGTCACCCGGGCGCCCGGGGCCGCGAGGACCAGGGCGGAGCCGCCGGACTTGCCCGTGCGGACCACGATCGCCTTCCCCCGGGCCGTCACCTGCCAGGCACCCGGGGGAAGGGAGAGCTCGGTGACCCGTGAGCCCCGGCGGGACGACACGTACTCCAGCCGGTAGACCCCGGCCCCGGAGTCGTACGCGGCGGAGGTGACCGTGCCCGCGACGGCCTCCGCGTAGGGCTCGGCGGTCAGCTCCTTGTTCGTACGGAAGGTCCCGGCGCCGTCCACCGCGCAGTACCCGCCGCCGTAGCACCACACATAGCCGGCCCACCCGCTGCCGTACCGGCCGAGGGAGGCCATCGCCTCGCGGTAGAAGCGGTTCATGTTCGGCAGGGTGTTGTTGAGCGGGCCCCACTCCCCCACGACGACCGGGACCTTGTACTCCTTGGGGTACTGCGTGACGGCCTGTTCGTACGTCTCGATCCAGCGGGCGGCCGGGTCGTAGTCGGCGCCCGCCTCCATGGCGGTGTTGTAGAAGTGCGGGGCGTAGACGACCTTCGGGTCGTCGATCCGGCCGAGACCGGTGGGGACGCCCTCGCCGACGATCGGGGTCGGCTCGACGAAGACCCAGGTGTCCCGGTCCACCGCGCGGACGGCGTCCGCGAGCCGGTTGTACATCGGGGTCAGCTGCTCGCGCTCGATCCGCCGGGCGGCGGTCGGCAGGTCCTCGCCCTCACGCAGCTCGCCCATGGGCTCGTTGATCAGGTCGTAGCCGAGGACGGCCGGGTGGTCCTCGAACCGGTCGGCGAGCAGGCGCCACATCGCGGCCTGGGCGCGGCGCAGGTCCTCGTCCTCGTAGAGATGGGTGAAGGCACGCTGCACGGCCGGCTCGAAGTACTCGGCGAACCAGTCGTCCGGGTGCGGGGTGAAGGGCAGCCCGTCGGTCCTGGTCGCCCAGGCGGGCACGCCCCGGTGGCCGAAGGCGGGACCGAAGACGTCCTGGTGGGCGTCGATGAGGACGCGGACGTCGTGCTTCTCCGCCCAGTCCAGGATGCGTTCGATCTTCCGCAGGTAGTCCTGGCTGTACTGGCCGCGGCGCGGCTCCAGGTCGTCCCAGAAGACGAGCAGCCGGGCGAAGTTGAAGCCCTTGGCGCGCATGTCGCGGAAGTGCCGCTCGGTGATGGCGGAGAGGGCCTTCTCACCGCGGTTGGCCTTGTCCTCGACGTTCCACCCGCGCAGGGTGAGGACGCGCCCGTGGTCATCGGTGAGAGGAGGTAAGCCTGCTTGAGCGGGCGCTCCGCTCGGGGCGAGCAGCGCGGCGACAACGGCGCCTGTGGCAAGGGTCGTTCGCAACATCGGGACCTCCGGCACGAGGGTGTGATCGCGTGCGATCGCGGTGCCGGAGATCCCATCAGCAGATCTGACGATCCATCAAGAGTTGGTCAGGACGATCTTTCCGAAGAGGTCGCCCGAGGCCATCTTCTCGAAGCCCTCGCGCGCGCGGTCCAGCGGCAGCACCTGGTCGATCACCGGCCGGAGGCCCGTGGTGGCGCAGAAGGCGAGCAGGTCCTCCAGCTCGTCCTTGGTGCCCATGGTGGAGCCGACGACCTTGAGCTCAAGGAAGAAGATCCGGGTGAGCTCGGCGTGCGAGGGGCGGTCGCCGCTCGTGGCGCCCGAGATCACCAGGGTGCCGCCGGGGCGCAGCGACTTGACCGAGTGCGACCAGGTGGCGGCGCCGACGGTCTCGATGACGGCGTCCACCCGCTTCGGCAGCCGGGCGCCCGGCTCGTACGCCTCGAGGGCGCCGAGCTCGACGGCCCGCTTCCGCTTGGCCTCGTCGCGGCTGGTGGCGAAGACCCGCAGGCCGGCGGCGGCGCCGAGGGCGATGGCGGCGGTGGCGACCCCGCCGCCGGCGCCCTGGACCAGGACGGAGTCGCCGGGGCGGACGCCCCCGTTGGTGAAGAGCATGCGGTACGCGGTGAGCCAGGCGGTCGGGAGGCAGGCGGCCTCCTCGAAGGAGAGCTCCTTGGGCTTGGGGAGCACGTTCCAGGCGGGCACGGTGACGCGCTCGGCGAAGGTGCCCTGGTACCGCTCGGTCAGGATCGAGCGCGGCTCGTCGGGGCCGACCCCGTGGCCGGACTGGCCGATGACCGAGTGGAGGACGACCTCGTTCCCGTTCTCGTCGATGCCCGCGGCGTCGCAGCCGAGGATCATCGGCAGCCTCTCCTCGGGCAGGCCGACCCCGCGCAGCGACCAGAGGTCGTGGTGGTTGAGCGAGGCGGCCTTGACGGTGACGGTGGTCCACCCGGGACGCACCTCGGGCTCGGGCCGCTCGCCCAGCTCAAGGCCGTTCAGCGGCTGGTCACGGTCGATTCGGGCGGCGTAGGCAGCGAACATGGCCATGAGCGTAGGGTCACCGGGCCTGCGGCGGAACCGCACATCGCTGTGACGCGCGTCCCTGCCGCCCCGGCCACGAGGGGCATGTGGAAGGGCCCCGCCCTGAGACCAGGACGGGGCCCTTCACGGGTGCGCGAGGCGTCAGCGGCGGGCGACGCCCTCGGCGCGGGCGGCGGCGGCGACGGCGTTCGCGACCGCCGGGGCGACGCGCTCGTCGAAGGGCGACGGGATCACGCAGTCGGCGGCGAGCTGGTCACCGACCACGTCCGCGATGGCGTTCGCCGCGGCGATCTTCATGCCCTCGGTGATCCGGGAGGCCCGGACCTGGAGGGCGCCCGCGAAGATGCCGGGGAAGGCGAGCACGTTGTTGATCTGGTTCGGGTAGTCCGAACGGCCGGTCGCCACGACGGCCGCGTACTTGTGCGCGACGTCGGGGTGGACCTCGGGGTTCGGGTTGGCCATGGCGAACACGAACGCGTTCGGCGCCATGGACGCGACCGCGGCCTCCGGGACCGTACCGCCGGAGACGCCGATGAAGACGTCCGCGCCGGCCAGGGCGTCCTCGAGGGAGCCGGTGAGGCCCGCCTTGTTCGTGATCTCGGCGAGCTCGCGCTTGACCGGGTTCAGGTCGTCCCGGTCACGGCTGACGATGCCCTTGCGGTCCGTGACGGCCACGTCACCGAGCCCCGCCTCGAGGAGGAACTTGGCGATGGCGACGCCCGCCGCACCGGCGCCGGAGATGACCGCGCGCAGGTCGCCGAGGCCCCGGTCGGTCAGCTTCGCCGCGTTGCGGAGCGCGGCGAGGGTGACGACGGCGGTGCCGTGCTGGTCGTCGTGGAAGACGGGGATGTCCAGGCGCTCCTGGAGCTTGCGCTCGATCTCGAAGCACCGGGGCGCCGAGATGTCCTCCAGGTTCACGCCACCGAAGGAGGGGGCGAGCCGGACGACGGTCTCCACGATCTCGTCGGTGTCGGTGGTGGCGAGCGCGATCGGCACCGCGTCCACGCCGCCGAACTGCTTGAAGAGGATGGCCTTCCCCTCCATCACCGGAAGCGACGCCTCCGGGCCGATGTCGCCGAGTCCGAGCACCGCCGTACCGTCGGTCACGACCGCGACGACCTGGGACTTCCAGGTGTAGTCGTGGACCAGCTCCGGCTGCTCGGCAATCGCGGTGCACACCTTGGCGACGCCGGGCGTGTACGCGAGGGACAGGTCGTCCTTGTCGCGCAGCGGCACCGTGGCCGAGATGGCCATCTTGCCGCCGCGGTGCAGCGCGAAGGCCGGATCGAAGGGCTCCTGAGCCCCTTCCGTACCGCTCTCGCTGCGAGGATTGACGATCTCCGCTGCCATTGGGTTGACCCCTTAAGTCTTCTTCATTTGAGGGTGGCCACTCCTTCTTGAGGAGGGGTGGGCGGGTCCCGCGGTCGCCGTGTCTGGCAACCGCGCGGGCGCGCCGCACAACGCGCCCTGAGCCCCGGATGAGGGGTGTAAGGATCCTTCTTACCGGACGTACATCACCGTAGACGAGTCCATTGCGGAGCGGTGACGCGGCTCATACGGACGCAAAGGCACCTTGCGCAGAGCAGGCGCGTCGCCTCATGTCCGGAAACGTTCTCGTGTAGACCGGATGGTGGCCTTCGTGTCGTCCGGATGGCGAGATCAACCGGAGATTTTCCGGCTTCGGGGAACATTCCCCGGAAGAGGTCCGGCCAGTGTCCACCGGGCCTCCGGAGTTCGGGGGTCACCCGTTATCCGATTTTGACATGCGTGGCCGTCCGATTGACGCAGTCCGAATGGCAAGATGCGCGTAATCACACGAGGTCGCGACACCCGAAGGTGCGTGCACGCGGCCTATGGCAACGCCTCACACGCCGGAGGAACCCGACCATGACCGCACGCTCCACGCGCCGCACGACCGCCAAGACCCGCACCTCCCGTCTTGCCGCGGTCGCCGCCATCGCGGTCGCCGGCTCCATGCTGCTGACCGCCTGCGGCGACCAGACCAACGGTGGCTCGACCCCCACGGGCGACAAGACCTCCGGCGCCGTCTCCGACGCCCCGCTCTTCGCCAAGCTCCCCGCCGACATCCAGAAGGCCGGCGTCATCAAGGTGGGTACGGACGCCACGTACGCCCCGATGGAGTTCAAGGAGGGCGACAAGATCGTCGGTGTCGACCCCGACATCGCCGCCGCCCTGGGCAAGCAGCTCGGTGTGAAGTTCGAGTTCGCCAGCGGCACGTTCGACACCCTGCTGACCGCGCTCCCGACCGGTCGTACGGACGTCGTGATGTCCTCGATGACCGACACCAAGGCCCGCCAGGAGGGTCTGGACGACAAGGGCCAGAAGGTCGGCACGGGTGTCGACTTCGTCGACTACTTCACGGCCTCCACCGGCATCCTGGTGAAGAAGGGCAACCCGGAGAACATCAAGTCCCTCGACGACCTGTGCGGCAAGAAGCTCGCCGTCCAGCGGGGCACGACGTACGAGCAGGCCGCCAAGGACCAGGCCGAGAAGTGCAAGAAGGACGGCAAGCCCGCCCTCACCTTCGAGTCCTTCCCGACCGACGCCGAGGCCCAGACCCGCGTCAAGGCGGGCGGCGCCGTCGCCGACCTGAACGACTCCCCGGTCGCCGCGTACATCGCGAAGACCGCGGGCGGCGGCAACGACTTCGAGGCCATCGCCAACAAGTCGGACGCCGGCTTCTTCGGCATCGCCGTCGACAAGAAGGACACGCAGCTGCGTGACGCGATCAAGGAAGCCCTCGACGCGATCATCAAGGACGGCACGTACAAGGCTGCGCTGGACAAGTGGAACGCCGGGGACGGCGCGATTCCCGCGGCCCAGATCAACGGCGGCTCCTGATCCCGACGCACCACTGAAGGGCAGTCGTTGTGACTGACAAGCTCGACAAGGTTCCCGACGGGGCGTCGCCCGCCCCGTCGGACCTCCCCCCGGAGGCCATCAAGGCCATCCCGGTGCGCCACTACGGACGTTGGGTCGCCGGCGTCGTCGTGATCGCGCTCCTGGTCCTCCTCGGCTACGCCTTCTCCCAGGGCAATGTCCGCTGGGCGACCGTGCCGGAGAAGCTGTTC
>NZ_JBSFEN010000014.1:0-265951 GCF_053594455.1 Streptomyces sp. NPDC001927 | reverse complement strand
GGCACGCCCGGGTAGCCGACGGCGCCGAGAAGGATCGCGTCATGCCGGCGGAGCTGCTCCAGGCCGTCCTCGGGCATCATCGCCCCGTGGCGGAGCCGCAGCAACCGCCGCCCGGGCGCGGCGGCTTCGGCTTGCCGGGGCCGCCGGAGCCACCGGAGCCGCCGGAGCCGTCGGGGTCGCCGGGACCGTGCGGCTTACCCGGCTTGCCCGGCCCACCCGGCTTCCCCGGCTCGTGCGGCCCACCGGGCTTACCCGGCTCGTGCGGACCACACGGGCCAGGCCCGCCAGGCCCACCAGGTCCACCGGGCCCACCAGGTCCACCCGGTCCACCCGGCCCGCCCGGTCCACCCGGCCCGTGCGGCCCGCACCCGCACGGCCCGTGCGGCGGGCGTCCCAGGCAGCGGCAGAGGGCCTTGAGCAGGCGGCGGAGGGTCGCTTCGCAGGGGTCGCCGCCGCCCGGGGGCGGGGCCGCCGGGGCAGCCACGACCACCGGCGGGCGCCCCGGTTGGGCGACGATGACCCCGGGGGCGCCCGGGACGGACCAGGTCACCGGGATCGTGTAGCTGCCGTCGCCGTTGTCCCTGACCGGCCCCGTGATCGTCGTGCCGGGCGCCCCCGTGATCGGGAGGTCGTCGATGTGGCCGGGGCCCACGTGGTTGCCGTAGCGGTCGCGCGGGACGATCGTGAGCGTGCCGCCGCCGTCGGGCGGTCCGGTGACCGTGACCGTCGTACGGCCCGGGTCCACCGAGACGTCGACGTGCACCGTCCACTGGGTCTCCCGGGTCGAGACGCACCCCTCGCCGTACACCGCCCGGGCGTGGAACGTGTAGTTGCCCTCCACCGTGAGCAGCTCGGTCTGCGGGTTGCCGAAGAGGCCGCCCGCCTCGAAGGCCCCCTCGGTGTGCGCGGCGTCGTCGAAGAGCGGGAACGTCTGGCTCGTGTACGTGAACAACGGTCTCCCCGCCGCCCGTTCAAGGGCCCGCAGCGTCGCGTGCCGGGCCGGGATCGTGTCGCCGTCCACGGTCACGGGCGCCTGGAGCCCCGCCTCCGTCAGGATGTTCCCGGCGCCCGCCGTCGGCCGGGTCGCCGTGAGGTCGACCCGCGCGTGGTGCGGGCTGCCGCCCTCCTCGTACCGCAGGAAGACCATCGGATTGACCGTGTCGCCCGTGTAGAAGCGGGTCGGGCCCGCCAACCGGTCGAGCCTCGGCCCGCCGGAGGCCACCACCTGTACGAAGAACCGCAGGTCCACTCCCGGCGGCGGGATCTCGCCGCCGCCCGGCCGGAACACCTGCGCCCGCCACTGTCCGTCGCGCTCCTCGCCGTACGGCAACGGCACCCGCAGGAACGTCCAGGTGTGCCCGCGCTCCGAGACGACCCCGTTCTCGGGCGTCACCGACACGACGCGGCCGGACGGCGTGAGCAGCCCGACGCCGAGCTCGCCCTCCACGTTGTCCCAGCCGACCACCACGGTCAGCGACTCCTCCCCGCACACGTGGAACGGGATCAGGTCGCTGCGGCGCACCGCTGCCGGCATGTCGAACTCGGGGTCGAAGAGCGCGCCCGACTCGAAGATGTTGCCGAAGGCCAGGCCGAAGAACTTCTTCAGCGCCAGACCGTTCCCGGCGCGCGTGTAGAGCCCGCCGAGCTCCTGCGTGAGCTGGGTGAGCAGGGCCCCGTCCAGGCTGGTCTCCGTGCCGAATCCGATCGCGCTGACGTCGATCCCGGCGAGGCCGCCGCGTACGTCGGCGATCATCGGCGGGGTGTTCTGCAGCCCGTCGGTGAGCAGCAGCACGGCGCGCGGGTTGGTGCCCGGCGCGGGGAACTGGCCGCGCGCGGCGTCGAGTCCGCCGCCGATCGTCGTCATCCCGCCGGGCGAGAGCCCGCCGACCACACCGCTCGAGAACGGCGGCGGCCCGGCGAGCGCCGTCTTCGTCGCGTCGGTGACCGGCGCCAGGGCGAAGTCGACGGGTGAACTCGCGGACGTGGAGAAGGAGACGAGCCCGAGGCGGTTCCCGGTGCCCGCCCGGACCAGCCGGACGAAGAGCGAGGCCGCGTCCCGGGCCTCCTCGATCTTCGTACGGTCGCGGCCCGTCCCGGCCGTCTCCGTCATGCTGCCGGAGCGGTCCACGACCACCATGACGTCCCGGTTCGCGGGCGGCCCCGGCGGAGTGGCGAGGTCGCGGAGGATGGTCGCCGTGGGGGAGTACCTCAGGAAGCAGCGGCTGCCGTGGGACAGCACGCCGATCACCCGGCCCGCGGCGTCGAAGAGCCCGGATCCCGAGCTGCCGCCCGAGACGTCGACGTTGACGTCCACCCCGATCGTCGCGCTGCCGATGATCCCGCCGAACGAGGCGTGCGGCGGGCTGAGCTTCTTCACCGCCCCGTTGGGGTGGTGCACGCCGAAGACGGCTTCTCCGGCGCCCGGCAGATCCGGTCTGATCGGGATCGGCGTGATCCCGAGCCCCTCCGGGGGCACCTCGATGCGCAGCAGGCAGTAGTCCAGGCCCGCGTCCCGGTCGTAGCGGTGTCGCAGCACCTCCACGACCTTGTGGAACCGCGCCACGTACCCCGCGGGCCGGGCGCCCGCGCAGTCCGTCGCGTAGTCGAAGGTCACCGACGCCGAGGCGGCCTCCCCGGCCACGTCCGTCAGACAGTGCCCGGCCGTGAGCACCACGTTCGGCTCGACGAGCGTGACCGAACACGTCGAGAAGAAGTGGCCGTGGTGCGTCGCCACGATCATGCCGACGCTCTTCGCGACCCGGGCCCGCACGTCCGAAGCCGGGGTCGCGCAGGCCGCGTTCTCCCAGTTCGGCGGCGTGCTGCAGAACCAGAACGGGTCGTACTTCGGCTCCGTGTACACCGGATCGCCGAGGAACGGGTCGCTGTTCGAGAACGCCGTGGGGTCCTGCTCGCCCGCGTGCCGCTCACCGCGCGCGTACCGGTCGAGCGTGGCCCCGCCGGTCGTGGCGCCGTCGGTGACGTACCGGATGGGCACGCGCCCGCCGGGGAGTGCGTACACATTGACCGGACGGGACCAGAACTCGGTCCCGTGGGCGGCGGTGAACACGTCTCTTCCGTAGCCGAGTTCGACCTCCAGGCGGTTGGCGGCCGGCAGGTTCACCCCCTGGAAGTGCAGGACCACGTACTTGGTGCCCGAGGGCGCGGGTGCGTACGGGAAGTCGAGCGCCCAGATGCCGGGCGAGGTCGGGGGCGCGCCCGAGGCGGGCCCGATGACGACGGCGGGGGACAGGGTCTGGACCGTGCCGGTGATGTGCGACATGGATCTCTCCAGGGGTTCGCGGCCATGCGCTTGTCACAAGATGTGCCCGTGTCATCACGTACCGTAATCACGCCTGTTGGGGGCGTGAAGAGGCGCGTGAGGCGCCCGCAATGCGCGAGGCGGCGGTTTCCCGGCCAGCGGGAATCCGCGCTCCCCCGGCGCCGCCCCACCGGCCTACGGTCGGCGCACCCATCCCACCTCCCCCCGGAAGGAGCGGCGATGCTCACCGACCGGCTCCGGCGGCAGGCCGCCGAGCGGCTGCGCGACGCCGAGCGCGGCAGAACCCCCGTGGTGCCCCTCACGGAGACCTTCCCGGGCCTCGGCGTCGAGGACGCGTACCACGTCCAGTTGCTCAACATCCGGGACCGGCAGGCGGCCGGCGCCACCGTCGTCGGGCACAAGGTCGGCCTGTCCTCGCCCGTGATGCAGCGCATGATGGGCGTCGACGAGCCCGACTACGGCCATCTCCTCGACGACATGGAGCTCCGCTCCGACCGGCCCGTCCCCGTCGCACGCTACTGCGCGCCCCGCATCGAGGTCGAGACCGGTTTCGTGCTCGGCGACGACCTCCCCGGCGAGGGCTGCACCCCGGCCGACGTCCTCGCCGCCACCGAACGGGTCGTGCCCGCCCTGGAGTTGATCGACAGCCGGATCGCCGACTGGCGCATCACCATCGGCGACACGATCGCCGACAACGCCTCCTCCGCCGGGTTCGTCATCGGCGAGGGCCGCCCGCCGCGCGAGATCGACCCCAAGAGCGTCGAGGCACGGCTCTACGAGGACGGGGCGCCGCTCGCCGAGGGCCGGGGCGACGCCGTCCTCGGCGACCCCGCCCACTCCGTCGCCTGGCTCGCCCGGACCGTCGCCCGCTTCGGCGTCCGACTGAAGAAGGGCCATCTCGTCCTGCCCGGGTCCTGCACCCGCGCCGTCGACGTCACGGCAGGACGTACGTACACCGCCGAGTTCACCGGGCTCGGTTCCGTCTCCCTCTCCTTCTGCTGAGGCACGATGACCACCCTCACCGCCGCCATCGTCGGCTCCGGCAACATCGGTACCGACCTGCTGTACAAGCTGCTTCGCTCACCCCACATCGAGCCCCGCTGGATGGTCGGGGTCGACCCGGAGAGCGAGGGGCTCGCCCGGGCCCGCCGGCTCGGGCTCGACACCTTCGCCGACGGGGTCGACCGGCTCCTCGACGGGGCCGAACTTCCGGACCTCGTCTTCGAGGCGACCTCCGCGTATGTCCACCGCGCCAACGCGCCCCGCTACCGCGCCCTCGGCATCAAGGCCGTCGACCTGACCCCGGCCGCCCTCGGGCCCGGTGTCGTCCCGCCCGCCAATCTGACGGACCACCTCGACGGCGACAACGTCAACATGATCACCTGCGGCGGCCAGGCCACCATCCCCATGGTCCACGCCGTCTCGCGGGTCGTCCCCGTCCCGTACGCCGAGATCGTCGCGTCCGTCGCCTCCGTCTCCGCGGGACCCGGAACCCGCGCGAACATCGACGAGTTCACCCGGACGACCGCGCGCGGCATCGAGACCGTCGGCGGCGCCGGCCGGGGCAAGGCGATCATCATCCTCAACCCCGCCGACCCACCCGTGATCATGCGCGACACCGTCTTCTGCGCGATCCCCGAGGACGCCGACCGGGAGGCGATCACCGTCTCCGTCAAGCAGGTCGCCGAGGAGGTGCGGGAGTACGTCCCCGGCTACCGGCTCCGCGCCGAGCCGCAGTTCGACGACCCGTCCGACGTCAACGGCGGCATGGCCCGCGTCGGCATCTTCCTGGAGGTCGAGGGCGCCGGCGACTACCTCCCGCCGTACGCCGGGAACCTCGACATCATGACGGCCGCCGCCACGAAGGTCGGCGAAGAGTTCGCGAAGCGGAGCCACGCATGACGACGGACGCCTACGACATCCGGGTCACCGACACCTCCCTGCGCGACGGCTCCCACGCCAAGCGCCACCAATTCACCGTCGAGGACGTGACCTCCGTCGTCGCCGCCCTCGACGACGCCGGCGTCCCCGTCATCGAGGTCACCCACGGCGACGGGCTCGGCGGCTCCTCCTTCACGTACGGCTTCTCGAAGACCCCCGAACAGGAGCTGATCAAGGCCGCCGTCGCCACCGCCCGGCGCGCGAGGATCGCCTTCCTCATGCTCCCCGGGCTCGGCGTGAAGGACGACATCCGCGCCGCGCAGGCGAACGGCGCGAGCGTCTGCCGGATCGCCATCCACTGCACCGAGGCCGACATCTCGGTCCAGCACTTCGGCCTCGCACGGGAGATGGGCCTGGAGACCGTCGGGTTCCTGATGATGGCCCACTCCACCACCCCCGAACTCCTCGCCCGCCAGGGCCGGATCATGGCCGACGCCGGCTGCCAGTGCGTGTACGTCGTGGACTCCGCCGGCGCCCTCGTCATGGACGAGACCGCCGACCGGGTCGCCGCCCTCGTCGCCGAACTCGGCGACGACGCCCAGGTCGGCTTCCACGGCCACGAGAACCTCGCCCTGGGTACGGGCAACTCGATCGCCGCGATCAGGGCCGGCGCCCGGCAGATCGACGGCTCCACCCGCCGCCTCGGCGCGGGCGCGGGCAACACCGCCGTCGAGGCCCTGGTCGCCGTCTGCCAGAAGATGGGGATCCGTACCGGCATCGACGTACTGAAGATCATCGACGCGGCCGAGGACGTCGTCCGGCCCGTCATGGACGAGGAGTGCCGGCTCGACCGGCTCGCCCTGCTCATGGGGCACGCCGGGGTCTACTCCAGCTTCCTCAAGCACGCCTACCGGCAGGCCGAGCGGTACGGCGTCTCCGGCGCCGAGATCCTGCTGCGCGCCGGGGAACGCCGACTCGTCGGCGGCCAGGAGGACCAGCTCATCGACATCGCCGTCGAACTCGCCAAGGAGAAGGTGACCGCCCCATGACCTCCGGTGACCGCCCCACGAACACCGTCGACCGCGCCACTACCACCGTCGACCGTGCCACGACCACCGGCGACCGCGCCATGACCACCGTCGACCTGCCGGAAGCCGCCGAGCAGGGTCCCCGCGTCATCCGGGCCGCCGCCCCGCCCGCCCGGTTCGCGCGCGGCTGGCACTGCCTCGGGCTCGCCCGGGAGTTCCAGGACGGCGAGCCCCACGAGATCGAGGCCTTCGGCACCAAACTCGTGGTCTTCCAGGGCCAGGAGGACGGGCAGTTGCACGTCCTCAACGCCTACTGCCCCCACATGGGCGGCAACCTCGCCCACGGCACCGTCAAGGGCGACGCCGTCGCCTGCCCCTTCCACGACTGGCGCTGGTCGGGCAACGGCCGCTGCGCCGGCATCCCGTACGCCCGTCGCGTCCCGCCGCGCGCGAAGACCCGCGCCTGGACCACCCTGGAACGGAACAAGCAGCTCTTCGTCTGGCACGACCCCGAGGGCAACCCGCCGCCGCCCGAGGTCACCATCCCCGAGATCGAGGGCCTCGACAGCGGCGAGTGGTCCGACTGGTCCTGGAAGACCGCCCGCGTCGACGGCTCCAACTGCCGCGAGATCGTCGACAACGTCGTGGACATGGCGCACTTCTACTACGTGCACTACGCCTTCCCGACCCGCTTCACCAACGTCTTCGAAGGCCACATCGCCAGCCAGTACCTGGAGTCCACCCCACGCCGGGACATGGACCTCGGCAACCTCAGCGCACCCCTGCGCTCCGACGCCTCCTACTACGGCCCCTCCTACATGATCGACCGGGTCTGGTCGGACATCGGCGGCGGCGCGGAGATGGAGAGCGTCCTCATCAACTGCCACTACCCGGTGAGCGCCGACAGCTTCGTCCTCCTCTACGGGACGACCGTGCGCAAGCTGCCCGGCATGACCGACGAACAGGCTGCCGACGCGGCCGAGTTGTTCACCACCGGCCTCGCCGTCGGCTTCGAGCAGGACATCGAGGTCTGGCGGAACAAGACCCGCATCGACAACCCGCTGCTGAGCGAGGAGGACGGTCCGGTCTACCAACTGCGGCGCTGGTACGAGCAGTTCTACGTGGACGCGGCCGACGTCAAGGACGAGATGGTCGAGCGGTTCGAGTTCGAGATCGACACCACCCGGGCCAACCAGGCGTGGGAGACCGAGGTGGCCGAGAACCTGGCAAGGCGCGCGCGGTGATGCGGCCGGTGGAGTGCGCCGCGTGCGGGAACCGGGTGCTGTGCGAGAAGTTCAGCCCCGCGCACACCTCCGTGCAGTGGTCGGGCCCCTCGGCGGACGCGTGCCCGGTCATCCGGGCGCGCGTCGCTGCGGGCGAGCCCGCCGGCCGGGTCCGCTCGTGCGGGGAGCTGCGCGGCTCCATCGAGGCGGCGGTGGCGAGCGGCGCGCTGGAGGTGACGGGTGCGGATGTCGTCTAGGGGGCTGCGCGTGCGGGTCGCCGAGGTGATCCGGGAGACGGCCGACGCCGTCTCCCTCGTCCTCGACGCCGACTTCCCGTACCGCCCCGGCCAGTTCCTCACCGTACGGCTGCCCGACGGCGGCGCACGCTGCTACTCGCTCGCCAGCTCGCCGCACACCGGCGAGGCCCCGAAGATCACGGTCAAGAAGGTCCGGGATGGGCGCGGTTCCGGCTGGCTGTGCGAACGGGTGGCGGCCGGGGACGAGTTGGAGGTGCTGCCGCCCGCCGGGACCTTCACCCCGGCCGTCCCCGGCCGCGATCTGCTCCTGGTCGCGGGCGGCAGCGGCATCACCCCCGTCATCTCGCTGGCCAAGTCGGCCCTGGTGGCGGGGGAGGGGCGGGTCGCGCTGCTGTACGCCAACCGGGACCAGGACTCCGTCGTCTTCCGCGACGAACTGCGCGACCTGGCCGAGGACTTCGCCGGACGCTTCGCCCTCACCCACTGGCTGGAGTCCCTCCAGGGCCTGCCCACGGCCGAGCTCCTCGCCCCCGCCCTCGCCCCGTACGCCGCCCGGGACACCTACCTGTGCGGCCCGGCCCCGCTGATGGACGCGGCGGAGACGGCCGTACGGTCGGCGGGCGGGCGTCGGGTCCACCGCGAGCGGTACTTCTCCCTGGCCGAGGACGTCTTCACCCGCGAGGAGCCGGTGGAGAGCGAGGTCTCCTACACCGCCGAGGTCCGCCTGGACGGCCGGGTCCACCGGGTGACCGGCGGGCCGGCCACCCCGCTCCTCGACGCCCTCCTCGCGGCCGGCGTCGACGCCCCGTACTCCTGCCGCGAGGGCGCCTGCGCGGCCTGCGCCTGCCGGGTCACGGCGGGCGAGGTGAAGATGGCCCGGAACGAGGTCCTGGACGCGTCGGATCTGGCCGAGGGGTACGTCCTCGCCTGCCAGGCGGTGCCGCTCGGCGAGCGGGTGGACGTGACGTACGAGTGAGGGCCGCGCACACCGTCCCCACAACGTGCGGATGAAGTTAACGTCCGTCGAATTGAAGGGAGTTGGGCTGTCGCAGCCTCTTCTACGCGCGTCATCATCGAGCCATGAGGATCCCCCCACGAATCTCAGCCATCGGCGGCGCAGCCGCCCTCGTCTCGACTCTCCTCCTCGGCGCCCCGGCCACCGCGGCCGTCGCCCCGACCTCCGCCGCCCCGGCCGCGTCCGCGTTCGCGGCCGCCGCCGTCGGCGACATCTGCTACTCCGACCTCCCCTCCCAGGCCCACGACACCCTCCGCCTGATCGAGCAGGGCGGCCCGTTCCCGTACCGCCAGGACGGCACCGTCTTCCAGAACCGGGAAGGCATCCTCCCGGCGCACTCCACCGGCTACTACCACGAGTACACGGTCAAGACGCCGGGCTCCTCCAACCGGGGCGCGCGCCGCATCGTGACGGGCGAGTCGTCCCAGGAGGACTACTACACCGCCGACCACTACGCCTCGTTCGACCTCGTCGACCACGGCTGCTGACGCACGACACCTCAGCCCCCGGTCCGCGGCCGGACCTTCCCCCACGCCCGTCCGGCCGCGGACCGGGCACGATGGTGCGCATGACACTCGATGACGTGGGGCAGCCGGTCGACGGCTGGGGGCTGGGCTTCAACCGGGCGACACCCGAAGACCTGTTGATCCGGCTGCTGGACGTCGAACCCCACTTCCTCTTCCGGCGCGATCTGCCGCCGGCCGTCCTCGAAGCCGCTGCCGGCCACCCGGACCGGAAGGTGCGCGCCGTCCTGCTCGACGCCCGCCCGAAGCTGACCGCCGAGCAGTGGACCCGCCTCCTCCTCGCGGAGACGAGCGGTCCACGGCGAGCCCTGTTCGTCGAGGACGCCGCGCTCGGGGGCGCCCCGCTGACCGCCGCGGGCCACGAAGCGCTCGCCGCCGACGCATCCCCGCTGGTCCGGGCCGAGGCAGCCAGGCTGCGCGGACTGCCCGCGCCCCGGCTCCGCGCCCTCGCCGCCGATCCTGTCCCCGCCGTCCGGGCGGCTGCCTGCGATCCCGCCTGGCCGCACCTTGCTCGGTCCGTACGCGAAGGGCTGCTCGCCGACCCCGACGACCATGTCCGTACGGCCGCCCTGCTGCGCCACCATCAGGACCACCCGCTGGACGAGGCTGCCTTCGAGCAGTTCGACAGTCGGGTACTCGACACCTGCAGGCTCACACCCGGACTGGCCGCCCGCCTCGCCCGGCACGAGGATCCGGCGGTCCGGGCCCGGCTGGCGGGCAATCCGCGTCTCGACCCCGCCGCGGTCGCCGTGCTCGCACGCGACGAGGGCGACGGAGTTCGGCACGTCGTCGCCCTGCGGGCAGACCTCACCGAGGAGCAGCGGGCCGCCGTCCGCGTCGAGATCCCGCCGGGCGACCGGCACCCCTACGCCCTGCCCTGGGTCGCCGCGCTCCACGACGACCCGGAGGCCATGCGCCGGCTCGCCGCCTCCAGCCACCCGTACGTCCGCAGCAGTGTGGCCCGTGCCCGGCACCTCCCGCCGGACGTCGCCGAACGGCTCTCCCGCGATGAGGACCGGACCGTACGGCTCTTCCTCGCCGAATCCTGCGACGACGCGCCTCCGGACATGCTCCTGGAGGTCTGGCACTGGTGGGACGGCAGCCTCAGCTTCCCCGGTCGCCCGCGCACGAACCCGAACTTCCCGCGCGCCGGACTGCTCCGCTACGCCACCGACCCGAACCCGCGACTGCGCCGACTCGCCCTGGGCGACCCGGAGTCCACGCCCGAGCTGGTCGAGGCGCTCAGCCGGGACGAGTCCGAGGAGGTGCGGCGGGACGCGGCGGAGGACCGGAGGCTTCCTCCCTCGGCGGCGGTTCGTCTGCTGGACGACCCGGACTCCCACGTACGGACCCTCGCCGCGCGGAACCCCGCCATCCCGCAGGACGTCCTGCTCCGGCTGCTGCGCGACCCGCGGACCGCCCGCGACGCCGCGAGGAACCCCTCGCTACCGGTACCGGTGATGCGCCGGATGGTCGAGCTGCTCGTGGCGTCGACTACATCCACTCGCTGAACCGCAGCCACCCCATCATCGCGTCCATCTCCCCCTCCGACACCCGCGACTTCGGCGCGGGCGGCGCGGCCTGCGGGGCGGCGGCCGCGCGGCCCGGGCCGAACAGGTCGCCCCACACGCCCCGCGTGCACGCCAGGACCGCCGGGGCGAGGCGGTCCAGGTCGCGGTGGATGCCGTGGCCCGAGACCGAGACGGCGGCGATCGCCCGGCCCGCGCCGCGCAGGGGCGCGGCCACGCAGGAGACGCCCCGGTAGGTCTCCTCGCGGTCGAAGGCGACGCCCCGCTCGCGGGCCGCGGCGAGTTCGGAGCGGAGGGCGACCGGGTTGACCAGGGTCCGCGGGGTGAGCGGGCGGAGCCGGTGGGCCAGGAGCGCGGTGAGGGCGGCCGGGTCGCCGAAGGCGAGGAGGGCCTTGCCCGCGGCCGTGGAGTGCGCGGGCATCCTGCCGCCCGTACGGGAGGGGACCGTGGAGTCCTCCGAGCCGCCGATCCGCTCCAGGCAGACGACCTCGGTGCCGTCGAGGACGTACAGGTGGACCAGGTGTCCCGTCGACTCGTGGAGCGTGTGGAGGCGGGGGAGGGCGGCCCGGCGCAGCCGGTTGTGGTGGGCGGCGAGTGCGCCCAGCTCCAGCATCCGCATGCCCATGCGGTAGTCCCGGCCCTCCCGGTCGAGCCAGCGCAGCTGGACGAGCTGGTCGAGGATGCGGTGCGCCGAGGAGCGCGGGATGCCGGAGCGGCGGATCACCTCGGTGAGGGAGAGCCTCGGCTCGGGCCCCTCGAAGGCGGCGAGCACTCGGGCGGCCTTCTCCAGCAGAGAGGGCGCTGGAGGCGCAGGAGTCTGTACGCCGACGAGCTCAGCGGTCATGGCCGTCTCCCGTGTTTCCGTGACGTTGCGCCGATGGCGCCGACCCTGCCACGCGGGTCTCGCCCGGGGGAAGACAGCTGCACTCACTATTTCTAATAGGTATATACGGGGTGGCGTCGGGCGCCTGCCGGTCTGCCTGCCGGGCCGCCTGTTGGGTTGCCCGTAACCCCTTGGTCATGCGCGGCTGCGAGGCTCTCGATCGAAGCAAAGTTGTCTGTACAACTTGGAGAGTCTCATGGCGTCCCTCGCCACCGCGCCGCCGTTCTGGCTGCGCGACAACTGTCCCTGCGGTCACTGCCGTGACCCCCGCAACGGCCAGAAGCTGTTCCAGATCACCGAACTCCCGGCCGCGCTCGCCGTCGACGCCGTCCACGACACCCGCACCGCCGACGGCGCCCCCGCCCGCGAGGTCGTCTGGGCCCCCGACGGCCACCGCTCCGTCTACCCCGAGGCCTGGCTCGGCGCCCACCTGCCGGGCGCCGACGCCGCCCCCGGCGACGGGCGCACCGAGGACGACAAGGAGCTGTGGGCCGCCGAACGGTTCGCGGACGGGCTCCCCGAGGCCGACTGGGACGCGTACACCACCGATCCGGCCGTCCGCGCCGCCGCCCTCGACTCCGTCCTGCGCCTCGGCTTCGTCCTGCTGCGCGGCGTCCCCGTGCGCGACCGCCAGGTCCTCGACGTGGCCCGCACCTTCGGCTACGTACGCGAGACCAACTACGGCGAGCTCTTCGAGGTCCGCGTCGAGGCCGACCCCAACAACCTGGCCTTCACCGGCGCCCGGATCACCCCGCACACCGACAACCCCTACCGCGACCCGGTCCCCACCCTCCAGCTCCTGCACTGCCTCACCAACGCGGCCCAGGGCGGCGACTCCGGCCTCGTCGACGGCTTCCACGCCGCCGCGCTGCTGCGGGCCGAGGACCCGGAGGCGTACGAGATCCTCACCCGCGTCCCCGTCCCATTCGCCTTCGCCGACGAGCGCACCGAACTCCGCGCCCACCGGCCCCTGATCGGTACGGACCCGACCGACCTGCTCCGCGAGATCCGCTTCAACAACCGCTCCATCGGCACCCTCTCCCTTCCCGCCGACCTGCTCGACGCCTTCTACGCCGCCTACCGGCGCTTCGGCGAGCTGCTCCTGCGGCCCGAGCTCCAGCTGGACTTCCGGCTCGCCCCCGGCGACTGCCTGATCTTCGACAACACCCGGCTGCTGCACGCCAGGACCGCCTTCGCCGAATCCGGCGACCGGCACCTCCAGGGCGCGTACGCCGACATCGACGGGCTCGCCTCCACCCTCGCCGTCCTGCGCCGGGAAGGGGCCGCCAAGTGAACGCCGTGAACTCCCCGAACTCCCCGAACCCCCAGAGCCCCCTCGACACCCTCGCCGCGCTCTTCGAGGGCGAAGGCAGCGCCGAGTACTTCGGCGAGGACGTCACCCAGGCCGAGCACATGCTCCAGGCCGGCGCCCTCGCCGAGGCGGCCGGCGCCCCCGCGCACCTGGTCGCCGCCGCGCTCCTGCACGACGTCGGCCACTTCCAGGGCGCCGTCACCGGCCGCGACCTGATGGAGAACGGCACCGACAACCGGCACAGCCACACCGGGGCCGACTGGCTCGACCAGTGGTTCGGCCCCGAAGTCACCGAACCCGTACGGCTGCACGTCGCCGCCAAGCGGTACCTGTGCGCCGTCGAGCCCGGCTACTTCGCCCTGCTCTCCGAGGCCTCCGTGCACACCCTGGCCGTCCAGGGCGGGCCGATGAACGACGAGCAGGTGCGCGCCTTCGAGGCCCACCCGGGCGCGGCCGACGCCGTCGCCGTACGCCGCTGGGACGAGCAGGCGAAGGACCCGGAGCTGCCGACCCCCGGCTTCGAGCACTTCCGCCCGCTGCTCGCGGCGCTGCTCCGCCCGGCGTGACACCCCCCCCACATGACTGAACCCGGGGTCTCGGACCCCGGGTTCAGTCATGTACGGATGTTCAGGCGCCCAGCCTGCGGCCCAGCGCGCTCGTCGCCGTCGAGCTCTGCATCGTGAACGCCACCGTCCCCGGCAGATAGCGGTCCTGCGACCACTCCACCGGCGTCCCCGCAGGGTCCGTGGAGTGCCGGCGCTCCCGCAGCAGCGACTCCCCGACCCGGCAGCCGAGCAGCTCCGCGTCGTCGGCGTCGGCCGGCACCAGGTCGATGGTGTGCCGCGCGTCCGCGAACAGCACGCCGTGCAGCTCCAGTTGCTCCGAGTGCGAGACCGTGTCGAGCGGCATCCCGGCCACCAGCACCCCGATCCGCTCCGGATACGTCGTCCGCTCCACCATCACCGGCGCACCCGCGAGCGTCCGCAGCCGGCGCACCCGGTAGACCGGCGCGCCCTCCTCGACGCGCAGCTTCTCCGCCTCCTCCGCGTCCGCCGGCACCCGGTCCACCGCCACGATCCGGCCGCCCGGCTCCTCGCCGAGGGAGCGCGCCCAGCGCGTGAACGAGCGCAGCTCGCCGAAGCTGTGCAGCCGCGGACCGCCGAGGACCACCCGGCGCGAACCGCGCCGTGAGGTGATCAGGCCGTCCGTGCGCAGCGCGGCGAGGGCCTGGCGGACCGTCCCCCGGGACACGCCGTAGCGGCGCGCCAGTTCGTCCTCGGCGGGGAGCTTCGCCCCCGAGCCGTACTCGCCCGCCGTGATGGCGGTCCGCAGATCCCCGGCGACCTTCAGATACAGCGGCGTCCTGCCCCGTTCCTCACTCACAGGCCCACCCTGCCATGTGCGCGGCTCACCCGACCAGGGAGTTCAGCAGCTCGGGGTCGACCTCGGTCAGCGAGTCCGCCAGCGTGACGCCCGCGGTTCCGGCGAAGTCCACCAGCGGTTCCGTCGACGGCACCGCGAGCACCCGGCAGCCCGCGGCGACGGCCGAGGCGACGCCCGTCGGGCTGTCCTCCACCGCCACGCACCGCGCCGGTTCGGCGCCGAGCGCCACGGCCGCCGCCAGATACGGATCGGGCTCGGGCTTCGTCCGCGCGGTGTCCTCGGCGCCGAACAGCGCGTCGAACCGGTGCCCGTCCAGGGTGCTCGCCACCTGCGCGACGACCGCCCGCGGCGAGGCCGAGACGAGCGCCGTCGGCACCCGGCTCTCGCGCAGCGCCGCGAGGAGCCGCAGCGCGCCGGGCCGCGGCGCCGCAGCCACCGCGAGCCGGGCCGCGAAGTCCGCGCCCAGCTCGGCGGCCAACTCGTCGGCCGGTGCGTCCAGATGGGCGTGCAGCAGCTCGGCCGTGTCCTCGACCGACCGGCCCGTCACCGCCGTACGCCGCTCGGCGTCCAGGGTCCGGCCCCGGCGCACGGCGGCGGACTCCACCACGTCGAGCCAGACGCCCTCGGTGTCGACGAGCGTGCCGTCCATGTCGAAGAGGACCGCCTGCAGCCGCCTCACGCCGCACCTCCCGCGGAGGCGAGGAGCACGGGCCGCGGCTGGGGACGGACAGAGACGGCCGTGCCCGGGGTAAGACCGGCCGCCGCGTGCGTCGGAACGTCCGCCTTGACGTCCGTACCGTCGGGCAGCGCGATCCGCAGCCGGGTCGTCGGGCCGTGGAACGACGTGCCGGTGACCTGTGCGGGGCCGCCGGCCGTGACCTCCAGGGCCTCGGGCCGCAGCAGCACCCGTACGTCCCCGGTGCGCCCGTCCGGCTCCTCGACCGGCAGCGTCACCCCGAGCACCTCGACCTCGCGGCCGCCGTCGGCCGCCAGGCCCGGCACCCGGTTCATGGTGCCGATGAACTCCGCGACGAAGTCCGTCGCGGGCCGCTCGTACAACTCGGTCGGCGTGGCGCACTGTTCCAGCCGGCCGCCGTTCATCACGGCGACCCGGTCGGCCATCGACAGGGCCTCCTCCTGGTCGTGCGTGACGAACACGGTGGTGATGCCCAGCTCCAGCTGGAGCCGGCGGATCTCCTCCCGCAGCGTCACCCGCACCTGGGCGTCGAGCGCCGACAGCGGCTCGTCGAGCAGCAGCAGCCGGGGCTGCAGCGCAAGGGCGCGGGCCAGCGCGACCCGCTGCTGCTGACCGCCGGAGAGCTGGTGCGGGAAGCGGTCGCCGTGGCCCGCGAGGCCCACGAGGTCGAGCAGTTCGGCGGCGCGGGCGCGCCGCTCTGCGCTCCGCACCTTGCGCATCTTCAGCCCGAAGGCCACGTTGTCGGCGGCCGTGAGGTGCGGGAAGAGGCTGTACGACTGGAACACCATCGCCGTGTCACGGCGGTTGGCGGGCACCGGCACGATGTCCTCGCCGTCGAGCAGCACCTGGCCCTCGTCGGGGCGCTC
The DNA here is from genome assembly GCF_053594455.1 of Streptomyces sp. NPDC001927. NCBI lineage: Bacteria > Bacillati > Actinomycetota > Actinomycetes > Kitasatosporales > Streptomycetaceae > Streptomyces > Streptomyces sp. NPDC001927. The sequence continues at coordinate 250,073 of NZ_JBSFEN010000014.1, read as the reverse complement.
GAAACCGGCGAGCACGCGCAGCGCGGTCGTCTTGCCGCAGCCGGACGGGCCGAGCAGGGCGAGGAGTTCACCGGGAGCGACGTCGAGGTCGAGGCCGTCGAGGGCGACGGAGGAGCCGAAGGACCTGCGCAGACCGCGCAGCTTGAGCGCCGCCCCGGTCCGCGTGGAGGTGTCGGTCACGGTCATGAGGTGGGGGTCTTTCCTCGGGAGGCCGCGGCGGCCTCGGACGGACGGGACGTGGCGGAACGGGACGTGGCCGGGCGGGGGGCGCGCGGCGCGCGCCGGCGGCGGTTGCCGACGGTGGTCAGCGCGAGCAGCAGCACCCACGTCAGCAGCAGGCTGAGCAGCGACACGGCCACCGAGAGCCGGGCGTCGGAGCCCGAGGCCTGCACGATCCACACGGCGAAGGGCTGGAAGCCGAGCAGCGAGGCGACCGTGAACTCGCCGAGGACCAGCGCCAGCGTCAGGAACGAGCCGTTCAGGAGCGCGCCGCGCAGGTTCGGCAGCACCGCAGAGACCAGCGCGCGGGGCCAGGACGCCCCGCAGTCCCGGGCGGCCTCCACCAGCGTGCGCAGGTCGACGGAGCGCAGGCCCGCGTCGAGCGCCCGGTAGACGAACGGCAGCGCCATCACCGCGTACGCGAGGACCAGGACGAAGGGGAAGTCCGGGTTCTGCACGGCCACGAAGGTCTGGTAGAGCGGGGTCGTGGACAGGTGCTCCGGGCCCCAGCGCAGCACGGTCCCGAGCCCGGCGGTCAGCGCCACCGGCGGCACCACCAGCGGCAGCGTGCACACGACCTCCAGGACCGGCCGCAGCCGGGGCGCGGAGAGCCGGGCCGCGACCGCCGCCGGGACGGTCACGAGCAGGACCAGCGCGACGGTCGCCGCCGCGAGCCCGAGCGAGAGCAGCAGGCTGCCGGTGAAGCCCGGCGCGGCGAAGATCCGGGTGTACGAGGAGAGGGTGAGCCCCTGCCCGGGGATGTCCAGCGTGAACACGGCGGACGCGAGCAGCGGCACCAGGAAGTAGACCCCCGCGACCAGGAGGACGACGGGACGTCCTAGGCGAGCCATCGGGTGCTCCTTCGCTGGAGGGGGAGGTGGACGGCCATGACGAGCGCCGCGACCACGACCATGTCGAGGCTCAGTGCGAGCGCCACGTTCTCCTGGCCGACCAGGACGTTGCCGGAGAGCGCGTCCGCGATCTGCAGGGTCACCAGCGGCACGGAGCTGCCGACCATCGCCGCCGCCGTCGCGTACGCGGCGAACGCGCTGCCGAACAGCAGCACGAAACCGCCGAGCAGGGACGGCAGCAGCACCGGGATGCCGACGTGGCGCCAGTACTGCCAGGCCGTCGCCCCGTTGTCGTGGGCCGCCTCGCGCCACTGGACGCGCAGTCCGTCGAGCGCGGGCGCGACGGTCAGCACCATCAGCGGGACCAGGAAGTACAGGTAGGTCAGGGCCAGGCCCCAGAACCCGTACAGCGACCAGCCGTGCTCGTCCAGGCCGAACTCGGTGGTGAGCACGCCCGCGTTGCCGAGGGTGGCGACGAAGGCGAAGGCGAGCGGGACGCCGCCGAAGTTGGCGAGCACCCCGGACGCGGTGAGGACGGCCTCGCGCAGCGCCCGGCCGCGCGAGGAGACCACGGCCTGGGCGAGGAAGAGCCCGAAGACGGTGCCGGCGGCGGCGGTGAGCGCGGAGAGCTTGACGCTGCCGAGCAGCGCGGTGGCGTACGCGCCGTCGACCGACCGCTCCAGGTTGTCCAGGCCGTACCCGCCGTCGGCGACCGTGAAGGCGCCGTCGGTCATGGCGAGCGCGGGCAGCCCGAAGGCGAGCGCGACGAGCAGGAACAGCGGCAGCGCGGCCAGCCAGGCCGTCTGGGGGCGGCGCTTCTCGCGCTTCTGCTCCGCTGGGGCGGGGCCCGTGCTCTTGACCAGCGTCAACGCAGGCGCCGGGCGGGTGGGGGAGCCGTCGGCCATGGGGGAGCCGACGGCCCCCGGCCCCGCCGGGGCGGCCGTGCGCGCGGTGGACGCGCCGGCCGCCCCGGACGGGGTCGTGGAGGAGTGCGGAGTCATCGAGGCGTCACCCGGAGACGGCCGCGGCCCAGCCCTGCGACAGGGTCTCCTTGGCCTTGGCGGTCTGCTGCTCGGTCGGGAACTTCGGCGTGCCAGCGACCTTCGGCAGCGCGGCGGCGGCCGTCTTGTCCAGCGTGCCGTCGGCCTCCATGGCCGGCATCAGGACGGGCCGGGCGAAGCCCTTGAGCCACAGGTTCTGGCCCTCGGGGCTGTACAGGTACTCCTGCCACAGGCGGGCGGCCGCCGGGTGCGGGGCGTCCTTGTTGATGGCCTGCGAGTAGAACTGGGCGTAGACGCCGTCCGAGGGGACGGCGACCTTCCAGTCGATGCCCTTGGACGCGAACTGCTTGGCGTACCCGGCGTTCAGGTAGTCCCAGTCGATGGAGATGGGCGTCTCGCCCTTCTCGATCGTGGCGGGGGTCGACTCGACCGGGTTGTAGTTGCCGTTCTTCTTCAGCTTGCCGAAGAAGTCGATGCCCGGCTTGATGTCGTCGAACGAGCCGCCGTTGGCGAGCGCCGCCGCGTACACGCCGCCGAAGGCCGAGCCGGACTTGGTCGGGTTGCCGTTGAGGGCGACCTTGCCCTTGTACTCGGGCTTGAGCAGGTCGGCGAAGGTCTGCGGGCAGACCTTGACGCGCTTGGCGTCGCAGCCGATGGAGACGTAGCCGCCGTAGTCGTTGAACCAGCGGCCCTGCGCGTCGCGCTGCGACTCGGGGATCTTGTCGAAGGCGGCGACCTTGTACGGCGCGGTCAGGCCCTGCTCGCCGGCGGCCTGCGCGAAGGAGGCGCCGAGGTCGAGCACGTCGGGGGCGCGGTCCTGGCCCTTGCGGGACTTGACCGCGTTGATCTCGTCCTGGCTGGAGCCGTCGGGGTTCTCGACGGTCACCTTGATGCCGTACTTGGCGGTGAAGCCGTCGATGATCGCGCCGTAGTTCGCCCAGTCGCGCGGGATGGCGATCGCGTTGAGCGTGCCCTCCTTCTTCGCGGCGGCGACCAGGGCGTCCATGCCGCCGGCTTCGGTGGCGGAGGTGGCGGTGGCGAGGTTCTTCCCGTCGGCGCCTGCGGCGCCCTTCGTGGGGGCGGCGCCACAGGCGGTGAGCGACAGGGCGGTCAGACCGAGGGCACCGAGCAGGACGGCGGCGCGGGCAGGGGAGGTCACGCGTACTCCATGGGGGAAGGGGAGCGGGGCCAAGATGTATGAACAACTGTTGTCCATACAACTCCTGCATTACGGGGGGTCACGATGACCCCTCGGTGAACGCGAGGCGAAGCCCGCCCTTCGATTCCCCGGCGGAACGGGTTACCCGCGAGTTCGCGGGCGCGGGGCGGCTCTGAGGGGCCGGTTCTTCCAGGGCCACCTCGTGCGAGGCCGGCTCTCCCCGCCCCGCTCTTCCCGCTCAGCGGGAACCCCCTATGCCGTTCCGGAACACCTCGGCGTACGGTCCAGCCACTCCCGATTCCCTCCGAGAGAGGACACGCGATGAGCGACGCCACCGGAGCCGTCCTCGAGGCCGTCCGCGCCCTCGCCCCCGCCCTGCGCGAGCGGGCCGCCCAGGCCGAGGCCGCCCGCAAGGTCCCCGAGGACTCCGTCAAGGAGCTCGCCGCGACCGGATTCTTCAGGCTGCTCCAGCCCCGCGCGTACGGCGGCCACGCCGCCGACCCCGTCGTCTTCTACACGGCCGTCAAGGAGATCGCGAAGGCCTGCGGCTCCACCGGCTGGGTCGCCTCGGTCGTCGGCGTCCACCCCTGGCACGTCGCCCTGTACGAGCCGAAGGCGCAGGAGGAGGTGTGGGGCGCCGACCCCGACACCCGGATCTGCTCCTCGTACGCCCCCACCGGCAAGGTCACCCCCGTCGACGGCGGCTTCACCCTCACCGGCCGCTGGCACTTCTCCTCCGGCTGCGACCACACCGACTGGGCCCTCCTCGGCGGCCTCGTCACCGACGCCGACGGCCGCCCCGTCGACATGCGCACCTTCCTCGTCCCGCGCACCGCCTACCGCGTCGACGAGGTCTGGGACACCGTCGGCCTGCGCGGCTCAGGCTCCAACGACATCGTCTGCGAGGACGTCTTCGTCCCCGAGCACCGCGCGCTCAGCTTCGGCCCGGTCACCGCCCTCGACGCGCCCGGCCTCGCCGCCCACCCCGAGCCGCTCTACCGGCTCCCGTACGCCTCCGTCTTCACCACCACCATCTCGACCCCGATCGTCGGCATCGCCGAGGGCGCGTACGAGGGCCATGTGGCCGCCACCCGCGAGCGGTTCCGCGTCAGTTACGGCCAGCAGGTCGCCGAGGACCCCTTCGCCCAGGTCCGGATCGCCCGCGCCGCCGCCGACATCGACGCCTCCTGGCTCCAGCTCACCCGCAACATGACCGAGCTGTACGAACTCGCCCGCACCGGCGCGCCGTTGCCCATGGAGCTGCGTGCCCGGGCCCGCCGCGACCAGGTCATCGCCACCGAACGGGCCGTCGCCGCCGTCGACCTGCTCATGGAGAACGCCGGCGGCAGCGCGATGCGCACCGGCCCCAACCCGGTCCAGCGCGCCTGGCGCGACGTCCACACCGGACGCGGCCACGCCGCCAACGACCCCGAGCGGGCCCTCGTCCTCTACGGCCAGGCCGCGCTCGGCCTCGACATCCAGGACACGATGCTGTGACCACCGCGACCGCGCTCACGTACGAGAGCACCTCCCGGACGGTGAAGGCGGGCGGCCTCGCCCTCCACTTCCACGAGGCGGGTCCCGCCGACGCACCCGCCGTGATCATGCTCCACGGCGGCGGCCCCGGCGCCTCCGCCTGGTCCAACTTCGGCCGCAACCTGCCCGTGTTCGCCGAGCACTTCCGTACGCTCCTGGTCGACCAGCCCTGCTTCGGCCGCTCCGACAAGACCGCGCCGGACCGCGACTACTTCTCCTTCAGCGCCCGCGCCGTCGCCGCTCTCATGGACGAACTCGGCCTGGAGAAAGCCCACTTCATCGGCAACTCGCTCGGCGGCGGCGCCGCCACGCGGCTCGCGATCGACCACCCGGACAAGGTCGACCGGCTGCTGCTCATGGGCCCGGGCGGGATCTCCGTCAACCTCTTCTCGCCCGACCCGACCGAGGGCATCAAGCGCCTCTTCGCCTTCAACGCCTCGCCCGCGCCGAGCCGCGAGCAGATGCGGGAGTTCCTGCTCACGATGGCGTACGACCCGGCGATCGTCACCGACGCCTTCGTCGAGGAGCGGTACGTCCAGGCCACCGACCCCGACGCCCGGCTCGGCGCGGCCCGCATGGGCGCCGCCTTCGCCACCTGGCCGCAGGAGTCGCAGCTCTGGCGCGAGGGCCACCGCATCACGCAACCGACCCTGCTCACCTGGGGCCGCGAGGACCGCACCAACCCGCTCGACGGCGCGCTCGTCGCCCTGCGCACCATCCCCGACGCCCGGCTGCACGTCTTCCCGCACTGCGGGCACTGGGCACAGGTCGAACGCTTCGACGAGTTCAACCGCCTCGCCCTCGACTTCTTCAAGCGCTAGCGCCAGGCCCCGCTTCTCCTCGCGTCAGGCACCCCGCTCCTCCTCGCGTTAGGACCCGCCTCCCATGGACATCCGCTCGCTCGGCTACCTCCGCATCGAGACGACCTCGCTCGCCGACTGGCGCGCCTACACCCTCGACATCCTCGGGATGGCCGAGGCCCAGGACTCCTCCGACACCGTCCTGCACACCCGGATCGACGACCGGATCCGCCGCCTCAGCTTCGTCGCCGGGACCACCGACCGGCTGCTCGCCGCCGGCTTCGAACTGCCGAACGCCCGCGCCCTCACCGAGGCCGCCGAGGAGCTCGAGGCGTCCGGCTTCCCCGTCAAGCACGCCGACGAAGCCACGCTCGCCGAGCGCCGCGTCCAGGGCCTGATCCACGTGGACGACCCGGCGGGCAATCCGCTGGAGCTGTACTGGGGCCAGGCGCAGGACCACAGCCCGCTGCCCGCCCGCTACGGCAACCGCTTCGTCACCGGCGCCCCGAACGGCCAGGACCTCGGCCTCGGCCATGTCGTCCTGCCCGCCCCGAACATGGACGAGACCGTCACCTTCTACGAGCACCTGCTCGGCTTCCAGCTCCGCGACCGGATGAAGCTCCCGCCGGTCGCCGTCCCCACCGGCGAACCCGGCCAGGACTTCTACTGGATGAACTTCCTGAGCCCCAACGCCCGCCACCACAGCCTCGGCCTCTACCCGGGCGCGCTGCCGCCCGGCATCGTCCACTTCATGGTCGAGACCGACTCCCTCGACGCCGTCGGCTACTGCCTGGACCGGATGAACGCGGCCGGCATCCCGATCGCCTCCACCCTCGGCCGCCACTCCAACGACCGCATGGTCTCCTTCTACGCCCAGGCGCCCGGCGGCTTCCAGGTCGAGTACGGCTGGGACGGACTGCTCGTCGACCCGGCGACCTGGACCACGAAGGAGATCACCTCCGACAGCCTCTGGGGCCACCGTTGGAACGGCTGATGAGGGAGGTCCTCGGCCACTTCGCCAGCGGCATCACGGTCGTCGCCGCCCTCGACGGCGACGGCCGGCCCGCGGGCCTCGCGGTGCAGTCCTTCGCCTCCCTCTCCCTCGAACCGCCGCTCGTGCTGCTGTGCGTGGCGAAGACCTCCACCAGTTGGCCGGCCGTCCGGGCCGCAGGGCACTTCGGGATCTCCATCCTCGCCGAGGACCAGCGCGCGGTGTGCGCGGCCCTCGGCCGCCCGGGACCCGACAAGTTCGCCGGCGTCGACTGGACCGCGAGCGAGGACGGCGCCGTCCACATCGAGGGCGCGCTCGCGACCCTGCACTGCGCGGTCCACGCCGTCCACGAGGCCGGCGACCATCACGTCGTCACGGCCAGGGTCCTCGCCCTGGAGGCCCGCGACGACGGCACACCGCTCCTCTACTACCGCAGCGACTACGCGACAGGGGTGTTCGGATGAGCCCGCAGGAAGGGCGGAGCCCGCAGCAGGGGCAGAGCCCGGAGCACGGTCAGGAGTACGACGTCGTGGTCGTCGGTTCCGGGGCCGCCGGCTTCGCCGCCGCGATCACCGCACGGCTGCGCGGCCTGACCGTCCTCGTCGTCGAGAAGACCGACCGCTACGGCGGCTCCACCGCCCTGTCCGGCGGCGCGATCTGGGTCCCGGGCAACCACCACCTCGACGAGGCGGGCCTCGGGGACACGTACGAGAAGGCCCGCGCCTATCTCGACGCGACCGTCGGCGCGCGCGTGCCCGCCGCGCGCAAGGACGCCTACCTCGCCCACGGGCCGCGCATGGTACGGGAGTTCCACGACCGCACCCATGTCCGCTTCATGTACACGCCCGGCTACGCCGACTACTTCCCCGAGGCCCTCGGCGGCATGGCGCAGGGGCGCTCGGTCGAGCCGCGGATCGTGGACCTCAAGCGGCTCGGACCGCTCGCGGCGACCATGCGCCGGGCCGGCCTCCCCACGTACGGGCTGACCATGACCTCGTACGACTTCCGCTTCCTCAACATGGTCGCCCGCACCTGGGCCGGGCGGCGCGCCTCCGTCCGGGTCGGCGCGCGGGCCGTCGGCGCCCTGCTCACCCGGCGCACGCTGCTCTCCCTCGGCGAGGCGCTCATCGCCCGGATGCGGCTCTCGCTGCACGAACTCGGCGGCGAGCTCCGCCTGAACGCCCCGCTCGCGGGACTCCTCGTCGAGGACGGCCGGGTCGCCGGGGTGGAGCTGGCCGACGGGCGGACCGTACGGGCCCGGGGCGGTGTCGTCCTCGCCTCCGGAGGCTTCTCGCACGACCAGGCGCTCCGCGAGAAGCACCTCCCGGCGCCCACCTCCACGGCCTGGACGCACGCCTCGGAGGGCCAGACCGGCGACGCGCTGCGGATCGGCGAGGAGCTGGGCGCGGCGACCGACCTGCTCGACAAGGTGTGGGGCGCGCCGTCGGTCTGCCCGCCGGGCGAGAAGCCGTTCTTCCTCGTCGCCGACCGGGGCATCCCGGGGATGGTGATCGTGAACGCGGCGGGGGAGCGGTACGCCAACGAGGCGGCGCCGTACCACCGGTTCGTCGACCGCATGTACGCCTGCGACCGGCCCGAGGCGACGACGGTCCCGTCCTGGCTGATCCTCGACGCCCGCTCCAAGGCGCGGTACATCTTCGCCGGGCTCTTCCCCGGCCAGCCGTTCCCCAAGCGGTGGGACGGATTCGTCCAGCGGGCCGGGACGGTGGAGGAGCTGGCGCGCCGGATCGGGACCCCCGCCCTTGAGGCCACGATCGCCCGCTTCAACGGCTTCGCCGCGCGCGGCCGCGACGAGGACTTCGGGCGCGGCGACTCCGTCTACGACCGCTACTACGGCGACCCGACGCTCCCGAACCCGAACCTCGCGCCGCTGGACAAGGGCCCCTTCTACGCCGTCCCCGTCCACCCCGGCGACATCGGCACCAAGGGCGGCCTGGTCACCGACGGCGACGGACGGGTGCTGCGCGAGGACGGCGGCGCCATCGCGGGCCTCTACGCGGCCGGGAACTGCTCGGCGGCCGTGATGGGGGACACCTATCCGGGACCGGGCGCGACGATCGGCCCCGCGATGGCGTTCGCGTGGGCGGCGGTCAACGACATCGCGGGGTCGTCCACTCCAGGCGGGTCCTGACCCGGGGGTCCTCGATGAACTCGACGGCGGCGAGCGCGGTGTCCCGTGCGGTGCCCTCCGGGTCCCCGTCGGCGAGGAGCGACGCAAGCACCTCGACCGCGCGCGGATCCTGACGCATCGCCAGACCCCGGGCGGCCTCGGCCACCGCGTCCTCGTCGTCGTCCGCGAGCCGCGCCACGAGCGCCTCCCGCAGGACGGGGGTGTCCTCGGGCACCTCCGCGAGCGCGAGCGTCGCCCAGTCCCGTACCCCGTGGTCGTGGTCCCGGCTCAGCGCGACCAGGGTCGCCACGGCCACCGGGTCCCCGGCGGGCACGGGCCCGGTCAGCGCGCACCCGAGCGCACGCCGTACCTCGATGTCGGGATGGCCGGCCAGGCCCAGCATCTCGGGCAGCGCCTGCGGCTCCCCGTACTGGCCGAGCGCGACGACGACGGAGAGCGCGGGCTCGCGGGCGGTGCCGGGCGTCGAGGGTCCTTCGCCGCGCGCCGCCTGGGCCGCCAGGCGGCGCAGGACCGGCAGACCTCGGGGCGTGAAACCGTCGAGGGCGCCCAGGACACGGGCGCCGAGGGCGCGGCGCAGCGGGTCCTGGCTCGCGCACCAGGCGGACGCGGCCCGGAAGGACTCCTCGTCGTCGCGGGCGCCCAACGTGCGCACCGCCTCCTTCCAGTCGTCGAGGTCCGGGTCGCCGCAGCGCAGCGCCCGCGCGGCCAGCTCCTCGGGCGGGACCCGTACCCCGAGCGCCCGCTCCAGGAGCGTGGCGATCGCGGCGTGCCCGGTCTGCTGCTCGTTGCCGCTGCTCGGCGCGCCGTCCGCCCGCAGCACGTCCACGACGACGGTCACCCCGCCGTCCTCCCGCACCCGCCGCACGACGGTCTCGGCCGACCCCTCGGCCCCGCCGGCCGCGGGCCCGCCCGTGTCGAGCAGCCCGCGCCGCAGCTCCTCCGCGATGTCCACGCCGATCCAGCGCCGCGCCTCGCGCAGCGCGTCCTCGGCCGGGCCCGCGCCGAACTCCAGGAGCGCCCGCACGCTCGCCGGCGAACCGCGCCGCGCCGCCGCCACCAGCGGCGGCAGCCCGTCGGGGCCCGGCCGGCTCGGCGCGGCGCCGTGTTCCAGCAGGAGCCGTACGGTCTCCGCGTGCCCGAGCCGCACCGCCCAGTCCAGGGCCGTGAAGCCGTACGCCTCCGACTGGTCCGCCGCCGCCCCGGCGGCCAACAGCGCCCGTACCACGTCCGCGTGCCCGCCGCAGGCCGCCCCGCACAGCGGCAGGTCCCCGGCCTCCGCGCCGCTGCCCCGCCCGGGATCCGCCCCGGCGGCGAGCAGCAGCCGGACGGCCCCCGGCTCGTTCGCGACGGACGCCCGGTACAGCGGGGTCTCCCCCTCCTCGTCGGCCGTCTCGGGGGAGGCCCCGGCCCGCAGGGCGCGCACGACGGCGTCGTCCCCCTCGTGAATCGCCTCGAACAACGTGCTCATGCGCCGACCTTCACCCGAAGGAGCCGTACGGCGCAAACAGGTATATCCGCCTGGGCGCTTCGCGCTACGCGTCGCACTCCAGAACCGTCCCGCACACCCCGCACCTGGCGCGAACCCGACGCCCCGTCGGCACCCGCAGCCGCTGCCGGCACACCGGGCACGGGAAGGAGACCCGGGCCGAGGCCCCGCTCCCCTCGAAGGCGTACGGAGCGTCCGCCCCGGCCCGCCCGTAGCGGCGGTCCTTCGCGTACCGGTGGCGCGCCGCCCACCCGGCCGCCGCCAGCGGGGGCCGCCGGAAGTCCCGGGCCGCCTCCTCCCGCCCCCGGGTCCACGCCTCGTACGCCCGCGGGCTGGTGAACCAGGGCGAGGGGTCCTCCCCGAACACCTCCGCCCGCTTGGCCAGCACGTATCCGAACTCCTCCGGCGTCAGGTACCCCAGCTTCTGGCTCGACATCCCGTCCTGGCGGAACGCGTCGAGCAGCAGCCAACCGGCCCCCAGATAGGTGGTCACCACATCGGTGAGGATCTCGTTGTCCCGGGTGCCGGAGAAGCCGAGATCGAGGCGGTGCAGCAGTACGTGGGTGACCTCATGGGCGAGCGCCGCACCCACGTCCGCGCGGTGGTCGCGGAAGCGGTCGTTCAGCTCGACGAAGTACTCCGGACCGGCCGCGAGTTCGACGGTCGCAGCGTGACGCATCGTCCGGAAGCTCACGATCATCCGCGCCTCGGGCAGCCGCAGGTGGTGGACCAGGGCCCTGGCCACCCGCTGCGCTCCGAGGTGGAGGTCCTCCTCGTCGGAGAAGGCCACGGCCGCCGCGGGCACGCTCGCCGCGTACTGCCGTACCCCGTCCGCCGAGAGCCGCCGGTACAGCGCGGTGATCGCGGCACGGACCGTGGCGAGATGGGGAAACCCGTGCACGACCCGGTCGGAGGCTCCGGATCCGCCGGACGCTCCGGACCCACCGGCTCCGCCGGCTCCGCTTCCGTTCGGCACGACTCACCCCCTTCCTCCCACTGTACGAGGCCACCGCTCGGAGCCCCGGAGCTGGCCGAAATCGTGCCCTTGTGGCCCCCGGCGGGCGATGTCCATAATCCGGACCAAGCCTTGACGGGCACATGCCATCAAGGCCAACCCCCCCACGAAAGGCAGACACTTGAAGAAGAACAGGTTCGTCCGCGCCCTGCAGAGAATCGCCGCGGCCGGCGCCGTCGTCCTCGCCGCCGTCAGCCTCCAGCCGTCCACCACGGCCTCCGCCGCGCCCGCCCCCGTCGTCGGCGGAACCCGCGCCGCGCAGGGCGAGTTCCCCTGGATGGTCCGGCTCTCCATGGGCTGTGGCGGCTCGATGCTGACCCCGCAGATCGTCCTCACCGCCGCCCACTGTGTGAGCGGCTCCGGCAACAACACCAGCATCACCGCCACCGTCGGCGTCGTGGACCTCCAGTCCAGCGCCGCCATCAAGGTCAAGTCCACCAAGGTCCTCCAGGCCCCCGGCTACAACGGCTCGGGCAAGGACTGGGCCCTGATCAAGCTGGCCTCGCCGATCACCTCGGTGCCCACCCTGAAGATCGCCGAGACGACCGCGTACAACAGCGGCACGTTCACCGTCGCCGGCTGGGGCGCGGCCCGCGAGGGCGGCGGCCAGCAGCGCTACCTGCTCAAGGCCACCGTCCCGTTCGTCTCGGACACGGACTGCGCCAAGTCCTACGGCAGCGACCTCATCAAGGGCGAGGAGATCTGCGCCGGCTTCACCCAGGGCGGCGTCGACACCTGCCAGGGCGACTCGGGCGGCCCGATGTTCCGCCGCGACAACGCCGGTGCCTGGATCCAGGTCGGCATCGTGAGCTGGGGCCAGGGCTGCGCCCGCCCGAACTACCCCGGCGTGTACACCGAGGTCTCGACCTTCGCGGCCCAGATCAAGTCCGCGGCGGCGACCCTCTAGTACGGAGCTGTAGTACGTAGCTGTCGTAGCTGTCGTACGAACCGCGCGTGAGCGGGTACGGGGCACCGCCGCCCCGTACCCGCTCACGCACGTTCACGTCCTTCGTACGGGTTCACACCAGCCGTACCGACTCCGCCGCCCCGCCCTCCAGTTCGAGCACCCACACCTCGTTGGCGCCCTCCCGGAGCACCGGGCCCGGCACGAACAGCGACTCCTGCGGGCCGACAGCCCAGTACCGGCCCAGGCAGAAACCGTTCACCCAGACGAAGCCCCGCACCCCGCCCGGCAGCGAGAGCGCCGCGTCACCCGGACCGGCCACCTCGACCACGGCCCGGTACAGACCCGGTCCGCGCACCTCCTCGGCGGCCGTCGGCCGGAACGGGACCTTCGTCACCGCCGCCGCCTCGAAGGCGTCGAGCCGCAGCCCCTGGGCCCGTACCCCGTGCACGTACTGCCGCTCGTGCCGGACCCCGCCCGTGATCCCCTTCGGCTCCGCCTGCCGGGGCCCGTAGTTGACCCGCCCCAGCGACTCCACCCACAGCTCCACGACCGCGGGCCCCGCGACCGGCTCGGGCAGCGCCTCCTCCTCCGCGGTCAGCACGCCCGCCCGCACCCCGTCCACGTACACCACCGCACGGTCCCGCAGCCCGGTCACGACCAGCGGATACGGCTGCCGGGGCCCGGGGACCTCCAGCCGGTAGCGCACCACACCCCGGTCCACCCCCAGGTCCTCGAAGGTCGGCGGCATCGGCGTCACCGACTCCTCGTCGCCGAGGACCTCCAGGACCTCCGCGAGCGGCGCCCACTCGGCGAGCTCCGCCGCCGCCGGCCCCGCGATCCGCCGCGGCGGCTCCGGCACCTCGGGCAGCGGCCCCTCCGCGTATGCGGCGAGCACCTCGCGGAACCGCCAGAACTTCTCCGTCGGCAGCCCCGCCTCGTCGACCGGCGCGTCGTAGTCGTACGAGGTCACCGTCGGCCGCAGCTCGCCCTCGTGCATCCCACCGTCCCGGTTCGCCCCCGCCCAGCCCGCGAAGTTCGTGCCGCCGTGCGCCATGTAGACGTTCACCGACGCCCCGCACTCCAGGATCTCCCGCAGCGCCGCCGCCGCGTCCTGAGCGTCCCGTACGGAATGCTCCGTACCCCAGTGGTCGAACCAGCCGCACCAGAACTCCATGCACATCAGCGGCCCCTTCGGCTGGTGCCGCCGCAGCGTCGCGAACGCCTCCCGCGCCCCCGAGCCGAAGTTCGCCGTCGCGAGCACCCCCGGCACCGAGCCGCCCGTCAGCATGTGGTCCTCCGGGCCGTCCGAGGTGAACAGCGGCACCTCCACCCCGCAGTCGCGCAGCAGCTCCGCGACCCGGCGCAGATACCCCTGGTCGGAGCCGTAACTCCCGTACTCGTTCTCCACCTGAACCATGATCACCGGACCGCCGCGGCCGATCTGCCGCTCCACCACCTGCGGAAGCAGCGTGCGGAGCCAGCGCTCCACATGGCCCAGATACTCCGCGTCGGCCGACCGCACCCGCCGCCCGAGGGGCCCCGTCAGCCAGTGCGGCAGCCCGCCGTTCTCCCACTCGGCGCAGATGTACGGACCCGGGCGCACGATCGCCCACATTCCGGCGGCCGCCACCGCGTCCAGGAAACGGCCGAGCGCGGCCACGTCCCCGTACCGGCCGGGCTCCGGCTCGTACAGGTTCCACGGCACGTACGTCTCGACACAGTTGAGGCCCATCGCGCGGAGCATCCCGAGCCGATGCCCCCACTGCTCCTCGTGCACCCGGAAGTAGTGCAGCGCCCCCGACAGCAGCCGTACCGGCCGGCCGTCCAGCAGAAAGTCCTCGTCACCCACAGCGAACGTGCTCATGCGCTCACCTTCGCCCTCTGGCGGTGGGCCGGTCCATGGACAAAGATCGTCGCTGTTTGGACGGAAGAACGTTCCCGCGGCGGGGGGACGGAACGCGGCAGAGAGGCAGGCGACGGCCGATGTACCACACCTGGATGCGTTACTTCACGCCCAGCCCGGTCCACCACCGCCTCGGGCTCGTCTGCCTCGGCGTCGGACTCCAGCACGGCACCCTGCCCACGGTCGGCCCCCGCACCCTCGACCACCACGTCGCCGTCGTCATCAGCGCCGGCAGCGGCTGGTACCGGGGCACCGACGGCCGCCGCACCACGATCACGGCACCCGCCCTGATCTGGCTCACCCCCGGCACCCCCCACCACTACTCCGCCGACCCCGACACCGGCTGGGACGAGGCCTTCGTCGACTTCGCCGGACCGGCCACCACCACCTACACCGAACTCGGCTACATCGAACCCGACCGGCCCGTCGTCCCCCTCTCCGACGCCGCCGGACCCCGCGCCGCCATCGGCCGCATCGCCCGCGCGGCCCGCCGCGGCAACCCGCTCCTGGAGGTCGAGACCGGCGCCGCCGTCCACGAACTCCTCGTCGCCCTGCGCCGCGCCCGCGCCGACACCAACGCCGACGGCGACCCCGTCCTCACCGCCCTCGCCCGCGACGCCTTCCAGCCGCTGTCCGTCGCCGAACACGCCGCCCGGCACGGCATGACCCAGGCCGAACTCCGTACCGCCGTCCGCCGCGCGGCGGGCTGCAGCCCCAAGGACTACCTGCTCACCATCCGGCTCGGCCGCGCCAAGGAGCTCCTCGCCGCCACCGAACTGCCCGTCGCCGCCGTCGCCCGCCGCATCGGCTACGACGACCCCGCCTACTTCTCCCGGCTCTTCACCCGCAGGGTCGGCACCGCACCCGTCCGCTTCCGCGAACAGCAGGGCAGGGCCGTCCCCGGCGGCTGGAGCGACCGCATCCCGGATCCCGAACACCCACCGACGATCGCCTCCCGATCCGTCTAAGCTCGCTGCTCATGAGCGAGATCGACGAGTCCGTGGCGACGGAACTGACCAGGCTGCGCGAAAGCATCGACAACATCGACGCGGCGGTCGTCCACATGCTCGCCGAACGCTTCAAGTGCACCCAGCAGGTCGGCGTCCTCAAGGCCCGCCACCAACTTCCCCCGGCCGACCCGGCCCGCGAGTCCCGCCAGATCGCCCGGCTGCGCGAACTGGCGGAGAACGCGAAACTGGACCCGGCGTTCGCCGAGAAGCTCCTGAACTTCATCATCGCCGAGGTGATCCGCCACCACGAGACCATCGCGGACGGAACCCAGAACTGAGCCCAGGGCAGAGCCCCGGCGAACCGAGCCCGGGGCCGAGCCCCGCGGCGAACCGAGTCCGGGGCCGAGCCCCCGCCGTGGCGGCCGGCCCCGGCTCGACAGGATCAGGAACAGGTACAGGATCAGGAACGGAGCAGTCGGATGCATCGCGTCACCGTCTTCACCCTCGGCGGCACCATCTCCGCACGCGGCGGTGACGCGAGCCGCATGACCGGTACCGAGGTCCTCGCGGGTCTCGGCGCCGACATCGCCGGCGGCCTCGACGTCGAGCTGCGCGACTTCCGGCGCCTCCCCAGCTCCTCGCTCTCCTTCGAGGACCTCGCCGCCCTCGCCGACGAGGTCCGCGCGACCCTCGCCACCGGCTCCGGCGTCGTCGTGGTCCAGGGCACCGACACCCTGGAGGAGACCGCCTTCCTCCTCGACCTGCTCTGCGAGACGCCCCAGCCCGTCGTCGTCACCGGCGCCATGCGCCGCCCCGACCTGCCCGGCGCCGACGGCCCCGCCAACCTCGCCGCCGCACTCGCCGTCGCCGCCGACCCCGGCTGCGCCGGCCTCGGCGCCCTCGTGGTCCTCGCCGACGAGATCCACGCCGCCCGCCTCGTCCGCAAGACCCACACCACCTCCGTCACCACCTTCGCCTCCCCGGGCGCGGGCCCCCTCGGCAGCGTCGTCGAGGGCGAGCCCCGCATCCTGCTCCGCCCCGCCGGCACCAGCGCCATCCACCCGCTCCGCTTCGACCCGGCCGTACGCGTCGCCCTCGTCACCCTCTCCCTCGGCGACCGCGGCGAACTCCTCGACGACCTCGACACTCGCTTCGACGGCCTCGTCCTCGCCGCCTTCGGCGCCGGCCACGTCCCCACCTGGCTCGTCGACCCCCTGGAACGGCTCGCCGCCCGCATCCCCGTCGTCCTCGCCTCCCGCACCGGGGCGGGCGCCACCCTCACCCACACCTACCGAGGCCCCGGCTCCGAGCACGAACTCCTCCACCGCGGCCTCATCCCCGCAGGCCCCCTCGACCCGGCCAAGGCGCGCCTGCTCCTGCACACCCTGCTCTCCACCGGCGCGAAGAGCACCACCGGCTACGACCGTCCCGGCATCACCGCCGCCTTCGCCCACGTCACAGGCGCGGGCCTCGCCTGACCTCCGGGCCCCCGGAGCCCCCGACCGACACCGCGCTGAGCTGTCAGCGGAACTCCCGTGCCCCGCCGCCACCCCATCGGGCAGCATGGCCCCATGCCCGTACTGACGCGCGAGGAAGCGCAGACCCGTGCCCACCTCCTCGACATCCAGCACTACGCGGTCGACCTCGACCTCACCACAGGCGACGAGACCTTCGAATCCACGACCGTCATCCGGTTCACCGCCCGCACCGCCGGCGACACCTTCGTCGAGCTGAAACCGGTCACCCTCCACTCCCTGCACCTCGACGGCGAGCCCCTCGACCCCGCCGCCCTCGACGACAACCGGGTCCCCCTCAGCCTCACCGCGGGCGAGCACGAGCTCCGCGCCGTCACCACCATGCGCTACAGCCGCACCGGCGAAGGCATGCACCGCTTCACCGACCCCACCGACGGCGAGTCGTACGTCTACACCCAGCTCTTCATGGAAGACGTCCAGCGCGTCTTCGCCGCCTTCGACCAGCCCGACCTCAAAGCCGTCTTCGAGCTGACCGTCAAGGCCCCCGACAGCTGGACCGTCCTCGCCAACGGCATCACCGAACAGCAGGCCGACGGCCGCTGGAAGGCCGCCGCCACCCCCCTCCTCTCCACCTACTTCGTCTGCGTCGCCGCCGGCCCCTGGCACTCCGTCCGCACCGAACACGCCGGACTGCCCTTCGCGATCCACTGCCGCCGCTCCCTCGCCCCCCACCTCGACGCCGACGCCGACGAGATCCTCGACATCACCAAGGCCTGCTTCGACCGCTTCCACGAGAAGTTCGACGAGCCCTACCCCTTCGACTCGTACGACCAGGCCTTCGTCCCCGAGTTCAACGCCGGCGCCATGGAGAACCCCGGACTCGTCACCTTCCGCGACGAGTTCGTCTACCGCTCCGCCGTCACCGTCACCGAACGCCAGACCCGCGCCATGGTCATCGCCCACGAGATGGCCCACATGTGGTTCGGCGACCTCGTCACCCTCCGCTGGTGGGACGACATCTGGCTCAACGAGTCCTTCGCCGAGTACATGGGCTACCAGACCGTCAACGAGGCCTGCGCCGACCGCTTCCCCGACACCTGGATCGACTTCGGCATCGAGCGCAAGGCCTGGGGCTACGACGCCGACCAGCGCCCCTCCACCCACCCCGTCGCCCCCGACCCGGACGCCGTCCCCGACACCGCCTCCGCACTCCTCAACTTCGACGGCATCTCCTACGCCAAGGGCGCCTCCGCCCTGCGCCAACTCGTCGCCTGGATGGGGGAGAAGGACTTCCTCGCCGGCATCAACACCCACTTCAAGCGGCACAAGTTCGGCAACGCCACCCTCGCCGACTTCATCGACAACCTCGCCTCCGCCACCGACCGCGACGTCCACGCCTGGGCCGAGCAGTGGCTCCGCACCACCGGCGTCGACACCCTCACCCCCGAACTCGGCGGCGACGAGACCCGCACCACCCTCACCGTCCACCACGACGGCAGCCGCCCCCACCGCATCGCCGTCGGCGTCTTCGACCGCGACCTCGTCGACGGCCGCCGCCTCGTCCCGCGCGAACACGTCGAGATCGACGTCCCGCAGACCGCGCCCCTCGACCTCCCGGGCCCCCGCCCCACCCTCGTCGTCCTCAACGACGGCGACCTCACCTACGCCAAGGTCCGCCTCGACGACGACTCCCTGAAGACCGTCGTACGCGGCCTGGCCGGCATCCCCGACGCCCTCACCCGCGCCCTCGTCTGGAACACCCTGCGCGACATGGTCCGCGACGGCGAACTCGACCCCCGCGCCTACCTGGCCACCGCCGACGCCCACCTCCCGGACGAGAAGGACCTCGCCATCGTGCAGGGCGTCCTCGCCTTCGCCCGCACCCACATCGCCGACCGGTACCTCCCGGCCGACGACCGCCCCGCCGCGCTCGCCCTCCTCAGCGGCCTCGCCCGCGACCTCCTGCGCCGCACCGAGGACGGCGACAACCCCGGACTGCGCCTCACCGCCGTCCGTACGTACATCAGCAGCGCCACCCAGCCCGACACCATCGCCGGCTGGCTCGCCGACGGCAGCGTCCCCGGCGGCCCCGAGATCGACCCCGAACTGCGCTGGCGCATCCTCGCCCGCCTCGCCGTCCTCGGCGCCCTCGACAACGCCACCATCGACTCGGAACTGGCCCGCGACCCCAGCGCCACCGGCCAGGAAGGCGCCGCCCGCTGCCGCGCCGCCCTCCCCACCCCCGAGGCCAAGGCCGCAGCCTGGTCGGCCCTCTTCGACACCGACGACCTCTCCAACTACCTCTTCACCGCCACCGCCCAAGGCTTCTGGCAGCCCGAACAGGCCGACCTGGTACGGGAGTACATCCCCCGCTACTACCCGGCCGCCACCGCACTCGGCGCCCGCCGAGGCGCCGCCATCGCGGAAGCCGCCGGCCGCCACGCCTTCCCGGCCCACGCGATCGACGCCGACTCCCTCGCCCTGGGGGAGGCCCACCTCACGGACGAGAACCTCACCCCCGCCCTCCACCGCAAACTCGTCGACCAACTCGCCGACCTCCGCCGAGCCCTGAAAGTCCGCGATGCCTGACCGAGCCCGTACACGGGACGGCGGTTCGACCTCACCCACCGGAGAGGTTGAACCGCCAACAGGACCCGCCGACGGCACGGACGCATAGTGGGAGAAGGGGCACCCTGCTCACCCACCCACTCCCGCAGGCGTCTGCGAGGCCCTCATGCCGTACCTCAGCATCAAAGGCGAATTCCGGCTCGTGGACACGCGCCCGGACGGCAGCGTCGTCGGGACCCGCCCGGACGGCGACACGGTCCGCTTCTACCCGGACGACCCGGCCGTCTGGAGCACCGTCCCCGGCCCCCACCCCATCGTGATCCGCGGCCCCGGCGGCGCCAATCTGCGCCTGGAGGGCATCGACGCCCTCGAAACGCACTTCAAACCGCCCTTCGTCAGCGGACCCGAGCTGCACCAGCCCAAGATCCCCGCCGACGCGGCCGCCGCCGAGCTGCTCCGCCTCCTCGGCTTCGACCCCGTCCAGCGCACACCCAACGGAACGGTCAAGGCCCCCACCAACCCGACCGCGGTCCGCGGCTACGTCCTCACCCGAGGAGCCGACAAGCCCGGCCGCTGCATCGCCTTCACCGGCCCCGGCGACGGGCCCCAGGCGGGCCCGAACGGCGAAGTCTTCGTCACCCCCGAGATGGTGCGCGACACGGTCAACCACCAGCTGCTCGCCAAGGGCTTCGCCTACCCGATCTTCTACCGCACGCTCTTCCCCGACCTCCGCGCCGAACTCACCGCGACGGCCACGAAGGCCCGCACGGACGGCGAGGGCGTGTGGCCGCTGGACAAGACCCACAGCAACACGCTCGTGGTCGAGCCGCCCGAGGTCGACAAGGACGTCATCTACCCCAAGTTCTTCCGCCGGCTCGGCGAGTACGTGCTCGAGAACGACGGGAACCCGGCACTGGGCGGCTTCCTCGACTACCTCCGCCGCAAGGCCGACCGGTTCACCATCCTCTCCACCGGACACTTCAGCACCGGCCTCGACCTGATCATCGAGGTCGACGACGGCAAGGTCCGCTGGACCCACCCGGTCGAGGACATCGTCTACGACGAGTAGGCGCGGGAGCGCGGGGGCGCCGGCCCCGGTAGCCCCCGCGCTCCGGCCGCCATCCCCCGTTCGGGTTACCCCGGCACACTCACCGGACAAACCCACAAAACCCCCGGCAGGGTGGTGCCATGTGTGCCGCGACCACCCCGACCACGCCGCCCCTCGCGAGCGACACCACCGCCCTGCGCCCCCTCCTGGACACCGTCCTCACCGCCCTCCACGAGGGCACCGCGGCACGCGGCGGCCCCCTCCCGCCCGGCGGCCCCGACCAGGTCACCGCCCGCGTACGCGAAGCGCTCGGGGACCCGCTCCCACCCCACGGCACCGACCCCACCGCCGCCCTGCACGCCCTCACCCGCGCCCTCGCCGAAGGCGCCGCCGACCCCGCGCACCCCCTCTGCGCCGCCCACCTCCACACCCCGCCCCTCGCGCTCGCCGCCGCCGCCGACCTCGCCGCCTCCGTCCTCAACCCCTCCATGGACTCCTGGGACCAGGCCCCCGCCGCCTCAGCCCTCGAAGCCCTCCTCACCGAAGTCCTCGCGGCGACCGTCTACCCGGGAGCGGCCACCCGCGAGGCCCCGGCCGGCACCCGCGCCACCCCTGACGCCCCCACCCCCGACGCCCTCGTCACCACCGGCGGCACCGAGGCCAACCAACTCGCCCTCCTCCTCGCCCGCGAGCGGCAGCAGCGCCTCCACCCCGGCCACGCCCTCCAGACCGTCGTCGGCGCCAACGCCCACCACTCCTTCCACCGCGCCGCCTGGCTCCTCGGCCTCCCCGAACCCGTCACCGTCCCCACCCCCAACGGCACCCTCGACCCCGTCGCCCTCGACGAAGCCCTCACCGACCTCCACGGCCCCCTCCTCGTCGCCGCCACCGCAGGCACCACCGACACCGGCCGCATCGATCCCCTCCCCGAGATCGCCGACCTCTGCGACGCCCACCGCGCCGACCTCCACATCGACGCCGCCTACGGAGGCCCCCTCCTCTTCAGCGACACCCACCGCCCCCTCCTCGCCGGCCTCGACCGCGCCCGCACCGTCACCCTCGACCTGCACAAACTCGGCTGGCAACCCGTCGCCGCCGGACTCCTCGCCGTACGCGACAAGACCGACCTCACCGCCCTCACCCACACCGCCGACTACCTCAACGCCGCCGACGACACCGAAGCCGGCCTCCCCGACCTCCTCGGCCGCTCCCTGCGCACCACCCGCCGCCCCGACATCCTCAAGATCGCCGTCACCCTCCGCGCCCTCGGCCGCAGCGGACTCGGCGCCCTCGTCGACCAGGTCCACGCCCTCGCCCACCACCTCGCCGACCTCATCGACAAGACCCCCGGCCTCCAGCTCTACGAACGCCCCACCCTCACCACCGTCCTCTTCCGCCCCACCGACGCCGACGACACCACCGTCGCCGCCATCCGCCGCACCCTCCTCACCGAAGGCCGCGCCGTCCTCGGCCGCGCCCACGAAGACGGCCGGCTCTGGCTCAAAGCCACCCTCCTCAACCCCCACGCCACCCCCGGCGACCTCCAACACCTCCTGGACCTCGTGGAAGGCAGCACCGACCGATGACCGGCAGCACCCCACACCACCCCCACCCCCAGCAGTCCCCCCACGACCCCGACCAGCCCCACGACCTGGTCGGCATCGGCATCGGCCCCTTCAACCTCTCCCTCGCCGCCCTCGCCCACGGCGTCCCCGGCGGCCTCGCCACCGCCTTCTACGAACAGAGCCCCGCCTTCCACTGGCACCCCGGCCTCCTCATCGAAGGCGCCACCCTCCAAGTCCCCTTCCTCGCCGACCTGGTGACCCTCGCCGACCCCGCCAGCCCCTGGACCTTCCTCAACTACCTCCGCAGCCGCGAACGCCTCTTCCCCTTCTACTTCGCCGAGAGATTCCACATCCAGCGCGCCGAGTACGACGCCTACTGCCGCTGGGTCAGCGACCAACTCCCCGGCCTCCACTTCGGCCACCAGGTCGACTCCGTCCGCTGGAACCCCGAACGCTCCCTCTTCGAAGTCGACTTCACCCAACTCGACGCCGACGGCCAGGCCGAAGCCCTCGGCCGCACCTACACCCGCAACGTCGCCCTCGGCGTCGGCACCGAACCGTACGTACCCGAACCCCTCAAACCCCTCGCCGACGCCCCCCACGTCCCCGTCATCCACTCCGCCGACTACCTCGACCACCGCGCCCGACTCATCGCCGCCGACCACGTCACCGTCATCGGCTCAGGACAATCAGGCGCCGAAATCTTCCTCGACCTCCTCCGCGCCCGCCCCGCAGGAGCCGAGAAGATCCACTGGCTCACCCGCACCGAAGCCTTCGCCCCCATGGAGTACTCCAAGCTCGGCCTCGAACACTTCACCCCCGACTACACCCGCTACTTCCACGCCCTGGCCGAACCCACCCGCAACGAACTCCTGCCCCGCCAATGGCAACTCCACAAAGGCATCGACACCGACACCCTCACCGCCATCCACGACGAGCTCTACCGCCGCACCCTCCACGGCGGCTGGCCCGACGCCGTCCTCACCCCCGGAGTCCGCGTCCGCACCGCCGGCCGCGTCGCCACCACCAAGGTCGAACTCCACCTCGAACACCTCCAGCAGGCCACCCGCTCCCGCCTCACCACCGACGCCGTCGTCCTCGCCACCGGCTACCGCGAACGCCCCGTCGACCGCATGCTCGCCGGACTCGACCCCTACCTCCGCCACGACTCCGCCGGCCGCGCCCGCATCGACACCGAGTACCGCCTCGTCCTCGACGCCTCCGTCACCGGCTCCGTCTACGTACAGAACGCCGAAAAACACACCCACGGCGTCGGCGCCCCCGACCTCGGCCTCGCCGCCTGGCGCAGCGCCACCATCCTCAACACCCTCACCGGCAAAGACCCCTACCCCCTGCCCCGCCGCACCGCCTTCACCACCTTCGGCCTCGAACAGCGAGAGGCGCCACGCATCCCGGCCCAGAGCCAGGCGCTGACGCCCCTCACACAGAACTGAAACCGCAGGCGGCCGATCAGAACACCGGCACACCGTCCCGGGTCAGCCTCCAGCCCACCGAAGCGAACTGACCCGGGTCGATCGCCCCCTTCGCCTTCACCCACTGAATGATCGTGTTACGGATCTCGTCCGAATTCGCCCACAACTGCGGCGCCCCCGCCACATGCGGAAACGCCCCGCCACCACTCGCCCGGTAGTTGTTCACCGCGAAGACGAACCGCGCCGCCGGATCCACCGGCCGCCCGTCGTACGACAGATTCACGATCCGCTCACCCGCCGGCTTCGCTATGTCGATCTCGTACGTCACCCCGTACACGGCGTCGTAGTTGTAGTCCGGGATCCCGTCCGCGTTCGTCAGCTTCGCCGTGTCCACCGGCGCCCCCGCCGCGGTCCGCACGTAGTACCGCGCCGAGAACTCCAGATAGTCCCTGAGCTGCGCCCCCGTCAGCAGCCGCGCCTCCAGCGTGTTCTCGAAGACATACAGCCCCGCCGCGTCCCGGATCGTCACCCGGCCGGCCGGAATCGCCGCCGTACGCGAGAAGCACGACGCCTGCGACAGCACCGGCAGCGAACCGTACTCACCACCCGCGAGCGCCGCCCGCACCGTCTCCGCCTGGACATGGTTGATCAGATCGATGATCGGCTCGTCCTTCCACGGCGCCTCCACCGTCGCCATCGTCGCGCTGGACGAACCGATCACCTGATTGACGTACGCGACGACCTTCTTGTGCTCGTCCGCGAGCAGCCCCACGATCTCCGGGTCCTCCTCCACCGCGTTGGAGTTCAGAACCCGCGCACCGACCTTCTCCACCACCCAGCGGCCCTTCGACCACACCAGGTCGAAATCGAAGAGCGTCAGCCGCTGCCCCCACTTCAACGGCTCCGACAGCACCACGTCCTTCCCCGACACCTTGTTCCTCACCCGGTACTCGGGAATCTCCGTGTGCGCATGCCCCACCAGGATCGCGTCGATCCCCGGAACCTGCTCCGCCACCAGACCGGCCGCGTTCTCCACGTACGGAAGCTGATCACCGTACGACGACGTCCCACTGGACCCCGAATGCGCCGACACCACGACCACATCGGCACCCATCGACCGCAGCTTCGGCACCCACTTCGCGGCCTGCTCCTCCAGACCCGGGAAGACCATCCGCCCGCTGACATTGGCCTTGTCCCAGATCGCGATCCCCGGATTCGTCAGCCCGAGCACCGCCACCCGCACATCCCGCCCGCACGGCGTCCGCAGCCGATGCATGCTGTACGGCGCAAACGCCGGCCGCAGCGTCTTCGCATCGAGCGCGTTCGCACCCAGCAGCGGGAAATCGCACTGCTCCTCGAACTTCCGCAGCACGGGAATGCCGTAGTTGAACTCGTGATTGCCCAGCGCCGCCGCGTCGTACCCGATCGCGTTCATCGCCTGAGCCATCGGATGGACCGGACCCCGGCGCGCGGTGATCGGGTCGACCTTCGCGTAGTAGTACGACAACTGAGTGCCCTGGATCGTGTCACCCGCGTCGATGAGGAGCGTGTTGCGCCGCCCCTTCTCCGCACGCACCTGATCGACCAGCGTGGAGATCTTCGCGAGGCCGACATCGTTGTGCGCCTTGTCGTCGAACTCCTTGTCCGTGAAGTAGTCCCAGTTGAAGACATTGCCGTGCAGATCCGTCGTCCCCATCACCGTGAACGAATACCGCCGAGCCGCCGGTCCGTGGGCTTGAGCGGGGCCGGCGGCCACCCCCGTGGCGAGCGCGGCACCCGCCCCCACGGCGACGGAACTCTCCAGAAACGTCCGACGGTTCAACGACATGCGATCTCCAAGATCCAGTGGGGGTGGCAGAAGCACGGGCGCACAACGCGCGTAGATTCTGGCCCCACCCACCCCACCGGCAACAGAGGTTTACGGCCCCGAAGTGCGAAAGTGGCAGGGACCACAACAACGCACACCCCCACCAGCCGACCCCCGCACCAGGGAGCCAGCCATGACAACCCCCCACCCGACCTCGGAGGCACCCCAGGTCGCCGTCCGCGGCGAAGCCCGACTCGACGTCGACCCCGAGATCGCCCACATCTCCGTCACCCTCAGCGCCCGCGGCACCGACCGCGCCGCCACCCTCGCCGACCTCACCCGCCGCAACACCCACACCCTCGACCTCATCAAGACCTACGGCGAAGCCATCGAAAAACTGGAGACCGGCGCCTTCTCCATCACCCCCGAACCCAGCAAACACGGCCGCGGCGAACGCGTCCGCGCCTACCAGGGCCACGTCCACCTCACCGTCGAACTCGCCGACTTCACCGCCCTCGGCGAACTCACCACCCGCCTCGCCGACCTCGACCTCACCCGCGTCGACGGCCCCTGGTGGGCCCTGCGCCCCGACTCCCCGGCCTACGCCGAAGCCCGCCGCACGGCAGTCGGCGAGGCGGTCCAGCGTGCCCGCGCCTACGCGGAGGCCCTCGGCACCACCCTCACGGCCCTCCTGGAACTCTCCGACACCGAACTCACCCCACCCCCACCCCTCGGAGGCCGAGGCATGCGCATGGCCGCCTTCGCCGAATCCGCCGACACACCCCCACCCCTCGACCTCGAACCCCAACGCCAGACCGTCACCGCAGAAGTCATCGCCCGCTTCACGATGGCCCCACCGAAGCTGTAACAGGAGGCACCCGGGGGGCTTCAGGCCCCCCTCGACATGCTCATCGGAGCACCCACCCGCACAGATTCAAGACTTGTCAATAACCTTTCACGCAAAGGTTGTTGAACGGCCATGCCCGGCCCCTCAACTACCCGCCGGTAAGGCCTAGGCTCGAACCATGCGCCGAGCGAAAATCGTTTGCACCCTGGGGCCCGCCACCGACTCGTACGACCAGATCAAGGCACTGGTCGAAGCCGGAATGGACGTCGCCCGCTTCAACCTCAGCCACGGCACCTACGCCGAACACGAGGAGCGCTACCACCGCGTACGCAAGGCCGCCGACGAGACCGGCCGCAGCATCGGCATCCTCGCCGACCTTCAAGGCCCGAAGATTCGCCTCGGCCGCTTCCGCGAAGGCCCCGTACTCCTTGAACGCGGCGACGACTTCACGATCACCGTGGAAGACCACGAGGGCGACCGCACCACCTGCGGCACCACCTACAAGGGCCTCGCCGCCGACGTCACCACCGGCGAACGCATCCTCGTCGACGACGGCCGCGTCACCCTCGAAGTCACCGCAGTCGACGGCCCCCGCGTCCACACCCGCGTCGTCGAAGGCGGCATGGTCTCCGACCACAAGGGCCTCAACCTCCCCGGCGTCGCCGTCTCCGTCCCCGCCCTCTCCGAAAAGGACATCGACGACCTCCGCTGGGCCCTGCGCACCGGCGCCGACATCATCGCCCTCTCCTTCGTCCGCAGCGGCCGCGACATCGAAGACGTCCACCGCATCATGGACGAGGAAGGCCGCCGCCTCCCCGTCATCGCCAAGGTCGAGAAGCCCCAGGCCGTCGACGCCATCGACGACATCGTCGCCGCCTTCGACGGCATCATGGTCGCCCGCGGCGACCTCGGCGTCGAAATGCCCCTCGAACAGGTCCCGATCGTCCAGAAGCGCGCGATCAAACTCGCCAAGCGAAACGCCAAGCCGGTCATCGTCGCCACCCAGATGCTCGACTCCATGATCGAGAACTCCCGCCCCACGCGCGCGGAAGCCAGCGACGTCGCCAACGCGGTCATCGACGGCACCGACGCGGTCATGCTCTCCGGCGAGACGAGCGTCGGCCGCTACCCCATCGAAACGGTCCGCACGATGGGCCGCATCGTGGAAGCCGCGGAGGAAGACATCCTGGCCAAGGGCCTCCCGCCCCTCACCGAACGCAACAAGCCCCGCACCCAGGGCGGAGCCGTGGCCCGCGCCGCCGCCGAGATCGGCGACTTCCTCGGCGCGAAGTTCCTCGTCGCCTTCACCCAGTCCGGCGACACCGTCAAGCGCCTCTCCCGCTACCGCTCACCCATCCCCCTCCTCGCCTTCACCCCCGACCCGGCGACCCACGCCCAGCTCACCCTGACGTGGGGCGTGGAGACCTTCCTGGGCCCGCACGTCGACTCCACGGACGCGATGGTCGCCCAGGTCGACGAGGAACTCCTCCGCATCGGCCGCTGCAAGAAGGGCGACACGGTCGTCATCACCGCCGGCTCCCCGCCCGGCGTCCCCGGCTCCACGAACCTGGTCCACGTCCACCACATCGGCGACCCGGTCACCCGCACACCCTGACCCTCGTTCAGGACTTGGGCCCGACGCGGAGGTCCATGAGGGCGACGGAGGCTTTGCGGGCGACGGAGATGTTGTAGGGCTTCCCGTTGCGGGTGCAGTGCGTCCACTCGACGCCGATCGCCTGCTGCCACGGTTCCAGGCTGATCGTGCGTTCGTGCTTTCTGCCGGGCCCGTGTTGAGGGAACAGGCACTTCCAGTGCTTCGTGTACGACTTCACCTCGGTGCACCCCTGCCGGACCCGCCGACCGACCCTCGGTGTGGGCATCACCTTGCGCATCGCTGCTTCCGCCGCGTCGATCAGAGCCGGCCAGGACGTGCTGCAGAAGATCGACAGATGGTGCTGCTTCCGCTTCGACGTGATGTGGCCGTCGCCGAGGTAGAGGCCCAAGAGATAGGCGTACGCGGGCGCGTCGAACGCGTGACGCGTGCAGACGGGGCAGTCCGTGGGGCGCTCGAACCGGACGCCGCGCTTTCGGCGGTCCTCCGAGAGCCACCAACCGACTGTCCCGCGTGGCACGTTGAGACGTACCGCGACGGTCCGGTTGGTGAGCCCCTGGCGGAGCAGGGAGAGCGCTTCGCCGCGAATCGAAGGGTTGTGCTGTTCCATGCCTTCAGGCTGGCCGCGTCATGTTCCGCGCGAAGGGAATCGTAGAGGCGTTCACTGCGACGAGTGAAGATCGCCAAGCTCCCACGAATCCTTGGAATCGAAGGTCAAGTGCCCCGGGTGGGATTCGAACCCACGCTGTATGGTGTTTGAGACCACTGCCTCTTCCGCTGGGCTACCGGGGCCCCTTCGAAACGAAGGTCAGTGGCAACCTGCTGTGTCTCAAACATACAGGACCTAGGTAGGCTCATGTAGCAGTACCTGCCCTGCAACGAGGAGCCCCCGTGACCGCCCCCGAGTCGCCCCAGCCCGCCGACGACGCCGCTGACGCGTCGCACGTTCCGCCGCTGACGACCCGTGTCGTCATCGCCGAGGACGAGGCCCTCATCCGCATGGATCTCAAGGAGATGCTCGAAGAAGAGGGGTACTCGGTCGTCGGCGAGGCCGGCGACGGGGCGCGGGCCGTCGAGCTCGCTCGGGAGCACCGGCCCGACCTCGTGATTCTGGACGTGAAGATGCCCGTCCTGGACGGCATCTCCGCCGCGGAGAAGATCGCGGGTGAGTCGATCGCCCCCGTCCTCATGCTCACCGCGTTCTCGCAGCGCGACCTCGTCGAGCGGGCGCGGGACGCCGGGGCGATGGCGTACTTGGTGAAGCCGTTCAGCAAGAGTGACGTGGTGCCGGCGATCGAGATGGCGGTGTCGCGGTTCGCGGAACTGCGGGCGCTGGAGAAGGAGGTCGCGGACCTCTCCCAGCGGTTGGAGACGCGGAAGCTGGTGGACCGGGCGAAGTCGATTCTGCAGACGCAGTACGGGCTGACGGAGCCGGCCGCGTTCCGGTGGATCCAGAAGACGTCGATGGACCGGCGGATGTCGATGCAGCAGGTCGCGGAGGCGGTCATCGAGGACGCCGAGGAGAAGAAGGCGGCCAAGGGCGGTCAGTAGCACCGCGTACGTACAAAGGAGAAGGCCCGCCCCACTTCCTTGTGGGGCGGGCCTTCTGTCCGTGGGGCGGAGTGCGCCTCTTACTACTCCTCGCCGAGGTACGTCTTGCGTACGTCGTCGTTGACCAGGAGGTCCTGGCCGGTGCCGGAGAGCTTGATGGTGCCGACCTCCAGGACGTAGCCGTAGTCCGCGAGGGACAGGGCTGCCTGGGCGTTCTGCTCGATGAGCAGGATGGTCATGCCTTCGGCCTTGAGGGTGGCGATGGTCTCCATGATCTTCTGCATCATGATCGGGGAGAGGCCCATGGAGGGCTCGTCGAGCATGAGCAGCTTGGGCTGGGACATGAGGGCCCGGCCCATGGCGAGCATCTGCTGCTCACCGCCCGAGAGGGTGCCGGCGGCCTGCTTGCGACGTTCGCCCAGGATGGGGAAGAGGTCGTAGGCGCGCTGGATGTCCTTTTCGATGCCGTCCTTGTCCTTGCGGAGGAAGGCTCCGAGCTGGAGGTTCTCGGCGATGGTGAGCTTGGGGAAGATGTGCCGGCCCTCGGGGGAGTGGGCCATGCCGAGGGAGACGACCTTGTGGGCGGGGATGCCGTTGAGGACCTGGCCGTCGAAGGTGATCTTCCCGCTGGCGGGCTTGATGAGGCCCGAGAGGGTGCGCAGGGTGGTGGTCTTGCCGGCTCCGTTGGTGCCGATCAGGGAGACGACCTGGCCGGCTTCGACGGAGAAGGAGATGCCCTTGACGGCTTCGATCTTGCCGTAGGCGACCCTGAGGTCCTCGACCTCGAGAAGTGCGGTCACTTGGTGTCTCCTTCGGTGGTGCTGTCCGCTGCCGGAGCGTCGGCCTCGGGGGCGTCGGCTTCGGGGGCCTCCGCCTCCGGGGTGTCGGCTTCGGTGGCCTCCGCCTCCGGGGTCTCGTCGGCGGGGGCCTCGGAGGCCGGGGCCTCGTCGGCGGAAGCGGCTTCCGCCTCCGCGTGTGCCTCCGCCGCCTCGACCTCGGCGACCTCCTCCGCGCCCGGCGCGCCCTCGAACGGCGTGCCGAGGTAGGCCGCGACGACGCGCTCGTCGCCCTGGACGACCTCGGAGGTGCCTTCGACGAGCTTTTCGCCCTGGACGAGGACCGCGACCCGGTCGCACAGGTTGAAGATGAACTTCATGTCGTGCTCGATGACGAGGACGGCGATGCCCTTGTCGCGGATGGCGAAGACGAGTTCCTCGGTGGCGCGGGTCTCGTTCTGGTTCATGCCGGCGGTCGGCTCGTCCAGGAGGAGCAGGCCGGGGTCGCTGGCGAGGGCCCGGGCGATCTCCAGCTTGCGCTGCTCGCCGTAGGGCAGGTTGCGGGCGAGGTGTTCGGCCTTGTGCTCCAGGCCGATGAACTGCAGGAGTTCCATGGCCCGTTCGCGGGAGGCGACTTCCGCCTTCTTGAAGCCGGGGCCGCGCAGGAGCGCGGACCAGAGGCCCTCCTTGGTCCGGGTGTGGCGTCCGACGAGGACGTTCTCCAGGACCGTCATGTTGGAGAAGAGGCGGATGTTCTGGAAGGTGCGGGCGATGCCGGCCTTGGTGACGAGGTGCGGCTTGGGCGGCAGCACCGTGCCCTTGTAGCTGACCTGTCCCTCGGTGGGGATGTACAGGCCGGTCAGGCAGTTGAAGAACGTGGTCTTGCCGGCGCCGTTGGGGCCGATCAGACCGACGATCTCGCCCTCGCGGACGGTGAGGTCCACGTTGCGCACGGCGGTGAGTCCGCCGAAGCGCATGGTGACACCGCTGGCGTCGAGGACCGTGGCGCCGGTGGAGGCCGCTGCCGTGTTTTCCGTGGTGGTGGTCGTCGTCATGGCGTTCACGCACCCGCCTTCGAGGTTCCGACGATCGGGTCGGCGGGCGGCCGCTGGTCCGGTACGTCGATCTTGTCGGCGCTCTCCTCGTGCTCGTGGTACTCGAGCTGGGCGCGCCGGTTGGGGATGAGGCCCTCCGGGCGGAAGCGCATCAGCAGGATGAGCGCGAGGCCGAACGCGAGGAGCTGGAAGTCCTTGAGGAAGGCCAGCTTCTCGGGGATGAGGAAGAGCAGCGCCGCGCCGAGGAGCGGGCCGCGGATGGTGCCCATGCCGCCGAGGATGACGGCCGCGAGGAGGAACGCGGAGTTCGGGGCGACGGGGCCGGCGAACACGTACATCTCGGGGAGGACCGTGCCCTGGAAGTGGGCCTGGACCGTGCCCGCGACGCCGGCGAGGGTGGCGCCGAGGGCGAAGGCGATGAGCTTGACCCGGAAGCCGTTGATGCCCATGGCGGTGGCGGCGGTCTCGTCCTCGCGGATGGCGACCCAGGCGCGGCCGATGCGGGAGTCCTGTGCCCGGCTGAAGACCAGGACGACGAGGACCATGACGAGCAGCATCAGCAGGTAGTAGTTGGCGTAGCTGCCGAGTTCCACGCCGAGGATGGTGTGGGTCTCGCCGAAGTCGTAGCCGAAGATGTTCAGCGCCGGGATGTTCGGGATGCCGTTGGGGCCGTTGGTGATCTGGGGTCCGTTGTCGCCGTCCATGTTGTTGACGGTGATGCGGAAGATCTCTCCGAAGCCGAGCGTCACGATGGCGAGGTAGTCGCCGTGGAGCCGGAGGGTCGGTGCGCCGATGATGACGCCGAAGATCAGCGAGGCGAGCGCTCCGATGATCATGGCGGCCCAGAACGGGAGCTCGATGTCGAGCGCGGAGGCCGTGGACCCGGAGACGAGGGCGGCCGTGTAGGCGCCGACGCCGAGGAACGCGACGTATCCGAGGTCGAGCAGGCCGGCCAGGCCGACGACGACGTTCAGACCGAGGGCGACCGTGGCGAAGATCAGGATCTGCACGGCGATCACGGTGAACGTGTCGGTGGTCTGGGTGAAGGGGAAGACGGCCGCGGCGGCGAAGGCCGCGACGGCGGCGATCTGCTTGTTCTTCGACGCGATGGCCGAGACCCGGCCGATGAGACCGGCCTTGTTGAGTCCGGCGGCACCGAAGCCCACGAGGAGCAGGTAGCCGATGAACAGCTCGGGGTATTCGGTGGAGATGCCGTAGGTGACGGCGTACATGCCGATCGCGAAGGCGACGACGATCAGCAGGATCTCGGCCCAGGAGGGGATCTCCTTGGGCTTCGCCGGCTTGCGGGAGTCGTCCTTGAGCGCGAACGCGGCCAGCGGGACGAGCGTGGCGACGGCGGCGATGAAGCCGCCGGGCTCCAGGTGGGCGAGGCCGCCGAGCTGGGCCGCGATGGCGATCACGGTGTACCAGGTGGTGCCGAGCACGCCGAGGGCGAGGAACTGCAGCGCCTTGCTGGAGCCGGCCGGGGTGAGCCAGCGCAGGCCCTTGACACCGAGCCCGGAGAGGGCGAAGAGCGTCAGGAGGAGGCCGCCGACGAGGGTGAGGACCTGGAGGCCGCCGGGGTAGCCGGTGACGGTGAGGTCGCCGGGGAATTCGGAGGTGTAGGTCCAGGCGAGGAAGGTGCTCGCGACGGTGACGAGGCCACCGGCGGCGACGATCCAGTGGAGGAGGCCGGGCGCCTTGGCGGCGTCGGTCTTGGCCGGCGTCGGGGACGCTGCGGGCGTCTCCGGGGTGTCCGGCGTCTCGGGGGTGGTGAGATCGGTCGTCATCGCGATCACGCCCTGTCCGCGGCGCGTTGTCCGAGCAGACCTTGTGGCCGGAACAGGAGCACCAGGATGAGGAGGGAGAACACCCAGATGTCCTTCCAGGCGCCGCCGCCGAACTGGGCCATCCCGGGGATGTGTTCGACGTAGGCGATGGAGAGGGTTTCGGCGAGTCCGAGGACGACGCCGCCGATCATGGCGCCGTAGATGTTGCCGATGCCTCCGAGGACGGCTGCGGTGAAGGCCTTGAGGCCCAGCAGGAAGCCCATCTCGAAGCGGATCTGGCCCTTGTCGAGGCCCTCGGCGACCGCTGCGACCGCGGCGAACGCGGCGCCGATAGCGAAGGCCATCACGATGATGCGGTCGGTGTTGATGCCCATCAGCTTCGCGGTGTCCGGGTCCTGTGCCGTGGCCTGCATGGCGCGGCCGCTGCGGCTCTTCGAGACGAAGAGGCCGAGGGCGAGCATGCACGCGGGGGCGGCGACGAGGACGAACGTGTCGGCGCGGGAGATCGACAGGCCGTCGAAGATCTCGAAGGGTCCGCCCTGGAACTCGGGGAAGGTGACCTTGCTCTTGGCGCCGGGGTAGAAGCCCCAGATGAGCTGCTGGAGCACGATCGACAGACCGATGGCCGTGATCAGGGGGGCGAGCCGGGGGGCGCCGCGCAGGGGGCGGTAGGCGAAGCGTTCGGCGGCGGTGGCGACGGCCACGGAGACGACCGCGCCGCCTATCAGCATGATGGGGATCGCGATGACGAGGGCAGTGCCCTCGGGCAGGATCGTGTATGCCGTGAGCGCGCCGAAGCCGCCGACCATGAAGATCTCGCCGTGGGCGAAGTTGATGAGCTGGACGATGCCGTAGACCATCGTGTAACCGATGGCGATGAGACCGTAAAGGGCCCCGAGGGCAAGGCCGTCGGCCAGCTGTTGCGGCAGTTCGTTCACCGCAGGGCCTCCGATGAGCGTGTCGGATATGACTCCGCGCGAGGGCGCTGTTTGCGCCCTCGCGCGGCTTGGTTCATTTGGTGCGTGGTGCTGTGCGGGGCTGTGCGGGGGTCAGTCCTGGAAGGTCTCGGACTTGACGTCGACCCAGGCGCCGTTCTTGACCTGGTAGACGGTGAGCTGCTTGTTGGTCGTGTCGCCGTACTGGTCGAAGGAGACCTTGCCGGTCACACCCTCGAAGGAGACCTTGGACATGGCCTCGGTGACCTTGGCGCGGGCGTCGTCGGGGAGCTTGCCGTTGTTGGCGGCGACGACGGCCTTGACGGCCTGGATGATGGACCACGCGGCGTCGTAGGAGTAGCCGCCGTAGGCCGCGTACGGGTCCTTGTAGCCGGCCGCCGAGTAGTCGGCGATGAACTTCTTGGCCGTCGGGAGCTTCTCGACGGGGAAGCCGACCGAGGTGGCGAGGTCACCGTCGTTGGCCTCGCCGGAGGCCTTGATGAACTCGGGGTCGTAGATGCCGTCGCCGCCCATGGTGGGGATCTTGGCGCCGGCCTTCTTGACCTGGTCGGAGAGGAGGCCGCCCTCGGGGTACTGGCCGCCGAAGTAGACGGAGTCGGCGCCCGAGCCCTTGATCTTGTTGGCGGTGGAGGAGAAGTCCGTCTCCTTGACCGTCACGGAGTCCGTGCCGACGACGGTGCCGCCGAGGCGCTTGAACTCGTCGGAGAAGATCGCGGCGAGGCCGGCACCGTAGGTCTGCTTGTCGTTGACGACGAAGACCTTCTTCTTGCCGGCGTCCTTGAACAGGTAGTTCGCGGCGAACTTGCCCTGGATGACGTCGGTGGTGGCGGTACGGAAGTAGGTCTTGAAGGGGCGCTTGAACTCGCCCTTGCCCCAGTTGTCGCCCTGGGAGAGGGACGGGTTGGTGTTGGCCGGGGAGACCTGGGTGAGGTTGGCCTTGTCGAAGTCGGCCTGCATCGACTGGGAGACGCCGGAGTTCAGCGGGCCGACGACGCCGAGGACGTCCTTGATGCCGACGAGCTTGGTGGCGTTGGCCTTGCCGGTGGCCGGGACGGCCTGGTCGTCGAGGGCCTCGATCTTGAAGGTGACGCCCGGGACCTCTTTGTTCTTGTTGGCGGTCTGGACCGCCAGGTCCACGGAGTTCTTGATGCCCTGACCCAGCGCGGACAGCGAGCCGGTGAGCGGCGCGTCGACACCGATGACGACGGTCGTGCCGCCGGCGGAGTTGTCGGACCCGCCCTTGTCGTCGCGCGAACCGCAGGCGGTGAGGGTGAGTGCTCCCGTGGTGACCACGGTGGTGAGGATGAGCAAGGAACGGTTGCGCACGATGAATCCTTTCCCTGGCGCGGCCCCCTCGAGCTGAGGCGGTGCCGTGAAGCGTGGAGCTGGAGGTGCCGTTTGTGAATGCCGGGCCGTACTGGGGATGACTGGGTGGTGCAGGGCCGTGCAGTGGACGCGCCCGGCGGCGCGGTGACTGGCCGTGACTCTAAGCGCAGGTGGGGGAGGTGGGGAGCGGGGAGGTCAGGATGTGACTGTCTTGTTATCGCGAGGGGGAGAGGAGGTGGACAGCGGGTGGGCAAACTGGGGCAAACAGGTCAGCAAGCCGGTGTTCACATAGTGAGAACGCCCAGTTCCGCTAAGGGGCTTGAGCAGACCATGCTCCTGTCGGCCCGCTCGCGGAGGTCTCCGGATATCGGACAGTCACTCAAACGTCAGCGGACGGAACGCTGAGTGCAGCGCTCCGCTTCCTCCTCGCACCGACGTCACGGAGCGTTACGGAGGGGGCTTCCAGTTCTCCGAGCTCCCGGTCGCGCCGTTCGCCGCCGCGCACCGTCTTCGGGTCTCCTCGTCGGTGAACGAGACCGCCGCTTCGCGCCCGGCGGCGCGCTCCTTCGCGCGGGCGAGTGCGAGGACGTCGTCGTGGATCACCAACTGCTCGTTGGAGAGCCCCTTCTGCTCCCAGTCGAGCCCCGCCCACTCGCTCCCGACCAGGGCTTCTTTGACCCAGTACGAGACGAGATCGACGCAGAGGTCCACGGGGGACCGGGCGGTGGGTGGAGGGGTGGCTGAGGCGGTGGTGGAGGGGCGGGCGTCGGGGCCCGCGCGGGGCTCGCCGTCGGTGCAGCCGGGGAGCGCGGCGAGGGCGCACGCGGCGCATGCGGCGACGCCGGTGCGGAGGGTGACGCGGAGGGCGGTCGTGACCGTCGTGCGCGCCGGAAGCCCCATGGCGGCGACGCTAGTGGATGGCCCGTGCTCGGCACAACGGGCCTTGATGCCGGGCGAGTTGGAGGGTTCGGAACATGGAACGGCCCGGGACGGTCATGGCCGTCCCGGGCCGCACCGGAAGCCCTTCGCGGGCTGGGGGCTCAGGCCCCGGCGCCGCTGCCGCCCGTGTTCGGGAGGTTGCCGGCGTCCTTGGCGGTGACCTCGCGGAGCAGGCAGGTGAGGCGGGCCGTGCAGACCCGCTTGTCCTGCTCGTCGGTGATCACGATCTCGTACGTCGCCGTGGACCGGCCGCGGTGCACCGGGGTCGCGACACCCGTCACGAGGCCGCTGCGGACGCCGCGGTGGTGGGTGCAGTTCAGGTCCACGCCCACCGCGATCTTGGAGATGCCGCCGTGCAGCATGGAGCCGACCGAACCGAGGGTCTCGGCGAGGACGGCGGAGGCGCCGCCGTGCAGCAGACCGTACGGCTGGGTGTTGCCCTCCACCGGCATCGTGCCGACGACCTTGTCCGCCGAGGCCTCGAGGATCTGCACGCCCATGCGGTTGCCGAGGTGGCCCGCCGAGAACAGGGCGGGCAGGTCCACGCCGAGCGCGGCGTACTCGTCGAGGACTTCCTGCGGGAACTTCACGTGCTGCTGCTCGCCCATCGGCCCGGCTCCGTTCGTCTTCGTACTGCGTACGTCGTCAGTGCGTGCCTGAGCAAACGCTTAGGCGAGGGGAGATTGTTCCAGACGGTCCCGGCCGTGGGGTGGTCACCCCCGGTAACGGCCGCCGGCCGCCCCGCCCCGGTCACCGGCCCAGGGCCGGTCCCCCTACCCCGCCGGCTCCAGCCGGACGATCACGGACTTGCTGGCGGGGGTGTTGCTGATGTCCGCCGTGGAGTCGAGCGGCACGAGGACGTTGGTCTCCGGGTAGTACGCGGCCGCGCAGCCCCGGGCCGTCGGATAGTGGACGACCCGGAAGCCGGGCGCGCGCCGTTCGACGCCGTCCTTCCACTCGCTCACGAGGTCGGTGTACGCCCCGTCCGCGAGGCCGAGGGCGGCCGCGTCCTCGGGGTGGACGAGGACGACCCGGCGGCCGCCCTTGATGCCGCGGTAGCGGTCGTCGAGGCCGTAGATCGTGGTGTTGTACTGGTCGTGCGAGCGCAGGGTCTGCAGGAGCAGCCGGCCCTCGGGGACCGTCGGGTACTCGACGGGCGCGGCGGTGAAGTTGGCCTTGCCGGTCGTGGTCGGGAAGCGGCGCTCGTCGCGCGGCGCGTGCGGGAGGGCGAAGCCGCCGGGGGAGGCGGCCAGGCGGGCGTTGAAGTCGTCGAAGCCGGGCACCACGCGCGCGATGCGGTCGCGGATCGTGGCGTAGTCCTTCTCGAACTCCTCCCAGGGCGTGGCCGATCCGGCGCCGAGGACGGCGCGGGCCATGCGGGCCACGATCGCGGGCTCGGAGAGCAGGTGCGGGCTCGCGGGCGGCAGGTTGCCGCGCGAGGCGTGCACCTGGCCCATCGAGTCCTCGACGGTCACGAACTGCTTGCCGCTGCTCTGGACGTCCTTGTCGGTGCGGCCGAGCGTGGGCAGGATCAACGCGCGCGTGCCGGTGACCGCGTGGGAGCGGTTCAGCTTGGTCGAGACGTGGACGGTGAGCCGGGCGCGGCGCATCGCCGTCTCGGTGACGTCGGTGTCGGGGGTGGCTCCGACGAAGTTGCCGCCCATGGCGAAGAAGACCTTCGCCTCGCCGTCGCGGAGCGCCTGGATGGAGCGGACCACGTCGAAGCCGTGGTGGCGCGGCGAGACGATCCCGAACTCCTTGTCCAGGGCGTCCAGGAACGCGGGCGCGGGCCGCTCGAAGATGCCCATGGTGCGGTCGCCCTGCACGTTCGAGTGGCCGCGTACGGGGCAGACGCCCGCGCCGGGGCGGCCGATGTTGCCGCGCAGCAGAAGGAAGTTGACGACCTCGCGGATCGTGGGCACGGAGTGCTTGTGCTGGGTGAGGCCCATGGCCCAGCAGACGATGGTCCGCTTCGAGGCGAGGACCATCTCCAGGGCCCGCTCGATCTCGGTGCGGTCGAGGCCGGTCGCGGCGAGCGTCTCGTCCCAGTCGGCGGCGCGCGCGGCGGCGGTGAACTCCTCGTACCCGTGGGTGTGTTCCCGTACGAACTCCTCGTCGACCGCGCCCGGGGTCTCCAGGACCAGCTTGTTGAGGAGGCGGAAGAGGGCCTGGTCGCCGCCGATGCGGATCTGGAGGAAGAGGTCGGTGAGCGAGGCGCCCTTGAGGAGGCCCTGCGGGGTCTGCGGGTTCTTGAACTTCTCCAGGCCCGCCTCGGGCAGCGGATTGACCGAGATGATCTTCGCGCCGGCGGCCTTGGCCTTCTCCAGGGCGGACAGCATCCGGGGGTGGTTCGTGCCCGGGTTCTGTCCGGCGACGACGATCAGGTCGGCCTGGTGCAGGTCTTCGAGAGAGACGCTGCCCTTGCCGATCCCGATGGTCTCGTTGAGCGCCGAACCGGAGGACTCGTGGCACATGTTGGAGCAGTCCGGCAGGTTGTTCGTGCCGAACTCGCGGGCGAAGAGCTGGAACAGGAACGCGGCCTCGTTGCTGGTCCGCCCGGAGGTGTAGAAGAGGGCCTCGTCGGGGGAGGAGAGGGCGGTCAGCTCCTCGGCGATGATCGCGAACGCCCGCTCCCAGGTGACCGCCTCGTACCGCTCGGCGCCCTCCGGCAGATACATGGGCTGGGTGATGCGGCCCTGCTGGCCCAGCCAGTACCCGCTGCGGTGCGCGAGGTCCGCCACCGGGTGCGCGGCGAAGAAGTCCGGGGTCACGCGGCGCAGCGTGGCCTCCTCGGCGACCGCCTTCGCCCCGTTCTCGCAGAACTCCGCCACGTGCCGCTTGTCGCCCTCGGGCCAGGCGCAGCCGGGGCAGTCGAAGCCGTCCTTCTGGTTGACCTTGAGCAGGGTCCGCGCGGTGCGCCGCACGCCCATCTGTGCCTGGGAGATCCTCAGGGTGTGCGCGACGGCGGCGAGGCCGGCGGCGGCGTGCTGTGGCGGCTCGACCTGCGGCGCGTCCTGGACCGGGTCGCCTGCGGGGGGCTTGCTGACCATCGCGCTCTCCCTTGAGCGGTCATGTGTGGCGTACGCCTTCGATCCTGTCACGGGCCACCGACAGCGTGTGCCCGAGGGCTGCTGTGGGCGGGATTGTCAGTGGTCCGTGGCAGGATCGTGTCCGTGGCTGATACAGCATCGAAGAAGACCGAAGAAACCCGTCCGCGCCTGCTCCTCATGGACGGGCACTCCTTGGCGTACCGGGCGTTCTTCGCGCTGCCCGCGGAGAACTTCACGACCGCGACCGGACAGCCGACGAACGCCATCTACGGCTTCGCGTCGATGCTGGCGAACACGCTCCGCGACGAGGCGCCCACGCACTTCGCGGTCGCGTTCGACGTGTCCCGCAAGACCTGGCGGTCACAGGAGTTCCCGGAGTACAAGGCGAACCGCTCGAAGACCCCGGACGAGTTCAAGGGGCAGGTGGAGCTGATCGGCGAGCTGCTCGACGCGATGCGCGCGCCGCGGTTCGCGATCGACGGCTTCGAGGCCGACGACGTCATCGCCACGCTCGCCACGCAGGCCGAGGCGGCCGGCTTCGAGGTCCTGATCGTCACCGGCGACCGGGACTCGTTCCAGTTGATCTCGGACCACGTGACCGTGCTGTACCCGACGAAGGGCGTCTCCGAGCTGACCCGGTTCACGCCGGAGAAGGTCGAGGAGAAGTACGGCCTCACGCCGCAGCAGTACCCGGACTTCGCGGCGCTGCGCGGCGACCCGTCGGACAACCTGCCGGGCATCCCCGGTGTCGGTGAGAAGACCGCGGCGAAGTGGATCAACCAGTTCGGTTCCTTCGCGGAGCTGGTCGAGCGCGCCGAGGAGATCAAGGGCAAGGCTGGGCAGAACTTCCGGGACCACCTGGAGGCGGTCAAGCTCAACCGTGTCCTGACGGAGATGGTGCGGGACGTCGAGTTGCCGAGCACCGTCCAGGACCTGGAGCGCGTGCCGTACGACCGCACGGCCGTCGCGATGGTCCTCGACACCCTGGAGATCCGTAACCCGTCGCTGCGCGAGCGGCTGCTCGCGGTCGACCCGGGCGCCGGCGAGGAGCAGGCCCCGGCGCCCGCCGCGGGTGTGGAGCTGGACGGTTCGGTCCTGGGCGCGGGCGAGCTCGCCCCCTGGCTGGCCGAGCACGCCACGAAGCCGCTGGGCATGGCCACGGTCGACAGCTGGGCGCTGGGCACGGGGAACGTGGGCGAGATCGCGCTGGCGGCCGCCGACGGCGCCGCGGCCTGGTTCGACACGACCGAGCTCGACGAGGCCGACGAGCAGGCCTTCGCCGCCTGGATCGCCGACCCGGACCGGCCCAAGGTGCTGCACAACGCCAAGGGCGTGATGCGGGTCTTCCCCGAGCACGGCTGGAGCGTCGCCGGTGTCGCCATGGACACCGCGCTCGCCGCGTACCTCGTCAAGCCGGGCCGCCGCTCCTTCGCGCTCGACGCGCTGTCCCTGGAGTACCTCGGCCGTGAGCTCGCCCCGGCGTCCGCCGCCGACGGCCAGCTCGCCTTCGGCGCCGACGACTCGGCGGAGGCCGAGGCCCTGATGACGCAGGCCCGGGCCGTCCTCGACCTCGGTGGCGCCTTCGAGGAGAAGCTCGGCGAGGTCGGCGCCCGCGAGCTGCTGCACGACGTGGAGCTGCCGACGTCCGAGCTCCTGGCCCGCCTGGAGCGGCACGGCATCGCCGCCGACCGGGCCCATCTGGAGGCCATGGAGCAGCAGTTCGCCGGCGCGGTGCAGCAGGCCGTGAAGGAGGCGCACGCCTCGGTCGGGCACGAGTTCAACCTCGGCTCGCCCAAGCAGCTCCAGGAGGTGTTCTTCGGCGAGCTGAACCTGCCGAAGACGAAGAAGACCAAGACCGGGTACACCACGGACGCCGACGCGCTGGCGTGGCTGGCCGGGCAGACCGAGCACGACCTGCCGGTGATCATGCTCCGCCACCGCGAGCAGGCGCGCCTGCGGTCCACGGTCGAGGGCCTGATCAAGACGATCGCCGCCGACGGCCGCATCCACACCACCTTCAGCCAGACTGTCGCCGCGACCGGCCGGCTCTCCTCCACCGACCCGAACCTGCAGAACGTGCCGGTGCGCACCGACGAGGGCCGGGCGATCCGGCACGGCTTCGTCGTCGGCGAGGGCTTCGAGTCCCTGATGACGGCGGACTACAGCCAGATCGAGCTGCGGGTCATGGCCCACCTCTCCGAGGACGAGGGCCTCATCGAGGCCTTCACCTCCGGTGAGGACCTGCACACCACGGTCGCCTCGCAGGTCTTCGGCGTCGAGCGGTCCGCCGTCGACGCCGAGATGCGCCGCAAGATCAAGGCCATGTCCTACGGCCTGGCGTACGGCCTGTCGGCCTTCGGCCTCTCGCAGCAGCTGAACATCGAGGCGGGCGAGGCCCGGGCCCTGATGGACACCTACTTCGAGCGCTTCGGCGGGGTACGGGACTATCTGCGCCGCGTCGTCGACGAGGCGCGCGCCACGGGCTACACGGAGACGATGCTGGGCCGCCGCCGGTACCTGCCGGATCTGAACAGCGACAACCGCCAGCGCCGTGAGGCCGCCGAGCGGATGGCGCTGAACGCGCCGATCCAGGGCACGGCGGCGGACATCGTGAAGGTCGCGATGCTGAACGTGGACCGGGCGCTCAACGAGGCCGGTCTCGCCTCCCGCATGCTGCTCCAGGTCCACGACGAAATCGTCCTCGAAGTGGCCCCGGGCGAGCGGAAGAAGGTCGAGTCCCTCGTCCGCGAGCAGATGTCCGCGGCCGCCTCGCTGCGCGCCCCGCTCGACGTCTCGGTCGGCGTGGGCGCGGACTGGGAGTCGGCGGCCCACTGACGGCCCGGATCGCTCACGGTTCCCGGCGCGCCGCCGGGGCCGTGAGCGGGCGCGGCGGCGCTTGCGCCGGTGCCGCGGCGCGCGGGTCCACGCCGGAGAGCTCGATCAGTGAGATCCCGGACGGGAGCGCTCCGGCTCACGACCCGCGGCCTCATGGGGCGACGCCGGACGCGGGCGCGCTCCGCGCAGCCGCATCCCCGCTCCGTACAGCAGAAGGCCGACGGCGAGCCCCGCGCCGCCGCCGAAGCAGGCCGTCGGAATGATGTCCAGGGGCGTCTCGATCCGCCCCCAGTACGCGTACCAGCGCAGGCAGCGGTGCACGATCCCGGCCAGGACGCACGCGCCGACGAGCCCGCCGGCCAGCCATCGGCCCCGGCGGCTCAGGACCGGCACCTCGGCGGGCGGGGTCGCCCCGCCGGGGGCGGCTCGCAGCGCCCGTACCGTGAACCACACCAGCAGCACGAGCGCCAGGGCCGATCCTCCGTACTGGAAGTACAGATAGACCGGGAAGCCGGCGATGATCTCGCCGAGGAACGGGAGCGCGCGGGTGCCCCAGCGGTCGAGATGGGTGAAGGAGTCCCACACCACGTGCGTCGAGGCGCCGAGCGCCGCCGACAGACAGAACCAGGTGGCCAGCGGCAGGACCGGCCGGCCGCGCCAGGAGCCGCCCCGGACGAAGCCGTACACCCGGCTCTGCCGTCGGGCCGGCAGCAGGGCCACCAGCGGCTCACGCACCATCAGCCACACGGCCACCAGCGCGGCGGTGATCAGCAGATCGACCGTCAGGATGCCCACGGGGGAGTGCGTGACGCTCCCGAAGAGCATCGCTTCCGGTACCGCGGTCGCCGCGAAATAGGTCATGTCGGGCGCGAACGATCCCGCCACGAGCGCGGAGGCGATCAGCGGTCCGCGTCCGGTGCCGTCGCGGCGGATGCCCGGCAGCACCGCGGCGGCATGGCTGAGCGTGAACGGCATCGGAACTTCCCCCTCGTGTCCGCGCCGGCCCCGGACGTCTCCCACGGCGGCGGTCGGCGGTCACGCCCAGTATGCGGGAGCGATCTCAACCGGACCGTGGGCGACCAAGAGGTGACGAAAGCGTGAAACACGGTCAGGGCGCGGTGTCCCGGGGCCGGTCGGTGACATAGGGTCGCCTGAGGTCTCGCGCGGGGAGCGCGGGTGCAGTCGAGGGGGAGGGACCATACGTATGGCAGCGCAATTCGGCCGCCGTCTGCGCAGGGGAGCCACGAGCGGTGCCGTCGTAGCGGCGGCGGTGGCGGCACTGGC
The DNA here is from genome assembly GCF_053594455.1 of Streptomyces sp. NPDC001927. Lineage (NCBI taxonomy): Bacteria > Bacillati > Actinomycetota > Actinomycetes > Kitasatosporales > Streptomycetaceae > Streptomyces > Streptomyces sp. NPDC001927. The sequence continues at coordinate 207,186 of NZ_JBSFEN010000014.1, read as the reverse complement.
TGCCTCGCAGGCGCCCGGCGTCGTGCCGCCTCCCTCGGACAGCGCGGCCGGGGACCGGCCGGTCGGTGCCGGGGATGCGACGCCGACCCCGCCCGACGGTTCGGCCACCGGCGACTCGCCGTACTACACCGACCTGCCCCCGCTGAACACGCCGAACAAGCCCGGCACTTCCATAGACCTGCCGATCATCACCGGCCCCGCGGAGGCCGGCATACCCGCGTCCGTGCTCGCCGCCTACAAGCGGGCCGAGCAGTCGATCCGCTCCAGCGACCCCACGTGCAACCTTCCGTGGCAGCTGCTCGCCGGCATAGGCAAGGTCGAGTCCGGTCAGGCGCGTGGCGGCCGGGTCGACGCCAACGGCACCACCCTCTCGCCGATCCTCGGCCCGAAGCTCGACGGTGTCGGCTTCGCGAACATCTCGGACACCGACAACGGCGCCTTCGACGGCGACACGACGCACGACCGCGCCGTCGGCCCGATGCAGTTCATCCCCTCCACCTGGGCGACCTGGGGTCAGGACGCCAACGGCGACGGCCGCAAGGACCCCAACAACATCTACGACGCCGCCCAGGCGGCCGGTATGTACCTGTGCGCCAACAACCGCGACCTCGCGGTCAAGGCGGACCTGGACCGGGCGATCCTCAGCTACAACCGCTCGACCGAGTACCTGCGCACGGTGCTCTCCTGGTTCGAGTACTACAAGCGCGGCACCCACCAGGTCCCGGACGGCACGGGCGTGCTGCCCGTCGACCGCAGCGACACCCCGAGCACCGGCCCCTCCTCGAGGCCCACGCCGACGACGCCCGTCACCCCGTCGCCCAGCCCGACCACGCCGAAGCCGAACCCGTCCAAGCCCGGCACCACTCCGCCGGTCACGCCGCCCGTCACCCCGCCGGCGGCCTCGAAGGTCGCCACGCTCAAGGACGCCGGCACCGGCACCCTGACGGCCACCGTCGGCAGCGTCTTCGCCGAGCGCCCGACGGTCGAGGCGCTGGACGCCGCGGGCAAGCCCGTCGCCGGAGTGGGTGTCCGCTTCGAGATCGTCGGCTCCACCGACGCCAACCTCGGTGGCGTGGCGAAGAGCGTCACCGTCCTCACCGGCCTCAACGGCCGGGCCGTCGCGCCGAACGTCCGGGCCGGCGAGCAGACGGGCACCTTCACGGTCCGGGCCACGGTCGTGGGCCGCAACACCGCGTCCGTCTCCTTCTCGGCGACCGTCACCGAGCGGCAGGCCGACCAGCTGGTCCGCGGCGACGCCACGGAGCTGACCGCCACCACGGGCGCCCGGTTCGCCGACCGCGTCCTGGTGAAGGCCACCCTCGACGGCGCCATCGCCTCCTCGGTGGGCCTGACCGCCACCATGATCAGCTCGGCGGAGGACCCGCAGCAGAACAGCAAGGGCCCGTACTTCAAGGACGCCGACGGCAACCCCGTCCGCACCCTCACGGGCCTGAAGACGGACGCCTTCGGACTGCTCACCCTCCCCGACATCTTCGCGGACGACCAGGCCGGCACCTTCCTGCTCCGGCTCACGGCGCCCGGCGGCGGCTCCGTGACCATCGAGCTCAAGGTCACCGCCCCGGCCCCGGAGCCCGAGCCGACGCCGACCCCGTCCTCCTCGCCGACGACCTGAGTCACCGCCCGGCAGGCGCCCCCCGACGGGCGCCGCGCCGCACGGCCGGTCGGTCCGCCGCCCTCCCGTCCACCCGGACGAGGGGGCGGCGCTCTGCGTTCTGAGTGCAACGTGTTCTCATCTCGGGCCCGCGTTGCTACGGTGCCCCAGCCCTGACGCCGCATCAGATCGAGCACCGGGAGGCCGACCATGCGCGCCCTCGTAGCCGCCGCCATCGGGCTGGTCCCAGTCCTCCTCGTGATCCTCCTCGTCTCCGCGGTCGACCTGCCGCCCGACGGGCCCACCTCGCCCAAGCCCCTCCTCACCGCCGACCCCGGCCCCAAGAAGTAGGAGGAGCTCCGTCCATGCGCCGCCGAGCCAGCCTCGTCCTGCTCGCCTTCGCGGTCTTCTTCGCCGCGATGGCCCCCACGCTTCGCTGGTACGTCTTCCCCCGCGTGGCGAAGATCCCGCCGAACCAGTACCAGGAGATCGTCCTGGAGGCGAAGCCCGCGACCCTCGTCGACTACTCGACCCTCACGGCCAAGAAGGTCGAGAAACTCACCATCATCCAGACCCTCAAGGGCAACGTGGAGGAGTCCAAGCGGATCGAACGCTCCGCCGGCCGCGACGTCGTCGTCTGGGACGCCCTCACCTACATCACCGGCCCCGACGGCAAGATGGTCTCCCAGATCCCCGAGCGCTACGTCTTCGACGCCCACACCCAGGACCCGGTCAACGCCACCGGCGCCACGGTCGACGGCGACAGCGTCCGGCGGGAGGGCATCGAGTTCAAGTGGCCCTTCCTCACCGAGAAGCGGGACTACCAGTACTTCGACGCCCGCTCCCGCACCACCTCCCCCATCCACTACAAGGGCACCCGCACCTTCCGCGGCATGGAGGTCTACTACTTCGAGCAGACCATCCCCTGGACCAAGGTCCCCATGCCGAAGACGATGCCGGTCAAGGGCATCACCCCCGAGATGATCAGCCAGTCGGGCATGTCCATCTGGTACACGACCAAGCGGATGTTCTGGGTCGACCCCGTCACCGGCGCCCCGGTCAACGGCGAGGAGATCCACGAGGAGGAGCTCCGCAACGACAAGACCGACTGGAAGGTCACCGCGTTCTCCGGCCACGTGAAGATGCGCGAGGACTACATCCGCGACACCGTCGAACTGGTCGACTCCAACCGGACCGTCATCCTGCTCGTCACCTCCTATCTGCCCTGGACCTTCCTCACCCTCTCCCTCCTTCTGCTCGCCCTCTCCCTCTGGCTGGAGGCGCGCAGCCGGCGCCCCGACCCGGACGGCCCCGCTACCGCTCCCTCCTGAGCCGCGCGCTGGTGTGCCGGGTCGGCTCCGCCCCGGCCGGGTCCTCCGGCCACGGATGCTTCGGATAGCGCCCGCGCAGCTCCGCCCGCACCGCCCGGTAGCCGTCGCGCCAGAACGAGGCCAGGTCGGCGGTGACGGCGGCAGGCCGTCCCGCGGGGGAGAGGAGATGGACCACGACCGGCGTCCCGGCCGCCACCCTCGGCGTCTCGGCGAGACCGAACATCTCCTGCAACTTCACCGCAAGGACCGGCTGTTCGCCGCCGTAGTCCACCCGTATCCGCGACCCGCTGGGCACCTCGATCCGCTCGGGCGCCAGCTCGTCGAGCCGCCCCGCCTCGCCCGTCGCCCACGGCAGCAGCCGCGTGAGCCCCTGCCCGGCGTCGATCCGGCCGAGGTCGGCCCGCCGCCGGGCCCGGGACAGCTCGGGCTCCAGCCACTCGTCCGCGCGGTCAAGGAGCGCCTCCTCCGAGACCTCCGGCCACGGATCACCCAGCACCCGGCGGAGGAAGCCGAGCCGCTGTCTCAGCTCCTGCGCCTCACGGCTCCACCGCAACAGCCCGAGCCCCTCCCGCCCCAGCCCGTCCAGGAGCGCCGCCCGCACGAGCACCGGGTCGGCCGCCTCCCTGAGCGGACGAGCGGCCAGCTCGACGGCGCCCAGCCGGGACACCGACCGGGCGACCACGTCCCCGTCCTCCCAATGCACCTCCTCGCCGGAAGCGAGCAGATGCCCGGCGGCCGCCCGGGCCACGTCCTCGTCCACCACGGCCGCTAGCCGCACCCGGGCCGTGGCGCTCCGCGCGGTCCGGTCCGCCACGGCGACGGCCAGCCACGGCGCCCGCCCGAGCCCCGAGCCCTCGGCGAGCTCGGCACCCGTCCCCGACACCATCAGGAACCCGCTCCCCTCCCGCGCCCGCGCCACCCGCTCCGGAAACGCGTACGCCGTCACAAGCCCGGCCACCACGTCCTCCCCGCGCCCGGCCGGAGCACCGCCCCCGGCCGGGATTCCGGCACCCCGCTCGTCGGCACCCCGGCCCGCGGGGCCCTCCTCGCCCGCGGCCCGTTCGAGGCGCCGTGCCTCCGCCTTCCAGCGCGCCCCGTACCCGTCGGCGCCCCGCCGCGCGGCGCGCCAGGCGGTCGCCAGGTCGTCCCCGTACTCCCGGGGCGGCTCCTCGCTCAGCAGGGCGACCACCTCGGCCGCCCGTCGCGCCCCGACCTCGGGCGCGCCGTCCAGGAGAGCCCGGGCCAGCCGGGGGTGCACCCCGAGCCGAGACATCCGTACGCCCCGCTCCGTGGCCCGGCCGTCCTCGTCGACCGCGCCGATCGCCGTCAGGACGGAACGGGCCGCCGTCAGCGCCCCGGCCGGCGGGCTGTCCAGGAGGGCGAGGCCCTCCGCCGAAGGGTCGCCCCAGCACGACGCCCGCAGGGCGAACGACGCCAGGTCGGCGATCTGGATCTCGGGGGAGGGGAAGCGGGCCCGGCGCCCGTCGTCCGCCTCCGCCCAGCAGCGGTAGACGGCACCGAAGGCCTCCCGCCCGGAGCGGCCCGAGCGCTGGGTCGCGCTCGCGATCGACACCGGCACCGTCGCCAGGGACCCGAGGCCCCGGGCGTGGTCCGTCCGCGGCTCCCTGGCAAGCCCCGAGTCCACGACGATCCGCACCCCCGGGACCGTCAGGCTCGACTCCGCCACGGAGGTCGCGAGGATCACCCGGCGCCGCCCGCCGGGCTCCGCCCCCTTCAGGACCGCGTCCTGCACCGCCGCTGGAGCCCGCCCGTGCAGCTGCAGCACCTCCGCGTCCAGGTCGGCCAGCATCCCCGCCGTCCGCGCGATCTCACCCGTACCGGGCAGGAAGCAGAGGACGTCGCCCGTGTGCCGTTCGCAGGCCAGCCGGACCGTCGCCGCGACATGGCGCAGGAGGGCGGGATCCACCCAGGTGCCGTGGGAGGGCCTGATCCCGGCCGGCGGGGCGGCGAAGTGCACGTGATACCCGTGCCCCTCGCCCTTCCCCCACACGATGGGCGCGGGATCGCTGCCTTCAAGGGTTGTGAGGAGCCGCGCCCAGGCCTCGGCGTCGCTCGTCGCCGACGCGGCGATCAGCTTCAGCTCCGGCCGCAGCGTCGCCCGGACGTCCACCAGGAACGCCATCGCCGTATCCGCGTCGAGATGACGCTCGTGGCACTCGTCGAGCAGCACCACGTCCACCCCCGCCAGCTCCGGATCACGCTGCAGGCGCTGGAGGAGGATGCCCGTCGTCACCACCTCGACGCGGGTCGCGGGACCGGCCCGGCGCTCGCCGCGCACCGAGAAGCCGACGGCCTCGCCGACCTCCTGGCCCAGCAGCCACGCCATCCGCCGGGCGGCCGCCCGCACCGCCATCCGGCGCGGCTCGGCCACCAGCACCCGCCGCCGGGGTCCGTCCCCTATGAGCCCCGCGAGCGCGAGCGGCACCAGCGTGGTCTTGCCGGTGCCGGGAGGCGCGTACAGCACCGCCGTGCCGCGCTCCTCGAGCGCGGTCAGCAGCTCGGGGACGGCATGGCGGACGGGGAGACGGTCGAGTGCGTCGTTTCGGATCACGCACTCAGTTTCGTACGTCACCGCCGGCGACGGGCCCGGCTGTCCACAGGCCCCGTCCGCTCATATGACTATTCGGATCGCCGTGGTGGCTATCCGGGTCGCCGTGGCTGGTCGTCCGGGCTATCCGTCCCGCTCGCACACGAAGATCGCCGTGCCCGGGATCAGGTTCCCCCGCAGCGGGGACCAGCCGCCCCACTCCTGGCTGTTCCACGCCGGCCACTCCGGCTCGACGAGATCGATCAGCCGGAAGCCGCCGGCCACCACGTCCCGTACCCGGTCGCCGATCGTCCGGTGGTGCTCGACATAGACCGCCCGGCCCTCCTCGTCCTGCTCCACATAAGGAGTGCGGTCGAAATAGGAGGCGGCGATCGACAGGCCCTCGGGGCCCGGCTCGTCGGGGAAGGCCCAGCGGATCGGGTGCGTCACCGAGAACACCCACCGGCCGCCCGGCCGCAGTACCCGGCGCACCTCGCGGAACACCTTCACCGGGTCCGCCACGAACGGCACCGCGCCGTACGCCGAACACGCCAGGTCGAAGGAGCCGTCGCGGAAGGGCAGCGCGCCCGCGTCCGCCTCGACCAGCGGCACGTCCCCGCCGATCCGCAGCGCGTGCTGGAGCTGTCGGTGCGAAAGGTCCAGGGCCACCGGCCGCGCGCCCCGGGCGGCCAGCCAGCGCGAGCACTGCGCCGCCCCCGCCCCGATCTCCAGGACGTCGAGTCCCTTCAGCTCCTCCGCCGGCCCGAGCAGTCCCGCCTCGGCCTCGTCGAGCCCCTCCGGTCCCCAGACGAACCGGTCGTCCCCGAGGAAGGCCCCGTGCTCGCTCTGGTACTCGTCGGCGTTCCGGTCCCACCAGCCCCGGCTCGCCCGGCTGCTCTCGGAGTCCCCTGCCGCGCGGCGGGTCGCCTCCGCCTCGTCGGCCCCGTCCGCCCCGGCGGCCTCTTCGGCGCTGCCCACGGGGTCGACTTCGTGTCCGTACTCTTGGTTCATCTCGCCCGTCGTTGTAGTTTGCGCACAGCGCCGCCGTGCGGGCCCCCTGGGCCACGATGGCCTGGGGAGAATCGAATTGTGCCGGGTATGCGGCGATCCGCCCCGCCTGCGCGCTTCGCGCATTGACCCGTCCCGGCTGCCCCCGTATGCTAAAGGTTGCGCTGCGGGCCTGCGCGCCTCAGACGGAGCAGGCCGCGCTCGCACGGTTGTATGTCCCCTCGGTTCGCGAGGCGCCTCCCTTCATCGGGAAAGGCGCTTCATAGGCTGTCCGGCTTCTTCGGTGCGATACGGGCTCTCGGCGTAGCAGTACCTACGACTTTCTGTCCGTAACCGGAGCCCTTTCCCACATGACGAGCAGCACCGAGACCACCGCCACCACCCCGCAGGTTGCGGTCAACGACATCGGTAACGAGGAAGCCTTCCTCGCCGCGATCGACGAGACGATCAAGTACTTCAACGACGGCGACATCGTCGACGGCGTCATCGTGAAGGTCGACCGGGACGAGGTCCTGCTCGACATCGGTTACAAGACCGAAGGTGTCATCCCGAGCCGCGAGCTCTCGATCAAGCACGACGTCGACCCGAACGAGGTCGTCAAGGTCGGCGACGAGATCGAGGCCCTGGTTCTCCAGAAGGAGGACAAGGAAGGCCGCCTGATCCTCTCGAAGAAGCGTGCCCAGTACGAGCGCGCCTGGGGCACCATCGAGAAGATCAAGGAAGAGGACGGCATCGTCACCGGTACCGTCATCGAGGTCGTCAAGGGTGGTCTCATCCTCGACATCGGCCTCCGCGGCTTCCTCCCGGCCTCCCTGGTCGAGATGCGTCGCGTCCGCGACCTCCAGCCCTACGTGGGCAAGGAGCTCGAGGCGAAGATCATCGAGCTGGACAAGAACCGCAACAACGTGGTCCTGTCCCGCCGTGCCTGGCTGGAGCAGACCCAGTCCGAGGTTCGCCAGACCTTCCTCACGACCCTCCAGAAGGGTCAGGTCCGCTCCGGCGTCGTCTCCTCGATCGTCAACTTCGGTGCCTTCGTGGACCTGGGTGGCGTCGACGGTCTCGTGCACGTCTCCGAGCTGTCCTGGAAGCACATCGACCACCCGTCCGAGGTTGTCGAGGTCGGCCAGGAAGTCACCGTCGAGGTTCTCGACGTGGACATGGACCGCGAGCGTGTCTCCCTGTCGCTGAAGGCGACGCAGGAGGACCCGTGGCAGCAGTTCGCCCGCACGCACCAGATCGGTCAGGTCGTCCCGGGCAAGGTCACCAAGCTGGTTCCGTTCGGTGCGTTCGTCCGCGTGGACGAGGGCATCGAGGGTCTGGTCCACATCTCCGAGCTGGCTGAGCGCCACGTGGAGATCCCGGAGCAGGTCGTCCAGGTCAACGACGAGATCTTCGTCAAGGTCATCGACATCGACCTCGAGCGTCGCCGGATCTCGCTGTCCCTGAAGCAGGCCAACGAGTCCTTCGGTGCCGACCCGGCGTCGGTCGAGTTCGACCCGACCCTGTACGGCATGGCCGCGTCCTACGACGACCAGGGCAACTACATCTACCCCGAGGGCTTCGACCCCGAGACCAACGACTGGCTCGAGGGCTACGAGACCCAGCGCGAGGCCTGGGAGACCCAGTACGCCGAGGCGCAGCAGCGCTTCGAGCAGCACCAGGCTCAGGTCATCAAGTCCCGCGAGGCCGACGAGGCCGCCGCTGCCGAGGGTGGCGCCGCCGCTCCGGCCGGTGCCCCGGCGGGCGTCTCCGGTGGTTCGTACTCCTCGGAGTCGGACGACAACTCCGGCGCCCTGGCGTCGGACGAGGCCCTGGCTGCCCTGCGCGAGAAGCTGGCCGGCGGCCAGAGCTGAATCAGCTCCGGTACTGCTAGGCACTAGCTAGCCAACGACGAGGCCCGCTCCCCTTCGGGGGAGCGGGCCTCCGTCGTTTCCGGGGCGCCCCCGTGATCGCGCCGGGGGCGCGTGCGCGTGCTCGCGCGCTGACACTCCGCTCACGAAAACCGGGACTCGGGGAATGCTCGTGGGCCGGGGAGCGTTCTTTCCTAGGAACGCGAGGAGGAGCGGTAATCGTGCTTGATCCCCAGGATTTGTACGAATGGGACCAGAAGGGCCTGGCCGTGGTGGACGTGGCCCTGGCGCAGGAGTCGGCCGGGTTGGTCATGCTCTACCACTTCGACGGCTACATCGACGCGGGTGAGGCCGGCGAGCAGATCGTCGACCGACTGCTCGACACGCTGCCCCACCAGGTGGTGGCCCGCTTCGACCACGACCGGCTCGTGGACTACCGAGCCCGTCGGCCGCTGCTCACCTTCCGGCGCGACCGCTGGACGGCGTACGAAACGCCCGCCATCGAGGTCCGCCTCGTCCAGGACGCCACCGGCGCGCCCTTCCTGCTGCTCTCCGGCCCCGAGCCGGACGTCGAGTGGGAGCGCTTCGCCGTCGCCGTCCGCCAGATCGTCGAACGGCTCGGCGTACGGCTCTCGGTCAACTTCCACGGCATCCCGATGGGCGTCCCGCACACCCGCCCCGTCGGCCTCACCCCGCACGGCAACCGCACGGACCTCATGCCCGGCCACAAGAGCCCCTTCGACGAGGCCCAGGTGCCCGGCAGCGCCGAATCGCTCATCGAGTTCCGGCTCACCGAGTCCGGCCACGACACCCTCGGCGTCGCGGCGCACGTCCCGCACTACGTCGCCCGGTCCTCGTACCCCGACGCCGCGCTGACCGCGCTGGAAGCCATCACCGGCGCCACCGGTCTCGTCCTGCCCGGGGTCGCCCACACGCTGCGCACCGAGGCCAGGCGCACCCAGACCGAGATCGAGCGCCAGATCGGCGAGGGCGACGACGAGCTGACGGCCCTGGTCCAGGGCCTTGAGCACCAGTACGACGCGGTCGCCGGCGCCGAGACCCGGGGCAGCCTGGTCGCGGAGCCCGTCGATCTGCCGTCGGCGGACGAACTGGGCCGCGAGTTCGAGCGCTTCCTCGCCGAGCGGGAGGGCGACGCGTAGCGGCCGGGGCGGGGGTCATAGGCTGCCGCTCATGCTGAAGGTGGGCCTGACCGGCGGTATCGGCGCCGGCAAGAGTGCAGTGTCACGGCTCCTCGTCTCGTACGGGGCCGTGCTGATCGACGCCGACAAGATCGCGCGCGAGGTCGTCGAGCCCGGGACCCCCGGGCTCGCGGCCGTCGTGGCGGCGTTCGGGCCGGAGATCCTGACCGAGCAGGGCACGCTCGACCGCCCGAAGCTCGGCTCCATCGTCTTCGCCGACGCCGATCGCCTGGCCACCCTGAACGGGATCGTCCACCCCCTCGTCGGCGCCCGCTCCGCCGAGCTGGAGAGCGCGGCCGGACCGGACGACGTCGTCGTCCACGACGTCCCCCTCCTCACCGAGAACGCCCTCGCGCCCCTCTACGACCTGGTCGTGGTCGTGGACGCGTCCGCCGAGACCCAGCTCGACCGGCTGGTACGGCTGCGGGGCATGGCCGAGCCCGAGGCGCGCGCCAGGATGGCCGCCCAGGCCACGCGCGAGCAGCGCCGGGCGATCGCCGACCTCCTCATCGACAACGACGGACCGCTGGAGGCGCTGGAACCCCAGGTGCGCGCGGTCTGGGAGCAGCTGACCCGGCGGGCGGCCGAAGGGAAGGCGTAACCCGGTTCAAAGCGGGGGCGTCCGCGCCGATCGGCCGTGCCTCCGGCTGGGTAGGGATCGCGCAGGCGTGGAATAGCCCCGCAGCACCCGATGTTGAACCGCCGGAGCAAAGGGAAGGATGCCACCGTGGCCGAGAGGAACCCCGAGACCCACGTCATCGACTTCCGCGCAGCCGAGCACCTGCTGGCCGCGCGGGACCCCCGCGGTGCCGTGAAACTGCTCGACTCGGTGATCGCCGCCCACCCCGAGAACACCGCGGCGCGGCTGCTGCGCGCCCGCGCCTTCTTCGCCGCCGCGCAACTGCGTCCCGCGGAGCTGGAGTTCGAGCTGGTCCTGGAGCGCGAGCCGGACAACGCGTTCGCGCACTTCGCCCTGGCCCGCACGTTCCAGCGCTCGGGTCGGCCCGATCAGGCCACCCGGCACTTCCGGCTCGCGGCCGCGCTCGACCCCAAGCCCGAGTACCTCCAGGCGGCCCGCTTCGACACGGACAGCTGACGGCTCGGCGCTCTCAGGGGGATCGGCTCGGCGGCGAGGGTTCGCCGGCCGACTCTCAGCGGCGCCCCGTGCCGCCGTGGTCGGGTTCGTACGGTGGGATGTCGCGTCCGGGCTGCCAGTGCGGCCCTTGATGCAGATGGTGCAGCACCATCGACATGTCGACAGCGGCCACCAGGAACAGCACGCCGCAGGCCGCCGCCCACCCCGGCCTGCCGATCAGGGCGAACACCGTCGTGCCGAAGGCGGCCCAGAGCAGACCCCACAGACTCAGCCAGAACCGCAACCGCAGCGCACTGCGTGCGGTCGCCGGCTCACTGCCCGTACGCATGGCGGTCGCATCTCCTACAGAGGGTCTACCCCCGGCGCGCGTAGGCGAACATCACTCGAACGAGGGGTGTGCGGCCTCCGGAGCGCCGGGAGGGAACGGCTCTCCGAGCCCCTTCGTTCTCCCGGGCATGAGCGTACGGATGCGTGAGGGACACCAAGGGACAGGGCCCGGAGCCATCACCCCGGACGGCTGCGCCGTCGACGTGTATCTGCGTCTGGGGGTCGGGATCGAGCCCGATGTGATCGAGTCGGCCGTGCCACCGGGCGCCTCACTGCTCGAACTGGGCTGTGGAGCGGGGCGGGTGACGGGGCCTCTGGTCGAGCGCGGCTTCGCCGTGACGGCGGTGGACGAGTCGGAGGAGATGCTCGAAGCGGTACGGGAGCGCGTGCCGGGCGCCGAGACGGTGCGCAGCCCGATCGAATCGCTGGACCTGGCACGGCGGTTCGACGTGGTGATGCTCGCCTCGTACCTGGTGCACACGGCCGAGCACAGCGAGCGCCAGGCGCTCCTCGAGACCTGCAGGGACCACGTGCGGGACGACGGCTGCGTCCTGATCCAGCGTGAGGGCGAGGACTGGCACCGGAACGTGCCGCGCGAACGCCAGGACCCGAGCGGCTGCACGGTACGGATCCTCTCGGCGGACCCGGTCGGCGACGGCGTCAACTCGGTCGTCGCCGAGTACGTCTTCCCGGACCTGCGCTGGACCCAGACCTTCCGCTCGCGCCCCCTGAGCAAGGAGGACTTCGAACGGTGTCTGGGCGAGGCCGGGCTCGCCGTGGACGCCTATCTGACGGACGACGGCACCTGGGTCAGAGCCCGCCCCACGCCCCGCTGAGCAGGCCCGCACGCAGGGGCGCGGCTAGTGGACGAAGCTGTAGCTGCGCCACGGGAGGCTGTCCGATGCGATCCTGTTGCTCGTGTTGGTGGCGATGTAGATGTAGTCGCCCTGGCAGGTGCCGTTCCGGTACGCCTTGACGTCGATGAGCGTGCCGTTCTCGATCGCCGTCACGCCGGACGGCGCCAGGAAGCGGTGGCAGCCCTTCACCGACGGGCTCGTCACGGAGATCACGACCTCGCGCTCGGTCTCGTAGGTGACGGGGCCCACCGCGGTGCGGCCGAGGCCGGAACAGCCCGCGACGGCGAGCGTCAGGAGCACGGTCCCGGCAGCGGTGCCGAGACGCCGGTGTACGGACATGGCGGGTCCTCGTCTGTCGGGCGAAGGCGGCAGAAGCCCTGTTCCCGTCACCCTGCCGCCTGCCGCCCGGGCTGTCATCCGGGGCTGGGCCGCCCGGGCGAAGCGGCGCGAGGGCCCGTTGTCAGACCCCACCCGTAAGGTCGGAGATCCAGTCGGAATCCGTCGAGGAACGGGAGGTGAGCGGGACCGTGGCCCAGCACAGCGCGCAGACCTGCGCCGCCGTCTTCCTCCCGGCCGCGCTGCCCCGGGAGGGGCGGGTCGCCTTCTGGTCCCCGGACGGCGGTCCGCTGCCCGTCGTCGGGGGTGCGGAGCCGACCGAGCTCACCGTCGTACGGCGACACGGCGCCGGAGTCCGCAGCCGTACGGTCCCCGCCGTCACCCTCGGCGTCGCCGAGGCCCTCCCCGAGCTGGTCGCCGCCCGCCACCGGCCGGGCGCGCACCCCGCGGCGGCCTGCTGGGGCGCCGCCGCCCTGCACGCCCTGCACCTCGCCGCCCGGGGCAGGCTGCTGCCGGGACTCACCGCCGACGACCTCGACGCCTGGCGGGCGGGGCCGCTGGACGCCGACGACATCGCGCATCTGCGGGCCGTCGCCGCCGCCATGCCCCACGAAGCCCACGCGGTGCCCGTGCCCGGCCGCACCCCGCTCCAGCTGCCCGAGCCGGAGGCACTGGTGCGGGCCTTCCTCGACGCGGTCGCCGACACCCTGCCCCGTACACCCGCCGCCGCCCACGCCGCCGGGGCGCCGTTCGCCGCGCGCGGCGCCCAGCACCTGCCCCGCGCGCGTGCCTGGGCGGCCGAGGCCGCCGCCGGCATGGACGCCGGGGTCCGGGTCTCGCTCCGGCTCGACCTCTCCGGGTACGAGCTCTTCGACGTCGCCGAGGAGGGCGGCGACGAGCGCCAGGCCGCCGCGGCCCTGCTCCAGGTCCACAGCCTGGCCGACCCCACCCTCGTCATCGACGCCGCCGCCCTCTGGGCGGGCGGCGGCGACGAGCTCTTCGGACCCCGTGCCCGGATCGACGCCGTCCTCGCGCTGCGCCGCGCGGCCCGCGTCTGGCCACCGCTCGGCCGGCTCCTGGAGCGCGACGTCCCCGATGTCCTCGCCGTCACCGAGGACGAGCTGTACGAGCTGCTCGGCCCCGCCGCCGCCCGCCTCGCCGACGCCGGGGTGGCCGTCCACTGGCCCCGCGAACTGGCCCGCTCGCTCAGCGCCTCCGCCGTCGTCCGCCCGCCCCTGGCCGCCCCGGGCTCCGCCACCGACGGCACGGCGTTCTTCGACAGCGAGGAACTGCTCCGCTTCAACTGGCAGTTGGCGCTCGACGGCGACCCGCTCACTGAGCGCGAGATGGACGCGCTCGCCGAGTCCCACCGGCCCATCGTGCGGCTGCGCGACCAGTGGGTGGTCGTCGACCCCGACCTGGTCCGCAAGGCCCGCAAGCGCGAACTCGGCCTGCTGGAGCCCGTCGACGCCCTCGCGGTCGCCCTCAGCGGCACCGCCGAGGTGGACGGCGAGACCGTCCGCGCCGTGCCCGTCGGCGCCCTCGCGACGCTCCGGGACCGGCTCGTCGCCGGACCCGAGGAGATCGAGGCGCCCGCCGGGCTCGACGCCACCCTGCGCGACTACCAACTGCGCGGACTGGCCTGGCTCGATCTCATGACCTCGCTCGGACTCGGCGGCTGCCTCGCCGACGACATGGGGCTCGGCAAGACCGTCACCCTCATCGCCCTCCACCTGCGCCGGGCCCGCCGCGCCCCCACCCTCGTCGTCTGCCCCGCCTCCCTGCTGGGCAACTGGCAGCGGGAGATCCAGCGCTTCGCCCCCGGCGTCCCCGTGCGCCGCTTCCACGGCGCCGACCGCTCCCTCGACGGAGTCACCCCGGACTCCGGCCCTGCGGGCTTCGTCCTCACCACCTACGGCACCCTCCGCACCAGCGCCCCCCAGCTGGCCGAGCAGGAGTGGGGGATGGTCGTCGCCGACGAGGCCCAGCACGTCAAGAACCCCTTCTCCGCCACCGCCAAGGCGCTGCGGACCATCCCCACGGCCGCCCGCGTCGCCCTCACCGGCACGCCCGTCGAGAACAACCTCTCCGAGCTGTGGGCCCTGCTCGACTGGACCACCCCCGGCCTCCTCGGCCCCCTCAAGGCCTTCCGCTCCCGCCACGCGCGCGCCGTCGAGAACAACGAGGAGATCGAGCACCAGGAGGCCGTCGACCGCCTCGCCCGCATGGTCAGGCCCTTCCTGCTGCGCCGCCGCAAGTCCGACCCCGGCATCGTCCCCGAGCTGCCGCCGAAGACCGAGTCCGACCACCCCGTGGCCCTCACCCGCGAGCAGGTCTCGCTCTACGAGGCGGTGGTCCGCGAGACCATGGCGCAGATCGAGGGCGCCGAGGGCATCGCCCGCCGCGGGCTCGTCATGAAGCTGCTCACCTCGCTCAAGCAGATCTGCAACCACCCCGCGCAGTACCTCAAGGAGCAGACGGCCAAGGGCGGCGGCACGGCCAGGCTCGCCGGCCGCTCCGGCAAACTCGCCCTGCTCGACGAGCTTCTGGACACGATCCTGGCCGAGGGCGGCTCCGTGCTCGTCTTCACCCAGTACGTCACCATGGCCCGGCTGCTCGCCGACCACCTGGCCGCCCGGGCGATCCCGGCCCAACTGCTCCACGGCGGAACGCCCGTGGCCGAGCGCGAGCGCATGGTCGACCGCTTCCAATCCGGTGACGTGCCCGTCTTCCTGCTGTCGCTGAAGGCGGCGGGCACCGGCCTCAACCTCACCCGGGCCGGGCACGTCGTCCACTTCGACCGCTGGTGGAACCCGGCCGTCGAGGAGCAGGCCACCGACCGCGCCTACCGGATCGGCCAGACCCAGCCGGTGCAGGTCCACCGCCTGATCGCTGAAGGCACGGTGGAGGACACCATCGCCGAGATGCTCCGCGCCAAGCGCGCCCTGGCCGACGCCGTCCTCGGCTCCGGAGAGGCCGCCCTGACCGAGCTGACCGACCGCGAGCTGGCCGACCTCGTGTCCCTGAGGAGGCCGTCATGAACCGCCGCTCCGGCTCCTCGCCGCGCGCCGGCGCCGCCCGCCGCCCCGGAACCGGGTCCGGGGCCGGGTCCGGAAGGTTCGGGGGCCCGCGCCACGACGACCTGCGCCGTACGTTCCCCGCCCTCGCCCCGCGCGAGGCACCCGACGGCCGGTTCGCCGCCACCTGGTGGGGCAACGCCTGGGTGGAGGTGCTGGAGGACACCGCCCTCGACCCGGCGCGGCTGGCCCGGGGCAAGGCGTACGCGGGGCGCGGTCACGTCGACGCGATCACGGTCACCCCCGGCCGGGTCGTCGCGTACGTCCACGGCTCCCGCCCCCGCCCGTACCGCACCGAGATCCGGCTGCGGACGCTCGGCGACGACGGCTGGGAGCGGTTCCTGGACGAGGTCGCCGCCCGCCCCGACCACATCGCCGCCCTGCTCGACAAGGACGTCCCGCACGCCCTGGAGGCCGTCACCGGTCTGCTGCCCGCGCCCGGCGACCTCGTCCCCGACTGCTCCTGCCCGGACAACGGCTTCCCCTGCAAGCACGCCGCCGCCCTCTGCTACCAGTCGGCCCGGCTCCTCGACGAGGACCCCTTCGTCCTCTTCCTGATGCGGGGGCGCGGCGAGCATGAGATCCTGGCCGCCCTCACCCACCGCAACGCGGCCCGTTCCGCCGCCGAGAAGAGCGCGACCGCGCCGCCCATGGCGACCGTCCCGGCCCGCACCGCCCTCGCCCCGCTGACGGGCCACGCCCTGCCCCCGCTGCCGCCGCCGCTCCCTCTGCCCGCCCAGCCGGGCCGCCCGCCCGTCTACCCGCCGGACCCGCACGCCCCCGACCCCCTCGCCCTCGACCTGCTCGCGTCGGAGGCCGCCGCCCGCGCCCACGCCTTCCTCGCCACCGGCCACGACCCCGTCGCCGCGCTTACCCCCTGGCAGGACGCCGTCCGGCTGGCCGCCGCCCACCCCGGCTCCGGGCTCACCGCCTCCACCCGCGCGCTCTACCGCGACCTGGCGCACGCCCTCGACCGCACCCCCACCGACCTGGCCCGCGCCGTCGCCGCCTGGCGGCAGGGCGGAATCGCCGGACTCAGCGTCCTCGAAGAGCCCTGGGACCCGCCCGCCGGCCCCTTCGACCGGGCCCGACCCGCCCTGCTCGCCGCCGACTTCCCGGCCTTCCGCCCCTGGCGCAACCACCTGTCGACCCGGTCGCTCCAACTCCGCTTCGGCCGCGACGGACTCTGGTACGGCTACGAGTCGGACGCCGACCGCGAGGACTGGTGGCCGCGCGGCACCCCCGACGCCGACCCCGTCGGAGCCCTCACCGACCTGCTGGGCCGCTGACCCTGCCCTCTCTGGGCCGCGTGCCGCTTGTCGTTCGAACGGCAGCGTTTACCCCGTCCGTTCGAGGTCATTCCCACTCGATGGAGTGAAACCCGCCAACGGCCTGATCCGGCCTCGCCAGGATCGCGTTAATTGCGGTACGGGCGAATGCCCGTGAACACCTCCAGAAGGCAGGAAGCCATGAGGCAGATTCGCCGAAGTGGTCTGGCCACATTGATGGTCACGGGTGGCGCACTCGCGCTCTCGGCGGGAGCCGCGCACGCCGACTCCGGCGCACAGGGCGCCGCGGTCGGTTCGCCGGGCGTCGGCTCCGGCAACACGATCCAGCTGCCGGTGCACGTCCCGGTCAACGTCTGCGGGAACACCGTCAACGTCGTCGGGCTGCTCAACCCGGCCGTGGGCAACCGCTGCGCCAACACGAGCCCGTCCGACGGGTACGGCTCGGACGCCGACGGCGGCGGCCGCCACCACAAGGACCAGCCCGGCACCCCGCGCAGCGGCGGCCACCCCGGCGGCGGCTCCCACCAGGGCGGCTCGTCCAACGGCGGTGGCGCCACCGCCGAGGGGATCGCGGCGGGCTCGCCCGGCGTGCTCTCCGGCAACGGCATCCAGCTGCCGATCGACCTCCCCGTCAACGTGAGCGGCAACTCCGTCAACGTCGTCGGCATCGGCAACCCGGCCATCGGCAACACCGCCGTCAACGGCCCCGGCGAGCCCGAGGCGCCCGTCGAGGAGCCGAAGCCGCCGGTGGACGAGCCGAAGCCGCTGCCTTCCCCGGTCGACGACGAGGCCGAGGTCCCGGCCCCCGCGCCCGGCCCGCAGGGCGACTCCGTCGAGCTCGCCAGCACCGGCTCGGACCTGGTCGGCTACGCCGCCCCGGCCGCCGCGGCGATGCTGCTCGGCGGCGCGCTCCTCTACCGCCGCTCGCGCGCCCAGGTCTGAGACCTCCCGCGCGGTACCTCCCGGCTCACACGGGTCGCCAGGCCCGGAGCACCGCCTCGATGGTGGGTGCGACGTTCGTCCGGGCCTGGTGCCGGGGAACCCCGCGCATGAGCAGCGTGTCGTACTCGGTGTCGACATGCCGTACGGCGGCCCGCACCGCGGCCGTGACCGCACCCCGGTCGAGCGCCCGCCCCGCCGCCGTACGCCCCACCCGGCCACTGCCCTTGCGGGAGGCGTGAGCCGCGATCTCCGCCGCCCGGTCCAGCGGACAGCGCGGGAAGAGCCGCAGGATCTCCGCCTCGAGGGCGGCCGTGACCTCCGCGTCCCGCTCCGCACGGCGGGCCGCGTCCCGCGCCCGCCGCCGCGACCGCGCCTCCGCGTCCGCGAGACAGGCCGCCTCGGCCCGGGCGAGCGCCGCCTCCTCGACGAGGAGGCCCTGACGTTCGTACCGGGTACGGCGCCGGTTGTGCCGTACGACCACCGCCCACAGCGCGCTGCCCTCCCGGGCCCGCCGGGTGAGGGCGGTGTTCCCGCGCCGCAGGAACACCAGATGGCCCAGGTCGGCGCAGTCCAAGCAGACCGGAGCGTTGAACTCCACGATCATCCGCTCCAGTGGCCCCTGCGCGCACTCCGAGCAGCGGCGGCGTTTGAGCGGTTCGACGACGACGGGTGCGACCAGGTCCACGGCGGCCTCCTCGGTCTCGGTCTCGGCTTCAGCCTCAGCGCACTCCGGGCGCGGCCGCCGCGATGAACCGGTCGAGCGCCACCTTCGCCTCCCGGGAGCGCCGCGCGCGGTCCTCCTCGTCGCGCGCCTCGTGCATGCAGTTGGTCATGTCGAAGGCGGACTCGGCGAGTTCGCGGGTGGCGGGGTCGTCACAGACCAGCTGGACGCGGAAGAGCGCCTGACGGGTGGCGGTGCGCTGACGGTACGAGGCGTAGCGCGACTCCTCCGCCCGCTCCGAGTCGGGGTCCTGCGCGGCCCGGAACCAACGGTCGTTCTGGCTGCGCCGGTAGTCGACGACCTCGCCGGCGAACGCGCTGTACGCCGAGATCCGCTCCTGGCGCAGCTGTTCGTCCCGGGCCAGCGAGGCCGTGCGCTCGTCCGCGCGGCTCTGGAACCAGTGGGTGGCGATCACACCCAGCAGGGTGCCCACCACGGCGATCAGGGCCGTATCCATGGCTCCGGTTGCTCCTCGTCGATATTCGTTCGATTCCACGTCCCATCACCCTCTAGGGTCTGTCGCGTGGCAACGAAACTCAATCAGATCATCGCAGTGGAGAAGGGCGTCAAGTCCAGGGCGCAGCAGGACCTGACGGCGGCACATCACGGGCTGCAGAAGCCCGCGTTGCTCGCCGGCATCTCCCGTACCTACCAGCCGAAGGACGAGGAGGGCGAGCAGCTTCCGCCCGAGTCCACGCTGGTGCAGGTGAAGGCCGAGGACGTGCTGCGCGACACCGCGCGGGCGCTGACGCGGCTCTTCGATGTGACCGCCACCAAGGACTGGGCCAACTGCGAGGCGCGCGCCGACGTCACCGTCGACGGACGTGTGCTGGTGAGCCAGGTGCCCGTCGCGTACCTCCTGTTCCTGGAGAAGCAGCTGACGGACATCCACACCTTCGTCCGCAAGCTGCCCGTCCTCGACGCGGCCGAGTCGTGGACGCAGGACCCGTCGACGGACGCGTGGAAGACCGAGGTCGTCCGCACGGTGCGGACGAAGAAGGTGCCGCGCAACCACGTCAAGGCGGAGGCGACCGACAAGCACCCGGCGCAGGTCGAGGTGTACTTCGAGGACGTGCCGGTCGGTTACTGGACCACGGTGAAGTTCTCCGGCGCCCTGCCGGCCCGGCGCGTGAACGAGCTCCTGGAGCGGGTGGAGAAGCTCCAGCAGGCGGTGAAGTTCGCCCGTGAGGAGGCGAACGGCGCCGAGGTCACCGACCAGCGGGTCGGGGACGCCGTCTTCGGCTACCTCTTCGGGTAGCGGGACAACCCATGAACTCCCCGGCCACAGAACACGGTCGGGGTGCGCGAGGAGCGCAAAGCTGAAGCTGAGCCTTGTCGTGAATGCGCGGCCCTTCTGAGAAGGGTCGCGTTCAAACTCAGACTATTGCTCCAGATTCAGTATGCGCCGCTCATCGCCGGATCGACCGGGCCCGGGCCCTGGTGCGTCGAAATGCCAGTTCGAATCTGGTCGGCCGAGCTCGATCGGCCGTGGTCCAACGGCAGGACGCGACGCAATGACGACTGACCCGGGCTCTCAAGTGTGCCGGCGTGTGATGTGAGCGGCATCGAACAGGGTCCGGGGGCCGGCTACGCCCTCGGACCCGCTCCGTTTTTCCCCCGAGTTTCCGCCTGATTCCCCCCGACTTCCCTTCTACTGCCGGTAGCCGCTCAGGAAGCGGCCGATGCGGCTGATCGCCGCGTCGAGATCGTCGGCGTACGGCAGGGTCAGGATGCGGAAGTGGTCCGGGCGGGGCCAGTTGAAGCCGGTGCCCTGCACCACCTGGATCTTCTCGCGCAGCAGCAGGTCGAGGACGAACTTCTCGTCGTCGTGGATCCTGTGCACCTTCGGGTCGAGGCGCGGGAAGGCGTAGAGCGCGCCCTTCGGCTTCACGCAGGAGACGCCGGGGATCTCGTTGAGCTTCTCCCACGCCTTGTCGCGCTGCTCGTGGAGCCTGCCGCCCGGGGCGGTGAGCTCATGGATCGACTGCCGGCCGCCGAGCGCGGCCTGGATGGCGTACTGGGCGGGGGCGTTCGGGCACAGCCGCATGGAGGCCAGCATGGTCAGGCCCTCCAGATAGCTCTTGGCGTGCTGCTGCGGTCCGCTGACGACCAGCCAGCCCGAACGGAAGCCGGCGACCCGGTAGGTCTTGGAGAGCCCGCCGAAGGTGAGGACGACGAGATCGGGGGCGAGGGAGGCGGCCGGGTAGTGCACGGCCTCGTCGTAGACGATCTGGTCGTAGATCTCGTCGGCGAAGACCATCAGACCGTGGCGGCGGGCGAGGTCGAGGATGCCCTCGACGATCTCGCGCGGATACACCGCGCCCGTGGGGTTGTTGGGGTTGATGATCACGACGGCGCGGGTGCGGTCGGTGATCTTCGCGGCCATGTCGTCCAGGTCCGGGTACCAGTCGGCCGACTCGTCGCAGAGGTAGTGCACCGCCTTGCCGCCCGCGAGGGTGGTCACCGCCGTCCACAGGGGGAAGTCGGGGGCGGGGATCAGCACCTCGTCGCCGTCCTCCAGGAGCGCCTGGACGGCCATGGAGACCAGCTCGGAGACGCCGTTGCCGAGGAACACGTCGTCGACGTCGACCTCCGGCAGGCCCATCGCCTGGTAGCGCTGGGCGACCGCGCGCCGGGCGGAGAGGATGCCGCGGGAGTCCGTGTAGCCGTGGGCCTTCGGGAGCATCCGGATCATGTCCTGGACGATCTCCTCGGGCGCCTCGAACCCGAAGAGCGCGGGGTTTCCGGTGTTGAGGCGCAGGACGCTGTGGCCCGCCTCCTCCAGGGCGTTGGCGTGCTCGATGACCGGGCCCCGGATCTCGTAGCAGACCTCGCTCAGCTTGCTCGACTGCCGGAACTCCATGCGACGACCTCCCCAGACGTAATGGTGCTGCTTGGTTTTACCAAGTTCGAGCTTGGAAAGTCCAACAACTTGTCTAGACTGCGTCGCATGCCACGTCGTCGAAGCTATGACCAGTACTGCGCCGCCGCCCGTGCCCTCGACGTCGTGGGCGACCGCTGGACACTGCTGATCGTCCGTGAACTCCTCGCCGGGCCGCGCCGCTACACGGACCTGCACGCCGACCTTCCCGGAGTCAGTACGGACGTGCTGGCCGGCCGCCTCAAGGACATGGAGGGCGCCGAACTCGTCACCCGCCGCCGCCTGCCCGCGCCCGTCTCCGCGTACGTGTACGAGCTCACGGCGCGCGGCCGCGCACTGCTCCCCGTCCTGCGGGCCCTGGCGCAGTGGGGCGCACCCGCCCTGGAAGAGCCCCGCCCGACCGACGCCGTACGCGCCCACTGGTTCGCCGTCCCGCTGATCGGCGCCCTGGAGGGCGTGGTGGAGGGAGTCGTCCAAGTGACCCTGGACGAGGGCGCGTTCCATGTACGGGTCGGGGGCGACGGGCCGCCCGCGTACGGAGACGGACCGCCGGCCGATCCCGCCGACGTGGTGCTGCGGACGGACTCCGCGACCTGCCGGGCCCTGGCGGGCGGGGAGACGACGCTCGCCCGGGCGGTGCGGGACGGCCGGATCGAGGTGACCGGAGACGGCGTTCTCGCCGGTGAACTGCGGGAGCGACTCCTGCCGGTGGCGATCGACTGATCGTCAATCCCCGTCCGGCTCATCACCCTTACGAGTAACGTAGGGCTGTTTGCGGCCATGAAGCGAGAGCCGCGCGGGGAAGCGGGAGGGGCTGCTCCATGGGGATCGACGTCCGCACCGACCGGGGGACACGGGCCGGTGAGGCCCTGGTGGTCGAGCGGGCGGGCATGCGCGAGGCCCGCTCCACGCTCGCGAAGGGGACCTCCGCCGGGACGCTCCGGATCAAGCCGCCCAAGGGCCGGACGGACGTCGTCTTCCGGACCGTCACCCTCGCCCCGGGCGACTCCACCGGCTGGCACCACCACCCCGGCCAGATCATCGCCGTCGTCCAGTCGGGCACGCTGACCCGCGTCCTGCACGACTGCTCCGTCGAGACCCTGTCCGCGGGCGAGGCGTTCGTCGAACCCGCGGGCCGCAGGAACCGGCACATCGGACACAACTTCGGCACCGAGCCCGTCGTGCTCTACATGACCTGCCTGCTGCCCCAGGGCGCACCGCTCGCGATCGAGGCGGAAGCGCCGGACTGCGCGCTGCGCTAGAAGTGTGCGGCCAGAGCGGCGGCCAGCCGGTCCCGGGCCGCGGTCTGCGCCGCGATCCGGGCCTCCAGGACGGCCAGCCGCTCGCGGGCGATGTCGAGCCCGCGGGCGGACGGCGGCGCGGCCGGCATGTCGCCGTCGAGGCAGGCGCTGAACGCGGCCACGTCCTCCAAGGTCAGCCCCGCGTCCAGGAGATAGCGGATATTGGACACCCGAGCCACCGCGGTCGTGTCGTAGATCCGGTACCCGTTCGCCGCACGGACCGACGTGATCAACCCGGCCTGCTCGTAGTGGCGGAGCGCCCGGGGCGTCGTCCCCGTCCTCCGGGCCAGTTCACCGATGCGCAAGGACCCACCTCCCCGCGCAGTCGTATCACGCGACCAGCGCACCCCCGTCGACGGGCAGGACCGTCCCCGTCAGGAACGCGGCCTCGGGCGAGGCGAGCCGGGTGATCGCCCAGGCCACCTCCTCCGGAAGCCCGACCCGCCCGAGCGGCGTCCGCGCGATCTGCCACGCCCGGACCGCCGCGCGCCGCTCGGGAGTCAGCCCCATGTGGTCGGCGATCGGCGTCTCGATCGCGCCGGGCGCCACGGCGACCACCCGGATGCCGCGCGGGGCGAGCTCCACGGCCCAGCAGCGGGTGAGCGTCTCCAGGGCGCTCTTGGTCGCCGGATAGACGGAGTTGTTCGGCCAGCCACGCTGACCGACCGTCGTCGTCACGTTGACGACCACACCCCCGGTCGCCTCGAGTGCGGGCACGGCGGCCTGGGTCAGCAGGATCGGGGCGACGAGATTGGTCTCGACGAGCGGGCCGACGACCGACCGGTCGAGCGTCCCGAGCGGGCCGCCGGTGGCGATGCCCGCGTTGTTGACGAGGACGTCGAGGCGCCCGTGTGCGTCCAGCACCGACCGTACGATCCGCTCGGCCGCGCCCTCGGCCGTGATGTCGGCGACCAGCGGCCGGATCCCCGGCACCCCCTCGGCGGTCTCCGCCAGCGGGCCCGGCCTGCGGCCCACGGCGACGACGCCGGCGCCCGCGGCGGCGAACGCCCGGGCGGTGGCCCGGCCGATGCCGGTGCCCGCTCCGGTGACGACAATGATCCTGTGCGGCTCTGCGCTGTTCATAGACTCGATGCTCGAACCCTGACGCCAATGACAAGGTCAAGCCCGTGCGATTCGAAGCGATCACCTGGGAGCGCCTCTCCGAGGCCCTCGCCGCGCACATCGACGGCGCGACGCCCGGTGACGGGAGCGCCTGGCTGAAGGTCGGCATCGACGGGGCGCCCGCGGCGCCGACCGAGGAGACCGCCGAGCGGATCGCCGAGGCGCTGCGGCTGCGCGGCCGGTCCGTGCTCGTCGTCGGCACGGGAGGGTTCCTGCGGCCCGCCTCGCTCCGTTACGAGTACGGGAAGCAGGACCCCGACTCGTACTACAGCGGCTGGTTCGACACCGGGGCGCTCTGGCGCGAGGTGTTCGGGCCGTTGGAGGCGGGCGGCACCGGGCGCGTCCTGCCCGACCTGTGGGACCCCGTCACCGACCGCGCCACCCGCAGCCCCTACACGGAACTCCCGCCGGGCGGAGTCCTCGTGGTGCACGGGCCGTTCCTCCTCGGGCACTGGTTCCCCTTCGACACGACCGCGCATCTGCGGCTCTCGCCCGGCGCCCTCGCGCGCCGCACCGAGGAGCCCTGGACCCTGCCCGCCTTCGAGCGGTACGAGAACGAGGTCGGCCCGTCCGACGCCGCCGACGTGGTCGTCCGCGCCGACGACCCCCGCCACCCCGCCTGGACCGGCCTGCCCTAGGGCCGCGACGGCGGGCGCCCGCCCACCACCGTCACGGCCTCCGCGCCCGCCCGGCAGCCCGCCTCGGCCGCCTCCAGGGCGTCCGCGCCCGCCAGCCGGGCCGCGAGGAACGCCCCGGTGAAGGCGTCGCCCGCGCCCGTGGAGTCCACCGGCCGTACGTCCGGGGCCGGAACGCGCCCCGTGACCGCGCCCGCCTCGGCGACCAGCGCGCCCCCGGCCCCGAGGGTGACCGCGACCAGCGGGAACGTACGGCTCAGGGTCTCCGCAGCCTCGGCGGGATCGGCGCACCCCGTGAGCAACAGAGCCTCGTCGGCGTTCGGGAACAGCGCCTCCGCCCCTCGCGCGGCCGCGAGGAACCGCTCCACTCCCAGCTGCTTCAGGAACCCCTCGGACGCCGGGTCCACGCTCACCGGGATCCCCGCCTGCCGCGCGCCGCTCATCGCCCGCAGCGCGGCGGCACGGCTCGACTCGGCGAAGAAGAGATACCCCGACAGATGAAGGCGCGCCGCTCCGTCGAGGAACGCGTCGGACCAGTCGGCGGGGGAGATGCGCAGCGCCGCGCCGCTGTCGGTCAGGAACGTACGCTCGGCGCCCGCGTCGACCAGGGATATCACCGTCGCCGTACCGACCTCGCCGTCCGTGACCAGCATCGGCCGCACGCCCGCCCGGCGCAGCGCCCCCTCGTGCCACACGGCCTCGTCCGCGCCGACCCGGCCGAGCAGCGCCACCGACGCGCAGCCCGAACGCGCCGCCCAGCAGGCCGCGTTGGCCCCCGCTCCGCCCGGCAGCCGACGGATCTCGGCGGCCGTGTCGGTCGCCGGAGCGAGCGGCGTCCGGTGCCGGGCCACGATGTCGGTGACCACGTCACCGACGACGAGGAGACCGCTCATGCGCCGACGCCGGCGTACGCGGCGGCGATCCGCGCCCCGAGCCGCACATTGCCGCGCACCGCCGCCAGGTTCGCCTCCAGGGACGCCCCGTCGGTGTGCACCATCAGATACTCCAGCAGGAACGGGGTCACGGCCTGGCCGCCGATCCCCTTCTCCTTCGCCGCCGCGAGGCCCTGGGCGAGGACCCGGTCGTGCAGCGCCGGATCCAACTGCTCGCCCACCGGGACCGGGTTGGCGACGATCAGCGCCGCGTACGGCTCGCCGAGGCCGTCCTTCGCCCGTATCACCCCCGCCACCTCCTCGGGTGTCCGGAGCGTCCAGTCGACCGGCTCCCCGGAGGAGGCCAGATAGAACCCGGGGAAGTGCTCCGTCCCGTACCCGACCACCGTCACGCCCAGGGTCTCCAGGCGTTGCAGGGTCGCCGGGACGTCGAGGATCGACTTCACGCCCGCGCACACCACCGTGATCCCGACCCGGGAGAGCAGCCGCAGATCGGCCGACTCGTCCTGCGTCTCGGTCCACTCCCGGTGCACCCCGCCGAGCCCGCCGGTCGCGAAGACCCGGATGCCGGCCGCGTCCGCGAGCCACGCGGTCGCCGAGACCGTCGTCGCGCCGGTCGCCCCGGTCGCGAGCGCGGGCCCGAGATCGCGGTGGCCCAGCTTCCGGACCGTCGGGTCCTCCGCGATCCGTATCAACCCGGCCTCGTCCAGGCCGACATGGGCCACCCCGTCGATCACCGCGATCGTCGCGGGCACGGCGCCCCCGCTCCGTACCAGCGCCTCCAGCTCCCGGGCCACGGTCAGATTGCGCGGGCGCGGCAGGCCGTGGGAGATGATCGTGGACTCCAGCGCGACGACGGGCCGGCCTTCGCGGAGAGCCTCCCGCACTTCTTCGGACACCTGTGTGGACATGTCCCATTTCTGGCCGACCACACGCCCCTCAAACCTCGGTGGCGTGCTTCAGCCACAGCGCGGCAGCCCGGGCAACCGGCCCGCGTCGACCACCTGGATCACCGGTCGGGCGTCGGCGTTCTTCGCGTTGCCCACGCTGTACGCGACCGCCAATGCGCCGCCCCTGGCCTGCGCGTAGCCGTACGCCGGAGTGATCCGCGCGTACGAGCCCGAGTTCAGGTCCAGGGCGTACGAGGTCTCGGGGGTGCGCCAGGTGACCAGACGGCCGCTGATCCGCAACTGGTCCATGCCGTCGACCGCCGGGGAGGTGGTCACGACCGCCGTCGCCCGCGCGTCCCCCGGACGCCACACCATCAGCCGGGGCGCGGACTCGCCCTCCACCCAGGCCCAGGTGCCGCCGTCGGAGACCACCGAGCGGATGTCGCGGAGCGCGGCCAGCGGGCCGGGCAGCGCGGCGGCGCGGCCGTTGGTGAAGGAGACGGCGGCGAGCCGGGTGTTGGCACCCGCCGACTCCCGCCACACGAGCAGCCCGCCCGCGGCGAACGGCGTGTCCATCACGCCCGTACGCAGGGCCCTCGGGGCGCCGCCGGCCGCCGGGGCCGCGTACACCGTGGCCCTGCCGTCGCCGACGCCCTGCGCCCAGTGGACCGTGCCGTCGCGGACGACCGGCTGGGGGAGGGGGCCCGGCCGGTCGGCCCGGGCGAGCCGCCGGGACGCGCCCGTCTCGGCGTCCCACACGTACAGGCTCCACGGGCTGTCCAGGGTCCGTCCTTCCAGGACGGCGAACGCGGCCCAGCGGCGGCCGTCGAAGTCGGCCGCGAGGAGTTGGTGCTCGACCGGGTCGGCGAGGTCGAGCAGCGTGCGCGGCGCGCCGCCCGGGCGGATCAGGGCGGCCCGGCGCCGGTCGCCGCCGGTGAGCTGGACGACCGTCCAGCCCGGTCCGGTGTCGGTCAGCACCGCCCGCTGCCCCGCCGGGGTCCGCAGCTCGCCCGCGTCGAGCGCGGAGCGCCAGGCCGCGGGGAGCCCGACCTCGCACGCGGCCGCAAGCGCGCTCGGCCGGGGTGCCGGTGCGCTGGACCGGTCCGGCACCGGCTCGGGACCGGACCGCGCCGACGAGCATCCCGCGAACAGGACGCCCGTCAGCAGCAGGGCCAGGGCGCGGGCCCCGGCGGGGGAGGACGGCCGGGGGGATTTACCAGACGTAGCCACGGCCACCCATGATGGTGGTGATGGTGTCGGACGAGATGTGCGCCGCCTTGGGCACGGAGCCCGCCCACGAGATCACGCTCGTACTCACCCCGCCCACCGGGTCGAGGTAGTTGACCTGTCCGGCGGCGTTGTCGGTGTTGTAGCCGTCGATCGAGACCCAGTGGAATATCTCCACGTTCGGGTGACCGACGAGATGCGGGCCGCCCGGTACCTCCCAGGCGTTGCCCGCGATCGCGTAGTCGTTGTCGGTGTTGTGCGTGATGGCCTGCTTGAAGTTCGCCTTGTCGGTGGCGGTCGGGGTGTACGGCAGCGCCCGGGGTACGTAACCGGCGCCGGGCAGGCGGCTGTTCAGGGCGTCGGCCATCGGATAGCCGGTCGGGTTGGGCACGTTGATGTTGATGCCGTACCAGGCCGTGCCGCTGGTGTTGGTCTTGAGGAGGGTCGCCGCGTCCTGCTGCGAGCGGCCGGCGACTCCGTCGCGCGCGGACTGGGTGATCACGAGGGTGGCGGGTCCGCACCAGTACGAGGTCTTCTGCGACTGGTGGAGTCCGCCGGAGACCTTGTAGCCGGCGAGCGCGGCCCGGGTGCGGAGGCCGTCGAAGCCTCTGCTCGCCTCGGCCTCCTTGGCGGCGCTCAGTCTCCGCTGGGCCGGGGTGAGCCGCTGCGGGCCGAGGGTGTCGTGCGCGGCCTTGTAGGAGGCGCCGGGGGCCTGCGGTTGGGGGGCGCCGGGGCCGGTGGCGGCCTGGGCCGCGGGGGCGGCCGTGACGGCCGAGACGGCCGCGAGGAGCGCGGCGGCGGTGAGTGCCGCGGTGCGGCGGGCGGTGCCGGGGATGGTGCGGGGAGCGATGGATATCGCGGGCATCACACTCTCCTGTCGGAGGTGGGGGAGGAGGTCACGAGGGAGTTTGACGCGCGCACGCCAAGCAGGACAGGGGGCTCGGTGGATTCCGACCGACCAACATTGGGCGCACCAAAGGCGCCATCGGTGACCAGCGGGGACATCGGTCCGTAACCTGCCCCGCCACCCCCGGTTTCCGGCCGTGCCGCGCCGCGATGCCGCCCTCGCCGGCGTACGCGTATGAGCCATTCCGCCCCCGAGGGGGCCGAGGTGTCCATCTGTCACCTATACGACGCCGGAGCGGGCGACTTCGACCCGAGCTAGGCCAAGTGGGCGTGTACGGCACCGTGTACGAAATCAGTCGCCGGGCCGCCGTGGTGAACGGGCGGAAGGGCGGGCGGCCGTTCGGGTGCCGGTCCGAGGCCGCGCTTCGGATTCCGTCGCCGGTGGGCGACCCGGTGAAGTCTCCTGGTCAGACGGGAAGTGGAGTCGATTCCTCCACCCTGTCCCGGCCGTGGGGCAGGCCGGAGATCCCGCTACAGTCACCCGCCATGACGACACACGACCAGGCCTCCTTCGCCGTCCACATCCCCGACGCGGACCTTGAGCCCGAGCCGCTCGACCCCGCCCAGATCGTCTCCGGCACGCCCGAGGTGACCGGAAAGGTCCTCTGGGAGTCCGCCGACGGCAAGCAGGTGCGCGGCATCTGGCAGATCACCCCCGGCGTGGTGACCGACACGGAGGCCAACGAGCTCTTCGTCGTCGTCAGCGGGCGCGCCACCGTCGCCGTCGAGGGCGGGGCCACGCTCGAGATCGGCCCGGGCGACGCGTGCGTGCTGCGCGAGGGCGACCGGACCACCTGGACGGTGCACGAGACGCTGCGCAAGGCGTACCACATCAGCCTCTGAGCGCGACGGGTTCGGGACGGCATCGGACATCGGATATTGGATCTTGGATATCGGATCCAATATCTGATGTTCGGCTTCGAGGGCCGTCAGGCCGTCAGGCCGTCAGGCCGTCCGGCGCATGACTCCGCGGACCGCCAGCGCCGCCATCGGCAGCAGCAGGCACGCGCCCACCAGGTTCAGCCAGCCGTAGCCCGCCTCGGCCACGATCAGCCCGGCCATCAGACCGCCGACTCCCGCGGCGGTGTTCATCATGAAGTCCGACAGGCCCTGTACCGCGGCCCGGGCGGCCTGGGGCACGGAGTCCGTGAGCAGGGCCGAGCCCGACACAAGACCCGCCGACCAGCCCAGGCCGAGGACGAAGAGGCCCGCGGCGGTCTGGCCGTGGCTCGGCCCCGCCGTGCCGGCGAGCAGCGCGGCCACGGAGAGGAGTCCGACCGCGAGCCCGATGACGGAGAGCCGGCCGAGCCGGTCCGACAGCCAGCCCATGACGGGCGAGAAGGCGTACATGCCGGCGATGTGGCCGCTGATGACGAGGCCGATCAGCTGGATCCCGGCGCCGTGGTGGCTCAGCGCCACCGGGGTCATCGACATGATCGAGACCATCGCGGTGTGCGAGGCGGCGACGGTCACCAGCGCGAGGCGGGCGCCGGAGGACTCCCGTACCGCCCGCACCCCCGCCCGCAGCGAGCGGGCGTCGGCCTCCTGGCCGTCCTCGGGGGCCGCGAGAGCGCGGGCCGTCAGGAGCGGGTCTGGGCGCAGCAGCAGCGCCACCACGAGCGCGGCGACGAGGAAGACGCCGGCCGCCCAGACGAAGGGTCCGGCCGCCGCTGGGATGCCGAGGCCGGCCACGCTCTCACCGGCGGGCGCGGCGATGTTGGGTCCGAGGACCGCGCCGATGGTCGTGGCCCAGACGACGGTGGAGATGGCCCGGGCGCGGCGGTCCGGTTCGGCCAGGTCGGCGGCGGCGAACCGGGCCGCGAGGTTCGCCGAGGACGCGGCCCCGAAGCCGACCAGACCGGCGAGGAGGAGCGGGAAGCTGTCGACGACGGCTCCGAGGACGACGACTCCGGCGCCGAGCGCCCCGATCAGATAGGCCAGGACGAGCCCGGGCCGCCGCCCGCGCGCGCCCATGAGGGCGGCCAGCGGCATGGCGAGCAGCGCGGGTCCTGCCACCGAGGCGGTCGAGGCGAGACCCGACAGGGCCTCCGAGCCGCTGACCTCCTTGGCCAGGACGGCGGCCAGCGCGATACCGGTGGCTATGCCGAGCCCGCCGAGTATCTGCCCGGCGATCAGCACGGCCTGTATGCGCCGCCGCAGCGCCGGTATGTGTCCGGCGGCGGCCGCGTCACCCGCCGTGACGGGGGACTTCTCCGTCGGAAACGCGGTGAGGGGAGAGCCGGCGGCGTCAGGGGCATCGGGGCTGTTGGTCACTGACGAGAGTGTGCCAGCCGCCCCCGCCCCTGAGAACGCCCCGTGCCTCAGAAGAGCGGCTGCGGCAGCACGCCCTCCAGGGCGAGCAGCGTCCGCTTGGTCTCCAGGCCGCCCCCGAAGCCGCCGATCCCGCCGTCGCTCTCCACCACCCGGTGGCACGGCACGACCACCGGCAGCGGATTGGCGCCCATCGCCGCCCCGACGGCCTGGGCGGCGCCCGGCTGCCCAACCCGCTTCGCCAGGTCTCCGTACCCGACGACCGCCCCGAACGGCACCCCCTCCGCCAGCTCGCGCAGCACCTGGCGGTTGAAGCCCGCCGTCAGCGTCCAATCGAGCGGCAGGTCGAACGCGCGCCGCCCGCCCGCGAAGTACTCGGCGAGCTGCCGTATCGGCTCGGCGAGCCGGCCCGAGGCGCTCTGCACCGGCTCCGCGCCGAGCTGCCCCGCCAGCCGGCCGACCGCCGCCTCCCGCACCGCCTCATCGGCGTGGAAGACCACGCTCACCAGGCCGCGATCGGTCGCCGCGAGCAGCAGCGGACCGATGTCGCTCGGCACGACCGCCCATTCCACCGTGGTGTCCATGGACCTCACCGTACGACCGGCCACTGACATCGCGGTCGTCACGGCCCGGTCTCGTCTCGGTCTCACCGCCGCCAATTCCCGGACCTCGTGGTCGTACGGCCCTCGGCGCGCCATAATCTCGCCCCGGTAGGACTACTCAGCGGTACCGACTGAAATCGGACGACGTGACACCACGGGGTTGGAGGGCAGACGCTCATGCAGGGCACGGTCGACGGTTTCAGTTACGGCCTCGTCACACCGGTCGCCGCCTATCTCATGGCCTGCCTCGGCGGGGCCCTGGGTCTGCGCTGCACCACGAGATCCCTGCGGCACCGCGACAGCTTCAAGGCCGGCTGGCTCGCCCTCGGCGCCACCTCGATAGGCACCGGCATCTGGACGATGCACTTCATCGCGATGATCGGCTTCTCCGTCGACCGGGCGCCGATCAGCTACGACCGCCCGATCACCTTCGCCAGCCTGGGCGTCGCCATCCTGATGGTCGGCATCGGCATCTTCATCGTCGGCTACCGCGGCGCCACCGCGCTCACCCTGGTCACCGGCGGCACGATCACCGGTCTCGGCGTCGCGACCATGCACTACCTGGGCATGGCCGGCATGCGGCTCCAGGGGACCATCGACTACGACACCCCCACCGTCGCCCTCTCCGTGGTGATCGCCGTCGTCGCGGCCACCACCGCCCTCTGGGCGGCCGTCTCGGTGCGCGGATTCCTGGCCAGCGTCGGCGCCAGCATGGTGATGGGCCTCGCCGTCAGCGGCATGCACTACACGGCCATGGCGGCCGTCAACGTCCATGTCCACGGCATGGGCGGCGCCACCGGAAGCGGCGACTCCGCCACCTCGCTCCTCCTGCCGATGCTGATCGGCCCGGCGGTCTTCCTGCTCCTGGCCGCCGTGGTCGTCATGTTCGACCCGCTGCTCGTGATGGGCGACCCGGACTGGCAGCGCCCCACCACCCACGGCCCGTACCGCCCCGGCGTGCCCGCCCAGCGCCGCGCCCCCGCCTACGGCGAGCCCGCGAACTGGTCCGCCCGACAGCCCTCCGGACGCGGCACGCGCGGCACACGCGCAGGCCGCAGGAGCGCCGGCCGGACCGCGGGCCGGGGCGCGCACCGCTCCCAGGAGTGGTGAGAGCGGGGTTTGCGAGCACCCGCTGAGCCGGGGGCGGCCCGACTGTCAGTGGGGGGTCGTACGGTGGTTCCATGCGGCCCGTTTCCCAGATCGAACGTACGGTGGCGCCCTTCGAGGTCGTCAGTCCCTACCAGCCCAGCGGCGACCAGCCCGCGGCGATCGCCGAGCTCGACCGGCGCATCCGCGCGGGCGAGAAGGACGTCGTCCTCCTCGGCGCGACCGGCACAGGAAAGTCCGCGACCACCGCGTGGATGATCGAGAAGCTGCAGCGCCCCACGCTCGTGATGGCGCCGAACAAGACGCTGGCCGCCCAGCTGGCCAACGAGTTCCGCGAGCTCCTGCCGAACAACGCGGTCGAGTACTTCGTCTCGTACTACGACTACTACCAGCCCGAGGCGTACGTCCCGCAGTCGGACACCTACATCGAGAAGGACTCCTCGATCAACGAGGAGGTCGAGCGGCTCCGCCACTCCGCGACGAACTCGCTGCTGACCCGCCGGGACGTCGTCGTGGTCGCCTCCGTCTCCTGCATCTACGGTCTCGGCACGCCCCAGGAGTACGTGGACCGGATGGTCCCGCTCAAGGTCGGCGAGGAGATCGACCGGGACCAGCTGCTGCGCCGCTTCGTCGACATCCAGTACACGCGCAACGACCTGGCGTTCACCCGGGGCACCTTCCGGGTCCGCGGCGACACCATCGAGATCTTCCCGGTCTACGAGGAGCTCGCCGTCCGCATCGAGATGTTCGGCGACGAGATCGAGGCGCTCTCCACGCTCCACCCGCTCACCGGCGAGGTCATCAGCGAGGACCACGAGCTGTACGTCTTCCCCGCCAGCCACTACGTGGCGGGCCCCGAGCGCATGGAGAAGGCGGTCAACGGCATCGAGCGCGAGCTGGAGACCCGGCTCGCCGAGCTGGAGAAGCAGGGCAAGATGCTGGAGGCGCAGCGCCTGCGCATGCGCACCACGTACGACATCGAGATGATGCGCCAGATCGGCTCCTGCTCCGGCATCGAGAACTACTCGATGCACTTCGACGACCGCGAGCCCGGCTCCGCCCCCAACACGCTCCTGGACTACTTCCCCGAGGACTTCCTCCTCGTCATCGACGAGTCGCACGTCACGGTCCCGCAGATCGGCGCCATGTACGAGGGCGACGCCTCCCGCAAGCGGACCCTGGTCGACCACGGCTTCCGGCTGCCCTCCGCGCTCGACAACCGGCCGCTGAAGTGGGAGGAGTTCCAGGAGCGGATCGGCCAGACCGTCTACCTTTCGGCCACCCCCGGCACGTACGAGCTGTCGCGCGGCGACGGCTTCGTGGAGCAGATCATCCGCCCCACCGGCCTCGTCGACCCCGAGGTCGTCGTCAAGCCCACCGAGGGCCAGATCGACGACCTGGTCCACGAGATCCGGCTGCGCACCGAGAAGGACGAGCGGGTCCTCGTCACCACGCTGACCAAGAAGATGGCCGAGGACCTCACCGACTACTTCCTCGAGCTCGGCATCCAGGTCCGCTATCTCCACAGCGACGTCGACACCCTGCGCCGGATCGAGCTGCTGCGCGAGCTGCGGGCCGGCGAGTACGACGTCCTGGTCGGCATCAACCTGCTCCGTGAGGGACTCGACCTGCCCGAGGTCTCGCTCGTCGCCATCCTCGACGCCGACAAGCAGGGCTTCCTGCGCTCCGGCACCTCGCTGATCCAGACCATCGGCCGCGCGGCGCGCAACGTCTCCGGGCAGGTCCACATGTACGCGGACACCGTCACGCCCGCCATGGAGAAGGCGATCGACGAGACCAACCGCCGGCGCGAGAAGCAGGTCGCGTACAACACGGCCAACGGCATCGACCCGCAGCCGCTCCGCAAGAAGATCAACGACATCGTGGCCACCATCGCCCGCGAGGAGGTCGACACCGAGCAGCTCCTCGGCACCGGCTACCGCCAGGGCAAGGACGGCAAGGGCGCCAAGGCCCCCGTGCCCTCCCTCGCCGCGCACGCCCCCAAGGGCAAGGCCAAGGGCGGCAAGGCGGGCTCCACGGTCGAGCTCGGCGACCGCCCGGCGACCGAACTCGCCGCGATCATCGAGGAGATGACCGATCGGATGCGCGCCGCCGCGGCGGAGCTGCAGTTCGAGGTGGCCGCCCGGCTGCGGGACGAAGTGGGAGAGCTGAAGAAGGAGTTGCGCCAGATGAAGGAGGCGGGACTCGCCTGACACGGCGGGCGGCGGCGCCCTGTGCGGCGGGCGTGGCCCGCGGTGCGGAGGGCCGCCGTCCGGAGTGCCCGGTGTGTTGCAACACCGACACAAAACCGCGCCCTCTCTGCTGCGCTGTCAGTGCCCCTGCGTAGGGTGCTGGACAACCGGCGCGCACAGCGGAGGCGGCGGCGGGGATCGCTAGAGAGGGGACAGCGCGTGACGGTCAACATGACCAAGGGTCAGGCCATCAGCCTGGAGAAGCAGGGCGGCGGCGACCTGACGTCCGTACGGATGGGGCTCGGCTGGCGGGCGGCGCCCCGACGCGGCCTGTTCGGTTCGCGTACGCGCGAGGTCGACCTGGACGCCTCCGCGGTGCTCTTCGCCGACAAGCAGCCGGTCGACGTGGTCTTCTTCCGGCACCTGGTCAGTGACGACGGCTCGGTCCGGCACACCGGCGACAACCTGGTGGGCGGCGCGGGCTCGGGCGGCGACGACGAGTCGATCCTGGTCGACCTCCAGCGCGTCCCCGTCCACATCGACCAGATCGTCTTCACGGTGAACTCCTTCACCGGGCAGACCTTCCAGGAGGTGCAGAACGCCTTCTGCCGGATCGTCGACGAGACCAACGGCCAGGAGCTCGCGCGCTTCACCCTGGACGGCGGCGGTCAGTACACCGCGCAGATCATGGCGAAGGTGCACCGGGCGGGCTCGGGATGGCAGATGACGGCCCTGGGCAACCCGGCCAACGGCCGGACGTTCCAGGACCTCATGCCCGCGATCCTGCCGCACCTGTAGTCCGGCACCGCACCACACACACCGTCAGCTCCCGGAGGCAGCAGGCCGCCGGGAGCTGTCCCGCATCACCATCGGATCCGAGGGGACAGAGACGATGACGGCCGAGCTGGTCCGGGGACAGAACCACCCGCTGCCCGACGCCCGACTGGAGATCCGGGTCTCGGCCGGCCATCCGGTCGTCGCCGGAGCCACCCTCGCGGACGAAGGAGGCCGGGTCGCGGGCGTCGAATGGATCGCCCACCCCGGCTCGCCCTCGCTGCCCGGCGTCGAGGTCTCCCAGCAGGCCGCCGCCGACCACCGCCTCGCCGTCGACCTGGACGCCGTCCCGGCCGCCGTGCACCGGCTCTCGGTCCTCCTCGCGCTGCCCGTCGGCGTCGGCGGACCGACCCGCTTCGGCGCGGCCGCGGCGCCCTTCGTCGCCGTCACCGGCCTCGACGGCGCCGAGATCGCCACCTACACGATCACCGGCCTCGACCGCGAATCCGCCGTCGTCGCCCTGGAGCTGTACCGCCGTCAGGGCGCCTGGAAGGTGCGCGCCATGGGCCAGGGGTACGAGGGCGGTCTCGCGGCCATGCTCGGCGACCAGGGTCTCCAGCGCCCCGCCGACCTGGCCGCCACGATCCTGGAGGCCGTCTCAAGGGGCCTGGCCCGCTCGGTCTCCGCCCCGCCGCCGCGCGTCCCCGAGGCCGAGCGCGTACGGCAGTCGGCGTCCGCGGCGCACGAGTCGCAGGCCGCCGCCGAGCCGGCGACGCCCACCGTGCCGATGACCCCGCCGGCCTCGACGCCCCCGCCGCCCCCGCCGTCCACCCCCGTGCCCACGAGCTCGGCCGGCGGCCCCATCGACTACGCCCACCCGCGCCGCCGCCGGGCGGCTCCCGAGCCGCCCCGGCCGGCCCCGCCCGTTCCCGTCGCGGGGGACGCGAGCGGCTGGTCCATGGACGAGCGGCTCTACAACCAGGTGTGGGGCATGTTCGAGGACCTCGCCCGCACCACCGCCGCGTACCGCAGCGCCTGCGAGTTCGCCGAGTCCCGGCTCGACAAGGAGCTCGACGGCCTCCTCTCCGACCCCCGGAGCCGGATCGGCGGCGCCGGGGACGCCGCCCGCGCGGCCGCCCGCGCCAAGCACGACGAGCTCACCGCCCGCGCCCAGGAGGTCCTGGACCGGGACCTGGACCAGCTCGCCGCCGAGTGCCAGGTCGTCGAACCGGCCCTGCCGCCCGCCTACGCCGGCTGGGGCAACCCCGTCTGGCACGCCTACCGGGTCCCCATGGAGGCCCCGATGGCCGTCCGCCTCGGCGACCTCCACCTCCCCGAGCGGCCCGAGCTGCGCATCCCGATGCTCGTCCGGCTCCCGCTGGAGCGCGGGCTCTGGGTCGACATGGGGCGCGAGCACTCCGAGGCGGCGGGCCTGCTCGACGAGGCCGAGCTGCGCCGCCTCGCGATGGACACCGCCGTCGCGCACGCGGCCCGGCTGCTCGCGGTGTACCCGCCCGGCGAGTTCACGGTCCATGTCGTCGACCCCGCGGGCACGGCGGCCCCGGCGCTCGCGCCCCTGGTCGAGGCGGGCGTGCTCGCGGGCCCGCCGGCCGCCGGAGCCGCCGGGGTCCAGGACGTCCTCGGCCGGCTCACCGAGCGGGTGGACCTGGTGCAGATGGCGCTGCGGGCGGGCGCCCCCGACGCGCTGCCGCCCGGTCTGGACACCGCCGAGCAGCTTCTGATCGTCCATGACTTCCCGCACGGTTTCGACGACCGGGCGGTGACCCGGCTCCGGTACCTCGCGGACGAGGGCCCGGCGGTCGGGGTCCACCTCATGATGGTCGCGGACCGCGAGGACGCCTCCGCCTACGGCCCGGTGCTCGACCCGCTGTGGCGCTCGCTGCTGCGGATCACGCCGGTACCGGACGACCATCTCGCCGATCCGTGGGTCGGCCACGCCTGGACGTACGAGCCGCCGCTCTTCCCGTTCGGCAGCCGGGTGCTGTCGCAGGTCCTCGCCCGGGTCGCCGAGTCCCGTCGCCAGTGGGGCGGCTGAGCTGGAAGAGGCTGAACCGACGGGATGTCGACTTGGCGAAAGGGTGACGCGAAGCCCCGCTGACCTGGCCCTTTGGGTCGCCTTTACCCTTGCCTTTACCTTTTCTTGGTTCTTCGGGTAGTGTTCTTGGCGCGGAGGGGAGTACTCCCCTAGCGCGGCGTTCCCGTCAATACGGACGCACCCCCGACCGGGGGGCGATCCCGGGGCGTCGGCCCGGCCCGTCATGCACGGCCCGGGTGGAAGAGACCTCCGGCAGCGACGACGCTGATCAAGTAGCCGTACGACGCCGGAGGCGCAGTGGACGTTTCGACGACTCTCTGGGTGCTGACCATTCTCGGTCTGAGCGCCCTCATCGCGATCGACTTCTTCATCGGGCGCAAGCCCCACGACGTGTCGGTCAAGGAAGCCGGAATCTGGACGATCGTCTGGATCGCCCTGGCCGTGCTCTTCGGCATCGGCCTCGCGTTCTTCGGCAACAGTCAGGCGTCCGGCGAGTTCTTCGCCGGATTCATCACCGAGAAGTCGCTGAGTGTCGACAACCTCTTCGTCTTCGTCCTGATCATGGCGAAGTTCTCGGTGCCGTCCCACCTCCAGCAGCGCGTGCTGCTCATCGGCGTACTGATCGCCCTGGTCCTGCGCGCGATCTTCATCGCCGCCGGCGCCACGATCATCGCCAGCTTCTCCTGGGTCTTCTACATCTTCGGCGCGTTCCTGATCTACACCGCCTGGAAGCTCATCAAGGAGGCGCGCGCCGGAGAGGACGAGGAGGACTGGGAGGAGAACCGTCTCCTCAAGTCCGTCGAGAAGAAGTTCGGCGTCGCGGACAAGTACCACGGCACGAAGCTCTTCATCAGGGTCAACGGCAAGCGGGTGCTGACCCCGCTGATGGTCGTCATGCTGGCCATCGGCACGACCGACGTCCTGTTCGCCCTCGACTCGATCCCGGCGATCTTCGGCCTGACCCAGGACCCGTACATCGTCTTCACCGCCAACGCCTTCGCCCTGATGGGTCTGCGGCAGCTGTACTTCCTGATCGGCGGACTGCTCAAGAAGCTGGTCCACCTCAGCTACGGCCTGTCGGTGATCCTCGGCTTCATCGGCGTGAAGCTGGTGCTGCACGCACTGCACGAGTCCGGGGTCCATGTCCCCGAGATCTCCATCCCGTTCTCCCTCACCGTCATCGGTGGCGTCCTGGTCATCACCACGATCACCAGCCTCATCGCCTCCAAGAAGCAGGCGGAGCGCGAGGCGGCGGAGGCTGCCGAGGCCCCCGCGAAGGGCGAGAACCCGGCCGCCGAGGCGGGCGAGACCGAGAAGGACAGCGTCGGAGCCTGACGGCGTACGGCACCGTAGGAACGCACCGCGGCCGGTGCGGGCGGCTCACCACCGCCCGCACCGGCCGCGTCGCGTTCCGGGGCAGCCTTCGCGGCTTACGCGGACACGCCCTGCGCCGGAACCCGCTCCGGCACCTCCGACCGGGCCGGCACGGTCTCCGGCAGCAGGGCGAAGCAGCCGAGGCTCACCAGCGCGACCACCGTCAGATACGCCGCCACGCCCCACGGCGGGCCCGCGCCCTCGGACAGCGCCGTCGCCACGATCGGCGTCAGCGCCCCGCCCAGGACGCCCGCCAGGTTGTAGCCGACGGCCGCGCCCGTGCACCGCACCCTCGGCTCGTAGAGCTCGGGCAGGTACGCCGCGACCACCGCGAACATCGTGATGAAGGCCAGCAGCGCGCCCGCGAAGCCGAGGAACATCAGCGTCGGCCGTCCCGTGTGCAGCAGGGCGATCATCGGGAACATCCACACCGCCGAGGCCGCGCAGCCGAACAGGCAGAGCGGGCGGCGGCCGTAGCGGTCGCCCAGCATCGCCGCCGGCGGAGTCACGATCCCCGAGAGCGCCACCGCCGCCATGATGCAGACCAGCATGGTCGTACGGCTCACCCCCAGCCGCTCGGTGCCGTAGGCCAGGGCCCAGGTGGAGACCGTGTAGAAGACCGCGTACCCGACGGCGAGCGCCCCCGCCGTGAGCAGGACGAGCCGCCAGTGCTCGCGCGCCACCTCGGTGAGCGGGGCGTTCGCCCGCCGCCCGGTCTTGCTCAGCTCCTCGAACTGCGGGGTCTCGTGGAGCGAGGAGCGCAGCAGCAGCCCGCCCGCCGCGAGCACCCCGGCCGCCCAGAACGGTACGCGCCAGCCCCAGTCCCGGAACTGGGCCTCGGTGAGCGTGGCCGACAGCACCAGCATCACGCCGTTGGCGAGCAGGAAGCCCACCGGCGGGCCGACCTGCGGGAAGCTTGCCCACAGCCCCCGGCGCCGCTCCGGCGCGTGCTCGGCGGTGAGCAGCACGGCACCGCCCCATTCGCCGCCCAGGCCGAGCCCCTGCAGGAAGCGCAGGACGAGCAGCAGGACGGGGGCGGCGATGCCGAGGGTCGCGTACGTCGGGACGAGGCCGACCGCCACCGTGGCGCAGCCGGTGAGCACCAGCGAGGCGAACATGACCGGGCGCCGTCCGTACCGGTCGCCGATGTGGCCGAAGAGCACGGAGCCGAGCGGCCGGGCCACGAAACCGACGGCGAAGGTGCCGAAGGCGGCGAGGGTCCCGGCGACGGGGGAGAAGGTCGGGAAGAAGAGCGGCCCGAGGACGAGGGCGGCGGCGGTCCCGTAGACGAAGAAGTCGAAGAACTCGATGGCCGTCCCGACGAGCGAGGCGGCGGCGAGCCGCGCCATGGACGGCGGCGGCGCGGCGGGGGAGGCCGGGGATCCCTTGCCGTCCGGGGCGTCCGGGGTGTCCAAGGCGTCCGGGGTGTCCGGGTGGGTGTCCGGAAGATCGGGAGCGTGCGGATCGGGCGGGGAGTCCGGATCCGGGGACGGACGCGGAGAGTGACTGTGGCGCATGTCGCGCCAACTACCCGGCGTCCACCGGGGTTACGGGGGCGCGCGGAAGCACACGGTGATCGACCGTGCGCCTCCGCCGGTCAGGCGGGCCCCGGGGCCGTCACCAGCCGCG
Organism: Streptomyces sp. NPDC001927; assembly: GCF_053594455.1. Taxonomy (NCBI): domain Bacteria; kingdom Bacillati; phylum Actinomycetota; class Actinomycetes; order Kitasatosporales; family Streptomycetaceae; genus Streptomyces; species Streptomyces sp. NPDC001927. Next base: position 167,133 of record NZ_JBSFEN010000014.1, on the reverse strand, counting down.
CGCGTGCCACGCGGGCAGGTTCGGCCGCTCGTCACCGAGCGTGGTGTCCTTGCCGTGGCCGGGATAGACCCAGCTCTCGTCCGGCAGGACCGCGAAGAGCTTGGTCTCCACGTCCTCGATCAGGCTCGCGAAGGCCTTCGGGTCCTTCCACGTGTTCCCGACACCGCCGGGGAACAGGCAGTCGCCGGTGAAGACGTGCGGGTGGCCGTGCGGGTCGTCGTAGACGAGCGCGATCGAGCCGGGCGTGTGCCCGACGAGACGGCGGGCGGTCAGCGTGACCCGGCCGACCGTGATCGTGTCGCCGTCCTCGACCAGGACGTCCGTCGGCACGGGGATGCCCTCCGCGTCGTACGCGCCCGCGTACGTCCGCGCGCCGGTCGCCGCGACCACCTCGGCGAGTGCCTGCCAGTGGTCGCCGTGCTGGTGGGTGGTGACGACGGACGCGATGCCGTCGTCACCGATCAGCGTGAGGAGCGTGTGGGCCTCGTTGGCCGCGTCGATCAGGAGCTGCTCGCCGGTCGCCCGGCAGCGCAGCAGATACGCGTTGTTGTCCATCGGGCCGACGGCGACCTTGGAGATCATCAGGTCCGTCAACTCGTGCACATCGGCGGGCCCGCCGACCTTCACAGCTCCGCTGTACGTCATGGGCTCAGCCTATCGTCGGGCACCGACAGGCGGGGGCCCGACGGCGGGGCTATAGGGGCGGGAGCTCCGGGAGGTGGTCGCCCGTGAGGACGGCGAGGTGGGCGCCCTTCTCGCCGCGGCCGGAGAGCCAGCCGAGCAGGTCGGCGCGGGTGCCGCCGAGGACGACGGGGTCTCCCTTGTCGCCGCCGGTGTGCCAGCTGGGGCTGTTCTCCTCGTACCCGAGGCGGAGCGTCACCGGCGGGACGTCGGGGCGGCCCGACCAGCGGTCGGCGAGGAAGTCGATCTCCCGCAGGACGAACTCCTCCGGCAGGTCCGCCAGCTCGTAGCCGATGCCGAGGTCGACGTGGTGCAGGTCCACCTCCACCCAGCGGCGGAACGGGATGCGGGCGGCGCGGTCGGTGACACCGTTGCGGAGCTCCACGGTCCGCTCCCAGTCGGCGGGCTCCGCGCCCACGGCCTGGAAGCGCTCGGCGCTCTCGCGGACGTCGGCGAGCTGCGCGGCCAGCGGGCGCGGGGCGTCCCGCTCGATGTCGGCGTCGCGGGTGGCGCCGTCCGCGTACATGGGCCGGCCCTGGAGAACGTTCACCAGGGCGTCGGCGTTGCGGGCGATGTGGGCCAGGACATGGCCGCGGGTCCAGCCGGGAAGCCGTGACGGCTCGGCGAGCGCCGCGTTGTCCAGGGAGGCGGCCGCGTCGAGGAGTCGTTCGGTCGCTTCGCGTACAGAGGCCAGGTCACGCACGTGGTCGATCATGAGGCCGACCCTAGCGCCGCCACTCGTTCGGGTGAAGCGGTCGCCGTGCGGCCGGAAATCGAATGTGCGTGCTATAGGCTCGGTGGAAGCATCCGGCATCCTTGGTTGTTGGGTACTCAGGCACATCCAGGTACTTCCAGGCATATCTGCGACCCGCACTTCTGTGCCTCCGCTCTCTCAAGAAAGGTGCGGACCGGCGTGGCCGACCGTCTCATCGTTCGTGGCGCTCGCGAGCACAACCTCAAGAACGTCTCGCTCGACCTCCCCCGCGACTCCCTCATCGTCTTCACCGGGCTGTCGGGGTCGGGCAAGTCCTCCCTCGCGTTCGACACGATCTTCGCCGAGGGGCAGCGCCGGTACGTCGAGTCGCTCTCGTCGTACGCCCGGCAGTTCCTCGGCCAGATGGACAAGCCGGACGTCGACTTCATCGAGGGTCTCTCGCCCGCCGTCTCCATCGACCAGAAGTCGACCTCGCGCAACCCGCGCTCGACGGTCGGCACCATCACCGAGGTCTACGACTACCTCCGGCTGCTCTTCGCGCGCATCGGCAAGCCGCACTGTCCCGAGTGCCGCCGCCCGATCTCCCGCCAGTCGCCGCAGGCCATCGTGGACAAGGTCCTGGAGCTGCCCGAGGGCAGCCGCTTCCAGGTCCTCTCGCCGCTCGTGCGCGAGCGCAAGGGCGAGTTCGTCGACCTCTTCGCCGACCTCCAGACCAAGGGCTACAGCCGCGCCCGGGTGGACGGGCAGACCATCCAGCTCACCGAGCCGCCGACGCTGAAGAAGCAGGAGAAGCACACGATCGAGGTGGTCGTCGACCGCCTCACCGTGAAGGACAGCGCCAAGCGCCGGCTCACCGACTCCGTCGAGACGGCCCTCGGCCTCTCCGGCGGCATGGTCGTCCTGGACTTCGTCGACCTCGCCGAGGACGACCCCGAGCGCGAGCGGATGTACTCGGAGCACCTCTACTGCCCGTACGACGACCTCTCCTTCGAGGAGCTGGAGCCGCGCTCCTTCTCCTTCAACTCGCCCTTCGGCGCCTGCCCGGACTGCACCGGCATCGGCACCCGCATGGAGGTCGACCCCGAGCTGATCGTGCCGGACGAGGACCGGTCCCTGGACGAGGGCGCCATCCACCCCTGGTCCCACGGCCACACCAAGGAGTACTTCGGCCGGCTCATCGGCGGCCTCTCCCAGGCGCTCGGCTTCCGCACGGACCTGCCGTACGCCGCGCTCCCGGCCCGGGCCAAGAAGGCCCTGATGCACGGCCACAAGACCCAGGTCGAGGTCCGCTACCGCAACCGGTACGGACGCGAGCGGGCGTACACCACCCCGGCCTTCGAGGGCGCCGTCTCCTTCGTCAAGCGGCGGCACAGCGAGGCCGAGAGCGACTCCAGCCGCGAGCGCTTCGAGGGCTACATGCGCGAGGTGCCCTGCCCGACCTGTGAGGGCACGCGCCTCAAGCCGATCGTCCTGGCCGTCACGGTCATGGAGCGGTCGATCGCCGAGGTCGCCGCGATGTCGATCAGCGAATGCGCCGACTTCCTCGGCCGCCTGAAGCTGAACGCCCGGGACAAGAAGATCGCCGAGCGGGTCCTGAAGGAGGTCAACGAGCGGCTGCGGTTCCTGGTCGACGTCGGCCTCGACTACCTCTCCCTCAACCGCGCGGCCGGCACCCTCTCCGGCGGCGAGGCCCAGCGCATCCGGCTCGCCACGCAGATCGGCTCCGGTCTCGTCGGCGTGCTCTACGTCCTGGACGAGCCGTCCATCGGCCTCCACCAGCGCGACAACCACCGGCTCATCGAGACCCTGGTCCGGCTCCGGGACATGGGCAACACGCTCATCGTGGTCGAGCACGACGAGGACACCATCAAGGTCGCCGACTGGGTCGTCGACATCGGCCCCGGCGCCGGCGAGCACGGCGGCAAGGTCGTCCACTCCGGCCCCTTGAAGGAGCTGCTCGCCAACAAGGAGTCGATGACCGGGCAGTACCTGTCCGGGCGCAAGGCCATCGGGACGCCGGACATCCGCCGCCCCGTGGACCCCACGCGCCGGCTCACCGTGCATGGCGCCCGGGAGAACAACCTCCGGGACATCGACGTGTCCTTCCCGCTGGGCGTCCTCACGGCCGTCACCGGCGTCTCCGGCTCCGGCAAGTCGACGCTGGTCAACGACATCCTCTACACCCACCTGGCGCGCGAGCTGAACGGCGCCAAGTCGGTGCCCGGGCGGCACACGCGCGTGGACGGCGACGACCTCGTGGACAAGGTCGTGCACGTCGACCAGTCGCCGATCGGCCGCACCCCACGGTCGAACCCGGCGACGTACACCGGCGTCTTCGACCACGTCCGCAAGCTGTTCGCCGAGACGATGGAGGCGAAGGTGCGCGGCTATCTGCCGGGCCGGTTCTCCTTCAACGTCAAGGGCGGCCGCTGCGAGAACTGCTCCGGCGACGGCACGATCAAGATCGAGATGAACTTCCTGCCGGACGTCTACGTCCCGTGCGAGGTCTGCCACGGCGCCCGGTACAACCGGGAGACCCTGGAGGTCCACTACAAGGGCAAGTCCATCGCCGAGGTCCTGGACATGCCGATCGAGGAGGCCCTGGACTTCTTCGAGGCGGTCCCGACGATCGCGCGCCACCTGCGCACGCTCAACGAGGTCGGCCTCGGATACGTCCGGCTCGGCCAGTCCGCGCCGACACTCTCGGGTGGCGAGGCGCAGCGCGTGAAGCTCGCGTCCGAGCTCCAGAAGCGGTCGACGGGGCGCACGGTCTACGTCCTGGACGAGCCGACGACGGGTCTGCACTTCGAGGACATCTCGAAGCTGATCAAGGTCCTGTCGGGGCTTGTCGACAAGGGGAACTCGGTGATCGTCATCGAGCACAACCTCGATGTCATCAAGACCGCGGACTGGGTCGTCGACATGGGCCCGGAGGGCGGCAGCGGCGGCGGTCTGGTGATCGCCGAGGGCACGCCGGAGGAGGTCGCGTCGGTCCCGGCGAGCCATACCGGCAAGTTCCTCCGCGAGATCCTGGGCGCGGACCGCATCAGCGACGCGAGCGTGCCGGCGGCGCGGGGTGCGTCCAAGGCCGCGAAGAAGGCGCCGGCGAAGAAGGTGGCCGCGAAGAAGGTCGCCGCGCAGAAGGCGGCGCCCGCCAAGAAGACGGCGGCGCGGGCCCGCAAGGCGTGACGGGCCGGGTGGGGGTTGGCGGCGCCTTCGGCGGGCCTTCCCCCACCCCGCCCCTCCCCGAAACCGGGGGCAAGCCCCCGGACCCCCGGGCCCTACTTCAGCTCGCTCGCGTACGGAGGTTCCGCGCCCGGGCGGGTGCAGGTGAGGGCCGCGGCCTTGGCCGCGTACGTCAGGAGGGTGGACCAGGACTCCGGGGTCAGGGTCCTCAGGGGGCGGGCGGAGAGGCCATGGAGGAGGGCGGCGTTCACCGTGTCGCCCGCGCCGATCGTGTCCTTGATCTCGACCTGAACCGCCGGTACCGACACCTCGGCGGTCGGGGTGTGCACCGACATGCCCGCCCCGCCGCGCGTCACCACGACCGCCGACGGCCCCCGCTCCAGCCACTGCGCCGGAGTGCCGCCCAGCCACGCCGCGTCCTCCTCCGAGAGCTTCAGGAGCGAGACGTACGGCAGCCAGGAGACGAAGCGCTCGCGGTAGGCGGCCGCGTCCGGGATCAGGCCCGACCGGATGTTGGGGTCCAGGAGCGTCAGGACGCCCCGCTCCGACTCCCGCCGCAGCAGCGCCTCGTACGCGCTCGCCCCCGGTTCGAGCGCCAGCGAACACGTGCCGAACGCGATCGCCCGCACCCCGTCCGGCAGCCGCTCCGGCAGGGCGAAGAGACGGTCGGCCGTGCCCTCGACGTAGAAGCCGTACTCCGCGGAGCCGTCCGCGCCCACCGAGGCGACCGCGAGCGTCGTCGGCTCCGCGCCGCGCTGGACGAGCCCGGTCCCCACCCCCGCCGCCCGCAGCCCCTCCATCAGCGCCTCGCCGAACGCGTCCGTCGACACCCGTGAGCAGAAGACGACCGGGGCGCCGAGCCGGCCGAGGGCCACGGCCGTGTTGTACGGCCCCCCGCCCCGCCGGGGCACCAGCGCGGGCAGCGGCCCGGCGGCCCCGTCCGGGACCAGATCGATCAAGGACTCACCGGCGACGACGATCACGCCGTGAACGTAACCCATGCCCCACCTGCCACGACAGCCCCCGCGCAGGCCCCCGAGAAGGCGCCGGTATCGTCGGTTCGGTCACCCCTTGCCCCGATCCCACCGTGGAGCGCCCATGTCCGGCCAGTCCGCCCGCCGCACCGTACTGAAAGGCGCCGCCCTCGCCGGTGCCGCCGGGCTGGGTGTCGCCGCCTGCTCCACGGAGTCCAAGCTCGGGCACGCCCAGGTCCCGACCCCGACCGCCCCGGTGACCCTCGGCGCCCCCGAGGACGTCCCCGTCGGCGGGGCGCGGCTCTACCGCGAGCAGCGGGTCCTGGTGAGCTGCCCGGCCGAGGGCCAGTACAAGGCCTTCAGCGCCCAGTGCACCCACGCCGGCTGCGTCCTCGACAAGATCGAGAACAACGAGGGCAACTGCCCCTGCCACGGCAGCCGCTTCGACGTCACCACCGGCAAGGCCCTCCAGGGACCGGCGACCGTCCCGCTCCCCGAGGTCCCCGTCCGGGTCGAGGGCGGGAAGCTCGTCGCGGGACCGGAGGCGTAAGGCCCGAAGGGCCCAGGGTTACGACCAGTCCCAGTCGACCCCCAGGATCCCCGGCCGTACCCCCTGCTCCACCACGTGCACCGTGCGGTGCCGGCCGCTCAGCGTGAGGTCCGCGCGGCCGCCGCGCGGCGCCCCCGCCGACGCCTGGGCGAAGCGCCGGCACCGTACCGGCAGCGCCGCCTCGTCGAACCGCACCTGCAGCACGTACTGTCCGCCCGCGAAGCTGAACCCCCGGACGTACTCGCCGCTCGGCCCGCCGGTCCCGTCCTCGAAGCCGTAGCCGAAGAGGTACGTCTCCCCGGCCCGCAGCCGCGCGTCGAACAGCAGCTCCGCGACGACCACTCCGGTCTCCGCGTGCCACCGCACCCGCCCCGTACGGCAGTTCTCCGTCGCCCGGACCTCCACCCGCTCAGGGTCGCAGCCCGGGTCGCCGTGGTGGATGGCCAGATAGCGGTCGATGCCGTCCCGGTGCGCCCGCACCACGTGCTGCGACTCCCGCCCCACCAGCTCCCGCCCCGCCCCGATCCGGACCCGCTCGTGGTGGCCGACCGTGTGCAGCCCGCCGTCCACCGGCGACTCCAGCTCGGCGAGCAGCGCCTCCACCGCCCCCGAGGCCTCCACCAGCGAGCGGTACGAACGGGCCGCCGGCCGCTCCACGTCACCGCGCGCCGCCGTGTCCTCCGCCAGCAGCCGTATCAGCGAGTTGTCCGGCAGCTGGAGCACCTCCTCCAGCGCGCGGACGGCCTTCATCGACTCCGGCCGCTGCGGGCGGCGGGCGCCCTGCTGCCAGTAACTGAGGCTGGTCACCCCGACCTTGACGCCCCGGTGCGCGAGATGGTGCTGCACCCGCTGGAGCGGAAGGCCGCGCACCGCGAGGGCCGTGCGCAGCGCCAGATGGAACGGTCCGGTGTGCAGCAACTGCACCAGATCGGCCTCGGTGTGCCCCACGGGACTCCTCAGTGAACGTTCACGACCACGCCGGTGCACCCTCACGGCGCCGGGGGCGGGCCCGCAGATGGCGCGAGGGGGTGCGTTCACACCCGGGTCACACCGTTCACAGCCCGCCGTCACCCCGCATTGAAGCGTGTTGACCGGATCCGGACAACGTTCGATGCTCCTCAGCAGCGTCCGGACGCGCTCCTCCGACTCCCCACATCCCCACCCCCCCCGCCTCGGGAGGAACGCGATGCGCAGTAGAAAGCTGTCCCTGGCGGCACTCGCCGCTGCCGCCCTCTTCCTGCTCCCCATGTCGTCGGCGACCGCCGCGCCGACCACCGAAGACGTCACCGCCCTCGGGTACAAGCGGCTGAACATCACCATGCAGGCGCAGCAGAAGACCAACTGGTGCTGGGCCGCCGCCGGCAACACGATCGCGACCTGGTTCGGCCGGAACTACAGCCAGAACCAGTTCTGCAACGCCGCCTTCAACCGCCAGCAGGGCTACGACTGCCCCAACAATCAGGCCACGCTCGGCAATGTGCAGACCGGCCTGCGCTGGGCGGGCGTCAACCCCGGCTCGTACGTGACGGGCTGGCTGCGCTACCCGACCGTGCAGACCGAGATCAACGCGGACCGCCCGATCGAGACGCGGATCCAGTGGTCCAGCGGCGGCGGGCACATGCACGTGATCTACGGCTACGACGACGCCGACAGCTGGGTCTACTGGGGCGACCCCTGGCCCTCCAGCGACCGCTACAACTGGGCCTCGCACGCCTGGTACGTGGACAACAGCTCCTTCTCGTGGACGCACTCGCTCTACCGGATAGGGGCGTGACGACGATGAACGTACGTGCCATCGGCGCCGGGTCCCTGTCCGCCGCCGCTCTCGTCGCCCTCGTCGTCCTGGGCGGCGCGGCGCCGGCCGCCGCGGCCGACGCGCCACCGCCCGCGGCGACCCCCGAGAAGGCGGCCTCCGCGCCCGAGACCCTGGAGACGCTCTCCCGGTTCTTCGCCCGCGACGGAGCCGTCGCCCGCTCCGCGGCGCAGCCCCGCGTCGAGGGCGCGTCCGTCCCGGTGCGGGTGCTCTCCCCGGACTTCGTGGCCGGGAAGGCGGGCGCGCCGGTCGCCCGGGTCGAGTTCCACGCCAGCAAGGCGGTCGCCTCGGACGGGCAGACGGCGTCCCTGTGGACCGTGCGGCAGGCGGGCGGGGGCTGGCAGGTGGTGAACATCGCCACCGGCGACGACGAGATCCGCTACGCGGCGCAGGGCGCGAAGGCGCTGCCCGGCGGGATCGTCTTCCGCGAGCCGCAGATCGACGCGTGGTACGTCCAGAAGGGCGCGAAGGTGCTCCCGCTGGACGAGGACGCGGTGCGGGCGATCGGGAAGAACGGGACCAGCCTGACCGCGTACCGGGACCGGGTCTCCCGGGCCTACGCGGACAAGCTGCCCGGCTCCGCGTACGCCCGCAAGGGCACGGCCGGCGGCTACGACACCCCGCCCGCGCCCCACGACGAGCCCCTCGTCACGGTCGCCTCCGGCACGGCGGGCGCGGGCGCGGCCCTGGCCCTCGCCCTCATCGCCACGCGCGCGTGGCGCCGCCACAGGCCGACGGCCTGACCCGCCACCGCGGGCGGGATGGCCGGGCGCACCCCTGACACCCCGCCTGACACCGCCCGCAGGCCGGTACCCGGTCCCCACCCGGGTACCGGCCCGCACCCCGCTGGGTCCCGGCCCGCTCACCGCGCCAGATACCCACCGTCCACCGGCAGCACCACCCCCGTGATGAAGGACGCCTCGTCCGAGGAGAGGAAGAGGATGGCCGCCGCCACCTCCTCCGGGGTGCCGAAGCGCCGCATCGGGTGGAGGTCCCGGATCTCCGTCAGATACTCCGGGCCGCCCGGCTCCTTCCACCCCGCCGCGACGCGTTCCGTGTCGATCGTGCCCGGGGCCACCGCGTTGACCCGGATCCCGCGGTCCGCCCACTCGACCGCCAGGTGCTTCGTCAGGCCCGAGGCCACGAACTTGGCCGGGCCGTAGACCGCCTGGCGGGCCTGGCCGGCCACGCCGGAGATCGACGAGGTGCACACGATCGCCCCGCCGCCCTCCTGCCCGGCCATCGCCTCGATCGCGTACTTGCAGGTCAGGAACGTGCCCTTGCCGTCCACGGCCATGACCCGGTCCCACTCCTCCCCGGTCGCCTCCAGGACGTCGGAGAGCGGGATGAGGCCGGCGTTCGCCACCAGGACGTCGAGGCGGCCGAACCGTTCCACTGCCGTCGCGATCATCCGCCGGGCGTCCTCCTCCCGGGAGACGTCGCCGACCACCCGCACCTCGGCCTCGACCAGCGTCGCGAGCCGCTCCTCGTCCAGGTCGGCGGCCACCACGCGCGCCCCCTCGCGGGCGAAGAGCAGCGCCGTCGCCCGCCCGATCCCGCTGGCCGCCCCCGTGATCACGCACACCCGGCCCGCGAGCCGCCCCGCCGTGCCCGTCGCCCGCCCCGTCGCCTGTCCCCGCGCTTCCGTCGTCATGCCCGGCCAACGAGTGCGCGCGGTCGGAGTGTCGGCCCCCGCCAGTAGGGTGGGGAACATGGCCGACCCCTCCAGCTACCGCCCCAAGCCGGGGCAGATCCCCGACTCGCCGGGGGTCTACAAATTCCGCGACGAGCACCACCGGGTGATCTACGTCGGGAAGGCGAAGTCCCTGCGCCAGCGGCTGGCGAACTACTTCCAGCCGCTCGCGAGCCTGCACCCGCGCACGGCCACGATGGTCACCACCGCCGCCTCCGTCGAGTGGACCGTCGTCTCGACCGAGGTCGAGGCGCTCCAGCTGGAGTACTCCTGGATCAAGGAGTTCGACCCCCGGTTCAACGTCAAGTACCGGGACGACAAGAGCTACCCCTACCTCGCGGTGACCCTGAACGAGGAGTTCCCGCGCGTCCAGGTCATGCGCGGCCACAAGAAGAAGGGCGTGCGCTACTTCGGTCCGTACGCCCACGCGTGGGCCATCCGCGAGACCGTCGACCTGATGCTCCGCGTCTTCCCCGTACGGACCTGCTCCGCCGGGGTGTTCCGTAACGCCGCCTCCGCCGGACGCCCCTGCCTCCTCGGCTACATCGGCAAGTGCTCCGCCCCCTGCGTCGGCCGGGTCACCCCCGACGAGCACCGCGAACTGGCCGAGGAGTTCTGCGACTTCATGGCCGGCCGCACCGGCACGTACATCCGCCGCCTGGAACAGCAGATGATGGCCGCGGCCGAGGAGATGGAGTACGAGAAGGCCGCCAGGCTCCGCGACGACATAGGGGCGCTGCGGCGCGCCATGGAGAAGAACGCGGTCGTCCTCGCCGACGCCACCGACGCCGACCTGATCGCCCTCGCCGAGGACGAGCTGGAGGCCGCCGTCCAGATCTTCCACGTCCGGGGCGGCCGGGTGCGCGGCCAGCGCGGCTGGGTCACGGACAAGGTCGAGGCCGTCTCGACGGCCGGCCTCGTCGAGCACGCGCTCCAGCAGCTGTACGGCGAGGAGAGCGGCGACGCGGTCCCCAAGGAGGTCCTCGTCCCGGCCGTGCCCGAGGACGCCGAGGCCGTCGCCCAGTGGCTGAGCGGCCGCCGCGGCTCCCAGGTCTCCCTCCGCGTCCCGCAGCGCGGGGACAAGAAGGACCTGATGGAGACGGTCGCGCGCAACGCCCAGCAGGCGCTCGTGCTGCACAAGACCAAGCGCGCCAGCGATCTGACCACCCGCTCCCGGGCCCTGGAGGAGATCGCCGAGGCCCTGGACCTGGACTCGGCGCCGCTGCGGATCGAGTGCTTCGACATCTCGCACCTCCAGGGGCAGGACGTCGTGGCGTCCATGGTCGTCTTCGAGGACGGGCTGCCGCGCAAGAGCGAGTACCGCCGCTTCCAGATCAAGGGCTTCGAGGGCCAGGACGACGTCCGCTCGATGCACGAGGTGATCAGCCGCCGCTTCAAGCGCTACCTCGCCGAGAAGGAGAAGACGGGGGAGTGGGGCCAGGAGGGCGTGGCCGTCGACGCCGACGGCGACGCGGTGGACGCGGCGGACGCCACCGACGCCGCTGACCAGGCCGCCCTGAACGGCTCCGGAGCCCCCTCCGGCGAGGTCCCCGTCGACGACGGCCGTCCCAAGCGCTTCGCGTACCCGCCCCAGCTCGTCGTCGTCGACGGCGGGCAGCCGCAGGTCGCCGCCGCCCGGCGGGCCCTGGACGAGCTGGGCATCGACGACATCGCCGTCTGCGGCCTCGCCAAGCGCCTGGAGGAGGTCTGGCTGCCCGGCGACGACGACCCGGTCGTCCTGCCGCGCTCCAGCGAGGGTCTCTACCTCCTCCAGCGGGTACGTGACACGGCTCACGACTTCGCCATCCGCTACCAGCGCTCGAAGCGGAACAAGCGGGTCAGGAGCAGCCCCCTGGACGCGGTGCCGGGCCTCGGCGATACCCGCAAACAGGCGTTGATCAAGCATTTCGGCTCGGTGAAGCGGCTCCGGCAGGCGACAATCGAGCAGATCTGCGAGGTGCCCGGCATGGGCAGGAAGACGGCCGAAGCCGTGGCCGTGGCTCTCGCCCAGGCGGCTCCGGCCGCACCCGCCGTGAACACGGCCACAGGAGAGATCATGGAAGACGACGGGGGCACCACCGCATGACCGAGCACGATCAGCGACACGAACAGCAAGCAGAGCAAGAAGAGCAGCGAGAAGACGGAGCAGGACACGTGAGTACGGGCACGAAGGAGGCCGGTGAGACCGCCGACGCGGCGGCCATCCCCGAGCTGGTGATCATCTCCGGCATGTCCGGCGCCGGCCGGTCCACCGCGGCGAAGTGCCTGGAGGACCTCGGCTGGTTCGTCGTCGACAATCTGCCGCCCGCGCTGATCCCCACCATGGTGGAGCTCGGCGCCCGTTCCCAGGGCAATGTGGCCCGGATCGCCGTCGTCGTCGACGTCCGCGGCCGGCAGTTCTTCGACGCCCTGCGGGAATCCCTCGCCGCCCTCGACGCCCAGCAGGTGACCCGGCGGATCGTCTTCCTGGAGTCCTCCGACGAGGCCCTGGTCAGGCGGTTCGAGTCGGTCCGCAGGCCGCACCCGCTCCAGGGCGACGGCCGTATCACCGACGGCATCGCCGCCGAGCGGGACCTGCTGCGCGAGCTGCGCGGCGACGCCGACCTGGTGATCGACACCTCCAGCCTCAACGTCCACGAGCTGCGCGCCAAGATGGACGCCCAGTTCGCCGGCGAGGAGGAGCCGGAGCTGCGGGCCACCGTCATGTCCTTCGGGTTCAAGTACGGGCTGCCCGTCGACGCCGACCTCGTCGTCGACATGCGCTTCCTGCCGAACCCGCACTGGGTCCCCGAGCTGCGCCCCTTCACCGGGCTCAACGAGGAGGTCTCGGCGTACGTCTTCAACCAGCCCGGGGCCAAGGAGTTCCTCGACCGCTACACCGAGCTGCTCCAGCTGATCGCCGCGGGCTACCGCCGCGAGGGCAAGCGGTACGTGACCATCGCCGTCGGCTGCACGGGTGGCAAGCACCGCTCCGTCGCCACGTCCGAGAAGCTCGCCGCCCGCCTCGCTTCGGAAGGGGTCGAGACCGTCGTCGTCCACCGGGACATGGGGCGCGAGTGAAGCCGTACCGCCGGCGTACGTCCACCCTTCCGGTCCGTACGCTCCGCAGGCGCGGCGCCCAGCCCAAGGTCGTCGCGCTGGGCGGGGGCATGGGCCTGTCGGCCTCCCTCGCCTCGCTGCGCCGCATCACCGGTGACCTGACCGCCGTGGTCACGGTCGCCGACGACGGCGGCTCCAGCGGCCGGCTCCGGGAGGAGCTGGGCGTGCTGCCCCCCGGCGACCTGCGCAAGGCGCTCGCCGCACTCTGCGGGGACGACGACTGGGGCCAGACCTGGTCCCGGGTCATCCAGCACCGCTTCCAGTCCAAGGGCGACCTGCACGAGCACGCGGTCGGCAATCTGCTGATCGTCGCGCTCTGGGAGCAGCTCGGCGACCATGTGCTCGCCCTCGACCTGGTCGGCAAGCTGCTCGGGGCGCAGGGCCGGGTGCTGCCGATGTCCGCCGTCCCGCTGGAGCTCCAGGCCCTGGTCAGGGGGCACGACCCGGCGCGCCCGGACGACGTGGACACGGTCCGCGGCCAGGCCACGGTGGCGCTCACGCCCGGGGACGTGCAGTCGGTGCACCTCGTCCCGAACGACCCGCCGGCCGTGCCGGAGGCCGTCGCCGCCGTCCGGGACGCGGACTGGGTGGTGCTCGGCCCGGGCTCCTGGTTCTCCTCGGTGATCCCGCACCTGCTCGTGCCCGAGCTGCTGGACGCGCTGACCGAGACCAAGGCCCGCAAGGTCCTCTCGCTGAACCTCGCGCCGCAACCGGGAGAAACCGAGGGGTTCTCTCCGCAGCGTCATTTGGAGGTTTTGGGACGACACGCCCCTAAACTCGCCCTGGACGTGGTGCTGGCCGACGAGGCCGCCGTGCCCGATCGCGAGTCCCTCGCCGATGCCGCCAAGCGGCTCGGCGCCGCGGTCGAGCTGGCGCCGGTGGCCCGTGCCGACGGTCTCCCGAAGCATGATCCGGAGCTGTTGGCCGCCGCGTACGACCGTATTTTTCGGATGCATGGAAGGATCGGCCCATGGCGATGACGGCAGCGGTGAAGGACGAGATCTCCCGGCTTCCCGTCACCCGGACCTGCTGCAGGAAGGCAGAGGTCTCGTCGATCCTGCGGTTCGCGGGCGGTCTGCACCTGGTGAGCGGGCGGATCGTGATCGAGGCGGAGCTGGACACCGCGATGGCGGCACGGCGCCTCAAGCGGGACATCCTGGAGATCTTCGGGCACAGCTCGGAGCTGATCGTGATGGCCCCCGGCGGGCTGCGGCGCGGCTCCCGCTTCGTCGTACGGGTGGTGGCGGGCGGCGACCAGCTGGCCCGGCAGACCGGCCTGGTCGACGGCCGGGGCCGCCCGATCCGCGGGCTGCCCCCGCAGGTCGTCTCGGGTGCCACCTGTGACGCGGAGGCGGCCTGGCGCGGCGCCTTCCTGGCGCACGGCTCGCTCACCGAGCCCGGGCGCTCCTCCTCCCTGGAGGTGACCTGCCCCGGCCCGGAGGCCGCGCTCGCCCTGGTGGGCGCGGCGCGCCGGCTGAGCATCGCCGCGAAGGCCCGTGAGGTACGGGGCGTGGACCGGGTGGTCGTCCGTGACGGCGACGCGATCGGTGCCCTGCTGACCCGCCTCGGTGCGCACGAGTCGGTGCTGGCCTGGGAGGAGCGGCGGATGCGCCGCGAGGTCCGGGCCACCGCGAACCGGCTGGCCAACTTCGACGACGCCAACCTGCGCCGCTCGGCGCGCGCGGCGGTCGCCGCGGGCGCCCGGGTGCAGCGCGCCCTGGAGATCCTCGGCGAGGAGGTGCCCGAGCACCTCGCGGCCGCGGGCCGGCTGCGCATGGAGCACAAGCAGGCCTCCCTGGAGGAGCTGGGCGCGCTCGCCGAGCCGCCGCTGACCAAGGACGCGGTCGCCGGCCGGATCCGCCGTCTGCTCGCGATGGCCGACAAGCGGGCGCAGGACCTCGGCATCCCCGGGACGGAGTCGAGCCTGACGGAGGAGCTGGACGACAGCCTCGTCGGCTGACGCCGTCTCAACTCATCAACTCGTCGCTGCCGGTGCCTTTCTGAGGCACCGGCAGCACTCGTTCGGCGCGCATGGCACCCTTGACATGATCATGAATGGTGATCAGCCTGGCGTCTGTTCTCTTTCGTGGCAGACAACAGCAAGGGGGGCTTATGAGGCGCAGAGCGAGAGCGGTCCTCGCGGCGGGTTCGCTGCTGATCGCGGGGCTCGTGGCGGCACCCGTCGCCGGAGCGGAACCTCAGGACGCGGGCGGCGGTGACGCCCTCTCCGTATGGCGGGCGAAGGTCACCAAAGAACAGGTGCCGCTCCTCCTCGAAGCGGGCACCGACGGTCACGAGCTGACCGAGCAGGTGCCGGAGAAGGGCTCCGCCACCGTCGAGCTCCACCTGACGGACAAGCAGGCCGGGCAGCTGCGCGGCCAGGGTGTCGAACTCGCCGAGCACACCCTCTCCGCCCAGGCCGAGAAGCGGGTCGCGGGCGCCGGGGACGGCGTCTTCCGCCCGTACAGCGGGAAGGGCGGACTCAAGGAGGAGATCCTCGCCACCGCCCAGGCCCATCCGGACGTCACCAAGCTCGTCTCCATCGGCAAGTCCGTGAACGGCCAGGACATCCTCGCCCTGAAGGTCACCAAGGGCGCCAAGAAGGTCAGGGACGGCTCGAAGCCCGCGACCCTGTACCTGTCCAACCAGCACGCCCGCGAGTGGATCACCCCGGAGATGACCCGGCGGCTGATGCACCACTACCTCGACGGCTACGGCACGGACGCGCGGATCACCAAGATCGTCGACTCCACCGAGCTGTGGTTCGTGCTCTCCGCCAACCCGGACGGCTACGACTTCACCCACGCCGACCCCGCCAACCGCCAGTGGCGCAAGAACCTCCGCGACAACAACGGCGACGGCCGCGTCGGCCCCGGCGACGGCGTCGACCTCAACCGTAACTTCTCCTACAAGTGGGGCTACGACAACGAGGGTTCGTCCCCCGACCCGGCCGACGAGACCTTCCGCGGCACCGGCCCGATGTCCGAGCCCGAGACCAAGGCGCTCGACGCCTTCCAGAAGCGCATCGGCTTCCAGTACGGCATCAACTACCACTCCGCCGCCCAGCTGCTGCTCTACGGCGTCGGCTGGCAGGTCGCCACCGACACCCCCGACGACGTGGCCCTCAAGTCCCTCGCCGGCACCCCGGAGAAGTCCGCGGTCCCCGGCTACCGGCCGCAGGTCTCCTCCGAGCTGTACACCACCAACGGCGAGGCCGACGGACACGCGGCGAACGTCAACGGCATGCAGATGTTCACCCCGGAGATGTCCACCTGCGCCACCGTCTCCCGCATCGACCCGAACGACGCCTGGGAGCCCGCCGACTGCGCCTCCGTCTTCACCTTCCCGGACGACGAGAAGCTGATCCAGGCCGAGTTCGCCAAGAACGTGCCGTTCGCGCTCGCCGTCGCCGAGACCGCCGCCCACCCGGACCGGCCCGTCTCCGTCACCGGCCTCGACGCCCCCGACTTCACCCCGGCCGCCTTCACCACCTCCTACGCCCGCGGCGGCGACCAGGAGGTCTCCGTGACCGCCCGCAAGTCGCTGCGCGGCAAGGAGCTGAAGTACCAGATCAACGGCGGCCGTACGCACACCGAACGCCTGGACGCCTGGCGCGGCGGCGAGACCTACGGCGGCGAGGACAACCTCTACTTCGACCAGTACCGCGCCGAGGTCGAGGACGCCGAACCGGGCGACACCGTCCAGGTCTGGTTCACCGCCCGCACCCGCGAGGGCCGGGCGACCGCCTCCACCCCATTCACGTACACCGTGGCCGAGCGGCCCCGCGGGGACGTGCTCGTGCTCGCCGAGGAGGGCGGCACGGCCGCCGCGCAGCACACCGCCGCCTATGTGAAGGCGCTCGCCGACAACGGCCGCAAGGCCGCCGTCTGGGACGTCGCCACCCAGGGCGTCCCCGACCCGCTGGGCGTCCTCAGCCACTTCCGTACCGTCGTCTGGTACACCGGCGCCGAAGCCCCCTCCGGGCCCGTCATGCTGGCCGTCCGCGAGTACCTCAACGAGGGCGGCAAGCTGGTCAACGCCGGTGAGAAGTCAGGCGGGCTCGTCGACATCGGCCGGGCCACCTCCAACGACTTCGCCCAGTACTACCTCGGCGCCTACCACCGGGCCGGGCTCAACGGCCCGACCTCCTTCGGCGGGTCCGGCGGCTTCGCCGGCGTCACCGCCGGTCTCGGCGGCGCGGCCGGCAACCCGCTGGACAACGCCGGCGCGTTCACCGTCACCTCGGACACCCTGGCGCCGCGCCAGTTCCCGCAGTTCGGCAGCGCCCGGTCCGCCGGCGACTACCCGGGCGTCCGCACCCCCTTCGAGCCGTACGAGGGCACGCAGTTCGCCGCCGTCCGGCACGCCGACGACACCTGGGCCCGGCTCAGCCGCACCGTCGACCTCACCGGCGTCACCGCGGCGGACAGCCCCAGCCTGCGCTTCCAGGTCAGTTACGACACCGAGCCCGGCTACGACAACCTCGTCGTCGAGGCCCACACGGTGGGCCAGGACGACTGGACCACGCTGCCCGACGCCAACGGCGGCACCTCCACCGCCGCCCCGGCCGACTGCGGCGAGGGCTACTACGTCCAGGGCCACCCCTTCCTCGCCCGCTACCTGACCGTCGGCGAGGACGGCTGCGCCACCACCGGCACCACCGGCTCCTGGAACGCCTTCACCGGCCCCTCCAACGGCTGGCGGCAGGCCTCGGTCGACCTGAGCGCCTACGCGGGCAAGCATGTCGAGCTGTCGATCTCGTACATCTCCGACCCCGGCACCGGGGAGATGGGCGCCTTCGTCGACGACACCGCGCTCGTCGTCCGTGGCACCCCGGGCCAGAGCGAGGGCTTCGAGACCGCGCTCGGCGCGTGGTCCGTACCGGGTCCGCCGGCCGGCAGCGCCGGGAACGCGGCCGACTGGACCCGCTCCGCGGGGCTCTTCCACTCCCAGGCCGCCGTCACCACCCGTGACACCGCACTGCTCGGTTTCGGGCTCGAACACGTGCCGAGCGCGACCGACCGCAGCAGGGTGATCCGCAAGGCGCTCGCAGCCGTGCACGGCTGAGCGGCCGCCCGCACCTTTGATCACAGTCAGTGATCGGGACGAAAACCGCATCGTGGCCCGAACCCGTCGGTAATAACGGGCCACGGTGCGATCCCGGGCCTTTCCTGCCGCACACGATGTCACTCTGAGCCGATGGGAGAGGTAGGGTCGTAAGCGGTCGGGGACATCCCTAAAAAAGAATCTCGCCGGCGTCGAAACCCGGCGTACTCTCACGAGGAGATCGGTTCGTGACGATCCGCGTAGGCATCAACGGCTTTGGCCGCATCGGTCGCAACTACTTCCGCGCGCTGCTCGAGCAGGGTGCCGACATCGAGATCGTGGCTGTCAACGACCTGGGTGACACCGCGACCACCGCTCATCTGCTGAAGTACGACACGATCCTGGGACGCCTCAAGGCCGAGGTCACCCACACGGCGGACACCATCACCGTCGACGGGCACACCATCAAGGTGCTCTCCGAGCGCAACCCGGCCGACATCCCCTGGGGCGAGCTGGGCGTCGACATCGTCATCGAGTCGACCGGCATCTTCACGAAGAAGGCCGACGCCGAGAAGCACATCGCCGGTGGCGCGAAGAAGGTCCTCATCTCGGCTCCGGCCAAGGACGAGGACATCACCATCGTCATGGGTGTCAACCAGGAGAAGTACGACCCGGCGCAGCACCACGTCATCTCCAACGCCTCCTGCACCACCAACTGTGTGGCGCCGATGGCCAAGGTCCTCGACGAGAACTTCGGCATCGTCAAGGGCCTCATGACGACGGTCCACGCGTACACCAACGACCAGCGCATCCTGGACTTCCCGCACTCCGACCTGCGCCGCGCCCGCGCCGCCGCGGAGAACATCATCCCGACCACGACCGGTGCCGCGAAGGCCACCGCGCTGGTCCTGCCGCAGCTCAAGGGCAAGCTGGACGGCATCGCCATGCGCGTCCCGGTCCCCACCGGTTCGGCCACCGACCTGGTCGTGGAGCTGCAGCGCGAGGTCACCAAGGACGAGGTCAACGCCGCGTTCAAGAAGGCCTCCGAGGACGGCGACCTCAAGGGCATCCTGTACTACACCGAGGACCCGATCGTGTCCTCGGACATCGTCAGCGACCCGGCGTCCTGCACCTTCGACTCCTCCCTGACCATGGTCCAGGAGGGCAAGTCGGTCAAGATCCTCGGCTGGTACGACAACGAGTGGGGCTACTCCAACCGTCTCGTCGACCTCACCGTCTTCGTCGGAAACCAGCTCTGATATTCCAGACGTAGGCACCTCGATGTGAGCACAGGGCTCGGACAGCGCAAGGATGCGCTGTCCGAGCCCTGTGCCGTGTGCTTCACCGCGTTCCAAGGAGTCCAGTAGAAGATGAAGACGATCGACGAGCTTCTCGCCGAAGGCGTCGCCGGCAAGCGGGTATTCGTCCGCGCCGACCTCAACGTGCCGCTGGCCGGCACGGCCATCACCGACGACGGCCGGATCCGCGCCGTCCTCCCCACGGTCAAGGCGCTCGCCGAGGCCGGCGCCCGCGTCGTGGTCGCCTCGCACCTGGGCCGCCCCAAGGGCGCCCCGGACCCGGCGTTCTCCCTCGCCCCGGCCGCCGCGCGCCTCGGTGAACTCCTCGCCGCCGACGTGGCCTTCGCGACCGACACCGTCGGCGAGTCCGCCCGGGCGACCGTCGCGGGCCTCGCCGACGGCCAGGTGGCCGTGATCGAGAACCTGCGCTTCAACGCGGGCGAGACGGCCAAGGACGACGCCGAGCGCAAGGCGTTCGCCCAGCAGCTCGCCGGGCTCGCCGACCTCTACGTCGGCGACGGCTTCGGCGCCGTCCACCGCAAGCACGCCTCGGTCTTCGACCTCCCGGCCCTGCTGCCGCACGCCGCCGGCTACCTCATCGCCACCGAGGTCGGCGTGCTGAAGAAGCTGACCGCCGACGTCAAGCGCCCCTACGTGGTCGTGCTCGGCGGCGCCAAGGTCTCCGACAAGCTCGCCGTCATCGACGAGCTGCTCGGCAAGGCCGACCGCCTCCTCATCGGCGGCGGCATGGCCTACACCTTCCTCAAGGCCCAGGGCCACGAGGTCGGCATCTCCCTCCTCCAGGAGGACCAGATCCCGACCGTGACCGAGTACATGGCGCGCGCCGAGAAGAACGGCGTGGAGCTCGTGCTCCCCGTCGACGTGCTCGTCTCCACGGACTTCCCGGACCTGAAGACGAAGGCCCCGGCCGTCTTCGAGACCGTCGCCGCCGACGCGATCCCCTCCGACAAGGAGGGCCTCGACATCGGCCCGAAGACCCGTGAGCTGTACGCCTCGAAGATCGCCGACGCCGAGACCGTCTTCTGGAACGGCCCCGTGGGTGTCTTCGAGCACCCCGACTATGCCGAAGGCACCCGCGCCGTCGCGCAGGCCCTCGTCGACAGCAACGCCTTCACCGTCGTCGGCGGTGGCGACTCGGCCGCCGCCGTCCGCACCCTGGGCTTCGACGAGAATGCCTTCGGCCACATCTCGACCGGTGGCGGCGCCTCCCTCGAATACCTCGAGGGCAAGACGCTCCCCGGCCTCGCCGCACTGGAGGACTGAACACCTTGAGCACGCGTACCCCGCTGATGGCGGGCAACTGGAAGATGAACCTCAACCACCTGGAGGCCATCGCCCACGTCCAGAAGCTCGCCTTCGCGCTGACCGACAAGGACTACGACGCCGTCGAGGTCGCGGTCCTGCCGCCCTTCACGGACCTGCGGTCCGTCCAGACCCTGGTCGACGGCGACAAGCTCAAGATCAAGTACGGCGCCCAGGACATCTCGGCGCACGACTCCGGTGCGTACACCGGTGAGATCTCGGGCGTGATGCTGTCCAAGCTGAAGTGCGCCTACGTCGCCGTGGGCCACTCCGAGCGCCGGCAGTACCACGCCGAGACGGACGAGATCTGCAACGCCAAGGTCAAGGCCGCGTACAAGCACGGGATCACCCCGATCCTCTGCGTCGGCGAGGGCCTGGACATCCGCAAGGCGGGCAACCAGGTCGCGTACACCCTCGCCCAGCTCGACGGCGGTCTGAAGGACCTGCCGGCCGAGCAGGCCGAGTCGATCGTGATCGCGTACGAGCCGGTGTGGGCCATCGGCACCGGCGAGGTCGCCACCCCCGAGGACGCGCAGGAGGTCTGCGGGGCGATCCGCGGCCGTCTCGCGGAGCTGTACTCGCAGGAGCTGGCCGACAAGGTCCGCATCCAGTACGGCGGCTCGGTCAAGGCCGGCAACGTGGCCGCGATCATGGCGCAGCCCGATGTCGACGGCGCCCTGGTGGGCGGCGCGGCGCTGGACTCCGAGGAGTTCGTCAAGATCGTCCGCTTCCGCGACCAGTGAAGCGAACGGTGAGTAGGCGGTAGCGACGATCCGTCGTACCCTTGCGGGGGTCGGGCAGGACCTGCCCGACCCCCGTCCGTATAAGTCCGAGGAAGTTGGTCCAGCCGTGGTTATGGGGTTCTCGATCGCCCTGATCGTCTTCAGCGCGCTGCTGATGCTGCTCGTGCTGATGCACAAGGGGAAGGGCGGCGGCCTCTCCGACATGTTCGGCGGTGGCATGCAGTCGTCCGTGGGTGGCTCCTCGGTCGCCGAGCGCAACCTGGACCGGATCACGGTCGTTGTCGGCCTGATGTGGTTCGCCTGCATTGTCGTGCTTGCGCTTCTGATGAAGTTGGACGTGTAACTCCAATCACTGGACGCGCGTTGGGCCTTACGTAGACTGGGGCATCTTCGAGCACCATCACGCAGGGAGTTACGACCGTGGCAAGTGGCAACGCGATCCGGGGAAGCCGGGTCGGAGCGGGGCCGATGGGGGAGGCCGAGCGGGGCGAGTCGGCACCGCGCCTCCGCATCTCCTTCTGGTGCTCGAACGGGCACGAGACGCAGCCGAGCTTCGCCAGTGACGCACAGGTTCCGGAGACGTGGGACTGCCCGCGTTGCGGCTTCCCGGCCGGTCAGGACCGGGACAACCCCCCGGACCCGCCGCGCACCGAGCCGTACAAGACGCACCTCGCGTACGTACGGGAGCGGCGCAGCGACGCGGACGGCGAGGCGATCCTCGCGGAGGCGCTCGCGAAGCTGCGCGGCGAGATCTGAGCATCTGAGCGTGGTGTGACAGTGTGACGAGACGGGCTCTGCTCGCGGACTAGGTTCGCGAGCGGGGCCCGTTTCGCGTGTGTGGGTCCGCTTTTGTGGGTGGTTGTCCTATCGGCGATTTCCTACCGGCGATTGTCCTACCGGTTGTTTTCCTATCGGTGCTTGCCCTACCGGTGGTTGCCGGGAATGTGCGCGGTGAGCGCCATCGCGGCGGTCGCCCGCTCGTACGTCAGCTGCGCTACGCGCGCGTAGAGGCAGTCCAGGATCAGCAGCACCGAGTGGCGCGTCCCGAACCCGCCGCGCCGGAAGCTGGTCTCGGCCGAGGTCGACGTCAGATGGAGCGAGGCAGCGCGGGCGACGGGGGAGCGGGGGTCGCCGGTCACCGCGACCGTGCGCGCGCCCCGTTCGGCGGCGAGGCGCAGCGGGGAGAGGACCTCGCGGGTGGCGCCGGAGTGGGAGAGGGCCACGACCGCGTCGGCGGGCGTGAGCAGCGCCGCCGAGGTCTCCGCCGCGTGCACCTCCGTCCAGCCGCGGGCGTCGCAGCCGATGCTGAAGAGCCGGGCCTGGGTCTCCTGGGCGACCATGCCGGAGGCGCCGACGCCGTAGACGTCGATCCGGCGGGCCTTGGCCAGGATCCGGGCTGCCCGCTCCAGGGCGTCGAGGTCCAGCTGCTCGGCCGTCCGGCGCAGGGCGAGCAGATCGGCCTGGGCGACGGCGGCGACGACCTGGTCGAGCGGGTCGTCGGGGCCGATGTCGGGGCCGAGGGGGCGGGCCTCGCCGGTGCGTTCGCTCTCGCCCCGCTCCTCGGCGAGGGCCAGCAGGAGTTCCTGGTACGAGCCGAGGCCGAGAGCGCGGCAGAAGCGGGTCACGGTGGCCTGGGACGTACCGGTACGGCGGCCCAGCTCGGCCGCGGAGACGCCGGTCACCCGGCCCGGGTCGTCGAGGACCCAGGTGCCGACTCTGCGCAGGGAACCGGACATGCGCGGTAGTTCGGCGCGGATGAGAGCGGTGATCACGGCGGGTGTTCCCTCCTGGCCGCCCTCTCGGGCACGGGGGCTTGTCGAGCCGTGAATCTATCAACCACCATGCGGGCTGATGAACGAATCAGGGATTCAGGAGTGCGTGCTCGGGATCGACGCCGGGGGTACGCGGATCAGGGCGCGGCTCGCGGACGCGGCGACGGGCGGGGTGGTGGCGGAGGGGGCGGGCGGCCCGGGGAACGCGTTGAGCGTCCCGCCCGACGCTCTCGTACGGAACCTGGCGCGCGCCCTGCGGGACGCCGTGCCGCCGGAGCGGGCGGGGGCGGTCGTCTCCGTGGTGGCGGGCTTCGCGGGCGGCGGCCAGGGCGGCGGCCTGGAGAACGCGCGCGCCGCGCTGCTGTTGTCGCTGGGCGGGGCGGGCGTTTCTTCGGGTGCGCGGGTCGAGGTCCTGGGGGACGCGGACATCGCGTTCGCGGCCGGGCCGGGGGTGCCGGCGGACGGGCTCGTGCTGATCGCGGGCACGGGGGCGACCGCCGCGCGCGTGGAGCGGCGCAGGACGGTCCGTGCCGTGGACGGCGACGGCTGGCTGCTGGGCGACGCCGGCAGCGGCTTCTGGCTGGGGCGCGAGGCGCTGCGGGCGGTGCTGCGCGCCCTGGACGGCCGCGGCGCGGCGACGGCGCTCGCGGGGCCGGTGGGGGAGGTGTGCGGGGGCCTGACCAAGGAGGCCGTCGTGGGGTACGGCTTCGGCGCCCACCCGGTCCGCCTGGCGGCGCTCAGCCCCCTGGTGGTGGACGCGGCGCGGGCCGGGGACGAGGTGGCCGGCACACTCCTGGACCGCGCGGCGGACGAACTGGCCGCGACGGTACGAGCCCTGGCGCCCCGCCCGGCCGAGCCGTTGATCGTCACCGGCGGCCTCCTGGGCCCCACGGGCCCCCTCCTACCCCGCCTCGCGACCCGGGTCGCCCCCTGGGGCGTGACCCCGGCACCGGTCCCGGACGGGGTGACGGGCGCGGTAGCCCTGGCACGGCTGCCGGCGTAACGACGAAGCTTCCCCCACCCCACCCCTTCCCGAAACCCTGCCGGGGGCTGGGGGTTGGTTGCTGCGGGGCTGTACCCCGGCCCCCACTCCGCGGCCGCTTCGCGGCGCGGTGGTGGTGGGTGGGGCAGAGGACCCCTGCCGGGGGCGGGGGTGGTGCTGCGGGGCTGTGCCCCGGCTCCCGCTCCGCGGCCGCTTCGCGGCGCGGTGTGGTGGGCGGGGCAGAGGACCCCTGCCGGGGGCGGGGGTGGTGCTGCGGGGCTGCCCCCCCGGCTCCCGCTCCGCGGCCGCTTCGCGGCGCAGTGTGGTGGGCGGGGCAGAGGACCCTGCCGGGGGCGGGGGTGGTGCTGCGGGGCTGTGCCCCGGCTCCCGCTCCGCGGTCGCTTCGCGGCGCGGTGTGGTGGGCGGGGCAGGGAACCCCTGCCGGGGGCTGAGGGCGGTTGCTGCGGGGCTGTGCCCCGGCTGCCGCTCCGAGGCGCGGTGGCGGTGGGGGTAGGGGTAAGCCCTGCCGCAGGGCGGCTGGCTGTTGTGGGGTTACGTCCCCGGCCCCCGCTTGGCGGCTCCTCCGTGCGCGGATGTGGTGGGTGGAGGCGGGGGGAAGCCCTGCCGGGGGCTGAGGGTGGAGCTGCGGGGGTGCGCCCGGGTTCCGGCTTCGTGACCGCGGTGGGTCGTGGGCAAGCCTTGCCGCAGGGCCGCTGGTTGTTGTGGGTTACGCGTCTGGCCTCCGCTTGGCGGCTCCGCCGTGCGCGGAGGTATTGGGTGGGGGCTGAGGGCGGCCCTGCCGGGGGCTGGGGGCGGCTGCTGCGGGGGTGCGCCCTCGGTTCCCGCTCCGCGGCCGCTTCGCGGCGCGGTGGGGTGGCGGGGAACCCCCTGTCCGGGACGGCAGGGTCCCTGCCGGGACGCGTCGCCTCGGGTCCCGGGCCGCGGGGCCTTGACCGGGGTGCTTCGGGCTGGTTCATTGAACCGACTCTGTCGTCCATTCGTCGGCTCATCGAGCCAATGGAGGTCTCGTCATGTCCCAACCCGCCCTCGGTGCCGACCTGTTCGTGGAGCATGCCCGTCACGCCTTCGAGCAGGTCGTCGAGGGCAACAAGGACGCCGTTCGTGCGGCCGCGCGGCTGTTTGCCGAGTGTGTGGCCGGGGACGGGGTGATTCATGCCTTCGGGACCGGGCACTCGCAGGCCGCGGCCCTTGAGGTCGCCGGGCGGGCCGGGGGGTTTGTGCCTACCAGTCGGATCTCGCTCGCCGATCTTGTGCTGCGGGGTGGTGAGGAGCCGGGCGTGCTCGCCGATCCTCTGCTGGAGCGTTCGCCCGGACTCGCCGAGCGGCTCTACGCCCTTGCCACGCCCCGTCCGCAGGATCTGTTCGTCATCATCTCCAACTCCGGTGTCAACAATGCCGTCGTCGAGCTGGGACTCACAGTGACCGGCGCCGGGCATCCGCTCGTCGCGCTCACCTCGCTCGAGCACACCCACGCCGTCCCCGCCCTCCACGCGAGCGGCAAGCGGCTCGCCGATCTCGCGGACGTCGTGCTCGACAACGGCGCCCCCACCGGCGACGCCGTGCTCCCCCTCCCGGACGGCGGTGCGCTCTGCGGGGTGTCGACCCTCACGTCTTCTCTTCTTGTGCAGATGGTTGTTGCCGAGGCCGTCGCTCTGCTCCTCGCCGAGGGGTACGAACCGCCCGTGTACGTTTCCGCCAACATTCCCGGCGGGCACGAGCGCAACGCGGTTCTGGAGGCCCGCTACGCGGGCCGGCTGCATCGCGGCGGTCACTGAGTCGCCGCGCGCCTTCCGCCCTCACGATCAACTAGGTTGGAGTCGCAGCGGGGCAAGCAGGCAGGAAGAGAAGAAGTAGGCGATGTCCGAGATGAACGCAGAAGGACGTACGAGGCTCAACCGGACGCCGGAGTGGGCCGCCCTCGGCAAGCACCGCGAGCAGTTGGGCGACACCCATCTGCGCGAGCTGTTCGCCGCCGACCCGGACCGCGGCACCGCGTACACGCTGCGCGTCGGCGATCTGTATCTGGACTACTCCAAGAACCTCGTCACCGACGAGACCCTGGCGCTCCTGCGCGAGCTGGCCGTCGCGACCGGCGTCGCCGAGCTGCGCGACGCCATGTTCCGCGGCGAGAAGATCAACACCACCGAGGACCGCGCGGTCCTGCACACCGCGCTGCGCGCGCCGCGCGACGCCGTCGTCGAGGTCGACGGCGAGAACGTCGTCCCGGCCGTCCACGCCGTCCTCGACAAGATGGGGGCCTTCGCCGAGAAGGTCCGCGCCGGCGAATGGGTCGGTCACACCGGCAAGCCCATCAAGAACATCGTGAACATCGGCATCGGCGGCTCCGACCTCGGACCCGCCATGGCCTACGAGGTCCTGCGCTCCTACACCCAGCGCGACCTGACATTCCGTTTCGTCTCCAACGTCGACGGCGCCGACCTCCACGAGGCCGTCCGCGACCTCGACCCGGCCGAGACGCTCTTCATCGTCGCCTCCAAGACCTTCACCACCATCGAGACGGTCACCAACGCCACTTCTGCCCGCGACTGGCTCCTCACCGGGCTGAACGCCGGTCAGGACGCCGTCGCCAAGCACTTCGTCGCCCTGTCGACCAACGCCGAGAAGGTCCAGGACTTCGGCATCGACACCGGCAACATGTTCGAGTTCTGGGACTGGGTCGGCGGACGGTACTCGTACGACTCCGCCATCGGGCTCTCCCTGATGATCGCCATCGGCCCGGAGCGCTTCCGCGAGATGCTCGACGGCTTCCACCTCGTCGACGAGCACTTCCGTACCGCCCCGCCCGCCGAGAACGCTCCGCTGCTCCTCGGCCTGCTCGGCGTCTGGTACGGCGGCTTCTTCGACGCCCAGTCGCACGCCGTCCTGCCGTACTCGCACTACCTGTCGAAGTTCACGGCCTACCTCCAGCAGCTCGACATGGAGTCCAACGGCAAGTCCGTCGACCGCGACGGCAACCCCGTCGACTGGCAGACCGGACCGGTCGTCTGGGGCACGCCCGGCACCAACGGCCAGCACGCGTACTACCAGTTGATCCACCAGGGCACCAAGCTCATCCCGGCCGACTTCATCGGCTTCGCCGAGCCCGTCGCCGACCTGCTCCCCGGCCTGGTCGCCCAGCACGACCTGCTGATGGCCAACTTCTTCGCCCAGACCCAGGCCCTCGCCTTCGGCAAGACCGGCGAGGAGGTACGGGCCGAGGGCGTCGCCGAGGAGCTCGTCCCGCACAAGACCTTCCAGGGCAACCACCCCACGACGACGATCCTCTCCAAGGAACTGACGCCGTTCGTCCTCGGCCAGCTCGTCGCGCTCTACGAGCACAAGGTGTTCGTCCAGGGCGCGATCTGGAACATCGACTCCTTCGACCAGTGGGGCGTCGAGCTGGGCAAGGTCCTCGCCAAGAGGATCGAGCCCGTGCTCACCGAGGGCGTGGTCGAGAGCGGGGAGCATCTCGACCCGTCCACCGCCGGGCTTGTCGCCCACTACCGGTCGCTGCGCGGGAGGTAGAAGCTGTGAGGGGGGAGAACGCGGTGCGGGGCGAGGTGCGGCTGCGGCCGCCGAGCAACACGCTGAACGAACGGGCCGTCGGCTGGTGGCGCACCCAGTGGCTGGTCACCACCGCCGTCCCGGTGGTGCCCTTGGCCGTCCTGGGGGCGCTGATCGAGCCGGCCCGGTTCTGGCTGTGGCTGCCCGCCGTCGTCCTCGGGGTCGCGGGCCTCGCCTGCGCCGCGTTCTTCCCCTCCTGGTGGTTCCGGGTCCACCGCTGGGAGGTCACCGAGGACGCCGTCTACGTCCGTACCGGGGTCTTCTGGCAGGAGTGGCGGATCGCGCCCATGTCCCGGATCCAGACCGTCGACACCGTCCGCGGTCCGCTGGAGCAGCTGTACCGGCTCGCCACGGTCACCGTGACCACGGCCTCCTCCAAGGGCGCGCTCCGGATCGAGGGCCTCGACCACGAACTGGCCGCGGAGCTCGCCGAGAAGCTCACCCGCATCACCCAGGCGACCCCCGGGGACGCCACATGACCGGCGTGGAGGGCAGCGAGCAGGGCGACGCCCCTGACGGCTGGCTCCGCCTCGACCGCCGTACGGTCCTGGTCACCGCGGTCGTCCTCGCGGGCGTCGCCGGCGGCGCCGCCCTGCCCACGTACTTCGGCCTGACCAACGGCATGTCCGCCGGGCGGGCCATCGCCTGGATCCTCGCCGGGGCCGCCCTCCTCATCGGCCTCGGCTCGGTCGGCGACTACGTCCGCTGGCGACGCACCCGCTACCGCATCGGCGTCGAGCGGGCCGAACTCCACACCGGGCTCCTGCTGGTCAAGCGCCGCTCGCTGGCCCTCGAGCGGATCCGCAGCGTCGACCTGACCGCCAACCCGCTGCAGCGCGTCCTCGGCCTGGTCGAGGTCCGCATCGGGACCGGCGAGCACCACGGCGGCGGCGAGTCCACCCTCGAACTCGACCCCGTGGCCCGGGCCGAGGGCGAACGCCTCCGCCGCGAACTGCTCGACCGCACGGTCCCCGCCACCGTGGACACCCGCCACGACGGCGCCCTCGCCGAACTCGACCCGCGCTGGATCCGCTACGCCCCGGTCTCCTTCGTCGCCGTGCTCCTCGGCGGCGCGGCGGCCGGTGCCGTGATGCAGGTCAGCGAGTGGTTCGGCGCCCAGGAGGAGGTCATCGACTGGATAGGGGACCGCTTCCAGGACACCTCGATCGTCTCGATGATCCTCGTCCTGATCCTCCTCGCCGTCCTCGCAGGTACGGTCGGCGCGCTCGGCCTCTGGGTCGAGATGTGGTGGAACTACCGCCTGGACCGCGAGCCCGGCGGCACCCTGCGGGTCCGACGCGGCCTCTTCACCGCCCGCTCGATCTCCATCGAGGAACGCCGCCTCCGGGGCGTCGAACTGGTCGAGCCGCTGGGCGTCCGGATGTGCCGGGCCGCCCGCGTCGACGCCGTCGCCACCGGACTCACCGAACGCGACGAGGACGAGCACACCGAGAACAGGACCCTGCTGCCCGCGGCGCCCCGCGCGGTCGCCGACCGGGTCGCCGCGCAGGTCCTGCGCGAGTCCGAGCCCCCGACGGGCGCGCCGCTCACCGCCCACCCCCGCGCCGCCCGCACCCGGCGGCTGCGCTGGGCCCTGTGGAGCGTGCTCGCCCCGGTCGCGGTCCTCGTCGTCCTCGGGCTGCTCCTCACCCCCGTCCTGCTGTACGTGGCCGCGGGCTGCGGCCTCGTCCTGGGCGTCCTCGCCGTGGTCGCCGCCCTCGACGCGTACCGCAACCTCGGACACACCATCAGCGGCGACTACCTGGTGACCCGTTCCGGCACGATCCGCCGGTCCACGGTCGCCCTGGAGCGCGGCGGGGTCATCGGCTGGACGGTCAAGCAGTCGTACTTCCAGCGCCGTGCGGGGCTGCTGACCCTGACCGCGACGACGGCGGCCGGCACGGGCGGGTACGACGTGTACGACGCCGGGCAGGACGAGGGCCTGGCCTTCGCCGCCGAGGCGGTGCCCGACCTCCTCGCGCCCTTCCTGGAGCCCGTACGGGAAACGCCGGAGGCCCGGTCCACCGTGCGGTGAACCGGGCCTCCGTGAGCGTCCGTCAGGCCGAAGCCGGACGTCAGGCCGAGGCCGGCGGGTACAGGTCGCGCGGGAGCTCCGACGCGGCCGCCGCGTCGAGCAGCCAGAGCGTCCGCGAGCGGCCGTAGGCGCCCGCGGCCGGGGCCTGGATCTCGCCCGCGCCGGACAGTGCGATGGCCGCAGCCTTCGCCTTGTCCTCGCCCGCCGCAAGCAGCCAGACCTCACGGGCTGCCCGGATCGCCGGCAGCGTCAGCGAGATCCGGACCGGCGGCGGCTTGGGCGCGCCGTGCACGCCCACCACCGTGCGCTCCGTCTCGCGGACCGCCGGAAGCTCCGGGAAGAGCGAGGCCACGTGCGTGTCCGGGCCGACGCCCAGCATCAGCACGTCGAACGACGGCACCGAGCCGTGGTCCTCCGGACCGGCGGCCGCGGCCAGTTCGGCCGCGTACGCCTCGGCCGCGGCCTCGACGTCGTTGCCGTACGGGCCGTCCGAGGCCGGCATCGCGTGCACGCGCGCCGGGTCCAGCGGGACGCTGTCGAGCAGCGCCGCGCGGGCCTGGGTGACGTTCCGCTCCGGGTCGCCCTCGGGCAGGAACCGCTCGTCGCCCCACCACAGATCGAGCCGCGACCAGTCGATCGCGTCCCGCGCGGGGGCCGAACTGAGCGCCGCGAGGAGCCCGTTGCCGTTCCGGCCGCCCGTGAGGACCACGGACGCCGAGCCGCGGGCGGCCTGGGCGTCCACGATCCGGGTGATCAGCCGGGCCGCCGCGGCCTGCGCCATCAGCTCCTTGTCGCGGTGGACGACGAGCTGCGGAGTGCTCACTTGGCCGCCGCCTTCTTGGCCGGGGCCTTCTTCGGAGCGGGAGCGGGTGCCGCCTTCTCCTCGGAAGCGGTGGGGGCCGGCTCCTTGGGGGCCGTCACCTTCGCCTCCTCGTCCAGCCGGTCGAGCCCGTACCGCAGCGCCGAGGCGTACGTGTCGTCCGGGTCGAGCCGCCGCAGCTCCTCCGCGATCAGCTCGGCCGTTTCACGGCGCTTGAGCGCCACGCCACGGTCCGGCTGCCCCTGGATGGAGAGCGTCGCCAGCGAGCCGTCGGGCCGGTCGAGGACGATCGGCCCGCTGGAGGACTCCATCCGCACGGAGGTGAGTCCGGGACCGGCCGACACGGACCGGCGCACCGGCACCTTCAGCCGGTCCGCCAGCCACATGGCGAGCAGCTCGACGCTGGGGTTGAACTCCTCGCCCTCCACCTCGGCCGAGGTGACCTCGCACACGACCTGGTCGAGCGCGGCGGCCAGCATCGAACGCCACGGAGTGATCCGGGTCCAGGCCAGATCCGTGTCGCCCGGGGTGTAGTTGTCCGCCCGGCCGGTCAGCTCGTGTATCGGCTGCTCGGCCGAGTACGTGTCGGTCACCCGGCGCTGGGCGAGCGCGCCCAGCGGGTCGTTCGCCGGGTCGGCCGGGGCGTTGACCGGCCACCAGACGACGACGGGCGCGTCCGGCAGGAGGAGCGGAAGGACCACCGACTGGGCGTGCTCGGCGACCTCGCCGTACAGCCGGAGGACAACCGTTTCGCCGGTGCTGGCGTCGGCGCCGAGGCGGACCTCGGCGTCGAGCCGGGCCTTCGCGCGGTCCCGCGGCGAGCGCGAGGCCCGCTTGATGACCACCAGGGTGCGCGAGGGGTGTTCACGGGACGCGTCGTTGGCCGCCTTCAGCGCGTCGTAGGCGTTCTCCTCGTCGGTGACGATGACGAGGGTGAGCACCATGCCGACGGCGGGCGTGCCGATGGCACGCCGCCCGAGCACCAGCGCCTTGTTGATCTTGCTGGACGTGGTGTCCGTGAGGTCGGTCTTCATGGCCGGCGCCAGCTCCGTCCGTCTCGTGCGAGCATTTCGTCCGCCTCGACCGGACCCCAGGTCCCGGACGGGTACTGCGCCGGCTTGCCGTGCGCGTCCCAGTACTGCTCGATCGGGTCGAGGATCTTCCAGGAGAGCTCGACCTCCTCGACGCGCGGGAAGAGGTTCGAGTCGCCGAGGAGCACATCGAGGATGAGCCGCTCGTACGCCTCGGGGCTGGACTCCGTGAAGGACTCGCCGTACGCGAAGTCCATCGACACGTCCCGGACCTCCATCGAGGTGCCCGGCACCTTGGAGCCGAACCGCATCGTCACGCCCTCGTCCGGCTGGACGCGGATGACCAGGGCGTTCTGGCCCAGCTCCTCCGTCGCCGTCTTGTCGAACGGGGAGTGCGGCGCGCGCTGGAAGACGACCGCGATCTCGGTGACGCGGCGGCCGAGCCGCTTGCCGGTACGGAGGTAGAACGGGACGCCCGCCCAGCGGCGGTTGTCGATCTCCACCTTGATGGCCGCGAAGGTGTCGGTCTTCGACTTGGGGTCGATGCCGTCCTCCTGCAGATAGCCGACGGCCTTCGCGCCGCCCTGCCAGCCCGGCGCGTACTGGCCGCGCACGGTCGAGGCGCCCAGGTCCTTCGGCAGCTTCACCGCGCCGAGCACCTTGGTCTTCTCGGCCGCGAGCGCGTCCGCGTCGAAGGAGGCGGGCTCCTCCATCGCGGTGAGCGCGAGCAGCTGGAGGAGGTGGTTCTGGATGACGTCACGGGCGGCGCCGATGCCGTCGTAGTAGCCGGCGCGGCCGCCGATGCCGATGTCCTCGGCCATGGTGATCTGCACGTGGTCGACGTACGACCGGTTCCAGATCGGCTCGAAGAGGGTGTTGGCGAAGCGGAGCGCCAGGATGTTCTGGACGGTCTCCTTGCCGAGGTAGTGGTCGATCCGGAAGACCGCCTCGGGCGGGAAGACCTCGTGGACGACCTCGTTGAGCTCCTTGGCGGAGACCAGGTTGTGGCCGAAGGGCTTCTCGATGACGGCGCGGCGCCAGGAGCCGTCCGTCTGGTCGGCCAGGCCGTGCTTCTTCAGCTGCTGGACGACCAGCTCGAAGAACTTCGGCGGCACGGAGAGGTAGAAGGCGAAGTTGCCGCCCGTGCCCTGGGCCTTGTCCAGCTCGTCGATGGTGGTCTTCAGCTGCTCGAAGGCGTTGTCGTCGTCGAAGTCGCCCTGGACGAACCGCATCCCCTGGATCAGCTGCTGCCACACCTCCTCGCGGAAGGGCGTGCGGGCGTGCTGCTTGACGGCCTCGTACACCTCCTGCGCGAAGTCCTCGTCCTGCCACTCGCGACGGGCGAAGCCGATCAGCGAGAAGCCCGGCGGCAGCAGGCCGCGGTTGGCGAGGTCGTAGACGGCAGGCATCAGCTTCTTACGGGACAAATCGCCCGTGACACCGAAGATCACCAGACCCGACGGCCCCGCGATACGCGGGAGCCGTCGGTCTGCGGCGTCACGGAGCGGGTTGGCTCCGTGGACTGCGCTCAAAGTGCTTACGCCTCCGAAGGTGCGAGGCGCTCAAGCTCCGCCTCGGTCGACTTGAGAAGGTCGTTCCAGGACGCGTCGAACTTCTCCACGCCCTCGTCCTCAAGCAGCTGTACCACGTCGTCGTAGCTGATGCCGAGCTTCTCGACGGCATCCAGCTCCGCGCGCGCCTGCGCGTAGGTGCCGCGCACGGTGTCGCCGGTGACCTCGCCGTGGTCGGCGGTGGCCTCCAGGGTCGCCTCCGGCATGGTGTTCACCGTGCCGGGCGCGACCAGGTCCACGACGTACAGCGTGTCCTTGTACGCCGGGTCCTTGACGCCCGTCGAGGCCCACAGCGGACGCTGCTTGTTGCCCTGCGCCTTGTCCAGGGCGGCCCAGCGCTCCGAGGAGAACACCTCTTCGTACGCCTCGTAGGCCAGACGGGCGTTGGCGAGCGCCGCCTTGCCCTTGAGGGCGAGGGCCTCGTCCGTGCCGATCGCGGTCAGGCGCTTGTCGATCTCCGAGTCCACGCGGGAGACGAAGAAGGACGCCACCGAGTGGATCTTGGAGATGTCGAGGCCGCGCTCGCGGGCCTTCTCCAGGCCGGCCAGGTAGGCGTCCATGACCGCGCGGTAGCGCTCCAGCGAGAAGATCAGCGTCACGTTGACGCTGATGCCGAGGCCGATGACCTCGGTGATCGCCGGCAGGCCCGCCTTGGTGGCCGGGATCTTGATGAGCGTGTTGGGACGGTCGACCAGCCAGGCCAGTTGCTTGGCCTCGGCGATGGTCGCCGCCGTGTTGTGCGCCAGGCGCGGGTCGACCTCGATGGAGACCCGGCCGTCCTGGCCGTCCGTGGCGTCGAAGACCGGGCGCAGGATGTCGGCGGCGTCCCTCACGTCAGCCGTCGTGATCATGCGGATGGCCTCGTCCACGGTCACCTTGCGCGCGGCGAGGTCGGCGAGCTGCTGGTCGTAACCGTGGCCCTCCGAGATCGCCTTCTGGAAGATGGACGGGTTGGTGGTGACACCCACCACGTGCTGCTGGTCGATGAGCTCGGCCAGGTTTCCGGACGTGATCCGCTGGCGCGAGAGGTCGTCCAGCCAGATCGCGACGCCTTCGTCGGAGAGGCGCTTGAGAGCGTCTGTCATGAGAGGTTCTCCAAAACTCGTGTCTAGTGGCGTCAGCGCGCCGCGGCGGCGAGAGATTCCCGGGCGGCGGCCGCGACGGCCTCCGGCGTGAAGCCGAACTCGCGGAA
Organism: Streptomyces sp. NPDC001927; assembly: GCF_053594455.1. Lineage (NCBI taxonomy): Bacteria > Bacillati > Actinomycetota > Actinomycetes > Kitasatosporales > Streptomycetaceae > Streptomyces > Streptomyces sp. NPDC001927. The sequence continues at coordinate 133,024 of NZ_JBSFEN010000014.1, read as the reverse complement.
GAGGACCTTCGCGTCGGCCGAGGCACCGAAGTGCTCGAGCGAGACGATCCGGCCGGCGTCGCCGACGTACTTGTGCCAGGTGAGACCGATACCGGCCTCGACGGCCACGCGCGCCTTCACCGACGGCGGCAGGACGGAGTCCTTGTACGCCTGGTCCTGCTCCTCGAACCACTCGACGGACGGCATCGAGACCACGCGGGTCGGGACGCCGGCGGCCTGGAGCTGCTCGCGGGCCTCGACGGCCACGTGGACCTCGGAGCCGGTGCCGATCAGCACGACCTGGGCCTCGCCACCCTCGGCGTCGAACAGCACGTAGCCGCCCTTGGCCGCGTCCTCGTTCCAGTCGTACGTCGGAACGCCCTGGCGGGTCAGCGCGAGGCCGTGCGGGGCGCCCTTGCCGAACACGCGGGTGTGCCGCTTGACGATCTCGCGCCAGGCGATGGAGGTCTCGTTGGCGTCCGCCGGGCGGACGACGTTCAGACCGGGGATCGCGCGCAGCGAGGCCAGGTGCTCCACCGGCTGGTGGGTCGGGCCGTCCTCGCCCAGACCGATCGAGTCGTGGGTCCAGACGTACGTCACCGGCAGGTGCATCAGCGCGGAGAGCCGCACCGCGTTGCGCATGTAGTCGGAGAACACCAGGAAGGTGCCGCCGTAGACGCGGGTGTTGCCGTGCAGCGCGATGCCGTTCATCTCCGCGGCCATGGAGTGCTCGCGGATGCCGAAGTGGATCGTGCGGCCGTACGGGTCCGCCTCGGGGAGCGGGTTGCCCTCGGGCAGGAACGACGAGGTCTTGTCGATCGTCGTGTTGTTCGAGCCGGCCAGGTCGGCCGAGCCGCCCCACAGCTCCGGGATGACCGCGCCGAGCGACTGCAGGACCTTGCCGGACGCGGCACGGGTCGCGATGCCCTTGCCCGCCTCGAACACGGGCAGCTTGGACTCCCAGCCCTCGGGCAGCTCGTTGGCCTGGACGCGGTCGAACAGGGCCGCCTGCTCCGGGTTGGCCGTACGCCACTCGGCGAGCGACTTCTCCCACGCGGCGCGGGCCTCACGGCCGCGGTCGCCGAGCGAGCGGGTGTGGCCGATGACCTCGTCGGCGACCTCGAAGGTCTGCTCCGGGTCGAAGCCGAGGATCCGCTTGGTGGCCGCGATCTCCTCGTCGCCGAGCGCCGAGCCGTGCGCGGCCTCGGTGTTCTGGGCGTTCGGGGCGGGCCAGGCGATGATCGAGCGCATCGCGATGAACGACGGACGCTCGGTCTCGGCCTCGGCGGCCTTGATCGCCGCGAAGAGCGCGGCCGGGTCGAGGTCGCCGTTGGCCTTCGCCTCGACACGCTGGACGTGCCAGCCGTACGCCTCGTACCGCTTCATCGTGTCCTCGGACACGGCCGTCTCGGTGTCGCCCTCGATCGAGATGTGGTTGTCGTCCCACAGCAGGATCAGGTTGCCGAGCTTCTGGTGACCGGCCATCGAGGACGCCTCGGCGGAGATGCCCTCCTGGAGGCAGCCGTCACCGGCGATCGCGTAGATCCGGTGGTCGAACGGGGAGGTGCCGGGGGCCGCCTCCGGGTCGAACAGACCGCGCTCGTAGCGGGCGGCCATCGCCATGCCCACGGCGTTGGCGACACCCTGGCCCAGCGGGCCCGTCGTCGTCTCGACGCCCGCGGTGTGCCCGTACTCCGGGTGGCCCGGGGTCTTCGAACCCCAGGTGCGGAACGCCTTCAGGTCGTCCAGCTCGAGCCCGAAGCCCCCCAGGTACAGCTGGGTGTAGAGGGTCAGGGACGAGTGGCCGGCCGAGAGCACGAAGCGGTCGCGCCCGACCCACTCGGGGTCGGCCGGGTCGTGCCGCATCACCTTCTGGAAGAGGGTGTACGCGGCGGGAGCCAGGCTCATGGCCGTACCGGGATGGCCGTTGCCGACCTTCTGTACGGCGTCCGCGGCCAGGATGCGGGCGGTGTCCACGGCCCGCTGATCCAGTTCGGTCCAGTCGAGCTCTGCGGTGGTCGGCTGAGTGCTCACCCTGCGTCAGGGCTCCTCTCCACATGTACGGGAAGCCGGTGACTGAGGGTGTACCGGCGCTGTCGAGCCTACCCCCGACATCAGGCCATCATTTCGGCTCAGGGGCCCTCACATGAGCGGACACGTCAAGACTGGGGGCGACTCCGTCACTTCGCCTCCCGAGCGCCCGACGGAGCGCTGTCCACGCCTTGGGACAAGCGCCCTCAACACGACCCCACCCCCGCGAAGATCGGCGTATGGGCAACGTCTAGAGTGGCGTGGTACGCGCAAGTCTTCACCCCGTCTTCATCCGGGGAGCTTGCTGGGAATTCTCTGTCAGGGGTGTGCGTGACGGCCGTCGAGTCCCGACCCGCAGGGGTCGTCTTGACTCCCAGCCCGGGGGGCCATCGGCCGTTCGGGGCCCGCGTCAAGGCATTCGTGGCGCTGACCAAGCCGCGGATCATCGAGCTGCTGCTCATCACGACCGTTCCGGTCATGTTCCTCGCCGAACAGGGCGTGCCGAACCTGTGGCTGGTGCTCGCCACCTGCTTCGGCGGCTACCTGTCGGCGGGCGGCGCCAACGCGCTGAACATGTACATCGACCGCGACATCGACGCGCTGATGGACCGCACCTCCCAGCGACCGCTGGTCACCGGCGTCCTCACCCCGCGTGAAGGCCTCGTCTTCGGCCTGACCCTCGCCGTGGTCTCCACGCTCTGGTTCGGCCTCCTGGTCAACTGGCTCTCCGCCGCCCTCTCGCTCGGCGCGCTCCTCTTCTACGTCGTGGTCTACACGATGATCCTCAAGCGGCGCACCGCCCAGAACATCGTCTGGGGCGGCATCGCCGGCTGTCTGCCGGTGCTCATCGGCTGGTCGGCCGTGACCAACTCGATGTCGTGGGCCGCGATCATCCTCTTCCTCGTCATCTTCTTCTGGACGCCGCCGCACTACTGGCCGCTGTCGATGAAGGTGAAGGACGACTACGCGCGGGCCGGCGTGCCGATGCTTCCGGTCCTCGCCTCCAACAAGGTCGTGGCCCGGCAGATCGTCGCGTACAGCTGGGTCATGGTCGCGGTCTCGCTGCTGCTCACCCCGCTGGGCTACACCGGCTGGTTCTACACGGCCGTGGCGCTGCTCACCGGCGGCTGGTGGCTCTGGGAGGCGCACGCGCTGCTGAACCGCGCGAAGAACGGCGCGACCGGGGCGAAGCTCAAGGAGATGCGCCTCTTCCACTGGTCGATCACCTATGTCTCGCTGCTCTTCGTGGCGGTCGCGGTCGACCCCTTCCTGAGGTAGCGCCTCAGGCCCTCATCAACGGCCGGTGCACGTGGGCAAGACCACGTGCACCGGCCGTCGCCAATTGATCTACCCGTCGGTAGCATCTGTGCCATGGCAGACACCAAGCAGGCTGAGCGCAGGGCGGCCCGGCTCGCCAAGCAGATCCGGACGTTCTCCAAGGAGCACGGCGGCGCCGAGGGCCAGCTCGCCCACATCGGCCAGGCCGGCACCCGGATCGTTCTCGTCGGCGAGGACGGCGGCTGGGGCGACCTGGTGGCCCCGACGTACGCGATCGCCGAGCAGGCGGCCGAGAAGGCCGGGCTCACCCTCCACGACGAGTTCGACGGCGAGTTCGCCGCGAAGGTCGTCACCGGCCCGTACGAGTGGTCCCGGATGGCCGGGATCCAGCTGGGCGGCCCGTCGAACGCCTGACCCGCCGACCGCCTGATCCGCCTCCCCGCGTAACCGTTCGACGCGGGAGGCGACAACCTCGGGTGGGGCTCACCCGTTAGGACGTGTGGAAGAACGCCCACGGTCCACACAGGGAGCCCCCCGAATGATCGAGACCCCGAGCCTGGTGGACCAGTACTGCCACGGGGTGCTCCGTACGGAGCTCGGCCTCGGCACCTTCGAGACCCACCTGGGCAGGACCGGCGGTCCCGCCGCGCCCGGCACCACCTTCTTCGACACCCAGACCGGTTTCGCCGTACGCCGCTGGTGCCCGCCGCTGCTCGGCCTGGAGCCGCACTGCCCGCCGGCCCGCTATCTCGCCCGCCGCCGCGAGCTGGGCGTCCTGGAGTCCGGACGCAGGCTGCTGCGCGCCTCCGGGATCTCCACCTATCTCGTGGACACAGGGCTGCCCGGCGATCTGACCGGGCCCGCCGAGATCGCCTCCGCCGGGGCCGCCGACGCGCACGAGATCGTCCGGCTCGAACTCCTCGCCGAACAGGTCGCCGACACTTCGGGATCCGTCGAGTCGCTCCTGGCCAACCTCGCGGAGGCCGTCCACGGCGCCGCGACGACCGCCGTCGCCTTCACCTCCGTGGCGGGCGTGAGCCGGGGGCTCGCCCAGGCCGCAGAGCCTCCGGGGCCCGGCGAGGTACGAGGGGCCGCGGGGCGCTGGCTGGCCGGACGCGCGGTCGGCGGCCGGATCGACGACCCGGTGCTGCTGCGCCATCTGCTCTGGGTCGCGGTCGGCTCCGGGCGGCCGCTCCAACTGCACGTGGGGAACGAGGACCCGGCCGGGCTCGCCCAGTTCGCCGCCGCCACCAGTGGCCTGGGCGCGGACCTCGTGCTGCTGCACGGCTACCCGTACCACCGCCAGGCGGCCCAACTGACCGCCCTCTTCCCGCACGTCTACGCGGACCTGGGCTCCGTCCTTGCCCGGACGGGGGCGCGGGCGGCGGCCGTCCTCGCCGAACTCCTGGAGCTGGCCCCCTTCGGCAAGCTGCTCTTCTCCAGCGGCGCCCACGCGCTGCCGGAGCTGCACGTGGTCGCCGCGAGCGTCTTCCGGGGCGCGCTCGGCCGGGTCCTCGGCGAATGGGTCGCCGACGGCTCCTGGTCCCTCATCGACGCGCAGCGGGTGGCCACGATGATCGCCTCGGGCAACGCGCGCAGGATCTACGGCCTGGGCTGACGGGCCCGGATTTTTGGGGCCTACGCCTTGGTCAGGACCGCGTCCGGCTGGGTCGGGATCTCCGGGGCGGACAGCGGGCGCTCGCGCATGCTCAGGGCCAGGCGCACGACCGCGATCCACATCAGCGCGGAGCCGAGCATGTGGGCGCCGACCAGGACCTCGGGGACGCCGGTGAAGTACTGCACGTACCCGATCCCGCCCTGGGCGAGGAGCACGATCAGCAGGTCACGGGCGCGCGCCCGGGTGTCGTCCGGGGCGTCGACCACGCGAAGGACCAGCCACATCGCGAGCGCGAGCGCGCACACGACCCAGGCGGCGATGGCGTGCAGATGGGCGGCGGCGGTCCAGTCCCACGGCATGCGCGGGACGTCGCTGCTGTCGCCCGCGTGCTTGCCCGAGCCGGTGACGCCGGTACCGAGGACGATCAGCAGGACCGAGGCCGCGACGATCGCCCAGGAGAGCTTGCGGACCGGTCCCGGCACCCGGCGCCGGGGGGTCGTGTCGCCCTCGCCGGTGCGGTGCCAGGTGATCACGGCGACGGTCAGGAGCGTGTTCGCGGCGAGGAAGTGACCGGCGACGGTCCACGGGTTGAGGCCCATCCAGACCGTGATGCCGCCCAGGACCGCGTTGCTCGCGACGATCCAGAACTGCGCCCAGCCGAGCCGGGAGAGCCCGCGCCGCCACGGCTTGGTGGAGCGCGCGGCGATGATCGTCCAGCCGACGGCGGCGGACAGGACGTACGTCAGCATCCGGTTGCCGAACTCGATCATGCCGCGGTAGCCCTGCTCGGGCGTGACGATCAGGCTGTCGTCCGTGCACTTGGGCCAGGTGTCGCAGCCGAGACCGGAGCCGGTCAGCCGGACCGCGCCTCCCGTGACGATGATGAGGACGCTCATCACGACGGCGGAGAGCGCGGCGCGCCGGAGCGTCGTGGGGGACGGGGTCCAGCGCTTGGCGATGTAGGCGAGGGGGGTCAGCACGGGCCCTATCGTAGGACGGGGCTTGTGCATGCGTTCACGAGGGGTGCGTTACGGGTGAAGTCACCCCGGAACGTCACCCCACCGCTACTCCCAGCGGAAGAACCTCGCCGCCGCGCCGAGGCCGAGGACCGCCCAGACGGCCAGGATCAGCGCCTGCCCCCAGGGGAGCGCGGCGCCGCCCTGGAGCACGTCCCGCAGGCCTTCCGAGAGCGCCGAGATCGGCAGCAGCTCCAGGACCGAGCGCGCGGCGTCGGGGAACCTGTCCAGCGGCACGATCACCCCGCCGCCCACCAGGAGCAGCAGGAAGACCAGGTTCGCGGCGGCCAGCGTCGCCTCGGCGCGCAGCGTGCCGGCCATCAGCAGACCGAGGCCGGAGAAGGCGGCGGTGCCGAGGACGAGCAGGACCAGGACCGAGAACGGGTCGCCCTGCGGCGACCAGCCGAGCCCGAGCGCGATCGCCGTCAGGAGCGCCACCTGGAGGATCTCGGTGACGAGGACGGAGAGCGTCTTGGCGGTCATCAGCGCCCAGCGGGGGAGCGGGGAGGCGCCCAGCCGCTTGAGGACCCCGTAACGGCGCTCGAAGCCGGTGGCGATGGCCTGGCCGGTGAAGGCGGTGGACATCACGGCGAGCGCGAGGACGCCCGGGGCGAGGAAGTCGACGGCCTTGTCGCTGCCGGTGTCGACGATGTCGACGGTCGAGAAGAGCACGAGCAGCAGGGACGGGATGATCACCGTGAGGAGCAGCTGCTCGCCGTTGCGCAGCAGCATCTTCGTCTCCAGGACCGTCTGCGCCGCGATCATGCGCCCGACGGGCGCCGCCCCGGGCTTCGGGGAGTACGTGCCCGTGGTGGTCGTACCGCCGCTCATGAGCGCAGCTCCTTGCCGGTCAGCTCCAGAAAAACGTCTTCGAGGGTGTGCCGTTCGACCGAGATGCCGTCCGGCATCACGCCGTGCTGGGCGCACCAGGTGGTGACGGTGGCGAGCAGCTGGGGGCCCACCTCGCCGGTGATGCGGTACGTCCCCGGGGTCGGCTCGGCGGCCTGGGTGCCGTCGGGCAGCGCCTTGAGCAGCGAGCCGAGGTCGAGCCCGGGGCGGCCGGTGAAGCGGAGGGTGTTCTCGGCGCCGCCGCGGCAGAGCGCCTCGGGGCTGCCCTGGGCGGCGACCCGGCCGGCGTCGACGATGGCGACGTCGTCGGCCAGCTCCTCGGCCTCGTGCATGAAGTGCGTGGTGAGGACGACGGTGGCGCCGTCGGTCCGCAGTTCACGGACGAGGTCCCAGGTGGCGTGGCGGGCCTGCGGGTCGAGTCCGGCGGTCGGCTCGTCGAGGAAGACCAGCTCGGGGCGGCCGACGACGGCCATCGCGAGCGCGAGGCGCTGCTGCTGGCCGCCGGAGAGCCTGCGGTAGGTGGTCCGGCCGCAGGAGCCGAGGCCGAGGCGCTCGATCAGGGCGTCCACGTCCAGCGGGTGGGCGTGGAGCTTCGCCATGTGGCGGAGCATCTCGTCGGCGCGGGCGCCGGAGTAGACGCCGCCGGACTGGAGCATCACGCCGATCCGCGGGCGCAGCCGGGCCGCGTCGGCGACCGGGTCGAGGCCGAGGACGCGGACGGTGCCGGCGTCGGCCCTCCGGTACCCCTCGCAGGTCTCGATCGTGGTGGTCTTCCCGGCCCCGTTAGGACCGAGCACGGCGGTCACGGTGCCCGCCCGGACGTCGAGGTCGAGGCCGTCGACGGCGGTCTTGGTTCCGTACCGCTTGACCAGGCCTCGTACCCGGACGGCGGCACTGTCGCCGGACTCTTTTCGCATGCCGGGAAGTCTAGAGAGGGTTTCGGGGGGCCTCCGGCGCGGGGCCCCGATCCCGCTGGAATTCGTCCTATGAATGATCATCTTCGCAGGTCAGGTAAGCCTTACCTGAGTGATGCACGGCACCGTGCCCTCGTTCGGACGTCGCTTGTCACTCCCCGAGGAATTACGCAACAATGGCGTTGTGAAAAACGTTGGCGAGGCTCCCGTGGAGGAACTCGCGACCGGTGAGCGCTCCACGCGCAACCGCGTCGCGCGCTCCATCCTGGACCACGGCCCGTCGACGGTCGCCGATCTGGCGACGCGGCTCGGCCTCACCCAGGCCGCCGTCCGCCGGCACCTGGACTCGCTCGTCGCCGACAATGTCGTCGAAGCCCGCGAGAAGCGCGTGTACGGGGCTCGTACGCGCGGACGCCCCGCCAAGGTCTTCGCACTGACCGACTGCGGCCGGGACGCCTTCGACCAGTCGTACGACTCGCTCGCCGTGGACGCCCTGCGCTGGATCGAACGGAACGCGGGAGGAGAAGCCGCCGTCGCGGCCTTCGCCCGCGACCGGCTCGAGCACCAGGCCGAGGCCTACCGGGAAGCCGTCGAGTCGGCGGAGCCGGACCGGCGCACGGAGGCGCTCGCGAGGGCGCTCAGCAAGGACGGGTACGCTGCCACTGCGCGGAACGCGCCGGTCGGCGAGCAGCTCTGCCAGCACCACTGCCCGGTCGCCCATGTCGCCGAGCAGTACCCCCAGCTGTGCGAGGCGGAGACGGAGATCTTCTCCCGCCTCCTGGGAACGCACGTCCAGCGTCTCGCCACCATCGCCCACGGTGACGGCGTCTGTACGACGTTCATCCCGCACAGCGCCCCACAGACCACCGAATCAGAAGCATCCGCAAGCACGGCCGGGAGGAACCCCGCATGACCACCGAGATCAGCCACCCCGAGCTCGAGGGCCTGGGTCGGTACGAGTACGGCTGGGCCGACTCCGACGCCGCCGGTGCCACCGCGAAGCGCGGTCTCAACGAGGACGTCGTCCGCGACATCTCCTCGAAGAAGAACGAGCCCGAGTGGATGCTGAAGCTGCGGCTCAAGGGTCTGCGCCTCTTCGACAAGAAGCCCATGCCGAGCTGGGGCTCCGACCTGTCGGGCATCGACTTCGACAACATCAAGTACTTCGTGCGGTCCACCGAGAAGCAGGCCGAGTCCTGGGAGGACCTGCCCGAGGACATCAAGAACACGTACGACAAGCTCGGCATCCCGGAGGCGGAGAAGCAGCGCCTCGTCGCCGGTGTCGCCGCCCAGTACGAGTCCGAGGTCGTCTACCACCAGATCCGTGAGGACCTGGAGGAGCAGGGCGTCATCTTCGTCGACACCGACACCGCGCTGAAGGAGCACGAGGAGCTCTTCCGCGAGTACTTCGGCACGGTCATCCCGGTCGGCGACAACAAGTTCGCCTCGCTGAACACGGCCGTCTGGTCCGGCGGATCGTTCATCTACGTGCCGAAGGGCGTGCACGTCGAGATCCCGCTGCAGGCCTACTTCCGTATCAACACGGAGAACATGGGCCAGTTCGAGCGGACGCTGATCATCGTCGACGAGGACGCCTACGTCCACTACGTCGAGGGCTGCACCGCCCCGATCTACTCCTCCGACTCGCTGCACTCCGCGGTCGTCGAGATCATCGTGAAGAAGGGCGGCCGCTGCCGCTACACGACGATCCAGAACTGGTCGAACAACGTCTACAACCTGGTCACCAAGCGCGCCGTGGCCTACGAGGGCGCGACCATGGAGTGGGTCGACGGCAACATCGGCTCCAAGGTCACCATGAAGTACCCGGCCGTCTACCTGATGGGCGAGCACGCCAAGGGCGAGACCCTGTCCATCGCCTTCGCGGGCGAGGGCCAGCACCAGGACGCCGGCGCCAAGATGGTCCACATGGCCCCGAACACCTCCTCCAACATCGTCTCCAAGTCGGTGGCGCGAGGCGGCGGCCGCACCTCCTACCGCGGTCTCATCGAGATCGGCGAGGGTGCCCCGGGCGCCAAGTCGAACGTGCTCTGCGACGCGCTGCTCGTCGACACGATCTCCCGCTCGGACACCTACCCGTACGTCGACGTCCGCGAGGACGACGTCTCCATGGGTCACGAGGCCACGGTCTCCAAGGTCTCCGAGGACCAGCTCTTCTACCTGATGAGCCGCGGCATGACCGAGTTCGAGGCCATGGCGATGATCGTGCGCGGCTTCGTCGAGCCGATCGCCAAGGAGCTCCCCATGGAGTACGCCCTTGAGCTCAACCGGCTGATCGAGCTGCAGATGGAAGGCTCGGTCGGTTAAGACCCCGCCTCCGTCCGTACCGTCTTTGCGTAGTAACGAGGAAGAGAGCAACACGACAGCCATGGCTGAGGCTCAGAACATCCCGGCGGGCTCCACCACCGCCGGCTCGATCGCGGTGGCCGCAGAGTCCACCGTCGCCACGCGCATGAGCGCCCCCCCGTCCTTCGACGTCGCGGACTTCCCGGTCCCGCACGGTCGCGAGGAGGAGTGGCGGTTCACCCCGCTGGAGCGCCTGCGCGGCCTGCACGACGGCACCGCCGTCGCGGCCGGCGAGGGCGTGAAGGTCGTGATCGAGGCGCCCGAGGGCGTCACGGTGGAGACCGTCGGCCGTGACGACGAGCGGCTCGGCAAGGCCGGCACGCCCGTCGACCGCGTCGCCGCCCAGGCGTACTCCTCCTTCGAGAAGGCCTCGGTCGTGACCGTCGCCAAGGAGGCCGTCCTCGACGAGCCGATCCGGATCGCCGTGCACGGCGAGGGCGGTGTCGCCTACGGCCACCAGGTCATCGAGCTCGGCGCCTTCGCCGAGGCCGTCGTGGTCATCGACCACACCGGTGACGCGGTGCTCGCGGCCAACGTCGAGTACGTGCTCGGCGACGGTGCCAAGCTGACCGTCGTCTCCGTCCAGGACTGGGACGAGAAGGCCGTCCACGTCGCGCAGCACAACGCGCTCGTGGGCCGCGACGCCTCCTTCAAGTCGGTCGTGGTGACCTTCGGCGGCGACGTCGTCCGGATCCACCCCCGCGTCCAGTACGCGGCGACCGGCGGCGAGGCCGAGCTCTTCGGCCTGTACTTCACCGACGCCGGTCAGCACCAGGAGCACCGCCTCCTGGTCGACCACAACACCCCGCACTGCAAGTCGAACGTGGCCTACAAGGGCGCGCTGCAGGGCCAGGACGCGCACGCCGTCTGGATCGGTGACGTCCTCATCCAGGCCGCCGCCGAGGGCACCGACACCTACGAGCTCAACCGGAACCTGGTCCTGACGGACGGCGCCCGGGTCGACTCCGTGCCGAACCTGGAGATCGAGACCGGCGAGATCGCCGGCGCCGGTCACGCCTCGGCCACCGGTCGCTTCGACGACGAGCAGCTCTTCTACCTGATGGCCCGCGGCATCCCGGAGTCCGAGGCCCGCCGCCTCGTCGTCCGCGGCTTCTTCGCCGAGCTGGTCCAGCAGATCGGTCTGCCGGACGTCGAGGCCCGCCTCATCGCCAAGATCGAGGCCGAGCTGGAGGCGTCCGTCTGATGGCCTTCGTACGCGCCTGTGCGCTGAGCGAGCTGGAGGAGGACACCCCGAAGCGGGTGGAACTCGACGGCACGCCGGTGTCCCTCGTCCACACGGACGGCGAGGTGTTCGCGATCCACGACATCTGCTCGCACGCGAACGTCTCCCTGTCCGAGGGCGAGGTGGAGGACTGCCAGATCGAGTGCTGGCTGCACGGCTCCGCGTTCGACCTCCGCACCGGCAAGCCGTCCGGCCTTCCCGCGACGCGCCCCGTCCCCGTATACCCCGTAAAGATCGAAGGGGACGATGTGCTCGTCTCCGTCACCCAGGAGTCCTGAGTCACCCATGGCAACGCTTGAAATCCGCGACCTGCACGTCTCCGTCGAGGCCGAGAACGGCCCCCGTGAGATCCTCAAGGGCGTCGACCTGACCGTGAAGCAGGGCGAGACCCACGCCATCATGGGCCCCAACGGCTCCGGCAAGTCGACCCTGGCGTACTCCCTCGCGGGCCACCCGAAGTACACGATCACCGGTGGCACCGTGACCCTGGACGGCGAGGACGTCCTGGAGATGTCGGTGGACGAGCGCGCCCGCGCCGGCGTCTTCCTGGCCATGCAGTACCCGGTCGAGGTCCCCGGTGTCTCGGTCTCCAACTTCCTCCGTACCTCCGCCACCGCCATCCGCGGTGAGGCGCCCAAGCTGCGTACCTGGGTGAAGGAGGTCAAGGAGGCCATGGAGAAGCTCCAGATGGACCCGGCCTTCGCCGAGCGCAACGTCAACGAGGGCTTCTCCGGCGGTGAGAAGAAGCGCCACGAGATCCTCCAGCTCGAGCTGCTCAAGCCGAAGATCGCGATCCTCGACGAGACCGACTCCGGCCTCGACGTCGACGCCCTGCGCATCGTCTCCGAGGGCGTCAACCGCGTCCGCGAGACCGGCGAGGTCGGCACCCTGCTGATCACGCACTACACGCGGATCCTCCGCTACATCAAGCCCGACTTCGTGCACGTCTTCGCGAACGGCCGCATCGCCGAGTCCGGCGGCGCCGAGCTCGCCGACCAGCTCGAGAACGAGGGCTACGACAAGTACGTGAAGGGTGGCGCATCCGCGTGACATCTGCCCATCAGGGGCTCTCCGGCCTCCTCGACACCGAGGCGATCCGCAAGGACTTCCCGCTCCTGGATCGCGTGGTCCACGACGGCAAGAAGATCGTGTACCTGGACTCCGCGGCGACCTCGCAGAAGCCGCGCCAGGTGCTCGACGCGCTCAACACCTACTACGAGCGCCACAACGCCAATGTCCACCGCGGCGTCTACACGGTCGCCGAGGAGGCGACGGCGCTGTACGAGGGCGCCCGTGACAAGGTCGCGGCGTTCATCAACGCGCCGAGCCGCGACGAGGTGATCTTCACCAAGAACGCCTCGGAGTCGCTCAACCTCGTGGCCAACATGCTGGGCTGGGCCGACGAGCCCTACCGCGTGGACCACGAGACCGAGATCGCCATCACGGAGATGGAGCACCACTCCAACATCGTGCCGTGGCAGCTGCTCTCGCAGCGCACCGGCGCGAAGCTGAAGTGGTTCGGCCTCACCGACGACGGCCGTCTCGACCTCTCGAACATCGAAGAGGTCATCACCGAGAAGACCAAGATCGTCTCGTTCACGCTGGTCTCGAACCTGCTGGGCACGATCAACCCGGTGGAGACGATCGTCCGGCGTGCGCAGGAGGTCGGTGCGCTGGTCTGCATCGACGCCTCGCAGGCGGCCCCGCACATGGTGCTCGACGTGCAGGCGCTGCAGGCCGACTTCGTGGCCTTCACCGGTCACAAGATGGTCGGCCCGACCGGCATCGGCGTGCTGTGGGGACGGCAGGAGCTCCTGGAGGACCTGCCTCCGTTCCTCGGTGGCGGCGAGATGATCGAGACCGTCTCGATGCACTCCTCCACCTACGCGCCGGCCCCGCACAAGTTCGAGGCGGGTACGCCCCCGATCGCCCAGGCCGTCGGCCTCGGCGCGGCCGTGGACTACCTGTCGGCGATCGGCATGGAGAACATCGCGCGCCACGAGCACGCGATCACCGAGTACGCCGTCCGCCGCCTCCAGGAGGTGCCGGACCTGCGGATCATCGGCCCGACCACGGCCGAGGACCGCGGCGCGGCGATCTCCTTCACGCTGGGCGACATCCACCCGCACGACGTGGGCCAGGTCCTGGACGAGCAGGGCATCGCCGTCCGCGTCGGTCACCACTGCGCGCGGCCCGTCTGCCTGCGGTACGGAATTCCCGCGACCACGCGAGCGTCGTTCTATCTGTACTCCACCCCCGGCGAGGTCGACGCGCTGGTCGAGGGTCTGGAGCACGTACGGAACTTCTTCGGCTAGGGGAACCTCGTGAAGCTGGATTCGATGTACCAGGACGTCATCCTGGACCACTACAAGCACCCGCACGGGCGCGGTCTTCGGGACGGCGACGCCGAGGTGCACCACGTCAACCCGACGTGCGGCGACGAGATCACGCTCCGTGTGAAGTACGACGGCTCGCGGATCGAGGACGTCTCGTACGAGGGTCAGGGCTGCTCGATCAGCCAGGCCTCGGCCTCGGTCCTGAACGAGCTGCTCGTCGGCAAGGAGCTGGCCGAGGCGCAGAAGATCCAGGGCACGTTCCTGGAGCTCATGCAGTCCAAGGGCCAGATCGAGCCCGATGACGCGATGGAGGAGATCCTGGAGGACGCGGTCGCGTTCGCCGGTGTCTCGAAGTACCCGGCCCGGGTGAAGTGCGCGCTGCTCAGCTGGATGGCGTGGAAAGACGCGACGGCCCAGGCGCTGGGCGACGCGGAAGGGAAGTCGGCATGACCGAGAACGTCGAGGCCACCATGAAGCCGGCCTCCGAGGAAGAGATCCGCGAGGCGCTGTACGACGTCGTCGACCCCGAGCTGGGTATCGACGTCGTCAACCTCGGCCTGATCTACGGCATCCACATCGACGACTCCAATGTCGTCACGCTGGACATGACCCTGACGTCGGCGGCCTGTCCGCTGACCGATGTGATCGAGGACCAGGCGAAGGCCGCGACCGACGGCATCGCCAGCGAGCTGAAGATCAACTGGGTCTGGATGCCGCCGTGGGGCCCGGACAAGATCACGGACGACGGCCGCGAGCAGCTGCGCGCGCTCGGCTTCAACGTCTGATCACAGGCTTTCCCCCGAACGGCCATGATCGCCAGGCATACTGGCGATCATGGCCGTTCGCATGTACCACATCGTCGTCGACTCCCACGACCTCCAGGCCCAGGCCCGCTTCTGGGCCCAGGTCCTGGACTGGAAGATCGTCTACGAGGACGAGCACGAGGTCGTCATCGGAGCCGACGAGCACGCCCTGCCCGGGATGTGCTTCCTGCCGGTGTCCGAGACCAAGACCGTCAAGAACCGGCTCCACATCGACCTGACGCCCGACGACCGGGACGCCGAGGTCGAGCGGATCGTCGCCCTCGGCGCCCGCCGGATCGACGTCGGTCAGGGCGAGGACGCGACCTGGGTCGTCCTCGCCGACCCCGAGGGGAACGAGTTCTGCGTCCTGCGGCCGAAGCGGTCGCTCACGGACTGAGCGGATCGCTCACCCGGTGATCGGGTACGGCGTCCCGGCCGCCTGGGCGAGGGCCGGGGCCAGGTTCTCCTTGCGGATGCGCTGGTCGACGTAGAGCAGGGCGGCGACCAGGGGTGGGAAGACCGAGCAGAGGGCCTGCGCCACCATCGAGCCGATGACGGCGATCACCAGGAGCGGTACGAAGGCGATCAGCACCTCGCCCGCGGTGTCCGCGCCGGCCGGGTCCGTGAACGAGGCGGGGAACGAGAGCAGCAGGCTGAGGACCTGCTGGATCATCCAGTTCGCCGTCGCGGCCATGAGGCCCGCGACGAGCAGCGCACCGAAGACCCGCCACCACGAGCCCTGGACCAGTCGGCTGGAGCGGCGCATCGAGGCCACGGCCCCCTGGCCCTCGAACACCGCCGCCGGCGCGGCCAGGCTGAACTTCACCCAGAGCCAGGCCGCGAGCGGGGCGGTCAGCAGCGTGGCCAGCATGGCGCCACCGAACGACAGGAACACCCAAGCCACCGGTCCCGACCCCTCGAGGGCCACGAACAGGCCGGCGAACGTCGCCACGAAGACGATGAGCGGGACCGGCACGGTCAGCAGCATCGTCAGGAGGGCGGTGCCCAGGACCGAGGGCATCCGCGACCAGGAACGGCGCCAGATCGCCCCGAAGGACGTCCGCCGGCCGACCACCGCCTCCTGGAGGACGGCAGGGCACGCCGCGTACACCACGGCGCTCGCGAGCAGCATCCCGACCAGGGCCACCACCCACACGGCGCCGAAGGCGAACAGCAGCGGGCGGCCGTCGTCCCAGCTGGGCTCCTGCCCGCGCGGCAGGTCGAAGACCCGGGGGACATGGTCGGCGACCACGGCGTACGCGATGCCGACGGCCCCCGCGACCAGCAGCAGGGCCGCGCCGTAGGCGGCCGTGGCGACGCCGAGCAGCTGCTTCCAGTACCGGCCGAGGGTGGCGAAGGCGCCGGTCAGGATCTGGCTCAGACCCAGCGGCGCCAGGGGTATCACGCCGGGCTTCGGCGGTGGGGGCGGAGGCGGGTAGCCGTAACCGTAGGGCCCCGTGGGGATTGTCATGAGCCTTACCGTATCGGGCGGCGTTGTGTACGGTCGTACACATCCATGTGTACGCTGGTACACATGGGATACGGACTGCTGGCAGGCGCCATCACGGCCGAGATCGTCGCGACGGTCTCCATGAAGTACAGCGAGGGCTTCTCCAAGCTCTGGCCCTCGATCGTCACGGGCCTGGGGTACGTGATCGCCTTCGCGCTGCTCGCCCAGGCGCTGAAGACCCTCCAGGTGGGGACCGCGTACGCGATATGGTCCGGCGTCGGCACCGCCGCGGTCGCCGTGATCGGAATCCTCTTCATGAACGAGACCCTCAACGCCGCCAAGATCGCCGGGGTGGTCCTCATCATCGCGGGCGTCCTCGTGCTCAACCTGGGGGGAGCCCACTGATGGCCGCCGCGCGCGCCCGCCGCCACGACCCCGAGCGGCGGCAGCGGATCGTCGACGCCGCGCTGCGCGTGGTCGGCGCCCGGGGCATCGCCGGCCTGAGCCACCGTACGGTCGCCGCCGAGGCGGACGTGCCGCTCGGCTCCACGACGTACCACTTCGCCTCGCTCGACGAACTCCTCGTCGCGGCCCTGCGCCAGGCCAACGAGGGCTTCGGCGGCGAGCTGCGCAGGCGCGCCGCGCGCGCCGACATGGAGACCGACCTCGCCGGCGCCCTCGCCCGGCTGATGGGGGAGTGGGTCGGCGGCGAGCGGACCGCGGTGGAGCTGGAGTACGAGCTCTATCTCGCCGCCCTGCGCCGGCCCGCCCTGCGACCGGTGGCGGCGGAGTGGACCGAAGCCGTCACCGAGGCCCTCTCCCGCCACACCGACCTCGTCACCGCCCGCGCGCTCGTCGCGCTGATGGACGGCATCTGTCTGCAGGTGCTGCTGACCGGCGTGGAGTACGACGAGGCCTACGCCCGCTCCATGCTCGCCCGGCTCCTGACACCGACCTCCTGACGCCGGGCTCCTGAAACCCGGCCTCCTGACACCCGGCTCCTGACGGCCCGCCCGGGCTCCGGGGGATCCCACGAGCGGGGAGGCGCCGGTGTCGTCGGAAACGCCGGGGCCGTCGACCGACACCTGAGACCGGTTGGCCCGGGCGCCGCCCGGACCGTTAGGTTTTCCGCATGACCACTGCTCCTCGCACCACCGGCGCCGTCGCCGCCGGCCTCGCCACCATCGCCGGTGACGGCACCGTTCTCGACACCTGGTTCCCCGCCCCCGAGCTGACCGACAGCCCCGGGCCCCCCGGAACCGAGCGGCTCACGCCCGACGCTGCCGTCAACGCCCTCGGTGAGGGCGCCGCCAAGGCCCTCGGCGTGGACGCCCGCCGTGGCGTCGAGGTGGTCGCCGTCCGCACCGTCATCTCCTCGCTCGACGACAAGCCGCTCGACGCGCACGACGCGTACCTGCGCCTGCACCTGCTCAGCCACCGCCTGGTCCGGCCGCACGGCCAGAACCTGGACGGCGTCTTCGGCCTGCTCGCCAACGTCGCCTGGACCTCGCTCGGCCCGGTCGCCGTCGACGACATCGCGAAGGTCCGCCTCAACGCCCGCGCCGAGGGCCTGCACCTCGCCGTGACGAGCGTCGACAAGTTCCCGCGGATGACCGACTACGTCGCCCCCGCGGGCGTCCGGATCGCCGACGCCGACCGGGTCCGCCTCGGCGCGCACCTCGCCGCCGGCACCACCGTCATGCACGAGGGCTTCGTCAACTTCAACGCCGGCACGCTCGGCACCTCCATGGTCGAGGGCCGGATCTCCGCCGGTGTCGTCGTCGGCGACGGCTCCGACATCGGCGGCGGCGCGTCCACCATGGGCACGCTCTCCGGCGGCGGCAACGTCGTCATCTCCATCGGCGAGCGCTGCCTCATCGGCGCCGAGGCGGGCGTCGGCATCGCGCTCGGCGACGAGTGCGTCGTCGAGGCCGGTCTGTACGTCACCGCCGGTACGCGCGTCACGATGCCCGACGGTCAGGTCGTCAAGGCCCGCGACCTCTCGGGCGGCGACAACATCCTCTTCCGCCGCAACTCGGTGACCGGCGCCGTCGAGGCCCGCCCGAACAACGCGGTGTGGGGCGGGCTCAACGAGATCCTGCACAGCCACAACTGACGATGCCCCGCACGTGACCTGGACGTGTGACTCTGCGTTAACGGAACGACGCGGAGTCACACGAACAGACAAGGCGAGGAGTCGACATGAGGACGAGGCCCACCGTTGTCGGGGCCCTGGCGGTGGCGGCCGCCGTACTGCTGCCCGTAGGGGCGGCGTCGGCGGACGAGACGCACACCCGCACGCACAACGGGCCGACGATCCAGAACGGCCCGAGCCTCACCCTCCACACCGGTCAGATCGACGACCCGCTGGAGGACGTCCTCGAACACGCGGCGCTCTTCGGCACCACCTACGTGTTCGACTGAACCAGATCCTCGTACGCCGCCCGCAGCCCGTCGACCGCCTCCCGGTCGGCGGGCTGCAGCGGTTCCCGGACGTAGTCGCCGAGGAGCGCCTTCGCCGTCACCGTGCCCGGAAGGCCGGCGGCCATCATCAGCTCGGCCAGCGGCAGCGTGAGCGCGTTCAGCCGGGTCGCCTCCGCCGTGTCGCCCCGGTCGAACGCGTCGAGCACGGCCCGCAGCTGACGCGGCGCCACATTGGCCACCGTACTGACGTATCCGGCGCCGCCCACCGCGTACAGCGGCAGGTTCAGCTCCTCGCAGCCCGAGTAGTACGCGAGCGAGGTGCGGGCGATCACCTTCGACGAGCCGAGCAGGTCGTAGGCGCAGTCCTTGACCGCCACGATGTTCGGGTGCGCGGCCAGCCGCAGCATCGTCGCGGGCTCGATCCGGGTGCCCGTGCGGCCGGGGATGTCGTACAGCATCACCGGCAGGTCCGTCGTCTCCGCGACCTTGAGGAAGTGCGCCTCGACGGCGGCCTGCGGGGGCCGGCTGTAATACGGGGTGACGACCAGGAGACCGTCCGCGCCCGCCTTCTCGGCCTGGCGCGCCAGCTCGGCGGTGTGGCGGGTGTCGGAGGTGCCGACGCCCGCGAGGACCGAGGCGCCGGGGCCTACGGCCTCGCGGACCGCCTCGATGAGGGCGGCCTTCTCGGTGTCCGTGGTGGTCGGGGACTCGCCGGTGGTGCCGTTGAGGACCAGGCCGTCGCAGCCCTCGGCGACCAGGTGCGCGGCGTGCACGCGGGCGGCGTCGAGATCTAGCTCCCCCGAGGCGGTGAAGGGCGTGATCATCGCGCAGAGGGCCCGGCCGAAGGGGCGTTCAGTACTCATTCGAGAAGTCTGCGGGCCTTGACGGTGAAGGTCCACTTAGTTCTGCTTGGGGTGAGGGGTAAGCAGGGCTGAAGTGTGGGGTCTGGCATGATCGGGGCGGGACGCGACAGGGGGACCAGGAGCACACATCATGAGCGAACAGCGCGTCGCACTCGTCACCGGTTCGTCCTCGGGCATAGGGGCCGCCGTCGCCCGCCGCCTGGCCGACGCCGGGATCCGGGTCGTCGTCAACTCGGCGCGTTCGGTGGAGGCGGGCAAGGCCCTCGCCGCCGAACTGCCGGACGCCGTCTACGTCCAGGCCGACGTCTCCGACGAGGCGCAGGCCGCGGCCCTCGTCGCCGCGGCGGTCGAGGCGTACGGCCGTCTCGACATCCTCGTCAACTGCGCCGGCACCACCCGGTTCATTCCGCACGACGACCTGGCGGCGGCCTCGCCGGAGGTCTGGCGCCATCTGTACGACGTCAACGTCATCGGGGTCTGGCAGACCATCACCGCGGCCGTCCCGCATCTGAAGGCCCATGGCGCGGGCTGCGTCGTGAACATCTCCTCGCAGGCCGGAGTCCGCCCCGGCGGCAGCTCCATCCCGTACGCCGTCTCCAAGGCGGCCGTCAACCACATGACGAAGCTGCTCGCGAAGACCCTCGGCCCGGACGTCCGGGTCAACGCGGTCGCGCCGGGGTTCATCGACACCCCCTGGTTCGACGGCGTGGCGGGCGCCGACGAGGCGAAGGCCCATGTGGCGGGGGCGGTTCCGATGCGCAGGGTCGGGCGGCCCGAGGACATCGCCGGCGCCGTCTTCGACCTCGCCAACGCCTCGTACATCACCGGCGAGGTGCTTCTCGTCGACGGCGGCGGGCACCTGCTGGGTTAGCGGTCCTTCACAGCGTCAGTTTGAAGCCGTCGTGGCTGCGGGCGAAGCCCAGGGAGGCGTAGAAGCGGTGGGCCTCCGTCCGCCGCTTGTCGCTGGTCAACTGGACGAGCCCGCAGCCACGCCCGCGCGCCCGCTCGACCGCGCGGCGCATCAGCTCCCGGCCGAGTCCGCCGCCCCGCCGGTCGGCCCTGACCCGGACCGCCTCGATCAGCGCCCGCTCGGCGCCGCCCTTGCCGAGGCCGGGGATGTACGTCGCCTGGAGGCAGCCGACGACCTGGTCGTCGTCCACGAGCAGCAGGATCTCGTTGCGCGGATCGCTCTCGATGGCCGCGAAGGCCCGCTCGTACGCCTCCGTGACGACGATCGACGCGGGGTCCACGACCCGCTCCTCGTCGGCGAGGAGGGCGAGGACGGCGGGCAGGTCGGCACGGATGGCGGGGCGCAGGAGCATGGGCCGAGTCTCGCACGGGGACCGGACTTGACCTCAACCAAGGTTGAGGGAGGAGGCTCGGGTCATCGACGACAGGAGGCCACCCCATGAACGCCGTTGCCCGCCCCGACGCCCGCCCCGACCTGCACCGTCCCGGTGTCGGGTTCGTCCTCGTCACCACGTGGCGGGTCGGTACGCCCGAGCGGCAGCGGGCCGCCGTCGACGCCATCGCCAAGACCTGGCAGAGCCGGGAGTGGCCGGACCACGATCTGCTCTCGTACTCGGTGTACACCGGCGCCGACGGCGACACGCTGCTCCACTACTCGCAGTGGACGGAGGAGGAGGCGTACCAGCGGTTCGTCCGTACCTTCCGCGACGACCGGAACGCCGAGATCGATGCGGCCGTGCCCGGCATCGAGCGCGTCGCCCTCCACCGGTACGCGCCGCCGTACCGCTCCCTCGCGGCGGCCGACGCCCGCGTCCCCGGCTGCGTCGTGATCGTGGACGTGGAGTTCGACGCCCCGGACGCCGCCCGCCAGCGGGACTGGGTGGACGGGGTCTTCGAGGCGATGGAGACCGACCCGGCGGGCGCCGCGTCCGGCGGGATCTCGGGCCACTTCCACCTCTCGACCGACGGGACCCGGATCCTCAACTACGCGGAGTGGGAGAGCGAGCGGGCCCACGTCGAGGCGCTCGCCCGGCCCGGAGACGGCATCGGCTCGGCGACCCCGCAGTGGGCGAGGGTGCAGGCGTACCCGGGAGTGGTCGGCGGCGGTGTGCGGCGCTACGCGCCCGCGCTGAGTCTGCACGCGGGCGCGTGACGCCGTCCTGCGGGCGCCTACGGGCGGAAGCGCAGGACCTGCGGGTCGTGGTCGCTGTTCTGGTCCGCGAACTCCGCGTTGATGTGGACGCTGTCGTACTCGAAGCGGCCGACGCCCGGGCTGGTCAGGATCTGGTCGAGGACCTGGCTGTTGCCCTGGTAGACGTACGAGTACCGCTCGCTGCGCGGCAGTGACTTCACCGCCGGGTAGAGCGCCCCGCCGTCCGTCAGCGCCTTCGTCGTCCCGGAGAACTCGAAGTCGTTGATGTCACCGACGACGAGGACGTCGGCGTCCTTGCGGATCGCGAGGACGTCCTTGACGAAGGCGTTCACGGACTGCGCCTGGAGCAGGCGCTTCGCCTCGGAGGAGCGGACCGGCGGCTGGTGGTGCGAGACGAGGGACTCGTCGCCGCCCTTGGAACCGAAGTGGTTGGCGATCACGAAGACCGTCCGGCCGCGGAAGGTGAACTCGCCGGCCAGCGGCTTGCGGCTGTTCTCCCAGGCCGTGTTCGCCGGGTCGATGCGGCCGGGGGAGAGCGTCAGCTCGGGGCGCCCGCCCTTGCCGCGCACCACGTCCGTCGCGGCGGCGGCGTTCGCGCCCGCGCGGTCGGTGAAGGAGACCCGCTCGGGGTTGAAGAGGAAGACCTGGCGGATGTTGCCGCCGGGCTCGCCGCCGTCCTTGTTGTTCTCCGGGTCGATCGAGCGCCACTCGTACGCCGGGCCGCCCGCTGCCACGATCGCGTCGGTGAACTTCTTCACCGTCTGGTCGGCGGCGACCGTGCCGTCGTTCTTCGCGCCGTTGTTGTCCTGGATCTCCTCCAGGGCCAGGATGTCGGGCGAGGCCAGGTTGTCGACGACGGCCGCGGCCAGCGCGTCGAACTTCTCCTGCGGGTCGGACGGGTCGAGGTTCTCGACGTTGTACGTCGCGACCGCCAGCTCGTTCCGGCGCTGCTTCTCGGTGGCCTCGCGCTCCAGGCCGCGGTCCACGACCGTGCCGAGGGTGCGGGCCGTCAGGGTGTAGCCGCCGAACTGGTTGAAGTCCAGCGGGCCCTCGGTCGTCCCGGAGAGCACGTCACCGACGTTCGCCTTGGGGAAGGGCTGCTGGGCGATCGGCGTCAGCGACTGGATCTGGAGCCGGCCGGTGTTCTGCGAGGTGTACGAGCCGTAGACCGTGCCGCCGCGCCAGGTGCGGTTCTCCCAGGGCTTCACCGTCACCCAGAGCTCGGAGTACGGGTCGGTGGCGCCCACCACGCGCGAGGTGCCGACGCGGACGTTGGTGCCCTCCAAGGACTCGTAGTAGTCCAGGGCGTACTTCTTCGGGTTGAGCGTGAGGCCGTTGATGGAGCCGGCGGCCGCCGGGTCGCCCTCGGGGGCGTACGCGCTCGGGACCGACCAGGCGGAGATCGTCACGGGGGCCGGGAGCGGGTTCCCGGAGGAGACCACGGTGACGGTCGGCTTGGAGATCTGGGTCAGCGACTGGTTGCCGGAGGCCAGGCCGCCGGGGACGTACTCGCCGACGGTGCCGTTCACGGTGACGGCGTCGCCGACGCCGACGGTCGGCACGGAGCTGGTGAAGACGAACAGGCCCTCGCTGGTGGCCGGGTTGTCGTCGGCCTGCGGGTCCTGGATCCAGAAGCCGCGCGAGCCGTAGGTCCGGACGCCGGTCACGATCCCCGTGACGCCCGTGACCTGGGTGCCGACGAGGGGCGAGACGCGGGTGGTGCCCTGGATGTCGTGGATGCGGACGGCGGCGGTGTCCTCGGCCGCGGCGCTGCCGGAGGCGGCGAGCAGCCCGGCGGCGAGCGCGGCGGACACGACGGCGGCGACGGCCGCGGATCTCGGTATGGAGGAAGGCATCAGGGTGCTCCGGAGACGCTTGGAGAATCGGTCGATGGATCTACGCGCGTCAATCTCTTGGCTGGGTGGGGGACTTGTCAAGGCTCGACGGGTGTACGAAGGCTGACGGGACCGTGAACCGGGAGGTGGGGCGGGAAAAGCGTCTACGCTGAAGCGCGTTCGGCGCGCGCCGCGCGTCCGGACCGCCGCACCGCCACCCAGGCTCACACGCCCTTCGAGGAGAAGACCGCAGATGGCACCGGACCACCCCTCCCTGCCCCCCGTTCAGCTGCACTCGGACGCGGAGCTGGCGCGGGAAGCCCTGGCCACGCCCCTTCTGTCCCGCGCGGCGCGGCTCGCCCGCTGGGCCGGCCCGGAGACCCGGGTAAGTGCGGGCGGCGAGCTCGTCGAGGACCAACTGCCCGCCGCCGCCGAGGCGTTGGGCCTCACGGCGGACGAGGACGGCGAGGCGTACGCGAGCGAGGCGTGGCGCCTCGCGGTCGACACCGGGCTCGTGGAGGTCGAGGACGGCGACGACGACACCCCGGGCGGGGTGACCGTGGGCGACAACCTCGCGGTCCTCACGGGCGGGGCGCCGCTCGACGTCCTCGGGATCTGGCTCGACGGCCTCGACGTGGTGTTCGCCGACGCCACCGCGCCCGTCCTGGACGACATCACGGACGTCATCGGCGAGGACGGCGAGATCGACTTCGAGCTGCTCGACTGGAACCCGGAGGAGGAGGCCGAGTTCCTGGAGGGCGTGCTGGGCAACCTGTACCTGCTCACGGTCGGCGACGGCGGGCCGGGCGAGGGTCCGGTGCCGCTGCCGGCGCTCGCCGCGTCGATGATCGTCCCGGACGACATGGGCGAGCCGACGGACGACGTCCTGGAGCAGGTCTCGGAGGCGATGATGCGCCTCGACGACCAGTTCCGGCTCCTCGAGCCCATCGGGCTCGTCGAGTACCAGCCCGTCGACGAGGCGCTGATGGTGGAGGAGGGCGAGGAGCCGGCGGCGCAGTTCGACGAGGCGGACGAGGTCGACGACGAGGACGTCAGCCGCTACGGCATGGTCCGGCTGACGCCGCTCGGGCTGTACGGCGTCCGGGCCCGGATGCTGGAGGCGGGCGTGGACGCGCCGGCCGTCGGCGAACTGGCGGACAAGGGCGCGGACGTGCTCCTCGACGGGCTGGCGACCTACCCCGAGACGGCGGCGCGCGCCGAGACGGTGGGCTGGCTGGAGGGCCGGGACGCGGTGGCGGCGGCACGGGATCTCCTTGCCGCGGCGCGGGGCGCCGACGAGGCCTCCCCGCTGCGCCGCCTCCACTGCCAGCAGGCACTCTCGCTCGTGGGCGCGGAGGCGGAACCGGCAGTACGGGAGGTGCTCGACGACCCGGAACTGGGCGGGCTCGCCCGGGTCTGGCTGGCGGAGCTCGGGGCGGCGGACGTGCCGGCGCCGTCGGAGGCGATGATCTTCTGGCTGGCGATCGACACGATCGCGGCGCAGCTGGACGCGCGCGGCGAACTGGACGAACTGCGCGACCTGATCGAGGGCCTGACGGGCCGCCACAGCGGCTTCTTCGAGGCGGCGTGGCGCGTCGAACACCCGGCGACGGCGGAGGTCCTGGAGGCGATGGGCCGCCTCCACCCGGACAAGACAGCGGCGAAGGAGGCCCGCAAGGCGGCGTTCAAGGCGAGGTCGCGCGGCAGCGCGTGAGGGGGTTCCCGGGGCTCCGCCCCGGGCCCCAGTCCGCCCCGGTTACGTCCGCAGATGCGACGCGCCGTTGAGGTCCAGGATCGTGCCTGAGGACCATTCGGCGGCGGGGGAGGACAGCCAGAGGACCGCTGCGGCGATCTCCTCCGGGGTTCCTACGCGGCCGAAGGGGCTCTGGGTGCGGATGGCTTCGGCCTCCGCGCCCGTGAGGCGGGGGGCTACGCGTTCCGTCGTGAAGAAGCCGGGGGCCACCGAGGCGACCGCGATGCCGTGGGGGGCCAGGGAGACCGCCAGGGACTGGCCCAGGGCGTGGACGGCGGCCTTGGTCGCGGCGTAGGCCGGGTGGTCGGGTTCGCCGCGGAACGCGCCCCGGGAGCCGATGTTGACGATCCGGCCGCCCCCGCCCTGGTTGATCATGCGGCGGGCCGCCAGATGGCTGAGGTTCGCCGTGGCCAGGAGGTTCACCGCCACGTGGTCTCGCCAGGTCGCCACCCACTCCTCGTAGGGGGTTTCCGGTAGCGGGTGGCGTCGCATGATCGCCGCGTTGTTCACCAGGACGTCGATCCCGCCGAGTGCGTCCGCCGCCGCGTCCGCCACCTCCTCCGCGCCCGTCGCGTCCGCCAGGTCGCCCTGGATCAGGGCGTGGCCGGATCCCGACAACGACGCGAAGGTCGCTCGCGCCTCGTCGGCTCGCGAGCCGTAGTGGACGGCCACCCGGTCGCCGTTCTCGGCGAACGCCTGGGCCACCGCGCGGCCCAGGCCCCGGGAGGCTCCGCTGACAAGGACACGCCGACCCGTGGCAGGCAGGTTCATGGAAGGCAGCCTCTCTGTTCAACTGTCGTTTATACGCGGGCGGGACCGTGTGCCCCGACACCGGGTGACGACAGGGAGACGACCACGCCATGCCCCTCAACCGCCGAGAGTTCGCCAAGCAGTCCACCGCCGCCGGAGCGGGCCTCGTCCTGACCGGCACCGTCGCGGCCCTCGCGACCGCGCCCGAGGCGCTCGCCACCCCCGACGACCGGCTCGAGGCCGAGGAGCGGGCGGGTGACGGCGAACGGCACCACCGGCTCGGGTACGGGCCCCTTGTCGAGGACCCCAAGGGCGTCCTCGCGCTGCCCGCCGGGTTCACGTACCGCGTCATCACGCACAGCGGCGTCACCAAGCTGGAGTCCGGCGAGTTCACCCCGTCCAACCACGACGGCACCGCCACCTTCGCCGGGCCGCGCGGTACGACCCTGCTCGTCAACAACCACGAGCTCAAGGGCGCCCGCTCCAAGTGGAAGTACCCCGTCCCCCTCACCGAGGGCCTCGTCTACGACCCCGCCGCGTCCGGCGGCTGCACGGTCGTCGAGGTGCACCGCGACGGCACCGTCGCCGAGTGGGTCGGCATCGCCGGCACCTCCACCAACTGCGCCGGCGGCCGTACCTCCTGGGGCACCTGGCTCACCTGCGAGGAGAACTCCGACCGGGCCGGCGAGAACGGCATGACCAAGGACCACGGCTACGTCTTCGAGGTCGACCCGCGCGACCGCCGCGCCAACCGCGCCCCCAAGCCCATCAAGGCCTTCGGCCGGTACGACCACGAGGCGGTCGTCATCGACCCCAAGCGCGGTCACGCCTACCTCACCGAGGACGCCTCCGGGCCCAACGGCCTCTTCTTCCGCTGGGTCCCGCCGCGCGGCTTCGAGCACGGCCGGGGCAAGCTCCGTACCCTCGCCGACGACGCCGGCGTCCTCCAGGCGCCCCGCTGCATCGACTCCGGCGGCCGCTTCGTCGACGACCTCTCCCGCGCCACCCGGATCGGCACGGTCTACGGTGTCGACTGGCTGGACGTGCCCGACCGCGACGGCCGCGAGGTCGAGGTCCGCGAGCAGTTCGGCCCCGACGAGGTGACCCGCGCCCGCAAGCTGGAGGGCATGTGGTGGGCCGACGGCGGCGCCTACATCGTCTCCTCGTACGCCCGTGACGAGAGCCCCGGCGCCGCGCACGACGGCCAGGTCTGGTTCTACGACCCCAAGCGGCGCACCCTGACCCTCCAGGTCCTCCTGGGCGTCAACCCCGACCCGGACAAGGACGGCGCCTACGACGGCCCGGACAACATCACCGTCTCCCCCTACGGCGGGCTCGTCATCGCCGAGGACGGCGAGGGCGTCCAGCACCTCTTCGGCGCCACCGAGCGCGGCCGCACCTACCCGATCGCGCGCAACGACCTGAACGACAGCGAGTTCACCGGCGTCGTCTTCTCGCCCGACGGCGACACCCTCTTCGCCAACATCCAGGACCCGGGCATCATGATCGCCATCACCGGGCCCTGGCGCCGTCAGCCCCGCCGCTGACCGCTCATCGGGTAGCGGAGAAAAACCCTTGGCGGGTGCGCGTGCCGCCCGCCTAGGGTCATACCCATGCACCTCCCGGTGCGCCGGCTGCGGCTCCTTCTTCCACGAAATCACGCCGCCGCCCCTTTTGATCTCGGGAGGCACAGCATGGACACGAGGGTGCCCGGTGCGCAGGCGACGGATACTTCTTGGATCAGCGGGTTGCGGGTTCGAGTCCCGTCGCACCCCTGGGGTGTGTAGCTCAATCGGATAGAGCAGCCGACTTGTCACCGCCGCCGACTCCTGAACTCGGGCGCCCTCGTCGTCCCTGTAACCCTGTGCCTTCCCCGCACGCTCGAATTCGGGGGAATTCACATGGCACGGTTCAACACGCGTACCGTCGGCGCCCGCACGACCTCACCCGTCGTCTCCACCCACCGCGCCCCGACCCATCAGGGCGGCATCGGAGTCCTGCGTGAGCCGAGGTCCGAACTCTTTCTGCTCGCGGTCGCCAACTTCGTGACGCAGCGGACCTTCTACGAGAGCGGTGAGGAGCGCGACGACCGCTTCGCCGGCCTCGTGCGGAAGCTCGCCGTCGAGGACCCGGAGTGGACCGCCGGACTGCTCCGCTGGCTGCGGAGCGAGGCCCACATGCGCACCGCCTCCCTCGTCGGCGCCGCCGAGTACGTCCGCGCGCGCCTCGACGCGGGCGTCGAGACCGGCCCCACCAATCGGCAGGTCGTCGACTCCGTGCTGCTCCGCGCCGACGAGCCCGGCGAACTGCTCGGCTACTGGACCTCGACGTACGGACGGAACATCCCGAAGCCCGTCAAGCGGGGCGTCGCCGACGCCGTGCAGCGGCTGTACTCCGCGAAGTCCCTGCTCAAGTACGACACCGACTCCAAGGGCTACCGCTTCGGTGACGTCCTCAATCTGACGCATGCCGCGCCCGATCCCGAGAAGCCGTGGCAGGGCGAGCTGTTCCGGTATGCGCTCGACCGGCGCCACCGGCCCGAGACCGCGGCGCCTCCGGCCTCCAGCCCGGTCCTCGCCGCCCATCGCGCCCTGATGGACCTCCCCGTGGAGGAACGGCGCGCCGTGGTCACCGGCCCCGGAGGGGCGGAGCGCCTGGCCGAGGCCGGGATGACCTGGGAGGCGCTGGCGGGCTGGCTGCAGGGTCCGATGGACGCGGCGGCCTGGGAGGCCGTCATCCCGTCCATGGGGGCCATGGCGCTGGTGCGGAACCTGCGCAACTTCGACGGGGCCGGAGTCTCCGACGAGGTCGCGGCGCGGGTGGCGGCCCGGATCTCGGACCCGGAGGCGGTCGCGGCGTCGCGGCAGTTCCCGTTCCGCTACCTCGCCGCGTACCGGCACGCGCCCTCGCTGCGCTGGGCGTATCCGCTGGAGCAGGCGCTCGGCCACTCGCTGGCCAACGTGCCCGCGCTGCCCGGCCGGACGCTGGTCCTCGTCGACCGCTCGGGTTCGATGTGGTCGCGGCTCTCCGACCGCTCCGAGCTCAACCGGGCCGACGCGGCGGCCGTGTTCGGTACGGCCGTGGCGATGCGGGCCGCCGACGCGGACCTGGTGGAGTTCGGCACGAGCAGCGCGCCGGTGCCGTACCAGGCCGGCGAGTCCGTGCTGAAGGTCCTCGACCGCTTCGGCAACCTCGGTGGCACCAACACCACCGAGGCGGTGCGCAGGCACTACAAGGGGCACGACAGGGTCCTGATCGTCACCGACGAGCAGGCCGCATACAGCCGCCTGGGCGACCCGACCGCGCAGGTGCCGGACCACGTCCCGGTGTACACCTGGAACCTGGCGGGCCACCGGGTCGGCCACGCGCCCTCGGGGACCGGCCGGCGTCACACCTTCGCCGGGCTGACCGACGCCGCGTTCCGGATGGTTCCGCTGCTCGAAGCCGGTCAGAGAGCGGACTGGCCCTGGATGTGAGGACCCTGGGTGTGAGGACGAGCGCGTGAGGAAGGGCCCGCCGGTCGGTGACCGGCGGGCCCTTCCCCGTACAGCGATCAGAGCGCCTGGGCCGCCGGCTTCACCATGCCGCGGACCGTGCGGGACTTCACGAACTCGCCCATCGCCGTCATCTCCCACTCGCCGGAGAACTGCTTGATGAGCTTGGCCATCATCACGCCCGTCTGCGGCTCGGCCGTCGTCAGGTCGAAGCGGACCAGCTCCTCGCCGGTCGCCGCGTCGATCAGCCGGCAGTAGGCCTTGGCGACCTCGGTGAACTTCTGGCCGGTGAACGAGTTCACCGTGAAGACCAGGCCCGTGGCGTCGGCGGGGAGCCGGCCGAGGTCGACGACGATGACCTCGTCGTCGCCCGCGCCCTCGCCCGTCAGGTTGTCGCCGGAGTGCTTGATCGAGCCGTTCAGGATGGAGAGCTTGCCGAAGTAGCAGCTGTCCAGGTGGTTGCGCTGGGGGCCGTACGCGATGACGGAGGCGTCGAGGTCGATGTCCTTGCCGCGGTACGCGGGCTCCCAGCCGAGGCCCATCTTGACCTGGGTGAGGAGCGGACGGCCGCCCTTGACCAGGGAGACCGTCTGGTTCTTCTGGAGGTTGACCCGGCCCTTGTCCAGGTTGATCTTGCCCGTGGAGACCGGGGCGGCGGGCGCTGCCGGGGCCGCCGGGGGCGCGGGCGGCGGGGGAGGCGTCGGGGCGGAGATCCGCGGGTCGACGGGGGCGGCCGGCGGGGCCGCGACCGGGGGCGCCACGGGCGTGGCGGCGGCCGGCTCCTCGTCCACCGAGACGCCGAAGTCGGTGGCGATGCCCGCGAGGCCGTTGGCGTATCCCTGGCCCACGGCGCGCGCCTTCCAGGCGCCGTTGCGCAGATAGATCTCCACGACCACCAGCGCCGTCTCGGCACCCAGCTGCGGCGGGGTGAAGGTGGCGAGGACGCTGCCGTCGTCCGCGTTGCGGATCGTCGCGGTGGGCTCGACGCCCTGGAAGGTCTGGCCCGCGGCGTCCGGGCTCGCGGTGACGACGATCTTCTCGATGCCCGGCGGCACCGCGCCGGTGTCCACGACGATCGCGTCCGGGGCCGTGCCGCCGCCGGAGCGGTAGGTCACGCCGGGGCCGGTCGGCTGGTTGTAGAAGATGAAGTCGTCGTCCGAGCGCACCTTGCCGTTGGCGCTGAGCAGCAGGCCCGAGACGTCGAGCCGAACCGGAGCGGCGACGTCCACCGCCACGCGCGCGGCGGAGAGCGGGATGTTCGAGCCGGGGGTCATAGCGGTCATGCCAGGGGTAACGAGCGAGGCGGCTTTGCCGTTCCCTTACCTGGAGTCCCTTCGGCCACTTCGGTTACGGGGGTGGTTCCGGGCCGCGCGCTCGTTGCCGAACTTGTACGCGCCCGTCCAGCGGGCCATGACCAGCTGGGCGTCCCCCGATCCCACCTCCGCCAGGAACTTCTCGGCCCGCCCGCCGCGCAGGGTGCCCGCCGCGCGTCCCTGGTGCGTGATCACGACGGTGCCGTCCGCGCGCTGCGCGTAGCTGAATCCATGAGGCTGAGGCATGGCGCCCATCGTGCCGTTCACGGGCACGCGCGTCCCAACGAATTTCGCGATGATCGTATTCTTGCGGCTCGTGGGTGGGAGCTCTTTCAGAACGCGGGACGTCGACGAGGCGCGCCAGGAGATCGACGCGCGCTACTACGCCAACTTCATGGACGTCATCGAACGGCGGGAACGTCCCTTCGCCGCCACGTTCGACACGGTGCGGCTCGGACCGCTGGTCATCGGCGACCTGTCCTGTGGGGCCGACGTCCGGATGCGCTTCGGCGAGCTCGGGGCCTTCCATGTCAACGCGCCGCTCGGCGGGACGATGGAGCTGCGCCAGGGCGGGGCCGCGCCGGTGGTCGCGACGGCCGGCGAGGCGGTGGTGCTCGACCCGTACGGCGACACGGTCCTGGAGCGCTGGAGCGGGGACTGCCGCACGCTCTCCGTCAAGATCGACGCGGCCGCGCTGAGCGAACGCCTCGAACGGCTCATCGGCCGCCCGCCGCGCGGCCGGCTCGCCTTCGCGCCGTACGTGGACCTCACCCGCGGCCCCGGCCGGGCCTGGGCGCGCTTCGCGCTCCAGGTGGCGCGCGAAGCGCTCGCCGGGGACGGCCTGGCGCAGCACGCGCTGGTCGCAGGTCCCCTCCAGGAGGCCCTGCTCAACGGGTTGCTGCTGGCGGCCGACCACCCCTGGCGGGACGAGCTGGCCCACCCGGGCGGGCAGTTGCGGCCGGTGTCCGTGAAGCGCGCGATGGACGCCGTACGGGCCCGTCCTGAGCACCCCTTCACCACGACCGAACTCGCCGAGCTCGCCGGGGTGGGCGTGCGCCGGCTCCAGGAGTCGTTCCGGGAGTGCGTGGGCATGTCTCCGATGGCGTACGTCCGTGACGTCCGGCTCGAACGGGTCCACGAGGAGCTGCGGGGTGCGGGCCCGGGGGAGCTGAGCGTGAGCGAGGTGGCCTGGCGCTGGGGCTTCACGCACCACGGGCGGTTCGCGGCGCAGTACCGGACCCGGTTCGGGGAGACGCCGTCGCAGACGCTGCGGGAGTCCGCGCGATGAACCGGTGGACCCGCCGCGTTTCGCGGATGGTCGCCGCGCTGAGCGGATCGCGAGGTTCCACCCCACCGCCGTAACGTTCCCTCTGTCGCCTGTGCCACCGCATGGTGTGACCCGGGCCCGGCCGGCGCCCCCGCATAAGTCCGGCCGGGCCATGTGTAGTTCTTCCGCGCCCCTCAGTGCGGCCAGCGCGGCGGCTCCGTGCAGAAGTGGCCGCCGAGGTGCGCGTCCGCCGGGTCGTCCGCCTTCGGCAGGCCCTGCGCGGCGATGATCGCCTCCGCGTACGGCTCCGAGTCGTCCCGCGGCTCGTAGCCGAGCGCCCGCGCCGAGGAGAGGTCCCACCACAGCCGGGTGTTGGCGGAGGAGCCGTACACCACGGTGTGTCCCACGCCCTCGGCGGTGAGCGCCGCGTACAGGAGCCGGGCGCAGTCGGCCGGGCTCAGCCACATCGACAGCATCCGCACCGAGGTCGGCTCGGGGAAGCAGGAGCCGATCCGTACGGAGACGGTCTCCAGGCCGTGCTTGTCCCAGTAGAACTGCGCCAGGTCCTCGCCGAAGCACTTGGACAGGCCGTAGAAGGTGTCCGGGCGGTGCGGGGTGTCGACCGGGATCACCGGGTCGTCCCCGCGCGGGCGCGGCGTGAAGCCGACGGCGTGGTTGCTGGAGGCGAAGACGATCCGGCCCACCCCCTCCTCGCGGGCGGCCTCGTAGACGTGGTGCAGGCCGGTGATGTTGGCGGCCACGATCTTCTCGAAGGTCGACTCCAGGGAGATCCCGGCGAGATGCACGATCGCGTCGACGCCCCGGACGGCCTCGCGCAGCGCCTCGCGGTCGGCGAGGTCGGCGACGATCGCGTCCGGCGCGCCCTCGACCGGCGCCATGTCGAGCAGCCGGAGCTCGTAGCCGTACGCGGGCAGCAGCGCGCGCATCAGCGTGCCGACGCCACCGGCGGCGCCGGTGAGCAGGACGGTACGGGGTGTGGGCATCGGGAGTCTCCGTCCGTGGATCGCATTCACAACCGTGGACACGGTAGGGAGCCCGATCGCCGAGCGTCAAGAGCGCGCACGGACCGTCAAGACCGCACAGGTGGGCCGGGTTTGCGCCTTGACCGGCACTTCACGGCTGCTCTAGCGTGGAGGTGTTCAAGAATGTGGACAGTAATCATAATTGTGCACGACGGTGCACGACGGACTTCCCTGGGAGCGCCCGTGACCACAGCCCCGCTCGCCGAACGGCTCGACGGCCTGCTGTTCTTCCCCGTCACCGCCTTCGCCCCGGACGGCACCGTCGACCTCGACCTCTTCCGCGCCCATGTCCGCGGCGGGATCGAGGCGGGCGCCGCCGCGGTCTTCGCCTGCTGCGGAACGGGCGAGTTCCACGCCCTGACCCCCGAGGAGTTCCGCGACTGCGTCGCCGCCGCCGTCGAGGAGTCGGCCGGCCGCGTCCCCGTCGTCGCCGGCGCCGGCTACGGCACGGCCCTCGCGATCCGGTACGCCCGGCTCGCCGAGGAGGCCGGCGCGGACGGGCTCCTCGCCATGCCGCCGTACCTCGTCGTCGCCGACCAGGCGGGACTCCTGCGGCACTACACCGAACTGGCCGCCGCCACCTCGCTCGACGTCGTCGTCTACCAGCGCGACAACGCTGTCCTCACCCCCGAGACCGCCGTCGCCCTCGCCCGCGCCGAGGGGATCATCGGCCTCAAGGACGGCCTCGGCGACCTCGACCTCATGCAGCGGATCGTCAGCGCCGTCCGAGCCGAGGGCCTCGACCTGCTCTACTTCAACGGCCTGCCGACCGCCGAACTCACCGGACTCGCCTACCGGGGCATCGGCGTCACCCTCTACTCCTCCGCCGTCTTCTGCTTCGCCCCCGACATCGCCCTCGCCTTCCACCGCGCCCTCACGACCGGCGACGACGCGACCGTCGAGAAGCTCATCGACGGCTTCTACCGGCCCCTCGTCGAACTGCGCGCCAAGGGACGGGGCTACGCGGTCTCGCTCGTCAAGGCGGCCGTACGGATGGGTGGCCTGGACGTCGGCGAGGTCCGCCCGCCGCTCAGCGAGCCCGCCCCCGAGCACCTGAAGGAACTCGCCACGATCATCGAGCGC
Source organism: Streptomyces sp. NPDC001927 (assembly GCF_053594455.1). Classification (NCBI taxonomy): domain Bacteria; kingdom Bacillati; phylum Actinomycetota; class Actinomycetes; order Kitasatosporales; family Streptomycetaceae; genus Streptomyces; species Streptomyces sp. NPDC001927. Next base: position 99,196 of record NZ_JBSFEN010000014.1, on the reverse strand, counting down.
GGCCGCGCGCTGCTGGGCGGTGACGCGTGAGGGCCGGGGCGTTCGTCTACCCGTGGGACGTCGTCGGTGACCCGGCGGCGCCCGGTCGGCTCGCGGAGCTCGGTCTCGCGAGCGTCACGCTCGCCTCCGCGTACCACTCCACGCGCGCGTTGACGCCCCGGCACCCCGCGCACCGGATCGTCACCGCCGAGCACGCGGCCGTGCTCTACCCGCCGGACCCGGCCCGCTGGTCGGGCCGGGCGCTGCGGCCGTACGAGGCCGGGGAGTGGGCGCCCGGCGACGCGTACGGGGAGGCGGGCCGTGCGCTCGCGGACGCGGGCCTCGAGGTCCACACCTGGGTCGTCCTCGCCCACAACTCCCGCCTGGGCGCGGAGCGTCCGGAGACCTCGGTCGTCAACGCCTACGGCGACCGCTACCCCTGGGCGCCCTGCATCGCCAAGCCCGACGTCCGCGCCTACCTCGTGGACCTCGCGGCCGAGGCGGCGGTACGGCCCGGGGCGGCCGGTACCGAGCTGGAGTCCTGCGGCTGGTACGGCCTCGCACACCTGCACGCCCACGACAAGACCGCCGGAGTCCCGCTCGGCGACCGCGCGCAGTACCTGATGTCCCTCTGCTTCTGCCCCTCCTGCCGGCGGGGGTACGAGGACGGGGGCGTCGACCCCGACGCCCTGGCGGCAGACGTGCGCGGGGCGCTGGAGCGGGTCTGGGCGGGCGGGGACGGGTCCGGGGTCGGCCTGGGGCTCGGGTCCTTCGAGGAACCCGTGCTCGCCTGGCGCACCCGGACCGCCCGCGCGCTCCAGGAGGCCGCCGTCGGCGCCGTCCGTGCGGCCGCCCCGGCGGGCTTCCGCGTCCTGCTCCACGCCGACCCGGTGCCGTACCGCTGCGGCGCCAACGTGGGGACGGAGCCGGGGCACGTGCTCGCGGTCGCGGACGGTGTCGTCACCCCGGCGGCCACCGTGGGCCCCTTCGGCGACGCGGCCGGTCCGGGGAGCGTCCTCGCGGCCAACTTCGGTGTGGTGTCGGGGATGGGCGGTTCCCCCGGCACGCTCGCCGAGGACGCCAAGCGCGCGGTCGCGGAGGGCGCCACCGAACTGCGCCTGTACCACGCGGGGTTGGCCTCGGACGCCGACCTGGCGGCGGTCGCGGAGGCGTTGCGGGCGCTGGGCTAGAGCCCCGGAAGGCTGTGCACCGCGGGGGCGGTCCGGCGGGTCGCCACGACCGCCGCCCCCGCCACGCCCGTCGCCGAGAGGAGCGGCAGCAGGACGCGGATGTCGACGAGGGCGACCAGGCCCGCGCCGACCGCCAGGGCGATCGCGTTCGGGACGAAGAGGAGGGTGTGCGCCGTCGCGGCCGTGCGGCCCACCGCGTCCGCCGGGGCCTCCCGCTGGACCGCCGTCATCGCGGCGATCAGGACGAGCGGCAGACCGACCCCGATCAGGCCGCTCGCCACCAGCGCCACGCCGTCGTGCGGGACGGCGCGGGCGCCCACCGCCAGGGCGAACAGGGCGAGACCGGCGGCGGCGAGCGTCCGTCCCGTCACCCGGCGCAGCAGGGGCCCCGCCGCGAGCCCCGCGACGACCGAGCCCGCGCCCTGGACGGCGTACAACACGCCCGCGTACGTGGGGGAGTGGCCGAGGCCCCGGTCGACGACCGCGTAGATCGCCGCGCCGTTGACCCCGGCGAGCAGCATCGTGAACGAGCCCGTGAGCACCAGCGGGCGCAGGACCGGCGAGGCGCGGATCGTCCGCAGGCCCTCCCCGATGTCCCGGGCCCAGCGGGCCGAGGCCGGCCGGGCGGCCGGCTTCTCCTCCCGTACCCGCATCAGGGCGAACACCCCGGCCGCGAGCGCGAACGTCGCCGCGTCGAGCAGGGCCACGGGCGCGGCGCCGTACCGTGCGAAGAGCCCGGCCGCGAGGAGCGGGGCGACGAGCTTCACGCCCTCGTTGACCGTCGTCCGCAGCCCGTTGAAGTCCCCGAGCAGCCGCTTGTCGAGCGCGCTCGCCGCAAGCGCGACCTCCGCCGCGTCGTGGACGGTGCCCTGGACCCCGTACAGCACGAGCACCGCGAAGAGCAGCCACACCCGGTCCGCCGAGTCGACCCAGAGCAGGGTCGGAAGGAGCGCCGCCATCGCCACGTTCGACCAGACCATCAGGGGCCGCCGCCGCACCCGGTCGGCGGCCGTGCCGAGCAGCGGACCGACGAGCGCGGGCGCCCACAGGGCGAAGACGGTCAGCGCCGCCAGACTGTCCGAGCCGGTCAGGGACTTGACCCAGATCCCGGACGCCAGCCACATCGCCGTCGAGCCGAAGCCCGACACCAGTACCCCGGTCAGATACAGCCCCGCCGTCCACCTCAAGCCCATGGTCATGGCGGCAGCCTGGTCCCTGAGGTGGCCCGGCCGGATCGGGCAGTTGCCCTAGAAAGCCGTCCTCAAGCGACGGCGTCCTTCCGGGCTCCCCGGCTCTCGTACCGGAGCGCGGCCCCCGTCGCCAGCGCGCCGATGCCCTCCCACAGGCCGACCCCGAGGAAGCCGGACGGTGCCCGGCCCGTGACGACCGCGAGGGTGAAGACCGTGCAGGTCAGCAGCCGGAACGGGACCGTCCAGCGGAAGAAGGCCTTCCAGTCCGCGAAGGCGGCCAGGATGTAGTACACGCCCATATTGAGCGCGGCCATCGAGGACGCGGTGAGGAAGACGAGCGTGTGGTCCCCATCCGCGCGCCCGCCGTCGGGTATGGGTTCGAAACCCATGCCGGTGAGCATGGTGTCCGGCGACACCAGGCCCACCACCCCCATCGACGCGGCGAGCAGTCCGAAGACCGCCATGGTCCAGCCGGACAGGGAACGGGGCAGGCGCACGGCGGTCCTCCGCTTTCTCGCAAGTGTGTTCCCCGCGAGGCTACTTCAGCGCCGCCCGCATCATTTTCTCGGCCACCGGGGCCGCGAGACCGTTGCCGCTGACCTCCGAGCGCGCCGCGCCCGAGTCCTCGATCAGGACGGCCACGGCGACCTCCTTGCCGGTGCTCGGGTCCTTCGCGTACGAGGTGAACCAGGCGTACGGCGTCTTGCTGTTGTTCTCGCCGTGCTGGGCCGTACCGGTCTTGCCGCCCACCTCGGCGCCGGAGATCGCCGCGTTGGAGCCCGTGCCCTTGTCGACCACGGTCACCATCGCGCTGCGCAGCTGTTTCGCCGTCGAGGAGGAGACGATCCGCTCGGTCTCCCCGTCGTCGAAGGTCTCCAGGGCGTCGCCGTCGGAGTCCACGACCTTCGAGACCATGTGCGGAGACGCCATGAGCCCGTCGTTGGCGATCGCCGCGGACACCATGGCGATCTGGAGCGGGGTGGCCGTCACATCGAACTGACCGATACCGGTCAGCGCCGTCTGCGCCGTGTCCATGCCGGACGGATACACACTCGGGTAGGCGCGTACGGGGACGTCCTGCTCCTTGTCGTTGAAGCCGAACTTCTCCGCCATCGCCTTCACCTTGTCCTGGCCGAGGTCGACCGCGATCTTGGCGAAGACGTTGTTGCAGGAGTACTGCAGCGCGGTGCGGAGCGTGGCGTTCTCGCAGGGCGCGTTGGGGTTCTCGTTCTCCAGGTAGCGGGTGGAGCCGGGCAGTTTGTACGGGTTCGGGCTGTCCGTCGCCGTGTCCACGGAGCCGTACAGCCCGTTCTCCAGCGCCGCCGCCGCGACGACCAGCTTGAACGTCGAGCCGGGCGGCAGCGGCTGCCGCAGTGCCCGGTTGACCAGCGGCTTGTCCTCGTCCTCGGTGAGCTGCTTCCAGGTGGACCCGTCGGTCATCCCGGCGATCTTGGAGGGGTCGTACGAGGGTGTGGACACCATCCCGAGGATCCGGCCGGTCTTCGGGTCGATGGCGACGGCCGCGCCCTTCTTCTCGCCGAGCGCCTGGTACGCGGCCTTCTGCACGGCCGGGTCGATCGTCGTGACCACGTCACCGGGCTCCTGCTGCTTGCCGGTGAGGGCGTCGAGCGGGTTCTTCAGCCGGGTGTCGGTGCCGTCCAGGACGTCGGAGTAGATGCCCTCCAGCTGATTGGCGCCGTACGCCTGTGAGCTGTAGCCGGTGACGGCCGCGTAGAGCTTGCCGTCGGTGTAGTCGCGCTTGTACGCGAGATCGCCACCCTCCGTCCTCTTCGAGCCCGTGACCGGCGAACCGGCCACGATGATGTTCCCGAGCGGCTGCGCGTACTGCGCGATCACGTTCCGCCGGTTCTTCTTGTCGTCCGCGAGGGCCTTGCCTTCGTACGCCTGCACCCAGGTCGCCCGGCCGAGAAGGGCGAGCACCAGGAGCAGCGAGAAGACCGAGGCGCGCCTGATCGTCTTGTTCATCCCATATGCGGGACGAGCGGAGGGTGCCATTCCGTTCCGACTGTGTCCGGTTTCTCAGGAAACGTTCATGCGGGGGTGACCGGCGCCACCCCGGTGCGACTCAGCGCGCGCCGACGAAGCCCGACTCGTACGCCAGGATCACCGCCTGCGTACGGTCCCGGGCGCCCGTCTTCGCCAGCACCGCCGCCACATGGGTCTTCACGGTCGCCGGGCCGACGCCCATCCGGCCGGCGATCTCCGCGTTGGTCAGCCCCGTCGCCACCAGGCGCAGCACCTCCGCCTCCCGCTCGGTGAGCCGGGCCACCCAGGGCGGCGCCGCCGGGGGACTGCGGCGGGCGTGCTCGGCGGCAAGGGACCGTACCGCCGCCGGGTAGAGCAGCGAGTCGCTGCGGGCGACCAGCCGGACCGCGTCGACCAGCTCGTCCGCGCCGGCCCGCTTGAGCAGGAAGCCGGCCGCGCCCACCCGGAGCGCGTCGTAGACGTACGCGTCGTTCTCGAAGGTCGTGACCACCACGATCCGGGGCGGCTCCGCCATCCCCGTCAGGATCTGCTCGGTCGCCCGGATCCCGTCGATCTCCGGCATCCGCATATCCATCAGGACCACGTCCGGCCGCGCCTCGCGGACGACCGACACGGCCTCGGCCCCGGTCGACGCCTCGCCGACCACCTCCAGGTCCGCCTCCGCGTCCAGGATCACCCGCAGGGCGGTCCGCACCATCCGCTCGTCGTCCGCGAGCACCACCCGGATCACCGGCCACCGCCCGCCCGCGCCGGGCCCAGCGGCAGCCGCACCGTGAGGCGCCAGACCTCGTCCAGCGGGCCCGCCTCGGACGTGCCGCCGAGCAGCCGCGCGCGTTCACCGACCCCGCGCAGGCCCCGGCCGCCGCCGGGGCGGGTCACCGGGGCGCGGTCGGGCCGGGCGTTCTCCATCGTGATCTCCAACTCGTCGTCGTCCAGGGCGATCCGCGCCGTCACGCGCTCCCCGCCCGCGTGCCGGGCCGCGTTCGTCAGCCCCTCCTGCACGATCCGGTACGCCTCCCTCGACACCGCGTCCGGCACCCGGTCCAGCGCCCCGGTCACCGTCAGCACCACGTGCCGCCCCGCGCCCCGCACCAGCGCGTCGAGGGAGTCGAGCCGGGGCGCGGGCAGCTCGCCGTCGTCCTCGCCCTCGCGCAACAGGCCCAGCACCGAGTCGAGTTCGCCGACCGTGCGCCGGGTCGTCTCCTCGATCGCGGCCAGCGCCTCCCGTACGAACTCCACGTCGGAGTCCAGGACCCGGCGTGCCGCGCTCGCCTGGAGCGTCACCGCGCTGAGCGCGTGGCCGACGGAGTCGTGCAGCTCGCGGGCGAGCCGGTTGCGCACGGCCAGCTCGGCGGCGCGCCGCTCGGCCGCCGCGAGCCGGTCCGCCGGGCTCGGCCCGAGCAGCCGGGGCGCCTCCCGGGCGAGGAGGGCGCCCGCGCCCGCAGCGACGGCGGCAAGCGCCAGCAGCATCAGGAGGCCTGCGGGGAGCCCGGCCCACTGGAGCCAGGGCCGGTGCAGGCCCCAGTACGCGGTCAGCTCCGACCTCTGGAGCGACGGGGACAACGGCAGGGCCATCACCGTGACCGCGAACGGCGGAAGGGCCAGCGTCGCCCCGCTGATCAGCGCGCCGACGCCGAGGTGGAGCGTGAACCAGCCGGCCGTGCGCGCCTTCGCGCTCCGCCCCCGGGCGGGTCCGTCCGCGAGCCGGTCGCCCGCGAGGGGGTCGCCCGCGATCCCGCAGAGCGCCCGCGCCGCCGCCACCGACATCGGCCGGGTCAGCGGGAAGAGCGAGGTGACCGCGGCGAGCGGCAGGCCGACCGCGTACGCCCCGAACTGCGCGCCGAGGCTGCCCGTGAACATCGCCCCCTCGCCCGTGAGCACCCCCACGACCACGGTGCCGACCAGCCAGTACGGCATGAACAGGGCGCCGCCCAGGATCAGATGCACCCAGCGGAGCCTGGCCCGCCGGCCGAGTATCGGTGCGAGCGGAGGTCTCACGCGCTCGCGCTCCGGCGGCGCAGGAAGACGGCCAGACAGCCCGCCAGCAGGAACCCGGTGATCATCTCGCCAGCGTAGGTCAGCTGCATCAGGCCCGAGGCCTGCTTGGCGTGATCGGTCTCCGGCATGTACGTCACCAGGAGCAGATAGCCGCCCCAGCAGCCGACCCCGGCCGAGCCGATACAGCCGAAACCGAGCACCGTGCGCACCCGGAACGACGGGTGCCCGCGGAACACCAGGGCCAGGACGGAGACGACGGCGACCGCGAGGAAGAGCAGCCGCAGCCCTTCGAGCACGTAGAAGTCGCCGTCCCGCTCGGCGATCCGCACCGCCGGGAGCCCGGTCGTGGAGCCCGCGGCCCACCGCACGTGGACGGTGGCGGGGACGAGGGCGATCAGCGCGGCCGCGGCGGCGACGGCGCGCACGCCCGCTCCGGAGAGGCGCGCGGGCAGCTCGCCGAGGGTGCCGCGCCAGACCTGGCCCCAGCGGTCGCGGGCGTAGAGGACGAAGAGCGTGCCGAGCGCGAGTCCCTGGAGGATGAAGCCGCCGTAGACGACGGTGAAGACCCAGGAGTCCAGGAAGGGTTCGCGAGCGCCGGCCGGTTCGGCGGCGGTGAAGAGCGAGACGACGGTCTGCGCCGGGAAGCCGACCATGATCGGGGCGATCAGGCCCGTCGCCACCCACATCGGGAAGGCGAGCAGCCAGGCCGGCAGCCGCCGCCCCCACGCCTGGGTGAGCAGCAGGGCGAGGACCACGACGGCGGCGTCCATGACGACCGAGACCGCGTTGACGGCGGCCATCAGGGCGCGGTCGTCGAGGAGCCGGCTCCCGGCCGGGATGCCGATCTCGCTGCCCGCCACCCAGGCGATCTTGAGTGAGATGTACGGGAGGCAGGCCAGGACGGCGAGGGCGCGCAGGGCCCGGCGGGAGGGGCTGAGGCCCAGGGGAGCGACGGTCTGTGTCATGGCCCCACGCTCCCGCGCGGGCACCCGCCGGCACGTCCTGCCCACCGACGAACCGCCTCCCCCGTGCGGGGGAGAGGCCGGTCCTCCGAGCCGCCGGAGCCGCCGGAGCCGGTGGCGTCAGAGGCGGCGCGTCGCCAGGGTCAGGCGGTCGCGCGCGTCGAAGAGCGCGTCCTTGATCATCTGCTCGTGGCCGGGGGTGAGCCGGGCCACCGGCACCGAGCAGCTGATCGCGTCGCGTGCCGGGGTCCGGTAGGGGATCGCGATGCCGAAGCAGCGCAGCCCGAGGGTGTTCTCCTCGCGGTCCACCGCGTAGCCCTGCTCGCGGATGAGGTGCAGCTCCTCGATGAGCTTCTCGCGGTCGGTGATCGTGTGCTCGGTCAGCGGCGGCAGCGTCTCCGGGAGCATCTTGCGGACCTGCTCGTCGCTGTGGGTGGCGAGCAGCGCCTTGCCCAGGGAGGTCGAGTGGGCCGGCAGCCGGCGTCCGACGCGGGTGAACGGCCGCAGATAGTGCTGGGACTGACGGGTCGCCAGATAGACCACGTTGGTGCCGTCGAGCCGGGCGAGGTGGATGGTCTCGGTGGTGTCGTCGGAGAGCCGGTCGAGGGTCGGCCGGGCCGCGGCGACCACCTCGTCGCCGTCGATGTACGAGGTGCCGACGAGCAGGGCCCGGACGCCGATGCCGTACCGCGTGCCCGTCGCGTCCGTCTCCACCCAGCCCAGCTCGACCAGGGTGCGCAGCAGCATGTACAGGCTGGACTTGGGGTATCCGACGGCCTCCTGGACGGCGGCCAGCGAGTGCATTCCGGGGCGCCCCGCGAAATACTCGAGCAACTCCACCGTGCGCACCGCGGACTTGACCTGGGCCCCACCCGTGTCGGCTGTCGACATCGCCCTCACCCCTCTTCCTGGTGCCTCTTGTGGAGTCGGCACACCCGTCAATAGAGTCCAGATTCATCTACTGGAACCCCGTTCAGAATACCGAACGGGGTGTCGCGTGAAGAGGGGCAGGGCCGTGGCAGCTGAACCAGTGTGGAGTGTGGACCCCCGGACGGGGAAGCCGCGCGAACAGGTTGCGGTGGAGGCCACAGCCGCCGACGTGGACCGGGCCGTCACCGCCGCGTTCGCCGTCCGCGAGGCGCTCGCCGACCGCACGGTACGGGCCGCCCTGCTCCGCACCGCCGCCGACCTCCTCGACGAGGCCCGGCCCGAGGTCGTCGAGACCGCCGACGCCGAGACGGCGCTCGGCCCGGTCCGGCTCACCGGCGAACTCGCCCGCACCACCGCCCAGTTGCGGGCCTTCGCGGACGTCGTCGACGAGGGCGCCTTCCTCGACGTACGGATCGACCTGCCCGACCCCACGACCACCCCGCCCCGGCCCGACCTGCGCCGCTGGAAGATCCCGCTCGGCGTCGTCGCCGTCTACTCCGCCAGTAACTTCCCGCTCGCCTTCTCCGTCCCCGGCGGCGACACCGCCAGCGCCCTCGCGGCCGGCTGCCCCGTCGTGGTCAAGGCCCACCCCGACCACCCGGCCACCTCGGAGCTCTGCGCGACCCTGCTCCGGCGGGCCGCCGCCAAGGTCGGGCTGCCCGAGGACGTCGTCGGCCTCCTGCACGGCTTCGACGCCGGCGTGGAGCTGGTCCGCCACCCGCTGGTCGCGGCCGCCGGCTTCACCGGTTCGGTCCGGGGCGGCCGGGCCCTCTTCGACGCGGCGGCCGCCCGGCCCGTGCCCATCCCCTTCCACGGCGAGCTCGGCTCCCTCAACCCGGTCGTGATCACCGGCGCGGCCGCCGAGGCACGGGCCACCGAGCTCGGTTCCGGGCTCGCGGGCTCCATGACCCTGGGACAGGGCCAGTTCTGCACCAAGCCCGGCTTCGTCCTGGCACCCACGGGCGAGGCGGGCGACCGCTTCGTGACCGCGCTGGCGGACGCCGTCGGCGCGGTCGAGCCCGGGGTGATGCTCGACCGCCGGATGCGGGGCCACTTCCTCACCGGGACGTACGAGCTCGCCCAGATCGACGGCGTCACCGCGCCCGTCCATCCGGGCCCCGGCGGGCCGAACACCGTCAAGGCGGGCTTCCTGACCTTCGACGCCGAACTCCTGCTCGAAAGCCGCCGCAAGGGCTACGGCGGCGCCTTCCTGAGCGAGTACTTCGGCCCGGTGACCCTGGTCGTCCGTTACGCCTCCCGGGACGAGATCACCGCGGTCCTCGCCCTGCTCCCCGGCAACCTCACCGCCACGCTCCAGATGGCCGACGAGGACCCGGAGGCCGCGGGCCTGCTCGCCGAGCTGACCCCGCTGGCGGGCCGCGTGCTCGTCAACGACTGGCCGACGGGCGTGGCGGTGGCGGGCGCCCAGCACCACGGCGGCCCGTACCCGGCGACCACCTCCACCTCCACCTCGGTCGGCGCGACCGCGATCGAGCGCTGGCTGCGCCCGGTCACGTACCAGTCGACCCCGCAGCACCTGCTGCCGCCGGAGCTGCGCGACGGCAACCCGCTGGGGCTGCCGCGCCGCTGAGGCGGGAGCGCGGGGAGGCCGGACGCGGGGCCCGTGACCGACAGGTCGCGGGCCACGCAACCGCCGCCCCGCCCCCGCGCGTCCCCGTTGTCATGATCAGAACCGCGACCCCCGCCGACCTCGACGCCATCGCCGCCCTGCACCTGGAGGCCCGCTCCACGTACTACAGCGGCCACATCCCCGACACCGAGTTCGCCGGACCCGAGGAGCTCGCCCGCGCCCGGGAGGGGTGGAGCAGGGCCGTGGAGCGGGGCGACGTGCTCGTCGCGGAGCGGGACGGGGGCCCGGCCGGCGTCGCCGCGTACAGCAGGGGCGACGACGGTACGGTCACGCTCACGCAGCTCCACGTCCGCCCCGACCACTGGCGCCGGGGCATCGGCACCGAGCTGCACGCGGCCTGCCTGGACGTCTGGCGCGCGGAGGGCTTCGCCGAGGCCCGCCTCCTCGTCTTCGAGGAGAACGAACGGGCCCGGTCCTTCTACACCGCCCACGACTGGGCCCCGGACCCCGACACCCCACGCTCGGGCACCCACCTCGTGCTCCGTCTCACAGTCGCGCCCAGGGCGGAATGAATCCGGCGGGGGCGGGTGTTTCCGCCCTCTGAAGACCACCCGGAACACACCCCTCGAACCCGGAGAGAAGCCGAACATGCGCGTCGAGATCTGGAGCGACATCGCCTGCCCGTGGTGCTACATCGGCAAGGCCCGCTTCGAGAAGGGGCTCGCGGCCTTCGCCCACCGCGACGACATCGAGATCGTGCACCGCTCCTTCGAGCTGAACCCGAACCTGCCCAAGGGCGTCACCGCGCCGGTGGTCGACACGCTGGCGAAGAAGTACGGGCGGACCCTGGACGAGGCCCGCGCCATGGAGGAGCACGTCGCCTCCAACGCGCACTCCGAGGGCCTCGAGTACCGCACCGAGGGCCGCGACTCCGGCAACACCTTCGACGTCCACCGTCTGCTCCACCTCGCCAAGGAGCGCGGCCGGCAGAACGAGCTGCTCGACCTCGCCTACCGCGCGAACTTCGTCGAGGACCGGTCCGTCTTCGACGCCGAGACGCTCGTCCGGCTCGGGGTCGAGGCCGGCCTCGACGAGACCGAGGTCCGTGCCGTGGTCGCCGACGAGACCGCGTACGCGGCGGAGGTACGGGCGGACGAGCGCGAGGCGGCCGAACTCGGCGCCAACGGCGTGCCGTTCTTCGTCCTCGACCGCCGCTACGGCATCTCCGGCGGCCAGCCCGCCGAGGTCTTCACCCAGGCCCTGGAGCAGGCGTGGCAGGGCCGGACGGTCCTGCAGCCGGTCGGCGGCGGCGCCGACGACACCGCTCCGGCCTGCGACGTGGACGGCAACTGCTAGCACCGCTCAGGCCCCGGACCTGGGCTTATAAGCGCCGGTTGGGGCTTCCCCATGATCATTCGCCATTGACGAAGGGTCGGGGGAAGCCCAGTCTGGGGCCATGGATGCCACGGATGCCACGGATGTCATCGAACCCCTCGGCGGAGCCGAGTTCGCGCCCCGGGGGACGTACCTCAACACCTCCACGTGCGCGCTGCTCCCGCGCCGCACCGTCGAGGCCGTCGCCCGGCTCTGCGAGGAGGTCGCGGCGGGCAACCCGGACGGCTCCGGCAGCTTCGACATCGTCGACGAGGCCCGCGCCACGTTCGCCCGGCTCACGGCCGTCCACCCGGACCGGGTCGCCGTCGGCAGCTCGGTCTCCGTCCACGCCGGGCTGATCGCGCAGTCGATGCCCGCCGGGGCCGAGATCCTCTTCCCCGAGGGCGACTTCTCCTCGCTGATCACCCCGTTCACGATCCGCGGCGACCTCAAGACCCGCTTCGTCCCCCTGGAGCGGCTCGTCGAGTCCGTCCGCCCCGAGACCGCGCTCGTCGCCTTCTCGTCCGTCCAGTCGGCGGACGGCCGGACGGTGGACTTCGCGGCGGTACGGGCGGCGGCGGCCGCGCACGGGGCCCGTACGCTCCTCGACGCCACCCAGTCGGCGGGCTGGCTGCCGCTGCGCGCGGGGGAGTGGGACTACACGGTGTCCGGCGGCCACAAGTACCTGCTCTGTCCGCGCGGGGCGTCCTTCCTCACCGTCACCGAGGAGGCGCAGGACTCGCTGACGGCCATCCACGCGGGCTGGGTCACGGGCGAGGAGCTGTGGGCCAACAGCTACGGGCCGGTGCGTGAACTGGCCGCCTCCGCGCGGCGGTTCGACGAGCCGCCGGCGTTCCTCTCGTACCACGGGGCGGCCCGTTCGCTCGCGCTGCTCGAAGAGATCGGCATCGAGCGGATCGAGGTCCACAACAAGGCCCTCGCCGCCCGCTTCCGCGCCGGCCTCGTGGAGCTCGGCCACGCCCCCGTGCCGGACGTCTCCGGTGTGGTGGGCGTGCCGGGCCTCGGCGACCGGCTGCCCGACCTGCGTGCCGCCGGCGTCCTGATGGCCGCCCGCGCGGGCAACCTGCGGGCGTCCTTCCACCTCTACAACGGCACGGCGGACGTCGACCGCGCCCTTGAGGTCCTGGCGGGCTGAGACGCGGATGGGGGGAGGGGGCCGTCCGGCCCCCTCCCCCCACCCGTCACCCGAGGGCCCTCAGCGCACCGGGGTGAAGTCCCGCGCCCCGATGAACTCGGGTCGGCGCACCGGCGCCGCGAACGGCTCCACCGCCGCGTTCTCCACGCTGTTGAAGACGAGGAAGACGTTGCTGCGCGGATACGGCGTGATGTTGTCGCCCGAACCGTGCATGGCGTTGCAGTCGAACCAGGTCGCCGAGCCCGCCCGGCCCGTGAAGAGCCGGATGCCGTGCGCGTCCGCGAGCGAGGTCAGCGCCTCGTCCGACGGGGTGCCCGCGTCCTGCATCTGCAGCGAGCGCTTGTAGTTGTCCTTCGGGGTCGCGCCCGCGCAGCCGAGGAACGTCCGGTGCGAGCCCGGCATGATCATCAGGCCGCCGTTGGTGTCGTGGTTCTCGGTCAGCGCGATCGACACCGACACCGTGCGCATCCGCGGCAGGCCGTCCTCCGCGTGCCAGGTCTCGAAGTCCGAGTGCCAGTAGAACCCGGAGGCGCCGAAGCCCGGCTTCACGTTGATCCGCGACTGGTGGACGTACACGTCCGAGCCGAGGATCTCGCGGGCCCGGCCCACCACCCGCTCGTCCCGGACCAGCCGGGCGAAGACCTCGCTGATCCGGTGCACCTCGAAGACGGACCGTACGGTCGACGTCCTCGACTCGACGATCGCCCGCGGATCGGACCGTACGGCCGGATCGGCGACCAGCCGGTCCAGCTCGCGGCGGTACTCGGCGACCTCGTCGTCGGCCAGCAGCTCCGGTTCGACGAGGAAGCCGTCCCGGTCGAACGACTCCAGGCCCGGGGCGTCGCCCCACACCACCGGGTCCCGGCGGGCCGTGAGCACCTCGGCGGCGCCGCGGGTCGGGTACAGGTCGGTCAGTACGTCCGTCATGATCAGCCCTCCTCCGTGAGCAGGGGGTACACCCCGTTCTCGTCGTGGTCCTCCCGCCCGGTGACCGGCGGGTTGAAGACGCAGACGCAGCGGAAATCGGTCTTGGGGCGCAGAGTGTGCCGCTCGTGGCCGTCGAGCAGATACATCGTGCCCGGGGCGATCCAGTGCGTCTCGCCGGTCTCGTCGTTCGTCAGCTCGGCCTCGCCCTCGACACAGAGGACGGCCTCGATGTGGTTGGCGTACCACATGGACGTCTCGGTGCCCGCGTAGAGCACGGTCTCGTGCAGCGAGAAGCCGACCCGCTCCTTGGCGAGGACGATCCGCTTGCTCTCCCAGGTGCCGGAGGCGGCTCGCACATGGCGTTCGGTGTTCTCGATGTCCTTGAACGATCGGACGATCACGGTGGTACAACTCCCTTTCGGTCAGCGGTTGTTCAGGCGGTCTCGCGGACCGCGCGGGACAGTGTGCTCAGCCCCTCGTCCAGCTCCTCCGGCGTGACGGTCAGCGGCGGGAGGAGTTTGACGACCTGGCTCTCCGGGCCCGAGGTCTCGAGCAGCAGCCCCAGTTCGAAGGCGCGGGCGCAGACCTTCGACGCCCGGGTCCTGTCGGCGAACTCCAGGCCCCACACCAGGCCACGGCCCCGGTAGTGCGCGCCGTCCGCCGAGTTCTCCTCGCACAGGGCGAGCAGTGTCTGCTCGACCTGCTCGCCGCGCGCCAGGGTCTGCTTCTCCATCTGGCCGTCGGCCCAGTACGTGTCGAGCGCGGCGGCGGCCGTGACGAAGGCCGGGTTGTTGCCCCGGAAGGTGCCGTTGTGCTCGCCGGGCTCCCAGACGTCCAGCTCCGGCCGGAACAGGCAGAGCGACATCGGCAGGCCGTACCCGCTGATCGACTTCGACAGCGTGACGATGTCCGGGGTGATGCCGGCCTCCTCGAAGGAGAAGAAGGCGCCGGTACGGCCACAGCCCATCTGGATGTCGTCGACGATCAGGAGCATGTCCTGGCGCCGGCACAGATCGGCGAGCTCCCGCAGCCACTCGGCGCGGGCCACGTTGATGCCGCCCTCGCCCTGGACCGTCTCCACGATCACCGCGGCGGGCTTGTTCAGGCCGGAACCCTGGTCCTCGAGCAGTCGCTCGAACCAGAGGAAGTCCGGGGTCTGCCCGTCGAGGTAGTGGTCGAACGGCATCGGGGTGCCGTGGACCAGCGGGATCCCGGCGCCGGCCCGCTTGAAGGCGTTGCCGGTGACGGCGAGCGAACCGAGCGACATGCCGTGGAAGGCGTTGGTGAAGGAGACGACGGACTCGCGGCCCTTCACCTTCCGTGCCAGCTTCAGCGCGGCCTCGACGGCGTTGGTGCCGGTCGGGCCCGGGAACATCACCTTGTACGGCAGGGAGCGCGGCTTCAGCACGACCTCCTGGAAGGTCTCCAGGAAGGTCCGCTTGGCGGTGGTCGCCATGTCGAGACCGTGGGTGATCCCGTCGCGTTCCAGGTAGTCGATCAAGGCCCGTTTCAGTACGGGGTTGTTGTGGCCGTAGTTGAGCGAGCCGGCGCCGGCGAAGAAGTCGAGGTACTCGTGGCCGTCCTCGTCGGTCAGGCGCGCGCCGTTCGCACGGTCGAAGACGGTGGGCCAGCCGCGGCAGTAGCTGCGCACCTCCGACTCCAGGGTCTCGAAGACGCTCAGGGCGGGCGGGGTGATGGTCACAGCGAAGCTCCGTTGGGGTGGAAGGGGCCGATGCGGTACAGGACTTCGGGCTGGTGGGTGCCGTTGGCGGTGTCGGGGAACAGACGCCCGTCGAAGAGGACCTCGCGCTCCAGACAGAGTCCGTGCCGGGCGGCGTACGCGGTGAAGAGCCGGTCCGAGGGCGTGTTGTCGGGGGTCACCGTCGTCTCGATCGCCTCGGGGGAGACCCGGGCGGTCAGCGCGTCGAGCAGTACCCCGGCCAGGCCCCGCCCGCGGTGCGTCTCGTCGACGGCGATCTGCCAGACGACGAGGGTGTCGGGCCGGTCGGGGCGCAGGTACCCGGTGACGAAGGCGACCGGGTCGCCGTCGGCGGCGCGCGCGACCAGCGAAGTGGCGGCGAAGTCGCGGCACCACAGCAGGTAGCTGTACGAGGAGTTCAGGTCGAGCGCCTGAGAATCGCGGGCGATGCGCCAGATCGCGGCTCCGTCCTCCACGCGTGGGCTTTCCAGTGTCATGGCTGCTTGTGCTGCGGTCATGGCGAGGGAATTTACCGATCACATTCTCGGAATGCACGGGGCGGAGGGGTGTGCTGGAGAAGGCGGATGTGTTATTCGCGCGAGCGTGAATCGGTCCCATTCTGTCCGTATAAATCCGGGCGGAACGGGCGCTATGTGGAGTCCGTCACACGCGCGGAAATGAGCCGGAATCGCTGACGAAACCTTGGCGTTTAGGGTCCGGGAAACCGGGCAGAAGAAACGCGGAAGGTGCACGGGGAATTCGAGTGATTAATGCGCGCTCGAATATGCACCGATAATGGCCTTCAAGAATCCCGCTCGTAATGCGCTCCGGGAATGGGCGCGGGCGGCTCCGTGGCGCGGCGGCCGATCCGGTGGGTGCGGCGGCCGCGCGACGGCGAGCCTCGCCGAGGCGGCTGGAGTTCGGATCCCGTGAAGCGGCTCGGCGGGGTGGGGCTCGAGGGTCCACTCGTCCGGACGGCTGAGCGTGCTCGAACAGGTCCACGCGTACCGGGTTCTGGCGGAGGTGAGCCCGAAGGCGTATCTGCCGAAGTTGGTCGACGGGCTGCTCTCGCTGAGCTACGGCAGCGGCAGCCCGGAGGTGGCGCTGACGCTGCGCGCCGAGGCGGTCGAGGCCGCGCGGAGGATCGAGGGCGGGGCGCCGGCCCGGGTGGAACGGCTGTGCAGGGCCCTGGACGCCTGTCAGGCGACCCTGTTCGCCCTGTCGGGGCGGGCCGACGAGGCGCCCGCGAGCGCCGAGTCCCCGATGCCGCCGTTCGGCACCGGCCTCGGATGGTCGAGCGACACGCGTGATGCCTTCCTCGGCGCCCTGCCAGGGCTCGAAACGGAGGCGGCGGGACTGCGCGAGGCCGGCCGACTGCGCGAACTGGTGGACGTCCAGCGCAGAATCGGCATCCGCGTGGCCCTCCGCGAAGGGGGCCACCACTACCGGTTCGAAGAGCGGTTCACGCCGTACTTCGACGAAGGCGTGGCGCTCGCCCGCCGCCTGCCGGACGACCGCGCACGCCTCGCCCGGGCCTTGACGGACCGCGCCATGTTCCTCGTCGTCGCGCGGACCTTCGAGCCCGCGCATGCCGACTTCGCCGAGGCCGTCGCCCTCCTGGACATCCGGTAGCCCCGCCCCGGGCCCCCGCTCCGGGTGGGCCGGGCGCCTCCTAGATCCACGCCTCCGTCACCGCGCGGCGGGTCGCCTCCAGGTCGACCGGGCGGCCCGTCTCGGCGAGGGCCGCGCCCAGGGCCGCCAGGGAGGACTGGACCGCGCCCCGGGTCGCGTCCACGCCGTAGTGGTTGACCCGGATCATCTCCTTCGCCAGCGCCCCGCCGCCCGCGATCAGCGGCAGCGACGGGTCCGCCGCCAGCGCCGCCGCGACCAGCGCCGAGGCGTCCACGCCCTCCGGGGCGCGCAGCGTCGTCGCGACCGGGGCCGCGTCCTTCGCCTCGTGGACGTACGGCTCCAGACCGCCGCCGAGGGCCAGGGCGCCCGCGCGGGTCGCGGCCGCGGCGGACGCGTGACGGGCCATCAGCGCGTCGAGCCCCTCGGACTCGATCCGCTCCACGCACGCCTCGAGGGCGAGCATCTCCAACTGCGCCGGCGCGTGCAGCAGCGCCGTACGGCCGCCGTCGATCCAGCGCTCCTTCCAGTCCAGGAGCGAGAGGTACGAGCGGCGCGGTGCCCGCGGGTTGGCGGCGAACCGCTCCCACGCCCGCTCGCTCACCGAGACCGCCGAGACGCCCGCGGGACCGCCCATCGCCTTCTGTGCGCCGATGATGCACATGTCCACGCCCCACGCGTCCGGCAGCACCGGCTCCGCGCCGATCGACGCCACCGCGTCCAGGTAGAACAGTGCCCCGTGCGCCCGCACGACCTCGCCGATCTCGGCCACCGGGTTCGTGTTGCCGGTCGCCGCCTCCGCGTGCACCAGGGAGACGAAGTCGATCTCCGGGTGCTCGGCGAGCGCCTGCTCCACCTGCGCGGCCGTCACCGCCGCGTGGAAGGGCACCTCCAGGTCCACGACCGTGGCGCCGCAGTCCCGCAGCCAGTTGCCGAAGGTCTGACCGTACGGACCGGTGACGATGTTCAGGGCCGTCGAACCCGGCCGGGCCCCGCTGCGGATGCAGCCCTCGAGCGGCAGCAGCGCCTCGCCCTGGGTGATCACCACGTCCTGCTCGGTGGAGAGCAGGGCGGCGACCCGCCGTTCGATGGACGCGAAGTGCGCGGCGGTCAGCGGGGCCAGGTCCAGCAGCGGGTGTGTCACGGTCACGGTGGTGCCTTCTCCGAAAGTTCGAACGTACGAAAAGGGGTCGAGCGTCGGTTCAGCGTACCGAGCCGGTTCCCCGCAGCTTCGGACCATCCGCGCGTACAACCCTCACGGGGCATCCGGTGTCAAACGGTGCGACGGACAAGGGACGGGCCCTTTCCGGACACCCCCGCAGCCGCCCGGATCATCTCTCTTGCATCCAGGAGCCGCTCCATGCGCGCACACCGTTCTACCCACCGCGCCCTCGCCCTCACCGCCGCGACCTTCCTCCTCACCGCCGGCGTCGGGCTCGTCACCGCGCCCGCCGCCCACGCCGGAGTCCCCGGCTCCACCCGCGCGGACGACCGCAACTGCGACTTCGACGGGGACGGTTACGACGACGTCCTCGTCGGCGCGCCCGGCGCGACCGTCGGCGGCAGGCGGGGCGCCGGTCTCGTCACCGTCCAGTACGGCTCCGCCCGGGGCATCGGCACCACCCGCGCCGCCGTCGTCCACCAGAACTCCGCCGGTGTGCCCGGCGCCGCCGAGACCGGGGACGCCTTCGGCCGGGCCGTCGCCACCGGCGACCTGGACGGGGACGGCTACGACGACGCGATCGTGGGCGTCCCCGGCGAGGACATCGGCACCCTGGCCGACGCCGGCGGCGCCGTGATCCTCTGGGGCTCGCCGAAGGGGCTCGTCGGCACCCGCAGCCAGGGCCTCGACAGCCTCCTCGGCCCCACCGCCGGGGCCCGCTTCGGCTCGGCGTTCGCCGCCGCCCGCTTCACCGCGGAGACCCCGGGCGACCAGCTGATCACCCTCGACCGGAACGGCGCCGAACGGCACCTGTTCGCCGCCGCCCCGCAGCCGGGCGCGACCGTCCGCACGGACCGAGGCACCGCGTTGAACGGCTCGGCCCGCACGGCCGACGAGTGGCGCGACATCTCCGAACGGTCCGTCACCACCGGCGACTACGACCGCAACGGCTTCGCCGACCTCGTGATCAGCGGGGTCTCCACCGGCACCGAACCCGGCCACGGCTGGTCCTGGTACCTCTCCGGACACGCGGACGAACTGCGCTACGAGCGCGCCCTGCGCGGCGGACCGGTCGCCGCCTCCGGGGACATCAACGGCGACGGCCACGACGACCTCGTCACGGGCGAGCCGCACAGCCCGGACGACGGCGGCGAGTCGATGACCGGCGGCATGGTCGGCGTCTACCTCGGCGGCCCCTCAGGACCGGCCGGCGTCGAGGGGCCCGGCACCCCGCCGCGCTGGTGGACCCAGGACTCCCCGGGCGTCCCGGGCGCCTCCGAGCGCGGCGACGGCTGGGGCTCCGACCTCTCCGTCGCGGACACGAACGGCGACGGCTACGCGGACGTGGCGATCGGCGCGCCCGAGGAGGACATCGGCACCGTCGTCGACGCGGGCATGGTCACCGTCCTGCGCGGCACCCGCGCCGGGCTCACCGCCACCGGCGCCCAGTCCTGGACCCAGGACTCGCCGTCCGTGCCCGGCGCGGTCGAGCGCGCCGACCGGTTCGGGGCGCAGGTCAGGCTCACCGACCCGAACGGCGACCGCCGCTTCGGACTCCTCGCCGCCGCCCCCGGCGAGAACACCGGCGACGGGCACATCTGGGTCTTCTCGGCCGGTACGGGTGGGCTGACGGCGGCGGGCTCGTGGACGTACTCCGCCGGCTCCCTCGGCGGACCGGCGGTGGACGCCGCCTTCGGGGCCGCGATCGACGAATGAGCCGTCTTCAGCGGGGTGCCCGCCCCTCGTAGAGTGCAGACATGAGCGATCACGTGGTGCTGCATGTGAAGGGGCGGGTGCTCGTCGGCCCGGAGGACGTACGGGACGAGCTCTGGGCGGTCGACGGGCGCGTCACGTACACCCGACCGTCCGGCGAGGCGCTCACGATCGAGGGCTGGGCCCTGCCGGGCCTGGTCGACGCGCACTGCCACGTCGGCCTGGACCAGCACGGCCCGGTCGACGCCGGCACGGCCGAGAAGCAGGCGCTGACCGACCGGGACGCGGGCACGCTCCTGATCCGTGACGCGGGCTCGCCGTCCGACACCCGGTGGATCGACGAGCGCGAGGACCTGCCGAAGATCATCCGCGCCGGCCGGCACATCGCCCGCACCCGTCGCTACATCCGCAACTACGCCCACGAGATCGAGCCCGAGGACCTGGTCGCGTACGTCGGGCAGGAGGCCCGGCGCGGCGACGGCTGGGTCAAGCTCGTCGGCGACTGGCTCGACCGGGAGGCCGGCGACCTGGGCGCCTGCTGGCCCCGCGCCGAGGTCGAGGCGGCGATCGCCGAGGCCCACCGGCTCGGGGCGCGGGTCACCGCGCACTGCTTCGCCGAGGACTCGCTGCGGGACCTGGTGGAGGCGGGCATCGACTGCATCGAGCACGCCACAGGCCTCACCGAGGACACGATCCCGCTCTTCGCCGAGCGAGGCGTCGCGATCGTCCCGACGCTCGTCAACATCGCCACGTTCCCGAAGCTCGCGCAGGGCGGTGAGCAGAAGTTCCCGCGCTGGTCGGCGCACATGCGGCGGCTGTACGAGCGCCGGTACGACACCGTCCGCTCGGCGTACGACGCCGGTGTCCCGGTCTTCGTCGGCACGGACGCGGGCGGCTCCCTGGCCCACGGCCTGGTCGCGGCCGAGGTCGAGGAGCTGGTCAAGGCGGGCATCCCGCCGATCGAGGCCCTCTCGGCGACCACCTGGGGCGCCCGCTCCTGGCTGGGCCGCCCCGCCCTGGAGGAGGGCGCCCCCGCGGACCTCGTCGTCTACGGCGAGGACCCCCGCGCGGACGTCCGCGTACTCGCGGCGCCGCGCAGGGTCGTCGTGAACGGGCGCGTGATCGGCTGACCGCCCCCTCGGGGTGTCAGCGGGTGAGGAACGCCAGACGGGCGCGCTTCTCCGGGATGAAGACCTCGGGCAGGTCCACCTCCGGCAGGACGACCTCGGGGCCCAGCTCGAAACCGGCCCGCACCAGCCGGGCGATCGCCTTCTCGTTGGCGGCGTCCGGCTCGGCGACGGCGCGCGTGCGGCCGTTCAGCGCGAACGCGGTCAGCGCGACGAAAAGGCGGGCGGAGAAGCCCGGTTCGGGGGTGGCCGCGGGGGCGATCAGGATGTGCACGCCGATGTCGCCGGGCTCCACCTCGTAGCACTCGGAGACGCGGTCGGCGGAGGGCTCGTACGTCTGGAAGAGCGCGACCGGCTCGCCGTCCCGCCGGACCAGGAAGCCGTGGTGCGTGGTGAGCGTGTCCAGGTGGGCGTAGATCTCCCGTACCTGGTCGACGGTGGTGCCGCCCATGCCCCAGAAGCGGGCGCGGTCCTCGTTGACCCAGCCGTGGACGAGGGCGGCGTCGCGGTCGGGGTCGACGGGGTCGATCCGGACGGTGCCGAAGCCCTCGACGGCCTGGACGTGGACCGGCTCGACCTGTCTGATCGGTCCGGCCGGTCCGGTCGGCTCAGTGGCGGTCGTCATGCGGGTGCTCCTTGGTGAGGTGGTGCCAGTCGGTGGTGACGGGGGCGAGTCCGCCCCGCAGCCACAGGGGGAGTTGGTCGCGGTGGTGGGGGTCGTCGGCGACCCCGGAGGCGCCGAACGGCACGATCCACAGGCTCTTGTCGCGGTCGGCCAGGTCCCAGACGTAGCGGGCGGCCGAGGCGCGGGCGCTGCGGTCGGTGTAGCCGGGCACGCTGGTCGAGGACATCACGCAGTCGTGGTCCCCGGAGAGGCCGGGCCAGTCGGCGTCGTCCTCGTCCTCGTCGGGGAGCGCCTGCCACGGCGCGAGCCGGTGCGTGACGCCCCAGGCGGGCGGCTCCTCACCGGCGGCGATCTCCTCCAGGGCCTCGCGGACGATCTCGGCGACATCGGCGGCCGGTACGGGGCCGGAGGACAGCAGCGTCTCCAGGGCCAGGGCCACCCGCGGCCCGAGGGCCAGCCAGGGCTGGAAGACCGCGGGGTACGGGGCGGGCTTCCGGAGCGCCGCGAACGCCGGGTGCGCGGTGAGCCGCCGGACGACGGCGCCGCGCACGGCGGCGTACAGACCGGCGTCGGTGCTGTCGGCGTCCATCCGGCGGTCCCACGCGAGCAGCCGGTCGCGGACGGCGAGGGCGGCGGGGGAGAGGGCGGGGGCGTCGGCGTCGCTGTCCGGGGCCGTCGCGCGGATCGCCGCCAGCAGGCGGGCCGCCGAGGGGTTGTCGGTGTCGGTGTGGATGCCGGCCATCGCCTCGGGCGTCCAGGCCGTCGAGGCGTCGAGCAGCGCGTCGATCCGGGCCGCCCGGTGCGGCGGGGCGAACTCGATGCCGAGCGGCGCCGCGAGACCGCGCGCGTTGGCCATGACGGCGTGGCCCTCCACCTCCGCGCGCGGCGTCGGTACAGCGGCGCCGTCCCGCCAGTCGTGCGCGGCCTCCCAGGCGGGCACCACCCGAACGGAGTTGGCGTGGTCGCGGACGGGGACGTACCCGGCGACCCGGTGCAGCAGGCCGCCGTCCACGTCGGCGGCCATGACGACGTTGACCGGCTCGACCCAGCCGTCGACGGCCCGGTCCACGTCCGCGACGGTCCGGGCGGCGAGCAGCTCGGGCAGCACCGCGAACCCCAGCTCGCCGGTCACGCGCGGCGGGTACCGCAGGCTGATCGCCTCCCAGACACCACCCTCGGCTCCTTCGGCTCCTTCGGCGCCCTCGGCTCCGACCGGACCTCCGATCGGGCCGCCGTCCGGGCCGATGATCACCGGGCCGCGCTCGGTCTCGATCACCTCGATCCCGACCGGGTCGCCGCCCGCGACCTCCACCGTCTCCCGGTGCACGGACGCCGGGTACCAGCCGTCCGGGCCCAGCGCCTCCACGCCGCCGTCGGCGGTCCGCCGGAGCCGCTCCCGGTAGACGTCCTGGTAGTCGGACATGGCGTTGGTGATCGCCCAGGCCACACCTCCGGTGTGGCCGAAGTGGGCGAGGCCCGGGACGCCCGGGACCGCCAGGCCGAGCACGTCGTACTCCGGGCACGCGAGGCGGATCTGCTGGTACACCCCGGGCGCCTCGATGAAGCGGTGCGGGTCGCCCGCGATGATCGCGGAGCCGCTCGCCGTCCGGGCGCCGGAGACGATCCAGCCGTTGGAGCCGGAGGTCCCCGGGCCGTCCGTGGCGAACAGCTCCGTCCACTCCTCGCCCAGCCGGCGCGCGACCTCCTCCCGCCACAGCTTGGCGGGGAAGCCCGCGAACAGGATGTGCGTGGTGAGCCAGACCGCCAGCGGCGTCCACGGCACCCAGCGGCCCGGGGCGAGCCCCACCCGCGCGAACTGGCCCGCGCGCGCCGCGCCTTCCGGCAGGCCCGCGTTGACCCCGTCCACGTACGCCCGGACCCAGCGCGCCGTCCGCTCGTCCAGCCGGTCGAAGCAGCGGCGCGCGGTGTCGGCGAGCCTGGCCTGGCGCGCGAAGGTGTCCCAGCCGGTCTCGCCGGCGCCGAGGAACGCGGCCGTCGTGCCCTGCGCCCGGTGCCGCTCGACCTCCAGCTGCCAGGCCCGGTCCACCGCCGTCACCCGTCCCTGCGCGAAGGCGAGTTCGTCCGGATCGGTGCCCCGCAGATGCGGAACGCCCCAATCGTCCCGGTAGACCTCGATACCCACTCCGACCCCGATCCTCATTCGCAATGCTTAGGTTAGGCTGACCTAAATTAATCTACAGGTAACGCATGGGGAGGCGATCGCGGTGGGGCATGGCTGGGAAGGTGTGGTCCTGAAGCTGTTCCGGGGGCGGGACTTCACGTTCACCGTGACCGGGGGCGAGCAGGTCAACGAGCACTACCGCCGGGTGCACCTGACGGACGGCGGCCTCCTCGCCGCCGCCGGCGTCCACCCGACGATGTGGGTACGGCTCTGGTTCGAGAACGCGGGCAAGCCGCACCAGCGCGCCTACACCCTCGTCGACCCCGACCAGGAGGCCGGCACCTTCAGCCTGGAGTTCGCCCTCCACGACGGCGCCGCCAGCGACTGGGCCCGCTCCTGCGCCCCCGGCGACACCATCGAGGCGACCCTCCAGGGCACCGGCTTCACCGCCCCCGAGCCCCGGCCCGGCCGGATGTTCGTGATCGGCGACCCCGCCTCGCTGCCCGCCATCAACTCGCTCCTCGACTCCGCGCCCGACGTCCCGGCCACCCTCTGGTTCGAGACCTCGCACGACGCCGACGAGGAGCTGCCGCTGCGCCTCGACGCGGACCGCCACGAGCTGCGCCGGGTCCCGCGCCAGGGCGGCGGCGCCGCGCTCGTCGAGCGGGTGCGCGGCGACCTCCCCGAGCTCCTCGAGAAGGGCGAGGACCCGTACGTCTGGATCGCCTGCGACACGGCGACCACCCGCACCCTCGCCGCGTACGTCCGCAAGGAGCTCGCGCTCCCCAAGGAGCGGGTCCACTCCCTGGGCTACTGGCGCGCCTCCTGATCCGGCCCGCGACGCCGCCCGCCGCCGGTGCGTCGGGTTGACCGTCCGTTACCGGAGGTCAGTGGGCGTCGTTGAAGCACTTCCGGTGTGCGCCCCGCGCGATTCGCAACGCGCGGGGCGTGCGGGAACGCGTGTGCCGAAAGAATCGAATATGGGCGCGGAAACCCCCCTTTGGAGTGAACTCGCGCCAGGTGTCTGCCAGTTCACCCTCCGTGCGTAAAGATTCCGGTGTCTCAAGTCGCCGAGACCGCGTCGACCCCGTGTCCCCGTGGTGAGCGGTCGGCGACGCCATGTCTCTTGTGGGGGTTCCACCATCTTGAACAGCAACACCTTCCGCATGCCCGTACGTTGCACCGCCGCCGCGGCGACCGCCGTCGCGCTGGCCGTCGGGCCCGTGGTCCTCCTGGCCCCCGCGGCCCACGCCACCGGCGGCGGCGAGGGGCGCGCGACCGCCGTCGTCCTGCGCACCGGTCTCGACGTCTCCCTGCTCAACAAGTCGGTCGACGTGCCGCTGCGCGCCTCTCTCAACGAGGTCAAGGCGCCGGAGACCGAGAACAAGACCGCGCTGACCGTCAAGGTGGAGGGCGCCGAGAACGGCAAGCCGATCGACGTGCTGCGCGCCGACGTCGCCACGTCGAAGGCCACGGTGGGCAAGGACAAGGCCGAGGGGTACGTCAACCTGGTCAAGGCCCGCGTCCACGTCCCCGGAGTGCCCCTGCTCTCCCTGATCGAGGTCCAGAAGGTCACCGCCAAGGCGCTCTGCGAGACCGGCAAGCAGCCGGTCGCCGAGGCGAACCTGCTCGGGCACGTGACCGTCCTCGGCAAGAAGACCACCCTGTCGACGGCCGGCCAGACCAAGGTCAGCGTGCCGGGTGTCGGCGAGGTGGTCCTCGACCTGTCCCGTACGTCCACCACCTCGCGTACCGCCGCCGCCACCGCCCTCGAACTGAAGGTGGAGGTCAACCCGCTGAAGCTCGGCGTCGCCGAGGTCAAGGGCACCGTCACGCTCGCCGAGGCCACCTGCGAGACGCCGAAGGGCACGAAGCCCACCGAGAAGCCGACCGAGAAGCCCACGGAGGAGCCGACCGGTCAGCCGACCGAGCAGCCCTCGAACGAGCCCTCCACCAAGCCCACCGACGCCGGTGGCGTGAAGACCCAGAACGACGGCACCAAGCCCACCGACCAGAACCTCGCCGCGACCGGCGGCAGCTCGATGACCCCGTACCTGGCCGGCGGCGCCATCGTCCTGCTCGGCGGCGGCGCGGGAGCGCTCGTCCTGGCCCGCAGCCGCGCCCGCGGCTGACCGACCCGAGGGGGGAGCCGGGTCCGAGGGGGGACCCGGGGCCCGAGGGGGTAAGGGGAGCAGGCCGGGAGGGCGGTGCCGTCGGCACCGCCCTCCCGCACGCGAAACGGGCCTCTCAGCCCTCTATCAACAGCGCCTGGTCCAGAGCCTGCAGGAAGCGGTTGGTGGTGACCCGGTCCCGCACCGCGAGCCGGAGCCAGTTCCGGTCCAGGCCCGGGAACGTGTCCCCGCGCCGCGCGGCGAAGCCGAGCGCCCGCAGCCGCTCCCGTACCGCGTCTGCGCGATCGATCCGGATCAGAACGAACGGACCCTCCGCCGCCGCCACCGCGCGCACCTCGTCGAACTCCGCGAGCCCCGCGAGCAGATGGGCCCGCTCCACACCGATCCGGTGCGCCGCGAGCTCCGCCTCCGCGAGCGCCGCCCGCGACATGCACGCCTCCGCCGCCACGAGCGCCGGAGTGGACACCGGCCAGAGCGGCTGCGCCCGCTGAAGCAGGGCGATCGTCTCCGGGTGCGCGAGGACGTAGCCGATCCGCAGCCCCGCGAGGCCCCAGGTCTTCGTCAGGCTCCGCAGCACCACGAGACCCGGCACGTCCGTCCGCCCGGCCAGTGATTCCCGCTCGCCCGGCACCGCGTCCATGAAGGCCTCGTCCACGACGAGCGTCCGGCCCGGCCGGGCCAGGGCCGCGATGGCCGTCGCCGGATGGAGCACGGACGTCGGGTTCGTCGGGTTCCCGATCACCACCAGGTCCGCGTCCTCGGGCACGGCCGCCGGATCGAGCCGGAAGCCGTCCTCCTCGCGCAGCAGCACCCGGCGCACCGTGTGCCCCGCGTCGCGCAGCGCCGCCTCGGGCTCGGTGAACTGCGGATGCACCACGACCGGTCGGCGCGCCGGAAGGGCCCGCGCGAGCAGCACGAACGCCTCCGCCGCCCCGGCCGTGAGCAGCACCCGGGCCGCCGGCAGGTCGTGCCGCTCGGCGACCGCGGCCCGCGCGACCCGGCCGTCCGGGTACTGCGCCAGGCCGGTCAGGGAATCGGCGATGCGGGCCCGCAGCCACTCCGGAGGCGTGTGCGTCCGGACGTTGACCGCGAGATCGATCAGTTTCTCGTCCCGTACCTCCGCGTCACCGTGGTGCCGCAGATCGTGGACGTCAGAATGCGCGTGGGTATCCATGGCCGCCGTCGGGTGATGAGTGGGGGGTGTACGGGGCTCCGTCTGACCGTCGATGTACCCCCGCCCCTGGGGCAACAACCGTGCGGCGGCGGCATCTTCGTTCGGACGAAACCGGAGGGACCGGTTTCCGCGGGCGACCGCACAGGTCACACGCGTCGATTTCCGCTTCGGTACGAGCAGCACGGCACCCGGCCCCGCCGCGAGCAGCGCCGCCGCCTCCGCCACCGACGCCGTCCCCGTCGCCGCGAGCGCCGCCCCCGAGGGATGCGGTACGGACACGGCGGCCAACTCCTCGGGCCCGTACGCGCGCAGCGGTACGCCGACGCGCTGGGCCGCGCCCACGATCCCCGGCTCCACCGCCCGCGCCTCCAGCGTCGCGAACGCCACCACGTCCGAGCACGTCAGACCGGCCTCCCGCAGCGCCGCCACCACCGGGGCGAGCACCTCGTCCACGGACACCCCGGACCGCGCGCCGATCCCGACCGTCACCCCGCTCATCGCGTCCCCCAGACCAGACACACCGGCGGCACCGGCACCGCGGCCGGAGCGTCGAGCCGCTCGGACCGCAGCAGCACCCCTTCGGCCGCGAACCCGCAGGACGCGAGCGCCGACCGGACCGGCGCGATCAGCTCCCGGCCGGGCACCGCCACCACCACCGCGCGGCGCGCCCGCCGCGCCGCCGACAGCACGATCGACTCCAGCTCACGGCCACCGCCAGGACCACCCCCGACGAACACCCCGTCCGGATCCGCGAGATGGGTCAGCACCGCCGGCGCCTCCCCGTGCACCGCCCGCACCTCGACCCCGTGCGCTGCCGTGTTCGCCCGCACCCGCTCGACACCCGACACCGTCCGCTCCACGGCGACCGCCGCCGCACCGAGCCGGGCGCACTCGATCGCCACCGCGCCGCAGCCCGAACCGATGTCCCAGACCAGATCCCCGGCCCGCGGCCCGAGCCGCGCGAGCGCCAACGCCCGCGCCTCGTACGGCAGTACGGACCTGCCGGCGCTCCCGGCCGCGAACTCCGCCTCCGGCAGCGCCCAGCGCCCCGGCCCGTTGAGCGGTCCTGTGACCACCGGAGCGGGCCCGTCCTGCCGTGACTCGTCCAGGCAGAGGACCAGGCTCACGCCCTCCCAGCCGCGGCACATCGCCTCCGCGGGCTCCACCCGCTCGAACCGCTCGCGGAAGGGATCGCCGAGCGCCGAGAACACCACGAGCGTCCGCGACGCCACCCGGTGCACCAGCGCCGAGCCCAGCTCGGCGGGGCCGAAGCCCGGCGCGGGCAGCACGGCCACCTTGGGGTGCGCCCGGCAGACGTTCACCGCGCGGTCGGGCACCGAGCCCTCGACGACGACGGCATCGTCCCAGGCCAACCCCAGGCGCCCGAAGGCGAGTCCGATGTGCGCGGATCGCGCCCGATCCGATAGCAAAGGCGCATGGCCGTTTTCGTCGCGCTCGGCGCGTTCCTCATGACGCTCTTCGGCGGCTGGACGGCGCAGCGCGTCACCGACCGACGCCACCTGGTCCTCGGCCTCGCCGGCGGACTGATGCTCGGCGTGGTCGGACTCGACCTCCTGCCGGAGGCCATGGAGGCCGCGGGGGAGAAGGTCTTCGGCGTGCCGCAGGCCTTGCTGCTCTTCGTGGGCGGCTTCCTCTTCGCCCATGTCGTGGAACGGCTGCTGGCGGTCCGTCAGGCCGCGCACGGGGTCGCGGCCGGCGAACGCGTGCCGCAGGTCGGGCTCACCGCGGCGGGGGCGATGGTCGCCCACAGCCTCATGGACGGCATCGCGCTCGGCGCCGCCTTCCAGGTCGGCGGGGGCATGGGCGCGACCGTCGCGCTCGCCGTCATCACCCACGACTTCGCCGACGGGTTCAACACGTACACGATCACCAGCCTCTACGGGAACGCCCGGCGCAAGGCGGTCCTGATGCTGGTGGCGGACGCGGCCGCCCCGATCGTCGGCGCGGCGTCCACGCTGCTGTTCACCCTTCCGGAGGAACTCCTCGGCAGCTATCTGGGCTTCTTCGGCGGCGCCCTGCTCTACCTCGCCGCCGCCGAGATCCTCCCCGAGGCCCACCACGAACACCCGGCCCTCTCCACCCTGCTGTGCACGGTGGCGGGCGTCGGCTTCATCTGGCTCGTGGTGGGTGTGTCGGGCGGCTGATCTCACGCGGCCGGCCCGTTCCCGCAGTGCGCGACGAACCGGGCCGCCGCCTCCGGGGCGCCCGCCCAGTGGGTGTGCACATAACTCGCGTGCACCCCGCCCTGGACGAAGCCCTCCACGCGCCGCTCCGGCTGCCGCAGCCCCCAGGCCGCCTGGGCACCGGCGCCCGGCTCGATCACGGTCCGGTGGAACTCGTGCCCCCGCATCCGCGCCCCGTTCGCCGCGAGCGGACTGTCGCTCACCGCCACGGCGTCCCGGTACCCGAGCGTCAGCCGCTCCGACATCCGCGCCTCCGCGTCGAGCACCCCGCACATGGGCCGCCCGTCCAGCGAACGCGCGAGATACAGCAACCCCGCGCACTCGGCGGCCACCGGCGCACCGGACCCGGCCAACTCGGCGACGGCCTTCCGCAACGGCTCGTTGGCGGACAGCTCGGCACCGTACATCTCGGGGAACCCGCCCCCTATGACAAGCCCGGAGGTCCCCTCGGGCAGCGCCTCGTCCCGCAGTGGATCGAACGTCACCACCTCGGCCCCGGCGGCCGTGAGCAACTCGGCATGCTCGGCGTAGGAGAACGTGAAAGCGGCTCCTCCGGCGACGGCCACCACGGGGCGTGCCCGCCCGACGGCTTCCACCCGAACGGCGCCCACGGGGTCCCAGACCTCCCCGGGCATCGGCGGAGCCGACCGCGCCAGGGCCCACAGCGCATCCAGGTCGCAGCCCTGGAGCACCTGCTCCCCCTGCGCGGCAACCGCCTCGACCGCGGCGGCCTGCCGCTCGGCGACGGGCACAAGACCAAGGTGCCGAGACGGCGTCGCGACCGAAGGCGCCCGCCGCAGCACCCCCATGACCGGCACCCCCGACCCGCCGAGCGCCTCGCGCAGCAGGTGCTCGTGCCGGTCCGACGCGACCTTGTTGAGGATGACCCCGCCGATCCGCACCTCCGGGTCCCAGGAGGCGAACCCGTGCACCAGGGCCGCCACCGACCGGGACTGCGAGGACGCGTCCACGACCAGCACCACGGGCGCCCTGAGGATCTTCGCCACCTGCGCCGTCGACGCCAGCTCGCCCTGGTCGGCAGCCCCGTCGTAGAGGCCCATGACGCCCTCGACGACCGCCAGGTCGCAGCCGCGCGCCCCGTGCTCGAAGAGCGGTGCGATCAGCCCCGTACCGCACATGTACGCGTCGAGGTTCCGGCCCGGCCGCCCCGTCGCGAGCGCGTGGTAGCCCGGGTCGATGTAGTCCGGGCCGACCTTGTGCGGGGAGACCGCGAGCCCACGGCTCGCGAACGCGGCCATCAGGCCGGTCGCGACCGTGGTCTTGCCCGCGCCGGAGGACGGCGCGGCGATGACGAGACGTGCTACCACTCGATGCCCCGCTGGCCCTTCTGACCCGCGTCCATCGGGTGCTTCACCTTCGACATGTCCGTGACGAGATCCGCGAAGTCCACGAGCTCCTGCGGGGCGTTGCGGCCGGTGATGACGACGTGCTGGTGACCGGGCCGGTCGCGCAGGACCTCGACGACCTCCTTGGTGTCGATCCAGCCCCAGTGCAGCAGGTAGGCGAACTCGTCGAGGACGTAGAACTTGTACTTCTCCTCGGCGAGGTCGCGCTTGACCTGCTCCCAGCCCTCGCGCGCCTTGTCCTCGTGGGACTGCTCGCCCTCGGCGACCTCGCGCTGGATCCAGGACCAGCCCTCGCCCATCTTGTTCCAGGTGACGGTCCCGCCCTTGCCGGTCTCGCCGAGCGCCTTGAGGGCGTTCTCCTCGCCGACCTTCCACTTGGCGGACTTGACGAACTGGAACACCCCGATCGGCCAGCCCTGGTTCCAGGCGCGCAGCGCCATGCCGAAGGCGGCGGTCGACTTCCCCTTGCCGACGCCGGTGTGCACCATCACCAGCGCGCGGTTGCGGCGCTGACGGGTCGTGAGACCGTCGTCGGGAACGACGGTCGGCTGTCCCTGCGGCATTAAGCGGCCCTCCTCGTTGCGTGCTCTGCCTGTACGTTCCTGACGAGCCCGGCGATCGAGTCGGCGCGCAGCTCGTCCAGGGTGACGGCCGTGCCGCCCAGTTCGCGGGCGAGGTTCCCGGCGAGCCCGAGCCGTACCGGACCGGTCTCGCAGTCCACGACGACGGCCGCCGTGCCGTCGGCGGCGTGCAGCCGCGCGGCGCGGGCGGCGAGCGCCACCGGGTCGGCGCCGCCGCCGGTCGCCCGGCCGTCGGTGACGACCACGAGCAGCGGCCGGCGCGAGGGGTCGCGCAGCCGCTCGACGCGCAGCACGTCATGGGCCTTGAGCAGCCCCGCCGACAGCGGCGTACGGCCGCCCGTCGGGAGCTGTTCGAGCCGGGCCGCGGCGGCGTCGACCGACGACGTGGGCGGCAGGGCCACCTCGGCGTCCCGGCCCCGGAAGGTCACCAGGCCGACCTTGTCGCGCCGCTGGTAGGCGTCGAGCAGGAGCGAGAGCACCGCGCCCTTCACCGCGCTCATCCGCTGCCGCGCCGCCATCGAACCGGAGGCGTCCACGGCGAAGAGCACCAGGTTCCCTTCCCGGCCCTCGCGCGTCGCCTGCCGCAGGTCGTCCCGGCGGACGACCAGCCCGGGGCCGCTCCGCCCGCGCGCCTTCTGGTGCGGGGCGGCGGCGTGCACGGTCGCGGTCAGGTGCAGCTTGGTCAGCGCGCCCCGGGGCCGCACGGAGCCGGTGGTCCTGCCGTGTTCGGTACGGGCCCGGGAGCGCCGCCCTGCCGCGCCCTCGCCGAGCCCGGGGACGCTGAGCATCTTCGTACGGAACGGCTCGGCGGCCTTGACGGCAGCCCGCTCCCCGGCGCCTCCGGGCCCCTGGGGAGCCGGCGCGGGGGCCTCGTCGGGCCCGGAGTCCTGGGGGACGCCGTCGTCCGGCCCTTCGCCCTGGGGCGGAACACCGCCGCCGGGACCGCCGCCGGGGCCCCCGTCCGGACCCGGATCCGGATCCTCGTCGCCCTCGTCCTCGCCCTTGAACCGCTCCAGGGTCTCGTCGAGCTTGTCCTCGTCGAGCCCCGGCGCGTCGAACGGGTTCCGCCGCCTGCGGTGCGGGAGCGCGAGCAGCGCCGCCTGTCGGACGTCCTCGGAGCTCACCTCCGTGCGCCCGGCCCACGCGGCGAGCGCGGTCGCCGTCCGGGCCATCACGATGTCCGCGCGCATGCCGTCCACCTCGAACGCGGCGCAGGTCGCGGCGATCTGGAGCAGGGCCGCGTCCCCGAGCGCCACGCGGGGCAGCAGCTCGCGGGCCGCGACGATCCGCTCGCGCAGCGCGGTCTCCTCGCCCGCCCAGCGCGCGGCGAACGCGGCCGGGTCGTCGTCGAAGGCCAGCCGCCGCCGGACGACCTCGACCCGCTGCTCGGGCTCGCGGGAGGCCGCTACCTCGACCGTGAGGCCGAACCGGTCCAGCAACTGCGGCCGCAGCTCGCCCTCTTCGGGGTTCATCGTGCCGACGAGCAGGAAGCGGGCCGCGTGCCGTACGGAGACGCCTTCGCGCTCGACGTACGAGGAGCCCATCGCGGCGGCGTCGAGGAGCAGGTCGATCAGGTGGTCGTGGAGGAGGTTGACCTCGTCGACGTAGAGGATCCCCCGGTGCGCGTCGGCCAGCAGGCCGGGCTCGAAGGCCTTCACGCCTTCGGCGAGGGCCCGCTCGATGTCGAGCGCACCGACGAGCCGGTCCTCGGACGCGCCGACGGGCAGCTCGACCATCCGCGCGGCCCGCGCGGCGGCCGGGGCGGTCTCGTGCGGCCCGTCCGGGCAGCCGGGGTCGGGCGAGCCCGGGTCGCAGCTGAACCGGCAACCCGCGACGACGGGCACCTCGGGCAGCAGGTCCGCGAGCGCCCGCACGGCGGTCGACTTGGCGGTCCCCTTCTCGCCCCGCACGAGGACCCCACCCACCGCCGGACTCACCGCGTTGAGCAGCAGCGCGAGGCGCAGGTCGTCCATACCGACGACGGCGGTGAACGGATACCGGGTGCTCATCGGGTGGTCCTCTCTTCGAGTTCGGTTCGTGGATGGGTCTGAATTCTCAGCGGGCCGGTGGCCGCCGACGGCGAGTCACCGCCCACCAGGGCCACCCGCAGGTGTCTGTCAAAGCCGCACGGGTGGTGCGGGTGGGAGCCCAAGCCCGGCCGGAGGCCGGGCGCAGTCCCACCGGGCCGCGCCCGGCCTCGCACCGGCCGGCCCCCACTCACGGCGCCCCCGGCGGCACGAACGGCAGCCCCGCGGGCGCCCCGTGCTCGATCAGGCGCAGCAGCGCGTCCGTGTCCGCGTGTTCCTCGATCAGGTCCCCGAGCCGGTCCAGCTGCTCCTCACGGAGCGTCCCGAACGACGTGTCCGGGGCCGGTACGAAGCGCCGCCCGGCCGCCGCCGCGACCTCCCGCAGGAACGCCCGGCGGAACCCGTCGCTCTCCAGCGAGCCGTGCCAGTGGGTGCCCCAGACCGCGCCGACCCGGCACCCGTCCAGGAACGGCTCCCCGCCAAGCACCTCCGCGACCCCGTGGTGGATCTCGTACCCCTCCACCCGCTCACCGAGCGCCTCGCCGACCGGCCGCGCGAGCGTCTTCTCGGCCGCGAACCGGACCCGTACCGGCAGCAACCCGAGCCCGTCGACCGTGCCCGCCTTCGACTCGACCTCGTCCTCGATCCGCTCCCCGAGCGCCTGGAAGCCGCCGCAGATGCCGAGCACCGGCCGGCCCTCCGCCGCGCGCCGGGCCAGGGCGTCCGCGAGCCCGCGTTCGCGCAGCCACGCCAGGGCCTTCACCGTGCCCCGGGTGCCCGGCACGACCACCAGGTCCGCGTCGACCAGCTCCTCGGCCCGGTCCACGAACCGCACGACGACGCCCGGTTCGGCCGCCAGCGCGTCCACGTCCGTGAAGTTCGACATCAGCGGCACCGCGCACACCGCGACCCGCAGCACGTCCGCGCCGACCGGCGGCGCGACGACCGACTCGCGGACCGCGCCCCGCAGGGAGACCCGAAGGCCGTCCTCCTCGTCGATGCCGAGCCCGTGCGCGTACGGCAGCACGCCGTACGTCCGCCGCCCGGTCAGCCCGAGCAGCATGTCGAGCCCCGGCTCGAGCAGGGTCACGTCGCCGCGGAACTTGTTCACGAGGTAGCCCGCGATCAGCTCCTGGTCCTCGGGCGCGAGCAGCGCCGTCGTGCCGAAGAACTGGGCGAACACCCCGCCCCGGTCGATGTCCCCGACCACGAGCACCGGCAGCCGCGCGGCCCGCGCGATGCCCATGTTCACGATGTCGGTCCGGCGCAGATTGATCTCGGCCGGACTGCCCGCCCCCTCGCAGATCACGGCGTCATACGTGCCCCGCAGCTCCTCCAGGCACGCCATCACCGGCTCGAAGAGCTCCTTCTGCCGCCCTCCGTGGTAGCCGCGCGCGCTCAACTCGCCCACCGGCCTGCCCATCAGGACGACCTGGCTGGAACGGTCGCTGCCGGGCTTCAGCAGGACCGGGTTCATCAGTGCGGTCGGCTCGACCCGGGCCGCCTGCGCCTGCATGGCCTGCGCCCGGCCGATCTCCGCGCCCTCCCGGGTCACGAAGGAGTTCAGGGACATGTTCTGCCCCTTGAACGGGGCGACCTTCACGCCCTGCCGGACCAGCCAGCGGCAGATGCCCGCCGTGACGACGCTCTTGCCCGCGTCGGACGTGGTCCCCGCGACCAGCAGCCCCCCGCCTCTCATGCCGCCCTCCGCTTCGCCGCACGCGCCTTCAGCGCGCCCGCCACGATCCGTCCGCCCACGCAGGCCGCGAGCGTGAGCCCGGTGACCCGGCGCGAGAGCCGGACCGCCCGTTCGATGTCCGCGACCTCCACGGCCCGTCCCTCCCCGTTCAGTACGGGCCGGTGCTCCACCCGGCCGCCGTACGACAGCGTCCCGCCGAGCCGTACCCCGAGCGCCCCCGCGAACGAGGCCTCCACCGGGCCCGCGTTGGGGCTCGGGTGCTTCGCCGCGTCCGCCTTCCAGGCGCGTACCGCCCCCCGCGCATCGCCCCCGGCCACCGTCGCGAGCGCGGCCGTCAGCCGGGCGCCCGGCCAGCCGGCCACGTCGTCGAGCCGGGCCGAGGCCCAGCCGAAGCGCCGGTACCGCGCCGACCGGTGGCCGACCATGGCGTCCAGGGTGTTCACGGCCCGGAAGGCGACCAGGCCCGGTACGCCCGCGACCGCGCCCCAGACCAGGGCGCCCACGACGGCGTCGGAGGTGTTCTCGGCGACGGACTCCACGACCGCGCGGGCCATCGCCGGACCGTCCAGGGAGTGCGGATCGCGCCCGCAGAGATGGGGGAGCCGTTCCCGGGCCACGTCCAGGTCGCCGGCAGCGAGGGCGCCGCCGATCGCGCGGGCCTCCCGGCCCAGCGTCGTCCCGCCGACGACGGCCCACACGGCGGCGGCGGTCAGCGCGGCGGAGGCGCGGGGGTGGTCACGTACGGTACGGGCGGCCAGCGCGGCGGCGCCCGCGGCGCCCGTCACGCAGACGGCGGTGTGCAGCGCGCCCCACCCGCGGTGGTCGCGCCAGAGCAGCTTCTCGACGGCGCCGGCGGCGCGGCCGAACGCGGCGACCGGGTGGCCGCGGCGGGGGTCGCCGAGGATCAGATCGGCGGCAAGGCCGGCGGCCGCGCCGTAAGCGAATACACCTGGGGCAGCACTGCGGCCGGGCATGGCGCTGTGTCCTCACTCAGGGTCCGCGCCCTGGCTCGACGTGACCGGCGGCGAGAGTTCCTGGCTCCCGGGGAGCGACTCCCCGGTCACAGTGGCGGGACCGCGCCGGATTCGCACCGGGCTTCCTCTGATTGCCGCCGTAATGGCCCCGGAAGTCCACCACGTGTGCGAACACCCGTCAACTCACGCTTGACCTGCGGCGGGACACTGTGCGCAGCACCACACGGAACCCACGGGGAGCCCGGCGCGGACCTCCGTGAACGACGACCGGGCGGGCCGCACCCGAAGGTGCGACCCGCCCGGTCGGCGGCGCGGGATCGTCGTCAGGCGACGATCAGATAGATGCCGTACGCGACGGCCGCTGCGCAGAGCGCGAAGCAGGCGTACGCGCCGGTGCGCGCCATGGCCGCGGAGCCTCCCTGAGCCGCGGCTTCCTCCTGCTTGGAGAGGCCGACGATGCCGAGGGTGAAGAGGCCCACGAGGGCGACGGTCGCCACGAGGCTGACTCCGAAGACGGAGCCGAGAGCTGCCCAGTCGATCTTCATGGTGTCCGTTCCTTACACCGCGGCCGAGGCGGCGGGGGCTGCCGGGTCCGTGGGGGCCGGCGAGGGGATGGTGGTCTTGAGGTCGTCGTCCGCGGCGGTGGCGAACGAACCGGCCGGGGCCGGCGGGGTGACGGCCGCGATGGCGGTGGTCACGACGCCCGCGGGCTCGCCGTCGATCTCGTCGGCGGTGACGTTGTGGTGGTCGACCGGCTTGCGGCGGGAGAGCGCCCAGATGACGGCCGAACCGGCGATCAGGAGGACCGCGACGACGGCGACGCCCCAGCTGCCCTGCTTGGTGAGGAACTCCGCGCCGGCGCCGACCAGGCCCGCGGCGGGCAGGGTCAGACCCCAGGCGACGAACATCCGGGTCGCGGTCGACCAGCGGACGACACCGCCCTTGCGGCCGAGGCCCGCGCCCATCACGGCGCCGGAGCAGGACTGGGTGGTGGAGAGCGAGAAGCCCAGGTGCGACGAGGCCAGGATGACCGTGGCGGCGCTGGTCTGGGCGGCGAAGCCCTGCTGCGGCTGGAGGTCCGTGAGGCCCTTGCCCATGGTGCGGATGATGCGCCAGCCGCCGAGGTAGGTGCCGAGCGCGATCGCGACACCGGCGGAGACGATGACCCACATCGGAGGGTTGGAGCCGGGGGCGAGGACGCCGCCGGTGACCAGGGCGAGGGTGATGACACCCATGGTCTTCTGCGCGTCGTTGGTGCCGTGCGCGAGCGAGACGAGACCGGCGGACGCGATCTGACCGGCGCGGTAGCCCTTGGCCTTGGCCTTGGTCTCCTTCTTGGCGCCGATCTTGTACGTCAGCTTGGTGGCCGCCATCGCGGCGAGGCCGGCGACGAGCGGCGCGGCGATCGCGGGGATCAGGACCTTGCTGACCACGGTCGAGCCGTTGACGGCCGACCAGCCGGCCGACATCACGGCCGCGCCGATGAGTCCGCCGAAGAGGGCGTGGGAGGAGCTGGACGGCAGACCCAGGAGCCAGGTCAGCAGATTCCAGAGGATGGCGCCGACGAGCGCCGCGAAGATCACTTCGGTACGAATGCCCTGTTCGTTGATGATCCCGCCGGAGATCGTCTTGGCGACCTCGACGGACAGGAACGCGCCGACCAGGTTGAGCACGGCGGACATCGCCACCGCGGTCTTGGGCTTGAGTGCACCGGTCGAGATGGTCGTCGCCATCGCGTTGGCGGTGTCGTGGAAACCGTTCGTGAAATCGAACACGAGAGCTGTCACGACCACAATCGCGAGCAGCAGCGTGATGTGTTCCATTTACCCAGGCAATCGTTTGACGTCAGTGGCTGGACGAACGTAGGCAACCTGAGTGAACGGAAGATGAACTGAGCCGGGCGGTGCGGTGTCCCAAATCGGGGTCTGGGCATTCCGCTTGACCCGCGCGAGGGCTTCCCGTGAACGCTCTGTCCACGATGTGGGCACCCCGGACCCCGGGTAATCCCGGCCGTCACGGGACGCGAGGGGCGGCGTCCGCTTCGTCCCGGCTCGCCCGTGTCAGTCCGTGGACGCGCCGAGACGTACGCCGCGCGGCCCGTCAGCCCACCGGGGGACCCCGGAAGGAGACCCATGTCACTCTCCCGGGGAACGACGAGGGGGCGGCGAGGGGCGGCGACCGGCGACGACCGTGGACGGACACGGGCGGGTTCGTCCGGTGGCAGCCCCGGCCCGACCTGTCGACACTGGGACCGTGCGCCCCGCTACAGCGACGGCAGCGGCCGTCACCACTCTGCTCGGTGCCGGTGCGGCCGCGCTCGCGGCCGGCCGGTACGCCGGTGACATCGCCCTGAAGGCGACGTCCGGACGGCCCCTGCCCGGCGACCCCCGGCTCACCGTGCACGCCACGGGCCCCGGCCAGGTCACCCTGACCCGCAGCCTCGCCTCCCTGCGCCCCGGTACGTACGGGATCGAGGGCCCCGGCGTCCACGCGGTCGTCGGCCCGGTCCTCGACCGCGTGCCGCACACCGCCGACACCGTCGTACGGCGCCTGGAACGCGTCGAGCACGGCGACCTGGGCCCCGGCGCCCGGGTCCGGCTCACGCCCGAGCTGCACAGCGGCACCCCGGAGACCGCCCTCGGCGTGGCCCAGGAGGACGTCGAGATCCCCGGCGAACTCGGCTCCCTGCCCGCCTGGCTCGTCCCCGGGCCGCGCTCCACCTGGGTCATCGCCCTGCACGGCATCGGCACCACCCGCCGCCACCCCCTGAACCTCGTCCCCTTCCTCTCCCGCCGGCAGATCCCCGTCCTCTGCCTCTCCTACCGGGGCGACGAGGGTGCGCCGCAGTCCCCGGACGGCCTCGGCCACCTCGGCGACTCCGAGTGGCGCGACGTCGACGCGGCCGTCCGCTACGCCGTCCGCCGGGGCGCCGAGCACGTCGTCCTGCACGGCTGGGGGACCGGCGCCACGATGGCCCTGCACGCCGCCGCCGAATCCGGCGTGCGGGACGTCATCCGCGGCCTCGTCCTGGACTCCCCGGTCCTCGACCGGGAAGCGACCCTGCGCAACCTCGCCGCCGCCCGGGGCGTCCCGGGACCGCTGCTCCCGCTCGCCGTGCGCGCCGCGATCGGCCGGGGCTGGCCGCACGGCGACCGGCTCCCGGA
The DNA here is from genome assembly GCF_053594455.1 of Streptomyces sp. NPDC001927. Classification (NCBI taxonomy): domain Bacteria; kingdom Bacillati; phylum Actinomycetota; class Actinomycetes; order Kitasatosporales; family Streptomycetaceae; genus Streptomyces; species Streptomyces sp. NPDC001927. The sequence goes on along the minus strand of NZ_JBSFEN010000014.1, from coordinate 60,493 downwards.
GCTCGCCGACCCGGCCGCCCTGCGCGTACCGACGCTCGTCCTGCACGGCCCCGACGACACGATCGCCCCCTGGGAGCCCTCCCTCGAACTGGCCTCCCGCCGACCGGAGCTGGTCACCCTCCACACCGTCAGGAACGCCCCGCACGCCGCGATGTGGAACGCCGACCCGATCCGCTACGAAGAGGCCCTGCGCCGCTTCCTCACGCCCCTCCTGTAGCCCTCACGCGAGTCCTCCCGCGAGCCTTCCGCTTGCCCCGCGCCGGGCCGCGGTGGTGCCTCGGCCGGGGCTCCGCGACGGCCTCTTTCGATTCCGATTGGGCTTTCGGGCCGTCAACGGGAAGACTGCCTCCGTGACGTCTCGAAAGCCCGATGAGCATTTGGCGCGCAACTCCAGACTCCGACTTGTCCGTCCGCGGGCACTCGCCACCGCCCGACGGGCCGTGACGACCCGGCGCACCCGCCCGGCCCCGCGCCCGCCGGAGGGCACTCCGCCCCGCGCGGAACTGGCCCGCCAGGCCCGGACCGTCCTCGCCGACGCCGTACGGATCGCCCGCTGGGCGGCCCTCGACGCCGAGCCCGGGACCGCCGCCGAGCCCCGCCCGCAGGCCTTCCCCGACCAGGAACGGGCCGCCGCCGCGCTGGACCTGACGCCCGGCCAGATCCGGGCCGGCTGGGACCGCGCCCGGCTCGCCGGACTCGTGGAACTCCACGGCGACACCGCCCGCCCCGGCTGGCGGCTGCACGCTTGGGACCGCGACGACTCCGCCGTCCTGCGCGGCTGGGTCGCCCTCTTCGACGCCTGGTCCCTGGTCCACCCGGCCCCGGAGGACGTCGCCCCCGGCGCCGTCGCCGAGGTCGTCGAGGCCGTCCCCCAGGTGCTCTCCCTCCTCCAGCTCTCCGCCGGACCCGTGGTGGTCCCGGCCCTGCTCGACCTGCTCGGGCAGCGCGTCGACGAACTGCGCGAGGAGCGCTGCGAGGTCCCCGTCGAGGGCGCCCCCGACACGACGGCCGCCACCGACGCGTCCGCCGCCGGGCCCGACCGGTTCGCCGCGCTGCTCGACTGGGCCCTGGAAGGGCTCGCCGCCGTCGGCGCCCTGACCCTCGGCGACGGGCCCGAGGGCCGCCAGGCGACCCTCACCCCGCTCGGCAACTGGGCGGTCTGGGTCAAGCTGGAGCAGATCTGCGTCGCCGCCCAGAGCCCGGCCGGCAACATCGAGCAGTCCGCCGAGGACATGCTCCGCGGCTGCGCCGGCCTCACCCCCGGCCCCGCCCGCGACGAGTACCGCGCCTGGCTCGCCGCCCGCACCCTCGCCGGCGCGGTCGCCGAGCTGATCGCCGTCGCCCGCGGCGAGGACGCCCTGCTGCGCGGCCTCGCCTTCGAGGCGCTCCGGGTCGTCGGAGCCCCCGCCGAGGCGGAGGTCCGCGCCGCGGCCGAGGAGGTCTCGCTGCGGCCGTACGCCCTGCTGTGGCTCGCCGAGTACGAGGGGGCCGACCCCGACGACGCCCCCGAGGTGCTCACCCGCGAGGAGGCCACCTGGCTCTGGGTGGACACCGCCGCGGCCGTCGCCGACCACGGCGAGAGCACGCTCCTGGTACGGCACCTGGAGTCGGCGGTCCAGGGCACGGTCCCGGCGCTCCTCGACGAGGTCCGCGCCCTCGGCCATCCCCGTACGGTCCAGGTCCTGGTCGCCCTGGCCGCGGCCCACCCCGACCCCGCCCTCGCCAAGGCGGTCCGCCGGGCGGCCTTCCAGGTGCACACCGGGGGAGCCTGACGGTCGGCGGCCCGGGCCCCCGCGCCCGGGCTCTCCGCCGGAGCCCCGCGTCCCGGCCCCCGCGCCCCTCCTCAGCCGGTGGCCCCCGGCAGGTAGGTGCCGAAGCTCCAGACGTTCCCCTCGCCGTCGCGGGCGATGTAGTCCCGCGAGCCGTACTCCTGGTCCGTCGGCGGCATCACGATCTCGACGCCGTGCTCCACCGCCCGCGCGTGGTGCTCGTCCACGTCGTCCACGTGGACGTACACCCCGCTGGGCCCGGAGCCCTCGACCAGCTTGTCGAACTCGGTCCCCGTGCCCTTGCTGCCGAGCATCACCATCCCGTTGCCGAAGGACAGCTCGGCGTGCATGACCTTGCCGTCCTCGCCCTCGTACACCGCGGTGCGGGTGAAGCCGAACGCCTCCGTCAGCTGTCTGATCGCGGTGTGCGCGTCGTGGTAGGTCAGGGTCGGACAGATATGGGGTGCCTCAGCCATCCCGATCACTCCTTCTCGTGGCGGAATGTGACCTGGGTCTCAGTCTGGCATCCGGCGCTGACACCGGCACTGACATCGGGGCGGCTCAGCGGAAGGTGTTGCACTGCGCCATGTCCCCGGTCCGGTACCCGGTGTAGAACCACTGCTGGCGCTGCGCCGCCGAGCCGTGCGTCCAGTTCTCCGGCGTCACCCGGCCCTGGAACTTCTCCTGGATCCGGTCGTCGCCCACCGCCGCGGCCGCGTCCAGGCCGTCCCGGATGTCCTCGTCCGTGAGCCGGGTCAGCAGCGGCCGGCCGGTCTTCTCGTCGGGCGTGGTCGTCGCGTGCCGCGCCCAGACGCCCGCGTAGCAGTCGGCCTGCAGCTCGACCTTGACGGCGTTGGAGTTCGCGCCCGTCCGCCCGTCCTGGGCGCGGGCCAGGGTGCCCATCATGTTCTGGATGTGGTGGCCGTACTCGTGCGCGACCACGTAGGCCTGGGCGAAGGGGCCGCCGCTCGACCCGAACTTGGTCCGCAGCTCGTCGAAGAAGCCCAGGTCCAGATAGACCTGGCGGTCGCCGGGGCAGTAGAACGGCCCGACCGCCGAGGTGGCCGAGCCGCAGGCCGTGCCGACCCGGTTGGCGAACATGACCGTGCGCGCGTCCCCGTACCGTCCGCCGCGCCGCTGGTACTCCGCCCGCCAGAAGTCCTGCACGCTGTTGACGACCGCCACGATCCGGCAGTCCTCGCGGGCGTTCGCGTCGGCGCCGGTCCGGCAGGTCTGCTCGACCTGGGCCAGCGAGGACGAGGTCGCGACCGGTTCGGGATCGCCCGCGGAGAGCCCCAGCTGCTCGGGGCCCACCCCGAAGAGCAGCCCCAGGATCAGCGCGATGAACCCGACGATGCCGCCGCCCACGGTCGCCTTGCCGCCGGGGATGCGGCTGCCGCGGACGTCCTTGACCTCCGAGGTGTCCAGGTTGGCGTCGTCGTCGAACTGCATGGGCCACACCCTCTGCCGTCGTACCGCGGCAGAGACCGCCGCCTTGCGCCCGAGTATCGGCGAATCCGATAGGGCTCGCCCCTTTTGTCGGGCATGGGCGGTAAGAGGGGAAAGGGGTGGCGGTGGGTGGGCCCGGGACAGTGGCCGAAAAGCAGTTGCATGCGCCCGTTAGACTGGCCGTATGGCCATTCTCCGCGCGCATGACTAGCGGCGTCGAATCCGCACTCAACCCCTTCCGCCGAACCGTCCGCCCTGGAGTCTGTCCGTGATCACCGCTTCCGGCATCGAGCTGCGCGCCGGCGCCCGCATCCTCATCGAGTCCGCTTCCTTCCGTATCGCCAAGGGCGACCGCATCGGCCTGGTCGGCCGCAACGGAGCGGGCAAGACCACGCTCACCAAGTGCCTCGCGGGCGAGGGCATGCCCGCCTCCGGCCAGATCGCCCGCTCCGGCGAGGTCGGCTACCTCCCGCAGGACCCGCGCACCGGCGACCTCGACGTCCTGGCCCGCGACCGCATCCTCTCCGCCCGTGGCCTGGACGTCCTCATCAAGAAGATGCGGATGAACGAGGAGCGCATCGCGACCGGCACCGGCGGCACGCGCGACAAGGCGATGAAGCAGTACGAGCGCCAGGAGACCGAGTTCCTCACCAAGGGCGGGTACGCCGCCGAGGCCGAGGCCTCCACCATCGCCGCCGCCCTCGGCCTGCCGGACCGCGTCCTCGGTCAGCCGCTGCACACCCTCTCCGGTGGTCAGCGCCGCCGCGTCGAGCTGGCCCGGATCCTCTTCTCCGACGCCGACACCCTGCTCCTCGACGAGCCCACCAACCACCTCGACGCCGACTCCATCGTCTGGCTGCGCGACTACCTCAAGACCTACCGCGGTGGCTTCATCGTCATCTCCCACGACGTCGACCTCGTCGAGACCGTCGTGAACAAGGTCTTCTACCTGGACGCCAACCGCTCCACGATCGACGTCTACAACATGGGCTGGAAGCTCTACCAGCAGCAGCGCGAGGCCGACGAGAAGCGCCGCAGGCGCGAGCGCCAGAACGCCGAGAAGAAGGCCGCCGCCCTCAACTCGCAGGCCGACAAGATGCGCGCCAAGGCCACCAAGACCGTCGCCGCGCAGAACATGGCCAAGCGCGCCGAGCGGCTGCTCTCCGGCCTGGAGGCGGTCCGCGTCAACGACAAGGTCGCCAAGCTCCGCTTCCCCGAGCCCGCGCCCTGCGGCAAGACCCCGCTGACGGCGGAGGGCCTGTCCAAGTCGTACGGCTCGCTGGAAATCTTCACCGATGTGAACCTCGCGATCGACAAGGGCTCGCGCGTCGTCATCCTGGGCCTCAACGGCGCGGGCAAGACCACGCTCCTTCGGCTGCTCGCCGGGGCCGAGAAGCCCGACACCGGCGAGGTGACCCCGGGCCACGGCCTCAAGCTCGGCTACTACGCCCAGGAGCACGAGACGCTCGACCCGGAGCGCACCGTCCTGGAGAACATGCGCTCCTCCGCGCCCGACCTCGACCTGGTCGAGGTGCGCAAGACGCTCGGCTCCTTCCTCTTCTCCGGCGACGACGTCGACAAGCCGGCCGGGGTGCTCTCCGGCGGCGAGAAGACCCGGCTCGCGCTGGCGACCCTGGTCGTCTCCTCGGCGAACGTGCTGCTCCTGGACGAGCCGACCAACAACCTCGACCCGGCCAGCCGCGAGGAGATCCTCGGCGCGCTGCGCACCTACAAGGGCGCCGTCGTCCTCGTCACGCACGACGAGGGCGCGGTCGACGCGCTCGAGCCGGAGCGGATCATCCTGCTCCCGGACGGTGTCGAGGACCTGTGGGGCCCGGACTACAAGGACCTCGTGGCGCTCGCCTGATCATCTCGGTATGGATCATTCGGCTCATGGGTGATCCTTCATCTGAGTGAGGGCGTCTCATCCTCCCGGCGCGGCTCTCTGCGGAATCCTTCCGCCAGGGCCGCGCCGCCTTGTTTCGCCCCCTGCGGCGCTGACCTGCTGATTCCCGGCCGGGCGTGTCCCGGAGCATGGATCAAGCCGACCGGAATCAAAGACTCCGCTCGTGGCGACGGGCCGGAGAGGCGCAAACCTGGTGCCACGGACCTTGTCGAATGGGTGGCCAGGACGTCCGGGAGGGGTGATCATGAGAAGTCCAGAGCGCACTTCCCATGAGGAGGCACGGGTGGCCGAGACTCTGAAGAAGGGCAGCCGGGTGACCGGCGCCGCGCGCGACAAGCTCGCGGCAGACCTGAAGAAGAAGTACGACTCCGGTGCGAGCATCCGGGCGCTGGCCGAGGAAACCGGCCGCTCCTACGGATTCGTCCACCGGATGCTCAGTGAATCCGGAGTCACGCTGCGTGGACGCGGCGGAGCGACACGGGGCAAGAAGGCCGCCTCGGCCTGACTGGGCGCGGTTCGTCGGGTCCATCGGTTCTTACGGTGGCCACCCGGTCGCCCGTGCGGTCGACCGGGTGGTTACTGTGCAGTCACTTAAGCGTGCTGCACCGGAACCGGAGGCGCCCCATGACTTCGCTCGACTCTGTGCTCGTGTTCGACAAGGACGGTGTACGGCTCACCGTCGAGGACGCCGTTGCCACGGTGACCCTGACCAATCCGGCGAAGCGCAACGCCCAGTCTCCCGCTCTGTGGCGGGCGTTGACAGAGGCCGGCCGGTCACTGCCGGGCAGCGTGCGGGTCGTCGTCCTGCGCGGTGAGGGGCAGTCCTTCTCCGCCGGGCTCGACCGGCAGGCGTTCACGCCCGAGGGCTTCGACGGAGAGCCGTCCTTCCTGGACCTCGCACGGGGTTCGGACGAGGACCTGGACGCGGTCATCGCCGAGTACCAGGAGGCGTTCACCTGGTGGCGCCGTAGCGACCTCGTGTCGATCGCGGCCGTCCAGGGGCACGCCATCGGTGCGGGTTTCCAGCTCGCCCTCGCCTGCGACCTGCGGGTCGTCGCCGACGACGTGCAGTTCGCCATGCGCGAGACCAGCCTGGGACTCGTCCCCGACCTCACCGGCACGCACCCCCTCGTGGGTCTTGTCGGCTACGCCCGTGCGCTGGAGATCTGCGCCACGGGCCGCTTCGTCCACGCGCAGGAGGCCGAGCGCATCGGCCTCGCCAACATCGCCGTGCCCGCCGACGAACTCGACGGTGCGGTACGGGACTTGAGCGCCGCGCTGCTCTCCGCCCCGCGCGACGCCGTCATCGAGACCAAGGCGCTGCTCCAGGGTGCCGCCGGCCGCTCGTACGAGGACCAGCGCGTCGCCGAGCGCGCCGCCCAGGCCCGCCGACTGCGCGACCTGGCCGGGCTCGGCGACTGATTCGGCGTGCGATGCGGCGTGCGATTCGGCGTGCGCGGAGGCGTCCGCGCGAGCGTGCGCCGGAGACCGCGTCTCAGCGGATCTCCGCGACCAGGACCGTGACCGCCGCCCCGGGAGCCGTTTCGGCTGCCCGGGCGCGGGCGGCGCGGGCCACGTCCAGGGCGCGGTGACCCGCCGCGACCGCCAGCTCCACGCGCAGCGTGCCCGGAGAGCGGTGGACCGGGGCGCCCAGGACGGACGTGAGCCCCGCCACGCCCGGCACCCCGAGCACCGCGAGCGCCACCGGGTCCTCGGTGGCGAGGTTCTCGGTCGTCCGGGCCGCGGTTCGCCCGAGTGGGGGAGTGGCGGCCGGGGAATCCGGGGCGGCCTCCGCGACGCCGGTCACCCGCAGGTCCACCATGGCCACCCTCAGGCCGAGCTCCCGCTCCGCCGAGGCGAACAGCACACCGCGCACGTCCTTGGCCAGCTCCGGCAGCGGCCGCTCCGCCGCCCGAGCCGTCTCCGCCGCGAACTCCCCGGTGATCCGCAGCGTCCCCGGCGGCAACCCGCCCGGCGGTACGGGGAACGGCGTATCCGCCCCCGCCTCCGCGAGCCCCACCCGCAGCGCCCCCGGCACCACGCCCAGGACCGCGCCCGCCGCCCGCAGCAGCACCGTCCGGGCCGCGCGCTCCGTCAGCCACGCCCCGTCCGCCGCGTCCCCCAGCGGCAGCAGTCGTCCGGGCCCCAGCCGCTCACGGACCGTTCCCACCCATCCCGCCCCAGGTGTCGTCGTCATCGCCCCAGCCTAATGTGGGCAAAGGCACAGATAGCCTCACGGAAGGGATGAACGGTGATGAATGACCCCGCACACCCCAAGGAACCGTCCGTCACCAAGCGGGGCGGCGGCAATCCGGCCTCCCGCGGCCGGACCACCATCGCCGACGGCGTCGTCGAGAAGATCGCCGGTCTGGCGGCCCGCGAGGTCGTCGGCGTCCACGCCATGGGCAGCGGGCTCTCCCGCACGCTCGGTGCCGTACGGGACCGGGTGCCCGGCGGAGGCGGCACCAAGTCGGGGGTCACCCGTGGTGTGAAGGCCGAGGTCGGCGAGGTGCAGACCGCCCTCGACCTGGAGATCGTCGTCGACTACGGCGTCTCCATCGGCGATGTCGCCGGGGCCGTGCGCGAGAACGTCATCGCCGCCGTCGAGCGGATGACCGGTCTCGAGGTCGTCGAGGTCAACATCGCCGTGAGCGACGTGAAGCTGCCGGACGAAGAGGACGAGGTGCCGGAGTCTCGGCTCCAGTAGCCGCGGGCTGACCGGCGGAAAGGGCTCAGCATGAGCATGGCGGTGGTCGGCCTGGTGGCCGGAATGGCCCTCGGATTCGCCGGATACTTCGGCGGATTCGGGGCGTTCGTGCTGGTCGCGGCGTTGGGCGCGGTCGGCTTCGTCGTCGGGCGGTTCCTGGAGGGCGACCTCGAACCCGGCGACTTCTTCCGGGGTCGCGAGCGCGGCGACCGGCGGCGGTGACCGGGGGTGACAGTCGACGGGGCAGTCGGTGGTGCGCTCGAGCGGCCGGTCGAGCGGGTGGGCCCGGCCGGCCGGGGTGCGACCACGATCGCGGACCGGGTGGTCGCGAAGATCGCGGCGCGTGCCGCCAGAGAGGCGCTCGACAAGGTGCCCCCGGGCGGCTCGGCGCCGCACGCCTCGGTCGTCGTGCTCCGTGACACGGCGCGGGTCTCGGTCACCCTGGAGCTGGCCTACCCCACCGACCTCGGCCGGCAGTGCGGCGCGGTGCGCGGCCAGGTGAAGCGCCGGGTCCGGGAGCTGGCGGGCATGGAGGTCCCCGAGGTGGCCGTCCACGTCGAGCGGCTGCACTCCCCGCGCACGGCGCGCGAGTCGGACGGGCGGAGGCTGCGATGACGACGGACACGGCGACCGGCACCGGAGCCGAGGATGCGCCCGTACCCGTGCTGAAGGATCCACCGCCGCCGCCCGGCGCGCGCCGCTTCTGGGCGGTGCGGCGGATCCCCGCGGCCCTGATCGCGCTCGTCCTGCTCGGCGCGAGCGGTCTGCTGCTCTACGACGTGGCCGCCGTCCGGGCCGACCGTACGGCCATGGCCTGGCGCCGCGAACTCGCCGACGACCTGGCGACCCGGCCCCTCGACAACGCCTGGGTGCTGGCCGGCGCGTCCCTCGCCGTCCTCATCGGCGTCTGGCTGCTGATCCTGGCGGCCACCCCGGGGCTGCGCGCGGTCCTGCCGATGCGCCGGGACCACACCGACGTACGCGCCGGGCTCGACCGCGAGGCCGCCGCGCTGACCCTGCGGGACCGGGCGATGGAGGTGTCGGGCGTGCAGTCGGTACGGGTACGGATGGGGCGCAAGAAGGTGGCCGTCCGGGCGGTCTCGCACTTCCGCGAACTCGACGAGGTCCGCGCCGACGTGGAGAGCGTCCTCGGCACCGGCATCGACGACCTGGGCCTCGCCCGGCCACCCGCGCTGACCGTACGGGTGGGCCGGCCGCCGACGAAGGGGGGCCGGGTGTGACCGTCGTCCTGCGCCGCGTCAACCGCGTGCTGCTCGCCCTGATCGGCCTGGCGCTCGTCGTCGTCGGCGGGGCGGTCCTGGCCGCCGGGTTCGACCTTGCGGTGCCCTCGTGGTGGCCGTGGTACGGCCCCTCCGACGTCCTGCTGAGCCGGGCCGACCGGCTCCGCTGGCGCGACGAGGGCTGGTGGTGGCCGGTGGTGATCGCCGTCCTCGGCGTGATCGTGCTCCTCGCCCTGTGGTGGCTGCTCGCCCAGTTCCGGCGCGCCCGGCTCGCCGAGATCCTGATCGACACGGGCGACGGGGAGGCGGCGACGCTGCGCGGCCGGACCCTGGAGGCCGTCCTGGAGGCGGACGCGACGGCCCAGGACGGCGTGGCCCGGGCAAGGGTCGCCCTGACGGGCCGCCGCACGGCCCCGCGCACGCGCATGGCGCTGCTCCTGGAGCCGTACGCCTCCCCGGGCGCCGCCCTGACCTCGCTGAGCACGGAGGCCCTGGCCAACGCCCGCACCTCCACGGGCCTGACCGCCCTTCCCACGGAGGCCCGCCTCCGGGCGGTCAAGCACCGGGCCCGCCGCGTGACGTGACGCCCCGCGCCCCCGTCAGAAACCGTGCCGGGCGCCGCCGTCCACCGACACCATCACACCGGTCACGTACGAGGCGGCCGGCGACAGCAGGAACGCCGCCGTGCGGCCGTACTCCTCCGGGGTGCCGTAGCGGCGCAGCGGGATGCGGGACTCGTTCGCGGTGCGGGAGGCGTCCGCGTCGCCCGAGAGGGCGTCCAGCTGGCGCACCCGGTCGGTGTCGATCCGGCCCGGCAGCACGCCGACGACCCGGATGCCGCGCGGGCCCAGGTCCCCCGCGAGGGACTTCGCGAAGCCCGCGAGGCCCGGCCGGAGCCCGTTGGAGATCGTCAGGCCCTGGATCGGCTCGTGGACCGAGCCCGACAGGACGAAGCCGATGACCCCGCCCTCGGTCAGCGCCTCGGCCGCCGCCCTGGCCATCCGTACCGCGCCGAGGAAGACGCTGTCGAAGGCGGCCGCCCACTGCTCGTCGGTGTTGTCCGCGGCGAAGCCCGGGGCCGGGCCGCCGACGCTCACGAGGATGCCGTCGAAGCGCCCGAAGCGGGAGCGCGCCTCCGCGATCAGCCGGGCGGGCGCCTCCGGGTCGGCGTTGTCGGCGGCGAGCCCCGCCGCGTCCGGGCCGAGCTCGGCGACCGCCTCGGCGACGGTCTTCTCCTCGCGCCCGGTGACCAGCACCTTCGCGCCCTCGGCGAGCAGCGCCTCGGCCGAGGCACGGCCGAGCCCCCGGGTCCCGCCGGTCACCACGTACACACGGTCCTTCAGTCCAAGATCCATGCGCCCTATCCTGCCGGGTCCTCCTCGCCCAGCGCGAGAGCGGTGCCGACCAGACCGATGTGGCTGAACGCCTGCGGGAAGTTGCCCAGCTGACGCCCCGCCACCGGGTCGTACTCCTCCGCGAGCAGCCCGACGTCGTTGCGGAGCTCCAGGAGGCGCTCGAAGAGCTCCCGGGCCTCGTCCTTCCGGCCGGTCATCCGTAGCGCGTCCGCCATCCAGAAGGAGCAGACCAGAAACGTTCCCTCGCCGCCGGGAAGGCCGTCGACCGAGCCGTCCTCGGTGCTGTAGCGGCGGACGAAGCCGCCGTGCGTCAGCTCCTCCCGCACCGCGTCCACCGTCCCCACCACCCGGGGGTCCTCCGGCGGCAGGAAGCCGACCCGGGGGATCAGCAGCGTCGCCGCGTCCAGCTCCCGCGAGCCGTAGGACTGGGTGAAGGTGTTGCGCACGGGGTCGTACCCCTTGGCGCACACCTCCGCGTGGATCTCGTCCCGCATCGTCCGCCAGCGCGCCGGGTCGCCGCGCAGCGAGGGGTCGGCCTCCAGCGTGCGCACCGCCCGGTCGGCGGCCACCCAGGCCATCACCTTCGAGTGCACGAAGTGCCGGCGCGCCCCGCGCACCTCCCACAGCCCCTCGTCCGGGTTCCGCCAGGTCGACTCCAGGAAGCCGAGCAGGCTCAGCTGGAGGTTCCAGGCGTGGTCCCCCGGCGGGATCCCGGCCTGCCGTGCCATGTGGAGCGAGTCCATGACCTCGCCGTAGACGTCGAGCTGGAACTGCTCCACCGCCGCGTTCCCGATCCGGACCGGCGCCGACTCCGCGTAGCCGCGCAGCCAGGTCAGCTCCATCTCCGGCAGCCGCCGCTCGCCGGCCGGCCCGTACATGATCTGCAGATCGGCCGGATCGCCCGCGACCGCCCGCAGCAGCCAGTCGCGCCAGGCCGCCGCCTCGTCGACGTAACCGGCCGACAGGAGCGCGCCGAGGGTGAGGGTCGAGTCGCGCAGCCAGCAGGAGCGGTAGTCCCAGTTCCGTACGCCGCCCAGCTCCTCCGGCAGCGAGGTGGTCGGGGCGGCCATGATGCCGCCGGTCGGCCGGTAGGTGAGCGCCTTCAGGGTCAGCAGCGAGCGCAGCACCGCCTGCCGGTACGGACCCTCGTAGGAGCAGCGCGACGCCCAGTCCCGCCAGTCCGTCAGGCACTCGTCGAGCGCGCCGAACGGGTCGATCAGCTCGGGGCGCGGCTGGTGCGAGGGGTGCCAGGTGAGCACGAAGGCGACCTTCTGGCCGGCGTCGACGGTGAACGAGGAGCACGTGGAGAACTGCTGCCCCCAGGTCTTCACCGGCGGCTCGCTGCGAAACCAGACCGAGTCGGGCCCGGCCACGGCCACCCGGTGGCCGTCGCTGCGCCGTACCCACGGGACGATCGAGCCGTAGTCGAAGCGGAGCCGGAGCACCCCGCTCATCTCGACGGTGCCGCTGACGCCCTCCACGATCCGCATCACATCGGGGTACGTGTCCCGCTGCGGCATGAAGTCGATGACCTTCACGGTGCCGGTGCGGGTCTCCCAGTACGTCTCCAGGACCAGCGAGTCACCCGCGTAGCCCCGGGTGGTGCAGGTCGTGGCGCCCTTGGGCGCGATCCGCCACTGGCCGTTCTCCTCGTCGCCGAGGAGCGCGGCGAAGCAGGCGGCCGAATCGAAGCGCGGCAGACACAGCCAGTCGATCGACCCGTCGCGTCCGACGAGCGCCGCGGTCTGGAGATCGCCGATGAGGGCGTAGTCGTCGATACGTTGCGTCACGCTCTGGCGTGTTCCCGCGCGAGGCGACGGTCAATCAGAGGGACGCTGTGGCCTACACCGCTGCCGGCTCGGGTTCCGGAGTCCCCGCGCCGCCGTCCGCACGGGCCGCGGCCTCCCGGTCGCGCTTCTCGCGGCGCACCAGGATCACCCAGCCGACGGGCACGCCGGCCGTGAAGAGCCACCACTGAACGGCGTACGCCATGTGGGCGCCGATCGAGTCGTGGTCGGGCTCGGGGACCAGTTCGGGGGAGCCGCCGGGCGCCTCGGGCGCGGTCTGCTCGACATAGCCGCCGAGCACGGTGAGGCCGGTCAGCTCCGCCTGCTGGGCGCTGTTGATCAGCATCACCTGACGCTCCGGCAGCCCGCGCAGGTCCTTGATGCCGCTGGCGCCGGTCGTCTCGTCCGCCTTGAGCCGGCCGGTCACGGTCACCTCGCCCTTGGGCGCGGGCGGGACCTCGGGGTAGGCCTTCTGGTCGGGGGCGGCGGGGACCCAGCCGCGATTGACCACGACGGCCCGGCCGTCCTTCAGGACGAGCGGGGTGAGGACCATGTAGCCCTGCTGGTCGTCGGCGCTCGTACGGCGCCGGACGACGACCTCGTGCCCGCTGTCGAAGGTGCCGGTGGCCGTGACCGTACGCCAGAAGTCGGCGCGCGGGACCGTGTGGCCGGGGGAGGTCAGGCTCTCGACGGGGAGCGGCTTCGCCTGCAGGTTGTCCGCGATCAGGGCGTTCTGGGCGACCCGGCGCTCGTGCCGGTGGAACTGCCAGAAGCCCAGCTCGATCATCGTCGGGACGAGGACGAGGGCGACGAGGGTGAGGATCACCCACTGCCGGGACAACAGGAAGCGGTACACCCCATGACCGTACAACTGTGGTCATGGGGTGCACGCACGGGGGTTGTGGTCAGACCCTGTCGACGATGCCCACCTTTCCCTCCGCGCGGGCGCAGTGGGCGCCGCAGTACCAGTTCCCCTCGACCTCGACGCCCTGCCCGATGATCGAGACCCGGCAGTGCTCACAGATGGGCGCCATGCGGTGGATGGCGCACGAGAAGCAGTCGAAGACGTGCACCGCGCCCTGCGCGTGCACCTCGAACGACATGCCGTAGTCGTTTCCGCAGACCTCACAACGTGCCATGCGCCACAGGGTGCGGCCCGCGGCGGACGAGCCGTGGGCGGCACGCCCGGCGCGTCACCCGTCTGCCGGGGCCACGTCCCGCAGCAGCTGGGTGAAGGCGGCCTCGTCGACGATCGGGGTGGCGAAGGACTTCGCCTTCACCGTCTTGGAGGTGGCGGAGTCCGGATCGTTCGTCACCAGCAGGCTCGTCAGCCGGGAGACGCTGGTGGCGACATGGAGACCCGCCTCGACCGCGCGGTCCTCCAGGAGCTCGCGGTCGATGGAGGTGTCGCCCGAGAACGCCACCCGCATGCCCTGCTTGAGTGGTTTGTCCGCTTCGTAACGTCCGGGGTTCGGGTACGGGCACGGCGGCCGCTTCCGCGAGGGACGCCAGCCGTTCGTGGTGTACGAGGCCTGGTGGCCGATCCGGGCCGGGGCGGGCGTGGAGACCCACTCGGTCAGCGGCCGGCACTCAAGCAGCGGGAGCCGTACGTTCCGCTCCGCCGCCGCGTGCAGGCTCGGCCGGAACGCCTCGGCCAGCACGCGCGCGTCGTCGAGCGCGTTGTGCGCGCGCTGCTGGACGACACCGAAGTGCGCGGCCAGGGACTCCAGCTTGTGGTTGGGCAGCGGGAGCGACAGCTCCTTGGCGAGGGCGATGGTGCACAGCCGCTGCCGCACGGGCGCGGCGCTCTCGGCCCGCGCGTACTCGCGGGCGATCATCGACCAGTCGAAGAGCGCGTTGTGGGCCACCAGGACCCGACCGTCGAGCCGGGCTGCGAACTCGGCGGCGATCTCCGGGAAGAGTGGCGCGCCTTCGAGCAGGTCACGGGTGAGCCCGTGGATCCAGACCGGACCGGGGTCGCGCTCAGGATTGACCAGCGTGTACCAGTGGTCCTCGACGTTCCCCTGGGCGTCCAGGCGGTAGACGGCAGCCGACACTATCCGGTCGTCGCGGGCGAGTCCGGTGGTCTCCACGTCGACGACCGCGTACCCCTGTGGGTATGCGGTCGGCCACGTCGCTGCTGATCTACGGTCGTCGAGCATGGTCACTGAGAATACGGGCCCTCACTGACACCCCGACGCCCCGGTGCCCCACCCACCCTCGGGAATCGGCCATCAGGTCGACGCCCGCCGCCCCTCGGTTCTTTCGGTGCGGGCGGCCAACAGGCCCTCCACCAGGGCCCGTACGGAGGTGGTGAAGAGGCGCTCGGTGTCGATCGGGCGAGCCAGCGCGCGGGTGAGGGCGGGGTCGTCCGGGTCGGTCGTGGCGCTCTCCCAGAGCTCCTCCTCGGCGGGGGACTGGACCGGGGCGCGTTCCCGGTTGCGCTCCACCAGGACGTAGCCGACGACCTGGACCTGGACCGCCCGGACCGCCTCCGCCGCCCGCGCGCCGCGCAGCCCCGCCGCGTGCACCTCGTGGGCCAGGGCGCGCTGGGCGGGCAGGAACATCCGTTCCGTCAGGCCGCGTTCGTGGACCATCGCCACCAGGTGCGGCCGGTCCCGCAGCTCGCGGCGGAGCGCGCGGGCCACCGAGACGATCCGCTCGACGGGGGTCCGGCCGCGCGCGCCGATCGCGGAGAGGTCGGCGACCGTCCGCTCGACGAGCGCGTCGAGGAGCGACTCGCGGTTGCCGACGTGCCAGTAGATCGAGGTCACCGCCGTGCCCAGTTCGGCCGCGAGCTTGCGCATGGTGAGGGCGTCCGGGCCGTGCTGCTTCACGAGCGCCGCGGCGGCCGTCAGGACCTCCTCGCGGGTGAGTGCGCTGCGCGCCATCCGGTCCCCCGTCCCTCCGCCGTCCGTCCGCTTCTTCCGCGTGCACGGCTCTTTACCCTTCATCGCCACCGGTGTAACTGTGTTACAGGCCGACGGTCCCTGCAGTCCTGAAGGGTGGTACGTCATGGCACGAGTACGGTACGGGGCGCGCACCGACGCCGAGATCTCGGCGGCCCGCGCCAAGAGCAGCAAGCTTCCCGACATCTGGTCCACCGGAGTGGTCGCCGTCTGGGAGACCGATCCGGACGTGGTCGCGGCGGTCCTGCCGCCCCCGCTGAAACCCACCGAGCGGCCCCTGGTCCGGGCCAACATCTCCCAGGTCGACCTGCCCGGCTACCCCCTCGGCGCGGGCTCGGTCGCGGTGGCCGCCGCCCACGGCGACCAGGAGGGCTGGTACCCGCTGGTCATGCCGATGACCCTGGAACGGGCCCTCATCGGCGGCCGCGAGGTCTTCGGCGAGCCGAAGAAGCTCGGCCAGGTCGTCGTCGAACGCGACGGACTCGTCGTCCGCGCCGCCCTCGGCCGGCACGGCATCGACTTCGTCGAGGTGCGCGGCGCGGTCTCCGGACCGCTCCCGCTGCCCGAGCCGACCGAGAAGACCGACTTCTACTTCAAGTTCCTGCCGGGCGTGGACGGCACGGGCTTCGACGCCGACCCCGTCCTCGTCCACTGCCTGCGCAACGAGAAGGTCCGCAAGCTGGAGCGGATCACCGGCGACATCGTGCTCCGCGAGTCGATGTACGACCCGGTCGCCGACCTCCCCGTACGCCGGGTCGTCGAGATCACGATCGGCGAGAAGACCACCGACCAGAAGGGCCGGGTCGCCGAACGGGTGAGCGCCCAGGCCCTCCTGCCGTACATCCACCAGCGCTACGACGACCCGCAGCAGATCCTCGACGGCCCGCCGGAAGGGAGCGTGTGATGGAGCTGCGTCAGGGGCAGGTCGCGGTCGTCACCGGCGCGGCGAGCGGCATCGGGCTCGCGATGGCCCGCCGCTTCGCCGCCGAGGGGCTCGCCGTCGTCCTCGGCGACGTGGAGGAGGCCGCGCTCGCCAAGGCGGCCGAGGAGCTGACCGAGGGCGGGGCCAAGGTGCTCGCCCGTACCGTCGACGTCAGCGACGCCCGGTCCGTACGGGACCTCGCGGACGCGGCCTTCGACACCTTCGGCGCCGTCCACGTCCTCTGCAACAACGCGGGCGTCGGCTCGGGCGCCGAGGGCCGGATGTGGGAGCACGAGCCCAACGACTGGAAATGGGCCTTCTCCGTCAACGTCTGGGGCGTCTTCCACGGCATCCAGGCCTTCGTCCCGCGCATGCTCGCCGGCGGCGAACCCGGGCACGTCGTCAACACCTCCTCCGGCGACGGCGGGATCGCCCCGCTGCCCACCGCCTCCGTGTACGCCGTCACCAAGGCGGCCGTCGTCACCATGACCGAGTCGCTGTACGCGCACCTGAAGGCCGAGCACGCGCGCGTGGGGGCCTCCGTGCTCTTCCCCGGCCCGCACATGCTGCGCACGGGCCTGTGGGAGTCGCACCGCAACCGGCCCGAGCGGTACGCCAAGGAGCGGCCGCGCAAGACCCCGTACCGCAGCCTCGACCAGTGGGAGGCGGCCATGAAGGACGCCGGGCACGAGGTCGCCTTCACGCCCGTCGAGGAGGTCGCGGAGCACGTCGTCGACGGCATCCGCGCCGACCGGTTCTGGATGCTGCCGGCCAGCGAGCACAGCGACAAGCAGATCCGGGCGCGTTCGCGGTCGATGCTCGACCGCGCGAACCCGTCCTACCTGGAGAGCTTCATCCTCGACTGACCCGTCACTGAGGGGCTTGGCCATGACCCATGAGGATCCGTATCTGATCATCTCCTCCGACTGCCACGCCGGACTGCCCACCGAGCGCTACCGGCCCTATCTCGACCCCCGGTTCCACCGCGACTTCGACGAGTTCCTCGCCGGGCGCGAGGCCCGCCGCGAGGCCATGACGCGGCTCGGGGTGCGCAACGAGGACTTCGCCACCAAGTGGTTCAGCGACAACGAGGAAGGGCTGCGGGGCGGCTGGGACGCCGCCCAGCGGCTCAAGGAGCTCGACGGCGACGGGGTGGCGGCCGAGGTCGTCTTCCCCGACGCGGACGCCGTCGACAGCCAGACCGCCGCGCCCTTCGGGGTCGGCCTCGGGCTCTCCGGCGACCAGGACCCGGAGCTGGGCATGGCGGGCGCGCAGGCGCACAACCGCTGGCTCGCCGAGTTCGTCGGGCAGAACCCCGAGCGGCACTGCGGGGTGGCGCTGCTGCCGATCACCGCCGAGCCGTCGAAGGTCGTCGCCGAGATCCACCGGGCCAAGGAGTCCGGGCTCGGCGCGCTGATGATCCCCTCCATGTGGGTGGACAAGGAGCCGTACCACGACCGGCGTTACGACCCGATCTGGGCGGCCGCCGCCGAGACGGGGATGCCGCTCGTCACCCACTCGGGCGCGGCACCGCGCGAGGAGTACGGCGACCACCTCGGCATCTACGTCAGCGAGGTGACCTGGTGGCCGGCCAGGCCGCTGTGGTTCCTGCTCTGGTCCGGCGTCTTCGAGCGGCACCCGGGGCTCAAGTTCGGTGTGGCCGAGTCCGGTTGCTGGTGGCTGCCGAACCTGCTCTGGTTCATGGACCGGCTCTACCTCGGCGCCCACGGCGGCAAGAAGCTCTCCCCGTTCGCGGAGCTGAAGCGGCCGCCGAGCGAGTACCTGGACCGCCAGGTCTTCGTCTGCGCCACCAACACCAAGCGGCGCGAGCTGGCGCAGCGGTACGAGATCGGCGTGGACAACATCCTCTGGGGCTCGGACTTCCCGCACCCCGAGGGGACCTGGCCCAACACGCGCGCGTGGCTGCGGAACACGTTCCACGACATCCCGGTGGAGGAGACGCGACGGATGCTGGGCCTCGCGGCGGCGGAAGTCTTCGGCTTCGACACCGACGCGCTCGCTCCGCTCGCCCGCCGCATCGGCCCCACCCCCGCCGACCTCGGCCAGTCGCCGGACCAGGCGGCCGTGGAAGCCTCCTGGGCCCGCTCGCGGGAGGTCGGCCGCCACTGGCTGACGGACCACGACTTCCCCACCCTGGGGGTGAACTGATGGACCGTTACACCGTCATCTCGGCCGACTGCCACGCGGGCGCCGACCTCCTGGACTACAGGCCGTACCTGGAGAAGAGGCACCACGACGCCTTCGACGCCTGGGCGGCCGGTTACGTCAACCCGTACGAGGACCTGCTCGCCGACACCGCCGACCGCAACTGGAACTCCCGGCGCCGGCTGCGCGAGCTGGAGGAGGACGGCATCGTCGCCGAGGTCGTCTTCCCCAACACGATCCCGCCGTTCTTCCCGTCGGCCTCGCTGATGGCGCCCGCGCCGACGCGGGAGGAGTTCGAACTGCGCTGGGCGGGGCTGCGGGCGCACAACCGGTGGCTGGCGGAGTTCTGCGCGGACGCGCCGGGCCGCCGCGCGGGCGTGGCGCAGATCCTGCTCAACGACGTCGACGAGGCCGTGAAGGAGATCCGCCGCACGAAGGAGGCGGGCCTGACGGGCGGCATCCTTCTGCCGGGCGCCCCGCCGGGCAGCGGGATCCCGGAGCTGTACTCGCAGACGTACGACCCGATCTGGGCGGTCTGCGCGGAGCTCGACGTCCCGGTCAACCACCACGGCGGCTCCGCGTCGCCGCCGCTCGGCGACGAGCCGGCGGCGCGCGCGGTGTTCATGGTGGAGACGACCTGGTTCTCGCACCGGGCGCTCTGGCACCTGGTGTTCGGCGGCGCGTTCCGCCGCCACCCGGACCTCAAGCTCGTCCTCACCGAGCAGGGCTCGGGCTGGATCCCGGGCGTGGTCGAGATGCTGGACTACTACCACGCGCGCCTGGTCGCGGCGGCCTCCCGGGCGGCCACCGCCGAGTCCAAGTTCGGGGCGGGACTCGCGGAGTCCATGGGCAAGGGCCCCAGCGAGGTCTGGCGGGACAACTGCTTCGTCGGCGCGAGCTTCATGCGCCCGCACGAGGTGCCGCTGCGCGACCGGATCGGCCTCGACAAGATCATGTGGGGCAGCGACTACCCGCACGACGAGGGCACGACGCCGTACTCCCGCGAAGGCCTCCGCATCGCCTACGCGGGGCTGCCGAAGGAGGAGGTCGCGGCGATGGTCGGCGGCAACGCGGCCCGCGTCTACGGCTTCGACCTGCCGTTCCTCGACTCCCTCGCGGCCGTCCACGGCCCGACCGTCGAGGAGATCGCCGAGCCCCTGAAGGAGGTCCCGGCGGCCGCCACCAGCCCCGCCTTCGCCCCGGGCGGGTCGGTCCGGGTCTGGTGACGGACCGGGTGAGACCCTCCCGGAGTGACTGACGCCCCTACCCACACCGAGGCTCACGGCGGCGGCCTCGGCACCCGTCTCAACTGGCTCCGGGCCGCCGTGCTCGGAGCCAACGACGGCATCGTCTCCACCGCGGGACTCGTCGTCGGCGTCGCCGGCGCGACGGAGTCGCGGGCCGCGCTCCTGACCGCCGGCCTCGCGGGGCTGCTCGCGGGGTCGATGTCGATGGCGGTGGGGGAGTACGTCTCGGTCTCCACCCAACGGGACTCGGAGAAGGCGGCCCTGGCCCAGGAACGGCGCGAACTCCGCGACGAGCCGGAGGCCGAGCTGGCGGAGCTGACGGACCTCCTGTCGGCCCGCGGCCTCTCTCCCGACGTCGCCCGCGAGGCGGCGGTCCAGCTCACCGAACGCGACGCCCTGCGCGCCCACGCGCGCGTGGAGCTGGGCATCGACCCCGACGCCCTCACCAACCCCTGGCACGCGGCGGCCGCCAGCTTCCTCGCCTTCACGGCCGGAGCCCTCCTCCCGCTCCTCGCGATCGTCCTCCCACCCCCGTCGACCCGCCTCTGGATCACCGTCCTCTCGGTCCTCGCGGCCCTCACCCTCACCGGCTGGTCCAGCGCCCGCCTCGGCACGGCCCCACCCACCCGCGCCATCCTCCGCACAGTCGGCGGAGGCGCCCTGGCGATGGCGGTGACGTACGGGGCGGGGTCGTTGCTGGGGGCGGCGGGGGTCTGACGGACGCGGCTCAGGTGTACGTGACGCCGTGACGGACCTCGATGCTGATGCCCTCCCGGTCGGCCAGCGGAGCGGTGTCGACGAACCCGGAGGAGGAGATCCGTAGCAGCGACAGGCCGGGCAGTTCGCGCAGCGCCTCGATCCCCCGGACGCCCGGACAGCGGCCGATGAACAGCTCGACCAGCTCGTGGTGGGCGACCACCTCGGCGAGGTCCAGCCCGTCCACGTCCAGGATCTGCAGCGTCCGCAGGGACGACCGGAGTCGGGTCCCCGTCAGCTGCCGCCACTGCTCGGGGCCGGACACGCTGAGCCAGGCAAGGTCCGGCCACTCCTCGATGCCGGCGAGCCGCAGCGTGGAGGCACCCTGGAACAGGCCGAGGCCCGTGAGCGCCGGCCCGAAGGGGAGGTCGCCGACGGCCCGTTCGACAGGCTGGTAGTCGAATGTGAGATGCCGCAGCCGAGGGAGGCCGACCAGCGGCGCCAACGAGGTGCCCTCGGCCGGTCGGTACACGTGGAGGGATTCCAACGGCAGCCCGCCGAGCGAGTGGAGGTCGGACACCGACCGGCACCGATTGAGCGTCAGCATGCGAAGGTCGGGCAGTCGGTGCAGCGGGGAGAGATCCGCGAGCGAGTCGCTGTTGCTCAGGATCAGAAAGGTCAGCGCGGTCTGCCGCAGGATCTCCTCGGGAAGGCCGTGGTCCCCCTCGAGTGTCACCTCACGAAGATGCGGCAGCTGGGCCAGTGCCTTCAGGTGCGCCTCGGTCCGGATGTGGGCCATTCCGTTCGCCGCCGCCGGATGGGCGAGCACGGTCTCCGCGTACTCCACGGCCTCGAACGCAGGCCAGGCCATCCCCAGCTCGAAGCGCACCCCGATCCGGGTGTCCGCGTGAAACCGTGAGATCACCCCCAGCGCGGCGTCGCCCCCGACGGCCGCCGCCGTGCGCACGACCGCCTCCGCTTCCCGGTCCGAGAGTTCCTGCGGGCCCGGCAGCAGCGGAAGGACCAGCTCGCCGACCTTCGCCAGCCGTTCGGCGTCGTCGAAGGTGCGGGGCGGCAGGAGTTCACGCGTCCGGTCCTCCACCTCCATCCGTACCGCCGGGTCGAGTTCCGGAGCCTGCTCCAGACACGCCGCCGCAAGGAGCACCAGCCGGTGCCGCAGCTTCGGCGCCCGGTCGGCACGCCGCAGCAGCTGCTTCAGCAGCCGTGCGCGCTCCTCCACGCGCGCGTGGCCCACAGCCATCTGGACGACGTCGTCCCACGTGTCGTCGTGCGCGTGCTTCACCAGGACGCCGAAGTCCCGCGCCTCCACCGCCGCCTTGGCGCCCAGGTAGTCCAGGAAGGTGCGGTGGACGAAGTCCACCGTGCCGGCGGTCGGTTCGCGCAGCAGGCCGCTGCGGATCAACAGGTGCGTGAAGACCTGCGGCGCCGTCCCCCGCACCTGCGGCATCGCGGTCAGCCACTCGGCGACCAGCTCTTCGGCCTCCCTGCGGTCGGCCTGTACTTGGCCGTTGCGGATCAGCCAGTACGCGAGCCGCT
This sequence comes from Streptomyces sp. NPDC001927, assembly GCF_053594455.1. Lineage (NCBI taxonomy): Bacteria > Bacillati > Actinomycetota > Actinomycetes > Kitasatosporales > Streptomycetaceae > Streptomyces > Streptomyces sp. NPDC001927. Next base: position 38,782 of record NZ_JBSFEN010000014.1, on the reverse strand, counting down.
GCAGCAGCGCCGTCTGTTCCTCGCGCGTCAGCTCGACGCCCTCGACCCCGCAGATCTCGCGCTCGGTGTCCCGCCGCACGAGCAGCATGTCGAGCGCCGCGTCGTACAACTCCTTCCGTGCGCGGGGAAGCTGTGTTCGGCGGTCCCGGTTCAGTGCGCACAGCAGCGCGCACATCAACGGATTGGTGGCGAGCCTGCTCAGGTCCCTGCGCGTGGTGACCGCGTGCCGGAGGGAGCGTTCGTAGCCGTCGAGCAGGTCGTCGGCGGGGTCCTCGCCCCGCGCCGCTTCGTGCCAGTGCCTGATGAAGGAGCGGATGGAGTCCCGGTCCATCGGCAGCAGCGAGTGAGCCGTGAAGCCATGGCGGGCCAGCCACTCCTCCGGTACGGCCGACGGCCGCGTCGTCACCACGTACCGGGCGGCGGGGAAGGCCGCGATCAGGCTCTTCAGCCAGGTCTCGGTCCGCTGCCGCAGGTGGACCGGGACCTCGTCCACGCCGTCGACGAGCACGAGCGCCCGGCCGCTCGCGAGCAGACCCTCCGCCCAGCCCGCGGGGGGACGCAGGGGCACCCCGGACGCGCGCAGGAACTCCTCGGGCATCGGCAGCGCGTCCGCCGAGGTGAAGGCGCGCAGCCGGAGGACGAACGGCACGCACCGGTTCCAGTCGGCGAGGTCCTGGGGAAAGGACCGGCGGGCCGCGTTGAGCGCCAGCCACTGCACGAGGGTGCTCTTTCCGGACCCGGCAGGCCCGCGCAGCAGCAGACGGTCCGTCGTCGCGAGTGCCTGCTCGGCGGAGACCGTCGCCCGCCCTGCCCGGGGCAGGCCATGGACGACGTCGGGCCGGTCCCCGCTCACCGCCAGACCGATGTACGCCGTGTCCAACGGCCACTCCCGCGCCGACCGCCCCAGCGTCAACCCGAACAGCTCCACCCGTCCGTGCGTCGCCGCCACATACCGTGCGTACCGCTCCTCGAAGGCGAGCGCCTCCGCCTCCGGGCGAGGGCGGTCCGCCGCCAGGGCCTCCACCGCGTCCCGCGTCTGTCCTGCCACGCGCGCGTGCTCCACCGCCGCCCGCCCCGCGAACGACGGCTCGGCCGTCAGCTGCTCCACCAGGTGGGCGCAGCAGAGCCCGAGCAGATCGTCGTACAGCTCCAGCGTCCGTCCGGACAGGCCCGCGTCCGGGGCGCGCAGCTCGCCGCGCAGCCGCTCCGGGTCGAGGTCCACCGCGAAGAGCCGGTCCGTGTCCACCGGGCCGGCCGCCGCGAAGGTGTCCCGTACGCCGTCGACCGCCGCCAGTCGTTCATGCTCCGCCAGGCCGGCGTACGAGCCCGAGGCCAGCCGCGCGCCCAGGACCTTCGCCAGGCGGTCGGGCTTCGCGGGCCGGGGGAGCGGGCGGACCGGCGAGTCGACGAGTCCGGCACCCTTGCGTGGCATCGCCACGGACTTCACGACCGCGCCCAGTACCGTCCCGGCCAGCCGCGCCAGCGCAACTTCCAGTCCCTGCAACGGAGTTCCTCCCCCAGTGGCCGCCGTCCACCCGATCGTACGCCGCCCGGTCTTGTCGGAAGGTGCCAAAGCTTGCTGACAAGTCGTCTCGCATACTTGTTGGTAACAGCGTCTAGCCGCACCCCGACCCGCACCTCTACCGTCGTCGGCATGCCGAACCTGCCCGATGTCGTGCTCTGGTCCATACCGGCGTTCGTCCTGCTCACCGTCCTGGAGATGGTCAGCTACCGACTCCATCCCGACGAGGACGCCGCCGGATACGAGACCAAGGACGCCGCCACCAGCCTCGGCATGGGGATCGGCAGTCTCGTCTTCGACTTCCTCTGGAAGATCCCGATCGTCGCCATCTACACCGCGGTCTACGAGCTCACCCCGCTCCGCGTCCCGATCCTGTGGTGGACGATCCCGCTGATGCTGCTCGCCCAGGACTTCTTCTACTACTGGCAGCACCGCGGCCACCACGTCATCCGCGTCCTGTGGGCCTGCCACGTCGTGCACCACAGCAGCCGGAAGTTCAACCTCACCACCGCGCTGCGCCAGCCCTGGACCAGCCTGACGTCCTGGCCGTTCTACCTGCCGATGATCGCCCTCGGCGTGCACCCGGCGGCCGTCGCGTTCTGCTACTCGATCAACCTCGTGTACCAGTTCTGGATCCACACCGAGCGCATCGACCGGCTGCCCCGCCCCTTCGAGTACGTCCTCAACACGCCCTCCCACCACCGCGTCCACCACGCCTCCCAGGGCGGCTACCTGGACCGGAACTTCGGCGGGATCCTCATCGTCTGGGACCGGATGTTCGGCTCCTGGGTGGGGGAGACGACCAAGCCCGTCTTCGGCCTCACCAAGAACATCGAGACGTACAACCCGCTGCGCGTCGCCACCCACGAGTACGCCGCCATCGCCCGCGACGTCCGCGCCGCGACCAGCTGGCGCGAGCGCGCCGGGCGGGTCTTCCGGGGGCCGGGCTGGCAGCCGGGACCACAGCCGCCGGCCACGGGCACCGGCCCCGCCGCCGCGGAGCCCGCCGCGTGAGCGCCCGTACCGCGGCCTCCGCCGCCACCGTGACGAGCGCGCTCTCCCGCGCCCTCCTCGCCGCCTTCGCGCTCGCCGTCGCCGTCGACCTGGTCTCCCTCCTCGCGGGCGCCGAGCTCGGGCACCGGATCGCCAAGCCGCTGCTGATGCCGCTGCTCGCCGCGTACGCCGCCACCCGGGGCGCGCCCCGGCTCCTGATCGTCGCGCTGCTCTTCGGCTGGGGCGGCGACGTCTTCCTGCTGTTCGACGCCGACTGGGCCTTCCTCGTCGGCATGGGCTCCTTCGCCGCCGGGCACGTCTGCTACCTCGCGCTCTTCGGGCGCCGGAGCACGTCCGTACCCCTCGGGATCGCCTACACCGTCGCCCTCCTCGGCACCGTCGCGCTGCTCTGGCCCGACCTCCCCGCCGACCTGCGGATCCCCGTCGCCGGCTACTCCCTCCTGCTCACCGCCATGGCCTACCGCGCCAGCTCCCTCGGGCTCACCGCGGGCGCAGGCGGCGCGCTCTTCCTGCTCTCCGACACCCTCATCGCGACCGGCGTCGCCGAGTGGCCCCAGCTCCCCGCCCCCGACTTCTGGATCATGGCCACCTACGTCGCCGCCCAGTACCTGCTGACCACGGGCGTCCTCACACAGGCGTACGGTGAGCGGAGTACCGCCGCCTGACAGCAAGGACCTCCCCGCATGCGCGCCACCACCATCCACGCCCCGTTCGACATGCGCGTGGAGGACGTCCCCGACCCCGTCGTCCAGGACCCCACCGACGTCGTCGTCCGGGTCCTGCGGGCCTGCATCTGCGGCAGCGACCTGTGGGCCTACCGCGGCGAGTCGGCCCGGCAGCCCGGCCAGCGCATCGGCCACGAGTTCCTCGGCATCGTCGAGGAGGCGGGCGCCGGCGTCACCGGCTTCGCCGCGGGCGACCTCGTCGTCGCCCCGTTCGTCTGGTCCGACGGCACCTGCGACTACTGCGCCGAGGGCCTCCAGACCTCCTGCCCGCGCGGCGGCTTCTGGGGCTCCGTGGGCTCCGACGGCGGCCAGGGCGAGGCCGTCCGCGTCCCCTTCGCCGACGGCACCCTCGTCAAGCTGCCCGCGGAGGCCGCCTCCGACGACCACCTCCTGACCGCGCTCCTCGCCCTCTCCGACGTCATGGGCACCGGCCACCACGCCGCCCTCGGCGCCGGCGTCGTCAAGGGCTCCACCGTCGCGGTCGTCGGCGACGGCGCCGTCGGCCTGTGCGGCGTCCTCGCCGCCAAGCGGCTCGGCGCCGAGCGGATCATCGCGCTCGGCCGCCACACCGTCCGTACCGACATCGCCCGCACCTTCGGCGCCACCGACGTTGTCGCGGGCCGCGGCGAGGCCGCCGAGGCGGCCGTCCTCGAACTCACCGGCGGCCAGGGCGCCCACGCCGTCATCGAGGCCGTCGGCACCGAGCAGTCGATGCGCACCGCCGTCGCCATCACCCGCGACGGCGGCTCCATCGGCTACGTCGGCGTCCCGCACGGCAGCGGTACGGGACTCGACCTCTCCGTCATGTTCGACCGGAACATCGCCCTGCGCGGCGGCGTCGCGCCGGTCCGGGCGTACATCCCCGAGCTGCTCCCGGACGTCCTCGACGGCACGATCGACCCGTCCCCGGTCTTCGACCTGACGGTCGGACTCGACGGCGTCCCCGGCGGCTACAAGGCCATGGACGAGCGCACCGCCCTCAAGGTCCTGGTCAAGCCCTGAGGCCAAGCCCTGAGCTCAAGCCCTGAGCTCAAGCCCTGAGCTCTAGCCCTGAGCTCTAGCCCTGAGCTCAAGCCCTGAGCTCAAGCACCGAGCTCAAGCCCCGAGCCACTCGGGAGCGTCCGCTCCCGCGACGCCCGGCGGGCGTGACCAGCCCGCCGGGCCGTCCTCGTACGAGACGGGCGACAGCGCGTGCCGCAGCCGGCCCAGCGGGCCGTCCGTCTCCGTGAGGTACCGCTCCGGCTCGTACCGGGGCAGCGCGTGCGTCAGCCAGTGGCCCGTCTGGGCCAGCGCCAGGCGTACGAGACGTGTGCCGCCCTCCCGCTCCTGCTCGGTCAGGGAGCGCAGGACGGCCGCCGCGAGCAGGTAGCCCGTGCCGTGGTCCAGGGCCTGCGCGGGCAGCGCGCCCGGCCCGTCCGCCGAGCCCTCGGTCACCGCGATGCCGGTCGCGACCTGCACCAGGCTGTCGAAGCCGCGCCGCTCGCCCCAGGGCCCGTAGTCGCCCCACGCCGAGAGTCGGGCGATCACCAGGCCGGGGCGGTGGAGGTCGAAGCGGTCCAGGGCGCCGGGGCGGTAGCCGGTGACCAGGACGTCGGCCGCGTCGAGCAGCTCGTCGAAGGTCCGCCGGTCCGAGGGGCTCTCCAGGTCGAGCGCGGCGGTCCGCTTGCCGACGGCGGTGTCCGCGTGCTGGTCGGGCAGTTCGGGGTTGGCCGGCGGGTCGATCCGCAGCACGTCCGCGCCGAGCAGCGCGAGCGTCCGCGTCGCGACCGGCCCGGCGAGGACCCGGGTCAGGTCCAGGACCCGCAGCGGCCGGTCCGGGCGCCCCGCCGGCGCGGCCTCGTCGAGCCGCTCCCGGGTCAGCAGCGGCCGGGCCGCCACCTCGCGGCCCTGCTCGTGCGCCGCCCACTCCTCAGGGGTACGCAGGGCGACGGCGAGGCCCCCGGCCGCGTACACCGTCGCCTCGGTCTCGACGGCCTTCCGCTCGGCGATCGCCGCCGCCACGGCCTCCACCGACTCCTCCCGCACCCCCAGGGCCGACAGCAACGCGGCCCGGTGGTGCGGGTAGTTGGCGTGCGTACGGACCCAGCCGTCCGAGGCCCGCCAGAAGCGGGAGAGCGGCGCGAAGGTGACCGGCTCCCTGCCGTCGATCCGGAGGTGACGCTCGCTCACGAAGGCCGTGGCGACCGCCCCGTCGTCCACCCGGACCCGCCCCGGCAGTCCGGCCCGCTCCACCGCCGCGAGCCCCGCGACCGCGACCGCCGTCCGCGCCAGGTCCATCACCGGCAGCCGGGCCGCGAGCAGCCCCGAAGGCCCTCCGTACGCCACCCGGTCGACCAGCGAGGGATCGCCGCCGAGGGCCGACCACAACAACTCCGTACCCGTACGCACTGTGTTGTCCATGCGCCGCATGATGGCACTCCGTGCCACGCGAAGGGGCCCCGGTGTGGCGCACCACACCAGGGCCCCTCCTTTGCGCGACGTACGTACTAGCGGCGCTTGACCGCGTCGAGCGCGTCCACGAGACCGGCCCCGTAGAAGCCGTTCTTGCTCTTGCCGCCCTCGCAGACCGCGTCGACGACGCCGTCACCCTCGATGTCGTACGGGTTGGTGCAGGCACGGTCGTCGGCCTGCGCGTACAGCATGGCCTTCAGCTGCGCCGGGCTCGCCTTCGGGTGCGTCGACTTCAGCAGCGCGAGCACACCGGCGGCGTGCGGCGAGGCCATCGACGTACCGGCCTTGTAGTTGTAGCCGCCGTTGACCGTGGTCGACAGGATGCGGCCGTTGACAGCCGGAGCGTCCGGGGTCTGGTACTCGGTCCGGTCGCCGCCGGGCGCCGCGATGTCGACGACGCCGAGACCGTAGTTGGAGTACGAGGCCTTCAGGTCCTTGGCACCCGTCGCGGAGACGGTGACCACGCCCGGCAGCATCGCCGGGTAGTCGAAGCACTCCTTCGGGTTGATGACCCGGGTCACCGGCGTGGTGTCGTTCGGGCTGGTGACGTCGGTGAGCTCGTCCGCCGCCAGGTCCATCTTGGAGTTGCCGGCCGCCGCGACGTTGACCGTGCCCTTGCGCTCCGCGTAGCGGGTCGCGCGGGTGACGGCCTCGATCAGGGCCTTCTGGTCCTCGTCGTTCTTGCAGGCGAACAGCCACGGGTCGGTGTAGTAGCTGTTGTTGGTGATCTCGACACCGCGCTCGGCCGCCCACATGAAGCCACAGACGACGGCCTCGGTGTAGAAGAAGCCGTCGGTCGTGGACACCTTGATGCCCGAGACCTTCACGCCCGGCGCGACACCGGTGATGCCGGTGCCGTTCTTGGCGGCGGCGATCGTGCCGGCGACGTGCGTGCCGTGGTCGCTCTCGCCCGCCTGCGGCCGCCACGAGCCGGGGGTGATGTCCGGCTTGCCGGTGACGCAGTTGGCCGAGGCGCGGGCGTCGAAGTTCGGCGCCAGGTCCGGGTGGGTGTCGTCGACACCCGTGTCGATGACGGCGACCGTGACCTTGCTGCTGCCGAGGGTCTTGCGGTGGGCCTGGTCCGCCTTGATGGCGGGCAGGTCCCACTGCAGCGGCTCCAGCGCGTCCTGGTCGTCCGTGGCACGCGCCGCGGCGGAGGTCGCCTCGGCCGCGGTGAGCGCCTGACCACCCTCGCCGACGGAGGTGTCCTTCTGGACGGAGAGCGGGGCGGTACGCGTCGAACCGGCCGACACCACACCCCGGGCCTTGCGGATCGTCTTCGCGAACTCGGGGTTCTGCGAGTGGACGACTATCACGCCTATCTGGTCATACGCGATGACCACCGTGCCACCGGCCGCGGCTATCGCCTTCTTCACCGAGGCGGCCGTCCCGCGGCCCCCGTCGACGTTGACGACGTAGGACAGCTTCGGGCCGTTCGTCGAGACGGCGGTCGTCGCGGCGCCGTCGCTGACCTCGGCGGCGGAGGCGCCCGCCGGCAGGAAGCCGAGCGAGGCCGTGAGCGCGAGACCGACGGGCAGAGCGAGTACTCGGCCGCGTCTCGATCCCAGATGAGCCATGGGTTCTCCACATCATCCGTATGTACTGCCCGTACGCCGTTTGCGTACAGGCAGGTGCATGACGAGTGAAGTTATCGCTGATCTTCCCGCGTCATCAATGAGTTGAGAGGGATTGGCGTGGATCCGGAGGAATATCCAGACAGACCCACGGAGGAGAACCACTCCCCGTGAACCGCTTCGCCGCGCGCTCCGTGCCGTTGTGCAGGGGAGGAGCTCCGGCCGGAGCACCGTCCCCGACCCCCAGTGAGGCCCCTTTGTCCATGCCCACCGCACCCGCGCCCCAAGGAGATTCCGTGGTCACCGAAGCACCGCCGCCACCGGACGGCCCCGAGGCCTACGCCGGCCCCGTCCAGCCCACGACCGAGGCCTTCGTCGAGGTGCAGGAGAGTGCGGAATTCGGCGAACTGCGCCGTACGTACCGCTCCTTCGCCTTCCCCCTGACGGTCGCCTTCATCGCCTGGTACCTGCTGTACGTGCTGCTCTCCAACTACGCGGGCGGCTTCATGGGCACCAAGCTCTTCGGCAACATCAACGTGGCGCTCGTCCTCGGCCTCGGCCAGTTCGCCACGACCTTCCTCATCGCCTGGCTCTACTCCCGCCACGCGGCCGACCGCCTCGACCCCAAGGCCGAGGCCATCAAGTCCCGTATGGAGGCCGACGCGTGAACAGCTCCACCCTCCTCCTCGCGGCGAGCAGCGCCACCAGCGAGCACCGGCCGCTGATCATCACCCTCTTCGGGGCCTTCGTCGTCGCCACGCTCTTCATCACCGTCTGGGCCGGCCGCCAGACCAAGAGCGCCGCCGACTTCTACGCCGGAGGCCGCCAGTTCACCGGCTTCCAGAACGGCCTCGCGATCTCCGGCGACTACATGTCCGCCGCGTCCTTCCTCGGCATCGCCGGCGCGATCGCGCTCTTCGGCTACGACGGTTTCCTGTACTCCATCGGCTTCCTGGTCGCCTGGTTGGTCGCCCTGCTCCTGGTCGCCGAGCCGCTGCGCAACTCCGGCCGGTTCACCATGGGCGACGTCCTCGCCTACCGGATGCGCCAGCGCCCGGTCCGTACCGCCGCCGGCACCTCCACGATCGTCGTCTCGATCTTCTACCTGCTCGCGCAGATGGCCGGCGCCGGCGTGCTCGTCTCGCTGCTGCTCGGCATCACCAGCGACGGCGGCAAGATCGCCATCGTCGCCCTGGTCGGCATCCTGATGATCGTGTACGTCACCATCGGCGGCATGAAGGGCACCACCTGGGTGCAGATGGTCAAGGCCGTCCTGCTCATCGCGGGCACGCTCCTGATCACCTTCCTCATCCTGCTGAAGTTCAACTTCAACCTCTCCGACCTGCTCGGCGCGGCCGCCACCAACAGCGGCAAGGGCTCGGCCTTCCTCGAGCCCGGGCTCAAGTACGGGGCCACCAGCATCTCGAAGCTGGACTTCCTCTCGCTCGGCATCGCGCTCGTCCTCGGCACGGCAGGCCTGCCGCACATCCTGATCCGCTTCTACACGGTGCCGACCGCCAAGGCCGCCCGTAAGTCGGTCAACTGGGCCATCGGCATCATCGGCGCCTTCTACCTGATGACGATCGTCCTCGGCTTCGGCGCCGCCGCCCTGCTGAAGAACAGCGACATCATCGCCTCGAACAAGGCGGGCAACACCGCAGCGCCGCTCGCGGCCCTGGAGATCGGCGGCGGCTCCGGGTCCACCGGCGGCGCGATCCTGCTCGCCGTGATCTCCGCCGTCGCCTTCGCCACCATCCTCGCGGTGGTCGCCGGACTCACGCTGGCCTCGTCGTCCTCCTTCGCGCACGACATCTACGCCAACGTCATCCGGCGCGGCAAGGCCACCGAGAAGGAGGAGGTCCGCGCGGCCCGCTGGGCGACCGTCCTCATCGGTGTCGTCTCGATCGCCCTCGGCGCGCTCGCCCGCGACCTCAACGTCGCCGGCCTGGTCGCCCTCGCCTTCGCGGTCGCCGCCTCCGCCAACCTGCCGACGATCCTCTACAGCCTGTTCTGGAAGCGGTTCACCACCCAGGGCGCGCTCTGGTCGATCTACGGCGGTCTGATCTCCTCGGTCGTCCTGGTGCTCTTCTCGCCGGTCGTCTCCGGCAAGCCCACCTCGATGTTCAAGACCGTGGACTTCTACTGGTTCCCGCTGGAGAACCCGGGCCTCGTCTCGATCCCGCTGGGCTTCCTGCTCGGCTGGCTCGGCTCGATCCTCTCCAAGGAGGAGCCGGACAAGGGCAAGTACGCGGAACTGGAGGTCAAGTCCCTCACCGGTGTCGGAGCGCACTGACCCGTACACGGTGAGCGATACCGGAGCGGCCGCGTCGTAGGGTCCTACGACGCGGCCGACGCGGTCCTCGTGACAAACGGCCCCTGCTCGTCGTCGGTGCTCTCGCGTAGGCTCGCTGTATAAATCACCGAACGAAGGGGAGGGGGCCCACAGTGCTCATCGACACGTACGGCCGACAGGCCACCGACCTTCGCGTCTCGCTCACCGACCGGTGCAATCTGCGCTGCACGTACTGCATGCCGGAGGAAGGTCTGCAGTGGCTGGCCAAGCCCGATCTGCTGACCGACGACGAGATCGTCCGGCTGGTACGGATCGCGGTCACCCAGCTCGGTGTCACCGAGGTCCGCTTCACCGGCGGTGAGCCGCTGCTCCGCCCCGGCCTGGTCGGGATCGTCGAGCGTTGCGCGGCCCTCGAGCCCCGCCCCCGGATGTCCCTGACCACGAACGGCATCGGACTCAAGCGGACGGCCGCCGCGCTGAAGGCCGCGGGCCTCGACCGGGTCAACGTCTCGCTGGACACCCTGCGCCCCGACGTCTTCAAGACCCTGACCCGCCGCGACCGCCACCACGACGTGATCGACGGCATGGCCGCCGCGCGGGACGCCGGGCTCACCCCGGTGAAGGTCAACGCGGTCCTGATGCCCGGGCTCAACGACGACGAGGCCCCCGACCTGCTGGCCTGGGCCGTGGAGAACGGCTACGAACTGCGGTTCATCGAGCAGATGCCGCTGGACGCCCAGCACGGCTGGAAGCGCGACGGCATGATCACTGCCGGGGACATCCTGGAGTCCCTGCGCACCCGCTTCACCCTGACCCCCGAGGGCTCGGACGAGCGCGGCTCGGCCCCCGCCGAGCGCTGGGTCGTGGACGGCGGACCGCACACCGTGGGCGTCATCGCCTCCGTCACCCGCCCGTTCTGCCGGGCCTGCGACCGGACCCGGCTGACCGCCGACGGCCAGGTGCGCACGTGTCTGTTCGCCACCGAGGAGACCGACCTGCGGGCGGCGCTGCGCGCGGCGGAGGCCTCGGACGCTGCGGACGCGGAGATCGCCCGGATCTGGAAGCTGGCGATGTGGGGCAAGAAGGCGGGCTCGGGCCTGGACGACCCGAGCTTCCTGCAGCCCGAACGCCCGATGTCAGCGATCGGCGGCTGACCCGTCGGCCGAGCCGTCGGGCGACTCCCACTCGGTCAGCAGGACGACATCCTTGAGGAAGCCCCGTACACCCAGGAACTGGGAGAGGTGCTCGCGGTGCTCCTCGCAGGCGAGCCAGGTCTTGCGGCGCTCGGGCGTGTGCAGCTTCGGGTTGTTCCAGGCCAGCACCCACACCGCGGCGGCGCGGCAGCCCTTGGCCGAACAGATCGGGGTCTCGTCGCTCATCCGATCATTGTCCAGCAATGGCGATGCCGAGCAGCCACGGGGGGAGCTGCCCGGCACCGGTCCGTCGCTCCGACGGGGGATGCGGAGCGCGTAGGAAGTATGTCACGGGGGACGGGGTCCGGTGCACCGGAACTTCATGATTGATCTGAGCTTTTCCTGAGCTTTTAGATCGCTACGATGATCAACTCTGATCGTGTGCGCGTTCCGTACGCGGTTCCGCCGGGACGTCCCCCGCGGGGAGTTCGGGCCGGGTCGGCGCGGGCACGAACGTCGACGGCAGCGACGGCGGCCGCTCCCGTCCCGCGTTGGCGACGACCACGGCGACATAGGGGAGCAGCGCACCCAGCACCAGGGCCACGATGGACACGTGGCGTTCGACGTTCCACAGGACGACCGCGGCGATCACGGACAGCGTCCTGATCGTCATCGAGATCACGTACCGACGCTCGCGGCCCCGCACGTCCTCGGCGAGACCCTGCCGGGCCCCGGTGATCCGGAAGACCTCGGCTCCGCCATGCTTCCGCATCACATTCCACCACCAGCGTCCACGCCGGACTCTCCCCGTTCCGGACCTGTCTCCACGGTACGCCTGAGGTCCGAGGTCGAGGAGGCCGGGTCACGTATGGGTCCGTCCGACATGCGCCGTATGGCGGATGGGCCGAGACTGGGCCCACATGCGCAGATTGCGCCGCATGAGGAGGCGAGCATGAGCTGGTTGTGGGCAATCATCGTGGGATTCGTCCTCGGTCTGATCGCCAAGGCGATCATCCCGGGGAAGCAGCAGATCCCTCTGTGGCTGACGACCATTTTCGGCATTCTCGGCAGCATTCTCGGCAATGCTGTCGCGGGCTGGATCGGTGTCGAGGACACCAAGGGCATCGACTGGATCCGCCACCTGCTCCAACTCGTCGGCGCCGTCGTCGTGGTGGGCTTGGGCGACATGCTGTGGACCACGGTCCGCGGCAACAAACAACGAGCCTGACATGACGGAGGCCGGTACGCGCGCGACGCGCGTACCGGCCTCCGTCATGTCGCCGATCGACCGGGGGCGTCAGCCCTCCGTGCCGGCCACGAGCTCGATCGCCGCCAGGTTCTTCTTGCCCCGGCGCAGCACCAGCCAGCGGCCGTGCAGCAGCTCGTCCGCCGCCACCTCGGCGTCCTCGGCGGTCACCTTCACGTTGTTCACGTAGGCCCCGCCCTCCTTCACCGTGCGGCGCGCGCCCGACTTGCTCGGCGCGAGACCGACCTCGGTGAACAGGTCCACGACCTGCCCGAGCGCGGTCACGCGCGCGTGCGGCAGCTCGGAGAGCGCCGCGGCGAGCGTGGCCTCGTCCAGCTCGGCCAGGTCGCCCTGCCCGAACAGCGCCTTCGAGGCGTTGATGACGGCCGCGCACTGCTCGGCGCCGTGCACCAGCGTCGTCAGCTCCTCGGCGAGCGCCCGCTGCGCGGTGCGCGCCTGCGGCCGCTCGGCGGTGAGCTGCTCCAGCTCCTCCAGCTCCGCGCGGGACTTGAAGGACAGGATTCGCATGTACGTGGAGATGTCACGGTCGTCCACGTTCAGCCAGAACTGGTAGAACGCGTACGGCGTCGTCATCTCCGCGTCGAGCCAGGCGGCCCCGCCCTCGGTCTTGCCGAACTTGGTGCCGTCGGCCTTGACCATCAGCGGCGTCGCGAGCGCGTGCACCTCGGCGCCCGGCTCGAGGCGGTGGATCAGGTCGAGCCCGGCCACCAGGTTGCCCCACTGGTCGGAGCCGCCCTGCTGGAGCGTGCAGCCGTATCGCCGGTACAGCTCCAGGAAGTCCATGCCCTGGAGCAGCTGGTAGCTGAACTCGGTGTAGCTGATGCCCTGCTCGGACTCCAGGCGCCGGGCCACGGAGTCCTTGGTCAGCATCTTGTTGACCCGGAAGTGCTTGCCGATGTCCCGCAGGAACTCGATCGCGGACAGGCCCGCGGTCCAGTCCAGGTTGTTCACCATGACCGCCGCGTTCTCCCCCTCGAAGGAGAGGAAGGGCTCGATCTGGCCCCGGAGCCGGTTCACCCAGTTCGCGACCGTCTCGGGGTCGTTCAGGGTGCGCTCGGCCGTCGGGCGCGGGTCGCCGATCTGGCCGGTGGCCCCGCCGACCAGCGCCAGCGGCCGGTGACCGGCCTGCTGGAGCCGGCGGACGGTGAGCACCTGGACCAGGTGGCCGACGTGGAGACTGGCCGCGGTCGGGTCGAAGCCGCAATAGAACGTGACGGGACCGTCCGCGAGAGCCTTGCGCAGTGCGTCCTCGTCGGTGGACTGGGCGAACAGCCCGCGCCACTTCAGCTCGTCGACGATGTCCGTCACGATCGTCCGTCTCCTTGGATTGGTTGTAGTCACGCCGACCCCAGTCTATGGGGGTCAGACGCCCTTGCTGACCGAGCTCATGTTGAAGTCCGGCACCCGCAGCGCCGGCATCGCCGCCCGGGTGAACCAGTCGCTCCACTCGCGCGGCAGCGTCTTCTCGGTCCGGCCGGCCTCCGAGGCCCGCGACAGCAGGTCCACCGGCGACTCGTTGAACCGGAAGTTGTTCACCTCGCCCACGACCTCGCCGTTCTCGACGAGGTAGACGCCGTCCCGGGTCAGACCGGTCAGCAGCAGCGTCGCCGGGTCGACCTCGCGGATGTACCAGAGGCAGGTGAGGAGCAGCCCGCGCTCGGTCGCGGCGACCATGTCGTCCAGGGACTGCTCGCCACCGCCCTCCAGGATCAGGTTCCCCGCACCGGGCGCCACCGGCAGGCGGGTGAGCCCCGCCGTGTGCCGGGTGGTGATGAGGTGCTCCAGCCTGCCCTCCCGTACCCAGTCCGTCCGGGCGAGCGGCAGACCGTTGTCGAAGACGGAGGAGTCGTCGCCCGAGGCGTGCGCGATGACGAACGGCGCGGATTCGAGACCCGGCTCGTTCGGGTCGCTGCGCAGCGTCAGCGGCAGCGGGGAGAGCGTCTCGCCGAGGCGCGTCCCGCCGCCCGGCTTGGAGAAGACCGTCCGGCCCTCCACCGCGTCCCGGGCCGCCGAGGACCACAGCTGGTAGATCAGCAGGTCGGCGACCGCGGTCGGCGGCAGCAGCGTCTCGTACCGCCCGGCGGGCAGCTCGATCCTGCGCTCCGCCCAGCCGAGCCGCTTCGCCAGGTCGGCGTCGAGCGCCGCCGGGTCGACGTCCTTGAAGTCCCGCGTGGAGCGCCCGGCCCACGCGGACCGCTGGCGGTCCGGGGACTTGGCGTTCAGCTCCAGGGTGCCGTTGGGCTGGTCGTGGCGGAGCCGCAGCCCCGTCGACGTACCGAGGTAGGTGGAGGTCAGCTGGTGGTGGGCGAAGCCGTAGAGCTCGCGGCCGCCGGCCCGGGCGCGGGCGAAGGCCTCGCCGAGCGCGGGCGCGAAGTCGGTGAAGACGGCGGAGCTGGTCTCGGCCGGCGCGTCCGTGAAGTCCGGGGAGGCGTCGACGCCCTGGACCAGCGGCTGCGCGTCCTCGGCGGGCCCCGCGGCCCGCGCGGCGGCCTCGGCGGCCCGCACCAGGGGCTCCAGGTCGTCGGCGGTCACCGCCGAGCGCGACACGACCCCCGAGGCCGTGCCCTGGGCGCCGTCCACGGTGGCGACGACGGTGAGCGTACGGCCCCGGGTGACACCGTTCGTCGTGAGCGCGTTGCCCGCCCAGCGCAGGTTGGCGGAGGACTCCTCGTCGGCGATGACGACACAGCCGTCCGCCCGCGACAGCTCGAGCGCCCGCTCGACGATCTCGTACGGCTTGGTGGAACGCGAGCTCATCGACCGGCCTCCTGCGTGGTGTTGAGGATGTTGACGCCCCGGAAGAGGGCGGACGGGCAGCCGTGGGAGACCGCGGCGACCTGGCCCGGCTGGGCCTTGCCGCAGTTGAACGCGCCGCCGAGGACGTACGTCTGCGGGCCGCCGACCTTCTCCATCGAGCCCCAGAAGTCGGTCGTCGTCGCCTGGTACGCGACGTCCCGCAGCTGCCCGGCGAGCCGGCCGTTCTCGATGCGGAAGAAGCGCTGCCCGGTGAACTGGAAGTTGTACCGCTGCATGTCGATCGACCACGAGCGGTCGCCGACCACGTAGATGCCGCGCTCGACCCCGCCGATCAGGTCCTCGGTGGAGAGCCCGCCCGGGTCCGGCTGGAGCGAGACGTTCGCCATCCGCTGCACCGGCACGTGCCCGGGGGAGTCGGCGAACGCGCAGCCGTTCGACCGGCCGAGGCCCGTCAGCTTCGCGATCCGCCGGTCCAGCTGGTAGCCGACGAGCGTGCCGTCCTTCACCAGGTCCCAGCTCTGCGCCTCGACGCCCTCGTCGTCGTAGCCGATCGTCGCGAGGCCGTGCTCGGCGGTGCGGTCACCCGTCACGTTCATGATCGACGAGCCGTACGCCAGCTTCCCCAGCTGGTCGAAGGTGGCGAACGAGGTCCCCGCGTACGCCGCCTCGTAGCCGAGCGCCCGGTCCAGCTCCGTCGCGTGCCCGATCGACTCGTGGATCGTCAGCCAGAGGTTCGACGGGTCGACCACCAGGTCGTACGTCCCCGCCTCCACGCTCGGCGCCCGCATCTTCTCCGCGAGCAGCCCCGGGATCGACTCCAGCTCCGCGTCCCAGTCCCAGCCGGTGCCGGTCAGGTACTCCCAGCCCCGCCCGACCGGCGGCGCGATCGTCCGCATCGAGTCGAACTCGCCCGTCGTCCCGTCCACGGCGACCGCCGTGAGCTGCGGGTGCAGCCGGACCCGCTGCTGGGTGGTGACCGTGCCGGCCGTGTCCGCGTAGAACTTGTTCTCCTGGACGGTCATCAGCGAGGCGTCCACGTGCGCCACACCGTCCGCCCGCAGCAGCCGGTCGCTCCAGTCGGCGAGCAGCGCGCTCTTCTCGGCGTCCGGGATGTCGAAGGGGTTGATCTCGTACGAGGAGACCCAGGTCCGCTCCGCGTGCACCGGCTCCTCGGCCAGCTCCACACGCTCGTCGGAACCGGCCGCGGCGATCACCTTGGCCGAAAGCTTGGCCATGGCGACGGCCTGCGAGGCGACCCGCGCCGCCCCGTCCATGGTCAGGTCCACCCCGGAGGCGAACCCCCACGCCCCGCCGTGCACCACCCGCACCGCGTACCCCAGGTCCGTGGTGTCGGAGGAACCCGATGGCTTGGCGTCCCGCAGCCGCCACGAGGCGCTGCGCACCCGCTCGAGCCGGAAGTCCGCGTGTTCGGAGCCGAGGGCACGCGCGCGTGCCAGCGCGGCGTCGGCCAGCGCCCGCAGCGGCAGCGCCGTGAAGGCCGCGTCGATCGAATGGGTCCCAGAGGGCACAGCTGTCTCCTGTTCGTATGAGACCGGTCGCCCCCGATCATGTCGCGCTTCGGGCCGCCACGCCCAGAGCTTTATGTAGGGACCCGACAGTGACATTCGTACGCCACTGTCAGGGGGCGATCCCTCGTGACCGAGGCCGGACCGATAGGTTTTCGGTATCCAGACCGCTGAAAGATCGAAAGGGTGATCCGTTGAGCCGCTCGGTTCTCGTCACCGGAGGCAACCGGGGCATCGGCCTCGCCATCGCCCGCGCGTTCGCCGAGTCCGGCGACAAGGTCGCGATCACGTACCGGTCCGGTGAGCCGCCGGCAGCCCTCCTCGAACTGGGCTGCCTCGCCGTCAGGTGCGACATCACCGACGCCGAGCAGGTGGACCAGGCCTACAAGGAGATCGAGGAGACGCACGGTCCGGTGGAGGTCCTGGTGGCGAACGCCGGGGTCACCAAGGACCAGCTCCTCATGCGCATGAGCGAGGACGACTTCACCACCGTCGTCGACACCAACCTCACCGGCACCTTCCGGGTCGTCAAGCGCGCCAACCGCGCCATGCTGCGGGCCAAGAAGGGCCGCGTCGTCCTGATCTCCTCGGTCGTCGGTCTGCTGGGTTCGGCGGGGCAGGCGAACTACGCCGCCTCGAAGGCGGGCCTGGTCGGCTTCGCCCGCTCCCTGGCCCGCGAGCTCGGCTCGCGCAACATCACGTTCAATGTCGTCGCCCCCGGTTTTGTCGACACCGACATGACCGCGGTGCTGACCGAGGAGCAGCGCGCGGGCATCGTGTCCCAGGTGCCGCTGGGCCGCTACGCGCAGCCCGAGGAGATCGCCGCCGCGGTGAAGTTCCTCGCCTCCGACGACGCTTCGTACATCACTGGAGCCGTCATCCCGGTTGACGGCGGATTGGGCATGGGTCACTGACCATGAGCGGAATTCTTGAGGGCAAGCGCATCCTGATCACGGGTGTGCTGATGGAGTCCTCCATCGCCTTCCACACCGCGAAGCTGGCCCAGGAGCAGGGCGCGGAGATCATCCTCACCGCGTGGCCGCGTCCGACGCTGACCGAGCGCATCGCCAAGAAGCTGCCCGAGCCCGACAAGGTCAAGGTCCTCGAGCTCGACGTCTCCAACGACGAGCACCTCGCCCGCCTGGAGGGCCAGGTCCGCGAGCAGCTCGGCGACCGTCTCGACGGCGTCGTCCACTCCATCGGCTTCGCCCCGCAGGACGCGCTCGGCGGCAACTTCCTGAACACGCCGTTCGAGTCGGTGGCCACCGCCATGCACGTCTCGGCCTTCTCGCTGAAGTCCCTGACGATGGCGCTGCTGCCGCTGATGCACCAGGGCGGTGCGGTCGTCGGCCTCACCTTCGACGCGCAGTTCGCCTGGCCGCAGTACGACTGGATGGGCCCGGCCAAGGCGGCGCTCGAGGCCACCAACCGCTACATGGCGCGTGACCTGGGCAAGCAGGACATCCGCTGCAACCTCGTCTCGGCGGGTCCGATCGGCTCCATGGCCGCCAAGTCGATCCCCGGCTTCAGCGAGCTGGCGGCGGTCTGGGACAGCCGTTCCCCGCTGAAGTGGGACCTCGCCGACCCGGAGCCGGCCGGCCGTGGCGTCGTCGCCCTGCTGTCCGACTGGTTCCCGAAGACCACGGGCGAGATCGTCCACGTCGACGGCGGTCTGCACGCGATCGGCGCCTGAGCGCTCACCCGTTCGGCGGTACGAAAGGCCGGGTCGCCCCTCTCAGGGGGCGCCCGGCCTTCGTCGTACCCGAGGGCCCGCGCCCGAGTCGAAAACTCCGGCGAACCACCCCAAACTGGTCCAGAGCGCGACATCCGGCTACTGATGGGGAGGAGGTACGGGCATGCGCGTGCCGCACCGCAGGGCCGCCGCTCTCGCCTCGGCCGCCGTACTCCTCACCGGGCTCGGGATAGCCGCCGAGGTCCGTGCCGCCCCCGCCCCGGCCGAGGAGATACCGGCGCCGACGGCCCGGGACGCCGAGGGCTTCGAGGCCTCCTGCCGCACGGTCGTCGAGGGCTCCACCGTCACCGCCCACTGCCAGAACCCGTACCCCACCACCGACCGCGTCCGGCTGCACGTCGAGTGCGAGCGCTGGTGGGACGTGGACACCGACAGCGCGCCCGTCGACGTCGGCCCGACCGCCTACGCCCAGCTCACCGCCCGCTGCTGGAAGGAGGTCAAGTCCGCCTGGCTCACGCACCAGCCGGCCGAGCCGCTCCCGTCGAAGGCCCCGCCCCCGTCACCGGCCCCAGGTCCCTGAGGCACATGAACGGATAGCCGGCCGCCTCCGCGGCCGCCGTCTCCCCGTCGCCGGACCGGATCGCCTCCACGAGCCGCGCGTGGTCCATGTGGTGCTCGGGGCGCAGCTCCTGGCCCACGTCGTCGCGCAGCCACTGCCGCAGGACGTGGCCGAGGTCGGCGTAGAGCTCGGTCAGCACCTCGTTGTGCGAGGCGACCACCACCGCGTGGTGGAAGGCCCCGTCCGCCATCACGAACCGCTCGGCGTCGCCCGAGACCCAGGCCTCCTCGCGGCCCGCGAGCAGGGCGTCCAGCTGCTTCAGGTCGCGGTCGGTGCGCCGGAGCGCCGCGAGGCTCGCCGCCGAGGACTCCAGCGTGGAGCGCAGCTCCGCGATGTGCCGGGGATCGGAGTCGGCGAACCGGCGGTGCATGACCCCGGCCAGCTCGCTCGTCGCGACCACGTACGTCCCCGAGCCCTGCCGGATGTCGAGCAGTCCGTTGTGCGCGAGCGCGCGCACCGCCTCGCGCACGGTGTTGCGGGCCACGCCCAGCTGCTCGACCAGCTCCGGTTCGGTCGGGATCCGGGACCCGACCGGCCATTCACCGGAGGTGATCTGGTTCCGGAGCTCCGTGATCACCTGATCGGAGAGCCCGGAACGCCGGGGAGAGCCGAGCGCCATGAAGCACCTTCTCTTTCGGTCCGGAGGGTTCCGGACGCTTCCGCGTGTGGTTCGTCGCCCGCTTCCGGACGGCTCCCGAGGGCAGTTCCGGATTGGACAACCAATCATCCCATGATTCTATGATGGCGCCATGCCTGACGAGCCGAAGACCCTCACGACCGCCGCACCGCCGGCCCGTACCCCCGCCACCGGCCCGGCCGCCACCACCGCGGATTCTCCCGCACCGGACCGGCCGGCCCTGTGGGTGACCCGGCTCGTCGTCGTCGGACTCGTGCTCGCCGCCATCAACCTCCGCCCCGCCATCACCAGCCTCGGCGCCCTCCTCGAAGAGGTCCGCGAGGGGCTCCACATGAGCGGCAGCGTGGCCGGCGTCCTCACCTCCGTACCCCCGCTCTGCTTCGCGATCTTCGGCATCACCGCGCCCCGCCTCGCCCGCCGCTTCGGCCCCACCGCCGTCGTCTGCGCCGGCATGGCGGCGATCTTCGCGGGCCTGGCCGTACGCCCCTTCGCCTCCGGCACCGTCGGCTTCCTCGCCGCCAGCGCCCTGGCCCTCATGGGCATCGCCGTCAGCAACGTCCTGATGCCCGTCATCGTCAAGCGGTACTTCCCCGGCCGCGTCGGCACCATGACCGGGCTCTACTCGATGGCGCTCGCCCTCGGCACCTCCCTGGCCGCCGCCGCGACCGTGCCCATGACCCAGGCCCTCGGCGGCAGTTGGCGCGCCGGGCTCGGCCTCTGGGCCGCCCTCGCCGCCCTCGCGGTGCTGCCCTGGATCCCGCTCGTCCGCGACCGGGCGCGGTCGGCGACGACCCTCCCGGCGGCGGAACCGACCTCCCCGGGGAGCGTTTCGGCGAGCGCCCCGCTGCGGATCACCCGGAGCCGCACCGCCTGGGCGCTCGGCGCCTTCTTCGGCCTCCAGGCCACCGGCGCGTACATCACCATGGGCTGGATGCCGCAGATCTTCCGCGACGCGGGCGTCCCCGCCGGCACGGCCGGTGTGCTGCTCGCCGTCACGATGGTCATGGGCGTCCCGCTCGCCTTCGTCATCCCCGGCCTCGCGACCCGGCTCAAGACCCAGGGCCCGATCGTCGTCGCGCTCGGCCTGTGCGGCCTCGTCGGCTACAGCGGCCTCTACCTCGCCCCGGCGGCGGGAGCCTGGGCCTGGGCGCTGCTCCTCGGCGTCTCCAACTGTGCCTTCCCGCTCGCCCTCACCATGATCGGGCTGCGCTCCCGCACCGGCGCCGGCGTCGTCCGGCTCTCCGCCTTCGCGCAGAGCGTCGGCTACCTCATCTCCATCCCCGGACCGCTCCTCGTCGGCGTCCTCTACCAGCACAGCGGCGGCTGGGGCCTGCCCATCGCGCTGATGGCCGGGCTGATGATCCCGCAGATGATCATCGGCACGCTCGCCGGACGGGACCGGACCGTCGAGGACGAATGCTGAGATGCGAGACTGTCCCCATGCCAGTGCTCGACCCGAACCCCCAGAACGGCCAGAAGAAGCTCCTGCTCGTGCTCGGCGCGATGCTCGGGATCTCGGTCGTCATCGCCGTCATCGCCACGATCGCCTCGCCGTGATCCCCCGACGCCGCCCGACTCGCGGTGGGGTGGGTGGGGTTAACCCCTCCATCCCCTAGGGGGTGAGTGTCAGGGTGAAGTAGGTGGATCACCGGATGGGCCGGACCTCCGCCGCTCCGTAGCGTGGAGACATCGCCGCAGTCACCCGCTGCGGACGTCGTCCCGACCCGCGGAGGCGGCCATGTCGGCCCGTACGCACACCAGGACCCCGTCCCCGTCCGTCGGGTCCTCATCCCCGTCCGTCGGGTCCCCGTCCGCCACCGGCGTCGACACCCGGCTGCCCTGGTGGGCGCTGGCCCTGCCGGTCGCCGCGTTCGTCGCGCTCTTCCTGCTCATAGCGGGCTCGGGCGGCGGCCCCGCCGCCGGCGGCGACCCCACGGTCGGCCGCCTCCTGGAGCAGATCCAGCAGTCGCTGCCCCACTGACCCGGCCTGCCTGCCCGCCTTCACCGGCCCGCTTCCGGTCGTCCGCGAGCGGGTCAACACCCTGCGCCCGCCAGCCCGTTTCATGGGAAGCTGGAACCCATGAGCGTCGCAGCGTCTTCCGGAGGGACATCCCCCGGATCCCCCGAACCCCGCAGGATCGTGCTGCTCCGGCACGCCAAGGCCGACTGGCCCCAGGTGTCCGACCACGAACGCCCGCTCGCCGAGCGCGGCCGCACGGATGCCCCCGTGGCCGGCCGCAGGCTCGCCGACACCGGGATCGCCTTCGATCTGGCCCTCTGCTCGACCGCCGCCAGGACCCGCGAGACCTGGAAGCTGGCCGTGCAGGAGCTGCCGCACCGCCCCAGGACCGTGTACGAGGAGCGGCTGTACGAAGCCTCGCCCGGCGAGCTGATCGCCCTGCTCAACGAGGTCGACGACGAGGTGCGGTCGCTCGTCGTCATCGGCCACAACCCCGGCATGCACGCGCTCTCCGAGGTCCTCGTCGGCGAGGCCGAGGGCGACGCGCTGACCCGGATGAACCGGGGCGGCTTCCCGACGGCCGCCTTCTCCGTCGTCACCTTCGAGGGCTCCTGGAAGTCCGTGGAGCCCGGCGTCGGCACCCTCGTCGACTACTGGGCGCCGCACGCCTGATCCCGTCCCCACCCAGAGGCCGGAAGAGCGCCGAAGGCCCGGTCACCGAGCGGTGACCGGGCCTTCCGTCGTCCGTACGGAGGACGAGGACGCTCAGTGCAGCAGATCCTCGTCGCCGTCCGCCGCCTCGACCTCTTCCCGGGTGATCCCGAGGAGGTACAGGACGGTGTCGAGGAACGGGACGTTGACCGCCGTGTGGGCGGCCTGCCGTACGACCGGCTTGGCGTTGAACGCCACCCCGAGCCCGGCCGTGTTCAGCATGTCCAGGTCGTTCGCGCCGTCACCGATCGCCACGGTCTGGGAGAGCGGCACGCCCGCCTCCGCCGCGAACCGGCGCAGCAGCCGCGCCTTGCCCGCCCGGTCCACGATCTCGCCGGTGACCCGGCCGGTCAGCTTCCCGTCCACGACCTCAAGGGTGTTGGCCGAGGCGAAGTCGAGACCGAGACGCTCCTTGAGGTCGTCCGTGACCTGCGTGAAGCCGCCCGACACCACACCGACCTGGTAGCCGAGCCGCTTGAGCGTACGGATCAGGGTGCGGGCACCGGGTGTCATCCGTACCTCGGCCCGGACCTTGTCCACCACCGAGGCGTCGAGCCCGGCCAGCAGAGCCACCCGCGCGTGCAGCGACTGCTCGAAGTCCAGCTCGCCGCGCATCGCCGCCGCGGTGACCTCGGCGACCTGGTCCTCGCACCCCGCGTGCGCCGCGAAGAGCTCGATCACCTCGTCCTGGATGAGCGTGGAGTCCACGTCCATGACGACAAGCCGCTGGGCGCGGCGGTGCAGCCCGGCCGAGACGACGGCCACGTCCACGCCGATCTCGTGCGCCTGGGTGGCCAGGGCGGTCCGCAGCGGCCCGGTCTCGCAGCCCGAGACGGCGAACTCGACGGCCGTCACCGGGTACTTCGCCAGCCGGAAGATACGGTCGATGTTGCCGCCGCTCTCGGCGATCCGTGCCGTTATGGCGGCGGTCTGCTCGGCGGTCAGCGGGTGCCCGAGCACGGTGACGTGCGAGCGGCCGACGCCGCGCGGACGGTTGTCACCGGTGCCGGAGATGATCTCGGCCTGGAGCTTCAGCGACTCCGCCCAGCTGTGCACGGTCGCCCGGAGCTCCCCCTGGGAGGCGACGGTCGGCTCGGTGACGAGCGCGCACAGGACGAGTCGGCCGCGGGAGACGACCTGCTCGATGTCCACGACGTCGACGGAGTAGGCGGCGAGGGTGTCGAAGAGTCCGGCGGTGATCCCGGGACGGTCCTTCCCGAAGATCTTGACGAGAAGAGTGGGAACGTCTGAGGTCTGCGATGCGCTCATGGTGCTTCCACCGTATCGGGCACCGGGTGCCACCGGTCCACCCGTCCCGCGTGGCGGACAGGAGGACGCGCGGCACGGGCGGGCGTCGGCACGACGCCGGCGTGAGTCGGAGCGCGGCACCGCCGGGAGTCGACGCGCCGCACCGGCGGGGTACGCGACGCCCGTACCCCTCTGCGGGGTCTTCACACCGCCCGACTTTCGGAGTACGGGTCCGGCCTGAAATAGTTCCCCCCGATGTTCGCCATCCCTAAACCCCCGTCGACGGGGGTACATCGGGGGACAAATAGTGGGGCATGGAGTGCCAGAACTCGTACTGGAATTGAACGGAAGGACCTGGACCCTCGATCCGTCCAGGTCGTACACCCTGGGACGTGATCCACAGGGCGACCTGGTGATCGACGACGCCAGGGTCTCGTGGCGACACGCCACCATCAGCTGGGGCGGCCGGAGTTGGGTCATCGAGGACCACGGCTCGACCAACGGCACCTTCGTGCAGGGGCAGCGGATCCACCAGATGGAGATCGGCCCCGGCTCCGCAGTGCACCTCGGCAACGCGACGGACGGCCCGCGGCTGAATCTCGCCGCCGCGGCCGCGCCGCAGCAGGCGCCGGCCCATCAGCAGCCCGCGCAGCAGCCGGCCCACGCCGCCCCGAACGCCCAGCAGGCAGGCGCCGGGCAGGCCGACTGGGCCACGCACCAGGCCCCGCCGCCGCAGCACCAGCAGCCGCAGCAGGGCTGGCAGCAGCAGCCGCCGCAGGTCCCGCACCAGCAGGCGGCCCCGAAGGTCCCCGCCCAGGGTGGCGGCGCCGCGGGGGCGCCACCGGTCTACGGCGACCGCAGCCCGACGACGTTCCACCAACTCGCCCTCGGCCACGTCATGCGCATCGGTCGTGCGCTCGAGAACGAACTGGTCGTCTCCGACCTCCAGGTCTCGCGCCACCACGCCGAGTTCCACGCGACGCCCGACGGCCGGTTCGAGATCCGCGACCTCGGCTCGCACAACGGCACGTACGTCAACGGTCAGCCGATCGCCAAGGGCGGCTCCGTCCTCATCGGCCCCAACGACATCGTCGGCGTCGGCCACTCGACCTTCCGTATGGTCGGCGGCCAGCTCGAGGAGTTCGTCGACACCGGTGAGGTCTCCTTCTCGGCCCGCCACCTCACCGTCACGGTCGACGGCGGCAAGCAGATCCTCAAGGACGTCACCTTCGGCGTCCCGGAGAAGTCGCTCATCGGCGTCATCGGCCCCTCCGGCTCCGGCAAGTCGACCCTGCTCAAGGCGCTCACCGGCTACCGCCCGGCCAACGAGGGCGATGTCCTCTACGACAACCGGAGCCTCTACAAGCAGTTCGCCGAGCTGCGCCAGCGCATCGGTCTGGTCCCGCAGGACGACATCCTGCACAAGGAGCTGACCGTCCAGAAGGCGCTGCGCTACGCGGCCAAGCTCCGCTTCCCCGGCGACACCGCCGAGGCCGAGCGCGAGGCCCGCATCGACGAGGTGCTGCGCGAGCTGAAGCTCGACATCCACAAGGAGAAGAAGGTCACCTCCCTCTCCGGTGGCCAGCGCAAGCGTGTCTCCGTGGCCCTGGAGCTCCTCACCAAGCCGTCGCTGATCTTCCTGGACGAGCCGACCTCCGGCCTCGACCCGGGCATGGACCGCGACGTCATGCAGCTGCTCCGCGGCCTCGCCGACGACGGCCGCACCGTCCTCGTCGTCACGCACTCGGTGGCCGAGCTCGGCCTCTGCGACAAGCTGCTCGTGATGGCGCCCGGAGGTTCCGTGGCGTACTTCGGCCCGCCGGAGGAGGCGCTGAACTTCTTCGGCTACTCCACCTGGGCCGACGTCTTCTCCGCCTTCGAGAACTACCGCGACTACGACTGGGCGGGCCGCTGGAAGGGCTCGCAGCACTACCAGATGTACGCCGCGGACATCGACGCCGTCGCCGCCCAGCCCGTCCAGGTGCCGCAGCAGGCGATGGCCAGGCCGCCCAAGCCGCAGGGCTGGGGCTCGCAGCTGTGGACGCTGATCCGCCGCTACTCCTCGGTGATCGCCTCCGACAAGGGCTTCCTGGGCCTGATGGTGATCCTGCCGGCCGTCCTCGGCGCGGTCTCGGTCGTCATCCCCGCCGACTTCGGCCTCGGCAAGCCCACCCCGCCCTCCCGCTTCAACGGAGACGCGGGCACGATCATGCTGATCCTCGCGGTCGGCATGTGCTTCAGCGGCGCCGCCAACTCCGTACGAGAGCTGATCAAGGAACGGGTCATCTACGAACGCGAGCGGGCCACCGGCCTGTCCCGTTCCGCGTACCTGATGTCCAAGGTCATCGTCCTCGGCCTGATCACCGCCTTCCAGGGCGTGATCATCTGCGGCATCGGCTTCGCCACCCGCGAGCTGCCCGAAGAGGGCCTGGTCATGCCGCCGGCCGTCGAGCTCTGCGTCACGATCATCGCGCTCGGCTTCACCTCGATGATGTTCGGCCTGGTCATCTCCTCGCTGGTGAAGACCGCCGAGAAGACCATGCCGCTGCTCGTGATGTTCGCGATCGTCCAGGTCGTCTTCACCGGCATCCTCTTCCAGGTGTACGGATCGCCCGGCCTGGAGCAGTTCGCCTGGCTGATGCCCTCGCGCTGGGCCATCGCCGCGGCGGGCTCGACCCTGGACCTCGCGCACCTGATGCCGCCGTGGGACCACAAGGACCCGACCAACCTGGACCCGCTGTGGGACCACACGGCCGGCCAGTGGGGCTTCAACCTCACGGTCCTGGTGCTCATCGGCGTCGTCTGCGCCTTCGCGGTGGCGCGCCTGCTGCGCCGCCACGAGCCCGAGGTCATGCGCAAGTGACCGCGTGACTCCCTGCACGCCGAAGGGCGGCACCCCGCACGGGGTGCCGCCCTTCGGCGTGCAGTCCTGAAGTCCTGGACGGATCAGTACGCGCTGTTGACGTTGTCGATCGAGCCGTAACGGTCGGCCGCGTAGTTGGCGGCGGCGACGAGGTTGGCGACCGGGTCGTACTGGTCGAACTTGGTGCCCGGGATGTGGTAGGCCTTGAAGGTCGGGTAGATGACCTGCAGCAGGCCCTTCGACGGGACGCCGTTGATGGCGTTGATGTCCCAGTTGTTGATGGCCCGCGGGTTACCGCTGGACTCACGCATGATGTTCTTGTGCAGGCCGTTGTACGTGCCCGGAATGTTGTGCTTGTCCATGATGAACAGGGCCTCGCGGATCCAGCCGTCGAGGTTGTTCGCGAAGACGGGCTTGCGGGCGGCGGCACGGCTCGCGGCCGCCTTCGCCTCGGCGGCGCGCTTCTTCGCGTCGGCCTTCGCCTTGGCGGCGGCCTTCGCCTTCGCGTCGGCCTTGGCCTTCGCGTCCGCCTTCGCCTTGGCCGCGGCGGCGACCTTGGCCTTCGCCTCGGCGTCGGCCTTGGCCTTCAGGCTCAGGGCGTTCTGCTGCTCGGTCAGGCTGGTGTGCAGCGCCTTGGCCTGCGGGCTGTTCGCGTCGTAGGCGAGAGCGACCTGCTGGGTGTTGTTGAGCGCCTGGGGCTCGGTCTCGGCGGCGGCGTTGCCGGGGACCAGGGTGACACCAAGGGCGACCGCGCCAAGGGCGGCAACACCGGCAAGGGAAGCCTTGTGCGTCTTCTTCAGGCGATAGTGGCCGGGAGTGTTCGCAGACATGGAGGACTACCTCTTCGAATCGCAGGGGGTCGCTCAGGCCGGGGCGGCGCTGCGCCTGCTCGGCGGCGACGAACGCAATTCTTAGCGGCAGCAAAATCCTGTGGCAAAGGTGTGACGTACGATCCCGGGTAGTGGATCAGGGGCCCGTGCACCGACCACCCAAACCCGCCCGGAACCCACCCGAAACCGGCCCGTACAGTCCCCATCTGCCCGTTTCGGTACCACTCGCGGTACCACTAGGGGTCTTCGTAAGTGACCTGGGTCCTATGCGCGGGCTCACATCGGGCGTGTAACGAACTGACCAGACGTTGCTTGAGCAATGCGCTCAGTGAGTGCCCTCCTCCGGGAGGAGGAGATGGACGTCCCCGAACTCGTGCCAGAGGTAGAGCGCGCGTACGGCCTCGGTATAGGCGCGGTCCAGGGCGGGCCGTCCGGCGATCGCCTCCAGCATCAGCAGATGCGAGGCCCGGGGCTCGTGCAGCCCGGTCAGCAGCCCGTCCACCGCGCGCACCCCGCGCGCCGGGGTCACCACGAGGTCCGTCCACCCGGCAGCGGCCCGCACCACGCCCCGGTCGTCCGCCGCCGACTCCAGCGCCCGCACGGCCGTGGTCCCGACGGCGATGGCGCGGCCCCCGCCCGCCCGGGCCGCGTTCACCAGGCGTGCCGTGGCCGCCGGCACCGCGAACCGCTCCGGGTACGGAGGCTCGTGCGCCTCCGCCGACGCCACCCCCGTATGAAGGGTGAGCGGGGCGAACTGGATCCCCCGGCTCACCAGCTCCGTCACCAGCCGGGCCGTGAAGGGCCGCCCGGCGCTCGGCATCTCCGCCGAGCCCGCGCCGTCGGGGGAGGGCAGCGCGAAGACCGTCTGGTACGCGGACAGCGGCTGGTCCCGCTCCGTGTACCCGTACCGGATCGGCCGCCCGTACCGCGCCAGCAGGGCCGGTACGGGCGTGTCCACCCGCGCCCACCACAGCCGGGCGGCCCCGGGGACCAGCGGCTCGTCCAGGACGAGACCGGCGCCTCCCGGCAGCCGTACGACCACCCCCGCCGGACCGCCCGCCCGCGGCCGGGTACTGCCCCGCCCGTCCGGCGCCCTCAGCTCGACCGCCCAGCGGCCGTCGTCCCCGCGCGTGGAGAAGTGCACGACGACCGGCTCCCCGCCGCCCTCCGCCCCGAGCCGCCCGGTCACCGCCGCCGGCAGCGTCGCGCTCGTGTTCACGACCAGCACGTCCCCGGCCCGCAGCCGCCCCGGCAGCTCACGGAAGGCGTGGTGCGCCACCTCCGTGCCCCGCGACACCATGAGCCGTACGTCGTCCCGCCCCCGCCCGGGGCCGCGCTGCTCGGCCGGCACCCGCGCCGACAGCTCCGCGGGCACCCCGAGGCTCTCCAGAACGCTCACCGACCGCCCTCCGTCTCAAGAGCCCCCACGGCTGCGAGATCCGCCGCCGCGTACCGCCCGCTGGCGGGCCTGCGGTCGAGCAGCGCGAGGAACCCCGGCACCACCGACTCCGGAGCCGGCCGGGGGGCCTCGTCGCCGGGGACGGCCGCCGCGTACAGATCCGTCGCCATGTCACCCGGATCCACCGCCCACACCCGCAGCCCCGGCTCCTCCACGGCCAGCACCGCCGCCAGCTGGTCGAGCGCCGCCTTGGACGCCCCGTACCCTCCCCATGTCTCGTACGCCTCGGCCGCCGCGTCCGAACTCACCGTCACGACCGTCCCCGCCCCGCTCTCCCGCAGCAGCGGCAGCGCCTCCTGTACGAGACCCAGCGCGGCCACCACATTGGTCTCCAGGGCCGCCCGCAGCCCGTCCGGCGACAGCGCCTCCAGGCGCACCAGCGGCTCGGCCCCCAGCGCGCTCGCGTTGCTCACCAGCAGATCGAGCCCGCCCAGCTCCCGGGCGGCCGCCACCAGCTCCCGGCGGTGCGCGGCGTCGGTCACGTCCCCGGGCAGCGCCACCACCCGTGCCCCACGCGCGCGTGCAGCCTCCGCGCTCTCCCGGAGCACCCGCTCCGTCCGCGCGTCGAGCACCAGGTCCCAGCCCCGCCCGGCCAGCGCCCCGGCGAGCGCCCGCCCGAGCCCCTTCGACGCCCCCGTGATGATCGCGACAGTCATGACAGCCATCCCCTCTGGTCCTTCTCCGACCGATGGCTCCACCCTCCGACCGCCGACCGGCCCGCCGCCTCGTCCGCGGGCCCCGACCGCACAAGGCACTTCGGCCTAGTCCCGTGGTCCTAGGCGAGCGCCGTCCCCGGACGGATACGGACTGTCACAACCCACCGGTACGGTTGATCCATGAGTCACCGACCGAGCTCCGGCCTCGCCGCCGTGAGCACCGCGCTCCTGGAGATGAGCCGCCAGCTGGAGGTGCGCGACGTCCTCAAGACGATCGTGGCCTCCGCCCGCGAGCTGCTCGACGCGGAGTACGCGGCGCTGGGCGTGCCGGACGACCACGGCGGCTTCGCCCAGTTCGTCGTGGACGGCGTCAGCGACGAGCAGTGGCGGGCGATCGGCCCGCTGCCCCGCCAGCACGGCATCCTCGCGGCGATGCTCCACAGGGCCGAGCCCGAGCGCCTCGCCGACGTCCGCCAGGACCCCCGCTTCGAGGGCTGGCCGTCCGCCCACCCGGACATGTCCGACTTCCTCGGCCTGCCCATCCAGGACGGCGACGAGACCATCGGCGCGCTCTTCCTCGCCAACAAGCGCTGCCCGAAGCCCGAGGGCGGCTGCGGCTTCACGGAGGAGGACGAGGAACTGCTCTCGATCCTCGCCCAGCACGCCGCCATCGCCCTGACCAACGCCCGGCTCTACGAGCGCAGCCGGGAGCTCACTATCGCCGAGGAGCGCTCGCGGCTCGCCCACGAGCTGCACGACGCGGTCAGCCAGAAGCTCTTCTCGCTCCGGCTCACCGCCCAGGCCGCCGCCGCCCTCGTCGACCGCGACCCGGCCCGCGCCAAGGGCGAGCTCCAGCAGGTCGCCGTGCTCGCCGCCGAGGCCGCGGACGAGCTGCGCGCCGCCGTCGTCGAGCTGCGCCCCGCCGCCCTGGACGAGGACGGCCTCGTCCACACCCTCCGTACGCAGATCCAGGTCCTGGACCGGGCCCACACCGCCCGCGTCACGTTCGAGAGCTCCGGGGTGCGCGCCCTGCCCGCCGCCCAGGAGGAGGCCATGCTCCGGGTCGCCCAGGAAGCCCTGCACAACGCGCTGCGGCACGGGGAACCGGAGCGGGTCTGCGTCTCCCTGGTCCGGCACGGCCAGGGCGCGCTGCTCACCGTCGCCGACGACGGCAAGGGCTTCGACCCCCGTACGGTCCGCCGGGCGGGCCGGCACCTCGGTCTGGTCTCCATGCGGGACCGGGCGGGCGGCGTCGGCGGCGCGCTCACCGTGACGTCGGAGCCGGGCCGAGGCACCACGATCGAGATGGAGGTTCCCGGTGGCTGACACCGTTATCCGCGTCCTGCTCGTCGACGACCACCAGGTGGTCCGGCGCGGCCTGCGGACCTTTCTGGAGGTCCAGGAAGGCATAGAGGTCGTGGGGGAGGCCTCCGACGGCGCCGAGGGCGTCGCACGGGCGGAGGAGCTGCGGCCCGACGTGATCCTGATGGACGTCAAGATGCCGGGCATGGACGGCATCGAGGCGCTCCGGAAGCTCCGCGAGCTGGCGAACCCCGCGAAGGTCCTCATCGTCACCAGCTTCACCGAGCAGCGCACGGTCGTCCCCGCGCTGCGCGCCGGCGCCTCGGGGTACGTCTACAAGGACGTGGACCCGGAGGCCCTGGCCGGTGCGATCCGCTCCGTCCACGCGGGCCACGTGCTGCTCCAGCCCGAGGTCGCGACGGCGCTGCTCTCCCAGGAGGACGGGCACGGCGGTACGGGACGCGGGACGACGCTCACGGAGCGGGAGCAGGAGGTGCTCGGGCTGATCGCCGACGGCCGGTCGAACCGCGAGATCGCCCGGGCGCTCGTCCTCTCGGAGAAGACGGTCAAGACGCACGTCTCGAACATCCTGATGAAGCTCGACCTGGCGGACCGTACGCAGGCGGCGCTGTGGGCGGTGCGGCACGGCCTGAGCCGGTGAGACGGGTGTGACGGAAGGGGCAAGCCCGTTCCCATCGTCATACCGTCGGGTGTATGTCCCCCGTTCGGCGCAACCCGACGGGCGCGGGGGCGTTCTCCATGGCGTGCTGCGGCGGCCGGCCGCAGCGAAGACCAGGAGGATCCTGAAGTGAACAACCTGAAGAAGGCCGCTGCCCTCACCCTCGTCGCGGGTGGCATCGTCGCCGCCGGTGCGGGTGTCGCCTCCGCCCACGGCGCGCAGGCGGACGGCAAGGCCCTCAACTCGCCGGGCGTCGGCTCCGGCAACCTCGTGCAGGTCCCGGTCCACATCCCCGTGAACGCCACCGGCAACACGGTCAACGTGATCGGCCTGCTCAACCCGGCCTTCGGCAACGGCTCCGTCAACCACTGACGACGCCCCACCGCCCAGCCCGGCCCCGGACGATCCCCCGGCGGCCGGGCTGCTCCATGTCCGGACCGGCTCAAGCCCCCGGCAGGCTCACCGCTCCCGTTCCCGCTCCTCCACGTACGCGTTGTACGCCGCCACCTGCGCCCGCCGGGCCACCCGCTCCACCGGCCGCAGCGCAGCCCCCCGCGCCGCCATCTCCGAGGCGCTCACCGCGCCGCCGTGGCCGTGGTCGTACGCCAGGTCGATCAGCAGGCCGATCCGCTGGGCCAGCTCCAACACCCGTACCGCACGCGCCGGATAACCCGGTGCGAGAACCTCGCGGCCCGCCTCCGCCCGCGCCCGGTACGCGTCACGGGCCGCCTCCGCCATCGGGCCCGAGGCCGCCACGTCCAGCTTGGTCAGGACCGCCGTCGCCTCGCGCAGCGCCTCCGCCAGCTCCCGCTCCGCCTCACCGAGCGACGGCACGTCCGCCGGCGGCGCCTCGCGCACGGTCAGGCACCGCCAGACCACCTCCACGTGCACGTCACCCGCGGGACCCGCCTCCGTGACCTCCGGCACCAGGCCGTACGGCGCGCCGAAACCGACCACGGCCTCCTCCGCCTCCAGCGCCCGCGCGTTGAAGTCCGGCGGCCCGCTCAGCCCCAGCGGATGCCCCGGCGCCGGCAGCGCCACCCGCCACCCGCTGACCCCGAGCCGCCGCAGCCGCCCGAGCGCCAGCGTCAGGCCGACCGGCCCCGCCTCACCCGGAAGCCCCTCCACGCGGTGCACCGCGTCGTCCCCGACAATGGCCAGCGCCGCGTCGTCCGGCGACACCGATCCGGCCAACAGGGCATTGCCCCAAGCGGCCAGCCGTCCTGAGCGTGGTTCCGAAAGCATGGCCCAAGCCTAGGGGCGCCCCGGGGCCTCCCCGGGCCGTAGCGGGGAAGTATCCGGACCTCCTGGGGAAGTATCCGGACCTAACGACCGGCCCGCTCCGGCAGTGGCGTAGGTTTTCCCTGGACGCCACGCGCACCGGTGCTGGGCGACGACACGACTCGACCGCAAGGGGAGACAACGCGCTCATGAGCGATGTACTGGAGCTGGTGGACGTATCCGTGGTCCGCGACGGACGGGCTCTGGTGGACGATGTCTCCTGGTCGGTCAAGGAGGGCGAGAGGTGGGTCATCCTCGGCCCCAACGGCGCCGGCAAGACCACCCTCCTCAACATCGCCTCCAGCTACCTCTTCCCCACCACCGGCTCGGCCAAGATCCTCGACGAGCAGCTCGGCAAGGTCGACGTCTTCGACCTCCGCCCCCGCATCGGCATGGCCGGCATCGCCATGGCGGAGAAGCTCCCCAAGCGCCAGACCGTCCTCCAGACCGTCCTCACCGCCGCGTACGGCATGACCGCCACCTGGCACGAGGACTACGACGCCGTCGACGAGCAGCGCGCCCGCGCCTTCCTCGACCGCCTCGGCATGACCGAGTACCTGGACCGCAAGTTCGGGACCCTCTCCGAGGGCGAGCGCAAGCGCACCCTGATCGCCCGCGCGATGATGACCGACCCCGAGCTCCTCCTCCTCGACGAGCCCGCTGCCGGTCTCGACCTCGGCGGCCGCGAGGACCTCGTCCGTCGCCTCGGCCGGCTCGCCCGGGACCCGTACGCCCCCTCCATGATCATGGTCACCCACCACGTCGAGGAGATCGCGCCCGGCTTCACCCACGTCCTGATGATCCGTCAGGGCAAGGTGCTCGCCGCCGGCCCCATGGAGACCGAGCTCACCTCCCGCAACCTCTCCCTCTGTTTCGGCCTCCCGCTCGTCGTCGAGCGCAACGGCGAGCGCTACACCGCCCAGGGCCTGCCGCTGAAGTGATGGCAGGGCGCCGAGACCGCACAGCTCTGCGCCCTGTCCGACTCCACGCCACCGCCCTACCATGACCACGTGGACATCGACGCATGGGTCTGGTGGCTGATCGGCGCCGTGGGACTGGGCATTCCGCTCGTCCTCACCGCGATGCCCGAGTTCGGCATGTTCTCCGTCGGAGCGATCGCCGGAGCCGTGACCGCGGCTCTCGGCTTCGGCATCGTCGCGCAGGTGATCGTCTTCGTCGTCGTCTCCGTCGCGCTGCTCGCCGTGGTCCGCCCGATCGCGGCCCGGCACCGCAACGGGCCACCCCGGCACGCCACCGGCATCGACGCACTGAAAGGCCGTCAGGCCGTCGTCCTGGAACGAGTCGACGGCGCCGGTGGCCGCATCAAGCTCGCCGGCGAGGTCTGGTCGGCGCGCGCGCTCGACGCCGGCCAGAGCTTCGAACCGGGAGACCAGGTCGACGTGGTCGAGATCGACGGAGCGACCGCCGTGGTCATGTGACATGTGACCATCGGACCTCTTGCCCGAACGGCCCCCACCACGGCCCGTGTTCTGGGAAACTCGATCATCAGATCAACCCGGCACATCCGGCACACCCGCCAGCGAACCGGCAGCGAAGGGCACAGGGAACACGATGTCAGCAATCATCATCGTCCTGATCATTCTGGTGGTGCTTGTCTTCATCGCACTGATCAAGACGATCCAGGTCATCCCACAGGCGAGCGCCGCGATCGTCGAGCGGTTCGGCCGCTACACCCGCACGCTCAACGCGGGCCTGAACATCGTCGTCCCGTTCATCGACTCGATCCGCAACCGGATCGACCTCCGTGAGCAGGTCGTCCCCTTCCCGCCCCAGCCGGTGATCACCCAGGACAACCTGGTCGTCAACATCGACACCGTCATCTACTACCAGGTGACCGACGCCCGCGCCGCGACCTACGAGGTCGCCAGCTACATCCAGGCCATCGAGCAGCTCACCGTCACCACCCTCCGCAACATCATCGGCGGCATGGACCTGGAGCGGACCCTCACCTCCCGCGAGGAGATCAACGCGGCCCTGCGCGGCGTCCTCGACGAGGCCACCGGCAAGTGGGGCATCCGCGTCAACCGCGTCGAGCTCAAGGCCATCGAGCCGCCGACCTCCATCCAGGACTCGATGGAGAAGCAGATGCGTGCCGACCGCGACAAGCGCGCCGCGATCCTCACCGCCGAGGGCATCCGCCAGTCGCAGATCCTCACCGCCGAGGGCGAGAAGCAGTCCGCGATCCTCCGCGCCGAGGGCGAGGCCAAGGCCGCAGCGCTGCGCGCCGAGGGCGAGGCCCAGGCCGTCCGTACGGTCTTCGAGGCCATCCACGCCGGTGACCCGGACCAGAAGCTCCTCTCGTACCAGTACCTCCAGATGCTCCCGAAGATCGCCGAGGGCGACGCCAACAAGCTCTGGATCGTGCCCAGCGAGATCGGCGACGCGCTCAAGGGCCTCTCCGGCGCCTTCGGCAACCTCGGCAGCGGAGCGCCGGGCTTCAACACGGGTACGGAGCGCCGGGAACAGCCCCCGGTTGACTGACACGTACACGTAATCGTGCATGATCGGTGCGAGCCCCTCGACCCCGACGGAGGTCAGGGCGGGGAGGCGAGCCACTGATCCTGTAAGGAGATGGCGTTGTCCATCTGGGAAGTCCTGGCAGTCTTCGCGGCCGGCGTCGGCGCCGGCACCATCAACACGATCGTCGGATCGGGAACGCTCATCACGTTCCCGGTCCTTCTCCTCACCGGACTCCCTCCGGTCACCGCCACCGTCTCCAACGCCCTCGGCCTCATCCCCGGCTCCATCAGCGGAGCCATCGGCTACCGCGAGGAACTCAAGGGCCAGCGCCGCCGCATCCTGCGCCTCGGCACCGTCGCCGCGATCGGCGGACTCGGCGGAGCGATCCTCCTGCTGATGCTCCCGCCCCGCGCGTTCGAGACCATCGTCCCCGTCCTCGTCGCCCTCGCCCTGGTCCTCGTCATCCTCCAGCCGAGGCTCTCCAAGGCCGTCCAGGCCCGCCGCGCACGCGAAGGCAAGGAGGGCGACCCCGACGGCGGCCCGCTCCTCATGACCGGACTGCTCCTCGCCAGCGTCTACGGCGGCTACTTCACCGCCGCCCAGGGGATCATCTACCTAGCCCTCATGGGCATGCTCCTCACGGACACCCTCCAGCGCCTCAACGCCGTCAAGAACGTCCTCGCCGCGATCGTCAACAGCATCGCCGCACTCTTCTTCCTCTTCGTCGCCGAGTTCGACTGGACCGCCGTCGTCCTCATCGCCGTCGGCTCCGCCATAGGCGGCCAGATCGGCGCCAAGGTCGGCCGCCGCCTCCCGCCGACGGTCCTGCGCGGCTTCATCGTCGCCATCGGCACGGTCGCCATCGTGCAACTCCTGCTCCGCTGAACCACAAAGGCCCGTTCCCCGACAAGAGGAACGGGCCTACGGACGTACAGCCTACGGACGTACAGACCTACGCACACACGGACTTACGCCGCCGAACTGGCCAGCCACCCCGGCAGCTCGGACCGCTCACCCGCCCGCATCGCCAGCAGCATCGCGTCCGCCGGCGTCGGCACGAACGGCTCGTGCAGCAGCGGCATCCCCGCCTGCTCCGGCGTCCGGTCCGCCTTGCGGTGGTTGTCCTCGGCGCAGGACGCCACCGTGTTCAGCCAACTGTCGCCACCACCCTGGGCCCGCGGCACCACGTGGTCCACCGTCGTCGCCCGCCGCCCGCAGTACGCGCACCGGTGCTGGTCCCTGACCAGCACACCCCGCCTCGACCACGGAGCCTGTCTTCGGAACGGTACCCGGACATAGCGGCAGAGCCTGATGACCCGAGGCACGGGAATGTCGACGGCGGCACCACGCATCCGCAGCTCCGGGTGCTCCTGCTCGACGACGGCCTTGTCCTGGAGGACAAGCACCACCGCACGGTTGAGTGTGACCGTCGACAGCGGCTCGAAGCTCGCGTTCAGTACCAGCGTGTCCCGCATTGTGCCCACCTCCCGTGTGCCGGCCCAGCCCCGTCGCGGGGCTCCAGGCTTGGATCAACTGTGGCCGGGCGCGCCGGGTTGGACAACGCAATTACCGTGCAACGAAAGATGCCCGCTTCTGATCTCTCCAAGACCAGAAGCGGGCAAACAACAAACGAACGCTCAGCTGAGCTACGCGGGGATCTCGTACTCGCCGATCAGCTGCGCGCGCGCCAGCGCGTGGAACCGCAGATGGAAACCGACCACCGCGGGCGACGCGTCGGCGTCCGGACCGAGCTTCTCCCGGTCCACGGCGTACACGGTGAAGACGTACCGGTGCGGACCGTCGCCGGCCGGGGGAGCGGCACCGCCGAAGTCCCGGGACCCGTAGTCGTTACGGACGTGCACGGCACCGGCCGGCAGCCCCTCGAACGACCCCGACCCCGCGCCCGCCGGCAGCTCGGTCACCGACACGGGGATGTCGAACAGCACCCAGTGCCAGAAACCGCTGCCCGTC
The DNA here is from genome assembly GCF_053594455.1 of Streptomyces sp. NPDC001927. Lineage (NCBI taxonomy): Bacteria > Bacillati > Actinomycetota > Actinomycetes > Kitasatosporales > Streptomycetaceae > Streptomyces > Streptomyces sp. NPDC001927. The sequence goes on along the minus strand of NZ_JBSFEN010000014.1, from coordinate 2,130 downwards.
GGCGCGTCCGGGTCGAAGCAGGTGACGGCGAAGCTCTTCGCCTCCGCCGGGAACCCCTCCCAGCGCAGCTGCGGCGAGGTGTTCCCCTCGGCGTACACCTGCGCGTCCTTCAGCACACCGCCCGGCACGATGTCGTCGCTCACCACGGTGAACGCCGGCACCGGCGGATGGAAGTCGTGAGGGAGCGGCGCCCTCTTCCCCTCGGCCACGTCTGTACCTCCGTATCGCCCGACCTGCTGTACGGGGCCGAGCCTAGAGCCAGTTGCGCTTGCCACCGACGTCGGCGAGCCACTGGTTGAGGTAGGCCGCCCAGTCGGTCGTGTGGAAGTCGTTCAGCCCGACCTTGAAGGAACGGAACGAGTCGCTGCCCTCGCTGAAGAGCCCCGGCTTCTTGTCCATCTCCAGGACGACGTCCATCTCACGGTCGTCCGCGACGAAGCTGATCTCGACCTGGTTCAGGCCGCGGTACTGCTGCGGCGGGAAGAACTCGATCTCCTGGTAGAACGGCAGCTTCTGCCGCGTCCCCCGGATGTGCCCGCGCTCCATGTCCGCGTTCTTGAAGCGGAAGCCCAGCTGGATGAAGGCGTCCAGGATCGCCTGCTGCGCCGGCAGCGGGTGCACGTTGATCGGGTCCAGGTCACCGGAGTCCACCGCGCGGGCGATCTCCAGCTCGGTGGTCACACCGATGTTCATGCCACGCAGCTGCTGTCCCCCGATGGCCGTGACCGGCGTCTCCCAGGGAATCTCCAGACCGAACGGCACCACGTGCACCGCGCCGGCCTGAACCGTGAACGCACCGCCGAGGCGGACCTTGACGAACTCGATGTCCTGCTTGATCTCCTGGTCGTTGCCCTCGACCTCGACCCGCGCCTGCAGGCCGACGGACAGCCCCTCGATCTGCTGATCGACCGAACCGCCCTGGATCCGCACCTCGCCCTGGACGACCCCACCAGGAACGACGTTCTCCTCGGTGAGCACCGTCTCCACGGACGCGCCGCCGGCACCCAGGCTCGCGAGCAGCTTCTTGAATCCCATGAACACTCCCTCTTGGACCTGCTTGGCCTTGACCTCTACATACGCGCGACGACCGTAGCCGGTTCCCCGTACGCTCGGACGCCATGAGCGAGAGCCACGACCGTACGCCGCTCCCGCGGGCCTTCTTCGACCGCCCCGTCCTCGAGGTCGCCCCCGATCTCCTGGGCCGCACGCTCGTCCGTACGTCGAAGACAGGCCGTATCGAACTCCGCCTCACGGAGGTCGAGGCGTACGCCGGCGCGATCGACCCCGGCTCGCACGCCTTCCGCGGCCGCACCGCCCGCAACGCGGTCATGTTCGGCCCGCCCGGACACGCGTACGTCTACTTCACCTACGGCATGTGGCACTGCCTCAACCTGGTGTGCGGCCCCGAGGGCCAGGCGAGCGGAGTCCTCCTGCGCGCGGGCCGGATCCTGACCGGCGCGGCCGAGGCCCGCACCCGACGACTCTCGGCCCGATACGACACGGAACTCGCCAAGGGCCCCGCGCGCCTGGCGACGGCACTCGACGTGGCGCTCTCCTTGAACGGCACGGACACCTGCGCCGGCCCGGACTCCCCTCTCTCTGTCCTCACCGGCACCCCACCCCCACCTGACCAGGTCCGCAACGGCCCGCGCACAGGAGTAGGAGGGGACGGCGCCCCGCACCCCTGGCGCTTCTGGATCGACGAGGACCCGACGGTGAGCCCGTACCGCGCCCACGCGCCACGCAAGAGGTCCTCTTGACCCGACTTGACTCGGGTGCTTCGGACGCCTAACGTAGGCGAGCCGCTTGAAACGGGACGTGCTTGTTCAAGCACCCCGAAGCGGCCATCCACTACCTACGACGAACCCCAACGGGTGCGGTTTTCGGCATGCCGAAATCTGTTCCGAATGGCTCGATTATGAGTCGCCGGGGAATTCGGCTAAAGTAGTGACCACGCCGAAAGGCAAAGGCCGCCAACAGGCCACCGGAAAGAAAATCCGAACCGGAAACGGAACGGAAAACGATCTGGTAAGGTTGGAAACACGAAAGACCGAAGGGAAAAGCCCGGAGGAAAGCCCGAGAGGGTGAGTACAAAGGAAGCGTCCGTTCCTTGAGAACTCAACAGCGTGC
>NZ_JBSFEN010000013.1:0-268938 GCF_053594455.1 Streptomyces sp. NPDC001927 | reverse complement strand
TCCACCCCGAAGGGCTTCATCGTTCGACTTGCATGTGTTAAGCACGCCGCCAGCGTTCGTCCTGAGCCAGGATCAAACTCTCCGTGAATGTTTACCCGTAATCGGGTTGAACACCACGAGAGCGGAACGATCGGTCGGAATAGGACCGGTCGTTCACAGCGTCCTCGCTGTGTGCCACCCCAAGGGGTGGACTTTTTCAAAGGAACCTCGACCATCCGAAGATGGACGGGGTATCAACTAATCTGGCGTTGATTTTTGGCACGCTGTTGAGTTCTCAAGGAACGGACGCTTCCTTTGTACTCACCCTCTCGGGCTTTCCTCCGGGCTTTTCCCTTCGGTCTTGCGTTTCCGACTCTATCAGATCTTTCCGATCCGATTTCCTCGGTGCTTTCCGGCTTCTCGGTTTTCCCGATCCGCTTTCCGGCGTTGATCCGACTTTATCAGAAGTTCTGAGTCGAATTCCCCGCCCCATCCGGTCAGCCGCTCGGGCACACGAAGGTGCCGGGCTTCCCTTGTTGGCGGAGACGTAAACGTACTGGAGCGGGGCGCCTCGATGCAAATCGAGGCGCCCCGCTCTCAGTTGGCGCTGGTCAGGCCCTTGGGCCTGCCGGTGCTCAGACCTCCACGACGACCGGGAGGATCATCGGGCGCCGGCGGTAGGTGTCGGAGACCCACTTGCCGATCGAGCGCCGGATCAGCTGCTGGAGCTGGTGCGGTTCGACCACGCCGTCCTGGAACGACTTGTTCAGGGCCTGCTCGACCTTCGGGATCACGGCGTCGAACGCCGAGTCCTCGATGCCGGAGCCGCGGGCGTGGACGTTCGGGCCGCCCACGATCTTGCCGGTCGAGGAGTCCACGACCACGAAGACCGAGATGATGCCCTCCTCGCCGAGGATGCGGCGGTCCTTCAGGTGGGACTCGGTGACGTCGCCGACCGAGAGGCCGTCCACGTACACGTACCCCGCCTGGACCTTGCCGGTGATGCGGGCCTTGCCGTCGATCAGGTCGACGACGACGCCGTCCTCGGCGATGACGATGTGGTCCTTGGGGATACCCGTCATCGCGCCGAGCTCGGCGTTGGCGCGCAGGTGGCGCCATTCGCCGTGGACCGGCATCAGGTTCTTCGGGCGGCAGATGTTGTAGAAGTACAGCAGCTCGCCGGCCGAGGCGTGGCCCGAGACGTGGACCTTGGCGTTGCCCTTGTGGACCACATCGGCGCCCCAGCGGGTCAGGCCGTTGATCACGCGGTAGACCGCGTTCTCGTTGCCCGGGATGAGGGACGACGCCAGGATCACGGTGTCGCCCTGGACGATCCGGATCTGGTGGTCGCGGTTGGCCATCCGGGACAGGGCGGCCATCGGCTCGCCCTGGGAGCCCGTACAGACCAGCACGACCTCGTCGTCCGGGAGGTCGTCGAGGGTCTTCACGTCGACGACCAGGCCGGCCGGGACGCGGAGGTAGCCCAGATCGCGGGCGATGCCCATGTTGCGGACCATCGAGCGGCCGACGAAGGCCACGCGGCGGCCGTACTCGTGCGCCGCGTCGAGGATCTGCTGGATGCGGTGCACGTGGCTGGCGAAGCTGGCCACGATGATGCGCTTCTGGGCGTTCGCGAAGACGTTCCGCAGGACGTTGGAGATGTCCTTCTCCGGCGGGACGAAGCCCGGGACCTCGGCGTTCGTCGAGTCGGACAGCAGAAGGTCGATGCCCTCCTCGCTGAGCCGCGCGAAGGCGTGCAGGTCGGTGAGCCGACCGTCGAGCGGCAGCTGGTCCATCTTGAAGTCGCCGGTCGCGACGGCCATGCCCGCAGGGGTGCGGATGGCGACCGCGAGGGCGTCCGGGATGGAGTGGTTGACCGCGACGAACTCGCAGTCGAAGGGGCCCAGCGCCTCCCGGTCGCCTTCCTTCACCTCGAGGGTGTAGGGGCGGATCCGGTGCTCCTGGAGCTTCGCCTCGATGAGGGCGAGGGTCAGCTTGGAGCCGATGAGCGGGATGTCCGGCTTCAGCCGGAGCAGGTACGGGACGGCGCCGATGTGGTCCTCGTGGCCGTGCGTGAGCACGATGCCTTCGACCTGGTCGAGCCGGTCCTTGATGATGGTGAAGTCGGGCAGGATCAGGTCGACGCCGGGCTGCTCCTCCTCGGGGAAGAGGACGCCGCAGTCGACGATCAGCAGACGGCCGTCGAACTCGAAGACCGTCATGTTGCGGCCGATCTCACCGAGCCCGCCGAGCGGGATGACGCGCAGGCCGCCCTTGGGCAGCTTCGGCGGGGCGCCGAGTTCAGGATGCGGATGACTCAAAAGACTCTCCTCACCACACACGCCACGTACCGCTTGGGCACGTGGCGCGCATGACATTCGTGCACTTGCTGTTGTCAGTCGATCGTTTGTCGATCGGATATTCAGTTGTGAAGTCTGTAGTTACAGCTCTACCCCGCCGGCGGCGAGATCGATCTTGAGCTGGGCGGTCTCCTCCGGGGAGAGCTCCACGAGAGGCAGGCGCAGGGGGCCGGCCGGGAGGCCCTGGAGGGCGAGGGCGGCCTTGGTGGTCATGACGCCCTGGGTGCGGAACATGCCGGTGTAGATCGGCAGGAGCCGCTGGTGGATCTCGGTGGCCTTCTGGACCTCGCCGTTCAGGTGGGCGTCCAGGAGTGCCCGGAGTTCCGGGGTGACGACGTGGCCGACGACGGAGACGAAGCCGCAGGCGCCCACGGAGAGCAGCGGCAGGTTGAGCATGTCGTCGCCGGAGTACCAGGCGAGGCCCGAGCGGGCGATGGCCCAGCTGGCGCGGCCGAGGTCGCCCTTGGCGTCCTTGTTGGCGACGATCCGGGGGTGCTCGGCGAGCCGGACGAGCGTCTCGGTGTCGATCGGGACGCCGCTGCGGCCGGGGATGTCGTAGAGCATCACCGGGAGCTCGGTGGCGTCGGCGATGGCGGAGAAGTGCCGGTACAGGCCCTCCTGCGAGGGCTTGTTGTAGTACGGCGTGACGGCGAGCAGGCCGTGCGCGCCGTCGCGTTCGGCCGTGCGGGCGAGTTCGATGGAGTGGTGGGTGTCGTTGGTGCCGATGCCGGCGACGACGTGGGCGCGGTCGCCGACCGCCTCCAGTACCGCCCGTACCAGCTCCGATTTCTCCGCGTCGCTGGTGGTCGGGGACTCGCCGGTGGTGCCGTTGATGACGAGGCCGTCGTTGCCGGCGTCCACCAGATGGGAGGCGAGTCGCTGGGCACCGTCGAGGTCGAGTGCGCCGTCAGCCGTCAGGGGCGTGACCATGGCGGTGAGGACCCGCCCGAAGGGGGTCTGCGGAGTGGAGATCGGAGCCATGGGTAACACGCTACTCGCTGCTCATCGCCCGGTGTCCCCTCGGGGGACGTGTGAAAGGAGCCCGGCACTGCCTGCTCGGGGGTTCAAGCAGTGCCGGGTCCGTTTGATCAGCCTAGATGAACTTCGTGAAACGTCGCAATACGGACACTTCGCGTGACTGGTCGTACATCTGTGCTTTATGGGGCCACACGGCCGTTCTTGTTGAACGCGGCATGGGTCAGCGGCATGAGCTCGGCCCAGTGCTGCTCCATCTTCTCGCCGACCATCTCGATCTCCCGCTGCGGGAACGAGGGGACCTTGGCCAGCTCGTGCTGGGTGCGCAGGCCCAGGAAGTGCATCAGCGAGCGCGCGTTGCACGTGGCGTACATCGAGGAGAAGAGACCGACCGGCAGGACCGAGCGGGCGACCTCGCGGGCGACGCCGGCGGCGAGCATCTCCTGGTACGCCGCGTACGCCTGAACGTACGAGTCCTCCATGACGCGGCCGGTCAGCTCCTGCTGGGCCTCGGTGCCCTCGACGAAGACGTACTTGCCGGGGCGGCCCTCCTGGACGAGCTTGCGGGAGGCGTCGGGGACGTAGAAGACCGGCTCCAGCTCCCTGTAGCGACCCGATTCCTCGTTGTACGACCAGCCGACGCGGTGGCGCATGAACTCGCGGAACACGAAGATCGGGGCGCTGATGAAGAAGGTCATCGAGTTGTGCTCGAAGGGGCTGCCGTGGCGGTCCCGCATCAGGTAGTTGATGAGCCCCTTGGACCGCTCGGGGTCCTTCTGCAGCTCTTCGAGCGACTGCTCCCCCGCGGTGGAGACGCGGGCCGCCCACAGCACGTCCTGGTCGGCGGCGCTGTGCTTCACCAGCTCGACGGTCACGTCGCTGCGGAAGCTGGGCTTGAGGTCTGCTGCGGGGGTGTCGCTCACCGGCGGGGTCCTTCCAAAGTGCGTCGCTCGGGCGGCGCCCACTCTACGGGGAGCCACTGACAGCGGAGCCCCTCACCTGCTCCCACACCCACCCGGACCACTTTCTTTGGCCAATTCGGGGAAATCGGGCACCGAATGGTGACTTTGCTCGTCTCTCACTGTGACACCGCACACCACAACCCAAGGAGAGTGGCCCCCATGTTTGGCCGGCGAGAGGCTGTCCCGTTCGCGTTCGTCGCAGAGGCCGACCGCTTCCGCAGTAACGTCACTCCGCCGCCGAGGGAGCGCCTCAGTGTCTCCGAGGTCGTGGGCCGTACGCTGGTCGGGCTGACCGTCGTGGCCGGTCTCGTCGGCTCGTTGCTCTTCGGGATGCCGTCCATGCAGTCCGGTGGGGCCGACGGGCACCGGCAGCAGTCCGAGGCCTCCGACGGCCGCTGAGCGGTTCGGCCCCCCTGAAGTGGCCCGGTCGAGGCCACCTGGGTAGCCTCACCGGGCACAGCCCCTTCGAGCGTGCTTGTGAGTGAGGATCAGTCGTGCCCCTGCCCTTTCTGACGGCCGACCGCGCTTTTGACGCGACCGACGACGTCGCGCTGCCGTTCGACGACCACGACCAGTGGCGTCGGCCCTACCGTCCCGGCCCCTGGCGCGTGGGCGCCGCGGCGCTCGCGCTGCTGGTCGCGTCCTTCGTGCTGCTGGCCGCCGTGGTCGTCGCCGCGGCCGGTGCGGTGAGCGGCGCCGGCGTCACGTTCGGCCTGGCCATGCTCATCATCGGCTCCGCGCTGCGCATGCTGCGGGTGGGCACGTGGGTGAGCCGGCACGGCGTGCGCCGGGTCGGCTTCTTCGCCACCTCGACGGTGGCCTGGGCCCAGGTGGCGCACGCGCGCACGGCGCAGCAGCCGGTGCGCTGGCTGGGGTTGCCCCGCACGGTGCAGGGCCAGGCGCTGGTTCTCGTACGGCGGGACGGTGAGCAGATCGCTCTGCTCACCGACCACAACGCCGACTTCCTCTCCCGCATCGAGGCGTTCGACCGCGCGACCGACACGATCGAGGCGTGGAACGCCGAGTACGGCGTCGCCCCGGTGGCCGCTACGCGCTGACCGGGCGGCCGGCGTGCAGCGCGATCGCGCGCTGCATCGCCTTGCGGGCGCGCGGGGTGTCGCGGGCGTCGTGATACGCGACCGCGAGCCGGAACCAGCAGCGCCAGTCCTCGGGTGAGTCCTCGGTCTCGGCGCGCCGCTTCGCGAATACCTCGTCGGCCGAGTCGCGGTCGATCCGGCCGCCGGCCGTGCGCTTCAACTCGTCCACCGGCAGGCCGCCTTCGGCCTCCAGCTCACGGGCGAGCCGCTGCGCGTTCCGCGCGAAGGCGGTGTTCTTCCAGAGGAACCAGCCGCCGACACAGGGCAGCAGGAACGCCACCGCGCCCATGCCCATCGCGGCCGGTTCGCCCGTCAGGAGAAGCAGGACGCCCTCCATCGCCACCACGCCGAAGACCAGGACGAGGACGGTGGCGAGGAAGACGTACGTGATCTTTCCGCCCATGACCGTCAGCCCAGGTCCAGGAAGTGTTCCAGGCCGAAGGTGAGGCCCGGGGTGGTGACGACGCGGCGGGCGCCGAGGAGGATGCCCGGCATGAAGCTGGAGTGGTGCAGCGAGTCGTGACGGACGGTCAGGGTCTCGCCCTCGCCGCCGAGCAGCACCTCCTGGTGGGCCAGCAGGCCCGCGAGCCGCACCGCGTGGACCCGGACACCGTCGACGTCCGCGCCGCGGGCGCCGTCCAGGGCCGTCTCCGTCGCGTCCGGCTGGGCGCCGAGGCCGGCGTCGCGGCGGGCGGCGGCGATCAGCTGGGCGGTCCGGGTGGCGGTGCCGCTGGGGGCGTCGACCTTGTGCGGGTGGTGCAGCTCCACGACCTCGACGGACTCGAAGTACGGGGCCGCGATCTGGGCGAACTTCATGGTCAGCACGGCGCCGATGGAGAAGTTCGGGGCGATCAGGACGCCGGTCTCCGGGGAGGCGGCGAGCCAGGTGTTCAGCTGCGCGAGGCGCTCCTCGTTCCAGCCGGTGGTGCCGACGACCGCGTGCATGCCGTGGCGCACGCAGTAGTCGAGGTTCTCCATCACCGAGGCCGGGGTGGTCAGCTCGACGACGACCTGGGCGCCCGCGTCGGCGAGGGTTTCCAGCTTGTCGCCGCGGCCGAGCGCCGCGACCAGTTCCATGTCCTCGGCGGCCTCGACGGCCCGCACGGCCTCCGAGCCGATGCGGCCCTTGGCTCCGAGGACCGCCACGCGCAGCTTGCTCATGCTCTTGTGAACTCTCTCTAGGAGACGGATTCGTGCAGGCGTGCCGCCTGCTTGTCCTTCAGCGGCCCTATGACGGACAGCGAGGGACGCTGTCCGAGCACATCACGAGCGACCTCGCGGACCTCGTCCGGGGTGACGGACGCGATCCGGGCGAGCATGTCGTCCACCGACATCTGCGTACCCCAGCACAGCTCGCTCTTGCCGATGCGGTTCATCAGCGCGCCGGTGTCCTCGAGGCCGAGGACGGTCGAGCCCGAGAGCTGCCCGACGGCGCGGGCGATCTCGTCGTCGGTGAGCCCGTCGGAGGCCACCTTGTCGAGCTCGTCGCGGCAGAGTTTCAGCACGTCGTGGACCTGGTTGGGACGGCAGCCCGCGTACACGCCGAAGAGGCCGCAGTCGGCGAAGCCCGAGGTGTACGAGTACACGCTGTAGGCCAGGCCGCGCTTCTCGCGGACCTCCTGGAAGAGGCGGGAGGACATGCCGCCGCCGAGGGCCGTGTTGAGCACGCCGAGCGCCCAGCGGCGGTCGTCGGTGCGGGCGAGGCCCGGCATGCCGAGGACGACGTGGGCCTGCTCGGTCTTGCGGCCGAGGACCTCGACGGCGCCCGCCGTGCGGATCGTGCGCCGGCCGTCGCGCGGGGCGACGGGGACCGCGTCCGTACGGGAGAGGGCACCGGCCTTCTCGAAGGCGCGGCGGACCTGGCGTACGACCGTCGCGTGGTCGATGTTGCCCGCGGCGGCGACGACCAGGTGGGTCGGGTCGTAGTGCTTCTTGTAGAAGCGGGCGATCCGGCCCCGGTCGAGGGCGTTGATGGTGTCGACGGTGCCGAGGACCGGGCGGCCCAGCGGGGTGTCGCCGAACATCGTGTGCGCGAACAGGTCGTGCACGACGTCGCCCGGGTCGTCCTCGGTCATCGCGATCTCTTCGAGGATGACACCGCGCTCGGCGTCGACGTCCTCGTCGAGGATCAGCGAGCCGGTCAGCATGTCGCAGACCACGTCGATGGCCAGCGGCAGGTCGGTGTCGAGGACCCGCGCGTAGTAGCAGGTGAACTCCTTCGCCGTGAAGGCGTTCATCTCGCCGCCGACCGCGTCGAGCGCGGAGGAGATGTCGAGGGCGCTGCGCCGCGCGGTGCCCTTGAAGAGAAGGTGCTCCAGGTAGTGCGTGGCGCCGTTGAGCGTGGGCGTCTCGTCGCGGGAGCCGACGTGCGCCCAGATCCCGAAGGTGGCGGAGCGCACGGAGGGCAGGGTCTCGGTGACGATCCGCAGGCCGCCGGGGAGGGTGGTGCGGCGGACCGTGCCGATGCCGTCCTTGCCCGGGAGAAGCGTTTGGGTACGGGCGACGGCCCGCCCCTCCGAAGAGGGGCGGGCCGTCGTCACGGAACTACGGGACGTCACTGGTCGGTGTCGTCCTTCGCGTCCTCGGCAGCGGCGTCCTCGTCCGCGATCACGGGGATCAGGGAGAGCTTGCCGCGCTGGTCGATCTCGGCGATCTCGACCTGGACCTTGGAGCCGACCGCGAGCACGTCCTCGACGTTCTCCACGCGCTTGCCACCGGCGAGCTTGCGGATCTGCGAGATGTGCAGCAGGCCGTCCTTGCCCGGGAGCAGGGACACGAACGCACCGAAGGTGGTGGTCTTGACGACCGTACCCAGGTAGCGCTCGCCGACCTCCGGCATGGTCGGGTTGGCGATGCCGTTGATCGTGGCGCGGGCGGCCTCGGCGGCCGGGCCGTCGGCGGCACCGATGTAGATGGTGCCGTCGTCCTCGATCGTGATGTCGGCGCCGGTGTCCTCCTGGATCTGGTTGATCATCTTGCCCTTGGGGCCGATGACCTCACCGATCTTGTCCACCGGGATCTTGACGGTGATGATGCGCGGCGCGTTCGGGGACATCTCGTCCGGAACGTCGATCGCCTCGTTCATCACGTCGAGGATGTGCAGACGCGCGTCACGGGCCTGCTTCAGCGCGGCGGCCAGGACCGAGGCGGGGATGCCGTCGAGCTTGGTGTCGAGCTGGAGCGCGGTGACGAAGGTCTTCGTACCGGCGACCTTGAAGTCCATGTCGCCGAAGGCGTCCTCCGCACCGAGGATGTCGGTGAGGGCGACGTAGTGGGTCTTGCCGTCGATCTCCTCGGAGATCAGACCCATGGCGATACCGGCGACGGGGGCCTTCAGCGGCACACCGGCGTTCAGCAGCGACATGGTGGAGGCGCAGACCGAGCCCATGGACGTCGAGCCGTTGGAGCCGAGAGCCTCGGACACCTGGCGGATCGCGTACGGGAACTCCTCGCGCGTCGGCAGCACCGGCACGATGGCGCGCTCGGCGAGCGCGCCGTGGCCGATCTCGCGGCGCTTGGGCGAGCCCACGCGGCCGGTCTCACCGACGGAGTACGGCGGGAAGTTGTAGTTGTGCATGTAGCGCTTGCGGGTCACCGGGGAGAGGGTGTCCAGCTGCTGCTCCATGCGGAGCATGTTGAGGGTGGTGACGCCCAGGATCTGGGTCTCGCCACGCTCGAAGAGCGCCGAGCCGTGCACGCGCGGGATGGCCTCGACCTCGGCGGCGAGCGTACGGATGTCCGTGATGCCGCGGCCGTCGATGCGGACCTTGTCCTTGATGATCCGCTCGCGGACCAGCTTCTTGGTCAGCGCACGGTACGCGCCCGAGATCTCCTTCTCGCGGCCCTCGAAGGCCGGGAGGAGCTTCTCGGCGGCGAGCTCCTTGACGCGGTCGAGCTCGGTCTCGCGCTCCTGCTTGCCGGCGATGGTGAGCGCCTGCGCGAGGTCGTTCTTGACGGCGGCGGTGAGCGCCTCCAGGACGTCGTCCTGGTAGTCGAGGTAGACCGGGAACTCGCCGGTGGGCTTGGCGGCCTTGGCGGCGAGGTCCGACTGGGCCTTGCAGAGGACCTTGATGAAGGGCTTCGCGGCCTCGAGACCGGCGGCGACGACCTCCTCGGTCGGCGCCTCGGCGCCGCCCTTGACGAGCTCGATCGTGCGCTCGGTGGCCTCGGCCTCGACCATCATGATCGCGACGTCGCCGTCCTCCAGGACGCGACCGGCGACGACCATGTCGAAGACGGCGTCCTCGAGCTCGGTGTGCGTCGGGAACGCGACCCACTGGCCGTTGATCAGGGCGACACGGGTGCCGCCGATCGGGCCGGAGAAGGGCAGGCCGGCCAGCTGCGTGGAGCAGGAGGCGGCGTTGATGGCGACCACGTCGTAGAGGTGGTCGGGGTTGAGCGCCATGATCGTCTCGACGATCTGGATCTCGTTGCGCAGGCCCTTCTTGAAGGAGGGGCGCAGCGGGCGGTCGATCAGGCGACAGGTGAGGACGGCGTCCTCGGAGGGGCGGCCTTCCCGGCGGAAGAAGGAGCCGGGGATCTTGCCGGCCGCGTACATCCGCTCCTCGACGTCCACCGTGAGGGGGAAGAAGTCGAGCTGGTCCTTGGGCTTCTTCGACGCGGTGGTCGCGGAAAGGACCATCGTGTCGTCGTCCAGGTACGCGACGGCGGAGCCGGCGGCCTGCTTGGCCAGGCGGCCCGTCTCGAAGCGGATGGTGCGGGTGCCGAAGGAGCCGTTGTCGATGACGGCCTCGGCGTAGTGGGTCTCGTTCTCCACTAGCGGTTTCTCCTACGTGTTCGTCTTTTCGTCCGTCGGCCCGTGTGGCCGGGGACGGTGGAGGAGGAGAAGCGCGCCTTCGGATGCGGGCCGGTCTTCGATCGAAGCACCCGGGGATTCATGGGGTCCGGGGGCCACTACCGAGGACCGGCGGCGTGCCGGCGGCTCCTCGCTCGTTATGTGTCGTTGTGCGACCAGACTAAGTGCCGGTCGGTACATCGCGCACGTACAGCAAAGGGAGCGGCCCCCTAAAAGTGGGAACCGCTCCCTTCACGGCGTACTTACTTCGCACCGCCGGCCGCACCGCGGCGGATGCCGAGGCGGTCGACCAGGGCGCGGAAGCGCTGGATGTCCTTCTTGGCCAGGTACTGCAGCAGACGGCGACGCTGGCCGACCAGGATCAGCAGACCACGACGGGAGTGGTGGTCGTGCTTGTGCTGCTTGAGGTGCTCGGTCAGGTCCGAGATGCGGCGGGAGAGCATCGCGACCTGCACCTCGGGGGAGCCGGTGTCGCCCTCCTTCTGGCCGAACTCGGCGAAAATCTGCTTCTTCGTAGCGGCGTCGAGAGACACTCGGTACTCCTCTTGGTGTTCGCGCGCCCACGAGTGCCCCTGGTCTTGGTCTCAGGGGAGCTTCCGTGACTCGGAGGCGAAGGTCCGATGAGCGCAGCTCCCAGAGAATCCGGGAGCGCGTACACAAACGGCCGTCACACAGCGTACCAGGTGAGCGGAGGGGGCCTTCCGGGGGGCCTGCCCGCTCGGGGCCCGGCTACTTGCTGGTCAGGGAGCGGGCCGCCATGAAGACGTCCAGGACCGCGAGGCAGAGCGGGACGAGGGAGAGCAGGACGAAGCCCTCGGTCAGGTCGAGGAGGCGGCCCCAGAAGGGCGAGAGCCCCTTCCTCGGGATGATCAGGCCGATGGCGGTGACGAGGGCGGCGCCGGCGGCGACGGCCGCGGTGAGCCAGATCGTACGGATGTCCAGGCCGCCGCGGTCGCCGTGGATCAGCAGGTCCTTGACCAGGTCGGCCGGCGGGTTCAGGGAGAGGCCGAGGATCAGCAGCGCGATCGCGGCGAGTCCTGCCACCAGGACGCAGGCGACCTGCGAGGTGTAGCGGAAGAGCCGGGCCCGCAGCAGCATCGCAAGGCCTGCGGCGAGGGCGAGGAGCTGGCCCCAGACGTTGCCGGCGAAGCCGAGGACCGCGGCGGAGCCGACGACGACGGCCGCGCAGCCGCCGACGAGGCCGAGGAGCATCTCGTGGCCGCGCCGGGCCTGGAGCGCGATCCGCTCGCCGTCGACGGCCTGGGCCTCGTCGGCGCCGCGGCCGGTCTCGGCGTGGAAGTCGTCGTCGGCGGCGCTGCGCGGGGAGGCGTAGCCGATGGGCAGCCGGGCGAAGCGGGCCGAGAGGCCGGGCAGGAAGGCGACCAGGCCGATGGCGACAGGGGCGCAGACGGCGGCGGTCCCGGTGGCGGAGGCCTCGGTGACGATCGCCAGGAAGGTGGCGATCGTGCCGACGGTGGCCAGGAAGGTGGCCGCCACGAAGGGGGCGTCGCCGCTGGGGGTGAGGGCGACGAGGGCGACGGAGGCGACCAGGACGGTCACGCAGCCGAGCAGGAACTGGAGGCGCCCGGGGCCCTGGCCCGCGTCGGGGGCGACGATGCCGGAGCCGGCGATGAGCAGCAGGGGCAGGGCGCCGAGGCCGAGGGCGATGGCGGTGGCCCGGTCGGAGTAGACCCGGGCCCGTACGCCCGCGAAGGCGGTGAGCAGGACGCCCACGGCGCCGGCGACGACGCCGGGGAGGCTGTGCATGTCGTGGCGGACCGGGTCGGCGAACCAGAGCACGAAGCCCATCAGGACGAGCAGGAGCACGCCGCCGACGAGTCCGGCGCCGCGCAGCAGGTCGTCGCTCCACAGGTGGCGGTCGCGGGTGACGGCCGAGGCGACGGCGTCGGAGACGTCGTCGAAGACGGCGGGCGGCAGCGACTGGGCGAACGGGCGGAGCGAGAGGACCTCGCCGTCGAGGACACGCTGGGCGACGAGGGTGCGGGCGCCGTCGAGGACGGTGCCGTCGCGGCGGACCAGGTGGTAGCCGGTGGGGGTGCCGGGCGCCTGGGTCTGGCCAGTGAGCCGCAGGATCTCCGGGTAGACGTCGGCGACGGCGATGTCCTCGGGGAGTGCGACGTCGATACGGCTGTCCGGCGCCACGACGGTGACGCGGCAGAAGCCGGTCGCTGCGGTCGTACTCACGTCTCTGAACCCCCTGATTCGCGGTTGCGCACGGTGCGCGCGCCACCCTACCGGGGACGGGCGGGAGTGCCTGCAAGTAGGATCGCGGTCTCGTGGGGGAGGCCGTCGCTACGGGGGCGCCGGTGCGAACTCCCGCGGGAAGTCCGCCCGTAACGAGGGATTGATGCGCCGGTGAGCCAGATCGTCGTCAAACGCCCGCCGAGGTCCCTTCCTCCTGAAGTACCCAGTGAGGAACTGGTCCTGGAGGCTCCTCCGGAGCTTCCCCGGGGGCAGCAGGAGGGCATGCTGATGCAGCTCCTGCCGATGCTCGGCATGGGTTCGTCGGTGGTCTTCTTCTTCATGCCTGGCGCCCATCCGTTCATGCGCATCATGGGCATCCTGATGCTCGTCTCGACGGTCGGCATGGTCATCGCGCAGCTCGTGCGGTTCCGCAAGGGTACGCAGGGGCAAATGGCGGATGTCCGGCGCGACTACCTCAAATACCTCGCGCAGACCCGGCGTACGGTCCGGCGCACGGCGCGCAAGCAGCGGGACGCGCAGCTCTATCTGCACCCCTCTCCCGAGCAGCTGTGGTCCGTGGTGGCCGAGGGTTCGCGGGTGTGGGAACGCCGGGTGGGCGACAGCGACTTCGCGCAGGTACGGATCGGGCTCGGCGCCCAGCAGCTGGCGACGCCGCTCGCGGCGCCCGACACGGCGCCGGTGGACGAGCTGGAGCCGCTGTGCGCGGGCGCGATGCAGCAGTTCCTGGCCGTGCACGGCTCGTTGGACGGGCTGCCGATGGCGGTCTCGATGCGGGCCTTCTACCACGTGACGGTCTCCGGTGAGCCGGAGGCGGCCCAGGCCGCGGCGCGCGCCCTGGTCTCCCAGCTGGTGACGCTGCACTCCCCCGACGACCTGATGCTCGCGGTGGTGGCGGCCCGGCCCGCGCAGGAGCGCTGGGACTGGACGAAGTGGCTGCCGCACACGCAGGTCCCGGGCCAGGTCGACGGGGCGGGCACGCGACGGCTGTTCGGCGACGACCTCGGTGAGCTGGAGTCGCTGGTCCGTTCACGGCTCGACGGGCGGCCCCGGTTCGGCCGGGACAGCCAGCCGGTCCTGGACCAGCCGCACGTGGTCGTGGTCCTCGACGGCGGGATGGTGCCGCCGGACTCGCTCTTCGCGGCGCCGGAGGGCCTCCAGGGCGTGACCATCGTCGAGGTCGTCCAGGGTGAGCTGGACGAGCCGCGCGGCGGCCTGTCGGTGATCGTGCGGCCCGGGCGGCTGCGCCTGGAGTCGGGTGGCGGCTTCGCGTACGAGGGGGTGCCGGACGGGATCTCGCTGCCGGCCGCCGAGGCGCTGGCGCGGCAGCTGGCCCCGCTGCGGATGGGCGGCGGCGACAACGACGAACCCCTCCTCGCGAACCTGGACTTCACGGACCTGCTGAACCTGGGCGACGCGGCGTCGGTGGACGTGGCGCGGACCTGGCGGCCCCGGTCGGTGGCCGAGCGGCTGCGGGTGCCGATCGGTGTGGGCGAGGACGGCGGGCCGATCATGCTCGACCTGAAGGAGGCGGCGCAGGAGGGCATGGGGCCGCACGGTCTGTGCGTGGGCGCGACCGGTTCCGGCAAGTCGGAGCTGCTGCGCACGCTCGTGCTCGGTCTGGCGGTGACGCACTCCTCGGAGACGTTGAACTTCGTCCTCGCGGACTTCAAGGGCGGCGCGACGTTCGCGGGCATGTCCCAGATGCCGCACGTGGCGGCCGTCATCACCAACCTGTCCGACGACCTCACGCTCGTCGACCGCATGGGCGACGCGATCCGCGGCGAGCTGCAGCGCCGTCAGGAGCTGCTGCGTTCGGCGGGCAACTACGCCAACATCCACGACTACGAGAAGGCGCGGGCTGCCGGCGCCCCGCTGGAGCCGCTGGCCTCCCTGGTCCTGGTCATCGACGAGTTCTCCGAGCTGCTGACGGCGAAGCCGGACTTCATCGACATGTTCATCCAGATCGGCCGGATCGGCCGTTCGCTGGGTGTGCATCTGCTGCTGGCCTCGCAGCGCCTGGAGGAGGGCAAGCTCCGGGGCCTCGACACATACCTCTCGTACCGGATCGGTCTGCGGACGTTCTCGGCGGCCGAGTCGCGTACGGCGATCGGTGTGCCGGACGCGTACCACCTGCCGTCGGTGCCGGGCTCGGGCTATCTGAAGTTCGGTACGGACGAGATGACCCGGTTCAAGGCCGCGTACGTCTCGGGGACGTACCGGACGGGCGGGCCGCGCCTGGAGGCGGGGCAGCTGCCGATCGAGCGGCGGCCCGCGGTCTTCACCGCGACGCCGGTGCCGGTGGTCTACGCGGCGCCCGACCCGGCGTATCTGGCGGCGCGGCGCGAGGAGGAGGACGACGCGCTCGCGGACACCGTCCTCGACGTGATCGTGCGCCGGCTCGAGGGCCAGGGCGTGCCCGCGCACCAGGTGTGGCTGCCGCCGCTGGACCAGGCGCCCTCACTGGACCAGCTGCTTCCGGGGCTCGCGCCGACCGCGCACCGCGGTCTGACGGCGACGGAGTACACCCGTCCCGGCGGTCTGACGGTGCCGCTCGGCCTGATCGACAAGCCGTTCGAGCAGCGGCGCGAGGTGCTGTACCGGGACTTCTCCGGCGCGGCGGGCCACATGATGGTGGTCGGCGGCCCGCAGTCCGGCAAGTCGACGCTGATGCGCACGCTGATCTCGTCGTTCGCGCTCACGCACACCCCGGCCGAGGTGCAGTTCTACGCCCTCGACTTCGGTGGTGGCGGTCTGGCGTCGCTGGCCGAACTGCCGCACGTCGGCGGGGTCGCGTCCCGGCTCGACCCCGAGCGGGTCCGCCGTACGGTCGCGGAGGTCCTCGGCATCCTGAACCGGCGCGAGGAGTTCTTCCGCGCGCACTCGATCGACTCGATCGCCACCTACCGGCGCAGGCGGGCCGCGGGTGAACTGCCCGGCGAGCCCTGGGGCGACGTGTTCCTGGTCATCGACGGCTGGGGCGGTTTCCGCAACGAGTACGACATGCTGGAGGGGATCGTCTCCGACCTCGCGGCGCGCGGTCTCGGCTACGGCATCCACGTCGTCATCACGGCCGCCCGGTACATGGAGGTCCGCGCGGCGGTGAAGGACCAGATGCTGAGCCGTCTGGAGCTGCGCCTGGGTGACGTGATGGACTCCGAGTTCGACCGGAAGGTGGCGGCGAACGTCCCCACCGGCGTGCCCGGTCGCGGTCAGGTGCCGGAGAAGCTCCACTTCATGGCCGCGCTGCCGCGGATCGACGGCTCCGGCTCGTCGAGCGACCTCTCGGTGGGCACGGAGAACTTCGTCGCGGCCGTACGGGGCTCCTGGACGGGCCCGGTGGCCCCGGCGGTCCGGCTGCTGCCGCACAAGATGCCGGCCGACCAGCTGCCGAAGGGCTTCGAGTTCCCGCAGCACGGCATCGCGTTCGGCATCGACGAGACGCGCCTGGAGCCGGTCTTCGTCAACTTCGACACCGACCCGTTCTTCCTGATCTTCGGTGAGAGCGAGTCCGGCAAGACGAACCTGCTGCGGCTGTTGGCCAAGCAGATCGCGGAGCGGTACTCCCCCGACGAGGCGAAACTCGTCGTGGGCGACTACCGGCGGGCGCTGCTCGGCAGCCTGCCGGAGGAGCACCTGCTCGAGTACGCGCCGATGGCGAGCTCGATGCAGATGCACATGGAGGCGCTGGCCGGCGTCTTCGCGCGGCGCCAGCCGCCGCAGGACGTGACCCCGCAGCAGCTGCGGGACCGCAGCTGGTGGTCGGGGCCGCAGGTCTTCATCATCGTCGACGACTACGACCTGGTGGCGACGAGCGCCGGCAACCCGCTGGCCGCGCTCGCCGAGTACCTGCCGTTCGCCCGCGACACGGGCGTCCGCTTCATCATCGCCCGCAACAGCGCCGGTGCCTCGCGCTCGATGTACGAGCCGTTCATGCAGCGCATCAAGGAGCTGGGCGCGCAGGGCGTGGTCCTGTCCGGCGACCCGCAGGAGGGCGACCTGCTCGGCACCGCCCGACCGCGGCCGATGCCGCCGGGGCGCGGCTACTTCGTGGGGCGGCGGGGCGGCTCGTCGCTGGTGCAGACGGGGCGGATGCCGGAGCGATGAGAGCGGCGCCCGGCTTCGCGCGGAGAACCGCGAGGGGGCCCGAGGCGTCGTCGCCGATGGACGCGATCAGTTCAGTCATGAACACTTCAGCACTGCAAACAACACCCTGATCCAGCGAGGGGGAATCAATGTCGTTCAACGACGAGTGGGCCCAGGCCAAGAACACCGCGGCGGAGAACCAGTCGGCGATGCGCCTCAACCAGCTCCCCGCGGACGGGGGCGGCGGGGGCACCGGTCCCGATCTGACGACGACGCCCGCGAAGAAGAAGCAGGCCGCCAACAGCATCGAGACCAACATCCAGCCGGACCTGAAGACGGCCGCCGACGCGGCCGACGAGTCCACCAGCAGCGCCATCGCGGGGTTCAAGGGCTGGGAGACGGCCGCCGGCCTGAAGAAGGCGCACGAGCACTGGGACAGCCAGGTGAAGCGGTTGAACGCGCGCCTGGAATCGGAGAAGGGCGCGCTCCGGGGCGCGTCGACACTGTTCCAGAGCAACGACATCGTCACGGGGAACGGCCTCGTGACGCAGTCGAAGATCTCGGGACTGTAGGGGGATCGGGATGCCGACGTACGAAGAGATCATGCAGACCGACCTCGGCAAGCTGAGCACCGCCGCCGACGGCTGGAAGACCATGGCGGAGAAGTTCAAGAAGGTCGAGGACCTCTACGAGAAGGACGTCCAGAAGGTCGCGTCGGGCGGTCCGCTGTGGACCGGTCAGGCCCAGCAGATAGGCGCGACCAACTTCGGCATCACCCGTGGTGAGCTCGACGCCGCGCAGAAGGAAGCCAAGGCGATGGAGTCGCTGCTGCGGGACGCCCACAGCACGCTCACGGAGCTCAAGAGCCGGGTGACGACCGCCGTGAAGGAGGCGGTCGACGCGGGCATGAAGGTCTCCGAGTCCGGCGTGGCGAGTTACGACTTCAGCAAGGTCACCGAGAAGGAGGCCTACACGATCCGGCACGACCCGGATCTGCGGTCGGTCGAGCAGTCGTACACGAAGAAGATCAACGACGCGGTCAACGCGGTCACGGAGTTCGACAAGGACGTCAAGACCGCGCTGCTCAACGCCTCGGGCGCGGACGGCACGGCGCCGCTCGGCTTCAACTCCAAGCCCGTGGGCGACGTGGAGGCCGTGGAGGCGCTGGCTCTCTCGGAGAAGGTGCGCAGCGGCGACGCCTCGAAGAAGGAGCTGGAGCAGTACCGCGAGATTCTGGAGAAGAACTCCAAGGACAAGCACTTCAGCGAGGCGTACCTGCATGCGCTCGGCGCTGACGCCGCTCTGACGATCGCCGACAGAATGAATCTGGCGGCGAACGAGCGGGGTGTCTCGGACGCGGACAAGAAGTTCTACAACTCCATCAGCACCGGCCTCGCCGACACGATCGCGTCGGGGACGAAGGATCCGAACAGCTACGCGTACCGACCGTTCGTGGACGGTCTGAAGCGCCTTGGCGGCACTGTCGTCACCGACGACACCGGCCCTATGGGCGACAATGTCCCGACACAGGGGTACCAGGTTCTCGTCACCCTCATGAACCAGGGGAACGCGGACGGGTTCGGCAAGGAGTTTCTCAACGAGCTCGGTCACGACATGATCGAGCTCGAGAAGAAGAACCCCAACGAATGGCAGCACTTCAGGGACGTCCTGCGTCCCAACATCGCTGCCGACCCGCTGGACGGCCTGCTCAACATCATGAGCAAGGACCCTGCGGACGCCGAGTACTTCCTCGACCCCAAGGCTCCGGGGAACGAGAACGAGCACCTGAAGTTCCTCCTTACGGATCGCGAGTGGCCGAAGGAGGGCTTGAACAACATCTATGGGCCTCCCCAGTTCATGGACGACCCCTCCAAGGCCATGGGCCTCGGCAACGCCATTCAGGCAGCGGCGACGGGCCACGAGCCGGGCGAGAAGCTCGGTCCTGTCGGCGCGCACACCGAGGGACAGGCCCGGGTCATGCACGACGCCATCAGGATCCTCGATGAGGACAAGGGCGGCGCCGAGTGGGCCAAGGATGACCTCAAGAACCTGCAGCAGCCGATGGCCCGAGCCCTCGCGGACTACGTGGGGGACACGCACATCATCCTCAACGGCAAGGAATCGGAGTACGGCGGCGCGAGCGGCAAGGACGAGATCTTCGGCTCGAAGGACAACGCGCACATCGCGGTGGGGCAGGAGAGCCTGGTGAGGGTCATGCGAGGAATCGCGGACGACGGCCCGTCCTACGCCCTGCTGTACGAAGCGGAGCGCGCCTACTCCGCACACCTGCTTGGGGAGGCTCCGCCTCACAAGACGGACCCCGTTCATGGACAGAGCGCCGAATGGAATCACCGCTCACAGAACATCGGCTTTGCGATGGGCGCCCTCAACGAAATCGGCGCCGACGTGTACATCGACAAGGGCAAGGACAAGGCGGACTGGGCGGAGGAGACCGGCGAATACTCGGCCATCGCCGGCAACGCTCTGATCGGCGAGATTCCCATCGTGGGCACCGCGGGTGGCGCGATCATCGACGCCGTGAAGTTCGACTGGGTCAAGGACGTGCAGGATGTGGCAGAGGAACAGGCGAGGAAGGAATCGAGCGACGCCTACTCGTCCGGGACAGACGGCCTGAATCTCATGTTCGACGAATGGGGCAAACGCGAGAAGGTGGACGACGGTCCGTTCAATTCCGCGAAGGACGAGGCGAACACGGGCCACTCCCAGGGAGTCGGCGCAGCAAAGAAGTACTTGGGATGATCATGAGAAAGCACCGTTCGTGGCCTTTGCTGGCCGTTGCTGCCCTCTTCACCGTGACGTCCTGCGCCGGCGAGGCACCGTCGCAGGCAGGACACCCTGACAACTACGTGTGCCACATCTCTGCCGGATCCACCGAAGCAGAGCTGCTGCTCCAGGTGATCCGGGGGGAAACCTTCACGGACCGGATCGGCAACCGGGCCCCTGACTTCGTCGAGAAGATGCAGATCAATCTGCGCGGGTACCCGGAGAACCGGATCACCCAGCCCCTCAGGCAGTGCGAGTACTTCCCGAACGGCCAGCACGGAAACGGCCAGGCGAGCATCGAGTACAGCTGGGTGCCCCTCGCTGACGCGGAATCGGACAAGGACCCAGACACCCGCCGCTACCGCTGGGCCGGCGCCACTGGGAAGTCCCATGACGTCAGTACGGACATCTATGTCCAGTGCGACATGCCCGGCGACCTGAACGCACGGTCGAAGAAGTTCCTCCTCCGTGCCGAAGCCTCGTTCACCGTGAACCTGGGCACGGTCAAGGACCACGGCACCCAGGATCAGCAGATGGAATTCCTCTACTACATGACACGCAAGGCCACGGATGTCCTCGGCTGCGAGAACAAGCCGCTGGCGAAGGAGCCGGTCGTGAAGCCCCTTACCGAAAGCACCTCCTGATGATTCGGGCGAAGCACGTAACCATGGGCGCCGTGAGCGCCGCCGCACTCGTCGCCGCTTTGGCCGGCTGCGGGAGCGGCGGTGGGGCGGATGCCGGGGCCTCCCTGAGCGTGGACCGGGTGATCGAGCTCGCCGAGGGGGTCGGGAAGGACGGGGCCGACGCCTGCCCGATCGCGTACGACGCGGGGAAGGCGGCCGAGGCGGCGGAGGTCGGCCAGGGGATCGGGACCGGCGCGGCAGGCGCCGAGGCGGGCGAGCCGATGGCGACCGCCGAGAGCGAAAGAAGGACGACGGATCCGCAGGCCGGGTGGGCCGGGAAGCCGGGTGGGCTCATCTCCTGCTCGTACCACGTGGGCGGTGAGGGCCTGACGCTCCACACCGTCGGTACGGAGGCGGGCAGCGCGACCAACTACCTCCTGCCCACCGCCCAGCTCGCCGGCGACATGTCCGTCGAGGACGTGAAGGCGTTCGGTACGAAGGCCGCCGACGCGAAGCCCGGCGAGCCCGTGGCCAGCAAGGGCGGGAACGTGGTGAGCGTCCGGTTCGACTCCGGTGGCAAAGGTGACGTGGCGCTGCTGGTGACCGTCGGCGAGAACGACAAGAGCGCGCTGAAGCCCGAGCAGGTCCTGGAGCTGGCCCGGACCTTCGCCTCACAGGCGAAGTGAATCTCACGGTTCCGTCTGACAGGGAGCTGTCCGGCCCCCGATCATGGAGCTGCGACGACGTTCCACCCGCACTAAGGAGCAGAGACTGATGGGCACTCAGCAGGAGAAGGACGCGCTGTACGCGCTCGACATCAGCGACGTCGAATGGCAGGGCGCCCCCGGCACGAGCCCCGACGAGGAGCGCGTGGAGATCGCCCACCTGCCGGGCGGAGCCGTGGCGATGCGGTCCTCCCTCGACCCCGACACCGTCCTGCGCTACACGGAGGCGGAGTGGACGGCGTTCGTCCTGGGCGCGAAGGACGGCGAGTTCGACCTGACGTAGGTCGCGACGCGTGTATGCGAAGGGCCCGTTCCGGGAGGAACGGGCCCTTCTGCTGTGCGCGGGGGGCTGACTGGTGTCAGTACCCCTCGGTGAACAGGCGCGACGCCTTGATGTCCGTGCCGCGGTAGCTGTCCTTGCCCTGCTCGATCTGCTTGGCGACGAGCTCGAGCCGTTCCTTCATGTCCGTGGCGCGCTTCTTGTACTTGCCCTGGAGGATCACGTACTCCGCGTGGGCCTCACCGTCCCAGGTGTCGGTGACGACCCGGAGGGCTGCGTTCATCTCTTCGAGGTCCTTGATGATGTTCGAGGAGACGACCCGGAGACGGTTCGCCATCTCCTGGACGCTCTCGTACCGGACCTTGGTGTTCTGGTCGATGCCGGACATCGTGCTCTCCTCGGGCTCAGATGTTGTTCAGCGCGGAGTTGTTGGCCTTGAGGGTCTGGAACACCTCGAAGTCGTTCGCCGCGCTCAGGTTCTTGGTCTCGTTGACCGCCGTGAGCAGCACGTTGAGCAGCCGGCGGATGGTGTCGTGGTCCTCGTTGAGGAGCGACTGCGCCGTCTTGAAGCCGGCCGCACCGGCACCCGTCCAGCCCGCGTGGACCGTTTCGAGGATGTTCGCCATCTCTCGGGCCTGCTTGGAGACCTCTTCACCGGTCTGCATGATCTTGTTCTTGGCCTGGGTTACCGGATCCTCGGCAAGCCCGAACCCACCTGCGGGGCTGGTCATCTGACGCTCCTCGTTGTCGGGAAGTGCTCGTGCTCGTTGCGCGTTCGCGTAGCTCAGCTCTGGCTACGCTCTCCTGTTGCGTCTGCCTGCCGCCACGACGACGCCGATGACGACGGCGACGACCGCGACGGCACTCACGGCGATGCCCCAGAGCGGGAACCCGCCCTCGTCGGGCCGGGCCGCGGACTCAGGGTTCTTCGATTCCTGGTTCGGCCCGTTGGTGCCGCTTGCCCCCGTGCTGTCAGGAGAGGGGGAAGTCTGAGGTGCGGGCGACTGCGACGCGCCTTGCTGCTGCTTCTGAGCGGCGAGCAGCGGGTTGACGTCGGGGTCGCCCGGGTTGCCCTTGCCCTCGAGGAGGACCTGGGCGGGCCGGATGGAGCCGTACCCGATGTACTTGCTCGGCACCTCACCGACGTGACCGGCGGTCTCCATCATGACCCGGAGCACCTGGTTGGCGGTCCAGTCGGGGTGCGCGGACCAGATGAGGGCGGCGGTGCCGGAGGCTAGGGCGGTGGCTTGGCTTGTTCCCTCGTGGGCGCAGTACTGCGACTTGTCGTTGGTGCAGCGACCGGGGATCTCGACGCCCGGGGCCGCCAGGGCCAGGTGGGAGCCGTAGTTGGAGAACTTGGCGACCTTGCCCTTGGTGTCGAGTGCGCCGACGGCTACGACTCCGGGGATGGCGGCGGGGTACTCAATGCTCTCGCGCCCGTCGTTTCCGGCTCCCGCGAAGATCAAGGAGTTCTTGCTGGTCGCGTAGTCCACAGCCGATTGCCACTCAGCTACTTCGGCTTCGCTGGCTACGCTGACCATGGAGATGTTGATCACGCGTGCGCCACTGTCCACGGCATAGCGAATGGCCTTCGTGGTGTGCTGCACCAAACCGAACGTGGCGCGCTCACCCACCTTTACCGGAAGGATCTTGGCGTCCGGTGCGATCCCCTTCACGCCGCCGTTGGACCCGCTACCGGCGATGGCAATGGCCATGTTCGTACCGTGGCGCTCGGTGTCTCCATCGTCCGTGCGCCCAGTGCCTCCACCGGCGTCGTAGAAGTTCCTGCCAGGGAGGACCTTTCCGCGTAGCTCCGACACCGTCGAGTCCACTCCGGTGTCGAGCACGGCGACGGTCATTCCCTTGCCTGTGGCCACCTTCCACAATTCGTCGGCCTTCATCGCGTCCAGGTACCACTGACGCCCGCGCATGTCTTCCGCCTGCGCGGCCGGCGCCGCGACGGTCCACGTCGCGACGATGGCGGTCATGGCGCCGAGCAGGCCGACCGCGCGGCTGCGAAACGCACGAGCAAGCGGGGACATGTACGAAGGACTCCTAGTCGATGACGGGTGGGACGATCTGACGCTGGCCCGGGGCCCACGTCTCCTCGTCCTCGGTCAGATAGTCGGGGCGGGAGCGGGTTGTGTGGCGCTCGTCCTCGCCCCGCTCGGACGCGTTAGGACGGACGAGGCCGGTGCCACCAGGAGTGAACGCCCGCCCGCCGGACCCGGTCGGGCTCCCGACGGTTCCGCCCGGTTGCATGGCCAGCCGTCGGCCTGCCGCACCGCCCGTGTTTCCGCCCGGCGCGCCGTGCATGCCGGCGCCAGGGCCGTGCATGCCCGCACCACCACGGCCGTACTGGCCGGCACGCTCCTCGCCGATGACGGGGCCCATCGGAAGACGAGGCCCTTGGCCCGGCAGGCCGGTCCGACCGGGTACCTGACGGCCGCCGGTGATGCCCTCCGCGCGGGGTGGGATGCCAAGGGGGCTGGGGCCCTTCAGGCCACCGTTCGCGGGGCCCGGGAGCCCCGGGTTCGCGCGAGGCGGGCCGACCGTCGGCTGGGGGCCGACCGGCGGAGCGAGAGGCGGCAACGGAGGAGTCGGCGGGCCGACCGTCGTCACCGGCGGCGTGGTGGGCGGCTGCGCGGGTGTACGAGGCGGAGCCTCCGGCGTGATGGTCACGGAGTCGAGGTTCGTGTTCACGTCCGCCTCCGAAGGCCGCGGCCGCGGAGGCAGGGTGACATCCGGGTTCGGACGACTCGGGGTCGCTTCACCAGGCATGCGGGACGACGACCCATCGACATCGTTGGGGCCTCGTCCTGAAGTAGCCGCGTAGCTCGTCCCGGAACCGGTCGTCCCCGTCCCATAGGCGCGTTCGTTTCCTTCGACGCCAAGGCCAATGGGCTTGAACTCCGGCTCCCGCTCCGCCCCCATCCGCTCCCGCGTCGAGTCGTAGTACGACGACAGCCGCTCCAGCTGGTGGATCGCCTCCTGGAGCTTCGGGCCCGTCTCCGACTCGATGCGGGCCTTCTCCTTCTCCGGGTCCGCGAAGCACATGCCCGCCGGCTTCGGGACCGCGGCCTTCGCCTCGGAGAGGGCCTGGCCCGCGCGTTGCATCTCGTCCGCGACGACCTTGGTGAAGTCGCCGAGGACCAGGGTCTCGGAGACCACGCCCGAGCCCCAGGTGCGGAAGGCGTTGCCGCCCTCGCCCTCCCACTGGACGCGGCTGATGTACAGGCGGAGGTCGCCGGCGATCTCCAGGATCTTCGGTACCGCCGCCGCCAGCGCCGAGCCGGTGGTGGTGATTTCCTCCGGCTTGGCGGACGCGATCATCGCGTACAGGGCGTCCAGGGACTTCCCCTCGAACTCTCCTGCCATCTCTTCCAACCCCCGTTAGCTGAATCCGCCGGAATCGCCGGTGTCGCCCGTGCCCTTGGCGGGCTGCTGCGGTTCTGTCTTGCCGTCGCCGCCCGTCTGCCCGCCCTCGCCGTGACGCTCTTCGTACTCTTCCTTGGTGCGCTTCCGGATCGCCGCGTACCGCTCGCGCTCCTCCTCGTCCACGCCCGTGTAGCCCTTGTCGGCGATCGTGGCCGCGAGGCCCATGCCTTCGATCGTCTCGCCGAACGTTCTGGTGAGCTCTTCGAGGCGGGTGCGTACCTTTTCGTATGCACTGTGCAGTTCCGTCGCAGCAGTGAAGCCCGTGCCGTACGACGCGGCCGTGACCTTCTGCTCGCCGATCTTCGTGTGCTCGGCGGGCGAGCCCTGCAGTTCCTCGACGAGCTTCTGCATGCGTGAGTAGAAGCTCTGGAGAGTCACCTCTCCGACTTCCAGCCCCTTGTTGCCGCCCCCGGTCGGCCCGTCCACCTCAGTGCCCCCTCGTCAGGCTCTTGAACTCGTCCACCACTCTAGCCATTTGGTACGACAGTTCCAATTGCAAAGTCGTATCGTTGACGCGGCTCATCCGGCCGCCCTCCGACGCCGTCGTCGGCTGTCCCTGATCACCGTCGCCGTGCCCGCGACCACCGCCACCAGGACGACGCCCACACCCAGGGCGTACGTGCCGATGCGCTCCGCGCGTTCCTGGGACGTCTCCGTCAGCGCCAGGTGCGCCGGTTCCGGTGCCGGGGGCTTCGGTGGGGCCGGGTCGGGGACCGGGGCCGTCGGGGCCGGTTCGGGGGCGTCGGCGAGGGCCCGTACCGGGTCGACCACGCCCCAGCCCACGTGGTTGTCGCGGCCGTTGACGGACCGTACCGCCGTCTGTTCGATACGGGCCACGATCTGGGCCGGGCTCCACTTGGGGTGTTTCGCGCGCAGGAGCGCCGCCACTCCCGAGACGTACGGGGCCGAGAAGCTCGTGCCGTTGTCGACGCACTGCCCGCCGCCCGGGACCGTGGAGACCATGTCGACGCCCGGCGCCGCGACGCCCACGAACGTGCCCGACTGCGAGAACTCCGCCCGCTCGTTGTTGCGGTCCGAGGACGCCACCGCGAGGACGCCCGGGAAGGCCGCCGGGTACGTGTTCTTGAGCTTGCCGTCCATGCCGTCGTTGCCCGCCGAGGCGACCACCACGACGTCCTGCGCCAGGGCGCGGGCCACGGCCTTGCCCATGGCCGAGTCGGGGCTCAGGGCCTGTGTGGTGTCCTGCGAGATGTTGATGACGTCGGCGCCCTTGTCGACCGCGTGGTCGATCGCCTGGGCCATCGTGTCGGACTTGCCGCTGTTCTTCTCGTCGTTCTGGCGGATCGGGATGATCGTGGCCTCGGGGGCCAACCCGACGAAGCCCGTGCCGGCCCGGGGGCGGGCGGCGATGATGCCCGCCACCTTCGTGCCGTGGCCGACCTCGTCGACCGTGCCGTCCGTCTTGCCGCGCTTGTCGTCGCCTCCGCCGGGGTTGTCCTTGTCCGGCTTGAGGTAGTCCTTGCCCGCCTTGGCGTCCACCGCCGTCTTCAGCTGCGGGTTGACGTCGTCGACGCCCGTGTCGATGACCGCGACCCGGACCCCCTTGCCCTTCGTGTCCTGCCAGAGTTCGTCGAGGAGAACCCGCTGGAGCGACCAGGGGATGCCCTCGATCTGCTTCTTCATCGGGAACGTGCACTCGCCGCTGCCGTCCAGGACCAGGGCGGGCTGGGCAACCGCCTGAGGTGTCGCCAGTAGCGCCGTCGTCAGCGTTGCCGCCGCCAGTGCGGCCGCCGCCTTCCCGTGCGTCTTCGTGTGCGTCGACATCGTCATCGCCCTTACGAACCCTGCGGCTGGCGCGCGCTGTTGGTGTCCAGCCTCGGGCCCTTCGACAGGAACTCCGACCACGCGATCGGCACGAGGACCGGGGTCACCTTCTCGTAGCCGAGACGAGTCTGCGCCTCGCTCGGTTCCGGGCGGCCGTCCGTCGGCTGCTTGGTCCCGTCGCCGCTGCCGATGTCGGAGCGGGCCGCGTCGCTGTCCCCGTTCGCCTGGACCGCGTACCGCAGTCCGGTGTCCGTGACGAGGAAGAGCGAGCCGTCGGGCTTGGTCTGGTTGCCCTGGACCTGGGTGTAGAGCAGGCCGCTGCCGGGCGTGACGTACGTGCTGGTGCCGCCGGCCGTGATCTCCGCCGGGTACTTCGTACCCGCCCAGGTGGTGAGGGTGGTGGCGCCCTTGTCGTCGACGCTGTTGAGGACGCTGCAGATGGTGTCCCGGGCACCGTCGCCCGTCGCGGCGTTGACCTGCTGCGACTTGCGGGTCGGCCAGCGGTACTGGGTGCCGAAGGTGGTGGCGTCCGGGGTGAAGGAGGCCGCGTCGACGGTGGTGACCCGGCCGTCCATGTCGAGGGGGTCGGTCTGCGGGGAGTTGATGAGCAGCCAGGCCGTGAACTCGGAGACCGGCTGGACCTTGCCCGGCAGGACGACGTAGTGCTGCGGCCCCGAACCGGTCTGGGCGAGCAGGACCATGCCGACCCGGTCCTCGGTCTGGCTGAGGCCGCCGCCGACGCCGGCGTCCGTGCCGACCTGGCCCGGGATCTGCGGGAACGCGATGGGGCTGCCGGTGTGCAGGGTGGCCAGCCAGTCGTCGGTGACCTGCTGCGGCTCCTTGTTGAGGCCGACGAGGGCGGTGGTGAGTCCCGCGGACTCGTCGGGCGCGCCAGGGATCGGGTACTTCGTACCCCGGTGGTCGACGAGGTAGCGGGCGCTGCCCTTCTGCCCCTTGACGTACATGACCTGTCCGTCCTTGAGCTGCCCCGTGCCCTCGGTGCGGTGGAAGTCCCGCTGTGCGAAGACGAACGTGGCCTTCTGGACGCTGCTTCCCTTGCCTCCGCCCGGCTGTTCGCAGACCGCCCACCGCTTCGCGGTGCCGGCGTCGCCCGGGGAGGGGAGCCGGTCCGGCGCGTACGGGATGCCGAGGATCGGGCCGCGGGGCGGGTTGCCGCCGTCCAGGACCTCGTCGGCGACCTGGATGACCGAGAAGGACTGGGGGGTGAGGAGGAGGCGCGCGGAGGCGAGGTTCAGGACGGGGTGGAGCAGGGTCTTGCTGTCCTTGCCCTTGCCGGTGGTGAGCACCACGTACCGGGTCGTCGACTGCTTGCCGACGATCACCTTGGTCCCCGGCTTGTCCCAGCCCTTGGGGGCCTTGGGGCTGAACATGCCCCAGGCGCCGAAACCGGCCAGGACGAGCGCGCCGACGATGAGCCCGGGCACGACCGCGCGCAACGGCCTCGGCGCCCCTTCCTCCGTACCGGAGGGAGAAGGTTGGAGGAATGCGGCCACCGTGCGCTTCTTCGCAAAGGTGTACGCGTTGAGCTCATCCCGCCGTGATGCCATGAGTCCCCATTTTTCGTCAGGCGCAGTCTTCACCGGTGCCTTCGGGGGGCTTCACACCCGGGCTCCGGCTGTCGGACCGGCCCCCTACTATGCCTGCTGTCCCCCGGCGTCCGGGGGGCGGGTAGGGTGATCCGGCCGCCAAAGCACTGGCGCGCCAGGGTGATCGGGACGAATTTGGGGGGATTCTCCATGATGGCATCCGCGACGCGGACGCGACCGCGGTCCGCGGCGCCCGCGCCCTCCTCCCGTTCCGCCACACCTCCCGCCGCCGGTGCGCCGTCCGCCGTCTCGCCCCGCCTTCAGGCGCGCCCGGGACACTTCGGATCATTCCGATTGCAACAACTCGTATTGATCGAGGGCGCGGCCGCTCTGCTGCTCGTGGCGTGGGTCGTCGAACCGATGCTCCTGGTCCCGGCCGGACTTCTCGCCGCGGTGCTGGTCCTGCTCGCGGTGGTGCGCCGGCACCGGCGCTCGATGCCGGAGTGGCTCGGTACGTTCCTGACGCTGCGCGCGCGGACGCGCCGGGCTGCCTCCTTCGTCGTCCCGGAGGGTACGGAGCCGGGGCTCGCCCCGGTCGTGGAGTGCGATCCGGCGCTGCGCACGTACGCGTACAGCGACCGGGACCGCCGTCCGGTCGGGATGATCGGCGACGGTACGTTCCTCACGGTCGTCGTACGGGTCGATGCGGAGGCCACGGCGCTGCGCCCGGACCGTTCGGCGCGGCCACTGCCGGTCGCGCTCGTCCGTGACGTCCTCGACGTGGACGGGATCCGCCTCGAGTCCGCGCAGATCGTCCAGCACACCCAGCCCGCGCCCGCCCCGCATCTGCCCGCGCAGTCGATGGCCGCGCGCAACTACGGCCCACTGCAGGCGCAGACGGGTTCTCCGGCGGTACGGGTGACCTGGGTCGCGCTGAAGCTGGACCCGGAGCTGTGCCCGGAGGCCGTCGCCGCGCGCGGTGGCGGTCTGGAGGGCGCGCAGAAGTGCGTGGTCCGGTCGGCGGACCAGCTGGCGAGCCGCCTCGCGGGCGCCGGGTTCCGGGCGACCGTGCTGACGGAGCAGGAGCTGACCGCCGCGCTGGCCACCTCGACCTGCGCGAGCCCCGCGGCCATCACGCAGGCGGGGCGCGGCCAGGCGCAGGCGCGGCGGAGCCAGGAGACCGCGCGGACCTGGCGGGTCGACGACCGCCGGCACACGACGTACTGGGTGGGGCGCTGGCCGCACCTCGGCGGCGCGGGCGGTCCCGGCGCGTCGATGCCGCAGCTGATCGCGCTGCTGACCTCGCTGCCCGCGCTCGCGACGACGTTCAGCCTGACGCTGAGCGGCGGCGACCGCCAGGAGGCGACGGTGACCGGACACGTACGGATCACCGGGCGCAGCGACGAGGAGCTGGTGGCGGCGCGGCACGAACTGGAGCGTGCGGCGCGCGGGGTGAAGACGGGTCTGGTGCGGCTCGACCGCGAACAGGTGCCGGGCATGCTGGCCTCGCTGCCGCTCGGGGGTGCGCGCTGATGTCCTCTTCCCAGGTGCCTGTCGGTGGTGTCGGTGGTGTCGGTAATGGCGGTGACGCCGGCGGGGCGCGTGAGCGGTCCGCCGGGAGGTCCCGTAGGGGTACGGGGCGGGGTGGACGGCCCCGGTTCGGTTTCGGGCTCATCGGGCCGCGCCGCGACCGGCACTCCGTACCGCTGGAGCAGCTCGGCGCGTTGAGCGTGCCCGTCGGCGACGACGGCATGGTCATCGGCGTGGACGCCGAGGGCCGGCCCGCCGTCCTGGGCATCAACCGGCCCACCCCGTACGACGTCACGCTCATCGGCGGCCTGTGGACGGCCCAGGTGATCGCGCTGCGGGCGGCCGCGACGGGTGCGCGGGTCGCCGTGGAGACCGGGCGGGCCCAGGTCTGGACGACGCTCGCGCAGGCCGCGGGCGGGGGTCAGCCCTGCATCACGCTGCACGACGTCGGCCGGGTCCCGCCGCAGGGCGCGTCGGCCGGCAGCCCGGTGGTCGTGGTGCGGGACTGCGGCATGCGTCCGCCGCGCGGCCGGGTCGTGTCGGGGCCCTGGCAGTCGGTGGTGACCCTGCTGCCGTACTTGAGCCCCGTGGCGCCCCGCCTGCTGGAGAAGTCCGCCCTCGTGGGGATCCAGCGAGTCTCGCCGGACGAGGCCACGCAGATCGGCCGGATCATGGGCCTGCCGGGCGCGGCGGCGGAGGCGTTGTCGACGCTCGCCGACGGGGTGACGTTGTGGTGTACGCCGGGTGACCGCCAGTTCGTCATGACTCAGGCCACAGAGGCCGAGACCGGATTGTTGGGCAGCGCGCGCCGGATGGACTGACCGGTCGGAGCCATCAATTCCGTCCGTTTTTGTACGTTTTTGGAGCGCCCCGTGGCGCTGTGGAGTTCACTCTGCGGTGCACGCAGGTCACTTGGGGGCGATACGTGACCTACGGGACAGGCGGGTACGGGCGATCGGGCCTGCCCGCCACACACGGTTGGCGATTAGGGTGGGAGGGCCCGCCCACGACAGCACAAGGGTGCGCGACCACACCAGGAGGCAATAGTGAACGGCGATCGGGACGAGATCCACGGGGGTTGGAATCCACCCGCCGATGATCAGTCCGACGCGGATCCCGCCGAGATGACGGGTGAGTTCACCATCGACTACACCCCGCCTGCCTGGTACACGCAGAACGCGGGGGGAAGCGGTGGTGCGGGTGGCGCGACGCCGCCGCCACCGCCGAGTGGTGCGCCTGTTGCCGTCCCGGGGCTCCCGGCGGGCAGCGGCTTCGAGCCCAACGTGCCCCCGCCCGCCCCGGTTCCGCCGCTTCCGGTGCCGCTGCCGGCGCCGGTTCCCCCGCTTCCGGTGCCGCTGCCTGCGCCGGTTCCGCCCGCGCCGGGGGCGGTTCAGCCGACGCCGCCCGGCCAGCCGGCGGCTCCGGGTCAGCCCGTGGCCCCTGGCCAGCCCGTGGCTCCTGGTCAGCCTGGGCCGGTGCAGCCGGGCGCGGTTCAGCCTGGGCCGGTTCAGCCGGGTGCCGTGCAGCCCGGTGCCGTGCAGCCGGGTGCCGTTCAGCCCGGTGCCGTGCAGCCGGGTGCCGTTCAGCCCGGTCCTGTGCAGCCGGCTCCGCCCGGTCCTGTGCAGCCGAGCGCTGCCGCCACCCCGGCTCCCGCCGCTCCGGTCGCTCCGGTCGCTTCCCACGAACCCGTTGAAGCCGAGTCGTTCGGCGGCGGTGACGTGGAGAGCGGCGCGACGATGCGTTTCTCGTCCGCCGCGCTCAAGCGCGAGATGGCGGAGATCGCCGAGCGCGCCGCGGCCGCCGACGCGTCGACGCCCGGCACGGAGCCGTCCGGGACGCCCGCTCCCGAGGACGCCGCGCCTGCCGCGCCGTCGCCCGCCGACGAGACCCCGCAGCCGGACAGCGGTTACGCGCTCGCGCTGCCCACCCCCGTTCCGGCCCCGGCCCCCGCGGACGAGGCTCCGCAGTCGGACGAACCGTCGGACGAGGACGTCCGGCCGAGCGCGCCCGCGTCCGAGGCCCAGGAGCCCGAACCGGCCGACGCGGCCGTCGTCGCGGCGCCCGCCGACGCCGAGCCGCAGGACGCTCCCCCGGCGGCCGTGCCGCCGGCCGCGGTGCCGGCAGACCCCGTCGCCCCGCAGGGCACCGACGGACTGCCCCCGCTGCCGCCGTCGTTCCAGCCGGCGGCTCCCCCGGCCGTACCGAACTGGCCCGCCCAGGCGCCGTCGGGCGAGCAGCCGTCGCCGCCGCCCCCGGCCATGCCGCAGCCCCCCGGCTGGCCGGCGCAGCCGACTCCCGTACCCCCGCAGGCACAGGGCGGGTACGGATTCCCGCAGCCCGGGCAGCAGCCCCTGCCGCAGCCCATCCCGCCGCAGGCCGCCGACGCCCCTGCGCCGCAGGGCGGTTACGGCTTCCCGCAGCCGGGCCAGCCCCAGCCGCAGCCCGGCCTTCCGCAGCCGCTGCCCACTCCCGTACCGCCGCAGGCACAGGGCGGTTACGGGTTCCCGCAGCCGGGCCAGCAGCCCCTGCCGCAGCCCATCCCGCCCCAGGCGGCCGACGCGCCTGCGCCGCAGGGGGGTTACGGCTTCCCCCAGCCCGGCCAGCCCGGCCACCCCCTGCCCGCTCCCGTGCCCCCGCAGGCACAGGCGCAGGCACAGGGCGGGTACGGATTCCCGCAGCCCGGCCAGCAGCCCCTGCCGCAGCCCATCCCGCCGCAGGCCGCCGACGCAGCTGCCCCGCAGGGCGGCTACGGCTTTCCCCAGCCCGGCCAGCCCACACCCCCGCAGGCACAAGCGCAGCCCCAGCCCCAGGGCGGTTACGGCTTCCCGCAGCAGGGCGAGGCGCCCGCGCAGCAGGCTCCGTACGACCCGCAGGCCGGGGCGCCCGTCGATCCGCGGAGTGGTGCTGGGTGGCCCACGCCCGTCGCGCACGACCAGCGTGAGCGGTCCGTGCCGGGTGCTCCGCTCGGCTACACCGCCGCCGTCGAGCTGTCCTCCGACCGGCTGCTGCGCAACAACAAGCAGAAGGCCAAGTCGAGCCGGAACCCCAGCCCCTCCGCCCGTTTCAAGCTCGGCGGCAAGCGCGAGGAGGCCGAGCGGCAGCGGAAGCTCGACCTGATCCGTACGCCCGTCCTGTCCTGCTACCGGATCGCGGTCATCTCCCTCAAGGGCGGTGTCGGCAAGACCACGACGACCACCGCGCTCGGCGCGACCCTGGCCACCGAGCGGCAGGACAAGATCCTCGCCATCGACGCCAACCCCGACGCCGGCACGCTCGGCCGCCGGGTGCGGCGCGAGACCGGGGCGACCATCCGTGACCTCGTGCAGGCGATCCCGTACCTGCACTCGTACATGGACATCCGCCGCTTCACCTCGCAGGCGCCCTCCGGTCTGGAGATCCTCGCCAACGACGTGGACCCGGCCGTCTCGACGACGTTCAACGACGAGGACTACCGGCGGGCGATCGACGTCCTGGGCAAGCAGTACCCGATCATCCTGACCGACTCCGGTACGGGTCTGCTCTACAGCGCCATGCGCGGTGTGCTCGACCTCGCCGACCAGCTCATCATCATCTCCACGCCCTCCGTCGACGGCGCCTCCAGCGCCTCGACCACGCTGGACTGGCTCTCGGCGCACGGGTACGCGGACCTGGTGCAGCGTTCGATCACCGTCATCTCCGGGGTCCGCGAGACCGGCAAGATGATCAAGGTCGACGACATCGTGCAGCACTTCCAGACGCGCTGCCGGGGCGTCGTCGTCGTACCGTTCGACGAGCACCTGTCGGCCGGTGCCGAGGTCGACCTCGACATGATGCGGCCGAAGACCCGCGAGGCGTACTTCCACCTCTCCGCGATGGTGGCCGAGGACTTCGCGCGTGCGCAGCACGTCCAGGGGCTGTGGACCGGTGACGGCGGCCAGGGCGGCGGCGTACCGCCGCAGATGGCCCCGCCGGTCCCGGGCCAGCAGATGCCCGGGCAGCCGATGCCGGGCCAGCCCGTGCCCGGTCAGCCGATGCCCGGTCAGCAGCAGCCGTACGCCCCGCAGCCCATGCCCGGTCAGCCCATGCCCGGTCAGCCCGCACCCGGTCAGCCCATGCCGGGCCAGCCGATGCCGGGTCAGGCCGCGCCCGGTCAGCCGATGCCCGGGCAGCAGCCGTACCCGCCGCAGCAGCAGGGTCAGCCGTACGCCCCCCAGCCGTACCCGCAGCCCCAGCAGCCGCAGCCGTATCCGCAGGCGCCGGGTCACCCCCAGCCCTACCCGCCGCAGCAGCACGAGCAGCCCGGCGCGCCCCAGGGCTGGCAGCAGCCCCCGGCGCAGCCTCAGCCCGCGCAGCCGCAACCGCAGCCGCCCGTGGATCCGAACGCTCCAGTACCGCCCCCGGGTTGGCCGCAGCAGGCTCAGCAGACGCCTCCGCAGCCTCCGCCAGCCCCTCAGCAGTAAGGCGTCACAGGAGTAGACCAATGAGGCCCCGCACCGGCTCCCCGGTGCGGGGCCTCATCGCATTCCCGCAGCCCACAAGGGGTTTGAGTCATCGTTGACGATGCTTGTCCACCGCTGATAAACCTTCGCTTCACCAGTTGGCGCCCAAGATCCACGACGCGAGGTACGTCCTATGGTCATGGTCACGAAGGTCCCGCCCCGCCCCGCAGCCCCCCGCAGACGCGCTCCCCGACGACTCCCCCGGCTGCTCCTCGCCGCAGGTGTCGCCGCCACCGCCCTCGTGGCCGTACCCCAGGTCGGCGCCCAGTCCGCGCGCGCCGCCGACGGTGACGGGAAGAGCGGCGGCTCCACTCTCACGGTCGCCGTCTCGCAGAGCGTCGACTCCCTGAGTCCGTTCCTCGCCCAGAAGCTCGTGTCGACGAGCATCCACCGGTTGGCGTACGAGTACCTGACGAACTACGACGCGCAGGACGCCAAGCCGATCCCGGGGCTCGCGACCGAGTGGTCGTCCTCGGCCGACAAGCTGACGTGGACGTACATGATCCGCAAGGACTCGAAGTGGTCCGACGGGAAGCAGGCCACCGCCGAGGACGCCGCCTGGACCTTCAACAAGATGATGACGGACGAGAACGCGGCCACGGCGAACGGCAGCTTCACGTCCAACTTCAAGAAGGTCACCGCCCCCGACCCGCAGACGCTGGTCATCGAGCTGAAGAAGCCGCAGGCGACGATGACGGCGCTCGACGTGCCGATCGTGCCCAAGCACGTCTGGGAGAAGGTCGGCGACTTCTCGAAGTTCAACAACGACCAGCAGTTCCCGCTCGTCGGCAACGGCCCGTTCGTCATCACGGACTTCAAGGTCGACCAGTACATCAAGATGAGGCCGAACAAGAACTTCTGGCGCGGCGCACCCAAGTTCGACGAGCTGGTGTTCAAGTACTACAAGGACGGTGACGCGGCCGTCGCCGCGCTGCAGAAGGGCGAGGTGTCCTTCGTACCGAACCTGACGCCCGCTCAGGCCGCCGCCCTGAAGTCCATGAAGAACATCAAGGTCAACGACGCCCCCGGCCGGCGCTTCTTCGCCCTGGCCACCAACCCGGGCGCGCGTTCGAAGGACGGCAAGACCTTCGGCAACGGCCATCCGGCGCTGCTCGACCCGGCCGTCCGCAAGGCGCTCTTCCTCGCCGTCGACCGGACCACGATCGTCGACAAGGTGTTCCAGGGCCACGCCGTCGAGGGCGAGGGCTACATCCCGCCCCGCTTCGGCTCGTACTTCTGGAAGCCGAGCGCGCAGCAGAAGCTCGGTTACGACCCCGCCAAGGCGGCCCAGCTCCTCGACCAGGCCGGATACAAGAAGAACGGCGACGGGAAGCGGGTCGGCAAGGACGGCAAGGCGCTGGACTTCCGGATCCTCTGCCACGCCACCGACCCGAACGACAAGGCGATCGGGAAGTACCTCCAGGAGTGGTGGGGCGAGCTCGGCATCGGGCTGAAGGTCGAGTGCCTCGACAACGTCAGCGACCCGTGGACCAAGGGCGACTACGACCTCGCGTTCGACGGCTGGTCGGTCAACCCCGACCCCGACTACGTCCTGTCGATCCACACCTGCGGCACGCTCCCGGCGACCCCGAAGGACACCGGCGCCACCGACAACTTCATCTGCGACCAGCGCTTCGACACGCTCTACGCGCAGCAGGCGGTGGAGTACGACGCCGCCAAGCGGGCGGATCTGGTCAAGCAGATGCAGTCCAGGCTGTACGACACGGGGTACATGAACATCATGGCCTACCCGAACGCCCTGGAGGCGTACCGCACGGACCAGATCAAGTCCATCACGACCATGCCGGCGGCCGCCGGCAACCTCTGGGGCCAGGACGGCTACTGGAGCTGGTGGTCGGCCGCGCCGACCACCGCGGCCGCCGGGTCCGAGTCCGGCTCCGGCGGTGGCGGTTCGTCCACCGGGGTGATCGTCGGCATCGGCGCGGCCGTGGTCGCCGTGGTCGGGATCGGGATCTTCCTCGGCCTGCGGCGCCGCTCGACCGCCGACGACCGCGAGTAGACGAGCCGAGCCGTGACGACAGCGAGCACCCCCGCCGACGTGGTGCGGACCGAACCGGTCCGCGCCACGGACGGCGCCTCCCGTACCGGTACGACCCTCCAGTACCTCCGATACGTGGCCGGCAAGCTGGGCGGCGCGGCCGTCTCGCTCTTCGCCGTGCTGGTCACCAGCTTCTTCCTGTTCCGGATCATCCCCGGCGACCCGGTCAAGGCGATGACCCACGGGATCCCCACCTCGGCCGAGCAGCTGGCCACCCTGCGGCGGCAGTTCGGCCTCGACCTGCCGCTGTGGCAGCAGTTCACCGACTACTGCGCGAAGGCGCTGAGCGGTGATCTCGGCACCTCGTACCAGTTCCACGCCCCGGTCGGCGATCTCATCGCGACAAAGCTTCCGGCGACGCTGCTGCTGACCGGGGTCGCCGTGGTGCTCTACTCGGCGCTCGGGCTCTGGCTCGGCACCCGCTCCGCCTGGAACCACGGCCGCCTCGGCGACAGGATCAACACGGGCGTCGCGCTGACGCTGTGGTCCGTGCCCTCGTTCTGGCTCGGACTGCTCCTGATCATCGTCTTCTCGGTCGGCATCGGTCCGATCCCGGGGCTCTTCCCTACCGGCGGCATGGAGTCGGGGACGGGCGAGACCGGCTTCGCGTACGTCCTGGACGTGGCCCACCACATGGTGCTGCCGGTGGTGACCCTGGTGGCGGTCGGGTACGCCCAGACGCTCCTGGTCATGCGCTCCTCGCTGCTCGACGAGATGGGCAGCGACTATCTGACGACCGCGCGGGCGAAGGGGCTGCGCGACGACGTCGTACGGCGCCGGCACGCCGTACCGAACGCGCTGCTGCCGACCGTGACCATGATCTTCATCAACCTGGGCCATGTGGCGGCCGGTTCGATCCTGGTGGAGACGGTGTTCTCCTGGCCGGGGCTCGGCGGCCTCTTCTACCAGGCGCTCAGCGTGCCCGATCTGCCGCTGGTGCAGGGCCTGTTCGTGGTCTTCGCCGGCGCGATGATCGTGATGAACCTGATCGCCGACCTGCTCTATCCGCTGCTCGACCCCCGGGTGGGCCGATGACGTCTCTTGTCTGGGAGCGCCGACGCGGTTCGGTCTCCCGCTTCTGGAAGCAGTACCGCACCCACCGCGCCGGTCTCTACGGTCTGGCCGGGCTCGCCCTGATCGCGCTGCTCGCCCTCGCCGCCCCGCTGATCGTCGGCGCGGACGTGCAGTCGGTGACGAACGCGCCGGGTACGGCCCTGGAGCCGCCGAGCGCCGAATTCCCGCTCGGCACGGACCAGTTCGGGCGCTCGCTGCTCGGTCTGCTGATCTGGGGCGCGCGGATCTCGCTGCTCGTCGGGCTGCTGGCGGCGGTGCTCTCGGTCGCGATCGGCACCCTCGTCGGGATCATCGCCGGGCACTACGGCGGCTGGTTCTCGACGGTCGTCATGCGGGTCACCGACTGGTTCCTCGTCATGCCGACGCTCGTCCTCGCGATCGTGCTGGCGACGGTGATGTCCCGTTCGATGTGGACGGTGATCCTGGCGATCGGCGTGACCAGCTGGCCGACCACGGCCCGGCTGGTGCGCGCGCAGACGATCGCGGTGGAGTCCCGCCCGTACATCGAGCGGGCCACCGCGCTCGGCGGCGGCCACGGGCACATCATGAGCCGGCACGTGCTGCCGAACGTGATGCCGCTGGTGCTCGCGCAGACCACGCTCGGCATCTCGACGGCGATCCTCACCGAGGCGACCCTGGCCTTCCTCGGCCTCGGCGACCCGACGGTGGTCTCCTGGGGCGGCATGCTCCAGGACGCCCGGGAGGCGGGCGCGGTGTCGTCCGGCCACTGGTGGTACCTCGCGCCGCCCGGGATCGCGATCGCGCTGGTCGCGCTCGCCTTCACGCTGTGCGGGCGCGCGGTCGAGTCCGTGCTGAACCCGAAGCTGGGGGTGGGGCGATGAGTCTCCTGGAGGTACGGAACCTGAGCGTGACGTACGGGTCGGGGGCGGCCGCCGTCCCCGCCGTACGGGGCGTCGACCTGACCCTGGCCGCCGGGCAGAAGCTCGGGGTCGCGGGCGAGTCGGGGTGCGGGAAGTCGACGATGGCGCTGGCGCTGCTGCGGCTGCTGCCCGCCTCCGCCCGGCTGACCGGGCAGATCCTGCTCGACGGCGAGGACGTCCTCGCCATGAAGTGGGGGCGGCTGCGGGCGGTGCGCTGGGCCGGGGCGTCGATCGTCTTCCAGGGCGCGATGCACTCGCTGAACGCGGTGCGGCGGATCGGCGACCAGATCGCGGAGCCGCTGCTCGTGCACGGGCGGCCGACCCCGGCGGAGGCGCGCAAGCGGGTCGGGGAGCTCCTGGAGCACGTCGGGCTTCCGGCGGCGCGCGCGGCGGCCTATCCGCACGAGCTGTCCGGCGGTCAGCGGCAGCGCGTGATGATCGCGATGGCGCTCGCCTGCGATCCGCGGCTGATCGTGGCGGACGAGCCGACGACGGCGCTCGACGTGATGATCCAGGCGCAGATCCTGCGGCTGATCGAGGGTCTGGTCGCGGACGACGACATCAGCCTGCTGATGATCAGCCACGACCTGGCGGTCCTCGCGGACACCTGCGACCGGCTCGCGGTGATGTACGCGGGGCGGGTGGTGGAGGAGGGCCCGGCGCGGGCGGTGTACGACGCGGCGGAGCATCCGTACGGGCGGGCGCTGTCCTCGGCGTTCCCGAGGATCGGCGACCCGGCGTCCCGGCGGGCGCCGCGCGGCCTGCCCGGCGATCCGCCGGACCCGGCCGATCTGCCGGGCGGGTGCGCGTTCCATCCGCGCTGCCCGGTCGCGGTGGAGGACGTCTGCGGGACGCGGGACCAGGAACTGCGGGACGCGGGCGCGGGGCGCCGGGCGGCCTGCGTACATGTGGGGAGCGGCTCATGAACCCGTTGACACCGGACGGCGCGCCGTCGGGGGCGGGCGCCTCGGCGGCGGGTGCCTCGGCGGCGGGTGCCTCCGTGGCGACCGAGGCTCCGCCGGCGACCGGTCCGCTGCTCTCGGCGCGCGGGCTGCGGGTCACCTTTCCCGGGCGGCGGGGCGCGCCGCCCGCGCGCGCGGTGGACGGGGTGGACCTGGACATCGCACCCGGGGAGATCGTGGCCCTGGTCGGCGAGTCGGGGTGCGGCAAGACGACCCTGGCGCGCTCGCTGCTCGGGCTCGTGCCGCCGACGGGCGGCGCGGTCACCTTCGCCGGCGAGCCGCTCGCGTACACCTCGCGCGCCCTCAAGGCCTACCGCAGGCGGGCCCAGCTGGTCCTGCAGGACCCCAGCGGCTCGCTGAACCCGCGGCACACCGTCTACGACGCGGTGGCCGAGGGGCTGCGGATCCACGGGTACGACGGGGACGAGCGGACGGCGGTCGCGGAGGCGTTGTCGCGGGCCGGTCTGCGGCCGCCGGAGCGCTTCTTCCTGCGGTACCCGCACGAGCTGTCGGGCGGTCAGCGGCAGCGCGTCGTCATCGCGGGCGCGCTGGTCCTCCAGCCGGAGCTGATCGTCGCGGACGAGCCGGTGGCCTCACTGGACGCGTCGGTACGGGGCGAGATCCTGGCGCTGTTGCTACGGCTCCGGGACGAACTGGGGCTCTCGGCCCTGGTCGTGACGCACGATCTGGGTCTCGCGTGGAACATCGCGGACCGGGTGGCGGTGATGTACCTGGGCCGGATCGTGGAGACCGGCACGGTGGAGTCCGTTCTGACGGCTCCTCAGCACCCGTACACCCGGGCCCTGTTGTCCGTCCTGCCGGAGTCCGAGGTCGCTCCGGTGGTCCTGACGGGCGAGCCACCTGACCCGGCCCGGATCCCGTCCGGCTGCCGCTTCCACGCCCGTTGCCAGGTCCTCGCCTCGGGCGAGGCGGCCGCGGTGGCGGACCGCTGCCGCACCGAGGACCTGCCGGTCCTCCCGGGCGGCGGAGCCCGGGACGTGGCCTGCCACTGGGTGCGGGAGGGGCAGAAGCAGTAGGCGGGGGCGCCTCGGCTCTTCGAGCGGGGCGCCTCAGCGCTTCGTGTCGTACGCCTCGGTGAGTTCGCGGGCGCGCTTCACGTCCCCGGCCATCGCCGCGAGCAGATCGTCCAGGGTCTCGAACTTGAGCATGCCGCGGACGTACGCCAGGAAGTCCACGGCCACGTGCAGGCCGTACAGGTCGAGGCCCTCGCGGTCGATGGCGTACGCCTCGACGGTCCGCTCGGTTCCGTCGAACTGGGGGTTCGTGCCGACCGAGATCGCGGCCGGCATCCGCTCCCCCGCGGCCGTCAGCCAGCCCGCGTACACGCCGTCGGCCGGGATCGCGGTGTGCGGGAGGGTCTCGACGTTGGCCGTCGGGAAGCCGAGCTCGCGGCCGCGCTGCGCGCCCCGGACGACGATCCCCTCGACGCGGTGCGGGCGGCCGAGGATCTCGGCGGCGCCCTCCACGTCGCCCTCGGCGACGAGGCGGCGGGTGAGCGTGGAGGAGAACGGGTCGCCGCCGCCCGCCGTACCGCTCACGAAGAGGTCGATGACCTCGACCTCGTAGTCGTAGGTGGCGCCCAGCTCGGTGAGGAAGCCGACGTTGCCGGCGGCGCGGTGGCCGAAGCGGAAGTTCGGGCCCTCGATGACGGCCCTCGCGTGCAGCTTGTCGACGAGGACCTTCACGATGAAGTCCGCCGGGGACAGCTGCGAGAACTCGGCCGTGAACGGCAGGACGAGGACCGCGTCCACGCCCAGCTCCGCGATCAGCTCGGCGCGGCGGGGGTGCGGGGCGAGCAGCGGCGGGTGGCTGCCGGGCCGCACGACCTCGGAGGGGTGCGGTTCGAAGGTGACGACGACCGACGGAACGCCCAGTTCACGGGCGCGTTCGACGGCCCGGCCGATGATCAGCTGGTGTCCGCGGTGCACCCCGTCGTAGGAGCCGATGGTGACGACGCTGCGCCCCCAGTCCTGGGGGATGTCCTCCAAGCCACGCCAGCGCTGCACTGTGACCGCTCCTCGTCCGCCTGTTCGCCGATTACGCAGGTCTAAGACTGCCATGCCCACGGCCATCGCCCCGCATCGGCATGGAACTGCCGAGCCGCTCGACCGTACGGCGGGTGCTGGGGCCGACGACGACGGCCCAGTCGCCGGGGGCGGCGGCCAGCCAGCCGGTCAGTTGGGCGGCGAACGCGGGGACCTCGCGGGCGAGCTCGACGAGCCGTCGGTCGAGGCAGGTCGCGCCCTCGGGAGTACGGACGAGGAGCAGCCCGGTGCGGTGGACGAGCTCGCGGGTGCGGACCTTGGGGCGCCGTTCGCAGCCGTGGGCGGCGGCCCGCAGCAGGGCGTCGAGGACGGTGAGGTCCCGTGCGTCGTACCGCTCGTGGTCGAGGAGTACGTCGAGGAGTTCGGTACGCAGAAGGCGCGAGGCGCCGGTGCCGGGGGCGGCGAGCACCGGGGCGAGGGCGCTGCGGACCTGAGCGGGACGGCCCCGGATCAGGCCGGAGACCAGGGGGAAGAGGACCGCCCGGGCGGCGGGGCCGTCCTCGAGGCGGCGGTCGACGAAGGCGGCGGCGTGGCGGGCGCCTTCGGGGTGGCGGTCGACGTACTCGTGGACGAGGGCGGCGGCGCGCCGGGCGAGCGCGGGGGTGGTGACCTCGGCGAGCGCCCGCAGGGTGGCTCCGGCGGCCTCGCCGGGGCCGTTCAGCCGGGTCCGGAGGGCGGCGAGGACGGGTTCGGGGTGGGCGGCGAGCGCGGTGGTGAGCGCCTCGGCGGGGACGCGGGGGTCGGTCAGGGCGCGGGGCAGATGGCGGGAGCGGGTGTGCGGGTCGCGGACGAGGAGGCCGAGGGCGGCGCCGTGCAGGGCGGCGTCGGCGGGGCGGGCGAGCAGGGCGAAGGCGGCGTACCGGAGGAGCTCGCGGTCGGGGCCCGTGGTGGCGTGCGCGGCGACGAGGGCGCCGTACGTGGCGGCGGCGGCGCGGCGCGCGGGCCTGCCGTCGTCGTGGGCCCAGCGGTCGACGGCCCGGCACAGGGCGGTCGGCTCGTCCTCGGCGAGCGCGCCGAGCAGCCCGTCGGCCAGCGGGTGGGCGGTGGCGACGAGCGCCTCGCACAGGTCGTCGACGGCGAGGTGGCGGTGGGTGTGCAGCAGGGCCTGCGCGGCGGTGGCGACGGTGGCGTGCGGTGCGGCGCCGAGGGCCCGGCCGTCGCCGAACCAGCGGCAGAGCAGCGGCTGTACGCCCCGGGGCTCGGCGACGAGCCGTTCGGCGACGACGTCGAGGAACCGGGGCCCGGCGTGGGTGCCGGGCGGCGGGTCGGCGGGCACGATCCGCCGCAGCAGATCGATCCGCTCCCCCTCCCCGACCCGCAGGGCCGCCCAGAAGGGGGGCCCGAAGAGCGCGGGAGGGGCGGGGACGGCGAACGGGGCGTCCGGGGCGTGGCGCTGCGCGGGGACCTCGGGCTCCGGTCCAGGGGTCCGTGGCGCGGTCGGCGTGGTGCCGAGGTGGTCGGCCAGGTGGCGGAGGCTCGGGAGGTACGGCTTGGGGTCCGGGAGGCGAAGGAGGGTCCGGTGGAGGAGCCGGGTGGCCCACCAGGCGGCCTCGGTGGTCGCCCGGCCGTCCGCGCGGAGCCGGGCAAGCGCCTCGACCAGGCCGGTCAGCCGCCGCCCGAGCGCGTCGGCGCCGTACTCGCGGTCCATCAGCAGGAGCGCCTGGACGACCGGGCCGATCCGGTGGCGCGGTACGGGGAGGGGGTCCGGTGCCACGGCCGTGTGCGGGGTGCCGGGGCGGGCCGGGAGGCGGACCGGGGCGGCGCCCTCGCCGCGGCGGTGGACCAGCGCGAGGAGGGCCTCGTCGACGTCCAGATGGGCGCCCTGGATCCAGTCGGCGAGCTCCTCGTGCCCGAAGCGGTAGCCGGAGCCGGCCGGGACGACGAGCCCTTCGGTCAGGACGGCGGAGGCCCAGCCGGTCCGCCACGGGAAGACCTCCTCGAAGGAGCCCTGGTCCAGCTCCCCCTGCCCGGGTCCCAGGCACCGCCGGGCCGCCTCGTGGACCTGTCCGGCGACCCGCGCGGCGAGCCGGCGCACGGCGGTACCGCGCGGGACCGGGCGCGTTCCGGCGGCGATCCGTACGGCGACCCGCAGACACATCAGGTCCAGGTAGGCGCC
The DNA here is from genome assembly GCF_053594455.1 of Streptomyces sp. NPDC001927. Lineage (NCBI taxonomy): Bacteria > Bacillati > Actinomycetota > Actinomycetes > Kitasatosporales > Streptomycetaceae > Streptomyces > Streptomyces sp. NPDC001927. Next base: position 226,092 of record NZ_JBSFEN010000013.1, on the reverse strand, counting down.
GAAGACCTCCTCCCGCCCGGGCCTGCCGGGCGCGCCCCCGGGCACGGCCTCGCGCACCTCTGCGAGCAGCCGCAGCACGAGCGGGTGCCGGGCGTCGTCGGCGGCGAGGTCGCCCGCGCCGAGCCCGTACCGCGCCCGGGCGAGCGCCGCCTCGTCGTCCGTGAGGTCGCCGAGCGGTACGGCGCGGTGCAGGGACTCCGGGGTGTGGAGGCGGCCGGCCCGCTCCCAGAACTCCGGGCGGCAGCCGAGCATCAGGCGGGTGGCGTGGGCGCCGAGCCAGGACTCGGTGCCCTCCGTCCAGGCCGGGAGGCGGTGGGCGAGGGCCGGGGGCATCTCCTCGGGGCCGTCGAGGACGACGAGGAGGGGCCTGCCCGCCGCATGGGCGAGCCGGGCGGCCCGTTCGGGGGTGGCGGTCGACATGTCGGCATGGACACCCGAGGCGGTGACGATCCGGCCCGCCTGGCGCAGGGCGCGGCCCACGGCGTCGGCGACCGAGGTGTCGTCGGCGCGCAGGTCCGCCCCGCGCAGCCAGACCGTGGGGGCGGGTTCGGGGCTCCGGGCCCGCTCGGCGCAGTGCGCGGCGAGGGCGGTGGTGCGTCCGGTGCCGGGGTCGCCGACGAGGGCGAGGACGAGGGCGTCTGAGCTGGCGGTGAAGGCCTCGAACTCCCGGGCGCACGCGGCCCGTTCGACCGGCGGGGACTCGGACCGGCTTCCCGTGCCGGTGGCGGCCCCGGTGGACGCGGCGGTGGCGGTCGCGGTCAGCTCCAGGACGCCCGCCAGGTTCAGCTCCCGCCCGTAGCAGGGCGCGGTCGCGGCGTTGCGCCGCAGCAGCTCGGCGAGCGGGCCCACGGGCGGCAGGGGCAGCGCGTATCCGGCGGCCCGGTGGTCGCCGTGCAGCGCGGTGCCGAGGACCGCGAGGACGGCTCCCGTCTCCGGGTCCACGACGGGCCCGCCCGTGGCCTGCCCGCCGAGCCGCAGGGCATCGGCGCCCTCGGTGCCGATGGCCAGCTCCCAGGCCGCCCGGCCCAGCGCGTGCCGCCTGCCACCGGTGGCGTACGTGACGGGCGCCGTGCCGAGCACCCGCGCCTCGCGCCAGCCGTGCGCCGCGATCCGTACGTACGTCCCGGGCTCGATCTCGGTCCGCGCCGACACCGGCAGCGGACGGACGCCGATCCCCTCGGCCCGCAGGAGGGCGAGGCCGGACTCGGGCAGCAGGGTGAGGGCGTCGGGCTCGATGACGCGGTCGCGCTCGCCGGGGGCGCGCAGCAGGATCCGTACGAGTCCGGCGACGGCTTCGTGGCTGGTGACGACCGTCCCCCGGTCGTCGGCGACGAAGCCCGTTCCGCGGGGGCGGCCCGCCGGATCGCAGATCCGAACCAGCGTGCCGAGGTCCCCACGTCCCATGGTGTCGACGTTAGGTCGGCGGTGATCACCGCGAGAACCACACCGGCCGAACGCGCCCCCCAGCGCTCCCCCGTTTCACTCCGAGCGCCTGCCCGAAGGGGTGAAAATGACGATCGAAATGGATAACACTCGTCTGGGGGAGGGGAACGTGGGGCGGCACGCATGCGTGCCGCCCCACGAAATACCCGTCACAACAAATAACGCGTCAGCCGAAGACGGCCAGGCTCTTCGCCTTGCCCTTCTGGTCCTCCACGAGGGCCAGCAGACGTCCGTCGGGCGCGAAGACGGCCACCGGACCCGGCGGATACGACGGCATCTCGAGCCGCACGCCGTTGAGCAGCAGCCGGGCCCGCTTCTCGTCGACGTCCCAGCGGGGGAACGCCGCCGAGGCCGCGTCGGCGACCGGCATGACCGTCAGCTCCTCCTGGAGCTGGTCCAGGGTCTTGGCCGAGTCCAGCTTGTACGGGCCGACCCGGGTGCGTCGCAGCGCGGTCAGATGACCGCCCACGCCGAGCCCGGCGCCCAGGTCACGGGCGAGCGCCCGGATGTACGTACCGGAGGAGCAGACCACCGAGACGACCAGGTCCACGACCTGTGTGCCGTCCTCGGCGACGGCCTCCCGGACGTCGTACACCTGGAAGGACGAGACGGTGACCGGCCGCGCCGGGATCTCGAACTCCTCGCCGCCGCGCACCCGCGCGTACGACCGCTTGCCGTCGATCTTGATGGCGGAGACCTTCGACGGCACCTGCATGATGGCGCCGGTCAGCTCCGCCACGCCCGCGTCGATCCCCTCACGGGTCACCTTGGAGGCGTCCACGGAGGCCGTGATCTCGCCCTCGGCGTCGTCGGTGATCGTCGTCTGGCCGAGGCGGATGGTGCCGAGGTACTCCTTCTCGGTCAGCGCGAGGTGACCGAGCAGCTTGGTCGCCCGCTCCACGCCGAGGACGAGGACGCCGGTGGCCATGGGGTCGAGCGTGCCGGCGTGGCCGACCCGGCGGGTCTTGGCGATCCCGCGCATCTTGGCCACGACGTCGTGCGAAGTGAAGCCCGACGGCTTGTCGACGATGACAAGCCCGTCGGGCGTCTTCCCTGCGTTGCTCATCAGGCGGTGGTGCCCTCTTCGTCCTCGTCCTCGGGCTTGCGGTACGGGTCGGCCTCGCCGGCGTACTTGGCGCCGGAGGACGCCTCGCGCACGGCCGCGTCGGAGGCCCGCGCCTTGTCGAGGAGGTCCTCGATCGTCTTCGCGGTCTCCGGGAGGGCGTCCGCGACGAACGTCAGCGTCGGCGTGAACTTCGTCCCGGCGGCGGCGCCCACGGCCGAGCGGAGGATGCCCTTGGCACTCTCCAGGCCCGCGGCCGCGCTGGCCCGCTCCTCGTCGTCGCCGTAGACCGTGTAGAAGACCGTGGCCTCCCGCAGGTCACCGGTGACGCGGGTGTCCGTGATGGTCACGTGCGTACCCAGGCGCGGGTCCTTGATGCCGCGCTGCAGCTTCTCGGCGACCACCTCCCGGATGAGGTCCGCCAGCTTCTTCGCCCGCGCGTTGTCGGCCACTGGTCCTTCTCCTTCTTTGCCTTGCTCATTCAGTCTTCATCAGTGTGGAGCCTGCGTCGCACCGACAGCAGCTCCACCTCGGGCCTGGCCGCGACCAGCCGCTCGCACCGGTCGAGCACGTCCGACACGAACCCCGCGTCCCCGGACACCAGAGCGACCCCCAGTCGGGCCCTGCGATGGAGGTCCTGTTCGCCCACCTCGGCCGCGCTCACGGAGAACTTGCGCTGGAGCTCGGCGACGATGGGCCGGACGACGGAGCGTTTCTCCTTCAGCGAATGAACGTCGCCGAGGAGCAGATCGAAGGACAGAGTCCCCACGTACATGTAGTGCCGGATGTCCCGCCGGTTCGGGTTCGGTGGCCTGCCACGCCTTCGCTTGGCAGGAACACCAGAACCGTACACGCAACGGCCGGGGCCGATCGACGGAATACTTTCCGCCGACCGGCCCCGGGACTACCGCTGCCGTCAGGCGCGCGGCTTCTCGCGCATCTCGTACGTCGCGATGACGTCGTCGATCTTGATGTCGTTGAAGTTTCCGAGGTTGATACCGCCCTCGAAGCCTTCGCGGATCTCGGTGACGTCGTCCTTGAAGCGGCGCAGACCGTGGATCGTGAGGTCCTCGGCGATGACCTTGCCGTCGCGGACGAGGCGCGCCTTGGTGTTGCGCTTGACCTCGCCGGAGCGGATGAGGACACCGGCGATGTTGCCCAGCTTGGACGAGCGGAAGACCTCGCGGATCTCCGCCGTACCGAGCTCGACCTCTTCGTACTCCGGCTTGAGGAGGCCCTTCAGAGCCGCCTCGATCTCCTCGATGGCCTGGTAGATCACCGAGTAGTACCGGACGTCGACGCCTTCGCGCTCCGCCATCTGCGCCGCACGGCCGGCAGCCCGGACGTTGTAGCCGATGACGATGGCGTCGGAGCCCATGGCCAGGTCGATGTCGGACTCGGTGACCGCACCCACACCGCGGTGCAGGACACGGATGTCGACCTCTTCGCCGACGTCGAGCTGGAGCAGCGAGGCCTCGAGAGCCTCGACCGCACCGGACGCGTCGCCCTTGATGATGAGGTTGAGTTCCTGGACCAGACCGGCCTTGAGCACCTTGTCGAGGTCCTCGAGGGACACCCGGCGGACGCGCTTGGCGAAGGCGGCGTTGCGCTCACGCGCAGCACGCTTCTCGGCGATCTGACGGGCCGTACGGTCCTCGTCGACAACCAGGAGGTTGTCGCCGGCACCCGGCACGTTGGTGAGACCGAGCACCAGGACGGGAGTCGACGGGGTCGCCTCCTCGACGTTGTTGCCCTTGTCGTCGAGCATCGCCCGGACGCGGCCGTACGCGTCGCCGACCACCACGGTGTCGCCGATGCGCAGCGTTCCGCGCTGGACCAGGACGGTCGAGACGGCACCACGACCGCGGTCGAGGTGGGACTCGATCGCGATGCCCTGCGCGTCCTGGTTCGGGTTGGCCCGCAGGTCGAGCGAGGCGTCGGCGGTGAGGACGACGGCCTCGAGCAGGGAGTCGATGTGCAGACCCTGCTTGGCGGAGATGTCGACGAACATCGTGTCGCCGCCGTACTCCTCGGCCACCAGACCGAACTCGGTCAGCTGACCGCGGACCTTGGTCGGGTCCGCACCCTCGACGTCGATCTTGTTGACCGCGACGACGATCGGGACGCCGGCGGCCTTGGCGTGGTTGAGCGCCTCGATCGTCTGCGGCATGACGCCGTCGTTGGCCGCGACCACGAGGATCGCGATGTCGGTCGACTTCGCACCACGGGCACGCATGGCGGTGAACGCCTCGTGACCCGGGGTGTCGATGAAGGTGATGCGACGCTCTTCGCCGTTGACCTCGGTGCCGACCTGGTAGGCACCGATGTGCTGGGTGATGCCACCGGCCTCGCCCGCGACGACGTTCGTCTTGCGGATCGCGTCGAGCAGTCGGGTCTTGCCGTGGTCGACGTGACCCATGACGGTGACGACCGGCGGACGGGAGACCAGAGCCTCTTCGCCGCCCTCGTCCTCGCCGAACTCGATGTCGAAGGACTCGAGAAGCTCGCGGTCCTCCTCCTCCGGCGAGACGATCTGAACGGTGTAGTTCATCTCTTCGCCGAGCATCGTCAGCGTGTCGTCGGACACGGACTGCGTGGCCGTGACCATCTCACCGAGGTTCATCATCACCGCGACGAGCGACGCCGGGTTGGCGCCGATCTTCTCGGCGAAGTCGGTGAGGGAGGCACCGCGCGACAGGCGAATGGCTTCGCCGTTGCCGCGAGGCAGCATCACGCCGCCGACCGACGGGGCCTGCATGGCCTCGTACTCCTGGCGCCTCTGACGCTTCGACTTGCGACCACGACGCGCGGGACCGCCGGGGCGACCGAAGGCGCCCTGCGTGCCACCACGGCCACCGGGGCCACCGGGACGTCCACCGAAGCCGCCGGGACGACCGCCGAAGCCGCCGCCACCGCCGCCGGGACCACCCGGACGACCGCCGCCGCCACCACCGGGACCGCCGGGGCGACCGGCGAAGCCGCCGCCGCCACCACCGGGACCGGCCGGACGGCCGGCGAAGCCGCCGCCGCCACCGGGACGACCGCCGCCGCCACCCGGACGACCACCGGGGCCACCGGGACCACGGCCGCCGCCACCGGGGCCACCACCGGGACGCGGGCCGGCAGCGGGACGCTGCGGCATCATGCCCGGGTTCGGACGGTTACCGCCGGGCGCGCCGCCCGGACGGGGAGCCTGCGGACGAGGCATGCCACCGGGGGTCGGACGGGCGCCGCCCTGACCCTGGGGACGCGGGGCGCCACCGGGGCCGCCCTGCGGACGCGGGGCACCCGGAACGGCACGATCGCCACCGGGACGGGGGGCACCGCCACCCGGACGGGGCGCCTGCGGGCGCGCCATTCCGGTGGAGCCACCCGAGGTGAAGGGGTTGTTGCCCGGACGCGGACCGGCCGGACGGGCACCGCCCGGACGCGGAGCGCCCTGGCCCTGCGGACGCGGGGCACCCTGGCCCTGCGGACGCGGCGCGCCCTGACCCGGACGGGCGGGACGCTCGCCGGCGGGACGGGGTCCCTGGGCGCCGCCACCGGGACGCTGACCGGCGGCGGGAGCCGCCGGAGGCGCGGTGAACTCGGGCGCGGCCGGAGCCGGCGTGACCGGCTTGGGCGCGGGCTTCGGGCCCGGGCGGGGGCCCGAGGCGGCCGGAGCCGGAGAGGGGGTGCTGCTCGCGGGGGCCGCCGGGGTGACCGGGGCCGGTGCCGCGGGCGCGGCGGGGGCCGGCTTGGGGGCCGGGGCGCCGGGCTTGGGGGCAGCGGGACGTGCCGCGGCGGCCGGAGACGGCGCCGCGGGCTTCGAGGGGGCGGCCTTACGAGGCGCGCCAGGCTTGGCAGCGGTCTTGCCGGCGGAACCGCCGGGACCCTGCAGCGCATCAGTCAACTTGCGCACGACCGGCGCCTCGATCGTCGAGGACGCCGAACGGACGAATTCACCGAGTTCTTGGAGCTTGGCCATGACGACCTTGCTCTCCACGCCGAACTCCTTGGCGAGTTCGTATACCCGGACCTTAGCCACTTCGCTCCTTTTAGGTCCGGTTACCGCCGGACCGTCGCTACTTCATGGGCGTACTCATCGCGTACTCATCGAGTGCTCATCGCAATCTCGACCTACTTCCAACTCGCGAGGTACCTGACCGCACGGTTATCCGTGCCGTACTTCTTCTTACGGTGCTGCCTGCTCGACGTGAAAGCGGATTTCCGCCGTTTCGAGCGGACCCTGGACCTTGAAGGCCCTCGGGAACGCCCGGCGGCGGACCGCCAGGTCGAGACAGACCGAGGCGGGGTGCAGATACGCACCCCGGCCGGGCAGCGTACCGCGATGATCGGGGACGCACGCGCCCTCGACCTCCACGATGCGCAGCAGATCGCTCTTGGCCGCTCGCTCCCGGCATCCCACACAGGTTCGCTCAGGGCACGCTCGGTCTTGCGTCCGGCCAGACACGCTAAGTCTACCTCCCCGTAGCGACCTCACCCGTTTGGGGCAAAAATCGAACGGTCGTCTGTCGTGATCTCGCCGTCGCACAACGTGACGACGGCGAGATTCATTCCTCGGGACCCTCGCGGATCCCCTCCGCGCTCAGTCCCGGGCGCGCGCGTCTTCCGACGGCTGCTCGGTGTCCGGGCGGATGTCGATGCGCCAGCCGGTGAGGCGGGCGGCGAGGCGGGCGTTCTGGCCCTCCTTGCCGATCGCGAGCGACAGCTGGTAGTCCGGCACGGTCACCCGGGCGGAACGGGCGGCCAGGTCGACGATCTCGACCTTGGAGACCCGGGCCGGGGAGAGCGCGCTCGCCACCATCTCGGCCGGGTCGTCCGACCAGTCGACGATGTCGATCTTCTCGCCGTGCAGCTCCGCCATGACATTGCGCACCCGGCTGCCCATGGGGCCGATGCAGGCGCCCTTGGCGTTCAGGCCCGAACGGGTGGACCGTACGGCGATCTTGGTGCGGTGGCCGGCCTCACGGGCGATCGCCGCGATCTCGACGGAACCGTCGGCGATCTCGGGGACCTCCAGGGCGAACAGCTTCTTCACCAGATTGGGATGCGTACGCGAAAGGGTGACGGACGGACCGCGGACACCCTTGGCGACCCGGACGACGTACGTGCGCAGCCGCAGACCGTGCGTGTAGTCCTCGCCCGGCACCTGCTCCTGCACCGGAAGGATGGCTTCCAGCTTGTCGTCGAGGCGGACGAGGACGTTCTTCGGGTCCTTGCCCTGCTGCACCTGTCCGGCGACGATGTCGCCCTCGCGGCGGGCGTACTCGCCGAAGGTGACGTCGTTCTCGGCGTCCCGCAGCCGCTGCTGGATGACCTGGCGGGCGGTGCTGGCCGCGATCCGGCCGAAGTCCGACGGGGTGTCGTCGAAGTCCTTGGGCTCCTGGCCCTCCTCCAGCTCGGAGGGGTCCTCCTTCGCCCACACCGTCACGTGACCGGTCTGCCGGTTCAGCTCCACGCGCGCGTGGCGGCGGGCCGAGGGGGTGCGGTGGTACGCGATGAGGAGGGCCGACTCGATCGCCTCGACCAACAGATCGAAGGAGATCTCCTTCTCTTGTGCCAAGCCCTTCAGGAGCTTCACGTCGATGTCCACGGCTACGCCTCCTCTTCCTTCTTGTCCTTGCGGTTGAACTCGATCTCGACACGCGCCTTGGCGATGTCCGCGAACTCGGCCCGGCGGGCGGTGGGCTTGCGCCCCTTCACGCCCGGCACTTCGAGGTCGACGCCGGTCTCGTCCACGGCGAGGATCCGTGCGACGAGCTCCGCGCCGTCGTTCAGCTGCAGCTTGGCGAGGCGGCCGGTGGCGCGCACATAGTGGCGGGGCTCGGTGAGCGGGCGCTCCGCGCCCGGGGTGCCGACCTCGAGGGTGTACTCCCCCTCGCCCATCGCGTCGGTCTCGTCCAGCGTCTCCGAGAGCGCGCGGCTCACATCGGCGACCTGGTCCAGATCGGCACCTTCGTCGGAGTCGACGACCACACGCAGCACCCGCTTGCGTCCCACGGAGGCCACCTCGATCTCTTCGAGGTCGAGTCCCTGCGCGGCGATGAGCGGCTCAAGGAGTGCTCGCAGCCTGTCGCTCTGGGTGGTGCTCATCCGGGTGACTCCTCGGCCGCGTGTGCTGTTGTGGGTTTCGTCGCGTGTCAGACCAAAGGGTATCCGGTCGCGGGGGGTGTTGCCGTCCACGGCCCCGGGGGCCGCGGGTACGCTCGCCTGCGGTGATCTTCGACCTGGCCGAGGGAGTGAATGTGGGGCGCACGGGGACCTTGGGCAGGCGCGCGCTCCTGGCCGCGGGGGCGGTGACGCTGGTCGGCTGCACCGCCGAGAGCGGCCCCGAGCGGCCGAGGAAGCCGAGCGCGGCCGAGCTGGCGGCGCGGGCCGAGGCGGCGCTGCGCCGCCGTTCGGCGGCGACTAGCCGGACCCTGCTGGAACGTTACGACGAGGTGCTCGCCGCCCATCCGACGCTGACCGCGCGGCTGACCCCGCTGCGGACGGCGGTGGCGGCGCACGCCGCCGCGCTCGCGGAGGGCGCGGAGGCGGGCGGCACTCCCGGTGCCGCCGGTGCGGCTGGGGACGCCGGAAAGACCGGAAAGGCCGCTCCTTCGGCGGACACCCGGTCGGCGGATCCCGGCGACGGACCGGCCGCGACGCCGTCGGCCCCGGCCGCCTCGGGAACCCCGGCCCCCCTTCCCGTACCGGCCGATCCGGCCCTCGCGCTGAAGGAACTGGCGGCGCTCGCGCGCAGGACCGCCGACGCGCACGCGGCGGCGCTGCTCGACGCGGAGCCCGAGTACGCCCGGCTGCTCGCCTCGGTGGCGGCCTCCGGCGCCGCGCACGCGTATCTGCTGACCGAAGGAGGCCGGGCATGAGCGCCCTGGAAGCGGCGCGGGCCGCGCTCGCCGCCGAGCACGCGGCGGTGTACGGGTACGGGGTCGTCGGCGGCCGGATCGGCGCCGAGCGGCGGCCCGAGGCCACGGCCGCGTACGAGGCGCACCGGGCCCGGCGGGACAGCCTGCGCAGGACCGTGCGGGACCTGGGCGGTGAACCGGTCGCGGCGGCGGCCGGCTACGAGCTGCCGTTCGCGGTGCCGGACCGGGCCGCCGCCGTACTGCTCGCCGCCGTCCTGGAGGACCGGGTGGCCGGGGTGTACTCCGACCTCGTCCGGGCGGCCGAGGGGCCGCTGCGGCGGGAGGCGGCCGCCGCGTTGCGCGAGGCGGCGGTACGGGCCGTCCGCTGGCGCGGCACCGACGTAACCTTTCCTGGGCTCGCCGAGCGGGCGTAGCGCGGACCCGAAACGGCCCTGACCAGGCTTCGTACTGCAGAAGGAACAACGCACGCATGGCTTTCGAACCGCCGCAGCGACTGGTGCGGACGCTCGCCGAGACGTACGGCGACGCTGTCGCGGCCGAGTGGCTCGAAAAGCTGCCCGAACTCGCGCGGACCACGGTGGAGCACGCCTCCCTGGACGTCGAGCGGGTGATGGCGCCCGGCGGGCGCAGCAGCCTGGTGGTGCTCGTACGGCGCCCCGACGGCTCCCCCGCCGCGCTGAAGATCGCCCCGGAGGCCGCACGCCCCGATCTGGAGCGGGACGCCCTTGCGCACTGGGACGGCTGGGGCGCGGCGCGGCTGCTCGACGCGCCCGAGGACGGTTCGCTGCTCCTGGAGCGGCTGCACCCGGAGGTGTCGCTGCGGTCCCTGCCGGAGGCGAAGGCGCTCCTGGAGGCGGCGGGCACGGTACGGAGGCTGTGGGTCGAGCCGCCCGCGGGGCACGGCTTCGAGACGGTCGCCGAGCGCACCGCACGGCAGGCCGCGGCGATGGACTCCTACCGGGGCGAGGTCGAGACCGGGGCGCTGACCGCCGCCGCGCTCGAGGTGCGCGAGGAGCTGGTCGCGTCTCCCCCGGAGACGCTGCTGCTGCACGGGAACTTCCGGCAGGGCAAGGTGCTCGGCGGTGACCGTACGCCGTGGCTGGCCGTCGGCCCCGAGCCGCTGGTCGGCGAGCGCGCCTACGACCTGGCGCGGCTCGTACGGGACCGGGTCGAGGACCTGGTGGCGGCCTCGGCCGGGGCGTCGTCGGCCCGGCGGCGGGTCAACCGGCTCGCGGATTCGCTGGAGGTGGACCGGGAGCGGCTGCGCGGCTGGACCCTGTTCCGCGCGGTCGAGTCGGGTACCCGGGCGCTGACGGCGGGCCGTCGGCAGGACGCGGAGCTGCTCCTGGAGTTCGCGGGCTGGCTGTAGGGGAATACCTTTGCTGTAGGGCTCGGCTCGGACCTTTGGGGGTCGTGATGGTCGAGGAGATTCTCGCAGCGGTGGCGGCGACCGGAGTGGCCGCCGTGGTGTACGTGGGCGCGGCGGCACGCGTGGTGAAGCAGTACGAACGGGGCGTGGTCTTCCGCTTCGGCCGGCTCCTGGGCGATGTCCGCCAGCCGGGGTTCACGATGATCCGTCCGGTCGTGGACCGGCTCCACAAGGTGAACATGCAGATCGTGACGATGCCCGTGCCCGCGCAGGAGGGCATCACGCGGGACAACGTGACGGTGCGGGTGGACGCGGTCGTCTACTTCAAGGTGGTGGACGCGGCCGAGGCGCTGGTGCGGGTGGAGGACTACAAGTTCGCCGTCTCGCAGATGGCGCAGACCTCGCTGCGGTCGATCATCGGCAAGAGCGATCTGGACGATCTGCTCTCCAACCGGGAGAAGCTCAACCAGGGCCTCGAGCTGATGCTGGACTCGCCGGCCATCGGGTGGGGTGTGCAGATCGACCGGGTGGAGATCAAGGACGTGTCGCTGCCGGAGACCATGAAGCGGTCGATGGCACGGCAGGCGGAGGCGGACCGGGAGCGGCGCGCGCGGGTGATCAACGCGGACGCGGAGCTCCAGGCGTCGAAGAAGCTGGCGGAGGCGGCGGGCGTGATGTCGGCGCAGCCGGCGGCGCTGCAGCTGAGGCTGTTGCAGACGGTGATGGCCGTGTCGGCGGAGAAGAACTCGACGCTGGTGCTGCCGATCCCGGTGGAGCTGCTCAGGTTCCTGGAGCGGGCGGCTCCGGCGCCGGACCAGCCCGCGGCGCCCCGGCAGGAACCTCTCCCGGGCGTCCCGGCCGTCGAGGACCTGGCTCTGCCGGAGCCCCCGCTGGCCCTGGACGAGACGCTGACGGGCGCGCCGGTGGAGCCGTTCCCGCAGGACAAGGCGGCGTGACGCGGGTGGGGGTGCCCGAAGGCACCCCCACCCTTGCGTCTACGGCCGTCAGGCGCTGAGGCGGGCGATCGCCTCGTCGACCGTCAGCTCCTCGCGCTCGCCCGTGCGGCGGTCCTTCAGCTCCAGGACGCCCTCGGCCGAGCGGCGGCCGGCGACGAGGATCTTCGGGACGCCGATCAGCTCCGCGTCGGTGAACTTGACGCCCGGGGAGACGCCCGCGCGGTCGTCGACCAGGACGCGGAGGCCCGCGGCGCGCAGCTTCTCGGAGACCTCCAGGGCCAGTTCGGTCTGGAGCGCCTTGCCGGCGGCGACCACGTGGACGTCGGCCGGGGCGACCTCGGCGGGCCAGCACAGGCCCTTGTCGTCGGCGGACTGCTCGGCGAGGGCGGCGACGGCACGCGAGACGCCGATGCCGTACGAGCCCATGGTGACGCGGACGGGCTTGCCGTTCTGGCCGAGGACGTCGAGCTTGAGGGCGTCGGCGTACTTGCGGCCCAGCTGGAAGATGTGGCCGATCTCGATGGCGCGGTCGAGCTTCAGGCCGGTGCCGCACTTGGGGCACGGGTCGCCGTCCAGGACGACCACGACGTCGACGTACTCGTCGACCTCGAAGTCACGGCCCGCGACGACGTTCTTCGCGTGCGTGCCCTCCTTGTTGGCGCCCGTGATCCAGGCCGTGCCGGGCGCGACGCGCGGGTCGGCGAGGTACTTCACCTTCTCCAGGCCCTGCGGGCCGACGTAGCCCCGGACGAGGTCCTCGCGGCCGGCGAAGTCCGTCTCGGTGACCATCTCGACCGTGGCCGGCGCGAAGTGCGCCTCGACCTTGCTCAGGTCGACCTCGCGGTCGCCGGGCACGCCGACGGCGACGATCTCGCCGTCGACCTTGACCAGCAGGTTCTTCAGCGTGGCGGAGGCCGCCACGCCGAGGGAGGCGGCGAGGGTCTCGATGGTGGGGGTGTCGGGGGTGGGGATCTCCTCGGCGGCGGGGACGGCCGAGCCGTCGACCGGCTTCAGCTCGTAGGTGATCGCCTCGGTGTTCGCCGCGAAGTCGCAGTTCGGGCAGTCCGCGAAGGTGTCTTCGCCGGCCTCGGCCGGGGCGAGGAACTCCTCGGACTTCGAGCCGCCCATCGCGCCCGCGGTCGCGGCGCAGATGCGGTAGTCGAGGCCGAGGCGCTCGAAGATCCGCTGGTAGGCGGCGCGGTGCAGGCCGTAGGACTGGGCAAGGCCCTCGTCCTCCGTGTCGAAGGAGTACGAGTCCTTCATCAGGAACTCGCGGCCGCGCAGGATGCCGGCGCGGGGGCGGGCCTCGTCGCGGTACTTCGCCGCGATCTGGTACAGGATGACGGGCAGGTCCTTGTAGGACGAGCACTGGTCCTTGACCAGGAGCGTGAAGATCTCCTCGTGCGTCGGGCCGAGGAGGTAGTCACCGCCCTTGCGGTCCTGGAGGCGGAAGAGCTCGGCGCCGTACTCGTCCCAGCGGCCGGTGGCCTCGTAGGGCTCACGGGGCAGCAGGGAGGGCAGCGAGACCTCCTGGGCGCCGATGCCGTCCATCTCCTCGCGGACGATCCGCTCGACGTTGGCGAGGACCTTCTTGCCCAGGGGCAGCCAGCTCCAGATGCCGGCGGCGGTACGGCGGACGTAGCCGGCCCGGACGAGGAGCTTGTGGCTGAGGACCTCGGCGTCCGCCGGGTCGTCGCGCAGCGTCTTCGCCATCAACTGGGACATGCGCTGGACCGGTGCGTTGGCCATGGTTCTCGTACTCCTGCCGGAAATCTGGGTGATGGCTAGGGGGTGTCCGGCGGACCAGGGTCGGACAGGACGCGGCGTCTGGTGCGGTGCCTCGCAAGGCGCCGGAGCGCCTTAATAGCGGAGCTATTCAGGCGTTTCGGCAACGCGGCGAGGTGCCGTGCCAGACGTCGTGGCCCCGGCCATGGTCCGCCGGACACCCCCTAGGAGGTTAGCCGGGTGGCCCGGGGAGGCGGAAATCAGTTCCCGGTCGCGGCCCGTCGGGGCAGCGGGAGCGGGGCGCCCATCACCGCGTACGGGCGGGGGGCGCTCGGGAAGTGGACCTGCCGGGCGAGGTCGACGTAGCCGAGGGAGCGGTACAGGCCGCGGGCGGGGCTCTCGGTGTCGATGGCGGAGAGGATCGAGCGGGGCAGCTTCGACTGGTCGGTGATGGTGGTGATCAGCTCGCGGCCGACGCCCCGCCCCTGGTGGCCGGGGTGGACGTGGAGCTCGGTGATGACGAAGGAGTCGTCGAGCCAGTCGGCGGTGCCGTTGGAGCGGAGGTACGGCTCCACGATCGAGGACCACCAGTGGGCGCGGTCGTTGGGCATCCCGTACACGAAGCCGACGAGCCGGCCGGAGGCGGTGGTCGCGCCGTACGCGCGGGCGCCGGGGTTCTGGAGATGGCGCAGCACGATGTGGCGGCGGACGACGACCTCGTCCGCGCTCAGTCCGAAGGCGATCGCCTGAACGGCGAGGGCGTCGTCGACCCGTGCGGCGAGGTCGACGGGTCCGATCCTGACGTGGCTCTCGGCGTCATCCATGCGCCGCACCTTACAAGCGCCTCGGAGCGCGTGCTTCGGAACCGGACGCGGGCTCAGAACAGGACGCTCATGAAGGCCCCGACCTCGCGGAACCCGACGCGGCGGTACGCGGCCCTGGCGGGGGTGTTGTAGTCGTTGACGTACAGGCTGACGACGGGGGCGACGTCGGCGAGGGCGTAGCGGAGCACGGCGGCCATGCCGGTCTCGGAGAGGCCGCGGCCGCGGTGCTCGGGGGCGACCCAGACGCCCTGGATCTGGCAGGCCTGGCGGGTGGCGGCGCCGATCTCCGCCTTGAAGACGACCTTGCCGTCCTCGACGCGGGCGAAGGAGCGGCCGGTGCCGACGAGTTCGGCGACGCGGGCCTGGTAGAGCAGGCCGCCGTCGCCGGCCATCGGGGAGATGCCGACCTCCTCGGTGAACATGGCCACGCACGCGGGCATGATCAGCTCCATCTCGTCCTTGCGGATGCGGCGGACGAGCGGGTCGGCCTCGACGGTGGTGGAGGGCGCTTCGGTGACCATCAGCGGCTGGTGGGCGCGGACGTCGCGGGCGGGGCCCCAGCTGGGCTCCAGGAGGCTCCAGAGCTGGGAGGTGGGCTCGGAGGGGCCGACGATGGAGGAGCAGCGGCGGCCGGTCCTGCGGGCGCGGTCGGCGAAGGCGCGGACGGCGTCGGGGGTGGCGCAGAGGGGGACGAGGTTGGCGCCGGAGTAGCACAGGGAGCGCAGCCGGCCGTCGGTGTACCAGCCCCACATCTCGCCGCCGAGGCGCCAGGGGTCGAGCCCGGCGGCCTGGACGCGGGCGGTCACGAAGGCGTTCTCGACGGGGGCGCTCTCCAGGACGGCGAGCGCGGCGCCGAGGTCGGCGGGTTCGAGGACCCGGGTGGTGGTCTGCGTCAACACGAGGGGGCCTCACCATGCGGTCTGCTGATTCTCCGCACTGTACCCAACGCGCCGAGGAGGTGACGGGTGAGTGCGCGGGGCCCACGCGGGATGCCCTTTCGGGCACGGTCCGGCGCCCGTGGGTGCTCGCCCGGCCGACCCTCGGGGGTCCTGGCCGCGCCCCGCCGGGGACGCGCGAGGCCCCGGCGCGGGGGCGCCGGGGCCTTGTGGTGTGCGTACGGGACGGGGTCAGACGCCGATGGCGACCGTGGGCTCGCCCGAGGCGACGCCGTCCTTCTCCATCTGCTCGGCGATCTTCAGCGCCTCTTCGATGAGGGTCTCGACGATCTTCGACTCGGGGACGGTCTTGATGACCTCGCCCTTGACGAAGATCTGGCCCTTGCCGTTGCCGGAGGCGACGCCGAGGTCGGCCTCGCGGGCCTCGCCGGGGCCGTTGACGACGCAGCCCATGACGGCGACGCGCAGCGGGACCTCCATGCCGTCGAGGCCGGCGGTCACCTCTTCGGCGAGCTTGTAGACGTCGACCTGGGCGCGGCCGCAGGACGGGCAGGAGACGATCTCCAGGCGGCGCGGCTTGAGGTTCAGCGACTCCAGGATCTGGTTGCCGACCTTGACCTCCTCGACCGGCGGCGCGGAGAGCGAGACGCGGATGGTGTCGCCGATGCCCTCGGACAGCAGCGCGCCGAAGGCGACGGCCGACTTGATGGTGCCCTGGAAGGCGGGACCGGCCTCGGTGACGCCGAGGTGCAGCGGGTAGTCGCACTGGGCGGCGAGCTGGCGGTAGGCGTTGACCATCACGACCGGGTCGTTGTGCTTGACCGAGATCTTGATGTCGCCGAAGCCGTGCTCCTCGAAGAGGGACGCCTCCCACAGCGCGGACTCGACGAGCGCCTCGGGGGTGGCCTTGCCGTACTTCTTCAGCAGCCGGGCGTCGAGGGAGCCCGCGTTGACGCCGATCCGGATCGGCGTGCCCGCGTCCTTGGCGGCGTGCGCGATCTCCTTGACCTTGTCGTCGAACTGCTTGATGTTGCCGGGGTTGACGCGGACGGCCGCGCAGCCGGCGTCGATGGCGGCGAAGACGTACTTCGGCTGGAAGTGGATGTCGGCGATCACCGGGATCTGCGACTTCTTCGCGATCGTCGCGAGCGCGTCGGCGTCGTCCTGCGTCGGGCAGGCGACGCGCACGATCTGGCAGCCGGAGGCGGTCAGCTCGGCGATCTGCTGAAGGGTGGCGCCGATGTCGGACGTCCGGGTCGTCGTCATGGACTGGACCGAGACGGGTGCGTCGCCGCCGACGGCCACGGTACCGACCTGGATCTGGCGGCTCTTGCGCCGCTCGGCGAGCCGGGTCGGAACGGACGGGATACCGAGAGAGATCGCGGTCATCAGCTGTACAACCCCAAGGAGGTGTGGTTCATCGGGCTCAGGTCTTCGAGGTTACCGCCCCGGCGGTGGGCGGCCGGACACCCCGGGGGTCCGGCCACCCGGGCGTCACGTCAGCTTCACCGGGTTGACGATGTCCGCGGCGAGGACGAGCAGCGTGAAGCAGACGAACACGCCCGCCACCACATAGGCGGCCGGCATCAGCTTGGCCACGTCGAACGGGCCCGGGTCGGGGCGCCGGAAGATCCGCGCGGTGTGGCGGCGTACGGACTCCCACAGCGCGCCGGCGATGTGACCGCCGTCGAGCGGGAGCAGCGGCAGCATGTTGAACAGGAACAGCGACACGTTGAACATGACGAGCAGCTGGAGGAAGAAGACCAGGCGGGTCTCCGCCGGTGCCTCGATGCTCATCAGCTCGCCGCTGATCCGGGCCGCGCCGACGACGCCCACGGGCGAGTCCTGCTTGCGCTCGCCGTCGCCGAAGGTGGCGTCCCAGAGGTCCGGGATCTTGCCCGGCAGGGCGAGGACGGACTCGAAGCCGGCCTGCAGCTGGTCGGTCATCCGGGAGGCTGACTCGCCGAAGGTGAGCGGGACGACCTCGCGGCCGGACTCGAAGCCGAGGTAGCCGGCGGAGACGTACTGCACGGGCTGCACGACCTGGCCGTCCGCGTCCTTCTTGAGGACCTTGTTCTCCAGGAGGGTGGCCTTGAGGTCCAACTCCTTGCCGTCCCGCTGGACGGTGACGGTGGCCGTGCCGGTGGTGGCGCGGATGCGGTCGGAGAGGGTGTTCCAGTCGGTGACGCGCTCGCCGTTGAAGGCGACGATCCGGTCGCCCGCGAGCAGGCCGGCGGCCTTGGCGGGCGAGGGCCGGTCGGTCGACTTGCAGGTGTCGCGCTTCTCGCTCTGGTCGATGACGCAGTTGGTGACGCCCGCGACCTTGGTCGTCTGCGTCTCGAAACCGACGGCCATCGCGCTGCCGAAGAAGAGCAGCACGGCGAGAATCAGGTTCATGAACGGGCCGGCGAACATCACGATGACGCGCTTCCACGGCTTGCGCGTGTAGAAGAGCCGCTTGTCGTCGCCGGGCTGGAGCTCCTCGAAGGAGGCCTCGCGGGCGTCCTCGATCATGGCGCGCCAAGGCGAGGTGGAGCGGGCCTCGATGCGGCCGTCCTTGCCGGGCGGGAACATGCCGATCATCCGGATGTAGCCGCCGGCCGGGATGGCCTTGATGCCGTACTCCGTCTCGCCCTTCTTCCGCGACCAGATCGTCGGGCCGAAGCCGACCATGTACTGGGGCACGCGGATGCCGAAGAGCTTGGCCGTGGAGAGGTGGCCCAGCTCGTGCCAGGCGATGGAGACGAGCAGCCCGAACGCGAACAGCGCGATGCCGAGGAGCGTCAGAAGTACGGTCATGCGCGCGCCTCCGCGGTCGCCTTCGCAGCCTGTGCTGCCAGTTCCCGGGCCCGGGCCCTGGCCCAGGTCTCCGCTTCAAGGACGTCCGACACCGTGAGCCGGGTTCCCCGGTCGGGGGTGCCGTGCTCGGTGACGACTGCCGTGACCGTATCCATGATTCCGTTGAAGGGCAGCCTTCCGGCGAGAAACGCCTCGACGCACTCCTCGTTCGCCGCGTTGAACACGGCGGGCGCGGTGCCGCCCAGCTGGCCGACGTGACGGGCGAGGCCGACGGAGGGGAAGGCTTCGGTGTCGAGCGGGAAGAACTCCCAGCTGGAGGCCTTGGTCCAGT
The DNA here is from genome assembly GCF_053594455.1 of Streptomyces sp. NPDC001927. Lineage (NCBI taxonomy): Bacteria > Bacillati > Actinomycetota > Actinomycetes > Kitasatosporales > Streptomycetaceae > Streptomyces > Streptomyces sp. NPDC001927. The sequence goes on along the minus strand of NZ_JBSFEN010000013.1, from coordinate 207,817 downwards.
CGAAGGCGGGGGCGGCGTCCGGGACGCGCTCGGGCCAGCCGATGCCGAGGGCGATCGGTCCGCGCATGTCCGGCGGGGTGGCCTGGGCGAGGGTGGAGCCGTCGGTGAACTCGACCATCGAGTGGACGTACGACTGGGGGTGGACGACGACCTCGATGCGGTCGAAGGGGATGTCGTAGAGGAGGTGCGCCTCGATGACCTCCAGGCCCTTGTTGACCAGGGTCGCGCTGTTGACCGTGATGACCGGGCCCATGGCCCAGGTCGGGTGGGCGAGCGCGTCCTCGCGGGTGACGTCCGCCAGCTCGGCGCGCGTACGGCCGCGGAAGGGGCCGCCGGAGGCGGTGACGACCAGCTTGCGGACGTCGGCGCGGGTGCCGGCGGCGAGCGCCTGGAAGAGGGCGGCGTGCTCGGAGTCGACCGGGATGATCTGGCCGGGCTTGGCCAGCGCCTTGACCAGCGGGCCGCCGACGATCAGCGACTCCTTGTTGGCGAGGGCGAGGGTGCGGCCCGCTTCGAGGGCGGCGAGCGTGGGCGCCAGGCCGATGGAGCCGGTGATGCCGTTGAGGACCGTGTGGCAGGGCGAGGCGGCGAGCGCGGTGGCGGCGTCGGGACCGGCGAGGATCTCGGGAAGCGCGGCACCGGGGCCGTAGAGCGCGCTCAGCGCGTCGCGCAGCTCGGGGGCCTTGTCCTCGCGGGCGACGGCGACGGCCCCGACCTTCAGCCGGTACGCCTGCTCGGCGAGCAGCGCGACCCGGCCGCCGGAGGCGGCGAGGGCGGTGACCCGGAAGCGGTCGGGGTTGCGCAGGACCAGGTCGATGGCCTGGGTGCCGATGGACCCGGTGGAGCCGAGGACGACGATGTCCCGGCGGCCTTCGGTGGGATCGAAGACCAGGTGCGGGTCGGCGAGAGGAGAGGGGCGGTCGCTCATGCCCCCATTCTTGCCGCAAAGAGCGCGCGGCCTTCACTGGGTGCGGGTGAACGCTCCGAAGCCGGTGCCGGAGAGGTGCGGGAATCCCTGGAAGACGTCGTGGAAGACGTCGTGGAAGCCCGGGAAGGTCTTCCGTACGCAGCCGGGGTCGTCGTAGGTGATGCCGGGGGTGCGCAGGGCGGTGACGGCGAAGGACATGACGATCCGGTGGTCGCCGTGGGTGGCGATCTCGGCGGGTCCGGTGGGGGTGCCGGGCTGGATCTCGATCCAGTCGGGCCCGGTGGTGACGGTGACACCGAGGCGGCGGAGGTTCTGGGCGCAGGCGTCGAGGCGGTCGCACTCCTTGACGCGGGTGTTGGCGACGTCCTCGATCCGCACGGGCCCGTCGGCGAAGGGCGCGAGGGCGGCGAGGGTCGGCATGGTGTCGGAGATGTCGCGCATGTTGACGGTGAGGCCGTGGAGGCGCCCGGTGGAGCGGACGGTGGTGGCGTCGGCGGTCATCTCGACCTCGGCGCCCATCCGGCGCAGGACGTCGACGAAGCCGAGGTCGCCCTGGAGGGCGCCGGTGCCGAGACCGGGGACGGTGACTTCGCGGCCGGGGGTGGGGTCGAGGGCGGCGGCGGCGAAGAAGTACGAGGAGGTGGAGGCGTCGGGCTCGACGGCGTAGGTGATGGGGCGGTAGCCGGTGGGCGCGACGGTGTAGGTGCGGTCCTCCCGGGTGACCTGGGCGCCGAAGGCCCGCATCATCGCGAGGGTGATCTCGACGTACGGCTCCGAGACCAGGTCGGTCACGGTGATGGAGAGGCCCTCGGCGGTGAGCGGGCCGAGCATGAGGAGCGCGGTCAGGTACTGGGAGGACTGGCCGGCGTCGAGCGTGAGCGCACCGCCCTTGATCCCGGCGGCGTGGACGGTCAGGGGGTGGTGGCCCTCGCGCTCGTGGTGGCGGAGGTCGACGCCGAGGGTGCGCAGGGCGGTGGTGAGGGGGCCGAGGGGGCGGCGGCGCATCTGGGGGGAGGCGTCGAAGCGGTACGTGCCGTGGGCGCCGGCGGCGACGAGGGCGGGGAGGAAGCGGGCGGTGGTGGCGCCGTCGCGGCAGTAGACATCGGCGTCGTCGGCGGCGGGGCCCTGGGGCCGCCCCTGGATGTGCCAGGCGTCGGCGTCCTGCCGGACCTCGTACCCGAGGGCCTTGAGCCCTTCGGCGAACCCCTCGGTGTCGTCGGAGACGAGCGGCCGAAGAAGCGTGCTGGTCCCGTCGGCGGCCGCGGCGAGAAAGAGCGCGCGTGCGGTGACGGACTTGGAGCCGGGGATGTCGATGACGGTCACGGGGCCATGGTGCCGTGGGACGGGCGAGGTGGCGGGGGGCGTCCGGGACGTGGACGTTTCGTGGCTGCGGGTGCCGTGGGAGGGGCGGGTGGGCATCGGCCGGCAGAGGCCGATGCCCACCATCACCCAGGAGGTCCCCGTCAGGGGATCTTGCGGTGGGCGTTTTCCTGGTCGGAGGGGCCCGGGGTGGCGTCGGCGATCCAGGGGCCGTCGTCCGAGGGGTCGACCACGCCCGACTCCAGCCACTCGTAGCGGCCCGCCAGGACCGCGTCGACGACGCGGCGGTCGATGTCGTCCGTGTTGGACCAGAGGCGGCCGAAGAGCTCCTCCACCCGCAGCCGCGCCTGCCGGCAGAACGCGTCCGCCAGTGCCTGCGCCTCGCGCCCGTGCGGGTCGCCCGAGGACCGCAGCCACTCCGCCCGTACGCACGCCGCGCTCATCGCGAAGAGCTCCGCGCCGATGTCCACGATCCGCCCGAGGAACGCCTGCTTGAGCTCCATCCGGCCCTGCCAGCGCGACATCGCGTAGAACGTCGAGCGGGCCAGCTTCCGGGACGTCCGCTCCACGTAGCGCAGGTGCGTCGCCAGCGCGCCGAACTCCGCGTACGCATTCGGGAGTTGACCCGGTCCCGCGACCAGCTTCGGCAGCCAGCGGGCGTAGAAGCCGCCCGCCCGCGCGCCCGCCTTCGCCTTGTCGCCCAGCGACTTGTCCGGGTCGATGATGTCGCCCGCGACCGCGAGGTGCGCGTCGACCGCCTCGCGGGCGATCAGCAGGTGCATGATCTCGGTCGAGCCCTCGAAAATGCGGTTGATCCGGAGGTCCCGCAGGAGCTGCTCCGCGGGCACCGCCCGCTCGCCCCGGGCCGCCAGCGAGTCCGCCGTCTCGTAGCCGCGCCCACCCCGGATCTGGACCAGCTCGTCGGCGATGAGCCAGCCCATCTCGGAGCCGTAGAGCTTCGCGAGCGCCGCCTCGATGCGGATGTCGTTGCGGTCCTCGTCGGCCATCTGCGAGGAGAGGTCGACGACCGCCTCCAGGGCGAACGTGGTCGCCGCGATGAAGGAGATCTTCGTGCCGACCGCCTCGTGCCGGGCGACCGGCTTGCCCCACTGCTCCCGTACCGCCGACCACTCGCGGGCGATCTTCAGCGCCCACTTCCCCGCGCCGACGCACATCGCGGGAAGCGAGAGCCGGCCGGTGTTCAGGGTGGTGAGGGCGATCTTGAGACCCGCGCCCTCGGGGCCGATGCGGTTCGCCGCGGGCACACGGACGCCGTGGAACCTGGTGACGCCGTTCTCCAGGCCGCGCAGGCCCATGAACGCGTTGCGGTGCTCGACCGTGATGCCGGGCGAGTCCGCCTCCACGACGAAGGCCGTGATGCCGCCCCGATGGCCCTCGGACTTCGGCACCCGCGCCATGACCACGAGGAGGTCCGCGACGACGCCGTTGGTCGTCCAGAGCTTGACGCCGTCGATGACGTAGCTGTCGTCGCCGTCCGGTACGGCCATGGTGGCGAGCCGCGCCGGGTCGGAGCCCACGTCCGGCTCGGTCAGGAGGAAGGCGGAGATGTCCGTGGTGGCCAGCCGCGGGAGGTACGCGTCGCGCTGTTCCTGCGTACCGAAGATCTTCAGGGGCTGCGGTACGCCGATCGACTGATGCGCCGAGAGCAGCGCGCCGATCGCGGGGCTCGCGGAGCCCACGAGGGCGAGGGCCCGGTTGTAGTACACCTGGGTGAGGCCGAGGCCCCCGTACTTCGTGTCGATCTTCATCCCGAACGCGCCGATCTCCTTGAGACCGGTGACGACCTCGTCGGGGATGCGGGCCTCGCGTTCGATCGCCCGGCCGTCGATCCGCGTCTCGCAGAAGACGCGCATCTTGGCGAGGAAGGCCTCACCGCGCCGTACGTCCTCCTCGGACGGGAGCGGGTGGGGGTGGATGAGGTCAAGCCGGAAGCGGCCGAGGAACAGCTCCTTGGCGAAGCTGGGTTTCCGCCAGTCCTGCTCGCGCGCTGCCTCGGCGACCTGCCGGGCCTCGCGTTCCGTGACCTTGGGCCGCTGGGTGGGTGCGGACATGAGGAGCTCACCTCGCCGCTCGTCGGGTGCCTTTGTGGCTACTGTCCGTGGTACCCGATTCCGGGCGGTTCGGAAAGACGAACGGCGACCGGTCGCCGTCGAAGGCGGCCGGAAACAACCGGGAACGACCGGGAACGGCCGGGAACAAAGGAGACGGCCGGAGCCCCCGCACAGTGGGCTCCGGCCGTCGGCTCTTTACGGCGTACGGGTTACAGCGCCAGGCCCGTGAGGACCAGGACGCGCTCGTACGTGTAGTCGTCCATCGCGTACTTGACGCCCTCGCGGCCGACGCCGGACTTCTTGGCACCGCCGTACGGCATCTGGTCGGCGCGGTAGGACGGGACGTCGCCGATGATCACGCCGCCGACCTCGAGCGCGCGGTGGGCGCGGAACGCGGTCTGCAGGTCGTGGGTGAAGACGCCGGCCTGGAGGCCGAAGTCCGAGTCGTTGACGGCGGCGAAGGCCTCGGCCTCGCCGTCGACCTTGGCGACCGTGAGGACCGGGCCGAAGACCTCGGCGCGGGCCAGGGTGACGTCGGCCGGGAGGTCGGCGAGGACGGTCGGGGCGTAGGTCGCGCCCTCGCGGCCACCGCCGGTGAGCAGCTTCGCGCCGCCCTTGACGGCCTCGTCCACCCAGGACTCGACGCGCTTGGCGGCGTCCTCGTTGACCAGCGGGCCGACGTCGGTGGCGTCGTCCGCCGGGTCGCCGGTGACCTGGGCCTCGACGGCCGCGACGATCTTCGGGACGAGCCGGTCGTAGACGGCCGCGTCGGCGATGACGCGCTGCACGGAGATGCAGGACTGGCCGCCCTGGTAGTTGGAGAAGGTGGCGATCCGGGTCGCCGCCCAGTCCAGGTCCTGCTCGGACGCCCAGTCGCCGAGGACGACGGCGGCGGCGTTGCCGCCGAGCTCCAGGGTGCAGTGCTTGTGCGGCACGGACTGCTGGATGGCGTAACCGACGGTGTCCGAGCCGGTGAAGGAGATGACCGGGAGGCGCTCGTCCTGCACGAGGGCGGGCATGCGGTCGTTCGGCACGGTCAGGATGGACCAGGAGCCGGCCGGGAGGTCGGTCTCGGCGAGCAGCTCGCCCAGGATCAGGGACGAGATGGGGGTGGCCGGGGCCGGCTTGAGGATGATCGGGGCGCCGACGGCGATGGCCGGGGCGACCTTGTGGGCGCTGAGGTTCAGCGGGAAGTTGAACGGCGCGATGCCGAGGACGACGCCCTTGGGGATACGGCGGGTGATCGCCAGACGGCCGACGCCGCCGGCCTCGGTGTCGAGGCGCTGGGCCTCTCCGCCGTTGAAGCGGCGGGCTTCCTCGGCGGCGAAGCGGAAGACGGAGACGGCGCGGCCGACCTCGCCACGCGCCCACTTGATGGGCTTGCCGTTCTCGGCGGAGATCAGCTGGGCGATCTCCTCGGTGCGCTCGGCGAGCCGCTTCGATACGTGGTCGAGGGCGGCGGCGCGGACGTGCGCCGGGCTCGCGGCGAACTCGTCGACGACGGCGTGCGCGGCGGCGACGGCCTCCTCGACCTGGGCCTCGGTGGGCACGCTGACCTTGCCGACCAGTCGTCCGTCATAGGAGTTCGTGACGTCGAAGGTGGCCTCGCCGGTGGCCTCGCGGCCGGCGAGCCAGAAGGCGTGGGTGGCAGTCATTGCGTCCCGGCCCTTTCGTATCGGGGGTGCGAGCGATTGCTCTCGTGACACGTTAGGGCGAAGGGGGTCGGGGGTGGTTTGTGCGGTGTGGAGTGGTGGGGGCGGGTGACTCTGACGGATTGGCATGCGTGCGGGTCTGGGGCTGGGGCTGGCCTGGGCTGGGCTGGGGGCTGGGACGTGGGCTTGGGCCTTGGGCCTGGGCCCGGGTCTGGGCCTGGGCCCAGGCCCCGTCGACGCCCCGCCCCTGTCAGCGGCGGCGTTCCGTCGTCACGATCAGGCACACCCCCGCCACGACCACCGCGCCGCCGACGGCGATGGGCCAGGTGAGGGCCTCGTCCAGGACGAGGGCGCCGAGGAGGACGGCGACGACCGGGTTGACGTACGCGTAGGTGGCGACCAGCGAGAGCGGTGCGGTCTGGAGCAGCCAGGCGTACGCGGTGAAGGCGATCAGGGACCCGAAGACGACGAGGTAGGCGAGGGCGGTCCAGGACCGGACGGAGATCGCCGCGAGGTCGAGACCGTACTGCTCGCCCCTGATCAGGCCGACCGCGGCGCAGCCGAGGCCGCCGGCGACCATCTCGTACGCGCTGGCGGTGAAGGGGTTGGCGGGCATCTGGATGCGCGAGGAGGAGAAGGAGCCGACGGACCAGGCCAGGGTCCCGATGACGACGAGGACGACGCCGCCGATGCGGACGTCTCCGCTGACTCCGGGGAGGGTGAGGATCGCGAGGCCGGCCAGGCCCAGAAGGACTCCGGCCACGCCTCCGGCGGTGGGGCGCTCACCGAATCCGGCCTTGAGGACGACGACCCAGGCGGGGACGACGGCGACGAGGAGGGCGGCGAGACCGGAGGGGATCGAGGTCTCGGCGAGGACGACGAGGCCGTTGCCGCCGAGGAGCAGGAGCAGCCCGACGAGGGCGGCGGAGCCGAGCTGCGCGCGGTTGACCTTGAGTGCGGAGGGGCCTTGGCGCCAGGCGATCAGGGCGACGAGGAGGAGGCCCGCGACGACGAACCGGAGTGCGGCGGAGAGGAACGGCGGCATCGTCTCGACGGCGACCCGGATCCCGAGGTACGTCGACCCCCAGACGACGTACACGATCCCGAGGGCGGCCCAGACGGCGCCGGATATCCGCCGGGTGGGGGTGGAGGCGGGGTCGGTCCCGGGCTTTTGGGGGTCGGATCGGACCTCGTGAGCCGGTTCGGCGGGGCTTGTCATGCGCAGGAGATTAGGGAGTTCGGCGGCGAAAGGCCAGGAAAACTGCCCGAGTTCGGGCAGGGGAAGGGGATTTCAGGGCGCGCGCGGGGCGATGAGGGGTGGCTGATGGGGTTCGGCAGGCGGGTGCGGGTGCAGGTGCGGGTTCTGGGGGGCGCCTGCGGCGGGCTCTCCCCCACCCCGCCCCTTCCCGAACCGGGGCTCCGCCCCGGACCCCGGGGCGGGCGCGGGGCGCGGAGGCGGAGGCGGGTTGGCCCCGGAACCGCGCGGGCCGCGCGCCGAGAGCTCCGATCCGCCGGCCTCTCCCGCCCTGGTCACCAGCCCTGGGCGGGAGGGGCCAGCTTCCGTCCCAGGACCGCGCCGACGCCCCTCAGGTCAGGCGCTCGACCCTCGGTGCCGTGCCCGCCCTCGCCGCCGGCCCCGGCCGCTCGCGTCCCGCGTGGGGCGCGAGCGGCGGGCGGGGGCAGCCGTGTCCCAGGACCGCGCGGGTTGCACTGGCCCAGCTCAGACCGGGCCCCCGGGCCGCGCGGGTGTGCCTCAAGTCAGACCCTCGCCGCGCGGGTGCGCCTCAAGTCAGACCCTCGCCGCGCAGGTGTGCCTCAAGTCAGACCCCCGCCGCGCGGGTGCGCCCCAAGCCGGGCCCTCGCCGCGCGGGTGCCGCCTCAAAGCCCGGCCCTCGCCGCCCGGGCGCGCCCCAAGCCAAGCCCTCGCCGCGCGGGTGCGCCTCAAGCCGGGCCCTCGACCCCGCGCATCGTCCTCAGCGGGTGTCCGCGTCCGTGCCTGTGGCCTTGAGGGCCAGCCAGAGTTCCATGCGGACGTCCGGGTCGTCCAAGGAGCGGCCGAGGATCTCCTCTACTCGGCGCATGCGGTAGCGGAGGGTGTGGCGGTGGACGCCCAGGTCGGCGGCGGCCGCGTCCCATTGGCCGTGGCGGGAGAGCCAGGCGCGGAGGGAGGCGACCAGGTCGCCGCGGCCGGTCGCGTCGTGTTCGTACAGGGCGCGGAGCATGCCGTCCGCGAAGGCGCGGACGGCATCGTCGGCAAGCAGGGGGAGGACCGAGCCGGCCGCCAGGTCCTCGTGCTCGACCAGCGCCTTGCCGCGTCGGCGCGCGACCGAGAGGGCCTGTTCGGCCTGCTTGTAGGCGGCCGCCGCCGCGATCGGGCCCGCCGGGGCGGAGAGCCCGACGACGACGCCGGCCTCCTCCGCGTCCCGTTCCGCGTACGCCTCGCAGGCCGAGACGACCGCCCCGCCGTCCCCGGCGAGGACCAGCAGCCGCTCCTCGCCCTCCGGGACCGTCAGAACCGTTTCGCCCGCCCGCGCCGCCGCCGACTCCAGGGCCTCGGCCAGCTCCGGCAGCGGCGGTTCGCCCTCCCGCTCCCCTGCCGCCTGCTCGGCGATGAGCAGGCGGAAGGGGGCGTCCAGGAGCCCGCCGTAGAGGTCCCCTGCGACCGCCCGCGCGTGGTCGGGTTGCCCGGACAGCATCATCCGCAGCACCGCCGCCCCGAGCCGCGCCTCCGCCGCCTGCAGCGAGCGCGACCGCTCGGTGGTCAGCGTGAGCAGGGCGATCGCGGAGTGCACGGCGTACCGCTCCGCCGTCCCGAGCGGCGCGCCCGTGCCGACCGCGAGCGCGCCCCTGACCCGGCGCCCCGTGCCCAGGGACTGGAGCTCGACCCGGTCCTCCGTGCCGCCGACGACCGCGCTCGCGGGCGCGGGCCGCTCCCGGAGCCGTTCGACGTCGGGCGTCAGCCGGGCGGCCCGGCGCGCCGCCCACTCGGGCGACGCGGCGAGGACCGTCCCGGACGTGTCGTACAGCGCGGCCCAGCCGTCCACGTGCGCCGCGAGCCGTGCGACGACGGCGTCCGGGCCCTCCGCGAGCGCCGCCCGGGTCATCTCCCGCTGGGCCTCGAAGCCCGCCGTGACCGCCCGGTACTGGTCGGCCGCGATCGCCGCCGACACCGCCTTGCTGATGGCCAGGAACGGGGTCCGGCGCGGTACTTCGAGCAGCGGCAGACCCTCCGCCCCCGCCGCCTCCACGAGCGCCGGCGGGATGTCGTCGTAGTTGACGCCGATGGCGAAGCCGAGCCCGACCACGCCCGCGGCGAGCAGCCGCCGGACGTAGCGGCGCATCGCCTCGGCGTCCTCCGCGTCCAGGGTGAGTCCGGTGGTGAGCAGCAGCTCGCCGCCCTCCATGTAGGGGACGGGGTCGGCGAGCTCGCTGACGTGGGCCCAGCGCACGGGGGTGTCGAGGCGGTCCTCACCCGCGCGCACGGTGAGCTTGAGCGCCGAGTGCTGGGCGAGGGAGGCGAGGGTGGGCGGCATTGGGGACCGTCGGACCTTTGGGGAGGGGTCGCCGCTCAGCCGAGCGGCGCCCTCGATTGTGCCAGGGCCCGCGCGTGCCCGCTTCGGCTCGACTCGGCCACCCCGCGCACCGCCTCGGCCACAATGCGCCCTTGCCGACCTCGGCCCGTCAGCCCCGCAGGTCCACCAGGAGCGGTGGCGTGTGCTCGCCACGGACGTGGGTCAGGGAGAGCACCGCGTGCCCGGCGGGGACGGCGTGCGCGAGGTCCGAGGCAGACCAGCGCTCGCGCTCCACCTCCCGTACGGTCACGGCCTCCGCCGTCGCCGCCCGGCCGGTCACCAGGCGGCGCATGAAGTGCAGGGCCTTGGTCAGCGGCTCGTCGGAGATGATCTGCCGGTTGGTGACGTCCCGGGTCTGCACCCATTCGGTGCCCCAGGTCTCGGCGAACCGCCCGCCGTCCCACGGCGCGATCCCGGCGAACGCCATCCGGCAGCCGACCGCGCCGAGCAGCGGCCCGCGCAGCGCCTCCGGTACGTCCTCCAGGCTGCGGAGCGCGAGCACGACGCCCGCGTTGGCCGAACGCAGCCGTTGCAGCGCCCGTACGGAGTCGCCGGTGACGGTGTACGTCGCGTCGTCGAGGACCAGGCAGGCGAAGAGCGAGCGGTCGCGGCGGGCGAGGGCGGCCTCCGCGAACTGGGCGAGCAGCAGCCGGGAGACGATCCGGGAAGCCTCGGCGTGCCCGCGTTCGGGCAGGTCGACGCGGACGCGGAGCGGGTGCTCCACGGCCCGGAGGGAGAACTGCGGACGGTCGTCCCCCTTCGCTCCCTCGACCTCCGTGCGGAAGAAGCCCGCGAAGGCCGGGCGGTCCAGGAAGGCGATGCGCTCGGCGAGCAGGACACCCGCCTCGTCGCCGCGGTCCGCCTGGCGCTGCCGCGCGTCGAGCTCGCGCAGCTGGGCGGGGTCGTCGGCGACGGCGGCCCAGAGCGCGCCGAGCGTCTCCGGCGTCCCGGCGAGCAGCTCGCGCAGCTCGGGCACGCCCGGGAAGCGGCCGTACGCGGCCCGGAACGGGCCGATCAGCTGGGCGAGCGCGGTGCCGGCCCGGCGGCTGTCGGTGGTGAGGTCCCCGACGAGGGCCTCGGCCAGGATCCGGGCGGCCTCGTCGGGGTCGTCGGAGCCGCCGTACAGGTCCAGGTCGTGGGTGGACCCGGGCCGCCCGACGGAGACGACCACGTCGAAGGAGTCGTCCGGGCCGATCCCGGCGCCCTGGGCGGTCACCGCGACGACGGCGGCCCGGTTGGCGAGGGCCTGCAGGCAGAGCGCCTCGACGACGGGCCGGACGAGCCGGACGGTCTTCCCGGCGCCCGCGGGCCCGACGGCGAGCAGCGAGGTCCCGAGCACGGCCGGCTCCAGGGCGACGCCGGTGGTGCGCCGGGCGTAGGGGTTGCGCGGGTGGTCGGCGGCGGTGCCGATGAGGACCTGGCCGGTGGCGAGGTCGTGGGTGGCGGTACGGACGGGCAGGTCGCGCAGGCCCGAGGGGTGACCGCAGGCGGCGGCGCCCCGGGTGCGGACGGCCTCGGTGAAGGCGGCGAGGCGCTCGGGCCGGGTCCGTACGCCCTGCCAGGCCCGGCGGATCCGGGCGTAGTCGACGTCCCCGAGCGCACCTTGCCGGGTCGCCTCGGCGAGCCGGTCGGCGGCCTCGGGCAGCCCGGCGTCCCGCAGCTCGGGCCAGGCGGCGGGGTCGGCCTCGGGCCGGGGCGAGGGCGGCGGGCCGGCGGACGCGGAGTCACCGGTTCCGAGGCGTCGCCGCACGGCCGGCCAGGCGCCGACCCGGCCGACGGCGGCGACGAGGGCGGCGATCAGGAGGACGTAGTAGAGGTTCGAGACCCAGGTGAGCCAGGTGACGGTACGGGGCATGTCGCGCCAGACGCCCGGCAGGAGCACGAAGAGCGGCCAGACGGGAACGCCGTAGCGCTGCCAGACCTCGCGCCAGTTGCCGACGCGGCCGAAGCCGACGGCGAAGAGGGCGAGGAGGATCGCGTACCAGAGGTAGGTGGCGCCGACGTAGACCTCGAAGTCGGGGCTCACGGGGTTGCGCCACTCGTCGGGGACGAGCCAGAGCATGGGGAGCAGCCACCAGTCGTTCACGAAGATCCACCACCCCTCCAGATAGCCGTTCCAGAGGAGCGACCAGAGGAGCCAGCCGCAGAGGTACGCGACGAACGCGCCGGTCACCAGCTGCCGGCCGGGCACGAGGTCGGGCTCCTGCTCGGGCCGCTCGCGGTGCCCGAGCCGCCAGACGCCGGGGGCGGCGGAGGGTCGCGGGATCCGGAGCCACTCGGCGACCCCGAGCCGGCTGGGCGCGTGGGACGGCGGCGCCGGTACGCGGGACGGCGCCGCGGCAGCCCTCGCGGAAGGCGCGGAAGGCGCCTGGGGCGGAGGGCCGGAGGGCGCGGGCGGGCCGGACTGCCCGGACGGCGCGGGCGGGCCTGCCGGCACAGGCGGCCCCGCCGGGCGCGGAACCGCGCCTCCCCGGGGGTCGTGCGGCTCGCCGCTCCCCCGGGTGTCGCGTGACTCGTACGTGCCTTCGGTCTCCATGAAACCCCTGCCCCCTGACCAGCCAGGTCGCCGCATCTGTGCCACCGTCAATCTAGTGGGCACGGCCCGGCCCGGAGCGGTTTCCCCGCCGCCATGTCCAGACCGGACAACGACATACCCCGCAACACTCCCGATCGGCGCATGCCCGTGTCCCGCCCCCGCGCCTAGCCTGCGGAAGAAACCCACAAGAGCGTCCAGAACACCCCAGGAGCCTCGCATGAACGCTGTCCCGCAGGAGCGGCGCGTCGTCACCGCCATTCCCGGCCCGAAGTCGCAGGAGCTTCAGGCCCGCCGCCTCGACACCGTGGCCGGCGGCGTGGGCTCCGTGCTGCCCGTCTTCACCGCGAAGGCCGGCGGCGGCATCATCGAGGACGTCGACGGCAACCGCCTGATCGACTTCGGTTCCGGCATCGCCGTGACCTCCGTCGGCGCCTCCGCCGAGGCCGTCGTGCGCCGCGCCGCCGCGCAGCTCGCCGACTTCACCCACACCTGTTTCATGGTGACGCCGTACGAGGGTTACGTCGAGGTCTGCGAGGCCCTCGCCGAGCTGACCCCGGGCGACCACGCCAAGAAGTCCGCGCTCTTCAACTCGGGCGCCGAGGCCGTCGAGAACGCGGTCAAGATCGCCCGTTCGTACACCAAGCGCCAGGCCGTCGTCGTCTTCGACCACGGCTACCACGGCCGCACCAACCTCACGATGGCGCTGACGGCGAAGAACATGCCGTACAAGCAGGGCTTCGGCCCGTTCGCCCCCGAGGTCTACCGCGTGCCGGTCGCCTACGGCTACCGCTGGCCCACCGGCGCCGAGAACTGCGGCCCCGAGGCCGCCGCCCAGGCGATCGACCAGATCTCCAAGCAGATCGGCGCCGAGAACGTCGCCGCGATCATCATCGAGCCGGTCCTCGGCGAGGGTGGCTTCATCGAGCCGGCCAAGGGCTTCCTGCCGGCGATCGTGAAGTTCGCCAACGACAACGGCATCGTCTTCGTCGCCGACGAGATCCAGTCCGGCTTCTGCCGCACCGGCCAGTGGTTCGCGTGCGAGGACGAGGGCATCGTCCCGGACCTGATCACGACCGCCAAGGGCATCGCGGGCGGTCTGCCGCTCGCCGCCGTCACCGGCCGCGCCGAGATCATGGACTCCGTGCACGGCGGCGGCCTGGGCGGCACCTACGGCGGCAACCCGGTGGCCTGCGCCGGCGCGCTCGGCTCCATCGAGACGATGAAGGAGCTCGACCTCAACGCCAAGGCGAAGCACATCGAGTCCGTCATGAAGACCCGCCTGTCGGCGATGGCGGAGAAGTTCGACGCCATCGGTGACATCCGCGGCCGCGGCGCCATGATCGCCATCGAGCTGGTCAAGGACCGCGCGACCAAGGAGCCGAACCCGGAGGCCGCGGGCGCGCTCGCGAAGGCCTGCCACGCCGAGGGCGTGCTGGTCCTGACCTGTGGCACCTACGGCAACGTGCTCCGCTTCCTGCCGCCGCTGGTCATCGGCGACGACCTCCTGAACGAGGGCCTCGACGTCATCGAGAACGCGTTCGGCCAGATCTGATCCGATCAGACGCGGTGTGAAGAGAGTGTGGGGGGCCGATGGCGGGATGGAGATCCGGCTGTCGGTCCCCTTCTGTCTGCCGTACGGTTTCTGCAGATGAGAGAAACACCCCGCTCGCAGGAGACTGCGGGCGACAACAGGCCGGAGCCTCCCCAGCCCCGTCCTGGTCGCGCCCTGGCGCACACCACTGGAGCCTCGCGCTCCGGAACTCCTCACCGATCGGACGTCCGCCCGCCCCACACCCCCCGGGGCGCGCGGCAGCCCGATCACCTCGGACGCCCCGGAACCACCCCCCCTGTTCCGGGGCGTCCGGCTGTCTTCCTCTCGGTCGTCCTGCTCGCGGTCGTCACCTGGCAGGTCCTGGTGGAGGGCCCCTTGGCCCGCCTGGACGAGCGCGTCTCGCGCTCCCTCGTGGACCTCGTCCCGCGCCCCGTCTCCGAACTCGGCGCCGACCTCGGCAACATGACGGTCGCCCTCCCGGTCCTGGCCTGCGCGATGGCGTACGCGGTGTGGCGCGGCCGCCGCGCCCAAGCCCTGGTCGCGGGCCTCACCATGGCCGCCGTCCCGCTCCTGGTCATCCCCCTGAAGGAGTGGACGGCCCGCCCGGGCCCCCTGGAACCCTGGGCGGCCGGCTACTACCCCTCGGGCCACACGGCGACGGCGATGGTGGCGTACGTGGGCGCGGCCCTGCTGGTCTCCCGCCGCCTCCTCCCCCTCGCCGCCCTCCTGACGGCCCTGACGGGCGCGGGCCTGATCCTCCGCGGCTACCACTGGCCCCTGGACGTCCTGGCCTCGCTCGCCCTCTGCGTGCCCCTGCTGCGCTGGCCGGTGATCGCCGAGCGGTACGGTCGCCCCTCACGTTCGTGAGCGACGACCCGGAGCAGAGATGACGATCCAACGACCCGGCCTCCCCCAAGACTTGCCGTCCCCCGAGGTGCTGTGGGCGCGGTGGGCCCTGGTGGCCGTCCTGCAGGCGACCACGGAGGCCGAGGAGAGCACGAGGTACCGGACCGGCTGCTGGATCGACGACGAGGGGCTCCACCTCGACGACTCCGGCTGCACCTGGTGGACGTTCTCCCGCGTCGGCGAGGGCCGGTGGGTGCTCTTCGGCGAGGACGAGTCGAGCGACTGCAAGTGGCACACGCCGCCCGTCGACATGCTGGCGGGCGGCCCCGACTGGCTCCCGTACGAAGAGCTCCGCGACCGCCTCTCGGGCAACGAACTGGGCTGCGTCTACTGGTACGAGGACGGCGCCTGGGCCCGCGCACCGTACCCGGACGACCTGAAGGACGACGGCCTCGACTGCGGCATGAGCCGCTTCACCGACCGGACCGACGCCCTGCGCCTGCTGAACGACCACGTCCGCTACGACGGGGCGGCCGGCGAGACCCTCCTGGCCCACTCCGAGCGGCGCAGCCTGACCCCCGAGCTGCTCGCGACGTTCGCCACCTCCGAGGAGGGGGGCGCCCCGGACCTCCCGGCCATGACCCGGGCTCTGCACCGCGCGGGCCTGCAGGCGCGTACGGCGACGGCGGGGCCTACGGCCTGAGGCAGCGGGAAGGGCCGGCCGCGCGGCCGGCCCTTCCGTGCGTACCGCGTGCCGTCAGCTCCAGTTGGCAGTGCTTATCCGAAATACGTGTCGAAGTTCCGGCTGAACTCGCCGCCGTTGAAGCGGTCCCAGTTGATCGACCAGGTCATCAGGCCGCGCAGGGCGGGCCAGGTGCCGTGGGTCTGGTAGGTGCCGCAGTTCGTCTTCTTGGTGAGGCAGTCGAGGGCCTTGTTGACCTCGGCAGGGGTGGTGTGGCCGTTGCCCGCGTTCGGGGAGGCCGGGAGGCCGATGGCGACCTGGTCGGGGCGGAGGGCCGGGAAGACGCGGTCGGTGTTGCCGGCGACCGGGAAGCCGGTGAGGAGCATGTCGGTCATCGCGATGTGGAAGTCCGCGCCGCCCATGGAGTGGTACTGGTTGTCGAGGCCCATGATCGGGCCCGAGTTGTAGTCCTGGACGTGGAGCAGGGTGAGGTCGTCGCGCAGGGCGTGGATGACCGGGAGGTACGCGCCGGCGCGCGGATCCTGGCCGCCCCACTGGCCGGAGCCGTAGAACTGGTAGCCGAGCTGGACGAAGAAGGTCTCCGGGGCCATCGTCAGGACGAAGTTCGCGCCGTACTTGGCCTTCAGGGACTTGATCGCCGAGATCAGGTTGACGATCACCGGGCTCGTGGGGCTGCGGAAGTCCGTGTCGCCCGTGTTGAGCGACAGGGAGTGGCCCTCGAAGTCGATGTCCAGGCCGTCGAGTCCGTACTCGTCGATGATCTTCGAGACGGAGGTGACGAAGGCGTCGCGCGCGGCCGTGGTGGAGAGCTGGACCTGGCCGTTCTGGCCGCCGATGGAGATCAGGACCTTCTTGCCGGCCGCCTGCTTGGCCTTGATCGCCGCCTTGAAGTCGGCGACGGATTCCACGTTCGGGCATTCCGTGGCCGGGCAGAGCGAGAAGCGGATGTCGCCCGAGGTCACCGAGGTCGGCTCGCCGAAGGCGAGGTTGATGACGTCCCAGGAGTCGGGGACGTCGGCCATCCGGGTGTAGCCGGAGCCGTTGGCGAAGCTGGCGTGGAGGTAGCCGACGAGCGCGTGGGCGGGCAGGCCCGGGTTCCCGCCGCCGCCGGACGTCGTGGTCGCCGAGACCGCCCCGGACTTGGCCGACTCGCCCGCGCTGTTCACGGCGGAGACCTGGAAGTTGTACGAGGTCGAGGGCGCGAGGCCGGTCGCGGTGTACGAGGTGCCGGTGACCGTCGCCACGAGGACGCCGCCGCGGTAGACCTTGTAGGAAGTCGCTCCGGGCACCGCGGGCCAGGACAGCGGTACGGAGGAGGAGGTCGGGGAGCCCGCCGCGAGGCCGGTGGGGACGGCCGGTATCTGGACCGGGTCGCCGCCGGGGCCGAAGAGCGAGATGTCGTCGGCGTGGTAGGCGCCGGTGCCGTACCAGCCGTGGGTGTAGAGGGTCACGGAGGTGGTCGAGGCGCCGGTCGTGAAGGTGGTGTTGAGCTTCTGCCAGTCGGGGGCGGACTGGGTCCAGGTGGAGACGTCCGTGGTCCCGGTGCCGGACGCGCCGAGGTAGACGTAGCTGCCGCGCACCCAACCGCTCAGCGTGTAGGCGGAGTTCGGCTTCACGGTGACGGTCTGGGAGCACCTGGCCTGGTCGCTGCCGGCCGGGGTCGCAAGGAGGGCTTTGGTCCCGCCGTGCACGGGGGACGGGACGACGGCTCCGCTGCCCGCCGTGCAACTCCAGCCGTCCAGGCCGGATTCGAAGCCTCCGTTGCGGGCCAGCTCGGAGTCGGCGGCCTGGGCGACGGGGGTGAGGGCGACGAGCCCGCCGGCGGCGAGCACTCCCGCCAGGGCGAGCACGAGCGGCCTGCCGCCTGCGCGTCGGTTGCGTCTGGTGCGTGCTGTGCCTCGGGATTCTGTGGTGCGGTCCACAACTGCCTCCGGGGGTGGGGGAATCGAGGTGGAACGAGCGCGCCACAGCATGGTCCAGACCAATCAAGTGGTCAAGACCTCTGTCCGCCCGCGCGAGACGTCGACCCGTCCGGTCAAGGCCTCTCTCCGGCCGGTCAAGACCTCTGCCCGTCCTCCCCCCGCGCCAGGCCGCCCGCCGCCTCGTGCATCGCCATCTCCAGGAGCGCCGCGTCGTTGAGAGTGCCGCTGCCGTCCGGGGTCACCAGCCAGCGCACGCCGCCGGTCGTCCGGCCGGGGTACGGGACGACGATCCAGGTGCCGCGGCCCGCGCTGCGCACGCCCGTGCCGAGCCAGCGCGAGGCGGTGCCCGGGGGGACGAAGAAGCCCATCCGCGCCTCCCCGAAGTCGGCGAGGACCGGGCCGGGGCGGTCCACGAGCCGGGTCAGCACGTCGAGCGTGGGATATCCGAGCTCCCCCGGCAGGATCAGCACGTCCCATCGCCTGCCGGCCGGCAGCAGCGCGATCCCGAGCGGATTGCGCTCCCACTCCCAGCGGCAGGCGTCGGGATCCGGTGCCACCGACGCCAGCCACTCCACCGCGGTCTTGGCCGCCCCCGAACCAGTCATGGCCTACGGCCTCCCTTCCCTGTACGGACACGGTGTCCACACGCAGAGAGCGGGCTCGGTGACGATCATTACGCGGGTTCGGGCCACGAGTTGGTAGTGAGCTGGGTCACATCGCATGGGATTGGGGTGCGCCCGGGGCGCGTACCGCCCGCACCGCGCCCCCTCACCCTTCGGCGCGCGCCCGTTCGGGTGGAGAGCGGTGGTCCGGGTCGGCGGCTCCCGGGCCCGCCCGCCGCCGCGTGTTCGTATGGCTCTCCGTACGCGCGCCGCACTCGCCCCGGGAGCCCCCATGTCGAATCCGACCCCTCGGAGCAAAGGACTGCTGCGGCGGATGGGCGAGTGGTCGGCCCGGCACTTCGTCGTCGTCCTCGTCGCCTGGGTGGTCGCGCTGGGCGCCCTGATCGCGCTGAACAACGCGTACGGCGGCGAGTACTCCGACAACTACGCGCTGCCCGGCACCCAGTCCCAGGAGGGGCTCGACGTGCTCCGCGCGCACGAGCCCGCCGCCGGCGGCTACAGCGCCCAGGTCGTGCTGTACGACGGTGCCAAGCCGCTCACCGAGGTCAGCGACCAGATCTCGTCCACCGTGGACGCGCTGGAGAAGCTCCCGGACGTCCTGAACGTCACGAGCCCGCTGCCCGCGCCCGGCAGCCAGCCGCCCACCCCGCCCCCGGGCACTCCCGACGTCGGGCCGCTGTCCAGTGACGGGAAGACCGGGTACATCACCATCCGCTTCAGCGTGCAGCCCAGCACCCTCGGCGACGCCTACCTGACCGGTGTGGACAGCGCCGTGGAACCCCTGCGCGCCGCCGGGGTCGAGGTCGAGTACGGCGGTTCGCTCGGTGAACTCGCCCGGCCCGAGGCGGACGACCGGGTGAGCGAGGCGATCGGCTTCGGTGTCGCGATCGTCGTCCTGATCATCGGCTTCGGCAGTCTGATCGCCGCCGTGCTCCCTCTGGTCACGGCCCTCGTGGCGGCCCTCTGCGGGCTCTCGGCGCTCGGTCTCCTCGCCTCCGTGTGGACCTTCGCGACCGTCTCCCCCACCCTGGCCACGATGATCGGCATCGGCGTCGGCATCGACTACGCTCTCTTCCTCATCACCCGGCACCGGCAGCTGCTGATGAACGGTCAGGATCCGGTGACGGCGGCCGGGGTCGCCACGGCGACCAGCGGGCGGGCCGTCCTCGTCTCGGGCTGCACCGTCATCATCGCCCTCTGCGGCCTCTGGGTCTCCGGGCTCAGCTTCATCGGACTGCTCGGTCTGGCCGCGACCTCCACCGTGGTCACGGCCGTCATCGGCGCCCTCACGCTCGTTCCGGCGATGCTGGGGCTCATCGGGCGCCACATCGACCGGTTCCACCTGCGCGAGCCCGTGGCCGAGGTCGACGAGACCACCGGTGAGGGGACCGGCACCTGGCACCGCTACGCCCAGCGCGTGGAACGCCGTCCGTGGTGGTTCCTCACCTCGGGTGTCGTCGTCCTCGCCGTGCTCGCCATCCCCCTCTTCTCCATCCAGCTCGGACACATCGGCGACGGCGCGGACCCGAAGTCCTTCACCGACCGGCGCGCGTACGACCTGATGACCGCGGCCTTCGGGCCGGGCTCCAACGGACCGCTGACGCTGGTGATCGACCAGACCTCGGTCCCCGAGGCCGACCGTTCCTCGCTGGCGAGCCAGGCACAGAAGGCGCTCACCGACGTTCCCGACGCCCTCCTGATCACGCCGCTCACGCCGACCTCGGACGGCGACGTCCTGCTCGCGACGGCCTACTCGGTCGCCGCCCCGCAGGACGAGAAGACCACGTCCCTGACCAATCACCTCGCCGACGACGTCCTCCCACAGGCGGTCAGCGGCACCACCGCGCAGACGTACGTCACCGGCACCACCGCCGCCCAGGTGGACTTCCTCGACATCGTCTCCAGCCGGCTGCCGCTCATCATCGCGGTGGTCGTCGCCCTGGCGTTCCTCGTCATCCTGGTCGTCTTCCGCGGCCCGCTCGTCGCCCTCAAGGCCGCGGTGCTCAACCTGCTGTCGATCGCGGCCTCGTACGGCGTGGTGGTCGCCGTCTTCCAGTGGGGCTGGGGCGGCCCGGCGCTCGGGGTCTCCGGTGACGTGCCCATCGAGAGCTATGTGCCGATGATGATGTTCGCCATCGTCTTCGGTCTCTCCATGGACTACGAGATCTTCCTGCTGTCCCGGGTCCACGAGGCGTGGCTGCGCACCGGCGACGCGAAGGCGAGCGTGGCGCACGCCCTGGAGATCACGGCCCGGGTCATCACCTGCGCGGCGCTCATCATGGTGAGCGTCTTCGCGGCCTTCATCCTCAACGACAACATCGTCATCAAGATGATGGGCCTCGGTCTCGCGGCGAGCGTGCTCATCGACGCGACGGTCGCGCGCCTGCTGCTCGTGCCCGCCGTGATGACGCTGCTCGGCAAGTCGGCCTGGTGGACGCCGCGCTGGCTGGACCGGATCCTGCCGCACGTCGACACCGAGGGCGAGAGCGAGATGCCCCCGTCGGCCGGTGGGCCGACGGGGGCATCGAAGAGCGCCTGAGAAACCTCAGCTGTCGAAGCCGAGGCCCACGCGGTCCATGGCCTTCAGCCACAGGTTGCGCCGGCCGCCGTTCTCGTCGGCGCGGGCGAGCGACCACTTGGTGAGGCCGATGCCCGCCCAGGCGATGGGCTCCGGCGGGAACGGCAGCGGCTTGGAGCGGACCATCTCCAGCTCGGTCCGCTCGGTGCGCTCACCGGCGAGCAGGTCGAGCATCACGTCGCCGCCGAAGCGGGTGGCGCCCACGCCGAGGCCGGTGAAGCCCGCCGCGTACGCGACCTTGCCCTGGTACGCCGTACCGAAGAAGGCCGAGAAGCGCGAGCAGGTGTCGATCGCGCCGCCCCAGGCGTGGCTGAAGCGGAGCCCCTCCAGCTGCGGGAAGCAGTGGAAGAAGTGCTCGGCGAGCTTCAGGTACGTCTCCGGGCGGTGGTCCATCTCGGCGCTGACCTTGCCGCCGAAGCGGTAGATCGCGTCGTAGCCGCCCCACAGGATCCGGTTGTCGGCGGTGATCCGGAAGTAGTGGAACTGGTTGGCGCTGTCCCCGAGGCCCTGGCGGTTCTTCCAGCCGACGGCGGCGAGCTGCTCGGCCGAGAGCGGCTCGGTCATCAGGGCGTAGTCGTAGACCGGGACGGTGTAGTGACGGACCCGCTTGACCAGCGACGGGAAGACGTTGGTGCCGAGCGCGACCCGGCGGGCGAGGATCCTGCCGTACGGGGTGCGCACCCCCATGCCCGCACCGACGGAGGCCAGGTCGAGGCCCGGGGTGTTCTCGTAGATCCGTACGCCGAGGTCCTGGCAGGCCTGCTTGAGGCCCCAGGCCAGCTTCGCCGGGTTGAGCATGGCGACGCCGCGCCGGTCGTACAGGCCGCCGAGGAAGGTCGGGGAGTCGACCTCCGCGCGGACCGCGTCGCCGTCGAGGAGGTCGAGGCCGTCGGCGAGACCGAGCCGCTCGATCTCCTCGTACACCTCGTGGAGCTCGTCCACCTGGTACGGCTCGGTGGCGACGTCGATCTCGCCGGTGCGCTCGAAGTCGCAGTCCAGGCCGTAGCGGGCGACCGCCGCCTCGATGGAGTCGAGGTTGCGCTCGCCGAGCTCCTCCAGCTTCGGCAGCTCGCCCGGCCAGCGGGCGAGCCCGTTGCCGAAGCCGTGGGTGAGGGAGGCGGCGCAGAAGCCTCCGTTGCGGCCCGAGGCGGCCCAGCCCACCTCGCGGCCTTCGATCAGTACGACATCCCGGGAGGGGTCGCGCTCCTTGGCGAGGAGCGCGGTCCACAGTCCGCTGTAGCCGCCGCCGACGACGAGGAGATCGCACTTCTCGGTGCCGGTGAGGGCGGGCAGGGCTCCGGGCTTGCCGGGGTCTTCCAGCCAGAAGGGGACGGGCTGGGCGTCGGAGAGAGATTGGGCAGCGAGACGCATGGCGCGTGGGGCCATGGTTTCCAACTCCTTCAGGTGTTGCTCGGGGTCATCTCAGCTTGTCGCTGTTTTCTTGCGCCGGTTCGTGATGATCTGTCCGGCTACCACCACCAGTACAGCAATGACGAACATCGCCGTGCCGATGACGTTGATCTGGACGGGCGTACCGCGCTGTGCCGAGCCCCAGACGAACATGGGGAAGGTGACGGTCGAGCCCGCGTTGAAGTTGGTGATGATGAAGTCGTCGAAGGAGAGCGCGAAGGCGAGCAGCGCGCCGGCGGCGATGCCGGGGGCGGCGATCGGCAGCGTGACCCGTACGAAGGTCTGCACCGGCCCCGCGTAGAGGTCGCGGGCGGCCTCCTCCAGGCGCGGGTCCATCGACATCACGCGCGCCTTGACCGCCGTCACCACGAACGACAGGCAGAACATGATGTGGGCGATCAGGACCGTCCAGAAGCCGAGCTCGGCGCCCATGTTGAGGAAGAGCGTGAGCAGGGAGGCGGCCATGACGACCTCGGGCATGGCCATCGGCAGGAAGATCAGCGAGTTGATCGCGCCGCGCGCCCGGAAGCGGTAGCGGACCAGCGCGAAAGCGATCATCGTGCCGAGGATCGTGGCGCCGAGGGTGGCCCAGGCGGCGATCTGCAGGGACAGGGTGAGCGAGCCGCACAGGTCGGCGACGCCGCACGGGTCCTTCCAGGCGTCGAGCGAGAAGCGCTGCCAGGCGTAGTTGAACCGCCCGTTCGGCTTGTTGAACGAGAACACCATCACGACGATGTTCGGCAGGATCATGTACGCGAGCGTCAGCAGGCCCGCGATGACGACAAGGTTCCGACGGATCCAACGCATCAGACCAGGTCCTCCGTTCCCGCGCGGCGGATGTAGACGGTGACCATGAGCAGCACGATCGCCATGAGGATGAAGGACAGCGCGGCGGCCGTCGGGTAGTCGAGGACCCGCAGGAACTGCGACTGGATGACGTTGCCGACCATCTTGGTGTCGGTCGAGCCGAGGAGTTCGGCGTTGACGTAGTCGCCGCTCGCCGGGATGAAGGTGAGCAGGGTGCCGGAGACGACGCCGGGCATCGACAGCGGGAACGTCACCTTGCGGAAGGTGGTGGCGGGGGACGCGTACAGGTCCTTCGCGGCCTCGTGCAGCCGGCCGTCGATCCGCTCCAGGGAGGTGTAGAGCGGCAGGATCATGAAGGGCAGGAAGTTGTACGTCAGACCGCAGACCACGGCCATCGGGGTGGCGAGCACGCGGTCGCCCTGGGTCCAGCCGAGCCAGCTGGTCACGTCCAGGACGTGCAGCGCGTTCAGCGCGTCGACGACCAGGCTGTCGTCGGCGAGGATCGTCTTCCAGGCCAGGGTCCTGATGAGGAAGCTGGTGAAGAAGGGCGCGATGACGAGGACGAGGACCAGGTTGCGCCAGCGGCCGGCCTTGAAGGCGATCATGTACGCCAGCGGGTAGCCGAGGAGCAGGCACAGGAGCGTGGCGGTACCGGCGTACAGCAGCGAACGGACGAACTGCGGCCAGTACTCCTGGAAGGCGTCCCAGTAGGTCTGGAAGTGCCAGGTGACCTCGAAGCCCTTCTCCAGGGAGCCGGTCTGCACGGAGGTCGAGGCCTGGTAGACCATCGGCAGCGCGAAGAAGACGAGCAGCCAGATGATGCCGGGCAGCAGCAGCCAGTACGGGACGAGCCGCTTGCGGGTGGAGGGCTTCCGCGTCACCGGTGCTCCGGACGGCGCGGTCTCCTCCTCCTTCGTGAGGGTGGAGGTGCTCATCCGGCGTCCTCCACCGTCTCCACGCCCGCGTCGATGTCCTGGGCCGCGTCGAGGCCGAAGGTGTGGGCCGGGTTCCAGTGCAGGATCACCTCGGCGCCGGGACGGAGGCGGGCGTCGCGCTCGATGTTCTGCTCGTAGACCTGGAGTTCGGCCCCGGCCGGCGAGTTCACGACGTACTGCGTGGAGACGCCGATGAAGGAGGAGTCGGCGATCCGGCCGGTCACCTTGTTGCGGCCGTCGGCTATGGAGGCCGCGTCGTCGGCGTGGGTGAGCGAGATCTTCTCGGGGCGGACGCCCACGAGGACCTGGCCGCCGGTGCGCACGGTCGCCGAACAGCGGTCGGCGGGCAGCCGGAGCTTGCCGCCGCCGGCCGTCACGACCAGGTCGGAGCCGCCGGTCTCGGCGACCTCGGCCTCGATGAGGTTGGAGGTGCCGAGGAAGTTGGCGACGAACGTGGTCCGCGGGTTCTCGTAGAGGTCGGCGGGGGCGCCGAGCTGCTCGACCCGGCCGCCGTTCATCACCGCGACCTGGTCGGCCATGGTCATGGCCTCCTCCTGGTCGTGGGTGACGTGCACGAAGGTGATGCCGACCTCGGTCTGTATCCGCTTGAGTTCCAGCTGCATCTGGCGGCGCAGCTTGAGGTCGAGCGCGCCGAGCGGCTCGTCGAGGAGCAGGACCTGCGGGTGGTTGATGAGGGCGCGGGCCACGGCGACGCGCTGCTGCTGGCCGCCGGAGAGCTGGTGCGGCTTGTGCCGGGCCTTGTCGCCGAGCTGGACGAGCTCCAGCATGTCGTCGACCTGCTTCTTGACGGACTTGATGCCGCGCCGGCGCAGACCGAAGGCGATGTTCTCGGTGATGTCCATGTGCGGGAAGAGCGCGTAGGACTGGAAGACGGTGTTGACCGGCCGCTTGTACGGCGGGAGGTCGGTGACGTCGGTGTCGCCGAGGAAGACCGAGCCGGTGCTGGGGTCCTCGAGGCCGGCGATCATCCGGAGCGTGGTCGTCTTGCCGCAGCCGGAGGCGCCGAGGAGCGCGAAGAACGAGCCCTGCGGGACGGTCAGGTCGAGCGGGTGGACGGCGGTGAAGGAGCCGTACGTCTTGCTGATGCCGGTGAGACGGACGTCGCCGCCGGTGTTCTTGTCAGTCATGGGTTGCGATCCCAGGGTTCGTAAGAGGTGGACGGCAGGGGGCTCAGGCGCCGATGAGCTTGGCGAACTTCTCCTCGTACGCCGTCTCTTCCTGGCTGCTCAGCGAGCGGAAGGCGTGCGACTTCGCGGCCATGGCCTTGTCGGGGAGGATCAGCGTGTTGGAGGCGAGCTCGGGGTCGATCTTGGCGAGCTCGTCCTTCACCCCGTCGACCGGGCAGACGTAGTTGATGTACGCGGCGAGCTGGGCGGCGACCGGGAGCTCGTAGTAGTAGTCGATGAGCTTCTCGGCGTTGGCCTTGTGCCGGGCCTTGGCCGGGACCATCAGGTTGTCGCTGGAGGTGATGTAGCCGGCCGAGGGGATCGCGTACTGGATGTCGGGGTTGTCGGCCTGGAGCTGGATGACGTCACCGGCCCAGGCGAGGCAGGCGGCGAGGTCGCCCTTGTCCAGGTCCGAGGTGTAGTCGTTGCCGGTGAAGCGGCGGATCTGCTTCTTGTCGACGCCCTTCTGGAGCCGGCCTATCGCCTGGTCGTACTCGGCGTCGGTGAACTTCCCCGGGTCCTTGCCCATGTCGAGCAGGGTCATCCCGACGGTGTCGCGCATCTCCGTGAGGAAGCCGACCCGGCCCTTGAGGGCGGGGTCGTCCAGGAGCTGGGTGACGGAGTCGATCCTCTTCCCGCCGGTCGCCTTGGTGTTGTAGGCGATGACGGTGGAGATGCCGGTCCACGGGTACGAGTAGGCACGGCCCGGGTCCCAGTCGGGGCGGCGGAACTGCGCGGAGAGGTTCGCGTACGCGTTGGGCAGGTTGGCCGCGTCGAGCTTCTGCGCCCAGCCGAGCCGGATGAGGCGGGCGGCGAGCCAGTCGGTGACGCAGATCAGGTCGCGGCCGGTGTCCTGGCCGGCCGCGAGCTGCGGCTTGATCTTGCCGAAGAACTCGACGTTGTCGTTGATGTCCTCGGTGTACTTGACCTTGATCCCGGTGCGCTTGGTGAACGCCTCCAGGGTCGGGCGGGACTTCTCGTCCTCGCTGACGTCCATGTACTCGGTCCAGTTGGAGAAGCTGAGCTGCTTCTCCTTGGCCGAGAAGTCGGTGGACGCGGGGCCCTCGCCCTCGCGCTTGGCCGGCGGGATGCCGCACGCGCTGAGGGACGCGAGGCCGCCGATCGTGAGCGCGCCGACGCCTCCGGCGCGCAGCATCGAACGGCGGGTGAGGGCACCCCGGCCACTCGTCAGACTGCGTCGCATCGCCGCGAGTTGCGCGGCGGACAGGCTGTCGGGCTCGTACTGGTCCATGCGCTGTGCCTTCCGGGGGTTGGGGAGGACTACCGGTCTCCGAAGATCGTGCGGTGCCAGTCCTTCCGGACGGCCGCGGTGTTTTCGTACATCACATGCTTGACCTGCGTGTACTCCTCGAAGGAATACGCCGACATGTCCTTTCCGAACCCGGAGGCCTTGTAGCCGCCGTGCGGCATCTCGCTGATGATCGGAATGTGATCGTTGACCCAGACGCATCCCGCTTTGATCTCGCGGGTGGCGCGGTTGGCGCGGAACACGTCACGGGTCCAGGCGGAGGCGGCCAGGCCGTAGGGGGTGTCGTTGGCGAGCCGGAGGCCTTCGTCGTCGCTGTCGAAGGGCAGGGCGACCAGGACGGGCCCGAAGATCTCGGACTGGACGATCTCGCTGTCCTGGGCCGCCCCGGTGATCAGGGTGGGGAGATAGTACGCGCCGTTCTTCAGCTCCCCGCCGGGGATCCGGCCGCCGGTCACGACGGTGGCGTAGCCGCGGGCGCGGTCGACGAAGCCGGCGACGCGGTCGCGCTGGGTGTGGCTGATGAGCGGGCCGAGGTCGGTGGAGGCGTCGAAGGGGTCGCCGAGGCGGACGGTCTCCATGAGTTCGGCGACGCGGGCGACGAAGGCGTCGAAGAGCGGGCGCTGGACGTAGGCGCGGGTGGCGGCGGTGCAGTCCTGGCCGGTGTTGATGAGGGAGGCGGCGACGGCGCCGTGGGCGGCGGCCTCCAGGTCGGCGTCGTCGAAGACGACGAAGGGGGCCTTGCCGCCGAGTTCGAGGTGGAGCCGCTTCACGGTGGAGGTGGCGATCTCGGCGACCCGCTTGCCGACCGGGGTGGAGCCGGTGAAGGAGGTCATGGCGACGCCGGGGTGGCCGACGAGGTGCTCGCCGGCGACGCGGCCCGCGCCGTTGATGATGTTGACGACACCGTCGGGGATGCCGGCGTCGGTGGCGGCCTGGGCGAACAGGAGGGAGGTGAGCGGGGTGAGCTCGGCCGGCTTCAACACGATCGTGTTGCCGGCGGCGATGGCCGGGAGGATCTTCCACGCGGCCATCTGGAGCGGGTAGTTCCAGGGCGCGATGGAGCCGACGACACCGATGGGCTCGCGCCGTACGTACGAGGTGTGGTCGCCGCTGTACTCGCCGGCGGACTGGCCCTGGAGGTGGCGGGCGGCGCCCGCGAAGAAGGCGGTGTTGTCGACGGTGCCGGGGACGTCGAACTCGGTGGACAGCTTGATCGGCTTGCCGCACTGGAGGGACTCGACGTGGGCGAAGTCGTCGGCGCGCTCGGCGAGGACGCCGGCGAAGCGGTGCAGCGCGTCGGAGCGCTCGCCGGGGGTCGCGCCCGCCCAGCCGGGGAACGCCTCGGTGGCGGCGGCGACGGCGTCGTCCACGTCGGCGGTGGATGCGAGGGTGTAGGTGTAGACGCTCTCCCCCGTGGCCGGATCGACGACGCTGTGCTCGTCCTCCGAGGTCCCGGGCCGAAGACGCCCGCCGATGTACTGTGCGCCGTCCGCGAAGCGGTCGGTCACCTGGAAGCGGTTGCCCATGACGCTCTCCGTTGTTCCAGCTCGAATTGAGTGCCGATCCTGACAGAGGGATATCCGACCAACAAGTGATTCCGTTGTTGCCTTTTGGTTACGCGACGGAATCGGTCGACCATGTGTCGAGGGCCATGGAAAATCTCCATACGGAATGTCCGTGGCGGCTGCCAGACTGCCATGCATGGGGCAGATCGAGACATTGACGCAGCAGGTCAGACAGGGTGAGAAGGTCAAGTTCCTGCCCTTCTGGGGCCACCGGCCGAGCCCGGACGGGCAGCTTTCGGCGAGCTGTCTCAGCCAATGGTGGGAGTCACCCTTCGAGGTCGAGGGCGTGCGGTACGCGACCGCCGAGCACTGGATGATGGCGGCGAAGGCCCGGCTCTTCGGCGACCCGGAGGCGGAGCGCGCCGCGCTGTCGTCCCGTACGCCCGCGGAGGCGAAGAAGGCCGGACGCCTGGTGCGCGGCTTCGACCAGGCGGTGTGGGAGCGGGAGCGCTTCGGGATCGTGGTGGAGGGCAGTGTCCACAAGTTCGCCTCGGACGAGGGGCTGCGGGCGTTCCTGCTCGGCACGGGCGGCCGCGTCCTGGTGGAGGCCAGCCCGATGGACCGCATCTGGGGCATCGGCCTCGCCGCGGACGACCCGCGCGCCACGGACCCGTCCCGCTGGCGCGGCCTGAACCTCCTGGGCTTCGCCCTCATGGAGGCGCGGGAGCGGCTGCGCGGCGGCTGAGAGCGGGCCGACCCGGGTACGGAGAAGGGCCCCGCGCCTTGCAAGCGCGGGGCCCTTCTGCGTACCGAAACCAGTACCGGCTAGCGGTTCTCGACGACCAGGCTCGTCGCGAACGGGTCGTCCGCGTCGCTGCCGTACTCCTCGCCCTGCGCGATCGCCCAGATGATGAAGCCGAGGAACACCGAGCTGACCAGGATGCCGATCGCGCCGAGCACGATGCCCGCCGTCGCCATGCCGCCGTTGTTCGCCTCGCCCCGGGTGACCTTCTTGCGGCCTATGACGCCGAAGACCAGCGCCAGGATGCCGAGGACGATCCCGAGTCCGTACATGCAGAAGCCGACCACCGCGATGATGCCGAGCACCATCGCCGCCGTGCCCATGCCGTTGGACGGGGGCTGCTGCCAGCCCTGCTGGCCGTAGCCGCCGACCGCCCCGCCCGTCCCGTAGCCCGGGTAGCCGGGGTAGCCGTACCCCGACGACGCGACCGGCGCCACCGGCGTGACCGGCGGCGCGGTCGGGTAGCCGTAGCCGTACGAACTCGTCGGCGCGGGCCCGCCCGGGGCCACCGGCGGCGGCGGAACCTCGCCCGTCGGCATCGCGGTCATCGTGGGCTGGTCGTGGACCGGCGGACGGTCCTGCGGCGTGGGCGCGGGCGTCGCCGGCTTGCTCAGTTCCACCCCGTCGCGGTTCGGCGGAGCCCACGGGTCCGCCGGGTCGTACCCGCCCCGCGGCTGGTCGCTGTTCTCAGACATGGGCCTCCCCCATCGTGGTCACGCCATGCTACGACCTCCCCCCTGCCCGGGTCCCGCCCGGCCTACGATGATCCGATGACCGATCTGCACACCTTCATCGCGGGGCTGCCCAAGGCCGAGCTGCACGTCCACCACGTCGGCTCCGCCTCCCCCCGGATCGTCGCCGAGCTGGCCGCCCGGCACCCGGACTCCAAGGTTCCGACCGACCCCGAGGCGCTCGCCGCCTACTTCACGTTCACCGACTTCGCCCACTTCATCGAGGTCTACCTCTCGGTCGTGGACCTCGTCCGCACCCCGGAGGACGTCCGGCTGCTGACGTTCGAGGTCGCCCGGGACATGGCCCGGCAGAACATCCGGTACGCCGAGCTGACCATCACCCCGTTCAGCTCGACCCGCCGCGGCATCGACGAGCGCGCCTTCATGGCCGCGATCGAGGACGCCCGCAAGGCCGCCGAGGACGAGCTCGGCGTCATCCTGCGCTGGTGCTTCGACATCCCGGGCGAGGCCGGCCTGGAGGCCGCCGAGGAGACCGCCCGGCTCGCCGTCGAGCTGCGCCCGGAGGGCCTGGTCTCGTTCGGGCTCGGCGGCCCGGAGATCGGTGTGCCGCGCCCGCAGTTCAAGCCGTACTTCGACCGGGCGATCGAGGCCGGTCTGCACTCCGTCCCGCACGCGGGCGAGACGACAGGACCGGAGACGGTCTGGGACGCCCTGAAGGACCTGCGCGCCCAGCGCATCGGCCACGGCACCAGCTCCGTACAGGACCCGGAGCTCCTCGCGTACCTGGCGGAGCACCGGATCGCCCTGGAGGTCTGCCCGACGTCCAACATCGCCACCCGCGCGGTCGCCGACCTGGACCAGCACCCCATCAAGGAGATGGTGGCGGCCGGCGTCCTGGTGACGATCAACAGCGACGACCCGCCGATGTTCGGTACGGACCTCAACAACGAGTACGCCGTCGCCGCCCGCCTCCTGGAGCTCGACGAGCGCGGGATCGCGGACCTCGCCAAGAACGCGGTCGAGGCCTCCTTCCTCGACCCGGCCGGCAAGGCCCGCATCGCCGCCGAGATCGACACCTACACGGAGAAGTGGCTGGCAGGCCGGTAGGGACGGCCCTCAGCCGCCACAATGGCCGCATGGACCACGTCACTGTCGTAGGCCACCGCGGCGACCCGTACCGCGTCCGGGAGAACACCGTGCCCTCGATCGTCTCGGCGATCGAGGGCGGCGCGGACGCCGTCGAGATCGATGTACGGCTCACCCGCGACGGCGTTCCCGTCCTCCTCCACGACGACACGCTCAAGCGGCTGTGGGGTCACGACCGGCCGCTCTCCGCGCTCACTCTCGCGCAGGTGCGGGAGCTGACGTACGACGGCGTGCCCACCCTGCGCGAGGCGCTGATCGCGGCGGGGCCGTACCGGCTGATGCTCGATCTGCCCGGCGGGAACGAGGAGTCGGTCCGCACGATCGTCGGTACGGTCCGCGAGTGCGGCGCCGCCGAGCGCGTCTACTACTGCGCGGGCGGCGTCGCGATGCTCCAGGTGCGGGCCGCCGACCCGGCCGCCGAGATCGCGCTGACCTGGAACTCGCTCGCCCCGCCCCGGGCCGCCCTGCTCGACGCGGTCCGGCCGCGCTGGCTCAACTACCGCTTCGGGGTGCTGAGTCGGGGCCTGGTGGAGCGGGTGCACCGGGACGGCTACCTCGTCTCGGCCTGGACCGCGGACACCCGGCGCACCATGCGTAAGCTCCTCTCCCACGGAGTGGACGCGATCACCACCAACCGGGTGGACGCGCTCGCCGCCGAGCTGCGAAGGGGTACGCCGAGGTGACAGGGATCGACAGGATCCGGACCGACATCGCCCACAACGCCCGTGTGTGGAACTACTGGTTGGGCGGCAAGGACAATTACCCGGTGGACCGGGAGGTCGGCGACCAGGTCACCGGCTTCTACCCGAGCATCGGCGAAGTCGCCCGCGCGGACCGGGCGTTCCTCGGCCGGGCGGTCACGCATCTCGCGGCCGAGGCCGGGGTGCGGCAGTTCCTGGACATCGGTACGGGGCTGCCGACCGCCGACAACACCCACGAGGTCGCCCAGCGCGTCGCCCCGGAGTCGCGGATCGTCTACGTCGACAACGACCCGATCGTCCTGACCCACGCCCGCGCGCTGCTGACCAGCGCCCCGGAGGGGGTCACCGACTACGTCGACGCGGACGCGCGGGACCCGCGGCGGATCGTGGAGGCGGCGAGCCGCACGCTCGATCTGTCGCGGCCGGTCGCGGTCATAATGCTCGGCATCCTCAACTTCGTCCTCGACACCGACGAGGCCCGCGAGATCGTCCGGACGCTGATGGCCGCCGTCCCCTCCGGTTCGTACCTCGTGCTGACCCACCCGACCCTCGAGCCGGAACTCGGCGGCGAGGGGAACGTGGCGGCGATGGCGTTCTGGAACGAGAACGCGACCCCGCCGATCACGGCCCGCACCCGCGCCGAGTTCGCCTCCTTCCTCGACGGCCTCGACGTCCTGGAGCCGGGGATCGTCTCCTGCGCGAGCTGGCGGTTCGCCCCGGCGAGCGAGGTGGCGCAGTTCGGCGCGGTGGGCCGGAAGCCGTAGTGGACACACCGGGGGACATACGGGGGTGGGTACGGGGGCTCGGCGAGCGGGCCCGGCTGTTCGGGGGCGAGCATCCGCTCGCCGTGGACGTCGGGATCGCGCTGCTCGTGCAGGCCGCGATGACGATGCCGTTCGTCGTGCCGCGCGCCCCCGAGCTGCCGCCGGCGACCTGGACGGCGTACGGCCTGACGACGCTCACCGTGCTCCCGCTGGTCTGGCGGCGGCGCGCGCCGCTGGCCGTCCTCCTCGCGATCCTGGCGACCAGCACGCTCTACGAGCTTGCGGTGGAAGGCCCCGGCCAGCCGCTGCCGTACACCGGGCTCGTCATCGTCCACACGATCGCCGCGCTCGCGCCGCCGTGGCAGCGGCGGGCGACCGTGCTGCTGCTCGTGGTCGCGGTGCCGGTGTCGGTGTGGCTCAACACCGGCTCGGCCCGCGAACTGACCTTCTCCCTCTTCGTGTTCGCGGCGGCGTACGTCTTCGGCCGGCTGACCGACGCCCGGCAGCGGGCCCACCGCGTCGAGGCGGAGCGGGCCGCGGCGCGCGAACGGGCGCGGATCGCACGGGAGATGCACGACATCCTCTCCCACGCGGTGAGCCTGATGGTCGTGCAGGCGGAGGCGGGACCGGTGGCGGTGCGGGCGGCTCCGGAGCGTGCGGAGGCCGCGTTCGACGCGATCTCCGCGACGGGCCGGGACGCGATGGACCAGCTCCGCCGGATGCTCGGGGTGCTGCGGGACGGGACGGAGGGCGCGGAAGGTGCCCCGCCGCCCCGGGAGCCGCAGCCGGACCTCGGCGGGCTGCCCGCGCTGGTGGACCGGGTGCGGGCGAGCGGTCTCGACGTCACGTACGACACGACGGGCGGGGTCCGGGCCCTTCCGGCGGCCGTCGGGGCGACGGTCCACCGGATCGTGCAGGAGGCGCTGACGAACGTGGTGAAGCACGCGGGCGCGCGGACGGCCGCCGTACGACTCGCGTACGAGGACGGGGTGGTGGAGGTCGTGGTGACGGACGACGGGCGCGGACCCCGGCGCGGCGCGCGGCCCGCGGGCGGCGAGGGGCACGGGCTCGTCGGGATCCGCGAGCGGGCCGCCGCGCACGGCGGTACGGCAGTGACGGGCCCGGGTCCGGACGGCCGGGGCTTCGAGGTACGGGTGGAACTCCAGGTACGCACCACGGCGGAGGTGACGACGTGACGATCCGGGTGGTGGTCGCCGACGACCAGGAGCTGGTCCGGAGCGGTTTCTCGATGATCCTCGACGTCCAGCCGGACATCGAGGTGGTCGCCGAGGTGGGCGACGGCGCGGAGGCGGTGGAGGCGGTGCGCCGCCACTCCCCCGACGTGGCGCTGCTCGACATCCGGATGCCGCGCCTGGACGGCATCGAGGCCTGCCGGGCGATCAGCGCGGAGAGCGGCTGCCGGAGCGTGATGCTGACGACCTTCGACTCGGACGCGTACGTCTACGAGGCGCTGCACGCGGGCGCGAGCGGGTTCCTCCTGAAGGACGTCCGCAGGGACGATCTGGTGCACGCGGTACGGGTGGTGGCGCGGGGCGACTCGCTGCTCGCCCCGTCCGTGGCGCGCCGCCTCGTCGAGGAGTACACCCGCCCGACGCGCCGCGAGAGCGCGCCGCGGCCCGATCCCCGGCTCGACGCGCTGACGGCCCGCGAGCGGGAGACCCTGCTGCTCCTCGCGCGGGGTCTTTCGAACGCGGAGATCGCGGCGGAGCTGGTCGTCAGCGACCACACGGTGAAGACGCACGTGGGGAACGTGCTGGCGAAGCTGGGCCTGCGGGACCGGATCCAGGCGGTCATCTGCGCGTACGAGAGCGGCCTGGTCACGGCGGGCTCTCCCCCGCTCGGGGGATGAGCCGGGCGGGGGAAGATCCCCCGCTCCGGCGATCCGTGGATCGTCGCAGGTCGGCAGGGTGTGAGGCGTAGGAGAACAGCGGCTCACACCAACGGAGTTGACCATGAACGCACGTACCCGCGCCCTGCTCGCCGCGGCCCTCGTCCTGGGTGTCGCGGCGGGGCCCGCAGTCCTGCCCGCGACGGCTGCTCAGGCATCGTCTGTCGCGCCGGCCCCGGACGCCGCCCTCGAAGCGGCGATCGCCGGCCTCCCCTCGAAGGACGCGACGGCCGCGCTCGTCCGGATCGGGGGCCGGGAAGGCACCTGGCGAGGCACCTCCGGCGTGCACGACCTGGAGTCGATGCGCCCGGCCGATCCGGACGGCCGCTTCCGCGCCGGCTCGGTGACCAAGGTGTTCACGGCGGCGGTCGCCCTCCAGCTGGCGGGCGAGGGGCGGCTCGACCTGGACCGCTCGGCCCGCTCGTACCTGCCGGAGCTGATCCCGGCCCGGTACGGGACGGTGACGGTCCGCCAGCTGCTGAACCACACGCACGGGATACCGGCGCCCGACTTCCCCGGCTCGACCGTCGAGGAGTGGTACGCGAACCGCTTCGAGGTCCACGACCCGCGCGCCATGGTCCGCTCGGCGACGGCGAAGCAGCCGGAGTTCGTCCCCGGGACCCGCCAGCACTACCTCAACATCGGCTACACCGTCGCGGGTCTGCTGATCGAGCGCGTCACCGGCGACTCGTACGAGCGCCAGGTCCAGGCGCGCGTCCTCGGCCCGCTCGGGCTGCGCGGCACGTACCTGCCCGGGGCCGCCCCGCGCATCAAGGGCCCGCACAACCACGGCTACCAGTCGATGCGGCTCGCGGACGGCACGACCGGGCTGCGGGACGTGTCGGTGTGGGGCGCGTCGGACGGCTGGGCGGCGGGCGACCTGATCTCCACGACGGCCGATCTGGAGCGGTTCACGCGGGCGCTGTTCCAGGGCCGGGTGGTGCGCGGGCCGCTCCTGGAGGAGATGTTCACGCTGCCGAAGGTGCCGGACTTCAAGAGCGGCGCGGATGCCGCGTACTCCGTGGGGCTCTCGATGAAGAGGCTCGGCGGGCGGGAGGTGTGGGGGAAGACGGGCGGCCGCTGGGGCTACAACGCGGCGATCGCCTCGACCAGGAACGGCGAGCGCACGCTGGTGTACAGCGTCAACTCCACGGACGCGAAGGGCCAGGACATGAACAGCGTCGCCCTGGCCCTGATGGTGGCGGCCTACGGACCGCCGACGGCCTGAGGCCGAGGCGCACCGGCCACGACCCGCGCCTCCTGCACTGCCTCAAGTCGCTTGATCAGCCTGCGTACGACGAGCAGCGGGACGATCCCGAAGACCCCGAACGACATGTCGATGACCGACCACCAGAAGGGGATGTCGCGGATCGGCCCGCAGATCAGGGCGAGCGGGATGATCCCGACGCAGGCGATCATCCCGAACTCGATCACCCAGATGTTCCGTACCGGGTCGCGGTAGGGCCCGTAGAAGGCGACGGCGATGACGAGGTGGGCGAAGGCCAGCCAGTCGTTGCCGTACAGCAGGAACGGGTACTGCGCGTCGGCCATGTCGAGGCCGACGCGCACGCGCGCGATCCACTCGACGAGGCCGGGGAACAGCTCCCCGACCGGCGCCGCCCAGGACGTCAGCGCGCCTTCGATGAAACGGAGTTCGGTGACAAGCGGGAAGGCGGTGACCCCGCTGAGCACCAGACAGACGACGAAGAGGATCAGCCACACACGGATACGCCGAAGAAGGGCCACAGGCCCGCTCGCCTCGCTCATGACAACACCCTACGCCCCTCATGAACGCGTTCAAAAACCGGGGGCCGGGGTCAGAGGCCGACGATCGAGTTCCACCTCTTCGCGAACTCCGTCCGCTCCTCCGACGTGATGTCGCGGGCGATGGCGAGCCGCCCCCGCATCTCGTCGTCGGGGAAGATCAGCGGGTCCTCGGCGAGCGCGGCCAGTTCCTCGTCGTCGGAGTCGGCGAGGACGTCGCGGGCGGCCGGGACCGGGCAGACGTAGTTGACCCAGGAGGCCAGCTCGGCGGCGACCTCCGGCTCGTAGTAGTAGTCGACCAGCTTCTCGGCGTTCGTCTTGTGCTGCGCCAGGTTGGGAATCATCAGCGACTCCGCCCACAGCTCGGCGCCCTCCTCGGGGACGACGAACTCGATGTCGGGGTTGTCGGCCTGGAGCTGGATGACGTCGCCCGAGTACGCCTGACAGGCGAGGACGTCGCCGGTCGACAGGTCCTTGATGTAGTCGTTGCCGGTGAAGCGGCGGATGTGCCGCTCGGCGACCAGCTCCTCGATCTGCTCGCACACCGCGTGGAAGTCGTCGGCGGTCCACTTGGTGACGTCGACCCCGTTCCCTTGCATGAGCAGTGCGAACGACTCGTCGAGCCCGGAGAGCAGGGTGACCTTCCCGCGCAGTTCGGCGCGCCACAGGTCCTTGACCGAGCGGATCTCGCGGCCGAGCTTCTTGCGGTTGTACGCGATGCCGGTGATCCCGGACTGCCAGGGCACGGTGTGCAGCCGGCCCTCGTCGAAGGCGGGCGAGCGCAGCTGCGGGTCGAGGTACCGGCTGATGTTCGGCTGCGCGGCCCGGTCCATCTCCTGCACCCAGCCGAGCCGGACGAACCGGGCGGCCATCCAGTCGCTCATGACGATGAGGTCCCGGCCGGTCTCCTGGTGGTTCATCAGCGCCGGGCTGATCTTGCCGAAGAACTCGTCGTTGTCGTTGATCTCCTCGGTGTACCGCACGGAGATCCCGGAGCGCTCCGCGAACGCGTCCAGCGTCGGCCGCTTCGAGGTGTCGTCGTCATCGGTGTCGATGTAGAGCGGCCAGTTGGCGAAGTCGAGCGTACGGTCCCGCGCGGACAGGTCCCGGCCCGCCCGCCGCCCCGGCTCCACATAGGCGGCCGGTACTCCGCAGCCGGCGAGCAGCGCCACCGCCCCGGCGCCCCCGATCCCGCGCAGCAGGGACCGGCGGGACATGTTCTTCCTCGCTGTCGCTCTCATCCGAGCAGCATCCCGGCCCGGCCACGACGGGACAATGGACGCTCCGTGCGCCGGAACGACCGCGCCCCCGACACCCTGTCGATCACCCGACAGGATCGGGCACAGGATGTCGGGTCGGGCACCCTGGGTGCTGCCTAGCGTGGTGGTCGTCAAGAGGAAGGAACCGGGGCGTGCTGGAGAGGCTCAACCGGGCGATGGAGCACATCGAGCTCCACCTGGCCGACGACGACCGGCCCGTCGACGTGACGGAGCTGGCCCGGATCGCGGGCACGTCGGAGTACCACCTGCGCCGGATGTTCTCGGCGCTCGCGGGCATGCCGCTGTCGGAGTACGTACGGCGCCGGCGGCTCACCCTCGCGGGCGCGGAGGTGCTCGCGGCGCGGGAGACGCTGCTGGACATCGCCGTGCGGTACGGGTACGGCTCGGGCGAGGCGTTCGCCCGGGCGTTCCGCGCCATGCACGGTGTCGGTCCCGGCGAGGCCCGGCGGACCGGCGCCGCGCTCAGCTCCCAGCCCCGGATGGCCTTCCGTCTCACCGTCGAAGGGAGCAGCACGATGCGCCATCGCATCAAGGAGAAGCCGGCGTTCACGGTCGTCGGCCCCAAGGCCCGGGTCCCGCTGGTGCACTTGGGACCGAACCAGGCGATCATGGACTTCGTCCGGGGGATCGACAAGCCGACACTGGAGCGCCTGGAGGCGCTGTCGGACCAGGAGCCGCAGGGCATCGTCGCGGTCTGCGACGACCTGGACCCCAGCCGCGCCGAGGGCACGGAACTCGACTACTACCACGGGGTGATCACGGACGCGGCCCCGCCGGAAGGCGTGGACGTCCTGCGGGTCCCCGCCGGCACCTGGGCGGTCTTCACCACCTCGGGACCGGCCCCGCAGGCGATCCAGGAGCTGTGGCGGGACATCTACACGCAGTGGTTCCCGTCGAACCCGTACCGCGGCCGTCCCGGCCCCGAGATCGCCCGGATCCGGCTCTCGGCGGACGGCACCGAGGCGGACGCCGAGCTGTGGCTGCCGGTGGAGGAGGAGACCCGGGGCTGAGCCCCGCCCGAAACACCCGCCCGACGCACCCGCCGGACGCACCCGCCCCACAGACGACGATCGCGGCCCCGCCGCCCGAGGGCGACAGGACCGCGATCGTCGACGCGGTGGAGCGAGGGTTTAGCCGAGCGACGTCATGACGTGCTTGATGCGCGTGTAGTCGTCGAAGCCGTACGCCGAGAGGTCCTTGCCGTAGCCGGACTTCTTGAAGCCGCCGTGCGGCATCTCCGCGACCAGCGGGATGTGGGTGTTGATCCACACGCAGCCGAAGTCGAGCGACTTCGACATGCGCATCGCGCGGGCGTGGTCCTTCGTCCAGACCGAGGAGGCGAGCGCGAACTCCACGCCGTTGGCGTACTCCAGGGCCTGGTCCTCGTCACGGAACGACTGGACCGTGATGACCGGGCCGAAGACCTCGTTCTGGATGATCTCGTCGTCCTGCTTGAGGCCGGAGACGACGGTCGGGGCGTAGAAGTAGCCCTTGTCGCCGACCTGGTGGCCGCCCGACTCGACCTTGGCGTGGGCCGGGAGGCGCTCGATGAAGCCGGAGACCTGCTTCAGCTGGTTGGCGTTGTTCAGCGGGCCGTAGAGCACGTCCTCGTCGTCCGGCTGACCGGTCTTCGTGTCGGCGGCGGCCTTGGCCAGCTGCGTCACGAACTCGTCGTGGATGGACTCGTGCACGAGGACACGGGTCGCGGCCGTACAGTCCTGGCCCGCGTTGAAGAAGCCCGCCACGGAGATGTCCTCGACGGCCTTGGCGATGTCGGTGTCCTCGAAGACGACGACCGGCGCCTTGCCGCCCAGCTCCAGGTGGACGCGCTTGACGTCCTTGGCCGCCGACTCGGCGACCTGCATGCCCGCGCGGACCGAACCGGTGATGGAGGCCATCGCCGGCGTCGGGTGCTCGACCATGGAGCGGCCGGTCTCGCGGTCGCCGCAGATGACGTTGAAGACGCCCTTGGGCACGATGGAGCCGATGATCTCCGCCATCAGGACGGTCGACGCGGGGGTCGTGTCCGAGGGCTTGAGGACGACGGTGTTGCCCGCGGCGAGCGCCGGGGCGAACTTCCACACGGCCATCATCATCGGGTAGTTCCACGGCGCGACCTGGGCGCAGACACCCACGGGCTCACGGCGGACGATGGAGGTCATGCCCTCCATGTACTCGCCGGCCGAGCGGCCCTCGAGCATCCGGGCGGCACCCGCGAAGAAGCGGATCTGGTCCACCATGGGGGGAATCTCTTCGCTCGCGGTGAGAGCGACCGGCTTGCCGGTGTTCTCGACCTCGGCGGCGATCAGGTCCTCGGCGCGCTCCTCGAAGGCGTCCGCGATCTTCAGCAGGACCTTCTGGCGCTCGGCCGGCGTGGTGTCGCGCCAGGCCGGGAAGGCGGCCGCCGCCGCGTCCATGGCGGCGTCGACGTCCGCCTGGCCGGAGAGCGGAGACGTGGCGAAGACCTCGCCCGTGGCCGGGTTGACCACATCGATGGTCCGTCCGTCGGCGGCGTCCCGGAACTCCCCGTTGATGTAGTTACGCAGCCGGCGCAGCTCGGTGGTCACTTTGCCACCCCTCCTGTCACGTTCGGTCGCACGTCCTCGTGCGGTGTCCCATTTGCCGAGACACCCCAAGCGTAGTCGCTTCCCTGACGCTTTCGACAGGTCCAGCACGCGCCAACTTCGGATTCGGTGAGATTCGATCGCTCAAACAACGAATTTCATCGCTTTGGGGTTGCGAGACCGACGAGTCTCGGTGCACAGTGTGGGCGTGGCCAGTCAAAGCACGAACTCCAGAACCGGTTCCGGTTCGTCCCCGACGATCGATGCCGTCTCCCTGGCGATCATCGAACAGCTCCAGGAGGACGGCCGCCGCCCGTACGCCGCCATCGGCAAGGCCGTGGGCCTGTCCGAGGCAGCCGTACGGCAGCGCGTCCAGAAGCTGCTCGACCAGGGCGTCATGCAGATCGTCGCCGTCACCGACCCGCTCACCGTGGGACTCCGGCGCCAGGCGATGGTCGGCATCAACGTCGAGGGTGACCTCGATCCGGTGGCGGAGGCCCTGACTGCCATGAGCGAATGCGAGTACGTGGTGATGACCGCGGGCTCGTTCGATCTGATGGTGGAGGTCGTCTGTGAGGATGACGACCACCTGCTGGATGTGATCAACAAGCGCATCCGCACCCTCCCCGGCGTGCGCTCCACGGAGAGCTTCGTCTACCTCAAGCTCAAGAAGCAGACCTACATGTGGGGAACTCGATAATCGTGACCCAGGACCTGTCCAAGACCGCGTACGACCACCTGTGGATGCACTTCACCCGCATGTCGTCGTACGAGAACAACCCCGTTCCCACCATCGTGCGTGGTGAGGGCACCTACATCTTCGACGACAAGGGCAAGCGCTACCTCGACGGTCTCGCGGGTCTCTTCGTGGTCAACGCCGGGCACGGCCGCAAGGAGCTGGCCGAGGTCGCGTACAAGCAGGCCCAGGAGCTCGCGTTCTTCCCCGTGTGGTCGTACGCGCACCCCAAGGCCGTCGAGCTGGCCGAGCGCCTGGCCGACTACGCCCCGGGCGACCTGAACAAGGTCTTCTTCACCACCGGTGGCGGCGAGGCCGTCGAGACCGCCTGGAAGCTCGCCAAGCAGTACTTCAAGCTGCAGGGCAAGCACACCAAGTACAAGGTCATCTCGCGTGCGGTCGCCTACCACGGCACCCCGCAGGGCGCCCTCTCCATCACCGGCC
Organism: Streptomyces sp. NPDC001927; assembly: GCF_053594455.1. Taxonomy (NCBI): domain Bacteria; kingdom Bacillati; phylum Actinomycetota; class Actinomycetes; order Kitasatosporales; family Streptomycetaceae; genus Streptomyces; species Streptomyces sp. NPDC001927. The sequence goes on along the minus strand of NZ_JBSFEN010000013.1, from coordinate 167,597 downwards.
TGCCGGCCCTGAAGGCCCCCTTCGAGCCGCTGGTCCCCGGCGCGCACAAGGTGCCGAACACCAACATCTACCGCGCCCCGATCCACGGCGACGACCCCGAGGCCTTCGGCCGCTGGGCCGCCGACCAGATCGAGCAGCAGATCCTCTTCGAGGGCCCCGAGACCGTCGCGGCCGTCTTCCTGGAGCCGGTGCAGAACGCCGGTGGCTGTTTCCCGCCGCCGCCCGGGTACTTCCAGCGGGTCCGCGAGATCTGCGACCAGTACGACGTGCTGCTCGTCTCCGACGAGACGATCTGCGCCTTCGGCCGCCTCGGCACGATGTTCGCCTGTGACAAGTTCGGCTACGTGCCGGACATGATCACCTGCGCCAAGGGCATGACCTCGGGCTACTCCCCGATCGGCGCCTGCATCGTCTCGGACCGCATCGCCGAGCCGTTCTACAAGGGCGACAACACCTTCCTGCACGGCTACACCTTCGGTGGCCACCCGGTGTCGTCGGCGGTCGCCATCGCCAACCTCGACATCTTCGACAAGGAAGGCCTGAACCAGCACGTCCTCGACCAGGAGGGCAACTTCTTCGACACCCTGAAGAAGCTGCACGACCTCCCGATCGTCGGCGACGTCCGCGGCAACGGCTTCTTCTACGGCATCGAGCTCGTCAAGGACAAGGTCACCAAGGAGTCCTTCACGGACGAGGAGACCGAGCGCGTGCTCTACGGCTTCCTCTCGAAGGCGCTCTTCGAGAACGGCCTGTACTGCCGCGCCGACGACCGTGGCGACCCGGTCATCCAGCTGGCCCCGCCGCTCATCGCCGACCAGGGCACCTTCGACGAGATCGAAGGCATCCTGCGCTCGGTGCTGACGGAGGCGTGGACCAAGCTCTGACGGTTCCGCCCCGGGGAGGCTCCGGCCTCCCCGGCACAGGACCTCACGCCGCCCTCACGGCGTGACCCCGGCCCGGGTGTGCCGCCATCCGAGTGGATGGCGGCCGCCCGGGCCGTGTGCTGTCCGTACAAACGGATCTGAATCCTTACGGTGCCCAGTGACCGACAGGCCCGTCCTTTCGTTCCCTCGGACGGGGGAACGCAAGTATCGGATCCGACATCGAGGTGTACGCGATGGCCCCACCGGACAACGACGTGCTCTGGGCGCGTTCCCTGCACTGCACCCTGGAGGGCTCGGACGTCCTGACCGGCGTCTCCCTCGGCGTGCGCGAGGGCGAGATCCTCGCCCTGGTCGGCCCGCGCGGCAGCGGCAAGACCACGCTGATGCGGTGCCTCTCCGGCCAGACGGTCGCCCAGCAGGGCGAGGTCTGGTTCAACAGCAGCCCCGTCCACACCCTGGGCCCGATCCAGCGCGAACGGCTGCGCCGGGACCGGTTCGGCTGGATCGACCCCGAGCCAGGACTCGTACCGGAGCTGACCGCCTGGGAGAACGCGGCCCTGCCGCTCCTGCTGCGCGGGGTCTCGCACCGGGCCGCGAAGGCCTCCGCCCTGGAGTGGCTGGAGCGCCTCGACATCGGGGCCTGCTCCCGCAAGCGCCCGCACGCGCTGACCCAGTCGCAGCGACAGCGGATCGCCATCGCCCGGGCCCTGGTCACCACCCCGTCCGTGCTCTTCGCCGACGAGCCGACCGCCTCCTTGCACCGCGCCGACGGCGCCCAGGTCCTGCGGACGCTCACGGCCGCGGCCCGCTCGCACCGGATCACCGTACTGCTCGCCACCCACGACCCGGAGGTGGCCGCCCTCGCCGACCGCTCGGTCGCCCTGCTCGACGGGCGCCGGGTGGGCACCGCGTCGCCGACCACCGGGGCGGAGGGCGTCGCCGCGTGCTCGCTCTCCGTCTAGTCCGCGGGACCCACCCCCTCGTCCTGCTGCGGCGCCTCCTGGTCGCCGCGGCGGCCGCGGGGGTCGGCTTTCTGCTGCTGTGCACGCTGGGGTACGCCGTGGGCCACCCGGAGCGGTCCTCCGCCGCGACCCTGCGGCTGCTGTGGTGCCTGATCCCGATGGCCGCCACCGTGCACTTCGCGGTGGCCGTGGCCCGTACGGATCCCAGCACCCGGCCGCGCCCGGGGCTCTCGGCGATCGGGCTCGGCCCGGCGCGGCTCACGGCCATCGCCGCGGCCTCGACGGCCGTCGCGTGCACGCTCGGCTCGATGGTGGCGCTGCTGTTCTACCTGCACCTGCGCGGCGACATCACGGGCCTGCCGTTCGACGGAGCCGCGGCGGAGCTGCTCGCGGCGGGTCAGCCGATCCCGCTGGCGGGCGCGCTCACGCTCCTCGCGATCCTCCCGGTGGCCGCCTCCACGGCCGCCGGCCTGGCCCTGCGCCCCCGCAAGACCCCGGCGGCTCCCGAGGGCGCGGAGCGGACGGCCCCCTCGGGCCTGCCCTGGGGCGTGGCGCTCCTGGCGGTCGGCCTCGCGGTCGAGACGTACGCGGGCCAGGGCGGGGACGACGGCGGACTGCCGCTCCCCGGCCGCTTCGAGGGCAGCCCGGCGGGGGTGCTCGCGGGCTGGATCCTCACCGCGATCGGCCTCGCGATGGCGGGACCCGGCATCACCCACTGGTGCGGCCGGCTGCTCCAGGCCGTCCGCCCCGGCGCGACCCGCCTGCTCGCCGGCCGCGTCCTGATGGACGAGTCCCGCCGCATCGGGCGCCCGCTCGGCGTGGTGTGCGCGGTGGCCTCGGGCGCGGTGGCGGCGGCCACGCTGTACGACGCCGGGGCGGGCGACTTCGGCCCGCTGACCGGCCTGGGCGCGGCGCTGGTGATGGCCTGCACGACGGCGACGCTCCTGACGGCGGCCCTGGAGTCCAAGCAGTGCCGCGCGCACACCACGGAAGCCCTGGTCCGCCTGGGCGCCCCACCCACAGTCCTCCGCACAGCAGCCCTGATGCGCGCAGCCGCCCTACTGACGATCTTCCTGCCCCTGACCTGGCTGGTAGGCACCTTGGCAGCAGTCCCACTGAGCGCCTGACGCACCCCGGTTCCCCGCCCGGCTCCCCCACACCCCACCGGCCACCCCACCCCGGGGCTCCCCCACCCACCCCCGGCTTCCGCCACTCCCGTCACTCCCCACCCACCCCCGGGTGCCCCCGCTCCCGCTGCTCCCCACCCACCCCCGGCTTCCGTTACTCCCCTACTCCCCCACCCACCCCTCGGTGTCCCGCTCCCGCTGTTCCCCGCCCACCCCCGGCTTCCCCGCTCCCGCTGCTCCCCGCCCGCCCCCGCCCACCCTCCCGTGTGGGCAATCGTCCCGCAGGGCGGGACGGGTGGGCACACGGGACGAGGGCGCCCTGGCGGGCGCGTCCGCCCCGACCGCCCCGCACCACGGGCACGGCGCCCGGACAGGGCACCCGCACCCCGGGGGCTGCGCCCCGGACAGGCCCCGCCCCCTGGGCGCGGCGCCCCGCACGACCGGCCGCACCACGTGCCCCTACCCTGGTCGACATGCCCCACCGCGAGGAACGCGAAATCCACACCCCCGCCGAGTTCGACGAGGTCATCGCCCGCGGCTCCCTCCAAGGCCACCGCGTCCAGTCCGTGGACCTCACCGACCGCACCTTCGCCCTGCTCTCCACCTCCACCACCGGCGCCGTCTTCCTCGGCTGCGAGCTCCAGCCCGAGGCCGCCGCCAAGGTCCGCGCCGACGGGGCCCTCGTCTTCCCACCCGTACCGGATCTGCCGTTCGACCCGTACCGCGCCCACCTCTACTCCCCCGCCGAACTGTTCGACCACGTCGAGGACGAGGGGTACGAGGCGACGCCCGACTTCCTCGCGTACGACTGGTTCCAGCAGACCAAGGCCGACGGCGACATCTTCGCGTCGATGCTCCGCTCCATCCACGACGACGCGATCTCCGACGCCCTCGACGAACTCCTCGTCGGCACCCGGGTCGTCGGCGTGATGGGCGGCCACGCGATGGGCCGCGGCACCGACGCGTACGCCGGGGCGGCCCGGCTCGGCCGCGCGCTGGCCCGCGACGGGCTGACCGTGGCGACCGGCGGCGGCCCCGGCGCGATGGAGGCGGCGAACCTCGGCGCGTACACCGCCCCGCACGCCGACGACGTCCTGGACGAGGCGCTCGAACTCCTCGCCAAGGCGCCCTCCTTCACCCCGTCGATCACCGACTGGGCGCGCGCCGCCTTCGAGGTGCGCTCCCGCTGGCCGAAGGGCGGCGACTCGGTCGGCATCCCCACCTGGTTCTACGGCCACGAGCCGCCGAACCCCTTCGCGGGCCACATCGCCAAGTACTTCGCCAACGCGACCCGCGAGGACGGGCTGCTCGCCCGCTGCGACGCGGGCGTGATCTTCCTGCCGGGCGCGGCCGGCACGGTGCAGGAGATCTTCGACAACTCGACCCCGAACTACTACGAGTCGCGGGGCGAGCCCACCCCCATGGTCCTGGTGAACCGCGCCCACTGGACGGAGCGCCTCCCCGCCTGGCCCCTGCTCCAGGCCCTGGCCGCCGAGCGCCCGATGGCGGCGCGGATCGCCCTGGTCGACTCCATCGACGAGGCCCCGGAGGCGCTCCGCCGTCTGAGCTGAAGCACCGGGTCGCGGGAAGCAACTTCGACGCCCGATCCCACGTCTGGCAGTCCGTACCGCCTCCTGCCTCCCGGAACGGAGCCACTCCGTGCTCATAGGACTGCTGACCGCCGTCGCTGCCTCGATCTGCTACGGCACGGGCTCCGTGCTGCAGGCCGTCGGTTCGCGCAAGTCCGCGCGGCGCGAGGCGGCCGCCTCCGGACAGTTCACCGGCCGGGGCGGGCCGAGCCTCGCGTCGACCGCGAAGGCGGCGACGACCTGGGAGTTCGTCGTCGGTACGGTCCTGGACTTCATCGGCTTCGGCCTCGGCGCGCTCGCCGCCCGGATGCTGCCGCTCTTCCTGTCCCAGACCGTGATCAGCGCGAACCTGGTCATCACGGCGGTCCTGAGCGTCCGGCTGCTCGGCATCCGGCTGAGCCGCGCGGAGTGGACCTCGATCGGGGTGGTCTGCTCCGCCCTGGTGCTGCTGGCCACCGCGGCCGGCCCCGAGGGCAGCGGGCACACCCCGATCGCCACGCACTGGTGGCTGCTCGCGATCTCACTGCTCCTGATGGCCGGCGGCACCGTTGTCGTACGTCTCCTGGGCGCGCGGGCGGCGATCCTGGCCGGTCTGCTCTCGGGGCTCGGCTTCGGCGCGCTCGGCGTGGGCGTACGGATCCTCAACGGCATCGACCCCTTCGACCTCGGCGCGCTCCTCACCGACCCGGCGCTGTACGCGATCCTCGTCGCCGGAATCGGCGGCATGTACCTGCACACCGTCGCGCTGCAGATCGGCTCGGTCAACGGAGCGACGGCGGCGCTCGTGGTCGGCGAGACCGTACTCCCCGGGATGATCGGGGTGTGGTGGCTCGGCGACACCTCCCGCCCCGGCTTCGCCTGGCTGGCCGTCCTCGGCTTCCTCCTGGCGGTCGCGGGCGCGGTCGCGGTGGCCTGGTACGGCGCCCCGGAGGCCCACGGCGCGCAGCCGGCGGAACCGGACGACGAGCCGGCACCCGCCCCACGGGAGCCCGCCGGCTCGGGCGTTCCCCGATAAGCCCCCGCTACTCCGCGAGGACCACGACCTCGTCCGCCGCGAACGTCACCCCCACCTCCGCCCCCACCTCCGGGGCGTCCCGCAGGGCGCACTCGGCCTCCAGCAGCGGGCCTTCGGCCGGGCGGAGGAGGACGGCGACGTGCGTGCCCCGGAACGTACGGGACTCGACGACGCAAGCAAGGCCGTCCGCCGGGGCCACGAGCCGGACGCCCGCCGGGCGGACCAGGACCTCCCGCGCGCCCTGGGGCGAGCCGTCGGGCACCGGGACCTTGCCCCACGCGGTCTCGGCGGCGGCGCCGCTCACCGTGCCGGGCACGATGTTGTCGAAGCCGAGGAACCGGGCCACGAACGCGGAGGCGGGGTGCCGCCAGACGTCGAGCGGCGTCCCGGACTGGGCGATCCGGCCGTCACGCATCACCACGACCCGGTCGGCGAGCGCGAAGGCCTCGCCCTGGTCGTGCGTGACGGCGAGCACCGTCGTACCCAACTGCCGGAAGAGGGCGCGCAGTTCGACGACGAGCCGTTCCCGAAGGCCGCGGTCGAGCTGGCCGAGCGGCTCGTCCAGCATCAGCAGCCGGGGCCGGGGCGCGAGCGCCCGGGCGAGCGCCACGCGCTGCTGCTCGCCGCCGGAGAGCGCGGCGACGGCCCGGCGCGCGGCCCCCGGCAGCCCGACGAGCTCCAGCAACTCCCGTACGCGTTCGTCCTGTTCGGCCTTGGACACGCCCCGCATGCGGAGCCCGAAGGCGACGTTGGAGCCGACGTCCCGCTGCGGGAAGAGCTGGTGGTCCTGGAACATCAGGCCGACCCCGCGCCGGTGCACGGGCACGCCCGCCTGGTCCGCGCCGTCGAGCCGGACCCGCCCGCCGTCGAGCGCCTGGAGTCCGGCGACGGCCCGCAGCAGCGTGGACTTGCCGCTGCCGCTGGGGCCGAGCACGCACACGATCTCGTGGTCGGCCACCTTCAGGTCCACGGAGTCGAGCACGGCCCGTTCCCCGAACCGTACGGTCACGTCCTCGAAGTGCAGCATCAGAACTCCCCGGAGCCGGAGGTCGACCGGTCGACACGGAGCCGTTCGAGGAGCAGCAGGGACACCGCGCACACCACCATAAGAATCGTCGAAAGGGCCATGGCCTGGCCGTAGTTGAGCGCACCGGGCCGGCCGAGGAGCCGGGCGACGGCGACGGGCAGCGTCGGGTTGTCGGGCCGGGCGATGAAGACCGTCGCGCCGAACTCGCCCAGCGAGACGGCGAAGGCGAACCCGGCCGCGATGAGCACCGCCCGCCGCACCAGCGGCAGATCGACCTCGCGCCAGGCCCGCAGCGGCGAGGCCCCGAGCACGGCCGCCGCCTCCCGCAGCCGCTCGTCCACCGCGCGCAGCACGGGCAGCATCGTCCGTACGACAAAGGGGACGCCGACCAGGGCCTGCGCGAGCGGGACGAGGATCCAGCTGGCCCGCAGGTCGAACGGCGGCTCGTCCAGGGTGATCAGGAAGCCGAAGCCGACCGTGACCGCCGAGACCCCGAGCGGCAGCATCAGCAGCGCGTCGAAGCCGCGCACGAGCCGCCCGGCACGCCGGGTGAGGGCGGCGGCCGCGAGTCCGCCGATGAGCAGCGCGAGGGCGGTGGCGACGACGGCGTACCGCAGGGAGTTCCCGATCGTGTCGACCATGGGCACGAGGAAGGTGCCGGAGGGGTCGACGGACTGGAGGGCCCGGTAGTAGTCGAGCCCGTACCCGTCGGGGGTGGCGAAGGACCGCTCGATCAGCACGGCGAGCGGCAGCACGAGCAGCAGGACGATCGAGACGAGGACGCCCGCGAAGAGCGCCCACGCGCCGATCCCCCGGGGCCGGCGCGCGGTCTGCTCGGGCGGGACGAGCTTCAGGGCCGTCTCCCGCCGCCGTACCGTGCGGGCGTGCACGGCGAGGACGACGCCGACGGCGACGAACTGGACGATCGTGAGGACGGCGGCCGTCGTCAGGTCGAAGCGGTCGACCGTCTGCCGGTAGATCTCCGTCTCCAGGGTGGAGTACGCCGGTCCGCCGAGGATCTGGACGACGGCGAAGGAGCCGGCGGTGAAGAGGAAGACCATCAGCGCGGCCGCGGCGACGGCGGGGGCGAGCGCGGGCAGCGTCACCGTCCGCCACGCCCGGAACCGGGAGGCGCCGAGCACACGGGCGGCCTCCTCCTGGCGGGGGTCGAGCTGCGCCCACAGCCCGCCGACGGTCCGGACGACGACGGCGTAGTTGAAGAAGACGTGCGCGAGGAGGATGGCCCAGACGGTGGTGTCCAGGCGGACGCCCCACAGCTCGTCGAGGAGCCCGCCGCGGCCGACGAGCGCCAGGAACGCCGTGCCGACCATGACGGTCGGCATCACGAAGGGCACGGTGACGACGGCGCGCAGCAGCCCCTTGCCGGGGAAGTCGAAGCGCGCGAAGACGTACGCGCCGGGCAGCGCGATCACCAGGGTCAGCGCGGTGGAGGCGAGCGCCTGCCAGAGGGTGAACCAGAGGACGTCGAGGATCTCGGGCCGGGTCAGCGTCTCGCCGAACCGGCCGAACTCCCACGCCCCGTCGACCCGCAGCCCGCGCTCGACGATCGAGGCGACGGGCCAGGCGAAGAAGAGCGCGAAGAAGGCGACGGGCACGACCATCAGGCCGAGCCGCGCCGCGCTTGCCCGGCGGTCGGGAACTACTTCAGAACGGTCGAGGACCACGACTGGATCCACTGGTCACGCTTCTCGGCGATCTTCTCGGGCGCCATGGTCTGCGGCTTGTCGATCACCACACCGTGCTGGGTGAACAGCTCGGGCAGCTGCGCGCCCGCGGTCACCGGGTTGACGAACATCTGCAGCGGCATGTCTTCCTGGAACTTCTTGGAGATCAGGAAGTCGATGAGCGCCTTGCCGCCCTCGGGGTTCTTCGCCCCGTTCAGAAGTCCGGCGAACTCGATCTGCCGGAAGCAGGTGCCGGTGGAGACCCCGGTGGGGGCGTCCTTCGGCTGCGGCTCGGAGTAGAGGACCTCGACCGGCGGGCTGGAGGCGTACGAGACGACCAGCGGGCGGTCTCCCTTGGCCTGCTTGCCGCCGGCGGAGCCGGAGAACTCCTGGTTGTAGGCGAGCTCCCAGCTGTCGACGGTCTTCACGCCGTTGGCCTTGAGCTTCGTCCAGTAGTCCTGCCAGCCGTCGTCGCCGTACCGCGCGGCGGTGCCGAGCAGGAAGCCGAGGCCCGGGGAGGACTTCTCGGGGTTCTCGACCACGAGCAGGTTCTTGTACTCCGGCTTGGCCAGGTCGTCGAAGGTCTGCGGGGGCGCGAGCTTCTTGTCGGCGAAGTACTTCTTGTCGTAGTTGACGCAGATGTCGCCCGTGTCGATCGGGGTGACCCGGTGCTCCTTGTCGAGCTTCGTCTCGGGCAGGACCCGGTCGAGCCCCTTCGCCTCGTACGGGACGAAGATCCCGTTGTCGAGGGCGCGGGAGAGCAGGGTGTTGTCGACGCCGAAGAAGACGTCGCCCTGCGGGGAGCCCTTGGTCAGGATCTCCTTGTTGACGGCGACGCCCGCGTCACCGCTCTTGAGGACCTTGACGGTGAAGCCGGTCTGCTTGGTGAACTCCGCCAGGACCTCCTTGGAGGCGTTGAAGGAGTCGTGACTCACGAGGGTCACGGTCTTCGGCGCGGGCTCACCGCTCTTGCCCGCGGCGTCGCGGATGTCCTCGGTGCCGCACGCGGCGAGCGTCGTGACGCCCAGCGCTGCAACGATCGCCGCGGCGACCATCTTCTTGGTGCTCACTGAAATTCCTCCTGGGTGTGACCAGGAAGAGACGCGGCCCTGCCCACCGGAGGGTGGGCAGGGCGCAACAGCTCGAGTTGCGACCGAACTTCCTACCCAGAATGACCTGGGCGAGGTTCAGAGGGTCTGCGGTCCGATGACCGCACTCTCAGCGCTGTGGCGCTCCCCTGTCGGAATATGGAGATGTGTTCGAGCACAGACTACAAGGTCAGCGCTCCGAGGCCGCCAGCTGTCCACAGGCACCGTCGATCTCCTGCCCGCGGGTGTCACGGACGGTGACCGGAACACCGTGGGCGGCGATGGCCTCGACGAAGGCCTTCTCGTCCTCGGGCCGGGAAGCGGTCCACTTGGACCCAGGCGTCGGGTTCAGCGGAATGAGATTGACATGCACCCGCTTGCCCTTGAGCAGCCGGCCGAGCAGGTCGCCCCGCCAGGCCTGGTCGTTGATGTCGCGGATCAGGGCGTACTCGATGGAGATCCGGCGGCCGGACTTCTCGGCGTACTCCCACGCGGCGTCGAGGACCTCGCGGACCTTCCAGCGGGTGTTGACGGGCACGAGGGTGTCGCGCAGCTCGTCGTCGGGGGCGTGCAGCGAGACGGCGAGCCGGCACTTGAAGCCCTCGTCGGCGAAGCGCAGCATCGCGGGCACGAGGCCCACGGTGGAGACGGTGATCCCGCGCTGCGACAGCCCGAGCCCGTCCGGCTCGGGGTCGGTGAGCCGCCGGATGGCGCCGACGACCCGCTTGTAGTTGGCGAGCGGCTCACCCATGCCCATGAAGACGATGTTGCTGAGCCGCGCGGGCCCACCGGGCACCTCGCCGTCCCGCAGGGCGCGCATCCCGTCGACGATCTGGTGCACGATCTCGGCGGTCGACAGGTTCCGGTCGAGCCCGGCCTGCCCGGTGGCGCAGAACGGACAGTTCATCCCGCAGCCGGCCTGCGAGGAGATGCACATGGTGACCCGGTCCGGGTACCGCATGAGCACGGACTCGACGAGCGTGCCGTCGTGCAGCTTCCACAGGGTCTTACGGGTGGTGTCGTCGTCGCACGAGATGTGCCGGACCACCGACATCAGGTCGGGCAGCAGCTCCCCCTGCAACTTCTCGCGGGAGCCGGCGGGGATGTCGGTCCACTCGGCGGGGTCGTGGGCGTACCGCGCGAAGTAGTGCGTGGACAGCTGCTTGGCGCGGAACGGCTTCTCGCCGATCGCGGCGACGGCCTCCTTGCGCTCGGCGGGCGTGAGGTCGGCAAGGTGCCGCGGCGGCTTCTTGGCTCCGCGGGGCGCGACGAAAGTGAGTTCTCCGGGCTTGGGCATGGTCCTACCAGTGTCGCAGAGGAACGGAGAAGGGCCCGACGAATGGGGGCACCCCCATAGCCCCGGAGGGGGCTATGGGGGAGGACAACGGGCCCTTCACCTACAAATTCGCAGGTCAGGTGGTGCCGACGAAGACGACCAACAGCAGCCAGACCACCGGAGCCGTAGGCAGCAGGGAGTCCAGGCGGTCCATGATGCCGCCGTGACCGGGCAGGAGCGTGCCCATGTCCTTGATGCCGAGGTCGCGCTTGATCATCGACTCGCCGAGGTCGCCGAGCGTCGCGCTCGCCGCCACCGCGAGGCCGAGCAGCAGGCCCTGCCACCACGAGCCGTCGTCGATCAGGAACTCCATGCACAGCGCGCCCGCCGCCATCGCGAACGTGACCGCTCCGAACAGGCCCTCGCGGGTCTTGCCGGGGCTGATCCGCGGTGCCAGCTTGTGCTTGCCGAAGCGCCAGCCGATCGCGTACGCGCCGGTGTCGCTGACGACCGTGAGCAGCAGGAACGTGAGGACCCGCTCCGCACCGTCGTCGGCGGTGAGCATCAGCGCCACGAACGTCGCCAGGAACGGCACGTAGAACGCGGCGAAGACGCCCGCCGTGACGTCCTTCAGATAGCCCTCGGGCGGCTCCGTCATGCGCCACACGAGGACCGCGAGGGCGGTCAGGGCCATGGCGACCCAGGCCCCCTCCGCTCCGCGGACGTAACCGGCCACCACCATCGCCGCGCCACCGACCGCCAGCGGGACGAGCGGGGCCTTGATGCCCTTGCGCTCCTGCAGGCGGGAGGTGAGCTCCCACAGGCCGACGACGACGGCGACCGCTATGACGCCGACGAACGCGGCCTTCCAGATGAAGAGGGACGCGATGATGACGGCGCCGAGCCCGACCCCGACTCCTATGGCCGCGCCCAGGTCGCGCCCCGCGCTCTTCTTCTGCGGGGAAGCGGGCCGGTTCGGGCTGGACATGGGCTCCTGCGGGTGCTCGTTCGGCGTCTCGTCACGGAACAGGGGACCGCTCGGCTGAGCGGCCCCCCGGTCGTGGTCGTCCTGGTGATCGCCGGCGGGGACGTCGGGCACGATGGGCATGGGCCGAGTCTGCGCCGCCTGCAGCCCATCGTATGCGGGACCCGCCGGGGCAGGCCCCTGGTCGGGCCCCCAGTAGCCGGAACCGGCCGGGGCCCCCCAGGAAGAGTCGTTCATCAGACCTCGAGCAGCTCGGCTTCCTTGTGCTTGAGCAGCTCGTCCACCTGCGCGACGTACTTCGCGGTGGTGTCGTCGAGCTCCTTCTCCGCGCGCCGGCCCTCGTCCTCGCCGACCTCGCCGTCCTTGACCAGCTTGTCGATGGTCTCCTTGGCCTTGCGGCGGACGGAACGGATGGAGATCTTGGAGTCCTCGGCCTTGCCCTTGGCCACCTTGATGTACTCGCGGCGGCGCTCCTCCGTCAGCTCGGGGAACACCACACGGATGATGTTGCCGTCGTTGCTCGGGTTGACGCCGAGGTCGGAGTCGCGGATCGCCTGCTCGATGTTGCGCAGCGCGCTCTTGTCGAACGGGGTCACGACAGCCATGCGCGGCTCGGGAACCGAGAACGACGCCAGCTGATTGATCGGCGTGATCGCACCGTAGTAGTCGGCCACGATCTTGTTGAACATCGCCGGGTGCGCACGCCCGGTGCGGATCGCGGCGAAGTCCTCCTTGGCGACCACGACGGCCTTCTCCATCTTCTCCTCGGCCTCGAGGAGGGTCTCTTCGATCACCACTTGCTCCTGCGTGTCGTCGCGTCTTGTCCTGCACGGTTTTGCGACCGGCAGGGCTCTGTCCGTCCCCTCGCGGGGAGGTACCCGGTTCGAGCCGAGGCTCAGGCCCGGGTGCCCTGGTCGCTCACGAGAGTGCCGATCTTCTCACCCTTCACCGCGCGCGCGATATTGCCCTCGGCGAGCAGTTCGAAGACGAGGATCGGGAGATTGTTGTCGCGGCACAGGGTGATGGCGGTGGCGTCGGCGACCTTGAGGTCGCGGGAGAGCACCTCGCCGTACTCCAGCGCGTCGAACTTGACCGCGTCGGGGTTGGTCTTCGGGTCGGAGTCGTAGACCCCGTCGACGCCGTTCTTGCCCATGAGCAGGGCCTCGGCGTCGATCTCCAGGGCGCGCTGGGCGGCCGTGGTGTCGGTGGAGAAGTACGGCATGCCCATACCGGCGCCGAAGATGACCACGCGGCCCTTCTCCAGGTGGCGCACGGCCCGCAGCGGGATGTACGGCTCCGCGACCTGACCCATGGTGATGGCGGTCTGGACGCGGGAGTCGATGCCCTCCTTCTCCAGGAAGTCCTGGAGGGCGAGGCAGTTCATGACGGTGCCGAGCATGCCCATGTAGTCGGAGCGGGCCCGGTCCATGCCACGTACCTGCAGTTCGGCGCCGCGGAAGAAGTTGCCGCCGCCGATGACGATCGCGATCTCCGCGCCGTCGCGGACGACTGCGGCGATCTCGCGTGCGATCTTGTGCACGACGTCGGGGTCGACGCCGAGACCGCCGCCTCCGGCGAATGCCTCGCCGGACAGCTTCAGCATGAAGCGGCCGGCCTTTTTGCCGTGGTTGTCGTCGCCCTGTACGGCGCTCTGGTTCATGGAGATCTCCTCGTGCACATACGACGAAGGCCATTGCCGGTGGGTCCTTGCGGTTTCCCGTACGGCAATGGCCTCCTCGTCAGATCTGCGGTCGTCCTGCGCGAGCGCGGACGACTGCTTCAGACCCTACCGGGGTCCGGTGTCCGTCGCGTACGGACTCAGATGCCGACCTTGATGCGCGTGAAGCGCTTCAGGGTGACGCCGGCTTCCTTCAGGATCTGCTCGACGGACTTCTTGTTGTCGAGCGCGTACGGCTGACCGAGCAGCGTGGCGTCCTTGAAGAAGCCGTTGACGCGACCCTCGACGATCTTCGGGAGCGCGGCCTCGGGCTTGCCCTCGGCGCGGGTGGTCTCCTCGGCGACGCGGCGCTCGGACTCGACGACCTCGGCCGGGACGTCCTCACGGGTGAGGTACTTCGGCGCGAAGGCGGCGATGTGCTGCGCGACGCCCTTGGCGACCTCGGCGTTCGGCTTGTCGAACTCGACGAGGACACCGATCTGCGGGGGCAGGTCGGGCATCGTGCGGTGCATGTAGGCGTAGACGGAGCCGTCCGCGTACTGCGCGAAGCGGTCGAGGACGATCTTCTCGCCGAGGTTGGCGTTGGCCTCGTCCACGAAGGCCTGCACGGTCTTGCCGGCCTCGATCTCGGAGGCGAGCAGCGCCTCCAGGTCGGCCGGGTTGGTGGCGGCGACATGCGCGGCCAGCTGGTTGGCGACGGCCTGGAACTTCTCGCCCTTGGCGACGAAGTCCGTCTCGCACTTCAGCTCGACGAGGACACCGGAGGTGTTGTCGTCGGCGATGAGGGAGACGACGGCGCCGTTCTCGGCAGAGCGGCCCTCGCGCTTGGCGACGCCCTTCTGGCCCTTGATGCGCAGGGCCTCGACGGCCTTGTCGACGTTGCCGTCGGCCTCGTCCAGGGCCTTCTTGCAGTCCATCATGCCGGCGCCGGTGAGCTCACGGAGCTTCTTGACGTCAGCGGCGGTGTAGTTCGCCATGAGTCTGAGTTTCTCTCTCGAAGTCTGAAAGATCTACGGGTGGACGGCGGGGGCTTTGTGGGCCCCCGCCGTCGACATCCGAAACAACCAACCGGACCTGACCTGTGCGGTCAGGCCGTGGGTCAGGCCTGCTCGGCCTCGGCGGCCGGAGCCTCGGCGACCTCGGCGACGACCTCGGCGGCCTCCGCGTCGGCGACCTTCTCGGTCTCGGCGGAGGTCTGGACCTCGGCCTCGTCAGCCTTCTTCTCACCCTCGAGCAGGTCGCGCTCCCACTCGGCGAGCGGCTCGCCCGCGGCCTTCTCGCCCGGCTTCGAGTCGCCGGTCGCGGCGCCGGAGCGGGCGATGAGGCCCTCGGCGACGGCGTCGGCGATCACGCGGGTGAGCAGGGTGACGGAGCGGATCGCGTCGTCGTTGCCGGGGATCTTGTAGTCGACCTCGTCGGGGTCGCAGTTGGTGTCGAGGATCGCGACGACCGGGATGTGGAGCTTGCGCGCCTCACCGACGGCGATGTGCTCCTTCTTGGTGTCGACGATCCAGACGGCGCTCGGCACCTTCTGCATCTCGCGGATACCACCGAGGGTCTTCTCCAGCTTGGCCTTCTCGCGGGAGAGGACCAGGAGCTCCTTCTTGGTGAGGCCGGAGGCGGCCACATCCTCGAAGTCGATCTGCTCGAGCTCCTTGAGGCGCTGCAGACGCTTGTAGACGGTGGAGAAGTTGGTGAGCATGCCACCGAGCCAACGCTGGTTGACGTACGGCATGCCGACACGCGTCGCCTGCTCGGCGATGGCCTCCTGGGCCTGCTTCTTCGTACCGACGAACATGATGGAGCCGCCGTGGGCGACGGTCTCCTTGACGAACTCGTAGGCGCGGTCGATGTACGACAGCGACTGGAGCAGGTCGATGATGTAGATGCCGTTGCGCTCCGTGAAGATGAAGCGCTTCATCTTCGGGTTCCAACGACGGGTCTGGTGACCGAAGTGGACGCCGCTCTCCAGCAGCTCCCGCATCGTGACGACGGCCATGGCCGTATCTCCTTGTGTTTCTCGGTTATGTCCTGACGCCCCGACGCGCCGTGCCACGAGGGACCGAAAAGGCGCTGCCACGACCTGTGAGGGCTGTGTGGCGGGGCGTGCGAAGTCGACCCGGTGACCCGGATCGCCATAGGAAGTGTACGGGACCCTGCGGGTGCCGGGTGACGGCGCTGTCCACAACCAGCCGGTTGTCCACAGAAACCGACCATGATCGGCAGGAATCGGGCGGGTGCGGGACGGTGTCGCCATGCATCTGACGACACTGCTTCTCGCCCTGGCCCTGATGTGGCCCCCGAGCGCGCCGATGCGCTCCCCGAGCGGGCCGCCGGTGGCCCTGACCTGGCCGCTCGGCCCGCCGCGCCCGGAGATCGTGCGCGGCTGGGAGCCTCCGGCCGGTCCGTACGCGGCCGGTCACCACGGTCTCGACCTGGCGGCCCCGGTGGGCGCCCCGGTCCGCGCGGCGGCGTCGGGCGTGGTCACGTTCGCGGGCCGCGTGGCCGGCCGGGGCGTCCTCACCCTCACCCTGCCGGGCACCGGAGACCCGCCCCTGCGCACCACCTACGAACCGGTGGAGCCCCTGGTCGCGGCGGGCACGAAGGTCACCCGGGGTGACCCGGTGGCCACCCTCGCGCCTCCGCCGACCGGCGGGGCCGGGGCGCCCGGAGCGGCCGGGGCGCCCCACTGTCCGGAATCCTGCCTGCACTGGGGCCTGCTGCGGGGGGACACGTACCTGAACCCCTTGCTCCTGCTGCGCCAGGGCCCGTCGAGACTGCTGCCCGTGACGGGGCTCAGCCGCTGACGCCGCGCAGGGCCATGGCGACGGCGGCCTCGGCGACGGTGTCCGGATCTTCGGCCGCGCCCAGTTCGATACGGCGGACGGCGGCGTCCACGACGCCCTGGAGGAGCATGGCGCCGAGGCGGGGCTGGGACTGGCCCAGGTCGACGAGGGCCTCGACGATCATGGTGACGAGGCCGCCGTGAGCAGCGCGGATCTTCTCGCGGGCGCCCTGGTCGAGCTCGCTCGCGGAGATCGCGACGACCGCCCGGTGGCGCCGGTCCCCGACGAGCTCCAGCTGCTTGCGCACATACGCCTCGACCTTGCCCTCAGGCGTGTCGGCGCGGGCCATCGCCGTCTCGACCTCAGCGGCCCAGACGGGGAAGTCGACGGCGCACAGCTCCTCGACCACGGCCGCGCGCGACCGGAAGTACTCGTACACCGAGGAACGGGCCAGGCCCGTGCGCTCGGCGAGGGCGGGGAAGGTCAGCGCCTCCGTACCGCCCTCGGACAGCAGGGAGCGCGCGGCGTCCAGCAGGGCGCCGCGCTGCATCGTCCGGTGCTCGGCCACCGAGGCCGCTCGAATCCTTGGCACGGCTCCACCATACGACTGGCCGCTCCCGGTCAGCGCCCCACATCGGCCAGCTTGGCGCGCAGCTGCAGGACCGACTTGGTGTGGATCTGGCTGACGCGGCTCTCGGTGACCCCGAGGACATGGCCGATCTCGGCGAGGGTGAGGCCCTCGTAGTAGTAGAGCGTGACCACGGTCTTCTCCCGCTCGGGGAGGGTGTTGATGGCGCGGGCGAGCAGCCTCCGCAGCTCGCGGTCCTCGGCGACCTCGACCGGGTTGTCGGCGGCGGTGTCCTCCAGGGTGTCCATCAGCGAGAGCCGGTCGCCGCCCTCGCCGCCGACATGCAGCAGCTCTTCGAGGGCGACCACGTTCGCCAGGGACAACTGGCTGAAAACCGCGTGCAGTTCCTCCAGGCCGATGCCCATCTCCGCCGCGACCTCGCCCTCGCTCGGGGTGCGCCGGAGCTTGGCCTCCAGGGTGGCGTACGCGCGCTCGACATTGCGCGCCTTCTGCCGCACGGAGCGGGGGATCCAGTCGAGGGCGCGGAGTTCGTCGATCATCGCGCCCCGGATCCGGGTGATCGCGTAGGTCTCGAACTTGATCGACCGCTCGACGTCGAACTTCTCGATGGCGTCGATCAGTCCGAAGACGCCGGAGGAGACGAAGTCGGCCTGTTCCACATTGGACGGCAGGCCCACGCTGACGCGGCCGGCGACGTACTTCACGAGCGGGGAGTAGTGCAGGATCAGCTGCTCGCGCAGTCGCTCGTCGCCCGTGTCCTTGTAGGACCGCCACAGTTCGTCGAGCGATGTCGGTGCGGGCGGTCGCACGGTGCCCCGGGCTGCTGGGGGCACCGCAGCGCGGTCAGACCCGGAGGTGTGCTGGGGCATGCGTTGCCTTGAGCCGTTCTGCTGGCGGGTTTGTCGGGACGGATGTCCGTCGGGGAACCCTTGCGAGCGTAGCGTGACTGGACGGTCGCGGTCTGCGAACCTCTGCGGATCGCACCGCTCCGGGTGGACGTCCTCGGCCACATCTTCGAACCCGGGCCGTGGCGCGTGTCGGCCCCTCGGGTGCGACCGAGACAGCTGGGTTGTTCATCACCCTCACCATTTCACCCGAATGCTCCAGGTCAAGTACCGCCTCGCCGCGCATTCGCCCCTTCCGTGGGGGTGTTCGTCAACCGCCAGTCGTCGCCTTGCCGTTCGACGAACCCCAGGGAGTGCAGTTCGTACAGTCTGACGAGGGTGTCGTCGGGGGTGGCGCCGGACCGGTCCGCGATCTCACCCACACAGGTGGCGCGGCCCGCGGGCATCGCTTCGAGGACGCGGGCGGCGTCCGGGGCGAGCAGGTCTCTCGCCAGGACCGGGCCGCGCCGGGCGGGGGCGAGCTGGCCCATGTCCCCGACGAGTTCGATCACTTCGGCGGCCTCGGTGACGAGGGTCGCCTCGCCGCGCAGCAGTTCGTGGACACCGGCGGAGAGCCCGCTGGTGACGGGTCCTGGCACGCCCATGGTGTGCCGGCCGAGGCGGGCGGCGGCGCGGGCGGTGACCAGGGAACCGCTGCGGTACTCGGCCTCCACGACGACCGTGCCTCGGGTGAGGGCGGCGATGACACGGTTGCGGAGGATGAATCTGCTGGGCGTGGGGTGACTGGCGGGCGGCAACTCCCCGATGACGAGCCCCTGTTCCGCGACGCGCCCGATGAGTTCGGCATGGCCGCGCGGGTAGGGGATGTCGACGCCGCAGGCGAGGACGGCGACGGTGGCGCCGCGGGCGGCGAGGGCACCTCTGTGGGCGGCGCCGTCGATGCCGAACGCGGCGCCGGAAACGACGACCCAGCCCTCTTCGGCGAGCCCGGAGGCGAGCGTGGTCGCCATGTGCGCGCCGTACGGGGTGCAGGCGCGGGCGCCGACGACGGCGACCGAGCGCAGCGCCCAGGTCCGCAGGTCGGCGGGGCCCCGGGCCCAGAGACCCACGGGGCGGGTGTCGCCGAGGTCGTCGAGCTGCCGGGGCCATTCGAGGTCGCCGGGGACGACGAGCCGCCCGCCCTGCCGGCCGATGGTGTCGAGGTCCCGCCGCGGCTCGGCGCTCGCGGCCCGCCGCCGCCACCCGGCGACCCGTTTCGCCCCGGTGCCGGCGAACGCGTCCGGGTCGTCGACCGGGTCCTTCAGGCGCTGGAGGAAGCCCTCGGCTCCGTACTGCCGGAGCCAGCGGCCGGCGTGGACGTCACCGGGCTCGACGACCCGGGTGAGCGCGGCGCGGGCCAGCCGTTCCTCGTACGTGATCATGCGCGCTCCCCCGCTCCCACCGGTACGCCCCGCGCGATGCCGGTCCGCAGTTCGAGGGCGAGGTCGACGTCCTGGGCGTCCGGGCGGTCGTGGCCCGCGAGGTCGGCGACGGTCCAGGCGACGCGGAGAACCCGGTCGAGGCCGCGCGCGGTCAGCATGCCGCGCTCGATGTCCCGTTCCGCCGCGGCGAGGGCTCCTGGGGCGACGACGAAGCGCGTCCGCAGTTCATGGCCGGGGACCTCGCTGTTGACGGTCCAGGGGGTGCCGGTCAGGCGGGCGGCCGCGCGGGCCCGGGCCTCGCGGACGCGGTCGGCGACGGCGGCCGTGGACTCCCCGCGCCCGCCCTGCCCGAGGAGGTCGGAGCGGGTGACGGGCTCGACCTCGACGCGCAGGTCGACGCGGTCGAGGAGCGGGCCGGAGAGTCGCGCCTGGTAGCGGCGGATGAGCGAGGCGGGGCACTCGCACCCCGCGCCGTGCAGGGTGTGCCGCCCGCACGGGCAGGGGTTGGCGGCGAGGGCCAGGAGGAACCGCGCGGGGAGCCGGACGACCCCGGCGGCCCGGGCGACGACCACGTGCCCGGATTCCAGCGGCTGACGCAGGGCGTCGAGCGCCTTTCCGGAGAATTCAGGCGCTTCGTCCAGAAAGAGGATGCCTCGATGAGCCAGGGAGACGGCGCCCGGGCGCGGGAGGCCGTTGCCGCCGCCGACGAGGGACTGCATGGTCGCGGAGTGGTGGGGCGCGCAGTAGGGGGCGCGGCGGACGAGGGGTTCGCCGGGCGGGAGGATGCCGGCCACGGAGTGGATGGCGGTGACTTCGAGGGACTCCTGACGGGTGAGCGGGGGAAGGATGCCCGTGAGCCGTTCGGCGAGCATGGTCTTTCCGGCTCCGGGTGGCCCGGAGAGCAGCAGGTGGTGGCTGCCGGCGGCGGCGACCTCCAGGGCGCGGCGGGCCCCGTGCTGTCCGGCGACGTCGGCGAGGTCCGGTCCGTCGAGGGGGTCGGCGGTGAGGCCGGTGCCGACGCCCGCGCCGGGGACGAGGAGCCCGGCGAGCATGGCGTCCGGGCGGCCCTCCTCGGCGGGCTCCTCCTCGGGGACCGGTTCGTCGGAGAGCACGGCGATGAGCTGGCGCAGGCTGCGGACGCCGAGGACGGAGACCCCGGGCACGAGGGAGGCCTCGCCGGCCGTCTGCTCGGGGACGACGACCTGGCTGTAGCCGGCTTCGGCGGCGGCGAGGACGGCGGGCAGGACGCCCCGCACGGGCCGGACGCGCCCGTCGAGCCCGAGTTCGCCGATCAGGACGAGGTCGGCGATGCCCCGGGGATCGATCCGCTCGGCGGCCCCGAGCACGGCGGCCGCGACGGCCAAATCAAATCCCGAGCCGCCCTTCGGGACGGACGCGGGGCTGAGGCCGACGGTCAGTTTCTTCTGGGGCCACTCGGCGCCCGAGTTGACGATGGCGGCGCGGACCCGGTCGCGGCTCTCGGTGAGGCTCTTGTCCGGGAGTCCGACCAGGGTGAAGGCGGCGACTCCGGCCTCCAGGTCGGCCTGGACCTCGACGACGACGCCCTCGACGCCGACGAGGGCGACGGAGCAGGTGCGGGCGAATCCCATCTCAGGCCACCCCCTGGGCGTGGGTGACGACCGCGGCGCCCTTGCGGGGCAGGACGATGCCGACGAGGTCGATGCGGATGCCGCCTTCGGGCGGTGGTCCGCCGTGGCGGTCGAGCCAGCAGGCCGCGAGGCGTTTGAGCCGGTCGGCCTTGACGGGCGTGACGGCGGCCATGGGGTGCTCGAAGGCTCCGGCCCGCCGGGTCTTCACCTCGCAGACGACGACGGCGTCCCCGTCCCGGGCGACGATGTCGATCTCTCCGGTCCGTCCGCAGCGCCAGTTCCGCGCGAGGATGACCATCCCGGCGGCCGTGAGCCTGCGGACCGCCAGCTGTTCTCCGTACTGCCCGAGAGCGCTCGTTGCGTTCATTCGGTACCACCTCCGGCACCGACTGTGACGCTTCGCGACGTTCCGTGTGCGGGCCGGTGGACAGCCACCGGCCTGTGGAGAACCCCGTCACCCCTGCGGGTGGTTTCAGCTGCCGGGAAGCTCCAGGTCGCTCTTGTTGAGCTCCTCGATGTTCACGTCCTTGAACGTGAGCACCCGGACCTGCTTGACGAACCTGGCCGGCCGATACATGTCCCAGACCCAGGCGTCGGCCATGGACACCTCGAAGAACACCTCGCCCTGGACCGAGTGCACCTGCATCTCGTAGTCGTTGGTGAGGTAGAACCGACGCTCGGTCTCGATCACGTATTTGAACAGCCCGACGACATCGCGGTACTCCCGGTAGAGCTTCAGCTCCATCTCGGTCTCGTACTTCTCGAGGTCCTCGGCGCTCATGGCATGTTCCCCTTCAGCCGTGCGTCCACCTATTGTGCGCCAGCCGCTCGCACCGTTAAGCGATTTCCGTGGCGAGCACCAGCGGCGCACTCGGCGGTCCCTCGTCGAGCAGCCTGTGCAGCAGCTCGGCGAGTCTGGTCGGGTACACCGTCTCACGCGCCGCCGACAGTTCGGCGGAGGTCCACCACCTCAGCCCCGCGACACTGCGTTCCTCCAGCTCGGTGAGGCCGCCGGGGGCGGTCACGGTCTGGCTGGTTCGTGCCAGGTAGTACCACTCGTCCTGGTCCCAGCGCCGCCCGTCGAACGGGAAGGAGCAGATCCGCTGCCACAGGACCGGTCCGAGTTCGACGTCGGTGATCCCGGTCTCCTCGGCCAGCTCGCGCAGGGCCGCCTGCTCGCGGGTCTCGTCGCCCTCCAGGCCGCCACCGGGCGTGAACCACCAGGTCAGCTCCGGTTCGTCGGGCTCGTAGCCGTGCAGGAGGAGGATGCGGTCGTCGGGATCGAGCAGCACGACCCGGGCCACCCGCCGCAGCTCCGGCCCGACGGCGTCGCCGGAACCGGCCGAACCGGCCGAACCAGCCGAGCCCTCACCACTCGTCGCACCCGTCACGCGTCCACCGTCTCTCTGCCCTTCGCCCGGCCGCCCTGGCGGCGCCCCGCGAGCCGTGCGACCGGCCCGTACGCGGCCCCGCCCAGGATCAGTACACACCCGCCGACGATCGCGTAGAAGAGCGGCTCCACGGGCCCGGGCACGGAGATCCCGCCCGGCAGCGCCGCGAACCCCGCGGGGCGCTCCACGAGGGCCGCGTCGGGCCAGGCGACGGCGTCGACCCGGGCGGTGACCGCCGAGCGCGGTACGGAGCCCTGGCCGGCCTCCTCCAGGTGCGTCCGGGAGTCCAGGGAGGTGTGCCGCTCGTCGCCGAGGAGGAAGAGCTTCCCCTCGGGCACGGTCGCCGAGAACTCCTGCCCCGAGGCGGGGGCGCCGGCCCGCGTGTACGGCTCCACGACCGGCTTGCCGTCGATGGTGAGCCGGCCGTCCTTGTCGCAGCAGGCGACCGTGTCGCCGCCGACCCCGACGACCCGCTTCACCATGGTCGATCCGCCCCAGAGCGGATCCTTGAAGATCACGATGTCGCCGCGCCGCACCTCGTCCCCGTCGATCCGCTCGGCGAGGACCTTGGAGCCGACGGCCAGGGCCGGGGTCATCGAGTCGGTGGGCACGCTGTACGGCTGGTACGTGACCGCGCCCCAGGCGAAACCGCCGAGGAAGAGCACACAGCCGACGGCCACGGCCAGCCCCGACAGAACACTGCCGAGGCGGCCGCGGCCGCCTTCCGTACGTATGGTTCCGCTCATCCCAGCGCTCCCCACCTCGAAGGTCGGTACGACGATCTGGGACGGCACCCTACCCGCGCGTCACTACTCGGCGGTATGCCGAGCGGTGAGCCTCTTCCTACGCCACAGGACCAGCGGCAGCGCGCCCACCAGGCCGACGCCGGCCAGACCGGCCGCCCCCGGGGCCACGGCCAGCGCCTTGTTCAGCCCCGGCTGGTCGAAGGTCTCCGGCACGGGCAGCGTCGCCCAGCGGGTGACCGGCCAGGCCACGAAGACCGCGCGGCCGACGACCTGGTCGTTCGGGACGGTGCCGCCGCCCGCCAGGTTCTGGTGGTAGCGGGAGTCCAGCGAGTTCTGCCGGTTGTCGCCCATGACCCAGATGCTGCCCTTGGGGACGGTGAGCGGCCCGAAGGGCTTGTCGCCGCAGGGCGAGGAGCCGGGGTAGATGTACGAGGTCTCGTCCAGCGCCTTGCCGTTGAGGATGACCTTGCCGCCCTCCTTGCAGGAGACCGTGTCGCCACCCACCGCGATGACCCGCTTGATCAGGTCCTTCTCCTCGGCCGAGGGCATCAGGCCGATGAAGGAGAGGAACTCCTGGAGCACGTTCGGCTCCGGGGTGGGCTCGCCCTCCAGCCAGCCGCCCGGGTCGTGGAAGACGACGACCTCGCCGCGCTCCGGCTCCGAGCCGAACCACGGGGTCAGCTTGTCGACCAGGACCCGGTCGCCACGCTGCAGCGTGTTCATCATCGAGTCGGAGGGGATCGAGAACGCCTGCACCAGGAACGTCTTGATCAGCAGGGCGAGCACCAGGGCGATGCCGATGAGGAGCGGCAGTTCCTTCCAGAAGGAACGCGGCTTCCGCGGGGCGCCGTCGCCCTCGCCGGCCTCGCCGCCCTGCCCGCCGTCACCCGCACCGTCCGAGTCGTCGCCGGAGCGGTCGGCGGGGTCGGCGTCACGCCCGCCGCCGGAGTCATCCCTCATGGCCACCGACGACTCGGCGAGCTGCTCGGGCCTCTCCTCGGGCTCGTCGTGTCCGGATCGTGCGCCGACGGCCACATCCCCCACATCCACTCCTCAGTCCGTGCACATGCCTGCCCCAGAACAGGGACAGGCCCACCACTCCCATAACGAGCGGGAGTTCCGCAGGAGTCGGGAGCCAGGGCAATCCGTTCAGATTCCGCGAGGACACACTATGCGACACGCCGCTCGCGGACACAGCGCCCGAACGACCGTCCGGTACGGCCGCGAACGTGTCCGGCTCCTCCAGGCGGCGCCAGTGGCCCACCGGCCAGACGATGCCGACCGCCCGGCCGACGACATCGTCCACGGAGATCGTCCCGCGGTCCTTCTCGTCCAGGTGGTAGCGCGAGTCGGCGGAGTCCGAGCGGTGGTCGCCCAGGACGAAGATCCGGCCCTCGGGGACCTTCACCTGGAACTTGATCTTCGAGGGCGCGTTCCCCGGGTGCAGATACGGTTCCTCCAGCGGGACGCCGTTGACCGTGACCTTCCCGTCCGCGCCGCAGCAGGCGACGGTGTCGCCGCCGACCGCCACCACCCGCTTGATCAGGTCCTGGTCGTCGGCCGACGGCAGCAGTCCGATGAACGTCAGAGCCTGCTTGATCTGCTTCACGCCGACGGGGTCGTCGGCGGGCGCCGGGGTGTCCTGGAGCCAGTTGCCGGGGTCCTTGAAGACGACGACGTCACCGCGCGCGGGCGTGGCGCCGAACCAGGGCGTGAGCTTGTCGACCACGACCCGGTCGTCGATCCGGATCGTCTGCTCCATCGAGCCGGACGGGATGACGAACGCCTGGACGAGGAAGGTCTTCAGGACGAGCGCGATCAGCACCGCGACGGTGATCAGGAGCGGGATCTCCTTGATCGCCGAGCGCTGTCGGCGCCGCTTGACCTTGCGGGCGAGCCTGCGCCGCTCCGCGCGCCCGGGCAGCGGACGGCCGCCTTCCGTGGGCCGTGTGCCGGTGGGCAGCCGGGTGTCGGCGCGATGCCCGCCGGCCCTGCCCCGGTTACCCATGGCCGCCCGCCGCGGGCGCCGGTACGGCGTCGAAGGCACCGGTCTCGGGCACCCCCGACCAGCGGCCGAAGGGCCAGCCGATCCAGTCCGCGCGCCCGATCACCCGCTCGACGGGCACCATGCCGCCGCCCGGCTGACCGAGGTGGTCGCGGGAGTCGCTCGACTGGCTGCGGTGGTCGCCCATCACCCACAGGGTGCCCTGCGGCACCACGATGTCGAAAGGAACCTTGGAGGGCGCGTCACCCATCTGGACGTACCACTCCTCGACGGGCACGCCGTTGACGGTCAGTCGGCCGTTCTTGTCGCAGCAGACGACGCGGTCGCCGCCGACGCCCACGACCCGCTTCACGAAGTCGGTCTCGGCGGGTTCGGCGAGCCCGAGGGCCGCCGCCGCGCCGTGCAGGAGCCCGGTGACCGGGTTCTCCTCGGGGGCCTGCTGGACGAAGGAGCCGGTGCCGTCGAAGACGACGACGTCGCCCCGCCGCGGCTGGTCGCCGAAACGGTACGCCAGCTTGTTCACCAGGATCCGGTCCCCGACTTGGAGCGTCGGCTCCATGGAGCGGCTGGGGATCAGGAAGGGCTGCAGCACGAAGTGGCTCAGGAGCAGCACGAAGACGACGCAGAGGGCGCCGATGACCCCGGTGCGCCGCCAGGACACGCCGAAGCGGTCGGCGACGGTCTCGGACCGCTCGTCGGGCTCGGTGGCGGACTCGACCGGCCGCTCGTCGGCTTCGGCGGGCCCCTCGACGGGCCCGCCCTGCTGCCCGTCCTGCCCGGATATACGCACGGAGCGCGACCGCTCCTCCATCCCGGAGGAGCGGTCGCGCTCCGTGTGCTGTGCTTCGGTGTCCATCGAGGGCAGAGCCTATCCGGCCGCCCTGTGAGTCAGTGCTCCGAAGCCCCGCGCGATCGGTGAGCCGGAGCTCAGTTGTCGCGCTTCTCCTTGATCTTGGCAGCCTTGCCGCGCAGCTCACGCAGGTAGTAGAGCTTGGCGCGACGGACGTCACCGCGGCTGACGAGCTCGATCTTCTCGAAGATCGGGCTGTTCACCGGGAAGGTGCGCTCGACGCCGACGGAGAACGAGACCTTGCGGACCGTGAAGGACTCGCTGACGCCCGAGCCCTGGCGGCGGATGACGACGCCCTTGAACTGCTGGATACGGGAGCGGTTGCCCTCGATGACGCGCACGTGGACGTTCACGGTGTCGCCGGGACGGAAGGCGGGGAGGTCGGTGCGGAGCGAAGCCGCGTTGACCGAGTCGAGCAGGGAGGCCATGGTGGTCTCTTTCCTCGCTGATGCCACAGGTCATCAGCGGAACGTTCGAAGAGGAGATGGAGCGTCGTGCGCACCGGGCGGGCGTCGTCCCCCTGTGGCAGGGGCGCTCGTCGGGCACACAACAGCGGCCTATTCTTCCACGGCCTCGGGCCTGCGCCAAAATCGGCCGCCGGGCTCGGGGGCCCAGCCCATCATGGAGAGGATCTCGCGGTCCTTCTTGTCGAAGGCGGCCGGGTCGCAGCGCTCGATCAGGTCGGGCCGGTTGAGCGCCGTACGCCGGAAGGCCTCGTCGCGGCGCCAGCGCGCGATCTTCCCGTGGTGCCCGCTGACGAGCACGTCGGGGATGGCGCGGCCGCGCCACTCGGGGGGCTTGGTGTAGACGGGGCCCTCGAGGAGGTTGGCCATGGCGCCGGGCGCGAAGGAGTCGTCGCGGTGGGACTCGGCGTTGCCGAGGACGCCGGGCAGCAGCCGCGCCACGGCCTCGGTGACCACCAGGACGGCGGCCTCCCCGCCGGCCAGGACGTAGTCGCCGATGGAGACCTCGTAGACCGGCATCCGGGTGGCGTACTCGTCCATGACGCGGCGGTCGATGCCCTCGTAGCGGGCGGGCGTGAAGATCAGCCAGGGGCGCTCGGAGAGCTCGACGGCGAGTTCCTGGGTGAAGGGGCGTCCGCTGGGGGTGGGGACGACGAGGACGGGGCCGTGGGCGCCCGCCTCGAAGCCGTCGGCGAGGGTCTGGTCGAGGGCCTCGCCCCAGGGGTCGGTCTTCATGACCATGCCGGGGCCGCCGCCGTAGGGGGTGTCGTCGACCGTGTTGTGCCGGTCGTAGGTCCACTCCCGCAGGTCGTGGACGTGGACGTCGAGCTGTCCACGCGCGCGTGCCTTGCCGACCAGGGAGACGTTCAGCGGCTCCAGGTACTCGGGGAAGATCGTGACGACGTCGAGCCGCATCAGGACGCGTCCTCGTCGTCGCGGGAGGAGACGATCTCGGCGCGGTCGTCGATGAGCCCGGGCGGCGGGTCGATGACGGCCCGCTGCTGCTCCAGGTCGATCTCGGTGACGATGTCCTCGACGAACGGGATCATCAGCTCGGTGCCGTCGGGCCGCTCGACGATGAAGAGGTCCTGGGACGGCAGGTGCGAGATCTCGGTGATCCGGCCGATCTCGGTGCCGTCGGCGAGCACGACGTCCAGGTCCATGAGCTGGTGGTCGTAGTACTCGTCCTCCTCCGCCGGAAGTTCGTCGGGGTCGACGTCGGCGATGAGCAGGGTGTTACGGAGGGCCTCGGCGCCGGTCCGGTCGCGTACGCCCTCGAAGCGGAGCAGGAGGCGGCCGCTGTGCACGCGCCCGGTCTCGATGGTCAGGGGGCCCGCGGAGGCCGGATCGGTGGCCAGGACCGCTCCGGGGCTGAGCCTCAGCTCGGGCTCGTCGGTCCGTACCTCGACGGTGACCTCGCCCTTGATGCCGTGGGCGCGGCCGACCCGCGCGACTACCAGCTGCACGTCTTCATTCTCTCCTGATCCGACGACGACGGGCCGGGGTGGACCCGAAGGCCCTCCCCGGCCCGTGCCGGTGTGTCCAACTTGCTCAGCGGACCTGGTCCACGTCGACGAGGTCGACCCGGATGCCACGGCCGCCGATGGCGCCCACGACGGTACGCAGCGCACGCGCGGTGCGGCCGTTGCGGCCGATCACCTTGCCGAGGTCGTCGGGGTGGACCCGGACCTCAAGCACGCGCCCACGACGCAGGTTGCGCGAGGCGACCTGCACGTCGTCGGGGTTGTCGACGATGCCCTTCACGAGGTGCTCGAGAGCCTCCTCGAGCATGCTCAGGCCTCGGTCGACTCGGTGGACGCGGCCGCCTCGGCCTCGTCCGCCTTCTTGTCGGCCTTCTTCGCCTTCGGGGTGATGGCCTCACCCTTGGCGTCGTCGCCCTCGAGGGTCTTGGCGAACACGTCGAAGGAGGCGCGCTTGTCCTCCTTGGTCGCCGGCTGCAGCAGCGGCGCCGGGGCCGGCAGGCCCTTGTGCTTCTGCCAGTCGCCGGTGAGCTTCAGGATGGCGAGGACGGGCTCGGTCGGCTGGGCGCCGACGGACAGCCAGTACTGCGCGCGGTCCGAGTCGACCTCGATCTTCGACGGGTTGTACGTCGGGTGGTACAGACCGATCTCCTCGATCGCACGACCGTCCCGGCGGGTGCGGGAGTCGGCGACGACGATGCGGTAGTGCGGCTGGCGAATCTTGCCGAGGCGCTTGAGCTTGATCTTGACTGCCACTGGAGTGGTGTCTCCTGGTCTTGACGTGGTTGGGCACATGAGATGCCACGTGGGGTTGCGGTACTCGGGTGCCCGATGGACGCGTCAGCCGGAGGAGAGAGGGGTCCTATGCGACTGTCGAGTACAGCTAGCCATTGTGCCACACGACCGTGGCGCCCCTGACCCGGGCGGGTCGGGGGTCAGCCCGCCACGCCCGCTGTTTCCGGGATACGGAAGGGCTTGCCGCAGCCGCCGCAGACGATCGGCGCCTGGGCGAGCACCGAGGGGACCACGCGCACGTTCCGCCCGCAGTCGCAGACGGCCTTCACGCGCACGCCGCCGCCGGAGGAGCCGTGGCGGGCGGCGGGGCCGCGGAAGGAGCGCTTGGTGTCCGCGGCCGTCGCGACGGTGTGGGCCTTGAGCGCGCGCTGGAGCCGCTCGATCGTGGGCCGGTACCGTCGCTTCGCCTCGGGGTTGAGCGTGACCAGGGAGAAGCCGCTGCTGGCGTGCGGCTCCTCGGGGTGGTCCAGGCCCATCTCCTCGGCGATCGCGAGGAATCTGCGGTTGTGGTAGCGGCCGGCGCGTGAGGTGTCGCGGACTCCTCGGGCGGCGGCGATGCCGTGGACTGCCTCGTGGAGCAGTCGTTCGAAGGAGAGTTCGGCGCCGCAGGCGGACGAGGACTCTCCGATCAGGGACTCGGGCGCGGCAAGATCCGGCAGTTCGGGGTGGTGCCGCTGAATGTCGGCCCACGCCTGTGCCAGCTCTGCGGCGAGAACAGGTGGTGTCGTGCTCACGTCGCGTACAACGAGCCGACTCGCCCCCGGGTTCCATTCCGGGGCATCCCAAATATTTTGCACGTACCCGTCAGTTGGCATTGATGCGTCCGGACGAGGGTCAGTGCGCAGATCTGCGGAGAAGTCGCGACAGCCCGCTGCAAGCTGGTGCGTAGCGGCGCATACGCCCCGGCGCGCGGAGAGAGCTCCTGCGCGCCCCCGGGGTCGACGCAGGGACAGTACCGGGTCGTGGGTCAAGGCGGCGCACCGGCCCCACCCGGACGGCGGAAGTGGTCCGGCGCGAGCACTGGACGCGGGCACGGATCGGCAGTTCCCTGACATACGGGGGGATGCGGGCGCACGTACACGGGGGCTGTCGACCAGGCAACTGATTGGGGCGCTTTCCATGACACCTACGCTCGTCCCGCACCACCCCGCGCGCGACTGGGCCGAGATCCAGGAACGCATGCTCGTACCGCTCTACGAGGCGGTGTACGACCGGCTCGACGTGGGCCCCGGCTGCCGGGTCCTGGGGCTCGGCTGCGGCTCGGGGCTCGCGCTGCTGATGGCGGCCTCGCGCGGGGCGCGGGTGACCGGCGTGGACCGGGACCACGCGCGCGTGGAGCTGGCCCGGGAGCGGATGCCGGAGGGGGCGGGGCACGCGCTCGTGGAGGGCGATCCCGCGGACGCGGGCGATCCGTCCCGTACTCCCTACGACCTCGTGACGGCGTTCCACACCTCGACCGGTCTGGGGCGGGCGCTCGCGGCCGTCACTCCTTTGGCTCAACCCGGCGCGGCGGTCGTGCTGGCGGGCTGGGGGCCGCCGGAGCGGTGCGCGACCTCGTCGGTCCTGCGGGTCGCCGCGCGGCTCGCGGGGAGCAGGCCGGGCTTCGGCGAGGACCTGGAGGACGTGGTGGCGCGGGCCGGCCTGAAGCCGGACGGCTCGGGGCGGGTGTCGTGCCCGTTCGGGTACGCGGACCAGGACAGCGCGGTGCGGGGGCTGATGTCGACGGGCGACTTCGACGCGGCGGTCCGCGCGACGGACCCGTCCCAGGTCGAGAAGGAGATCGCGGAGGCCCTGCACCCGTACGTCCGCCCCGACGGCACGGTCTGGATGCCGAACGTCTTCCGGTACCAGATCGCCCGGGTGCCGTAGGCGCCGCGAGGCGCCCTAGCTCTCCTTCGTCAGGCGCGTGATGCCCGCCGCTCGGTACGCGGCTTCCTCTTCCAGGGTCTCGTTGGCCAGCAGGGCGGTCGCGAGGGCGTCGAGTTTGTCGCGGTTCTCGCGGAGTTGGCGGATCGCGCTCTCGTAGCACTCGTCGACGATGCGGCGCATCTCCTCCGCGACCATGTCGAGGGTCGCGGGGGCCGCGGAGAGGCCGTACGCCTGCTGGGCGTCGCCGGGGATGGCGGTGAGGCGGCCGACGCGTTCGCTCATGCCCCAGCGGCCGGCCATGCCGCGCGCGATATTGGTGACCTGTTCCAGGTCGCTCTCGGAGCCGGTGGTCACGACCCCGTAGACGACCTGCTCGGCGGCCATCCCGCCGAGCGCGCCGATGATCCGGCCGCGCAGGTACTCCTCCGTGTACGCGTACTTGTCGGCGTCCGGCGTCGAGAGCGTGACGCCGAGGGCCCGGCCGCGCGGGACGATGGTGATCTTGCGGACCGGGTCGGCGCCCGGCTGGAGCATGCCGAGCAGGGCGTGGCCGCTCTCGTGGTACGCGGTGCGGCGCCGCTCCTCCTCCGGCATCACCAGCGGCCGTTCCGCGCCGAGCTGGACCTTCTCCAGGGCGTCGGACAGGTCGGACCGGGTCACCTCCTTCTGGCGCCGCTTGACGGCGAGGAGGGCGGCCTCGTTGGCGAGGTTGGCCAGTTCGGCACCGGTCATCCCCGGGGTCGTGCGGGCGACCTGAACCAGGTCGACGTCCTGGGCGAGCGGGATGTCCCGGGTGTGGATCTTGAGGATCGCCTCACGGCCCCCGCGGTCGGGCGGGTTGACGTGCACGATCCGGTCGAAGCGGCCGGGCCGGGTCAGCGCCGGGTCGAGGACGTCGGCGCGGTTGGTGGCGGCGAGGACGATGACGCCCTCGGATCCGGTGAAGCCGTCCATCTCGGTCAGGATCTGGTTGAGCGTCTGCTCGCGCTCGTCGTGGCCGCCCATGCCCGAGCCGCCGCCGCGCGCCCGGCCGATGGTGTCGATCTCGTCGATGAAGATGATCGCCGGGGCCACCTTGCGGGCCTCGGCGAAGAGTTCCCGTACCCGCGAGGCGCCGACGCCGACGATCATCTCGATGAACTCCGAGGCCGAGGCGGAGAAGAACGGCACCCCCGCCTCGCCCGCGACCGCCCGCGCGAGCAGGGTCTTGCCGGTGCCGGGCGGACCGGCGAGGAGCACGCCGCGCGGCATCTTGGCGCCCATGTCGCGGTAGGCGGAAGGGTTCTTCAGGAAGTCGACGACATCGTTGAGCTCACCCTCGACCTCGTCGATGCCGGCCACGTCCTCGAAGGTGGTGCGCTGCTCCCCCGCCACCAGCTCCACCGGCTTGGGCGGGGCCTTGCGGCCGAGCATGCCGCCCGCGCCGCCCATCCCGGAGCTCATCCGGCGGGCGATGAAGATCCACAGGACGACGAGGAGCAGCATCGGGGCGAGCGAGATCAGCAGGTTGGCGAGGAAGCTGCGCTCCTGGACGACCGGCTCGGCGGTGACGGTGACGCCCTTCGAGGTCAGCTCGCCCCAGAGGTTGTCGTCGGCGAAGGCGGGCCGCTGGGTGACGAACTTGCTGTAGTCGCCCTTGTCCCCGTTGGGCAGCGGCTGTTTGTTCTTCAGCTCGCCCTGGATGGCGTCGCCCTTGGAGTAGATCTTGGTGACGTTGCCGGCGTTCACCTGCTTGCTGAACTCGGTGTACGAGATCGTCGGCTCGTCGCCCCGGTTGAAGAACGACAGCACGAGGTTGGCGAGCAGATAGACGACGAGGGCGGTGAGGATGAGGCCGCCCCAGCCGCCGGGCATCTTCTTCTTCGCGGGCGGGGGCGGCGGCGCCCCCTCCGAGCGCCAGGGCTGGTCGGTCCGGTCGCGCGGGGGTACGGAGTTGGGCACGCTGCTCTCCTCATACCGACGTCAGGCCCGGCCCTCAGTATCGAGAGGGCGCCCGATCCCGGCATTTCGGGCGGTACGGAGGAGTGAAAAGGGGCCCGGGGCGGTTTCGCACCGCCCGGGCCGCTTCACGTACGACTGCTCGACGGGCGTCAGCCCATGAACTTCTTGAACTCGTCCGGCAGCTCGAAGTCGCCCGGGCCCTGCCCGGCCGCCGGCAGACCGAACGCGCCGCCCTGCTGCCCCTGCTCGCGGCGGGCCTGGGCGGCCTCCTCCTCGGCCTTGCGCTTCATCGGGTTGCCGCTCTTGCGCTTGCCCTTGGCCTGCTTGACCTGCTTCTTCTGCCGGCCGGGGCCGCCGCCCATGCCCGGGATCCCGGGCATGCCCGGCATGCCGCCGCCCTGGGCCATGCGGGACATCATCTTGCGGGCCTCGAAGAACCGCTCGACGAGCCCCTTCACCGCGCTGACCTCGACGCCGGAGCCCTTGGCGATACGGGCGCGGCGGGAGCCGTTGATGATGGTCGGGTCGTGGCGCTCGCCCGGGGTCATCGACTTGATGATCGCGGCCGTGCGGTCGACGTCCCGCTCGTCGATGTTGTTGATCTGCTCCTTCATCTGCGCCATGCCGGGGAGCATCCCGAGCAGCTTGGAGATGGAGCCCATCTTGCGGACCTGTTCCATCTGGGCGAGGAAGTCGTCGAGCGTGAACTCCTGGCCCTTCTTGGACGCCAGCTTGGAGGCCATCTTGGCGGCCTCTTCCTGGCTGAAGGTCTGCTCGGCCTTCTCGATGAGCGAGAGCATGTCGCCCATGCCGAGGATGCGGGACGCCATGCGGTCCGGGTGGAACGCGTCGAACTCGTCCAGCTTCTCGCCGTTGGAGGCGAACATGATCTGGCGGCCGGTGACGTGCGCGATGGAGAGCGCGGCACCGCCTCGGGCGTCGCCGTCGAGCTTGGAGAGCACGACGCCGTCGAAGCCGACACCGTCGCGGAAGGCCTCGGCGGTGTTGACCGCGTCCTGACCGATCATGGCGTCGACGACGAAGAGGACCTCGTCGGGGCTGACGGCGTCGCGGATGTCCGCGGCCTGCTGCATCAGCTCCTGGTCGATGCCGAGGCGACCGGCGGTGTCGACGATCACGACGTCGTACATCTTGGTCCGCGCGTACTCGATCGAGTCCTTCGCGACCTGGACCGGGTCACCGACGCCGTTGCCCGGCTGCGGGCCGTAGAACGCCACGCCCGCGCGCTCGGCGACGACGCCGAGCTGGGTGACGGCGTTGGGGCGCTGGAGGTCACAGGCGACGAGCAGCGGGGAGTGGCCCTGGCTCTTGAGCCAGAGACCGAGCTTTCCGGCGAGGGTGGTCTTACCGGCACCCTGGAGACCGGCGAGCATGATCACGGTCGGCGCGGTCTTGGCGAAGCGCAGCCTGCGGGTCTCGCCGCCGAGGATGCCGATGAGCTCCTCGTTGACGATCTTGATGACCTGCTGGGCGGGGTTCAGCGCCTGGGAGACCTCGGCGCCGGTGGCCCGCTCCTTGACCTGCTTGATGAACGCCCGGACGACGGGCAGGGCGACATCCGCCTCGAGCAGGGCGATACGGATCTCGCGCGCGGTGGCGTCGATGTCCGCCTCGGACAGGCGGCCCTTGCCCCGGAGGTTCTTGAATGTCGCTGCGAGGCGGTCGGAGAGGGTATCGAACACGGCGGTCGCGG
This sequence comes from Streptomyces sp. NPDC001927, assembly GCF_053594455.1. Classification (NCBI taxonomy): domain Bacteria; kingdom Bacillati; phylum Actinomycetota; class Actinomycetes; order Kitasatosporales; family Streptomycetaceae; genus Streptomyces; species Streptomyces sp. NPDC001927. The sequence continues at coordinate 133,774 of NZ_JBSFEN010000013.1, read as the reverse complement.
ATCCTCGGTGTCGGGGGCAGGCGGACGGATTGCCCTCAAGGGTATCTGCCTCGTCGAAGTACGTGCCCCCGCCCGTCGAAACGGGCGGGAACCAGGCCTCTCTCGGCGGGCCCTCGAGGGGCCTCTCACCGCAGCGCGCCCTCCAGGGCCTTCGCCAGGTCAGCGGCCTCCTCGTCGGAGAGCAGGGAGCCGTCGGGACGGGTCACGTACAGCGTGTCCACGGCGTTCGCGCCAAGCGTCGAGACGTGCGCGCTCCTGACCCGGACGTCCGCGCCCTCCAGGGCCCGTCCGATCCGGTGCAGCAGGCCCGGGGCGTCCTGGGCGCGGACCTCGATGACGGTGGCGAGCCGGGAGCCGGCCGGGGCGACCGTGACCCGGGGTGGCGGGGCCGTGACCCCGCGCCGCCTCGGGTGGGCGGCGTCACGTTCGGCGAGGCGGGCGGGGATGTCGAGGCTGCCGTCGAGGGCCCGGACGAGGTCCGCGCGGAGCCGGGTGGCCTGCGGCAGGGAGCCGTACGCGGCGGCGACGCGCCAGTTCAGGACCAGGACGGCGCCGGGGCCGAGCTCGGTGGGGAGCTCGACGGCGCGCAGGTCGGCGGCGCGCACGGTCAGGCGGTGCAGGGCGAGGACCCCGGCCGCGGCGGGCAGGACGCCTGGCTGGTCGGGCAGGGCGAGGAGCAGCTCGACACCGACGGGCTCCGGCGCGCCGTCCTCGGGGGCGGCCTCCGACTGGGTGTGCAGGGCGAGGACCGGCTCCCCGGTGCGCAGCGCCTCGATCGCGAGCCGTTCCTGTTCGGCGCTGGGCGCGGCCGGTTCCGGCTCCGGGGCGGGCTCCCCCGCGAGGACGGCGCCGACGCGTTTGACGAGGTCGGCGACGAGGGAGGCGCGCCAGGTGGACCAGGCGGCGGGTCCGGTGGCGAGCGCGTCGGCCTCGGTGAGGGCGTGGAGCAGTTCGAGCGCGCCCGGTGTCCGGACGGCGGAGGCCACGGACCGTACGGTCGCGGGGTCGTCCAGGTCGCGCCGGGTGGCGGTCTCGACGAGCAGCAGGTGGTGGCGTACGACGGTGGCGAGGACGCCCACGTCGGCCTGGTCGAAGCCGATCCGGGCGGCGACGTCGCGGGCGATGGTCTCCCCGGCCACGGAGTGGTCGCCGGGCCAGCCCTTGCCGATGTCGTGCAGCAGGGCGGCGACGAGCAGCAGGTCGGGCCGGCCGACCCGGCGGGTGAGCGAGGAGGCGCGGACGGCGGTCTCCACGAGGTGCCGGTCGACGGTCCAGGTGTGGACGGGGTTGCGCTGCGGCCGGCAGCGGACGCGCTCCCAGTCGGGCAGCAGCCGGGAGACGAGGCCTTCGGCCTCCAGGGCCTCCCAGACGGGCACGGTGGACTCCCCCGCGCCGAGCAGGGTGACCAGCTCCTCGCGCGCCTCGGCCGGCCAGGGCACGGGCAGCGGGGCGGTGTCGGCGGCCAGGCGGCGTACGGCGTGCAGGGAGAGCGGGAGGCCGGACTGGGCGGCCGCGGCGGCGGCGCGCAGCGGCAGCACCGGGTCACGGTCGGGTTTGGCGCTCAGGGCGAGGACGACCTCGCCGTCCATCTCCACGACGCCCTCGGCGAGCGGGGTGCGCTCGATCGGCGGCTTCGCGCCACCGGTACGGCCGGAGCGGCCGCCGAGGAGGCCGCGGAACCGGGGGCGGGCGGAGCGGGCCTTCAGGACCCGGTTGACCTCGCGCCAGGTGACGTCACCGGCGTACGCGATGATCCGCGCCGCTTCGTAGACCTCGCGCAGCAGGGTGTCGGCGTCGAGGAGGCCCAGCTCATCGGCGACGGCGTCCTGCTCCTGGAGGGCGAGCCGGTCGGTGGCCCGTCCGGTGGCGAGGTGCAGGGCGTCGCGGGTGTCGAGGAGGCGGCGGCGGGCGCCGTCCAGGCCCTCGCGGGGTGCGTCGGCGAGCCAGGAGGCGGCCACGGCGCGCAGGACCTGGGCGTCGCGGAGCCCTCCCCTGGCCTCCTTGAGGTCGGGTTCGAGGAGGAACTGGAGCTGCCCCATGCGCTCGGCGCGCTCGCGGCAGAGGGCGTCGAGTTCGGGGAGCCGCTTGGGGGCCTGGTTGCGCCAGTCGGCGAGGACGGCGGTCCGCAGCGCGGCGACGAGCCCGAGGTCGCCGGCGACCGGCCGGGCGTCGAGGAGGCCGAGGTGGACCTTGAGGTCGTCCCCGGCCGTCTTGAGGGCCTCTGCGGGGGTGCGGACGGAGTGGTCCAGGGCGAGGCCCAGGTCCCAGACCGGGTACCAGATCCGGTCGGCGAGCGTGGCGATCGCGCCCGCGTCGGCGCTGCCGTCGTGCAGCAGGAGCAGGTCGAGGTCGCTGCGCGGGGAGAGTTCACCACGCCCGTAGCCGCCGACGGCGACGAGCGCCACCCCTCGTGGCGGCTTGGCGGCGGTGAAGAGTCCGGTCAGCCAGTCGTCGGTGAGCCGGGCCAGGGCGGCACGGCGCGGCGGCCCGGACTGCGCCTTCTCGGTGAGAAGGCGCAGCCGGGCCGCCGCGTATCCGCTGGGTCCCGAGTCTTCCGCTCGCGTACTCGTGTCGACGGTCGTCACCCAGCAGCTCCTTACGTGCCCCGTGTCTACAGTGCGTCCGGACCGCGTTCGCCGGTGCGGACCCGTACGGCCGTCTCGACCGGCACGCTCCACACCTTGCCGTCCCCGATCTTGCCGGTTCGGGCCGCCTTGACCACGACATCGATGAGCTGTTCGGCGTCGTCGTCCTCGACCAGGACCTCGATACGGATCTTGGGGACGAGGTCGACGGTGTACTCGGCACCGCGGTAGACCTCGGTGTGGCCGCGCTGGCGGCCGTATCCGCTGGCCTCGGTGACCGTGAGGCCCTGGACTCCGAAGGCCTGCAGGGCCTCCTTGATCTCGTCCAGCCTGTGCGGCTTCACGACGGCGGTGATGAGCTTCATGCGTCCACCTTCTTGTTCTCCGTGACGGCGGGGGCGGGGGCGGCGGTGGAGCGCGAGGACGCGCCGCCGCCGGCTCCGCTGAAGTCGTACGCGGTCTCGGCGTGCTCGACCTGGTCGATGCCGGAGACCTCGTCGTCCTCGCTGACCCTCATGCCCATCGTCTTGTCGATGAGGAGCGCGAGGATCGCGGAGGCGATCAGAGAGTAGGCGAGGACGGCGGCGACGCCGATGGCCTGCTTGCCGAGCTGCTCCAGGCCGCCGCCGTAGAAGAGGCCCTTGGCGTCGGACTGGACGCCGCCGGTGGCAAAGAAACCGACGAGCAGGGAGCCGACGACACCGCCGACGAGGTGGACGCCGATGACGTCGAGGGAGTCGTCGTAGCCGAACTTGTACTTCAGGCCGACGGCCATGGCGCACAGCAGGCCGGCGATGGCACCGATGGCGATCGCGCCGAGCGGCGAGCAGGAGCCGCCGGACGGGGTGATGGCGACGAGGCCCGCGACGGCGCCGGAGGCGGCGCCCAGGGTGGTGAAGGAGCCGTGGCGGAGCTTCTCGTAACCGAGCCAGGCGAGCATGGCGGCGGCGGTGGCGACCTGCGTGTTGACGAACATGACCGCGCCGACGCCGTCGTCGTTGCCGAGCCACGAGCCGGCATTGAAGCCGAACCAGCCGAACCAGAGCAGACCGGCGCCGAGCATCACCAGCGGGAGGCTGTGCGGGCGCATCGGGTCCTTCTTGAAACCGACGCGCTTGCCGATGACGAGGATGACGCCGAGGGCCGCGGCACCGGCGTTGATGTGGACGGCCGTACCGCCGGCGAAGTCGATGACGCCCATCTCGAAGAGCCAGCCGCCGGCGCCCCAGACCCAGTGCGCGACCGGGAAGTAGACGACGGTGACCCACAGGGCGATGAACAGGGCCCAGGCGGTGAACTTGACCCGGTCGGCGAGCGCGCCGCTGATCAGGGCGGGCGTGAGGATGGCGAACATCAGCTGGAAGACGGCGAAGACGTACACCGGGATGGTGTAGCCGTCCCACAGCTCGGTGACGCCGATGCCGCTGAGGCCGACGTAGTCGGAGGACCAGCCGATGATCGATCCGGAGTCGGTGCCGAAGGCGAGGCTGAAGCCGTAGAGCACCCACAGGATCGTGACGATCCCGAGGCTGATGAAGCTCATCATCAGCATGTTGAGGGTGGACTTGACGCGGACCATGCCTCCGTAGAAGAAGGCGAGTGCCGGGGTCATCAGCATGACCAGGGCGGAGCAGATGAGCATGAACCCGGTGTTGGCGGCAGACAGCTCGGGGGCGTCTGCGGCCAGGGTCGTGATGGCTGGTGCCATCGGCGTCTCCTCGTCGTCGGTACGGCCTGTGCGGGGCGGGGCCGGAGAGCGGCTTTGGCCATGAGGGGTGGCCGGTTATGCGCCAGAGATTCGCGCAGCGCGGTTTCCGCCGATGCCGCACGATGTTTCGCCGCAGTGACGAAGGGGTGGGACGTGTTACGCGACTGTGAACGCCTGGGTCACGGACGTGTAACGCGCGTACGGTGCGCGCGGAGGCCCGGGGGAACGCGGAAAACCGGCCGCGACAGGCGGTCCCTGGTGTCCTGGCGGCGGGGGAGCCGAGTCGGGCAGTACGGGAACGCTGTCGCGGCCGGAGTGGGCGGGGCCCTGGGCCGGGCCGGTGGGGTCAGACGGCCTCGGCCGTCTCGGGGAGCAGGGCGGTGAGCCGGTCGGTGAGCTGGACGACCTCGGCGACGTCGCGGAAGTCGCGGGCGGCGGTGTCGACGGTCTTGCGCAGCCGGGTGTTGACCCGCTCGGAGCGGACGCTCTTGGCGACGCCGAGCGCCTTCTCGACGAGGACGGCCGACTGCTCGGGCTCGCGCTTGAGGAGGTGCACGGTCGCCATGCCGATGAGGTTGAGTGCGTACGAACGCTGGTGCTCGGAGTCCTTCTCGAAGAGGGAGACGGCCCGCTCCATGACGGGCTCGGCGAGCGAGGCGTAGGTCGGGGAGCGGCCGGCGACGTAGGCGAGGTCGCGGTAGGAGTGCGAGTTCTCGCCGTTGAGCTCGGCCTCGGAGAAGAAGCGGATCCAGTCGGGCTCGGGCTCGCCGTCGAGGCCGACGTCGGCGAAGGTGTCCTCGGCCATCCGCACGGCCCGCTTGCACTTGGAGGGCTGGCCCATGTTGGCGTAGGCGCGGGCCTCCATCGCATACAGCATGGCCTGGGTGCGCGGGGTGGCGCAGTCGCGACTGCCGTACTGGGCGAGGTGGATGAGTTCGAGGGCGTCGTCGGGCCGGCCGAGGTGGATCATCTGGCGGCTCATCGAGGACAGGATGTACGAGCCGAGGGGCTTGTCCCCGGCCTCCTTCGCGGCGTGCAGGGCGAGGACGAAGTACTTCTGGGCGGTGGGCTGCAGGCCCACGTCGTAGCTCATCCATCCGGCCAGCTCGGCCAGTTCGGCCGCGCACCGGAAGAGACGCTGGGCGGTGGCGGACGGCTGCGGCTCCTGGAGCAGGTCGGTGACCTCGTGGAGCTGGCCGACGACGGCCTTGCGGCGCAGTCCTCCGCCGCACTGGGCGTCCCACTGGCGGAACATCGCCGTGGTGGACTCGAGCAGGTCGAGCTCTATCGCGGAGAGCTTCCCCGGGCGGTGGCCCGTGGGGATCGGCTCGGGCGGGGCGGGTTCGCCGGCCGGGGTGGGGACGAGCCAGCGCTGCATGGGCTCGATGAGGGAGGGCCCGGCGGCGAGCGCGAGGGAGGTGCCGAGGAAGCCCCGGCGGGCGAGCATCAGGTCGCTGCGCGAGAACTCGCTGAGCAGGGCGACGGTCTGGGGGCCGGCCCAGGGCAGGTCGACGCCGGAGACGGACGGCGCCTGGTGGGCCGTGCGAAGGCCGAGGTCCTCGACGGCGACGACCGAGCCGAACCGTTCGGAGAACAGCTCGGAGAGGATCCGGGGGATGGGCTCGCGCGGCTGCTCGCCGTCCAGCCAGCGGCGCACGCGCGAGGTGTCCGTGGAGATGTGGTGCGCGCCCATCTGGCGTGCCCTGCGGTTCACTTGGCGCGCCAGTTCGCCCTTCGACCAGCCGCTCCGCACGAACCACGAGCTCAGCTGCTCGTTCGGGCGCTTGCCGGCAGTCGAACCGTCTGCGCCGTTGCCGCCCACAGGAACGCCCCCATCCAGGTCGAGACTCTGTTGCGCGAACCCCTATCAGAATGCCGTGTCTTGCGGCTTCCGTCTGGAGCTTCTACTCCTTCGAACAGGAAAGCGGGTTGCCTCCGGCATACCCACATGCGCAAGGACTCCAGGGTTCGAGCACCGAAAGTAATCCTACGATCACCCCTCCCGCGACCGGGATTCAAGAATCGCCACCATTCGCCACCCCTTCGAATGAACTCGCCTGCCGCGGAACACGATTCACTTGACATGCGACGAACCAGAGTCGGCGGACCGTAGCGCCAGCAGGCGCGCGCCGGGGTCCGCACCACCTCGCCCGCGTCCGCACGCCACCCCCGGCGACGGAGCGTGACAGTGGGGCTCCGGGTCGTAACCACCGGCGCGTCCGACCCGTTGGAGGGGGCATGGGCTTCACGATCGGCATTCGTGAGATGCGGACCGGCTCACGTCGCCGCGTCCGCACCACTGAGTGCACAGCGGTGGCCGAGTACACCGGGCTGTGGGGCTGGGACGTGGTCCCCGGCGCCCGGGCCGTCTCCGGCCAGTGTTCCTGCGGCGACACGTCCTGTACGGCTCCGGGGGCGCATCCGCTCTCGTTCGCCGAGCCGGTCCCGGCCGGCGCGGGCCTCGACGACGCGACCAAGGCATGGGGCCGGTACCCGGGCGCGGCGCTGCTGCTGCCGGTGGGCCGGGCCTTCGACGTGATCGAGGTCGCGGAGGCGGCGGGGCGGCTGGCGCTCGTCCGCCTGGAGCGCATGGGCCTGCCGCTGGGGCCGGTCTGCGTGACGCCGACGGGGCGGGCCCAGTTCTTCGTGGCGCCCGGGGCGGCGGCGGAGCTGCCGCAGCTGCTGTACCGGATGGGCTGGGACGACGCGGACCTGGATCTGCGGGGCCTGGGTCCCGGCGACCACGTGACGGCGCCGCCCTCGGACCTCGGCGGCCTGGGCCCGGTCCGCTGGCTGCGGCCGCCGACCCTGGACACGGCGGGCGCTCCGCCGCAGGCGCGGCTGCTGCTCGGGACGCTGGCGTACATCTGCCACCGCACGCACTTCTGAGAGACGGCGCTTCCCACAGACGCCCGACACGCGAAGGGCCCCGCCGGAGACCGGCGGGGCCCTTCGCGTGGTGTCGGTGTCAGTCCCCGATGAGGGCATCGACGAAGGCGCCCGGCTCGAAGGGGGCCAGGTCGTCCGGGCCCTCGCCCAGGCCGATCAGCTTGACCGGGACGCCCAGCTCGCGCTGGACGGCGATGACGATGCCGCCCTTGGCCGTGCCGTCGAGCTTGGTGAGCACGATGCCGGTGATGTCCACGACCTCGGCGAAGACGCGCGCCTGGACCAGGCCGTTCTGGCCGGTGGTGGCGTCGAGGACGAGCAGGACCTCGTCGAGCGGGCCGTGCTTCTCGACGACCCGCTTGACCTTGCCCAGCTCGTCCATCAGACCGGTCTTGGTGTGCAGGCGGCCGGCGGTGTCGATGAGGACGACGTCGGCGCCCTCGGCGATGCCCTCCTTGACGGCGTCGAAGGCGATCGACGCCGGGTCGCCGCCCTCGGGGCCGCGCACGGTCCGCGCGCCGACGCGCTCGCCCCAGGTCTGGAGCTGGTCGGCGGCGGCGGCGCGGAAGGTGTCGGCCGCGCCGAGGACGACGGAGCGGCCGTCGGCGACCAGGACGCGGGCGAGCTTGCCCGTGGTCGTGGTCTTGCCGGTGCCGTTGACGCCGACGACCATGACGACGCCCGGGGTGCCCGGGTCGCTCTCGGTCTTCACGGAGCGGTCGAAGTCGGGGCCGAGGAGGGTGACGAGCTCCTCGCGCAGCAGGGCGCGCAGCTCCTCGGGGGTACGCGTGCCGAGGACCCGGACGCGCTCGCGCAGCCGGTCGACCAGCTCCTGGGTCGGGGCGACGCCGACGTCGGCGGTGAGCAGGGTCTCCTCGATCTCCTCCCAGGTGTCCTCGTCGAGGTTGTCCCGCGACAGCAGCGCGAGCAGCCCCTTGCCGAGGGAGTTCTGGGAGCGGGCGAGGCGGGCGCGGAGGCGGACGAGCCGGCCGGCGGTCGGCTCGGGCACCTCGATCTCGATCGCTGGCGCCTCGGCGACGACCGGGTCCTCGACGGCGGCCGGGGCCTCGGTGGCCTCCTCCGCGGTCGGGAGGTCGACCTCCTCGATGGTGCGGCGTGGTTCTTCCCGCGGTGTCTCCGCCTCCTCGCCGACGTGCGGCTCGGCGGGCGGAGCGGTGATGGTCGGCGTGGTGGACGGTGCCTCGGGCGGTGGCAGCTGCTTCTTCTTGCGGCCGCTGATCACGAGCCCGCTGGTCACGGCGACGGCGACGACCAGGGCGATGACTACAGCAAGAATGAGTTCCATAACGCGTCCAGTATCGGCCACGACGGGACTTGAGGAAGAGCACGTACGCTGGGTGGGTCCCCCACACCCCGCACGGAGTACCGCCATGCCCCCTGCCGCCGAGACCGCCGCGGAAATCCCCGCAGAAGCCGAAGGCGCGGTCGAGACCCGTGGTCTCGAACCCGTCCCCGACGCCGAGCGCACCGGTCACGTCCGCGAGCTGTTCCCGACCTGGGTCGCCGCCAACATCAGTGTGCTTCTTCTCACGATGGGCGCCGGGCTCATCGTCTTCAACGGCCTGAACTTCTGGCAGGTGCTCGTCGTCGCGACGGCGGCGCCGATCCTCTCGTACGGGATCGTCGGCCTGATATCGATCGCCGGGAAGCGCGGCGGCTCCCCCGGCATGGCGCTGTCGCGGGCGGTCTTCGGGCAGCGCGGCAACCTCTTCCCCGGCTCGCTGATCTGGGTGGCCCGCTGGGGCTGGGAGACGATCAACGCGGTCACCGGCGCGTACGCCGTCCTGACCGTGCTCGACCTGCTCTTCGGGATCGAGTCGAACACCGCGCTGATCGTCATCACGCTGCTGCTCTTCGTCGCCTGCACCTTCCTGGTGTCCGGGCTCGGCATCAACGCCCTGCGGGTGTGCAGCAAGTGGTCGACGTACCTCTTCGGCGCGTTCTCGGTGCTCGTGCTCGTGTATCTGGTCGCCAACACCGACTGGTCGGCGGTCTTCGACAAGCCGGCCGGTTCGACGGCGATGATGATCGCGGGCATCGGCACCATCGCGGCGGGCGGCATCAGCTGGGTGCCCTCCGGCCCGGACTTCACCCGCTACCTGCCGCGTACCGCCTCCTCGAAGGCGATGGTCGGCACCACGATCGGCGGCGCCGGGATCGTCGTCCTGCCGATGGTCCTGATGGGCGCCGTGATGGCGGTCGCAACCCCGGACCTCGCCTCGGCGCAGGACCCGGTCTCCTTCATCGGCGAGCTGCTGCCGACCTGGATCTCCGTGCCGTACCTGATCATCGCGCTGATCGGGATGCTGCTGATCAACTCGATGTCGATGTACTCGGCCGGGTTCACCGCGCAGACGCTCGGCATCAAGGTCTCGCGCGCGGCGGCGGTCAGCGTGAACGCCGTGATCAGCCTGGTCTTCGGCTTCCTGCTCATGGTGGTGGCGACCAGCTTCATCGGCTCGTTCATCTCGTTCCTGACGCTGCTCGCGGTGGCGTTCTCGGCGTGGATCGGCGTCTTCGGCGTCGACATGCTGCGCCGCCGGTCGTACGACGGCGTGGCCCTGATGGACACGGGCCGGACCAGCGCGTACTGGTACCGGGGCGGTTTCGCCTGGCAGGCCATGACGGCGTGGGCGGTGGCGCTCGTGGCGGGGCTGCTGTTCACGAAGGTCGACTGGTTCTCCGGTCCGCTCGCCTCCTCCTGGATCGGCGAGAACGGGCTCGGCTGGGCGGCGACGATCGTGGTCTCGGGCGTGCTGTACGCCGTGCTGCCGAGGGACCGCGCGCGGGTCGCCGCGGAGCCCGTCGAGGTGCCCGTCACGGCCGGCGAGTCCGTTTCCGTCTGACGCACCCCGTTCTCATCTGACGCTACGTCAGATACCGTCCCCCTTCGCCGACTTCCCACGCGCGGAGGGGGACTTCCCATGCCCTTCACAGTCGTACGGTTCAACCTGGTCGATCCGCACGGGACCCCCGCGTCCCTCTCGGAGCGCTACCGGGCCGCCCTCGCCATGGCCGCCTACGCCGACGAGCACGGCGTGGACACGATCCAGACCGAGGAGCACCACGGCGCGACGAACAACTGGCTGCCCTCCCCCTTCGCCTTCGCCGGCGCGGTCTTCGGCGCGACGAAGAGGATCGCGGTCACGGTCTCCGCGATCATCGGGCCGCTGCACGACCCGCTGCGGCTCGCGGAGGAGATCGCCGTCCTGGACCTGCTGAGCGGCGGCCGCCTGGTGACGGTCGCGGGCATCGGCTACCGGCCGGAGGAGTACGAGGAGCGCGGGGTCGACTGGGGCCGCCGGGGCAAGCTCCAGGACCTGCTCCTGGAGACCCTGCTCAAAGCGTGGTCCGGTGAGCCCTTCACGTACGAGGGCCGTACGGTACGGGTCACCCCGCGGCCCTTCACCCAGCCGCATCCGCTGCTGCTGGTGGGCGGTTCCTCGAAGGCGGCGGCGCGGCGCGCGGCCCGGCTCGGTCTTCCGCTCTTCCCGAGCGCGCACCTGCCGGAGCTGGAGACGTACTACCAGCAGCAGTGCGCGGAGCACGGCACGGAGGGCTGGACGATGATGCCGGCTGAGAAGACCCCGCTGCTCCACGTCTCGGAGGACCCCGACCGGACGTGGGAGCTGTACGGGGAGCACTTCCTGCACGAGGCGCGGACGTACGCGTCCTGGCAGTCGAAGGACATCCGCTCGGCGGTGCGCTCGGCGGCGACGACGGTGGCGGAGCTGCGCGCGGAGGGCGTCTACCGGATCGTCACGCCGGAGGAGTGCGTGGCGCTCGGGCAGGAGCTGGAGAGTCTGGTGCTGCATCCGCTCTGCGGCGGGATGCCGGTCGAGGAGGCGTGGCGGTCGCTGCGGCTGCTCGGGGAGACGGTGCTGCCCCGGCTCAAGGCATAGGGCCTGGGCCGGGGCAGTTCCGGTTCGAGGAGAGGGGCAGCGGGGTTTAGCCCATCTCCTCCAACGCCTTGCCCTTGGTCTCCTTCACGTACCTGAGTACGAAGGGGATGGAGAGCACGGCGAAGACCGTGTAGATGATGTACGTGCCCGAGAGGTTCCAGTCCGCGAGGGACGGGAAGCTCGCGGTGATGGCCCAGTTGGCGATCCACTGCGCGGAGGCGGCGACGCCGAGGGCGGCGGCGCGGATCCGGTTGGGGAACATCTCGCCGAGGAAGACCCAGACCACGACGCCCCACGAGAGGGCGAAGAAGAGCACGAAGACGTGGGCGGCGACGAGCGCCACGACGCCCTCGGTGTTGGGGAGCTTGCCGTCGACGAGGTCGGCGGAGAAGGCCCAGGCCTCGAAGGCGAGGGCGATCGCCATGCCGACGGAGCCGACGAGCGCGAGCGGCTTACGGCCCACCCGGTCGACCAGGACCATCGCGATGACGGTGCCGATGATGTTGATGATGGACGTGGTGAACGAGTAGAAGAACGAGCTCGTCGGGTCGATGCCGACCGACTGCCAGAGCGTCGAGGAGTAGTAGAACGCCACGTTGATGCCGACGAGCTGCTGGAAGACCGAGAGTCCGATGCCGACCCACACGATGGGCAGCAGCTTGAACCGGCGGCCGGCCACCATCAGGTCCTTGAAGGTGGACTTGTGCTCGCTGTGCATCGCGTGCTCGATCTCGGCGACGCGGTGGTCGAGGTTCACGTCCTTGCCCTCGACCTCGGAGAGGACCTCCTTCGCCCGGTCGATCTTGCCGACCGAGATGAGGAAGCGGGGGGACTCCGGGATGGCGAAGGAGAGCAGACCGTAGAGCAGGGCGGGGACGACCATCACGCCGAGCATCCACTGCCAGGCCTCGATGCCGCCGATCTCGCCGCGCTGGTCGCCGTCGGCGAGCTGCAGGATGCCGTAGTTGACCAGCTGCGAGATGGCGATGCCGATGACGATGGCGGCCTGCTGGAAGGAGCCGAGGCGGCCGCGGTAGGCGGCGGGGGCGACCTCGGCGATGTACGCCGGGCCGATGACGGAGGCCATGCCGATGGCGAAGCCGCCGACGATCCGCCAGAAGGCGAGGTCCCAGAGGGCGAAGGGCAGGGCGGAGCCCACGGCGCTGATGGTGAAGAGCACGGCGGCGATCTGCATGCAGCGGATGCGGCCGATGCGGTCGGCGATCCGGCCGGCGGTCGCGGCGCCGATGGCGCAGCCGATCAGGGCGATGGCGATGACCTGGGCCAGGGTGCCGGAGCCGATGTCGTAGCGGTCCCTGATGGCCTCGACGGCGCCGTTGATGACGGAGCTGTCGTAGCCGAAGAGGAACCCGCCCATCGCGGCCGACGCCGTGATGAAGATGACGTGGCCGAGGTGGTCGGGGTGGGCGGCCCGGCCTTCGGACGGCGGCGGCGTGGGCGCCTGCGCTGTGTTGGTCACATGGACTCCTAGGCTCCGGCGGCGGTGCCGGGGCGTGGGGGGCGAGCCCTTCCAGTGGCGCACAACATGACGCCGCCCACCACGTGAAGGTAAAAGCAACGTTGCAGAGACTATGCCTTCAAGTTTCGAAGTCAATAGTTGATGTCGTATGACTTAAAACAAGCTGCGGGGCATTGTTCGTTCAAGACTTGAAGTTGATCAACGAAGCCGCTGGCTGATGACCTTCGAGACGCCGTCGCCCTGCATGGAGACGCCGTAGAGCGCGTCCGCGACCTCCATCGTCCGCTTCTGGTGCGTGATCACGATGAGCTGCGAGGACTCCTGGAGCTCCTGCATGATCCGGATCAGCCGCTGGAGGTTGGTGTCGTCGAGCGCCGCCTCCACCTCGTCCATCACGTAGAACGGGCTGGGGCGGGCCTTGAAGATGGAGACCAGCATGGCCACGGCGGTCAGAGAGCGCTCGCCGCCGGAGAGCAGCGAGAGGCGCTTGACCTTCTTGCCCGGCGGACGGGCCTCCACGTCGACGCCGGTGGTGAGCATGTTGTCGGGGTCGGTCAGGATCAGCCGGCCCTCGCCGCCCGGGAAGAGCCGCGAGAACACGCCCTCGAACTCGCGGGCGGTGTCCCGGAACGCCTCGGTGAAGACCTGCTCGACCCGGATGTCGACCTCCTTCACGACCTGAAGGAGGTCGGCCCGGGTCTTCTTCAGGTCCTCCAGCTGCTCGGAGAGGAACTGGTGCCGCTCCTCCAGCGCCGCGAACTCCTCGAGAGCCAGCGGGTTCACCTTTCCGAGCTGTTGGTACGCCCGCTCGGCGGCCTTGAGCCGCTTCTCCTGCTCCGAACGGACGAACGGCCGCGGCTGGTTCCGCGGATGCTCCGGGTCCTCCGGAAGCTCCTCGCCCTCGGCGGGCGGCGACGGCGGTACGAGCTGATGGGGGCCGTACTCGGAGACGAGTCCGGCCGGCTCGACGCCCAGCTCCTCCAGGGCCTTGGTCTCCAGCTGCTCGATCCGCATCCGCTTCTCGGCACCGAGGACCTCGCCCCGGTGGACGGAGTCGGTCAGCTTGTCCAGCTCGGCCTTCAGGTCGCGGCCCCGGGTGCGGGCGGCGGACAGGCCCTGTTCGCGGGCGCCCTTGGCGGCGTCGGCGAGCGCGCGCTCCTGCTCGGCCCGGACGAGGGAGACCTCGATGTGGGCGAGGAGCTGGCGGGCGCCGGCGGCCACGGCGGCGGCGACCTCCGCCTCGTGCCGCATCCGGGCGCGCCGCTGCTCGGCACGCGCGCGTGCCTCGCGTTCGGCGCGGGCGCCGCGGTCGAGGGAGTCGGCCCGCCCGGCGAGCCCCTTGACCCGTTCCTCGTGCGTACGGAGCTGGAGCCGGGCTTCCATCTCCGTCTGGCGGGCGTTGGCGCCGTCGGCGGCGAGCCGGTCGCGCACGGAGGTGTCGGGCTCCTCCTCGGCCGGAGCCTCCTCGGCGACGAGCAGCCGCTCGGCGAGCTCCTCGGCCTCGTAGAGCGCCTTCTCCAGGGCCTCGTCGGCGCGGGCGGCGGCGGCCGCGGTCCGCTCGGCCTCCCCGGCGGCGCCCCTGGCCTGTCCGGCGAGCCGGCCGAGCTGCTGGGCGACCTGGGACTTCTCCCGGTCGGCGGCGCGGCGGCGTTCGGCCAGTTCCTCGACGAGCGCGGCGGCTGTGCGGCGCGCCTCGGTCGCGCCCTGCTGGGCGTCGGCGAGCGCCTCGCAGCGCGACTCGAGCTCCTCCAGCTCGGCGGCCGCCTCGTCCACGGAGGCCTGCACTTCGAGGAGGCTGGGCGCGCCGGCGGAGCCTCCTTGCGCGTAGTGCGCGCCGAGCAGGTCGCCCTCGGCGGTGACGGCGGTGAGCCCGGGGTGCGTCCGCACGAGCTCGACGGCCTCGTCGAGTCCTTCGACCACGACGACGTCCCGGAGCAAGCGGCGGACGGCGCCCATGAGTTCGCCGGGTCCGTCGACGAGCCGGGTGGCGGGGACGGCGGGGGTGGCATCGCCCCGGGCACCCGGCGCGTCGGCCGGTCCCTCCGCGCCCGCGAGGAGCAGGGCCGCGCGGCCCGCGTCCTGCTTGCGGAGCAGCCGCAGGGCCTCCGCCGCCGCGCCGGGTCCTGTGACGGCGACGGCGTCCGCCGCGGCGCCGAGGGCGGCGGCGAGCGGGATCTCGTATCCGGGGGTGACGGTGAGGAGTTCGGCGGCCGGGCCGAGCAGGCCGGTCAGGGTCTCACGGGCGCCGAGCAGCGCCCCGGTGCCGTCCTTGCGGCGCAGGCCCAGGGAGAGCGCCTCGTGGCGGGCCCGGGTCGCGGCGCGGCGGCGGTCGGCGGCGGTGGCGGCCTCGCGGGCTGCGGTCAGCGCGGCCTCCGCATCGGCGAGGTCGCGGCGGGCGGCCTCGTACCGCTCCCCCAGTTCGCTGTCGTCCGCGTCGAGCCCGTCGACCTCGGCCTTGAGCTGCTCGTACTCCTCCTGCGCGGCGACGGCCCGGTCCTGCGCCTCGTCCCGGGAGGCGGCGAGCCGGTCGATCTCGGCCTGGGCGGACGCGGCGCGCGAGCGGGCGGCGTTGACCTGGCCGTGCAGCCGGGCGAGGCCCTCGCGCCGGTCGGCGATGGCGCGGGCCACGTCCTTGAGCCGCCGCTCCTCGACCTCGAGCTCGCGCTCCAGGTCGGCGCGGTGCGCGACGGTGTCCTCCAGGGCGCGTTCGGCCGCTTCGAGGGCGGCCTCCAGCTCGGCCTCCTGCTCGCGGATGCGGGCGGCCTCGCGCTCCATGTCCTCCGGGTCGCGGCCCCGGCGCTCCTCGGGCGGCTGGGCGGTGGCGCTCTTCACGCGCGCGTCGGCGAGCGAGATCGTGCCCCGTACCCGCTCGGCGAGCTGGGAGAGTTCGTACCAGGTCTGCTGGGCGCGCTGGAGGCGCGGGGCGAGCCTGCGGACCTCGTCCTCCAGGTCGGCCTCCTTGGCGAGGGCGGCCTTCAGCTCGTTCTCGGCGCTCTCCTTGCGTTCCTTCAGCGCGGCCTCGTCGGCGACCTCGGTCTTCAGCGCCTCCTGGAGCCGTACGAGGTCGTCGGAGAGCAGCCGGAGGCGCGCGTCGCGCAGGTCCGCCTGGATGACGGCGGCCCGGCGGGCGACGGCCGCCTGCCGGCCGAGCGGCTTGAGCTGGCGGCGCAGTTCGTCGGTGAGGTCCTGCACGCGCGCGAGGTTGGCCTGCATCGCGTCCAGTTTCCGCAGCGCCTTCTCCTTGCGCTTGCGGTGCTTGAGGACCCCTGCGGCCTCCTCGATGAAGGCGCGGCGGCCCATGGGGTCGGCGTGCAGGACGGAGTCGAGCTGGCCCTGGCCGACGATGACGTGCATCTCGCGGCCGATGCCGGAGTCGGAGAGCAGGTCCTGGATGTCGAGCAGCCGGCAGGTGTCGCCGTTGATCTGGTACTCGCTGCTGCCGCCGCGGAACATGATCCGGGTGATGGTGACTTCGGCGTAGTCGATGGGCAGCGCGCCGTCGGAGTTGTCGATCGTCAGCGAGACCTCGGCGCGGCCGAGCGGCGGCCGGCCGGTCGTGCCGGCGAAGATGACGTCCTCCATCTTGCCGCCGCGCAGCGACTTGGCGCCCTGCTCACCCATGACCCAGGACAGCGCGTCCACGACATTGGACTTGCCGGACCCGTTCGGCCCCACGACACACGTGATTCCCGGTTCGAACCGCAGGGTGGTGGCGGAGGCGAACGACTTGAAACCGCGGAGGGTCAGGGCCTTGAGATGCACGCCCCGGGACTCTACCTGGGGTTGCGCGTTTCACCCATGAAGGTGCAGGGCACACCCTCCGGTAAGAACCGGGGGTGTGACATGGGGGACTCAAGAAAGAAGGGACGCCTGAGCGTCCCTTGCATATCTAGCTGTGCCAGCGAGAGTGTTTCTCACCTTGCCCCGGCACGGGGCTGACCGTCGGGGCTGACTGTCCGATGGTGCCGACCGTCAGGTGAGCGCAGGCTCCGCCTTGGGAACGTCGAGTTCGATGCTGTCGAGCAGCGACTCGCCATGATGTGCGGCGGCAGCGTTGAGCGCGTCGTTCTCGGACTGAATCCGTACCAGCTCGGACTCGAGGTCCTGGACGCGCTGCTGAAGCCGTCGCATCTCGGCGAGGAGTCGCGGGTCGGAGCCGCCGACGTAACCGAGAAGCGCCTTTGCCATGATGGATGGTCCTCCACAATGAGTGACCGACCGAAGCGGTGTGGGTCGTGAGGGATTTCGCACCCGCGGTGCTCGGCAGTGCTTCATGTCGTGCCGGTTTTTACTGCCAAACAGCTAAGGTGCGCGGGGCTTCCAGAGTCTCACCAAAAAGTTTGACGGTCAACACGATCACGCCCTGTATCAAGGGGCGACCGGGGGGTCCGCGGCCGCACTACAGGCGGCGGCGCCTCGCAACTCGGTGCCTCAGGGGCGTCGCGATCATCCTTCCGCGCACGGAAGCCCACCGCAAGCCCTTCTCGGCAACCAGCAGGTCATTTCCCCTTCGGCACCCCTTCGCCGAACGTCCGCCCGAGGACCGCGCAGGCCATCGGACGGAGCCGGATCGAGGGGTCGTCAGCGGATCGCGAAGCTGTCGTAGCCGCCGCGCGGGGTGCCCCATATCTCGGTGACTCCGTCCACCCGCCCGGGAGTGTCGGCGGAGCGCAGCCAGTCGAGCAGACGGTGGCAATTCTCACTCGGCCCCTCGGCCACGACCTGCACCCGGCCGTCGTCGAGGTTGAGGGCGAAGCCGACCAGGCCGCCGATCTCCAGTGCGTTTGCCCTGGTGAACCAACGGAAGCCCACTCCCTGTACTCGGCCGCGCACCCAGGCGGTCAGCCGTACGTCTTCGTTCATGGATGAACGCTAACGGCCCAATTACTCAGGGAGCACACCACCCCCTCGTGTCATGGCGTACAGTCCCGACGGAATGCGGCTCACCCGTTCGGGCGCGTCGCATTCGACAACCCCGCAGAAGCAAAGATCAGCAAAGACAGCACCGTAGAACGTCAGGGAGGCAGAGGGATGGGACGCCATCGCAGGAGGCGCGGCGCGCCTTTGCGCACCGGACTGCTCGGTGCCTCCGCCGCGGTCGCCGTCGGCGCGGGGCTCGTCGCCGCGGGCCTGATCCCCGGCGGTGATGTGCTCACCGTGGGCAGCGCGGGCTCGGGAACGGAGCAGCAGACCCACTCCCGGCAGGCCCCGGAGCTGACGACGCAGGGCGGTTCGTCCGCGACGCCGACGAACCCGACGTCCGCGTCCGCCTCCGCGTACAAGAAGCCGGCGGCCCCGAGCAGTACGTCTCCCTCCGCCACGCCGTCGCAGAAGCCCAAGCCGAAGCCGACGCCGACGCCGTCGAAGACGACCGCCGCCCCGAAGCCGAAGCCTTCGAAGCCCGCCGTCACGCCGTCGAAGACGGCGAAGCCGAAGCCGGCCCCGACGACGGCGAAGCCCGCGCCCCGCACCGAGGCGCCCGCGAAGCCCGCCGCCCCGACCCAGAGCCGCGCCGCGGCCGCCGAGGCGGAGGTCGTCCGGCTGGTCAACGAGGAGCGGGCCAAGGTCGGCTGCAGCGCGGTGCGCTCGGACGCGGCGCTCGCGAAGCTGGCCGGCGACTTCAGCGCCGACATGGCCGCGCGCGGCTTCTTCGACCACACGGACCCGGACGGCGACACCCCGTGGGAGCGGGCCCGCCAGGCGGGCGTCACCGGCATGGGCGGCGAGAACATCGCCCGCGGCCAGGCGGACGCGGCTGCCGTGATGGAGTCCTGGATGAACAGCGACGGCCACCGCGCGAACATCCTGAACTGCGACTACACGACGCTCGGCGTCGGCGTGCACTTCGCCGACGGCGGCCCGTGGTGGACGCAGGACTTCGGCCTCTGAGGCCCTGACCCTGACCCTGACCCTGACCCCCTGAAGCACTAACTCCTGGTGAGCGCTGTGCGGAAGTACGGTGCCGGAGTACCGTGAAGCCATGAGTGACGACGCCCTCGCCTTCGACGACCTGGCCTTCGACGTGTTCGCCCGCGCCTGTCAGTCGCGGGTCACGCTGGAGCACGTGACCGGGCGGTGGGGCAGCCTCACCCTCGGCGCGCTCCACGAGGGGACGCTCCGCTTCAACGAGCTGCGGCGCCGGGTCGACGGCGTCAGCGAGAAGATGCTGTCGCAGACGCTGCACGCCCTGGAGCGCGACGGGCTCGTGCACCGCGAGGCGCAGCCGACGAACCCGCCCCGGGTGGACTACACGCTCACGCCGCTGGGCCGCGAGGTCGCGGAGCGCCTGGTCGGCCTCATCGAGCTGGTCGAGGGCCGGATGCCACAGGTCCTGTCGGCGCGCGAGCGGTACGACGCGGCCAAGGAGACCGCCCGCGAGGCAGCTACGCCGTAGCGCGGGGCGGGCGCTGGCAGCGCGGGCAGAAGTAGCTCGACCGGTTCATCCAGGGCCGTCGCCGCATCGGGGTCCCGCAGCGCCGGCACGGCTCGTCCTCGCGCCCGTAGGCGTCGAGCGAGCGGTCGAAGTAGCCCGACTCGCCGTTCACGTTCACATACAGGCTGTCGAAGCTGGTCCCGCCGGCGGCGAGGGCCGCGTTCATGACGTCCCGTACATGCTGGAGCAGCTCGGCCGAGCGGGGGCGGGTGAGCGCGGCGGTCGGGCGTTCGTAGTGCAGCTTGGCGCGCCAGAGCGCCTCGTCCGCGTAGATGTTGCCGACCCCGCTGATCAGGGTCTGGTCGAGCAGCGCCCGCTTGATCGTCGTACGGCGCAGGCGCAACGCGGTCTGGAAGGCGGCGTCGTCGAACTCCGGGTCCAGCGGGTCGCGGGCGATGTGCGCGATGACGTCGGGCAGTCCGTCGGGGGTGTTCTCGTGGAGCGAGAGCCCGCCGAAGGTGCGCTGGTCGACGAAGCGCAGCTCGGTGCCGAGCCCGTCCTGGAACCGGACCCGGATGCGCAGATGCTTCTCGTCCGGGGCGTCCTCGGGCTGGACGAGCAGCTGCCCGCTCATGCCGAGGTGGCCGAGGACGGAGGCGTCGGAGTCGGCCAGCGGGATCCAGAGGTACTTGCCGCGGCGCCGCGCGGTCCCGAAGCGGTGGCCCTTGAGGCGGGCCGCGAAGTCCGCGCCGCCGGCCGGGTGCCTGCGCACGGCCCTCGGGTGCAGGACCTCGACCTCGCCCACGGTCCGCCCGCCGACCCAGCGCTCAAGACCGCGCCGTACGACCTCGACCTCGGGCAACTCGGGCACGGGACTCCTCTGCAAGGGGTACGGGAACGATGCCCGAAGCCTACCGCCGGGCACCGACACGAAAGCGCCCCGGGCCGGGACCCGCTTGGGGTCCCGGCCCGGGGCGTCGTGAAGACGAAGGGTCAGGCGGAAGCCTCGTCGGCGGGCGTCGGCACCCCGCCGGTCTCCGGCTGCTCGCCGGCCGCCGGAACAGCGTCACCGGTCTCGTCGGTGTCACCGGTCGTACCGGTCCCACCCACGTCGCCGGCCTCGGCCGCGGCCTTCGCCGCCTCCGCACGCTCGTCCGCCGCCGCGCGAATCGCGCGCCAGGCGGACTCCGCCGCCTGCTGCTCCGCTTCCTTCTTGCTGCGGCCGGTGCCGGTGCCGTACGAGACACCACCGACGCGGGCGGCAGCAGTGAAGGTCTTCTCGTGGTCCGGACCCGTCTCCGTGACGAGGTACTCCGGTACACCCAGTCCCTCGGCCGCGGTGAGCTCCTGGAGACTGGTCTTCCAGTCCAGTCCGGCACCGAGGTTCGAGGACTTCTCGATCAGCGGGTCGAAGAGCCGGTGCACCAGCTCCGAGGCCGCCGTGAGGCCCTGGTCGAGATAGACCGCGCCGATCACCGCTTCAAGGGTGTCGGCGAGGATGGAAGCCTTGTCCCGGCCGCCCGTGCCCTCTTCGCCCCGGCCGAGCCGGATGAAGGAGCCGAGTTCGAGGCCGCGACCGACCTCCGCCAGCGCACGCGAGTTGACCACCGCGGCCCGCAGCTTGGCCAGCTGGCCTTCGGGCAGGTCGGGGTGGGTGCGGTACAGCGTGTCCGTGACCACCAGGCCGAGCACGGAGTCCCCGAGGAACTCCAGACGCTCGTTGGTGGGCAGGCCGCCGTTCTCGTACGCGTACGAGCGGTGCGTCAGTGCACGCACCAGAAGGGCGGACTCGAGCTGATACCCGAGCCGCCCTTCCAGAAGCGTGTGGGACGAGGCATTGTCCGTCTTGATGGACTCAGACATCGCGCCTCTCACCAGCCACTCAGACCGAGAGGACCTGGCGCTTGTTGTAGGTGCCGCAGCTCGGGCACGCGATGTGCTGCAGCTTCGGCTCCTGGCAACGCTCACACGAAACCAGGGTGGGGACCGCAGCCTTCCACTGCGACCGGCGGTGGCGCGTGTTGCTGCGCGACATCTTCCGCTTCGGAACAGCCACGGCTACTTCTCCTGCTTCTCGTCGACGCCAGCTTCGGCGCCGCTCATGTTGTCCTTCTCATCGGTTCCCAGCGAACCGGCGAGTCCTTGCAATGCCGCCCAACGCATGTCGACGGCATCGTGGTGGTGGTCCGGGTTCTCGTTCAGGTTGGTTCCGCATTCGGAACACAGACCCGCGCAGTCCTCCCGGCACACCGGCTGCATCGGCAGTGCGAGCACCACCGCATCACGCAGCAGGGGTTCGAGGTCGAACATGCCGTCCTCGAGGGGGATCATGTCCTCGTCGTCCTCGGCTTCGTCGTCCGCGACCGCCTTCGAGCGGCCCCGGTCGTCGGAGTCGGGGTACGAGAACATCTCCTGGAAGTCCACGTCGAGATCGAGCTCGACGGGCTCCAGACACCTTACGCACTCCCCCTCGGCCGATGCACGGGCGGTGCCTGTGACAAGCACCCCTTCCATGACCGACTCAAGACGGAGATCGATTTCCACCGGCGCGCCTTCCGGCACACCGACGACCCCTTCGACACCGAGGTTCGTGGGGGCCTCGACCGAGCGGGAGATCCGCTGAAGGGCACCAGGACGCCGCCCCAGCTCGTGTGTGTCGAACACGAGGGGGTTGCGGTGGTCAAGGCGCGTGCTCAGGGTTCTTCCTGCTTTCGGTTCGTGAGGGGGCTGCCGTGTTCGAATCGAGAGACGAAGCGGGCAGCAGGGATCGCGGGCATACGCGCGACCGAAGAGCCAGGATACTGGACGCTTCGCTCAGGGCCCAATCCGGGCCCATCGGCCCGTTCGGCCCGCTCGCTCAGTGGCCCTGGCCGTGGCCCTGCTCGTACTGCCGCAGCTGCTCCAGGTCAATCATGCTCGTGTCGAAGAAGCTGGTCTCGTCGAGCGCGGCGGCCTGCGGCTGGTGCTGCTGGTGCTGCGGCTGCTGCTGCTGGTCGTACGCGTACTGCTGCTGGTACGCGTACGGGTCCTGGTGCTGGACCTGCTGCCCATAGGAGGGCGCGGCGTATGCCGCTCCGGTGGAGCCGGTGCCTGCAACGGAGTAGGGGTCCGGCTGCTGCTGATACGCGTACGGGTCCTGGTGCTGCGCCTGCTGCTGGTACGCATAGGGGTCCGGCTGCTGGGCCGGGATCTGCGGGGTCTGCTGGTGGACGGGCTGCTGCACCGGCGCCGGGTCGGCGAGCTCCGCGAGTCCGGCCAGGTAGTCCGCGTCGCTGGTGTGCACGGAGCCGCCCGCCGCGTCCTGGGCGGCCATGTGCGCGCCGAGGTCGTCCGTGGCGATCCGCCCGTGCAGCTTCTGCCGGCCGCGGCCGACGGCCTCCAGGGTCTTGGAGAGGACGGCCTCGAAGGCGCCGAGCTTGGCGTCGACGTAGTCGTCGGCCCGGCGGATCAGGGTCTGCGGGTCGGCGCTGTACTCGGGGGCGTCCTCTTCGGCGTAGCCGTTCTCGTCCAGGCCCGGTCCGCGGCCGAGGAGCTTCTCGCGCCCCCGGTCGACGGAGCCGATGGTCTTGTTGAGGACGACCTCGAAGTTGGCGAGCTTGGAGTCGACGTAGTCGTCCGCCTCGGCGCGGATCTCCTCGGCCTCCCGGCGGGCCTCGGAGAGGATCCGGTCCGCCTCGTCCTGGGACTGGCGGGCGACCTGGGTGTCGGAGATCAGCGAGCCGCGCTCGGCGTGGGCGGCGGTGATGATCCGCTCGGCCTCCTGCCGTGCCTGCTCGACCATCTGCTCGCGACCGCCGATCAGCTCCTGCGCCTGGGCCAGGGAGCCCGGCAGGGCCTCCCGTACCTCTTCGAGCAGGTCGAGCAGCTCGGCGCGGTTGACCACGCAGGACGCCGACATGGGCATGGAGCGGGCGTTGGTGATCGTCGAAACGATCTCGTCGAGCTTCTTCTGCACGTCCACCGGGTGCTCGCCACTCTCTACAGCTGGATGGAGACGGACGGGACGACTGTAAGGGCAGTCGTCCCCCGCCCGACACAAGGTGACGGACCGTCAGCGACGGTCGCTCGGGGTCACTGCTGCGCGCGCCGCTCGGCCAGCCGCTGGGTGAGCCGGCCGAGAACGGCCGACGGGACCAGGTGGGAGACGTCGCCGCCCCAGGCCGCGACCTCCTTGACCAGGGAGGACGACAGGAAGCTGTAGGTGGGGTTGGTGGGGACGAACAGGGTCTCGACACCCGAGAGGCCGTTGTTCATCTGCGCCATCTGCAGCTCGTAGTCGAAGTCGCTGACCGCGCGCAGGCCCTTGACGATCGCGGGGATGTCGCGCTGCTTGCAGAAGTCGACCAGGAGGCCGTGGAAGGACTCGACCTCCACGTTTCCGAAGTCGGCGGTGACCTCGCGGATCAGCTCGATCCGCTCATCGACCGTGAACAGTCCCTGCTTGGACTGGTTGATCATCACCGCGACATGTACGACGTCGTACAGCTTGGAGGCGCGGGCGATGATGTCGAGATGTCCGTTGGTGATGGGGTCGAATGACCCCGGACAGACGGCGCGGCGCAACTTGGGTCCCTCGCTCTCCGGTCCGGTCATCGTGCGTCTTCGCACGTAGAGGCGGCGCGACCGTACCAAAACGTTCCCTCGCCGTAGCGACGGGACCGCAGGGGTTCGAAACCTTCGGGCCAGCCGAATTCCCCGCCTCGAGTGCTGCGCTCCACGGTGACGACGGCGTCGTCCGCGATCCAGCCCCCGGAGCGGAGTGTGAGGAGGATCTCCCGAAGATCGTCGTCCGAGACGGCGTAGGGAGGGTCGAGGAAGAGGAGGTCGTACGGCTCCGCGGGGGCCGGTCCCGTCACGATCTGCTCGGCCTTGCCGGTGCGCAGTTCGGCGCCGGGCAGGGCGAGGGCGCGGATGTTCTCCCGTACCGTCCTCGCGGCGCGCTGGTCGGCCTCGACGAGCAGGGCGTGGGCGGCGCCCCGGGAGAGGGCCTCCAGGCCGACGGCTCCCGAGCCCGCGTACAGGTCGGCGACGCGGGCACCGGCGAGGGTGCCGAGGAGCGCCTCCCAGGTGGAGAAGAGGCCCTCGCGCGCCCGGTCGGAGGTCGGACGGGTGCCGTTGCCGGGCGGCACGGCCAGTCGGCGTCCGCCGGCGGTGCCGGCGATCACGCGGGTCATGGGAGGTCCCTGTTCCTTCTGCGGTTCTCGGGTCTGTGCCTCCACGATATGGCCGGTCGGCGCGGGGTGAGGTCACCCCTTCTCCAGGAACTCCTCCCGTTCCTTGTCCAGGAGGGCGTCGAGCGCGGTGCGCAGCTCGGGGTGGTCGGAGAGGTCGGGGTCGGCGAGGACGACGACGGTGGCCTCCTCGCGGGCGGCGGCGATGACCTCCTCGTCGTCGATGACGGTGAGCATCCGCAGCGAGGAGCGGACGCCGGACTGGGCCTGGCCGAGGACGTCGCCCTCGCGGCGCTGTTCGAGGTCGATCCGGGAGAGTTCGAAGCCGTCGAGGGTGGAGGCGACGGCGTTCAGGCGCTGGCGCGCGGGGCTGGCCTCGGGCATCTCGCTGACGAGGAGGCAGAGGCCGGGGGCGGAGCCTCGGCCGACGCGGCCGCGGAGCTGGTGGAGCTGGGAGACGCCGAAACGGTCGGCGTCCATGATCACCATGGCCGTGGCGTTGGGGACGTTGACGCCGACCTCGATGACGGTGGTGGCGACCAGGACGTCGACCTCGCCGGCGGCGAAGCGGCGCATCACGTCGTCCTTGTCGTCCGGGTGCATCCGGCCGTGCAGGACCTCGACGCGAAGTCCGGTGAGGGGGCCCGTGCGGAGCTTCTCGGCGATCTCCAGGACGGCGAGCGGCGGCCGCTTCTCGGCCTCGTCCTCGGGGGACGCCTTCTGCTTCTGCTTCTTCTTCTCGTCCTCGTCGTCGCCGATGCGCGGGCAGACGACGTACGCCTGGTGGCCGTTCTCCACCTCCTCGCGCACGCGTTCCCACGCGCGCGTGAGGAAGTGCGGCTTGTCGGCGGCGGGGACGACATGGCTGGCGATCGGGGAGCGCCCGGCGGGGAGCTGGTCCAGGACGGAGGTCTCCAGGTCGCCGAAGACGGTCATGGCGACCGTGCGCGGGATCGGCGTGGCGGTCATGACCAGCAGGTGGGGCGGCTGCTTGCCCTTGCTCCGGAGGGCGTCGCGCTGCTCCACGCCGAAGCGGTGCTGCTCGTCGACGACAACCAGGCCTAGGTCGTGGAACTGCACCTTGTCCTCGATCAGCGCGTGCGTGCCGATGACGATCCCGGCCTCGCCGGTGACCAGGTCGAGCAGGGCCTGCCGGCGCGCCGCCGTGCCCATGGAGCCGGTGAGCAGCACGACCTTGGTGGCGTGGTCGGCGCCGCCGAGCATCCCTCCCTCGGCGAGCTCGCCCATCATCTCGGTCACCGAGCGGTGGTGCTGCTGGGCGAGGACCTCGGTCGGGGCGAGCATCGCGGCCTGTCCCCCGGCGTCCACGACGGCGAGCATGGCCCGCAGGGCCACCATCGTCTTGCCGCTGCCGACCTCGCCCTGGAGGAGGCGGTGCATGGGGTGCTCGGTGGCGAGGTCGTCGAAGATCTCCTTGGAGACCTTCTTCTGGCCGTCGGTGAGGGTGAAGGGCAGCTTGGCGTCGAAGGCGTCGAGGAGCCCGCCGGGGGTGGGCCTGCGGGCGACGGCGGGCAGTTGGGTGTCGGCGTACCGGCGGCGGGCGAGGGCGACCTGGAGGACGAAGGCCTCGTCCCACTTGAGCCGCTGCCGGGCGTCCTCGATGTCGGCCTTGGTGCGCGGCCGGTGGACCTTCTGGAGCGCCTCGGGCAGTTCGGCGAGGCCGCGGCCCTCGCGCAGCGCGGGCGGCAGCGGATCGGCGAGCCCGGCCCAGCCGGTGGCGGCCAGGGAGTCCAGGGCGATGGAGACGGACTGCTCGATGGTCCAGGACTCCAGCTGCTTGCAGGCGGGGTAGATCGGCAGCAGTTCGCCCGCGAACGCCCTGACCGTCTCGTCGCTGCTCTCGGCGTCCAGGAGTTTGTACTCGGGGTGGGTGAGCTGGAGCTTGCGGTTGAAGACCCCGACCTTGCCGGCGAACATCCCGCGCCGGCCCGGCAGCAGCTCCTTCTGGTGGAAGTGGACGGCCCGGCCGAAGAAGACGAGCTGCATCCGGCCGCTGCCGTCGGTGATCGTGACCTCCAGGCGCTGGCCCTTGCCGCGGCCGCCCTTGTTGAACGTCAGCACGCGGGCGTCGGCCACCTGCGCGACCACCGTGACGTGCTCGTCCAGCGGCAGGTCGGCGAGGGCGGTGAGCTCGCCGCGCTCGGCGTACCGCCGGGGGTAGTGGTGCAGGAGGTCCCCGACCGTCCGCAGGTCGAGGTGCTCGGCCATCACCTTCGCGGTGGCGGCGCCGAGCAGGTTCTTCAGGGGTTCGTCGAGCACTGGCACGCGTTCCATTGCACACCACCGGACTGACACCCGTCGCGCAGGCTGTGGAAATCTCCTGGTCACGTCGGCGTCGTGGCCCCTAGGATGACGCGCACCCTCCCCGCTCCGCGATCACCGCCCGCCGGGATCGCCCGACCCGCGCCGTCGCTCGTCCCCCCACCGGCGCAGCGACGATGACTGCTGATCAGACACCGCACACCTTCCAGGTCGATCTGCGCGGACTCGTGGATCTCCTCTCCCACCACCTCTATTCGAGCCCGAAGGTCTATCTGCGCGAACTGCTGCAGAACGCCGTGGACGCGATCACCGCGCGCCGCGCCGAGCAGCCGGACGCCCCGGCCCAGGTCCGGTTGTACGCGGACGGCGCCGGACTGCGGGTCGAGGACAGCGGCATCGGTCTGACCGAGCGGGACGTGCACAGCCTGCTGGCCACGATCGGCCGCAGTTCGAAGCGGGCCGACGCGGCGGGCATCGCGAGCGCACGGGCGGAGTTCCTCGGCCAGTTCGGCATCGGCCTGCTCGCCTGCTTCGTCGTCGCCGCCGAGATCCGAGTGGTCAGCCGCAGCGCCCGGAACCCCGCCGAGCCGCCGGTCGAATGGACGGCCCGCGACGACGGTTCGTATACGGTCCGCACGCTCCCGGAGAGCGCGCGGACCGAGCCGGGCACCACCGTGCACCTCACCGCGCGCCCCGGTTCCGGGGAGTGGCTGACCGAGGAGCGGGTGCTCGCCCTCGCCCGGGTGTACGGCTCCCTCCTCCCGTACGAAGTACGGGTCGGGGACAAGCCCGTCACCGACCTTCCGGCGCCCTGGGACCGGGCGTACCCGAGCCCGGCCGCGCGGCGGGTCGCGCTGGCGGGCCACTGCCAGGAAACGTTCGGCTTCACCCCGCTCGACTCGATCGACCTCGACCTGCCGCTGGCCGGCATCCGGGGCGTGGCGTACGTGCTGCCGTCGGCCGTCAGCCCGGCCCAGCGCGCCGGGCACCGGGTGCACCTGAAGGGCATGCTGCTCACGGAGCGGGCCGACGGGCTGCTG
Source organism: Streptomyces sp. NPDC001927 (assembly GCF_053594455.1). Taxonomy (NCBI): domain Bacteria; kingdom Bacillati; phylum Actinomycetota; class Actinomycetes; order Kitasatosporales; family Streptomycetaceae; genus Streptomyces; species Streptomyces sp. NPDC001927. The sequence continues at coordinate 106,322 of NZ_JBSFEN010000013.1, read as the reverse complement.
CCCGACTGGGCGTTCTTCGTGCGCTGCGTGCTCGACACGGACAGCCTGCGGCCGACGGCCTCGCGCGAGTCGCTGTACGAGGACGAGACGCTGGCCGGCGTACGGGACGCGCTGGGCGCGGCCGTACGGGAGTGGCTCGGCGGGCTCGCCGCGGGCGCCCCCGAGCGCCTGGAGGAGTTCCTGGCCGTGCACCACCTCGGGGTGAAGTCGCTGGCCCGGCACGACGCCGAGATGCTGCGGACGATGCTGCCGTGGCTGCCGTTCGAGACGACGGACGGCCGGCTCTCGCTGGAGGAGTTCGCCCGCCGTCACCCGGTCGTGCACTACACCCGTACCGTCGAGGAGTACCGGCAGGTCGCCGCGATCGCGACCGCGCAGGGCATCGGCGTGGTCAACGGCGGCTACACGTACGACACGGAGCTGGTGGAGCGCCTCCCGGAGGTCCGTCCCGGCACCGCCGTCGCCGAGTTGGACGCCGACACCGTCACCGCGCATCTCGACTCCGTCGACCCGGAGCAGGAGCTGGCCCTCTCGGCGTTCCTGTCGGTGGCCCGCGCCACGCTCGACCCCCTGGGCTGCGACGTGTCGCTGCGCTCCTTCCACCCGCTGACCGTGCCCGCGCTGCACCTGGACGACCGGGCGGCCCGGCACGAACAGGCCCGCGCGGAGGCCGAGGAACGGGCGGACGACCTGTGGGCCGGGATCCTCGGCTCGCTGCGCGGCAGCGCGCCGAGGGCCCGGCTCGTCCTCAACCACCTGAACCCGACGATCCGCCGCATCGGCGCGCTCGACGACCAAGAGCTGGCGGGGACGGCCGTCGAGGCGCTCTACGGGCAGGCGCTCCTGATGGCGCAGCGGCCGCTGCGACCGGCCGACTCGGCGCTGCTCAACCGGGCCTTCGCGGGGCTGCTCGCCTGGGCCACCCACCACGGGGAGAACGACGCATGACCCTGACCTTCGAGGCCCTGCGCGAGGCCCTGCGGGAGAACGCACGGCAGCCGGAGGGCCCGGCGCGCAACGCGCGCGCCGAGCGGCTCCTCGTGGAGGCCGAGCAGCTCGGCGAGCCGCTGGCCGTCATCGAGGCGCTCGGGCACCAGCTCCAGGCGTACAACTACAGCTCCGAGAAGGCGAAGATGTTCGTGCCCTTCTCGCGGCTGCTGCGGATGTGGGACGAGAACCCCGGGGACTTCGACGCGTACGAGACGCACACCCTGCACTGGGTCTTCAAGTGGGTCTCCAGCGGCATGCTCGACCAGCCGCACATCCCGCTGGCGTCGATCGAGAAGTGGCTCGGCGAGATGGAGCACCGCTACCGGCTCGCGGGCCACTCCGAACGGGCCGTGCGGCAGGGAGAGTTCCGGGTGGCGCGGCACATCGGCGACGTGGAGCGGGCGGACCGGGCGTACGCGGCGTGGCTGGCGGCGGACCGGGACCGGATGGCCGACTGCCACGCGTGCGAGCTGCACGGGCAGGGCGGGTGGTCGGCCGAGCGCGGCGACGACGAGCGGGCGCTGCGGACCTGGGAGCCGGTGCTGTCGGGCGAGCACGTCTGCGCGCACGAGCCGCACGCGGTCCTCGCCTCCTCGCTGCTGCCGCTGGTACGGCTCGGCCGGCCCGACGAGGCCCGGGTGAACCACCTGCGCGGCTACCGCCTGGTGCGGCCGCTGGAGAGCATGCGCGGTGCGGCGGCGGACCACATCGAGTTCTGCGCGCTGACCGGCAACGAGGCGCGGGGCCTGGAGATCCTCGCCGAGCGGCCGGCGTACCTCACCGACGGCGGCGATCCGGACAGCCTGCTGTGCTTCCTGTCCGTGACGGCGCTGCTCATGGACCGCCTCGTCGCGCGGGGCCTCGGGGGCCAGTCGGTGCCGGGTCCCGCGCGGGCCGAGGGCGGGTCGTGGACGGCCGCCGAACTAGGCGCCCACGCGCGCGTGGAGGCGCTGGCGATCGCGCGGCGCTTCGACGAGCGCAACGGCACGGCGCGGGTGAGCGAGCGGGCGCGGGCCCGGATGGACGCGGCGCCGCTCCTGGACCGGCTGCCGCTGGGGGTACGGGCGGTGGGCCCGGTGGCGGTACCGGTGGCCGTTCCGGCGGCTGTTTCGGTGGCTGTTTCGGTGGAACCACGCGACCTGCTCGCGGAGGCCCGACGTCTTTCGGCGGGACGGAACCCGGCGTCGCGCGCGGCGTGGGAGGCGGTGGCCACCGCGGTCGCCGCCGCGGACCTCGAACTGGACGCGCTGGGCCGCGCCGAACTGGACGACCACCGCGCCATCGCCATGGAGCAGGGCCCCGCGGAGTCGGTCCGCCTCTTCCTCCGCGCGGCCGACGGCTACGAGACGGCCGGCGACCCCGGCGAGGCCCAGGCTGCCCGCGCCAGAGCCGCGTTCGCCCTGGCCCTGGACGACCGCCTCCCGGAGGGATGGACGGCGGCGGAGACCGCGGTCGGCCGGATCCAAGCCCTCCACGCGGAGGGCGCGGCGACACCCCGCCAGGTGGCGGGGGCGCTGCTGTCGCGGGTACGGGTGGGTCTGCTGCGGCTGCATGCGGAGGGCGAGGAGGAGGCCGCGCCCCGCGAAGAGCCCGCGGGCGCATCCGCCGTCGACGCGCTCGCTGAAGCGCTCGACGTGCTGGTCGCGTTCGCCGCCGAGCACGTCGGGGATCCGCTGGTCGCGGACCGGGCCGCGGAGGCCGAGTCCGTACGGGGTGACCTGGCCGCGCACGCGGGGGACGCCGAGGGGGCGGCGCGCCAGTACGCGTACGCCGCCGAGCTGTACCACCGGGCCGGGCTGCCCTGGTACGCCGTCGAGCCCGAGGCCCGGCTCTCCCGGGTCGCCCTGCACACCGGTGACCTGGAGACCGCCGAGCGCGCGGCCCGGGCCGCCCTCGACCACGGCGTGGAGCACGCCGGGGCCGCCGGGCAGAGCCGTCTCCGGCTCCAGCTCGCCGAAGTCCTCGGCGCGGCGGACCGGTTCGGCGAGGCCGCCGCCCATGCCCTGGAGGCCGCCCACTGGGCCGACGAGGCGGGTGAGAGCCGGGGCATCGGCGCGTACGCCCGGCACCAGCTGGGCGGTTGGCTGCTGCGGGAGTCCCGGGTCGAGGAGGCCGCGGCGATCCTGGAGTCCGTACTCCCCGATCTCTCCGTGGACGAGCACGGCGACGGCATGGTCGTCCAGACGCTGTGGTGGCTCGGCGAGTGCCTCGCGGCGCTGAACGAGCCCCGGTCCGCCGCCGAGCAGTGGCTGCGGGCGGCGGAGCTCGCGAAGGAGTGGCCGGAGCAGCGGGACCACGCGATGCTCGCGAACCTGGCCGGGCAGGCCCTGCTCCAGGCGGAGCTGCGACCGGAGGCCGCGGCGGCGTACGAGCGGGCGGGCGAGCTGTGGCGCGAGCTCGGCGACGCCTCCGCGTACGTCAGGACCCTGCGGGTCCGGGCCTGGATCGCCGGCGCCGCCGGTGGCGGGCGGGCCCTCATGGACGAGGCGGCGGAGGCGTGCGGCGCCGACGTGGTGGCGCGCGGGGACACGTACGTCCAGGCGGCGGAGCTGCTGGGGGACGGTGACGTGGACGCCGACGCCTTGGCGGTCGCGCTGTCGTACGCGACGCGGGCGGCGGCGGAGTTCGGCTCGGCCGGCCCGGAGTTCCGCGACCGCCGGACGGCGGCGGAGCTGCTGGCGGCGTGGCTGCATGTCCGGCTGGAGGACGGGGCGGCGGCGGCCGCGTTGGCGCGTGGGGTGCTGGCGGAGTACGGCGCGGCGGTGGAGGGGGAGGCCGCGGCTGAGCGGCGGGCGGAGGCGGAGGCGGTGCTGGAGCGGGTGGGTTCGTGACGGGTGGGTCGGTGGCCGGGGCGGCGGGAACTCCCCCACCCCGCCCCTTCCCGAAACTCTGACGAGACCGGGGGCTCCGCCCCCGAGCGGCCCCTCGGGCACAAGAACACCGCCAAGGCACCGGTCCCCGCTTGTGCCCACCCGTTCCGCCGTGCGGAACGCCTGCCCACAAGCGGGGGGTGGGCACCGCCCTGCGGAGCGCCTGTCCGCGAGCGAGGGGCCCCGGAGGGCTACTCCACGCCGATCAGGAGCATCGGGGCGCCTCGGCCCGCGTGGTACGTCGTTGTGTCGACCGCCAGGTAGGTCTCGCGGACGTGGCGTTCCAGGGTGGTCGACAGGGACGCGGGGGTGTCGTCCGCGACGATCAGGGTGACCAGTTCGCCGCCCGCCGAGAGCATCCGGTCCAGGACCGTGCGGGCCGTCGTCGTCGGGTCCTGGCCGATGACCGCGACGTCGCCCTCGATCAGGCCGAGGATGTCCCCGGCCTGGCAGACGCCGGCCGACGTGAAGGACTGGTGCTCGGCGACGGCGAGTTCGGCGTACCGGGTCGCGCCCGCCGCCGCCGTCATCGCCACCACGTCCTCGTCGAAGCGCCGGTCCGGTTCGTGGACCGCGAGCGCCGCGATGCCCTGGACCGCCGCCCGGGTCGGGATGATGGCGACCCGGACGCCCTCCGCGCGGGCCTGCTCGGCCGCCGCGCCCGCCGTGTGCCGCAGGTCGGTGTCGTTGGGCAGCAGCACGACCTCGCACGCGTGCGCCCGCCGGATCGCGTCGACGAGCTCCCCGCTGGCCGGCGGCTCCCCCGGCCTGGCGAGCACGGTCGTCGCGCCCGCCTCCGCGCAGAGGCCCGCGAGCCCCTCCCCCGGTACGACCGCCACGACCGCCCGCTGCAACCGCTCCCGTACCTCCGGCGCGCCCCCGAAGTGCGTGATCCGGATCCGGTGCGGGCGACCCGCCTCCACGCCCGCCTCGACCGCCGCACCCGCGTCGTCGACGTGGACGTGCACGTTCCACAGCCCGTCGCCGCCGACGACGACCAGGGAGTCGCCGAGGGCGTCGAGGCGGGCCCGCAGCCGCTCGACCGCCGCGTCCTGCGCCTCCAGGAGGTAGATCACCTCGAAGGACGGGCCGTCCTCCGGAACGCAGTCGTCCGTGGAGCGCACCGGTACGGAAACCACCGACGGCCGCACCTGCGCCTCGCCCGACACGGCCTCCACCAGCGCCCCGAGGACCGCCACCAGACCCCGTCCGCCCGCGTCCACGACCCCGGCGCGCTCCAGGACGGCCAGTTGCCCGGGGGTCGCCTCCAGGGCCGTCCTGGCCCCCTCGTACGCCCCCCTGGCCACCGTCACCAGGCTGCCGCCGTCCTCGCAGGCGCCGGCCGCCGCCGTCGCGACGCTCAGGATCGTTCCTTCGACCGGGTGTGCCACCGCGTCGCGGGCCGCGTGGGCCGCCGCAGCGAACGAGCGGGCGAGGTGATCCCCGTCACGGCCGTCGGCGAGCACCGACGCCATGCCGCGCAGCAGCTGCGAGAGGATGGTCCCGGAGTTGCCCCTGGCCCCGAGCAGGGCCCCGTGGGCCATGGCGCGCACGGCGTCCACCGCGTCGGGGTCGTCCGCGGCGAAGACCGCCTCGACGGCCTGGGCGGCGGACTCGACCGTCAGGTAGAGGTTGGTTCCGGTGTCCCCGTCGGCGATCGGATAGACGTTGATCGCGTCGATCTCCTCCCGCTCCCGGCCGAGCGCCTCCAGCGCCCGTGCGCACCAGGTTCGGACCGCTGCGGCGTCGAGGGTCTGCGGGGCTCGGGGCAACGGGTGGTCCTCCTGCTAGGCGGGCGTCTGCGGTGGGCTCACCGCAGGGTAGACCCGGTCGTGACCTGGGACCGGGGCGGGGGCCGGGGCGATCGTGGTAGTTTCGTTCTACGGGAGCAGCCGTTGTATGCTGCTTCGGTTGCCCGGCGAGAGTCGGGCCATTCCCCCGGCAAGCCACTTCAGAACTCTGATTCCGGTGCGCCGGATTTCACTGTAAATCTGAAGTCTTTGGAGTGACCCGTGGCTGCCAACTGCGACGTCTGCGGCAAGGGGCCGGGCTTCGGCAACAACATTTCGCACTCGCACCGCCGTACGTCTCGTCGCTGGAACCCGAACATCCAGCGTGTGCGTGCCGTGGTCGGTCGGACGCCGAAGCGGCTCAACGTCTGCACCTCGTGCATCAAGGCCGGCAAGGTCTCGCGCTAACGCCGACGTTTCGTCGTAGCGCAGCCCCTGCGGTTGCCTTGAAGGGCCGGTTCACCTCGGTGAACCGGCCCTTCGCCGTGCCCGGAAACAACTAGCCCCGGAACTGCCAGGCGTGGTCCACCGGGCCGATCCCCGCGCCGAGCGCGAACCCGGCCGCGATCGCCCCGGTCACGTACTCCTTCGCCTGCCGCACCGCCTCCGGCACGGACAGCCCCTTCGCCAGGCCCGAGGCCACCGCAGAGGCCAGCGTGCAGCCCGTGCCATGCGTGTGCCGGTTGTCGTGGCGCGGCGCGCGCAGCCAGACCTCCTCGGTGCCGTCGGTGAGCAGATCCACCGCCTCGCCCTCCAGGTGCCCACCCTTGATGAGCGCCCAGCGCGGCCCGTACGACAGGATCGCCGCCGCCGCCTCGCGCAGATCCGCCTCCGAGCCGACCCGTACGCCCGTGAGCTGCGCCACCTCGTCCAGGTTGGGCGTGGCCACCGTGGCGACCGGCAGCAGCTTCGTCCGTACGGAATCCAGCGCCGAGGCCGCGAGGAGCGGGTCGCCGTGCTTGGAGACCCCGACCGGGTCCACGACGACGGGCGCGTCCGTACCCGCCAGCAGCTCCGCCACCGTCTCCACCAGCGCTGCCGACGCCAGCATGCCGGTCTTCACGGCCTGGACACCGATGTCGTCGACGACCGCGCGGTACTGGGCGCGTACCGCCTCCTCGGGCAGTTCCCAGGCGCCGCGCACCCCCAGCGAATTCTGCGCGGTGACGGCGGTGATCACGCTCATGCCGTGGACGCCGAGGGCGAGCATCGTCTTCAGGTCGGCCTGGATGCCCGCGCCGCCGCCGGAGTCGGATCCGGCGACGGTCAGGACCAGCGGCGGCCGGCTCACTCGTGGCCCCCGAAGTGGTCCCAGCCGCCCTTGGTGTGCCAGGGCGCCCCGTCCACGGTCACCTGCGGCAGCGCGGACGGGTTGAGGACCTCGCCGATGACCTTCCAGCGGGCCGGGAGCTTCACGTCCGGCGGGAAGGTGGCGACGATGGCGTGGTCCTCTCCCCCGGTGAGCACCCACTGCAGCGGGTCCACGCCGACCGCCTGGCCGATGTCGTTCATCTGGGTCGGGATGTCGATGAGCCCCGAGCGCAGGTCGATCCGGACCTTGCTGGCCTCCGCGATGTGCCCGAGGTCGGCGATGAGCCCGTCGCTCACGTCGCACATGGCGGTGGCGCCGAGCCCGGCGGCCGCGGGGCCCGCGTGGTACGGCGGCTCGGGCCGACGGTGCGCCTCCACGAAGGCGCGCGGCGAACGGAAGCCGCGCGAGAGCACCGCGTAGCCGGCGGCGGACCAGCCGAGCCAGCCCGTGTACGCGACGACGTCGCCGGGCTGCGCGCCGCCCCGGGTCACCGGGTCGTGGTTGCGCAGGTCCCCGAGGGCCGTGATGGAGACGGTGATGGTGTCGCCGCGCACGACGTCGCCGCCGACCACGGCCGCGCCCGCGACCTGGCACTCGTCCCGCAGTCCGTCCATGAGCTCGACGGGCCAGGTGACCGGGAGTTCGGCCGGGACGACCAGGCCGAGGAGGAGCGCGGTGGGGACGGCGCCCATGGCGGCGATGTCGGCGAGGTTCTGCGCGGCGGCCTTGCGGCCGACGTCGTAGGCCGTCGACCAGTCGCGGCGGAAGTGACGCCCTTCGAGGAGGATGTCCGTACTGGCCACCACCCGCCGGTCCGGCGCGGAGACGACCGCGGCGTCGTCGCCGGGCCCGATCCGTACCGCCGGGGTGGAGGTGAGCCGGGAGGTGAGCTCCCTGATGAGCCCGAACTCCCCAAGCTCTCCTACTGTGCCCTTCACCGCGTCTCACCTCGTGTTGTCGTGCGGTACCGTCGATGAGGAACCGTCTGGAACGTCAACTGCTGTCGTGCCCGCGCCACCTTGCGGGCGCCTCGGGACGCGCAGGTCTCCCCGCCACCCGCGGCGACGCGGTACCGTGGCGTCTCTTTCTCCCACAAGATCCTCGTGGCCGCCCTGGAGGTTCCGTGGTACAGGCGTACATCCTCATCCAGACCGAGGTGGGCAAGGCGTCGACCGTCGCCGACACCATCTCCAAGATTCCGGGAGTCATCCAGGCGGAAGACGTCACGGGTCCCTACGACGTCATCGTCCGCGCCCAAGCCGACACGGTCGACGAACTGGGTCGCATGGTGGTCGCCAAGGTCCAGCAAGTGGACGGCATCACGCGCACCCTCACCTGCCCGGTCGTGCATCTGTAGCCCCCGTCTACCCTTGGCCGGTGACGTCATATCCCCGGCCTTTCGGCCTGCCCGTCGCGGCCGCTTCCCTCCTGGTGCTGCTGACCGCCGCGGGCTGTTCCTCCACGGACGCCGAGGCCTCGGTCCCGGTTCCCAGCCCGCCGGCCGGGGAAGCCGCCCTCTGCCAGGCACTGGCGAAGGAGCTTCCCGACACCGTGGCGGGGCTGGATCGGAGCGATCCGGAACCGGACTCCGAGCTGACCGCCGGGTGGGGTGATGGGGCGATCGTACTGCGCTGCGGAGTCCCCCGGCCCGAAAAGATGAGCGATCCCCAGTCACAGGGGCTCGCCGTGGGCGACGTGCGCTGGATGCTGGAACGGACGGAGGGCGGCGGGCCCCGCTTCACCTCGGTGTACCGGGAGACGTACATCGAGGTGACGCTCGACGAGCGGTACGAGCATGACGCCGCTCCGCTCCTGGATCTCGCCGCCCCCGTCGAGAAGACCGTTCCGTGCGCCCTGGAACCCCAGTGCGGGGCCGAAGGCCTCTAGGGGGTGTCTCGGGCCTTCCGAGGCCCTAGCGCAGGCCCGTGGAGCGGGTCAGCGCGGCCTGGATCAGCCGGTCGACCAGCTCGGGGTAGCTGACGCCGCTCTCCTGCCACATCCGCGGGTACATCGAGATCGGGGTGAAGCCCGGCATCGTGTTGATCTCGTTGATCACGAACTCGCCCTCCTCGGTGAGGAAGAAGTCCGCGCGGACCAGGCCCTCGCAGGAGACGGCCTCGTACGCGGCGACCGCGAGGCGCTGGATCTCGGCGGTGGCCTCGTCGCCGATCGGCGCGGGGACGATCCCGGAGGCCGAGTCGATGTACTTGGCCTCGAAGTCGTAGAAGTCGTGGTCGGTGACGGGCGGGATCTCCGCCGGCACGCTGGCGCGCGGGCCGTCCTCGAACTCCAGGACACCGCACTCGATCTCGCGGCCGCGCAGCAGCGACTCCACCAGGATCTTGGGGTCGTGGCGGCGGGCCTCCTCCATGGCCTCGTCCAGGCCCGAGAGGTCGTCGACCTTGGTGATGCCCATGGAGGAGCCACCGCGGGCCGGCTTCACGAAGAGCGGCCAGCCGTGTTCTGCGGCGAACTCGACGATCTTCTTGCGGGCGGCCGCGGGGTTCTGCTCCCACTCGCGCGGCCGGATGACCTCGTACGGGCCGACGGGCAGCCCGAAGGAGGTGAACACCCGCTTCATGTACTCCTTGTCCTGGCCGACGGCGGAGGCGAGCACGCCCGCGCCGACGTAGGGGACGCCGGAGAGCTCCAGGAGGCCCTGGAGGGTGCCGTCCTCGCCGTACGGGCCGTGCAGCATCGGGAAGACGACGTCGACCTCGCCCAGCGCCTTGGGCACGGAGCCGGGCTCGGCGTACACGACCTCGCGGTTGGCCGGGTCCACGGAGAGGACGACGCCGCCCTGCTCGGACTCGGCGAGGTCGGAGACGTTCGGCAGCGCGCGGTCGGCGATCGCCATCCGCTCCGGGGCGTCGGCGGTCAGCGCCCAGCGCCCGTCCGTGGTGATGCCGATGGGCAGCACCTCGTACTTGGTCCGGTCGATGGCGCGCAGGACGGCGCCGGCCGTGACGACGGAGATGGCGTGCTCGGAGCTGCGTCCGCCGAAGACGACGGCCACGCGCGGCTTGCGGGGGCTCTGGGTGTTCTCGCTCATAACGCGTTGAGCGTACCTTGCGTGTTCGATCCGCTTAAGAGCCCCGGCCGCCGCGCGCGCGTCCGGCGTAGTGCGCGCGGCGGTGGGTCCTACGGACAGGCCCGGGACAGGCCCTAGCGGCGCTCGGCCTTGGCGCTGCGCGACATCAGTTCCTTGAGCGCGACGATCGGCGGCTTGCCCTCGTGGACGATCGAGACGACCGTCTCGGTGATCGGCATGTCGACGCCGTGGCGGCGGGCCAGATCGAGCACGGACTCGCAGGACTTGACGCCCTCGGCGGTCTGCTTGGTCGCCGCGATGGTCTCCTCCAGGGTCATGCCCCGGCCCAGGTTGGTCCCGAAGGTGTTGTTCCGGGAGAGCGGCGAGGAACAGGTGGCGACCAGGTCGCCGAGGCCGGCGAGGCCGGAGAAGGTGAGCGGGTCGGCGCCCATGGCGAGGCCGAGCCGGGTGGTCTCGGCGAGGCCACGGGTGATGAGCGTGGCCTTGGAGTTGTCGCCGAGGCCCATGCCGTTGGCGATGCCGACGGCGAGCCCGATGACGTTCTTGACCGCGCCGCCGAGTTCGCAGCCGACGACGTCGGTGCTGGTGTACGGGCGGAAGTACGGGGTCATGCAGGCGGCCTGGAGCCGCTTGGCGACCGATTCGTCGGCGCAGGCGACGACGGCGCCCGCGGGCTGCCGGGCGGCGATCTCCTTGGCCAGGTTGGGGCCGGTCAGGACGGCGACCCGCTCGGCGGGCACGTCGGCGACCTCGATGATGACCTCACTCATCCGCTCGGCGGTGCCGAGTTCGACGCCCTTCATGAGGGAGACGAGGACGGTGTCGGGGGCCAGTTTGGGGGCCCACTCGGCGAGGTTGGCGCGGAGCGTCTGCGAGGGTACGACGAGGACGGTGAAGTCAGCGTCGTGGGCGGCCTCGGCGGGGTCGGTGGTGGCCCGTACGTTCGCGGGGAGTTCGACGCCCGGGAGGTAGTCCGGGTTGGTGCGGGTGGTGTTGATCGCCTCGACGAGCTTGGCGCGGCGGCCCCAGAGGGTCACCTCGCAGCCCGCGTCGGCGAGCACCATGCCGAAGGCCGTGCCCCAGGACCCGGTTCCGAATACGGCTGCCTTGGTCACTTCTTGCCCTCCCCGGCGGCCTTGCGCCGCTGTTCCAGCCGGGCCTTGCGGTGGTCGTACGGCTCGGCCGGCGCCTTCTCGCCGCGGACGTCCTCCAGGAGCGCGGTGATCGAGGCCATGATGACCTCGGTCGCCTCGCGCAGCACCTCGGGCGTGGGCTCCTGGTCGTGGAAGCGCGAGAGGTCGACGGGCGGACCGGCCTGCACGATCAGCGTCTTGCGGGGGAACAGGCTGAGCTTGTTCTCCTTGGCGTACGGCGGCATCGCGAGGTTGGCGCCCCACTGGGCGACCGGGATGACCGGGGCCTTGGTGAGCAGCGCGACGCGGGCGGCGCCGGTCTTGCCGGCCATGGGCCACATGTCGGGGTCGCGGGTGAGGGTGCCCTCGGGGTAGAAGGCGACGCACTCGCCGCGCTCGATGGCCTCGACGGCGGCCCGGAAGGCGTCCAGGGCGTTGGTCGTCTCGCGGTAGACGGGGATCTGGCCGGTGCCGCGGAGCATGGTGCCGACGAACGAGCCCTTGAAGAGGCCGGCCTTGGCGAGAAAGCGCGGGACGCGTCCGGTGTTGTACTGGTAATGCGCGTAGGACAGCGGGTCCAGATACGAGTTGTGATTGACGGCGGTGATGAATCCGCCGTCGGCCGGAATGTGTTCCGTTCCGCGCCAGTCCCGCTTGAACAGAACCACCAGTGGGGGTTTGGCGATGACCGCCGCCAGGCGGTACCAGAAGCCGATTCTGCGGCGGGACACTCGTGCACCTTCCTCTGGGACTGGCGTGCAGGGGGTCAAGTGTCGCCCCATGCTCCTGGTCTGTCGAGGACACGGTACGCCCCGGCCCGGCGGCGCCGTCGGGCGCCGGGCCTTTCGTTCCGCCGGACGCGGGGGCGTGGTGTCGGGTCACAATGGGCCGCGATGAACATCGATCCGGACGACGGCTGGTCCCTGGTCGTCCCCCTGAAGCCCCTTGCGCGGGCGAAGAGCAGGCTCGCCGCGGCCGCCGGGGCGCTGTTGCGTCCGCGGCTCGCGCTGGCGTTCGCGCAGGACACGGTGGCCGCGGCGCTCGCGTGCGGGCGGGTGCGGGATGTGGTGGTCGTCACGGATGATCAGGCGGCCGCGGCTGCGCTGGCGGTGCTCGGGGCTCGGATCGTGCCCGACTCCCCGGCGGCCGGGCTCAACGCGGCGCTCGCGCACGGGGCCCGGACGGTACGGGACGCCCGGCCGCACGCGCGCGTGGCGGCGCTCAACGCGGATCTGCCCGCGCTGCGGCCCGCCGAGCTCGCACGGGTCCTCGAAGCGGCCGGGGAATTCCCCCGGACATTTCTCGCGGATGCCGCCGAAATAGGTACGACATTCCTCTCGGCGGGGCCGGGTGCGGAATTGGCACCTGCATTCGGGGGTGCTTCGCGCTGCCGCCATTTGTCGTCGGGCGCGGTGGAAATACGACTGGCCGGGGTGGATTCCGTACGCCGGGACGTGGACACCGGCGAGGATCTGGCGGCCGCGCTCGCACTGGGAGTCGGTCCGCGTACGGCCGCCCACTGGGACGGCGCGGCCGGTGATCGCGCGGCCGGATAGGCTGCGGCCCATGCAGGCGACCGCGTTCACGTACGACTCCGAGACCCGCAGCGGCAGTGTGCTGCTCGACGACGGCACCCCGGTGGAGTTCGGGGCCGAGGCCTTCGACGCGGGCGGGCTGCGGCTGCTGCGTCCGGGGCAGCGGGTGCGGATCGAGACGGAGCCGGGCACCGACGGCGCGGAGCTCCGGATCACCCTGGTCACGCTCCAGACGCTCTGAACCGAGCGAACGAACCGAGCGAACCGGCCAACTTTCCTGGCCCGGCTGGGCCAACAGGGTGCGCACGCAGGTGCGGACGCGGCGCGCACGCAGGTGCGCAAGCGGGTCCGGACGCGCCGCGGGCCGGCCTCCCCGAGGGGAGCCCGGCCCGGCGTGTGAGTGGCCCTTGACCCTTGTGCCGCTTACTTCTACTTCTTGGCGGCGGCCTTCTTGGCGGTGGTCTTGCGCGCCGTCGTCTTCTTGGCGGGCGCCTTCTTCGCGGTGGCCTTCTTCGCCGGCGCGGTCTTCTTGGCGACGGTCTTCTTGGCCGTGGCCGTCGCCTTCTTCGCCGGGGAGGCCTTCTTGGCCGCCGCCGTGGTCTTCTTGGCGGTGGCGGTCTTCTTGACCGCGGCCTTCTTGGCGGCGACGGTCTTCTTGACCGCGGCCTTCTTCGCGGGAGCGGCCTTCTTCGCCGCAGCCTTCTTGGCGGTCGTGGCCTTCTTGGCCGCGGCCTTCTTCACGGTCGCGGAAGCGCCGCCCGTGAGGCTGCCCTTGGGCGCCTTCTTGACGGCGACCTCGCCACCCTTGGGGAGCTTCTTCGAGCCGCTGACCAGGTCCTTGAAGCCCTGACCCGCGCGGAAGCGCGGCACCGAGGTCTTCTTGACCCGGACGCGCTCACCCGTCTGCGGGTTGCGGGCGTACCGGGCGGGGCGGTCGACCTTCTCGAACGAGCCGAAGCCGGTGACCGAGACCCGGTCCCCGCCGACCACGGCACGAACGATCGCGTCCAGAACCGCGTCGACGGCGTCCGCGGCCTGCTGACGGCCGCCGAGCTTGTCGGCAATCGCTTCTACGAGCTGCGCCTTGTTCACGTCTTCCCCTTCGGAGACATTGCCAGAACGAAAGTGTTCAAGCTTTTTCGCACGTTAGGCATGTATATACCGCAAATCAAACACGAAACGGGCTAATCACCCTAGTGCCGCAACGCGGAAGTGCCGTTGCGGAGTTCCTGGTGTCAGTCGTCTTCAGGGAATCGGCCCTCGTCGAGGTCCTTCATCAACCGGTCCAGACGCGTTGCCGCGTCCGCGAGATCGTGCTTCGCCGCTGCCGTGACGACCAGCAGCTTCCGGGACAGCGCCATCCTTACGCCCTCCGGGACTTGCAGTTCGCGCACCCTTGTGTGCGCTTCCTTCAATCGGGCGGCGACTGCCTCGTAGAGCTCGAGTTGGCTGTCGCGTTCCATGCACCGATTGTGCCATCTAGGGCGAGTTGTCGCCCGACGGGGTCTCAACAAGCGACTGCGCCCCCCACCGGAGGGTGGGGGGCGCAGTCGTGGAAAAGCGCTGCTCAGGCCGTAATTGTACGGGGCTTGAAGGCCGGCCTGGACGCCTCGTAGGCGGCGATGTCGGCTTCGTTCTGAAGGGTGAGGCTGATGTCGTCCAGACCGTTCAGGAGCCGCCAGCGGGCGTTCTCGTCCAGCTCGAAGTCGGCGTCGATCCCGGCGGCGAGCACCTTCCGCTGCTCCAAGTCAACGGTGATTTCGGCCGTCGGGTCGGACTCCGTCAGCTCCCAGAGCGCGTCGACGACCTTCTGGTCGAGGACGACGGTCAGCAGACCGTTCTTCAGCGAGTTGCCGCGGAAGATGTCGGCGAACCGGGAGGAGATCACGGTCTTGAAGCCGTAGTTCTGGAGCGCCCAGACGGCGTGCTCGCGCGAGGAGCCCGTACCGAAGTCGGGACCGGCGACCAGGACCGTGGCGCCCTGCCGCTCGGGGCGGTTGAGCACGAACTCGGAGTCCTTGCGCCAGGCCTCGAAGAGCCCGTCCTCGAAGCCGTCGCGGGTGACCTTCTTCAGCCAGTGCGCGGGGATGATCTGGTCGGTGTCGACGTTGCTGCGGCGCAGCGGGACGGCCCGGCCGGTGTGCGTGGTGAAAGCTTCCATGGTTCCTCAGACCCCCGCGGGCGTAGCGACGTCGGACAGATCGGCCGGGGAGGCCAGATGGCCCAGTACGGCGGTGGCGGCGGCGACCTGGGGCGAGACCAGGTGCGTACGGCCGCCCTTGCCCTGCCGGCCCTCGAAGTTGCGGTTGGAGGTGGACGCGGAGCGCTCACCGGGCGCCAGTTGGTCGGGGTTCATGCCCAGACACATCGAGCAGCCCGCGTGCCGCCATTCGGCGCCGGACTCCTTGAAGACCTTGTCCAGGCCCTCCTCGACGGCCTGCAGGGCGACCCGGACCGAGCCGGGAACGACCAGCATCCGTACCCCGTCGGCGACCTTGCGGCCCTCCAGGAGGGCGGCGGCGTTGCGCAGGTCCTCGATGCGGCCGTTGGTGCAGGAGCCTACGAAGACGGTGTCGACCTTGATGTCGCGCAGCGGCTGTCCGGCGGTCAACCCCATGTACTCCAGGGCCTTTTCGGCGGCCAGGCGCTCCGAAGCGTCTTCGTACGAAGCCGGGTCGGGGACGTTCGCCGAAAGCGGCGCGCCCTGGCCGGGGTTGGTGCCCCAGGTGACGAACGGCGCCAGGGAGGCGGCGTCGATGACGACCTCGGCGTCGAAGACCGCGTCCTCGTCGGACTTCAGGGTCTTCCAGTACGCGACGGCGGCGTCCCAGTCCTCGCCCTCGGGGGCGTGGGCGCGGCCCTTCAGATAGCCGAAGGTGGTCTCGTCGGGGGCGATCATGCCCGCGCGGGCGCCGGCCTCGATCGACATGTTGCAGATGGTCATCCGGGCCTCCATCGAGAGCTTCTCGATGGCGGAGCCGCGGTACTCCAGGATGTAGCCCTGGCCGCCGCCGGTGCCGATCTTGGCGATGATCGCCAGGATCAGGTCCTTGGCGGTGACGTCCTCGGGCAGCTCGCCGTCGACCGTGATGGCCATCGTCTTGGGGCGGGCCAGCGGCAGCGTCTGGGTGGCCAGGACGTGCTCGACCTGGCTGGTGCCGATGCCGAACGCCAGCGCGCCGAAGGCGCCGTGCGTGGAGGTGTGCGAGTCGCCGCAGACCACGGTGGTGCCGGGCTGGGTCAGACCCAGCTGCGGTCCCACGACGTGGACGACGCCCTGCTCGACGTCGCCCAGCGGGTGCAGACGGACACCGAACTCGGCACAGTTCTTGCGCAGGGTCTCCAACTGCGCGCGGGAGACCGGGTCGGCGATCGGCTTGTCGATGTCGATGGTCGGGGTGTTGTGGTCCTCGGTGGCGATGGTGAGGTCGAGGCGCCGCACCTGCCGGCCGTTCTGACGCAGACCGTCGAACGCCTGGGGGCTGGTCACCTCGTGCAGCAGGTGCAGATCGATGAAGAGGAGGTCGGGCTCGCCCTCGGCGCGCCGGACGACATGGTCGTCCCAGACCTTCTCCGCGAGTGTCCTACCCATCGCTTTCCCTCCGGCCGGCGTGATCGCCGGCACAACTAGAGACCCGTTTCGCGAGCCGTTGTGCGGCCGCCCCACCAGAGTGACAAGTTCCCAGGAAAATTGAACTTGCGTTTCACAGAGTGAGACGTGAATATCGTTGCATGGACAACTCTAGCGGCGTGGGTGTTCTCGACAAGGCAGCCCTTGTCCTGAGCGCCCTGGAGTCCGGTCCGGCCACCCTCGCAGGTCTGGTCGCGGCGACGGGACTCGCACGACCCACGGCACATCGCCTCGCCGTGGCACTGGAACACCACCGGATGGTGGCGCGCGACATGCAGGGCCGGTTCATCCTCGGACCGCGCCTGGCGGAGCTCGCCGCCGCGGCCGGTGAGGACCGCCTGCTCGCCACGGCGGGCCCGGTACTGACGCATCTGCGCGATGTCACCGGCGAGAGCGCGCAGCTCTACCGGCGCCAGGGCGACATGCGCATCTGTGTCGCGGCCGCCGAGCGCCTTTCCGGCCTTCGGGACACCGTCCCGGTCGGCTCGACGCTGACGATGAAGGCCGGCTCCTCGGCGCAGATCCTGATGGCCTGGGAGGAGCCCGAGCGGCTGCACCGCGGTCTTCAGGGCGCCCGCTTCACGGCGACGGCCCTCTCGGGCGTACGGCGCCGCGGCTGGGCCCAGTCGATCGGCGAGCGCGAGCCGGGCGTGGCGTCCGTCTCTGCGCCCGTGCGCGGCCCGTCGAACCGCGTGGTGGCGGCCGTGTCGGTCTCCGGCCCGATCGAGCGCCTGACGCGCCACCCGGGCCGTATGCACGCCCAGGCGGTCATCGACGCGGCCGCCCGCCTCTCCGAGGCGCTCCGCCGCAACGGCTGACGCGTCTCATCTCTCTCCTGCCCGTACGTACATCCCGGCCCACCGCTTCAACGCCGCAGCGGTGGGCCGGAGTTGTGTGTTCGGGGCCGGAACGGCGAAGAAGCCCTCCCCCGAAGGGAAGGGCTTCTTCGTGTGGTACCCCCGACCGGATTCGAACCGGCGCTACCGCCTTGAGAGGGCGGCGTGCTAGGCCGCTACACAACGGGGGCCTTGCGGATGAGATCCGCGTACGGTGCAGATGAGCTCTGCGAGCTGGCCTACCAGGACTCGAACCTAGAATGACGGTACCAGAAACCGTAGTGTTGCCAATTACACCATAGGCCATGGTGGTTTAAACCAGTACCCCCGACCGGATTCGAACCGGCGCTACCGCCTTGAGAGGGCGGCGTGCTAGGCCGCTACACAACGGGGGCCCTAGCGATCCTGCATCGGGTTCACCGGGTGCGACCCAGGTGATCCCGCGGGAAGGATCTGTACCCCCGACCGGATTCGAACCGGCGCTACTGCCTTGAGAGGGCAGCGTGCTAGGCCGCTACACAACGGGGGCTTTGCGGATGAGATCCGCGTACGATGCAGATGAGCTCTGCGAGCTGGCCTACCAGGACTCGAACCTAGACTAACGGAACCAGAAACCGTCGTGCTGCCAATTACACCATAGGCCACCAAAACGCGACCCCCCGCGAAGGGGATCTTGTTCGGGTTGTGCTCCGGTGGGTTTTGGCCTTTCGGCTTGCTCCCCTCGGCGCAGGAAGAACATTACCTGAAGGTGTCCGGCGCTCCAAAACGGGTATCCCCGCGCAGCAGTCCGGGCAGCTGGGCGAGGCCGGTGATGCGGGTCAGCTCGGGTCGGCCGCCGGTGCCGGCCCGGTCCAGCCAGATGCCCCGGAGGCCGGCGCCCTCCGCGCCCAGGGCGTCGATGTCCGGCTGGTCGCCGACGTACGCCACCTCGGCGGGGGCCAGGCCGAGGGCGTCGCAGGCAGCGTGGAAGGCTTCGGCGGCGGGCTTGGCCACCCCGAGTTCCGCCGCGCAGACGACGGCCTCGAAGCGGTCGCGTACGCCGAGCACGCGCAGCTTGCGGTCCTGGTTGTGGATCGAGGAGTTCGACAGGACGGCGTGACGGTAGTCACCCGCGAGCAGGTCGAGCACGGGGAGCGCGTCGGGGAAGAGCTCCCAGGCCGCCTCGTAGTGCGCGAGATACCGCCCGAACCAGGCGTCGGCCTCGGCGGCGGTCAGTCCGGGCGCGGTGAGGAAGTCCCGCACCCGCTCGCGCCGCTGGTCCTGGAAGTCCACCCCGCCGGCCTCGAAGCGCCGCCAGTGCACGACGGTGAGCTCCTGCCAACGACTCAGGGCCTGGCCGACGGAGTCGAACCCGTCCACCAGGCCCTCGGCCTCGAGATGGTCGCGCATGCCGGCCAGGTCGGCACGGGAGTAGTCGAAGAGCGTGTCGTCCACGTCCCACAGGACCGCGCGGATGGTCATGGGACCGAATCTACTCGGGTCCGTTCACCACCGGAGCAGGTCCATCGAATGCCGGCCGATCCACTCGGCGAAGGTCAGGGGCCGGTCCTCCAGCGTCAGCGGCAGGATCAGGTCGCAGGTGGCCCGGCTGTCGAACCACATCGTTCCCCGGTACGGGCCGGTGACGACGAGCAGGGTGGAGAAGCCGCAGCCGTGCTCCGCGATGCAGACGGTGCCCGACGTCTTGTGATCCTGGAGGACCTCGTACTCGTCGTCCCAGGCCTTCCAGGCCGCCTGGTGGCTCGCGACGTCGGGGAAGTCCTCCTCCCGCGGCTCGCGACGGTCCAGCTCGTCCTCGCGCTCCACGTAGGAGTCGGGGTGGGGAAAGGGGGTGGTGAGCAGGTGGAGGTCGGTGCGGGTGTCCCCCTCCCAGCCCCAGCCGGACGCCGTGCGGTGGAGACGGTTCGGCTGACCGCCGGCGCTGTGCAGGAGCAGGTGGTGCCGGTACTCCTCCGGGAACGTGATCCCCAGCTGCCGCTCCGCCTCGGCGACCTCCGCCTCGGACAACGGGGGCGGGGCGTCCGGGGACCCGAACCGCTGCCACCTCGGGCAGCACTTCGCCCTGGCTCGCTCGGCCCGGATCAGGCGCTTGGAGATCTCCGTCCAGTCGATCGTCATGCGGACGAGCGTAGGCCCGGCGGTTGCGGCGGGGACGACGGAGGGGCGGCGACCTCGATGGTCGCCGCCCCTTCGCTCGTACGAACCGCTACGCGGCCAGCTTCGCCAGCGTCGCGTCGATGCGGGCCAGGCTCTTCTCCTTGCCCAGGATCTCCATGGACTCGAAGAGGGGCAGGCCGATCGTGCGGCCGGTGACGGCCACGCGGACCGGGGCCTGGGCCTTGCCGAGCTTCAGGCCGTGCTCCTCACCGGCGGCCAGGACGGCGTTCTTGAGCGACTCGGGGTCGTTCCAGTCGGCCGACTCCAGCTTGGCGCGGGCGGTGGTCAGGAGGGCCGCGGGCTCGCCCTTCATGGCCTTGTCCCACGAGGGCTGGTCGAAGACCGGCTCGGGGAGGAAGAGGAAGTCCACGTTGGCCGTGATGTCCGAGAGGACCGTGAGGCGGGTCTGGGCGTGCGGGGCGATCCGCTCCCAGGCCGCCGCGTCGAAGTCCTCCGGCGCCCAGTTGGCGTGCGGGGCCTGGAGCCAGGGCTCGCAGGCCGTGGCGAAGGCCTTCACGTCCAGCATGCGGATGTGGTCGGCGTTGATCGACTCGGCCTTCTTCAGGTCGAAGCGCGCCGGGTTCGCGTTGACGTCGGCGATGTCGAACTTCTCGACCATCTGCTCGATGGTGAAGATGTCCTGGTCCGCCGAGAACGACCAGCCCAGGAGGGAGAGGTAGTTCAGGAGGCCCTCGCGCAGGAAGCCGCGCTCCCGGTAGAGGTTGAGGGAGGCCTGCGGGTCGCGCTTGGAGAGCTTCTTGTTGCCCTCGCCCATCACGTACGGCAGGTGGCCGAAGGAGGGGATCTCCTTGGCGACGCCCAGCTCGATCAGCGCCTTGTAGAGCGCGATCTGGCGCGGGGTGGAGGAGAGCAGGTCCTCGCCGCGCAGGACGTGGGTGATCTCCATCAGGGCGTCGTCGACCGGGTTGACCAGGGTGTACAGCGGGGCGCCGTTGGCGCGCACGATGCCGTAGTCCGGGACGTTGTCCGGGGTGAAGGTGAGCTCGCCGCGGACCAGGTCGGTGAAGGTGATCGGCTCGTCGGGCATCCGGAAGCGGACGATCGACTCGCGGCCCTCGGCGCGGTAGCGCTCGATGCGCTCGGCGCTCAGGTTGCGGCAGGTGCCGTCGTAACCGGAGGGCTTGCCGGCCAGGCGGGCCGCGTCACGGCGGACCTCCAGCTCCACAGCGGTGCAGAAGCAGTGGTACGCGTACCCGCCGGCGAGCAGCCGCTCGGCGACGTCCTTGTAGATGTCCATCCGCTGCGACTGGCGGTACGGCTCGTGCGGGCCGCCGATCTCCGGGCCCTCGTCCCAGTCGAGACCGAGCCAGCGCATCGAGTCGAGCAGCTGCTGGTACGACTCCTCGGAGTCGCGGGCCGCGTCGGTGTCCTCGATACGGAAGACCATGGTGCCCTGGTTGTGCCGGGCGAAGGCCCAGTTGAACAGGGCGGTGCGGACCAGGCCCACGTGGGGGTTGCCGGTCGGGGACGGACAGAAACGGACGCGGATCGCGTTAGCCACGCTTGATCACCTTGTTGGTGAGAGTGCCGATGCCTTCGATGGTGACGGCGACCTCGTCGCCGACGTTGAGGGGGCCGACCCCGGCCGGGGTGCCGGTGAGGATGACGTCGCCCGGGAGCAGCGTCATGGCCTCCGAGATGTGGACGACCAGGTCCTCGATGGAGCGGACCATGTCGCTCGTACGACCGAGCTGGCGCTGTTCGCCGTTGACCGTGGCCTGGATGGTGAGGTCGCTCGGGTCGAGCTCCGTCTCCACCCAGGGGCCCAACGGGCAGCTCGTGTCGAAGCCCTTGGCCCGGGCCCACTGCTTCTCGCGCTGCTGCGCGTCGCGCGCGGTGACGTCGTTGGCGCAGGTGTAGCCGAAGATGACGTCCTTGACCCGCTCGCGCGGCACCTCACGGCACATGCGGCCGATGACGACGGCCAGCTCGGCCTCGTGGTGCAGCTCGTTCGAGAAGGAGGGGTACTCGATGGCGTCGCCGGGGCCGATCACGGACGTGGTCGGCTTGAAGAAGGCGACCGGGACGTCGGGGACCTCGTTGCCGAGTTCGGCGGCGTGCTCCGCGTAGTTGCGGCCGATGGCCACGACCTTGTTGGGAAGCACGGGCGGCAGGAGCCGTACCTTGCTGACCGGGACCTTGGTGCCGCTCAGCTCGAAGTCGGTGTACGGGATGCCCTTGATGATGTCGAGGACGAGGCCGCCGGATTCGACGGTGCCCTCGCCCTCGACGGCGCCGAAGGCGACATTGCCGTCGATGGAGAATCTGGCGATGCGCACGAGTGCTGTCGCCCCTCACTTGGTACTGGCTGGAGTCTGACGCTCCAGGCTAACGCGGCAAGGGGCGGCGGCCGCCGTATTACTGTGCGGGCTGAACTACTGCGCGGGCTCGGCGACCGCGGGAGCGGTCATCAGGACCGTGCGGCGCGGGTTGGCCGTCTGCGTCGGGAGATCGAGCGCGTGCTCCGGCTGCGCGCCGCGGCCGAGCTGCTCGGCGTCCTCGAGGTGGGCGAGGGTGGTGCGGCGGGGGTTGGCCGTGGAGCGGAGCAGCATCGTCGTCTTCATCGGGCGCCTTTACAGAGCGGATGGTTTGTAAAGCGTCAGGCTAAACGTCTCCTTCCCTTCGAATGCATGGGGGAGACAACGATCCGGGTGTGAGTTTGCTCACCAATGCGGTGACAATCCCGGCATTACGGACCGTCATCCGAGGTCACGGAATCGGACAATGCACCACTGAATGCTGCATTCCGCTCCTGATCATGGCGACTGGGACACCAGCACTGCATGACTCTTTGGAGGTAATAAGTCCGATTCCTCCATGATCATCTTCTACATGGGGTGACATGCTGTGCACGAATTGTCATGCGACCCGTGCCCGGACACGTGGCCCTTGTTGGAGATCGAGCACTGTGCTGGAATTCCACGCACCGCCGCGGTTTGGAGCCGGCGCGCAGGGGGCGCAACGCAGCGCCGGGTGAGCGGCGGGGAAGGGGGAACTGCGCCGGTCATCGACGACCACCACGGGGGCGCATTCGCGCCCCGAGACGCCGACACCGTCCACTCCGTTCACGCGGAAGGACGCCTGGTCCAGAGGTTGCGACGCTAGTGCAGGGACGATTCAAGAGGGACAGCGCTGCTGCCGAGCAGGAGCCTCGCGCCGGGACCGACCGCGCCCAGAACCCGAACCAGGGTCCGGCCGGCGAAGGCGGTGACGGAGCCACGCGCAACGGCACCGCGAACGCCTCCTCCGAGTCCACCGCCCCGGCCGCCAAGAAGAAGCCCCGGGCCGAGAACGAGGTCGGGCCTCGAATAGCCCTTCGCAACTGGCGCATCTCCACGCGCCTGGTCGCGCTGCTGACCCTCCCCGTGGTCGCGGCGACCAGCCTCGGCGGCATCCGCATCAGCGAGTCGCTCCAGGACATGGAGCAGCTCGACCACATGCAGCTGCTCACCAAGCTGACCGAAGAGGCGACCGACCTCGCCAAGGCCCTCCAGAACGAGCGTGACCTCTCCGCGGGACCGCTGTCCAACGGCAAGTCGGCCAACGACTACCAGGTCTCCAGCAAGCGCAAGAACACCGACCGGGCCCAGAAGGCGTTCATGGACGCCACCGCGGAGATCCCGGCCACCGAGGGCGACGAGGCGCTGCAGAGCATCCGCCAGAACGTCAGCCAGATCGCCTCCCAGGTCGTCCAGATCGGCGGCATCCGGCAGGAGGCGTACAAGAGCGGCGTCGCCAAGTCGGTGACGGTCGAGGCGTACAGCCGGCTCATCCGCTCGCTGCTCAGCCTCTCCCAGGACATGGCGCAGGCGACCAGCAACCCCGAGATGATCAAGCGGACCCGGGCCCTCGCGGCCTTCTCGTCCGCCAAGGAGTACGCCTCCGTCCAGCAGGCGATCATCGCCGCCGCGCTCCCGTCGAACGACAGCCGAGCCGGCAAGCTGGAGCCGGGCGACCGTCTCTACGGCTACGCGGCCCAGCAGGGCGAGAAGGTCCAGCTCAAGCAGTTCCAGACGATCTTCGAGTCGGCGGGCGGCGACGCCGACTCCCTGACCAGCACGCTGACCACCGGCAACCCGTCGATCGACGCCGCCGACAAGTACGCGGACCGCGTGCTGTCCATCGACTCCGGCATGGCCGACCGCATCCCCCGCGGTCACCTGAACTTCACCGACGAGTACGGCACCAAGATCCAGGCCATGACCGTCATCGAGGCCGACCTCCTCGACAAGATGGAGACCAAGGCCCGTGAGCTGCGCGCCGAGTCGCAGCGCGAAGCGATCATCAACGGTGCGCTGATCCTGCTCGTCCTCGGCGTGTCCCTCGTCGGCGCCTTCGTCGTGGCCCGGTCCATGATCCGCTCGCTGCGCCGGCTCCAGGACACCGCGACCAAGGTCGCCCAGGACCGACTGCCCGAGCTCGTCAAGCAGCTCTCCGAGTCGGACCCGCAGGACGTCGACACCTCCGTCGAGTCCGTCGGTGTGCACTCCCGGGACGAGATCGGCCAGGTGGCCGCGGCCTTCGACGACGTGCACCGCGAGGCCGTCCGCCTCGCCGCCGAGCAGGCCCTTCTCCGGGGCAACGTCAACGCGATGTTCACCAACCTCTCGCGCCGCTCCCAGGGCCTCATCCAGCGTCAGCTCTCGCTCATCTCCGAGTTGGAGTCCCGCGAGGCCGACCCGGACCAGCTCTCCTCGCTCTTCAAGCTCGACCACCTCGCGACCCGCATGCGCCGTAACGGCGAGAACCTCCTCGTCCTCGCGGGTGAGGAGCCGGGCCGCCGGTGGACCCGGCCGGTCCCGCTGGTCGACGTGCTCCGTGCCGCCGCCTCCGAGGTGGAGCAGTACGAGCGCATCGAACTGGCCGCCGTGCCCGCGACCGAGGTCGCCGGACGCGTCGTCAACGACCTCGTGCACCTCCTGGCCGAGCTGCTCGAGAACGCCACGTCGTTCTCCTCGCCGCAGACCAAGGTCCGGGTCACCGGTCACGCGCTGCCCGACGGCCGCGTGCTCGTCGAGATCCACGACACCGGCATCGGCCTCTCCCCCGAGGACCTCGCCGCGATCAACGAGCGGCTCGCCTCGCCGCCCACCGTGGACGTCTCCGTCTCCCGCCGCATGGGTCTGTTCGTGGTCGGCCGCCTGTCCCTGCGACACGGCATCCGCATCCAGCTGCGCCCCTCGGACTCCGGCGGCACCACCGCGCTCGTCATGCTCCCGGTCGACGTCGCCCACGGCGGCAAGAAGCCCGCGCCCAAGCCGGGCGCCGGTGGCCAGGGCGCGATGGGCCAGGCTCCGTCCGCTCCCGGTGGCCGCCTGACCGGTGGTCCCGGTTCGGCCGGCGGCCCCGGAACCGGTGCCCGTCCGGGCCTCGGCGGCGCTCCGACGGGGTCGGCCGCAGGCCGGCTCGCCGCCGGAGCCGGTGCCGCCCGCGGTCAGGTCGGCGCGGGCAGCGGTCCGCGCGCGGCGCTGCCCGGCCGGGACGGCGCACCGCGCCAGAACGGTCCGCAGGACCGGGCGCCGGGCCAAGCCCCGCAGCAGCAGCCCCAGCCTCAGAACGCGCAGAACTCCCAGACCGCGCAGATGCCGCAGATCTCCCCGGATCCGCAGCAGCAGCGGCCGGGCCTCGGTGCCGGCGGCTTCGGCGGCGCGCAGAGCGCCATCCCGTCCCGTACGGACGTCTGGGGCGGCCAGGGCAACCAGGGCCAGAACAGCCAGGGTCAGAACAGCCAGGGTCGGCAGAGCCAGGGCCAGCAGGGCCCGGGCAACCAGGCCCCGCAGGGCGGCCGTCCCGCTCAGGGTGGTTTCCCGCGCGCCGAGCTGCCCGGGAGCAACCCGCAGCAGCAGCGCCCGCAGTCCACGAGCTGGGGCAACGAGCAGGCGCAGCCGGTCCGCCGCCCGCAGCAGGACATGACGCCGCTGGACGCCCCGCGCGGCCACGAGGAGCCGGAGACCACGGGCCAGTTCGCCCGTCCGACGGCGCCTCAGGGCCCGGGCTCCACGGGCCAGTTCCCGCGTCCGGACTTCGGTCAGCAGCAGCCGCAGCAGGCCCCGCAGGCGTACCAGCCCGGACCGCAGGACCCGGCGTCCACCGCCCAGTTCGCGCGCCCGGACTTCGGTCAGCAGCAGCAGCCCCAGCAGCCGTACCAGCAGCAGCAGCCGCCGGCTCCGCGTCAGCGCGGCGGCAACGACTACGGCGCGCCGCGCCCGGCCGGGAACCTGCCCCAGCAGCCCCAGCAGCCCCAGCTCCAGCAGCCCCGTCAGCCCGAGGCGCTGCCGCCGGCCGGTAATTCGGCCGACGCGCGGACCCCGCTGTACGACACGCTGGAGACCAACTGGTTCAACCAGAGCCAGGGCGGCCACGGCCAGCAGGCGCCGCAGGCCGCGCCGCAGCAGCCGCAGCAGTCCCAGCAGCCCGCTCCCCCGGCCC
Organism: Streptomyces sp. NPDC001927; assembly: GCF_053594455.1. NCBI lineage: Bacteria > Bacillati > Actinomycetota > Actinomycetes > Kitasatosporales > Streptomycetaceae > Streptomyces > Streptomyces sp. NPDC001927. The sequence goes on along the minus strand of NZ_JBSFEN010000013.1, from coordinate 80,566 downwards.
CGCGTCGCCCCGCCCCGCAGCAGCAGGGCGGCGGCACCGGTACCGGTGGCGGCCAGCAGCCGGCCGGGCCCGCCTCCTGGCGGACCTCGCCCAACGACGAGTTGGTGCGCCAGGCCGAGCGGGTCCGTAAGCCGGCGGCCGGAGGGATCACCACCTCCGGGCTGCCCAAGCGCGTACCCCGCGCCAACCTCGTACCCGGGACCGCCCAGGAGCAGGCCCACACGGCCGGCCCCCAGGTCTCGCGTGCACCCGATGACGTCCGTGGCCGGCTCACCAACCTGCGCCGCGGCATCCAGCAGGGCCGCCAGGCGGGTAACTCCACCACCGGCACCTTCCACACCGGCCCCACCCACCAGCAGGAGCACTAGTTGAGCGCGATGAGCCAGGCGGCGCAGAATCTGAACTGGTTGATCACCAACTTCGTGGACAACACCCCCGGGGTGTCCCACACGGTGGTGGTCTCCGCCGACGGTCTGCTCCTTGCCATGTCCGAAGGCTTCCCCCGCGACCGCGCCGACCAGCTGGCGGCTGTCGCGTCCGGACTGACCTCGCTGACCGCGGGAGCGTCCCGGATCTTCGAGGGCGGACCCGTCGCCCAGACCGTCGTGGAGATGGAGCGCGGCTTCCTCTTCCTGATGTCGGTCTCCGACGGTTCCTCGCTGGCCGTGCTCGCGCACCCGGAGTGCGACATCGGCCTGGTGGGCTACGAGATGACGCTGCTGGTCGACCGGGCCGGCAGTGTCCTCACCCCGGATCTCCGTGCGGAGCTCCAGGGCAGCCTGCTGCACTAGCCCCGTACCGTTGCACGTAGTGACAGGGCGGTACGCCCCTCCGTACCGCCCTGGGCACCAGAAACCGTCCGGCCGCCCCACCCGGCCCCCCACCGGCCCCATCGCACGGCATGACCTCGTGCCGTCACGCCCGGAGGATTCATGACCCCGCCCCCCGCCTCTCACGATCCGTACGGCGCCTCCCTCGACGAGTCGTACGGACATGAGGGCGACCAGCCGCTGGTCCGGCCCTACGCCATGACCGGCGGCCGGACCCGGCCGAGGTACCAACTCGCCATAGAGGCCCTGGTCAGCACCACGGCCGACCCGGCGCATCTCGCCACTCTGCTTCCCGAGCACCAGCGGATCTGCCACCTGTGCCGAGAGGTCAAGTCGGTGGCGGAGGTGTCGGCGCTCCTGTCGATGCCGCTCGGTGTGGCCCGGATCCTCGTCGCCGACCTGGCGGAGGCGGGCATGGTGGCCATCCACCAGCCGGGCAACGGAGAGGCCGGCGGCACGCCGGACGTGACACTGCTCGAAAGGGTGCTCAGTGGACTTCGCAAGCTCTAGCGGCGGTGCCGCCCGGTCGACCACCAGCGCGAAGATCGTGGTGGCGGGTGGCTTCGGCGTGGGCAAGACCACGTTCGTCGGCGCCGTGTCCGAGATCAACCCGCTGCGTACCGAGGCCGTGATGACCTCGGCCTCGGCCGGGATCGACGACCTCACGCACACCGGGGACAAGACCACCACCACGGTGGCGATGGACTTCGGCCGTATCACGCTGGACCAGGACCTGATCCTGTACCTCTTCGGTACGCCGGGTCAGGACCGCTTCTGGTTCATGTGGGACGACCTGGTCCGGGGTGCCATCGGCGCCGTGGTCCTGGTCGACACACGCCGTCTCGCCGACTGCTTCCCGGCCGTCGACTACTTCGAGAACAGCGGCCTGCCGTTCGTCATCGCGCTCAACGGGTTCGACGGCCACCAGCCGTACAACCCGGAGGAGGTTCGCGAGGCGCTCCAGATCGGTCCGGACGCCCCGATCATCACCACCGACGCCCGCCACCGCGCGGACGCCAAGAGCGCGCTGATCACGCTCGTGGAGCACGCGTTGATGGCACGACTCAAGTAGGAGAACGCGTACGGAAGTTGTCGTACGCCTTTCGGGAGGCGGCCTGTGTCCTTTGCCACGGTCCGCCTCCCCCTTCATAACGTTTCGAATGAGAATTGCGGCGCCTCGGCCACCCGACGCATCCGATCGGTACCACAGCGCTCACCTGAGCCCCGCCTTTTGGCGGGGCTCGTTCTTTATGCCCGTTTTATCTGGGCGGTTGGCCGTTGAAAACCGAAGCTCAGGGCTGTTTGGAAGGGAGCCCTTTCACGTGCTGCAATTCATGAACTCCCGAGTAGTACGGCCCTGAACGAAACACCGGCACAACGTAGGTGCCGACGCCGAGAGGTTGTTGGTCGAGTGAGGCGAAGCAAGGAAAGCTCCGCGGAGCAGCAGGCGCGGGGCAACTTCACGCCGCCGGCACGCATGGTGACGGCGCCCGCCGAGGTGCCCGTGACGCCCCCGGCCCCCAGCGGCAAGGGGAGCTCCAGCAAGCTGTCCCCGCGCAACTGGCGGGTACCGACCAAGCTGAACGCGATCCTCCTCATACCCGTGCTCGTCGGCCTGGTCATGGGCGGCTTCCAGGTGAACGGGGCGATCAACACCTGGCAGGAGGCGCAGAACGCCGAGAAGACGGCGCTGATCGTGCGCGCCGCCTCGGAGTACAGCCAGGCGCTGCTCGACGAGCGTGACCTGACCGCCGCTCCCCTGCTGACGGCCAAGTCCGCCGAGGACCGCAAGAGCGACGAGGTGACGAAGGCGTACGCCGCCACCGACGCCGCCAAGGTCAAGTTCGACGAGGCCATCAAGAACATGCCGGAGGGCGAGGGCCTCGAGCGCCGCCTGCGGCTGTTCCAGGACGAGGAGCCCAAGCTCGAGCAGCTCCGGAAGGTCGCGTACACCACGGCCCTCGACCCGGTGAACACCCAGCTCGGCTACACCGGCGTCCAGCACTACCTGATGGAGTTCTCCAACGAGCTCGGTCTCGGCACGACCAACGTGACCGCCTACGGCCGTACGCTCTACGCCATCCAGCTCGCCAAGGGCGCCGCGTCGCTCCAGCGCTCGATCGGCACCCAGCTCCTGGTCCGGCCCAGCAAGACCGACGCGGTCTTCGCCCAGCAGTCGGTGGCGCTGAACTCGTACAACTACCTGGAGCAGATCGCCCTCGGCGAGTACAACTCCGGCGGTACCCAGGCGGACGTCGACCGGCTGAAGCAGGTCATGGCCGGCAAGGCCGCCGAGGGTGAGAAGAAGATGCAGGCGGCAGGCATCACCCTGCCCAAGGGCCCCGACGGCTCCGTCTTCACCGGAATGGCCAAGGAGATCGGCTCCGCCAAGGACGCCGACGCGATCGCGGACCTTCAGAAGAAGGGCATCACGCCCGAGACCTGGCTGGCCGTGGCGACCGGCAAGTTCGACGGCTACACCGAGATCGAGAAGGAGCTCGTCGACAAGGCCGTGGCCGAGGCCGCCGACATCTCCTCGGACGCCCAGACCGACGCCTACGTCACCGGTGGCATCACCGTCGTCGCGCTCCTCGCCGCCTTCATCCTCGCCGGGATGATGGCCCGGCAGATGAGCCGCTCGATGCGCGAGCTGCGCACCGCCGCCTTCGCCGTCGCCGAGCAGCGCCTGCCGATGCTCGTCGACCAGCTCTCCCGGACCGAGCCGGGCCGGGTGGACACCCGTGTCCAGCCGATCCCGATCGACACCCAGGACGAGATCGGCGAAGTCGCCCGCGCCTTCGACCAGGTCCACCGCGAGGCCGTCCGGCTCGCCGCCGAGCAGGCCATGCTCCGGGGCAACGTCAACGCGATCTTCACCAACCTCTCGCGCCGCAACCAGTCGCTGATCGAGGGCCAGCTGACCCTCATCACCGACCTGGAGAACAACGAGGCCGACCCGGACCAGCTGGAGAACCTCTTCAAGCTGGACCACCTGGCCACCCGTATGCGCCGCAACGGCGAGAACCTCCTGGTCCTCGCCGGCGAGGAGCCGGGCCGCCGCTGGGACCAGCCGGTCCCCCTGGTCGACGTCATGCGCGCCGCCTCCTCCGAGGTGGAGCAGTACGAGCGCATCGAGCTGGCCGGTGTCCCGGAGGCCGAGATCCACGGCCAGGCCGTGACCGACCTCGTGCACCTGCTCGCCGAGCTCCTGGAGAACGCCACCACGTTCTCCTCCCCGCAGACCAAGGTCCGCGTCACCGCGACCCGACTGCCCGACGGCCGCGTGATGGTCGAGATCCACGACAAGGGCATCGGCCTCACCGCCGAGGACTTCGCGGACATCAACCACAAGCTGGCCAACCCGCCGACCGTGGACGCCGCCGTCTCGCAGCGCATGGGCCTGTTCGTGGTCGGCCGTCTGGCCGACCGGCATGGCATCCGCGTCCAGCTGCGCCCCTCGGGCGAGCAGGCCGGTACGACCTCGCTCGTCATGCTGCCGGACGCGATCACCCACGGTGGTGGTGGCGAGCAGCTGCCCGAGAACGACTTCACCGTCTCGCAGATCATCCCGCACCAGCAGCAGCACGCCTTCGAGCCGGTGCAGCCGCAGATGCGGACCGCCGCGGAGCTCGGCTTCGACGACTCCCGCTACGAGCAGCCGGCGGACGACCGCCAGCTCGACCCGGTGAACCGTTCGCTGCAGCGCGAGGAGCGCCGCGCGGCCCTGGAGTCGCAGGCGCACGGCGGTGAGCGTCCGCTGTTCCGCGACGAGGTCGACCCCGCGCACCAGGGCTACGCGCCCCAGGAGCAGGAGTACGGCCAGCAGGACTACGGGCAGCAGCAGGAGTACGGGCAGCAGGGTCAGGAGTACGCCCAGGAGTACGCGGGCGACTACGGCCAGCCCCAGCAGGCCCAGCAGCACGACGGTTACGACTACTCCCAGCAGGGCTACGACGGCTACGGCCAGCCCGCCGGCGGCTACCCCGAGAACGGCTATGCGGAATCCGGTTACCCGGATCGTGAGGCCGACCAGGGGGCGTACCAGCACGGCTACGAGCCCCAGGGCCAGCAGGCCGAGTGGCCCGGTCAGGGCGCGTATCAGGGCGGCTACGAGCAGAGCTACGGAGCGGAAGCGGAATCTGTTCCCAGCGCTCCCGAACCGGCCGCCGAACGCGTAGGCTTCGACCGTCCGGGTTCGACTCCGAACCCCACCCCGGACGCCGGCCACGCGCTGACCGACGCCGGTCTGCCGCGCCGCGGCAGCACCGCCGGGCAGGGCCCGCAGCCCACGCGGCAGACGGCCCAGCAGCCGGTGCAGCCTCCGGTCCAGGAGACGGCGCAGGCCCGGCAGAACGAAGCCGACGGTTCCGACGAATGGCGCTCGACGAACGACGAGCGCTGGCAGCGGGCCGAGAAGCTCCGCGACCCGAAGGCCGGCGGGGTCACCTCCTCCGGACTTCCGAAGCGGGTTCCCAAGGCCAACCTGGTCGAGGGCACGGCGGAGCAGACCCCGCAGGGCGGCCCTCAGGTCTCCCGATCCCCCGAGGACGTCCGGGGCAGGTTGAGCAACCTGCGCCGCGGTGTCCAGCAGGGACGCAGCGCGGGAACGGACACGAACGGATCGGGCCTCGGCCCGGGCAGTACCTACAACCAGGAGCGTTAGTGTGAGCATGAGCCAGGCGGCGCAGAATCTGAACTGGTTGATCACCAACTTCGTGGACAACACCCCCGGGGTGTCCCACACGGTGGTGGTCTCCGCCGACGGACTCCTGCTGGCGATGTCCGAGGGGTTCCCCCGGGACCGTGCCGACCAGCTGGCGGCCGTCGCCTCCGGGCTGACCTCGCTGACCGCGGGCGCGTCCCGCATCTTCGAGGGCGGCGCGGTCAACCAGACCGTCGTGGAGATGGAGCGCGGCTTCCTCTTCATCATGTCGATCTCGGACGGCTCCTCGCTGGCCGTGCTCGCGCACCCGGAGGCCGACATCGGTCTCGTGGGCTACGAGATGGCTCTGCTGGTCGACCGTGCGGGCAGTGTCCTGACTCCTGACCTCCGGGCGGAACTTCAGGGAAGTCTTCTCAACTAACAGACAGACAGTGCGTTTCACGCCACCGCACCGTAAGGTGCGGTGGCGCGGCTCCACAGGGACATGGACCGCGAGGCAGTCGGAGGAGGAGACGTGGGGACACCCCCGGGCGGACACCCGTACAACGGTTTTGACGCGCACGCGCAGGCAGACGGCACGGCGCAGAACCGGTTCAACTTCCCCTCTGCCCCCAGCAGACAGGGCGTCCAGCAGCCCTACCAGCACCCGCAGGCGCAGCAGCAGCCGACGGGTGGGCCCGCTGCCCAGCGGAACCCGGGCGGCGCGCGCGGTGGCCAGAGCGGGAGCGGGAACCACAACCCGCTCGTGCGCCCTTACGCCATGACCGGCGGCCGGACCCGGCCGCGATACCAGCTCGCCATCGAGGCGCTGGTCAGTACGACGGCCGATCCGGCCCGGCTGCAGGGGCAGTTGCCCGAGCACCAGCGGATCTGCCGGCTGTGCTTCGAGATCAAGTCGGTCGCCGAGATCTCGGCACTTCTCTCCATTCCCCTCGGCGTAGCCCGGATTCTCGTCGCCGACCTGGCGGAGGCCGGACTTGTCGCCATCCACCAGCCCGGCGGCGACGAGGCCGCCGGCGGTCAGCCAGACGTGACACTGCTCGAAAGGGTGCTCAGTGGACTTCGCAAGCTCTAGCGGCGGCGCGGCCCGTTCAACCACCAGCGCGAAGATCGTGGTGGCGGGTGGCTTCGGCGTGGGCAAGACCACGTTCGTCGGCGCCGTCTCGGAGATCAACCCGCTGCGTACCGAGGCCGTCATGACGTCTGCGTCCGCGGGCATCGACGACCTCACGCACACCGGCGACAAGACGACGACGACTGTCGCGATGGACTTCGGCCGTATCACCCTGGACCAGGACCTGATCCTGTACCTCTTCGGTACGCCGGGTCAGGACCGCTTCTGGTTCATGTGGGACGACCTCGTGCGCGGTGCCATCGGCGCCGTCGTCCTGGTCGACACGCGCCGTCTCGCCGACTGCTTCCCCGCGGTCGACTACTTCGAGAACAGCGGCCTGCCGTTCGTCATCGCGCTCAACGGGTTCGACGGCCACCAGCCGTACAACCCGGAGGAGGTCCGCGAGGCCCTCCAGATCGGCCCGGACACGCCGATCATCACCACCGACGCCCGCCACCGCGCGGACGCCAAGAGCGCGCTGATCACGCTCGTGGAGCACGCGCTGATGGCCCGCCTGCGGTAGGCCTCCGCCGGTCAGCCCGTACGAAAGGGCCCGCCGCACCGTCTCGGTGCCGCGGGCCCTTCGTCGTACCCGGAACGGGGCGGCGGTACGACGGAACCGGTCGGCCGTACGACGGAAACCGGTCGGCGGTACGGCGAAGGCCCCGTCTCCGGGGGGAGACGGGGCCTTCGTCGTGCTGCGGGTCAGCGCCAGCTGTGCGGGGCGCGGAAGCCGTTCTCGCGCTCCAGGCGGCGCCAGCCGGCCGTGGAGCGGCCGGACGGCGTGGAGTCGTCCGCGGGCTGGGCGGCGGCGCGGGCGAGGAGGACGGCGGTGATCGCGGCCAGCTCCTCGGGGTCGGCGTGGCCCTTCTCGACACGGAGAAGGTTGGCTGTGGCAGGCGTGGTCACTTGGGTGGGCTCCTCTTACTGAGGCGGGTTGCCGTGCTTGCGGGACGGCAGGTCGGCGTGCTTGGTGCGGAGCATGGCGAGGGACCTGATGAGGACCTCCCGCGTCTCTACGGGGTCGATCACGTCGTCGACCAGTCCGCGCTCCGCCGCGTAGTAGGGGTGCATCAGCTCGGCCTTGTACTCCTTGACCATGCGCGTCCGCATGGCGTCGGAGTCCTCGGCCTCGGCGATCTGCTTGCGGAAGATGACGTTGGCGGCACCTTCGGCGCCCATCACCGCAATCTCGTTGGTCGGCCAGGCGTACGTCAGGTCGGCGCCGATGGACTGGGAGTCCATGACGATGTAGGCACCGCCGTACGCCTTGCGCAGGATCAGGCTGATCCGGGGCACGGTCGCGTTGCAGTACGCGTACAGCAGCTTCGCGCCGTGGCGGATGATTCCACCGTGCTCCTGGTCGACGCCGGGCAGGAAGCCGGGCACGTCCAAAAGAGTGACGATCGGGATATTGAAAGCATCGCACATCTGGACGAAACGGGCGGCCTTCTCCGAGGCCTCGATGTCCAGGACACCCGCGAGGGACTGCGGCTGGTTGGCGACGATGCCGACGACCTGGCCGTCGAGACGGGCCAGGGCGCAGATGATGTTGCGGGCCCAGCGCTCGTGGATCTCGAGGTAGTCGCCTTCGTCGACGAGCTCCTCGATCACCTTGTGCATGTCGTACGGGCGGTTGCCGTCGGCCGGGACCAGGTCGAGCAGGACGTCCGAGCGGCGGTCCGCCGGGTCCTCGGAGGCCACGGTCGGCGGGTTCTCGCGGTTGTTCTGCGGCAGCATCGACAGGAGGTAGCGCACCTCGGCGATGCAGGTCTCCTCGTCGTCGTACGCGAAGTGCGCGACGCCGCTGGTCTCGGCGTGCACGTCCGCGCCGCCGAGGCCGTTCTGGGTGATCTCCTCGCCGGTGACCGCCTTGACGACGTCCGGTCCGGTGATGAACATCTGCGAGGTCTCACGGACCATGAAGACGAAGTCCGTGAGGGCCGGGCTGTACGCGGCGCCGCCGGCGCACGGGCCGAGCATCACCGAGATCTGCGGGATGACGCCCGAGGCGCGGGTGTTGCGCTGGAAGATGCCGCCGTAACCGGCGAGGGCGGAGACGCCCTCCTGGATACGGGCGCCGGCGCCGTCGTTGAGGGAGACCAGCGGCGCACCGGACGCGATGGCCATGTCCATGATCTTGTGGATCTTGGTGGCGTGGGCCTCGCCGAGGGCGCCGCCGAAGATCCGGAAGTCGTGCGCGTAGACGAAGACCGTACGGCCCTCGACCGTGCCCCAGCCGGTGATGACACCGTCGGTGTACGGCTTCTTGGCCTCCAGGCCGAAGCCCTGCGCGCGGTGCCGGCGCAGCTGCTCGACCTCGTTGAAGGAACCGGCGTCGAGCAGCAGCTCGATGCGCTCGCGAGCGGTGAGCTTGCCCTTGGCGTGCTGCGCCTCGGTCGCCCGCTCGCTCGGCCCGCGCCGGGCCTCCTCGCGCAGGGCGTGCAGCTCGGCCACACGGCCTCGGGCGTCGGTCGGCTCGCTCGGGATCTGGTCCACAACGGTCATGTACTGACCCTACGAAGTCGACCAAGGAAATCCCGCCGTCGACTCCGTACAGTCTCCTGAGCCGAATCCTGGTGGAGTAAGACAGAACCGGGATCGATACGGACCGAGTCGACAGCCGGAGGGCCCTTCCCTTTGTGGGTTCTCCACATAGGCGTCGGCTGTGGACGTCGGGCGCCCCACCGTACCCGTACAGGTGCGGTGGGGCGCCCTTCGCCCGTACTCCGGTCAGCCGGCGCAGTGGAAGCGCGCGTTCCCCCAATCCGCGTGGTCGTTGCCGTTGCCGTCGCCGCCGTCGCCCGCCACCAGCTCGACGTAGGCGGCTCCGGTGACGTCGGCGGTGAGCGACCAGGCCGGGTCCGTCGCCTTCAGGACCGGGGACGCGACCTTCTCCGTACCGTCGGCGAGGACGCTGAACCTGACCGTGCCGCGCGTGGTCTGGACGTCGTCCACGCCCACCTCGGCGGTGAGGGAGGTGCACTTCCCGCCCAGGTAGTAGCGGACCTTGGCCGGGGCGTGGGTGCCCAGGCCCTTCGCGTACGTCACGCCGCCGATCTTGAGCGGGGAGCCGTCGCCGGTGCCGGTCTCGCCGTTGGAGCCGTCGCGTTCGACCGGCCCCCAGCCGTTCGTGGCGGAGGTCCACTCCAGGTCGCTCGCCCAGCTGTCGGCGGTGGGCGCCGGGGGCAGCGTGCGGACCGTGGTGGCGGCGGTCAGCTTCCGCGCCTCTCCCCCGACGGTGTACGTGAGCGTGGAGCCGAGGGCGTACGGCTGGTGGGCGGCGTCCGCCGGGGGTGTGACCTGCCAGGTCGCGGTCGCCCTGGCGCCTGCGGCGACCGTGCCGAGGGCCACCGGGGCGGCCGGTTCGGCGGTCCAGCCCGCGGGCAGCTCCAGGGCGGCCGAGGCTCCGGAGACGGCGGCGCTCTCGTCGTTGGTGAAGGTGGCGGTGACCTGGTTCGGACGGCCCGGCTCCAGGGTCTCCGGGGCGGCGAGCGCGAGCGTGCCGCAGGCGGCCTTCTCGGGCGCGGGGCCGAGGTCGGTGACGGTGAAGCCGTCGAGCACGAAGTCGGCGCCGTCGGGGGCGTCGGCGCGCTTGCGCAGCCCGGTCCAGGTGTCGCCGCAGCCGGCGGTCACGGTCTCGGAGAAGTGCCCGGTGGTGCGCTGCTGTCCGAGCGGCGTACGGCGGGTCTCCACCGAGGTCCCGTCCGCACGGTCGTAGCCGGTGACCCACTCGTAGGCGCCCGCGTGGCTGGACTGGTGGTCGTACGCGATCCGGTAGCTGTGCCCGTCCTTCATCGGGACCGTCCAGGGCGCGGTGCGGTAGACCAGACCGCTGTTCTCGTCGTGCGACTTCAGCGACTCGGCGCCGCCGACGACGTCGTCGACGAGCTTTCCGTTCCAGCCGGACTGGGTGTACGGGGCGTGGAGCTGGGCGATGTGGGTGCGGGGGTCGGTCGTACCGCCGGAGTCGCCCTTGAGGAAGGGGCCCCAGCCCTGGTCGACGGCCTCGAAGTCCTCGTACACGAGGGCGCCGGGCTTGGTGGCGGGGTTGTTCGCGACGATCCGGACGTCGTCGATCCGGACGCCGGCGTCGGAGCCGCTCGCGGCCTGGACCTTGAGGGTGGTGGAGCCGCCGGCGGGCGCGGTGAAGGTGACCTTGGCGCGCTGGAGGCGGGTGCCGTTCCAGTCGGAGGCGGCGACCCGGTCCTCGACGGCCGAGCGCTCCACGGTGACGGACCTCCCGCCGATGGAGAGCGTGGTCGGGCGGGTCTTGCCGGGCTCGACCTCGATCAGCGCGGAGGCGGTGTAGCGGGTGCCGGGGGTGAGGCCGGTGATCCGCTGCTGGACGGAGGCGGCGGCGGACCCGGTGAGCGCGGCGCTGTTGCGGCCCTGGTCGTCGGTGTCACGGGCGACCGTGCCGGTCTTGGACCAGGCCCGCAGCCGCTCGTCGTTGAAGCCGGGGTCGTCGACCGGGGTGCCCTGGCCCCAGCGCGGGTCGCGGGGCTCAGGGGCGCGGTCGGGGTAGAGGACGTAGGGCTGACCGGCGACGGCGTCGAGCGTGATCGTCCCGTCGACCGGCCGGACGGTCGCGGCCTTCACGCGGCCGTTGTCGGTGAGCTTGTGGACGGTGTACGAGCGGGCGCCGGCGGGCACGGCCCAGGTCGTCCGCCCGCCGCTCTTGTTGTAGTGGTACAGCTTCTTCCCGCCGTCCCAGGGCAGGAGGTAGTTCTCGCCGTCGAGGACCTTGCGGCCGTTCTCGTAGAACGTGCGGCGGCCGTCCTCGACGGTGCCGCGCACCCCGCCGGTGAAGGTGAGGTCGTTGCCGTTCCAGCGGGTGATCCTCTCCTGCTGGAGGTACTTGGCGGGCAGGTTCTTCTGCCAGATGTTGGCGTAGAAGTGGTTCCAGTCGGTCTCGCCGGTCCAGCCCTCGAAGTCCTCCAGGGCGGTCTGGCCGAGGACCGGGTGGTTGTTCCAGACGTCCTTCTCGCCGTTGCGGATGAAGCGGACGATCTGGGAGTTGAGGCCCTTGTTGGTGGCGCCGCCGTAGTTCAGGTCGTTGGCCCAGTGGGACCAGAGCGAGGCCCGCTCGAACTTCTCCGACCACTCGGTGGCGACGTTCCAGCCCTGCCCCTGCACGGCCTGCATCGTCTTGTCGGCGATCCAGCCGTGCGTGTAGTAGACGTCGATGTAGAGCATCGACAGGTTCGGGTCCGTCTCGTCGCGGAGCTGCTGGAAGCGGCGGGCGAGGTCGCCGCTGTTGATGTCCCGGCGCTGGTCGATGTAGTAGCTCTGGTTCAGCCAGTTCCAGCCCGGCCTGGTCTTGTCGACGAGCGTCTCGCTGAAGTTCTTGGCCTCGGGGTACGACTCGGTGGCGTTGACGTGGACGCCGAAGCCCGCGCCCCACTTCTTGCCCTCCTTCAGGAGGGTGTTGAGGTCGGCGAGGCCGCCGGCGCGCTTGTTGTAGTTGCCGCCGTAGTCGGGGTGCGCGGAGTCGTGGCCCTCGGAGCCGTACCCCTTGAGCAGCGCGAACTGGCCGAGTCCGTCGGTGGCCAGCGAGATCCGCTTGACGTCGTCGAGGGTGCGCAGGAAGGGGTGGGTGGCGTTGGAGGCGAAGTTGAACGGGATGTGGGCGATCACCCGGTCCGGAGTCGCGTCGCCGCCCGGGGCCTTGATCCCGATGGCGGGGAAGGCGAGCGCGCCGTCCTGCCAGTCGGTCCTCCCGTCGGCGTTGGCGTCGGGTGTGACGACGACCTTGGCCCAGGGGAGGTTCGCGCCGCTCTCGGGGGCGGGGGCGCCCTCGCCCCGGTAGGTCCACTGGCCCGACCAGACGCCGACCCGGGTCTCGGTGCCGTTCCTGCGGGCCTGGTGCCAGAAGCGGGCGCCGTCGCGGGCGCTCTGGCCGGAGGGCTTGTCGTACGAGGAGTTGGACTCGACGGCGGCGGCGAGGGAGCCGGTGTTGACGATCGCGTAGCTCGCGCCGGTGGCGGTGGCCTCGGCGGGGGTGGCGTCGGTGATGTCGGCGAAGACGTCGGCGGTACGGGTGGAGTCGGGATCGAGCCGGGTGAAGGCGGTCTCGGCGCCGGCGTCGGAGGAGCCGACGGAGACCAGGTCGTGGCCGGGTATGTCGATCGTGCCGACGCGGAAGGCCTCGGTGTCGCGGACGGCGGTGACCTTGAAGGTGGTGGCCCGGCCGCTGACGCTCAGGCGCGCGTCGATCTCGACGCCCGGCAGGTCCGGGAAGGCCAGGGTGTACGCGGCGGAGGTGCCGGTCAGGACGGGGGCGCCGGTGACGCGGACGGCGTGGGCGGTGCCGTTGAGGACGACCTGGGTGACCGGGGCCGTACTGCCGAGGAGGCGGGCGCCGGTGGCGCGGTCCGTGTACGAGAGGACGCGCGGGAAGTCCTGGGCGACGACGACGGAGAGCCGGTCGGAGCGGATGAGGCTCTCGGCGGTGGCGTCCGCGGCGCTCTCCTCCTGCGCGAGGGCAGGTCCGGACAGGGCGAACACGGCGGACGACGCTGCGGCGAGCGCGCAGGCGGCACGGATTCTTCGCGACTTGGGGAGGGGCATGGGGACTAGTTGGGCCCGTGCGGCGGGCACCGTCAACGAGATCGCGGCCCAGGGGCCCCGGCAGTCCAAGAACCGCGTGCGGTTAGTCCAAGCGGGTGGACATCTCGCGGATCCTCACCAGAGATGTTGAAAGTTGAACGGAATAGCGCTACGGTGGTTCTCGTTGAAGGTTCAACGAACTGGAAACCGGGTCCGGACCCCCTCCGGCACCCCTCCGGAACTCCGTCCCCCAAGGAGCACGTCATGGGCATCTTCGGCCGCAAGACCAACGACACCGCCGTCGCCGTCGCCACCCTCCCCGTCGACCCGGCGCTCGCCGGCCTGACCGGTCAGTACACGATCGACCCGGCGCACAGCAGCATCGGCTTCACCGTCCGTCACGCGATGGTCACCAACGTGCGCGGCTCCTTCGCCGAGCACGAGGGCACGCTGAACCTGGACGGCTCGAACCCGGGCGCCTCCTCCGCCTCGATCGACGTCAAGATCGCCTCGATCGACACCGGCATCGGCGACCGTGACGGCCACCTGCGCAGCGGCGACTTCTTCGACGCCGAGCAGTTCCCGCTGATGACCTTCCGCTCGACGGAGGCGGCGCAGCTGGGCGGCGACAAGTACCGCCTGACCGGAGACCTGACGATCAAGGACGTCACGAAGCCGCTCTCCATCGACCTGGAGTTCAACGGCACCGCCACGGACCCCTACGGCAACGAGCGCGTCGGCTTCGAGGGCTCGGCCGAGATCCTCCGCTCCGACTGGGGCCTGACCTGGAACGCGGCGCTGGAGACCGGTGGCGTGATGGTCAGCGACAAGGTGAAGCTGAACTTCGACATCTCCGCGATCAAGGCCGCCGCCTGATCCTTCGCGGCCTCCGCGGCCCGTACACACGAGCGCGCCCGCCTCTCCGTTCCGACGGAGGGCGGGCGCTCGGCGTTGCGGCGGCGCGAGGGCGTTGTCAGTGGTGGCCGCTAGCGTCGGGGGCATGGAATTCCGTATCGACAGCAGTGAGTTGACCGACGCCGTGGCCTGGGCCGCGCGGGTGCTTCCGGCGCGGTCGCCCGTGCCCGTCCTGGGCGGGCTGCTTCTGGAGGTGAGAGAGGGGCGGCTGCGGATCTCCGGGCTCGACTACGAGGCGTCGGCGCGCATCGACGTCGAGGCGGAGACCGTGCGGGAGGGCCGGGCGCTGGTGCTCGGGCGGCGGCTGCTCGACATCTGCAAGGTGCTGCCCAAGGGGCCGGTGGAGGGCGCGATCGAGGGGGCGCGGCTCTCGGTGACGGGCGGGGACGCCCGCTTCGGGCTCTCGCTGCTGCCGCTGGACGACTATCCGGCGCAGCCGGAACTGCCCGCGTTCCGGGGCGTGGTGGAGGCCGAGGCCTTCGCGGCGGCGGTCGGGCAGGTGGCCGTGGCGGCCGGCCGGGACGACTCGCTGCCGGTGCTCACGGGGATCCGCCTTGCCCTGGACGGTACGACGATGACGCTGGCCGCGACCGACCGGTACCGGTACGCGGTGCGGACGCTGGAGTGGAAGCCGGAGGGCGACGGCGAGACCGGGGCCGATGTCGTCGTGCCCGCGCGGCGGCTGACCGAGATCGCCCGCTCGCTCGCCTCGGCCGCGGGGACGGTCCGGCTCGCCCTCGACGGCGGCTCGATCGGCTTCGAGAGCGAGGGGACGCGCACGACGACCCGGCTGCTCGACGGCCGACTCCCCCGCCACGACAAGCTGTTCTCGCTCGGCGAGCACGCCGTCGCCGTGACGGAGCGGGCGCCGCTGGTCGAGGCCGTGAAGCGGGTCGCGGTGGTCGCGGAGGGCGACAGCCCGGTCCAGCTCTCCTTCACCGGCGACGCCGTGCACCTCCAGGCCGGGTACGAGGACGACATCGCCTCGCAGCGGCTCGCGGCGGCCTTGGAGGGGGCGGAGACGATGACCGTCGCGTTCAACCCCGGGTATCTGCTCGACGCGCTCGGCTCCTTCGACACCGACTCCGTACGCCTCCACCTGCTCGGCCCCGGCCAGCGCGCCCTGATCACGGACCGGGCGGACGGGATCCACCAGCACCTGCTGATGTCGGTGAAGCCCCTGGTGTGAGCCCGCCGGTCCCTGGCGGGCCGGGCGTGCCGGGGGGTGACGGCCACTGCCCCGACTGGAGTCCACGAGTGGTGGACGTCTCCCCGCGCGCCCAGGCTGGCGTACGCAGTGCCCGTCCCGGCGACACGGGGCGGGCCCAGGACGTCAGGGAGACGGGTTCACATGACGGCACAAGGAGACGGTCCGGGCTGCCCGCCCTCCGTTCACGCGAGCGGCGGGAGCGGGCGCGGGAGCCGGACCGGACGAAGGCGGGCGCGCACCACGACGGCGCTCGTCGCGGCGGGTCTGGCCTTCCTCGGCACGGCCGGCATGACACCCGGGGGCGCCGGCACCGCGCCACCCGGCACCGCGCCACCGACCGCCCGTGAGGCCCCGTCAGGACCGCCCGGCCGGTTCGTGCCCGGCCCCTGCCCCGCCACGCCCGAGCCGATCCCCGGGCGGTGCGGCGTCCTGGAGGTGCCCGAGAGCCGCACCCACCGGAGCGGGCGGACCGTCCGGCTGACCGTCGCGATCATCCCGGCCGCCTCGGCGAAACCGGCCAAGGACCCCGTGGTCTTCATGACCGGCGGCCCCGGAGGCGACGCGATCGGGGACATCCCCTTCCTGATCGACGCCGGCGTGAACCGGGACCGCGAGCTGATCGTCATGGCCCAGCGCGGAACGCTCCACACCCGGCCGAACCTCGCCTGCCCTGAGGTCGACCGGTTCTACGCCGACGCCGTCGGGCTGCGCTACGACGCGCCGTCGACCGGGCGCCTCCTGGTCCGCGCGACGAAGGAGTGCCGGGACCGACTGACGGCCGACGGAGTCGACCTCCGCGCCTACAACACCACCGAGAACGCCGCCGACTTCGCCGCCCTGCGCAAGGCGCTCGACATCCCCCGGTGGAACGTCTACGGCTACTCCTACGGCACCGACCTGGCCCTCACCTTCCTGCGCCGGCACCCCCAGGGCATCCGCTCGGTGGCCATCGACTCCGTCGTGCCCCCGCAGATCGTGAGCCTGCCGTGGACCTGGGACAGCGCCCGGGAGGGGATCGGCGCGATCCTCGACGCGTGCGCGGCCCAGCCCCGCTGCAAGAGCCGCTACCCGGACCTCCCCCTCACGCTCACGGAGCAGGTCAGGCGCCTGGAGGCGCGGCCCCTCACGGTGACCGTGCCGCCGCCGGGCGGCGGCGACCCTGTGAAGGTCGTCCTCGACGGGGGCGCCCTGGTGAACCTGCTCGTCGCCAACGCCGTCCCGGCCGTCGACGTCCCCGCCGCCCTCGACGAGCTCGCCCACGGACGCCCGGAGCGCTTCGCGCGGGCCCGCGCCGCCGGCGCGACTCCCGTCATCGGCGAGTTCGCCCACGGGCTGACCCAGTCGGTGGCCTGCGCCGAGTGGGTGCCCGGGTACTCACGGTCCGACCTGCTGAAGGCGGGCCGCAGGGCCTTCCCCGGGTGGCCGGACTCGGTCCTCGCGCAGGCCCCCCAGCTCCCCTTCGAGCACGAGGTCTGCCGCGCCTGGAACGTCCCGGACCGCACCGCCGTCCAGCGCGTGACGACCTCCAGCAAGGTGCCCGCGCTCATCGTCAACGGCACCTTCGACGCCAAGACCGGCGCGAAGTGGGGTCCGTACGCGGGCCGCACGCTGCCCCGCTCGACCGCCGTACGGATCCCGGGCATCGGCCACTGGGTGGTGCCCCAGTCGCCCTGCGCGCAGAGCGTCCTGGGCTCCTTCCTCACGCGGCCGACCTCGCCCGACACGAGCTGCGTGGCGGGACTCGAACCGAAGCCGTTCACCATCACCCCTGAACCGGAGCGCACATGAAGTCCCTCGGACCACTCCGACACCGGCGGCGCGCGGCGCGCCGGTTCCCGGCCGCGCTGGCCGGAGCCACGGCCGGTGCCCTCGTCGTCGGCCTGGCCGCGATGCCCGCCCGAGCCGGGTCCGGCGACGGAGCGCCGATCGGCACGGTCGCCCGGAAGGCCGGCGACGCCCACTTCAAGCCGGGCCCCTGCCCGAGGACGGCGGACCCGATCCCCGAACTGGAGCGAGCCCGCTGCGGAACGCTCACCGTGCCCGAGAAGCGATCACGGCACAAAGGGCCGCAGAAGAGGATCACCCTCGCCGTCGCGATCATCCCCGCGGTCACCAGCACCCCGAAGCCCGACCCGATCGTGTGGTTCGCCGGCGGACCCGGCGACGACGCGGTCTCCGAGATCCCGATGGCGCTCGCCGGCGGCCTGAACCGCGATCGCGACGTGATCTTCATGTCCCAGCGCGGGACCTACTCGGCCGAACCGGAGCTCACCTGCCCGAACGTCGACGAGTTCAACGCGAGCGCCCTCGATCTCGTCTTCGGCGCACGGTCCACCGGCCGCCTGCACGTCGAGGCGTTGCGGAAGTGCCGCGACAGCCTGGTGCGCCGCGGGGCCGACCTCAGCGCCTACAACGGCACCGAGAGCGCGGCCGACTACGACGGCCTGCGCAAGGCGCTGGGCCTCAAGCGGTGGAACGTGTTCGGCATCTCCTACGGCACCGATCTGGCGCTCCAGTACATGCGCCTGCACCCGAAGGGCATCCGGTCGGTCGGCATCGACGGCGTCCTGCCACCGTCCCTGGCAGGCGGCGCCGTGACCTGGAAGGCCGCGCGCGAGGGCTTCGACGCCATCTTCAAGGCATGCGCGGAGCAGCCCGACTGCAACACGCGCTATCCGAACCTCAAGACCACCTTCGAGCGCCTCGTGGTCGAACTCGAGGCCCGACCGGTCACCACCACCGTCACGGTCCCGGGGCAGCCGGAGCCGGTGAAGGTCGTGCTGGACGGCGGAGTCCTCGTGAACTGGCTGACCTCCGCCAGCCACCTGGCGACCGGCGTGCCCCGCTCCCTCGACGAACTGGCCCACGGGAACCCCCAGCGGATCGCCGAGCAGTGGGCGGGCGGCAAGCTCAGCCCGCAGGCCATCGGCCGGGTGTCCTACGGCCTCTCCTACGGCGTCTTCTGCAGCGAGTGGACTCCGTACGAGAGCGAGGCCGACGTGCTGCGGGCCGGGCGGCGCCTGTTCCCGTCGTTCCCCCGCTCCGTGCAGGCCAACGCGCCGCAGCTCGCCTGGCTGCACGCGGACTGCCGGGCCTGGAACGTCCCCGCGGCACCGCCCTCGATCCGGGACGTGACCCGCAGCGACATCCCGACGTTCGTCCTGTCCGGAGGGTTCGACTCCCAGACCGCGCCCAGCAACGGACCGTACGCCGCCCGCACGCTGAGCCGTTCCCTCGCCGTCGAGGTCCCGTACGTCGCCCACGTGGTCTTCGCCGAATCGACGTGCGCGCAGACGATGACCGTCTCCTTCTTCGACCGTCCGAACGCCCCGGACACGAGCTGCCTCGCCGGTCTCCAGCCACCCCGGTTCGAGATCGCGCCGTAAGGGTGGGGGGACTGACGTGGCGCGGGCTGTCTAGAACCCTCCGCCGCCGAAGTCCCCACCACCACCGAAGTCCCCGAAGCCGCCACCACCGCCGAAGTCGCCGGACCCGAAGTCGCCGGAGTTGAAGTCGGCTCCGGAGAAGTCGCCGCCCTGGAACTCCCCGCCGCCGTACTCACCGGCGTAGGCCGGGGTGGCGAGCATCGAGCCGAGCATGGTGCCGACGAGGAGGCCGGGGAGCATGCCGCCGCCGAAGTAGCCGCCGGCCCAGGGGCCGTACGCCGGTCCCGCCTCCCAGTACGGGCGGCGGCCGTCGTAGGTCTCGACGGTACGGGCCAGGGGCTCCTGCCCGTCGTCGAGGCGGGCGGCGTCGGCGGCGCAGACCGGGACCTCGCGGGCGGAGCCACCCGCCGGGGTCCAGGTCCTGTCCTCCTGGGACGGGCCGTGGCGCGGGTCGAAGAAGCAGGGCGGACGGCGCTCGGGCAACGGCCGGGACTCGCGGCGCGCGGCGAGGACGGCGAGCGAGTAGCGGCCGTCGTCCAGGGCCTGGGTCACCGGCTTGACGTCGTGCGGGCGCGTGGCGGAGCCCATGAGGGACTTGGCCTTGTCGTACGAGTCGAGGGCGCGCTCGTAGTCGCCGCGTTTCGCGTCGTCGGCGCCGGGCTCCGCGGGGTGGAAGTCGAGGCGTTCGAGCTCCTCGCCGAAGGCGGTGATGTCCTCGTCCACGACGACCCGCAGCTTGTCGAGGGCCTCGCGCTCCTCGGCCTCCTTGCGGAGCCGCTTGCGGCGGGTGATCGCGTACGCGGACGCGCCGCCCGCGGCGACGACCGCGCCGAGCGTGATCAGGCCGCCCACCGGGACGCCGTCGTCGGCGCCGACCGAGCCCCAGGAGGAGGGGGCGGTGCCGCGCAGGGTCGGCAGGGCCCGGTCCACGAAGTTGTTCAGCTCGGTGGCCGCGTCGACCCCGGGCTGGCGCACGGCGGTGACCAGGTTGTCCACGGCGTTCGCGGACATCACGGTGCGGTCGGCGGCCGCGTCGAAGCCGTCACCGAGCCGGACCGCGTAGAGCCCGGTCACCCCGGTCTCGGTGCGCAGATTGCGCAGCAGGTTCTGGGGCGGGTACTCGCTGGTCGCGGGCAGCACGGCGACGAAGAGCGGCTTGTCCGCGTCCTTGATCTTCTGGGCGAGGGCATCCGCCTCGGCCGTCGAGAGCTGGTCGCGCGCGCCCGGATCGACGTACACCGGCCCCTGCTTCAGGGCCGCGCCGGCGTCCGGAATCCCCATGATCCCGGTGGTCCCGGCCCCCGCGGCGGGGGCCAGGACCAGGAGCAGCAGCATGGCCAGCCCGGCAAGGGCCGACAGAAGGTGGAACGGCCTGGTCCTCATACCATCGAAACTACCCCTAAAGGGTGACTACGAGACATTGAGGACCTTCCGGCTTCTCCTCGGCTTCCCCTCGGATTCGCGTCGGTTCTCCTCGGCGGCTACTCCGCCGGATCGATGCCGACCCGCAGCAGTCCGTACGTGAACGCGTCCTCCAGCGCCTGCCAGGACGCGGCGATCACGTTCTCCCCCACGCCGACCGTCGACCACTCGGCGTTGCCGTCGCTGGTGGTGATCAGGACGCGGGTCGTGGACTCCGTGCCGTGGCGGCCCTCCAGGATGCGGACCTTGTAGTCCACCAGCTCGAACTTGGCGAGCTGCGGGTAGATCCGCTCCAGACCGACCCGCATCGCCCGGTCGAGGGCGTTGACGGGGCCGTTGCCCTCGGCGGTGGCGACGATCCGCTCGCCCTTGGCCCAGAGCTTCACGGTGGCCTCGTTGGCGTGGGTGCCGTCGGGCCGGTCCTCGACGATCGCGCGCCAGGACTCCGTACGGAAGTAGCGGCGGGCGCGGCCCTCGGCCTCCTCGCGCAGGAGCAGCTCGAAGGAGGCGTCGGCGGCCTCGTACGTGTAGCCCTTGAGCTCGCGCTCCTTGACCCGGTCGACGACCCGGGCGATGAGTGCGCGGTCGCCGCCGAGGTCGACGCCGAGCTCCTTGCCCTTCAGCTCGATGGAGGCGCGGCCCGCCATGTCGGAGACCAGCATCCGCATGGTGTTGCCGACGAGCTCGGGGTCGATGTGCTGGTAGAGGTCCGGGTCGACCTTGATCGCGGAGGCGTGCAGCCCGGCCTTGTGGGCGAAGGCCGAGACGCCCACGTACGGCTGATGCGTGGAGGGCGTGAGGTTGACGACCTCGGCGATGGCGTGCGAGATCCGGGTCATGTCGGCGAGGGCGCCCTCGGGCAGCACTCTCTTGCCGTACTTGAGTTCCAGGGCGGCGACCACCGGGAAGAGGTTGGCGTTGCCGACCCGCTCGCCGTAGCCGTTGGCGGTGCACTGGACGTGCGTGGCGCCCGCGTCGACGGCGGCGAGGGTGTTGGCGACGGCGCAGCCGGTGTCGTCCTGGGCGTGGATGCCGAGCCGGGCGCCGGTGTCGGCGAGGACGGTGGCGACGACGGCCTGGATCTGGGCGGGGAGCATGCCGCCGTTGGTGTCGCAGAGGATCACGACGTCGGCGCCGGCCTCGGCGGCGGCGCGGACGACGTCCTTGGCGTACTGCGGGTTGGCCTTGTAGCCGTCGAAGAAGTGCTCGCAGTCGACGAAGACGCGGCGGCCCTGGGCCGTGAGGTGGGAGACGGTGTCGCGGACCATCTCCAGGTTCTCGTCCAGGGTGGTGCGCAGGGCGAGCTCGACGTGCCGGTCGTGCGACTTGGCGACCAGGGTGATCACGGGCGCGCCGGAGTCGAGGAGCGCCTTGACCTGCGGGTCGTCGGCGGCGCTGCCGCCGGCCCTGCGGGTCGCGCCGAACGCGACGAGCTGCGCGTTCTTGAACTCGATCTCCTGCTGGGCGCGGGCGAAGAACTCCGTGTCGCGCGGGTTGGCGCCGGGCCAGCCGCCCTCGATGAAGCCGACGCCGAAGTCGTCGAGGTGCCGCGCGATGGTCAGCTTGTCCGCGACGGTGAGGTTGATTCCTTCACGCTGGGCTCCGTCGCGCAGCGTCGTGTCGAAGACGTGGAAGCTGTCGTCGAGACGCGAGCTCTCGTCGTTCTCCGTGGTCATGGCTCTGATGGCTCCTGTCGGATGTGGCTCCGGAAGGTCTGGATCCACTTGCCCCCATTCTCACGCGCTGTCCGTTTCCGGCGGTGGTGGGGCCGGAAAACGAAAAAACCTCTCGCGGGTGCGAGAGGTCTGCGCGCGGGTCTGGGGCACGGTGTCCACTGCCGCGGGGGTGGAGTCGCGGTTCAGTGGCCACTGCGGACCGGCGCGCTGCTGCCGATAATCATGGGGGTAGCGAGCACGCGGGCAGTCTGCCACATCTGTACGGGTGACGGGACGACGGTCTCAGGATGCGGGCAGGGGTCGGGTGGTACGGGTCCTTGTATGACCACGCGACCTCCTTCCGGCCCCCCGTCCGGCCCACCGGCGGGCCCACCCCCCGGGCCACTCGGCCCGAACTCGGGCGGTGGCAGCATCCCGCCCGGCTCGGGCGGTGGGCACACGCCGCCCGGTTCGGGCGGAGGGAACGTCCCCCCTGGCTCGGGCGGCGGGGGCATCCCCCCTGTTCCCCCCGACGGCTCCGAGCCCCCTCCCCCGGACGGCCGACGCCGCCGCACCCTCCTGATCGCCGGGGCGGGCGTGGTCGTCGCCCTCGGCCTGGCGGTGGCGCTGGTCGCGCTGCTCCAGGGCGGCGGTGACGACGACGGCGGGTCGGCGGCGAGCACGTCCCCGTCGCCCTCCGTCGCGCTGGACGACGAGGCGGCCCGCGCGAGGGCCCACACCCTCGCGGTCGCCGTGGCCCTTCGGCCCGAGGACTGGGGGCCCGCGTACAAGCGGGGCGACCCGTACGAACAGGACCCCGCGAGCGAGTACGAGGTGTCGAAGGACTGCAAGGGGTTCACCCAGGCGGCCCGGTCGGGCACCCTCGCCGCGGTCGCCCGCTCGGTCGTCAACAACCAGACGCAACTCGTCGGGACCACCGACGTCCGCGTGTTCGCGGACGTGGCGACGGCCGAGTCGTTCATGGACGACTCGCAGGAGACGACGCGCCGCTGCCCGACGCAGCAGTTCGACAAGGTGCGCTGGGCGGACGTCCGACAGGCCACGGCGCCGGACGTCGCCGGCCTGGAACAGGTGACGACCGAGGAGGGCACCCAGACGGCGGACGGCGCGGGCGCGAAGACCGACCTGCCCTACGTCCTGCACACCGGTCGGCAGGGAGCCACCGTGGTCAGCGTGATCGCCTACGAGACACGGGCCAACGCGGCCACGCTCACCAGCAGCTCGACCGACATCCTCCAGAAGCTCCAGCAGCGGCTGGAGGCCGCCTCGCAGCAGTGACCCCGGGACCTGCACCGACCCCGGGGCGCACCGGTCCTCAGCCCTGCCGCACGCCCTCCTTGACGAGCGGCTCGCGCTCCCGCTCCTGCCGCCCGACCCTCCCGAGGTCGATGTCCCGCGTCTCCCGCATCGTCAGGTACACGATGAGCGAGACCGCCGCGCAGCCCGCCACGTACCAGTAGTAGCCGGACTCGATGCCCGCGTCCTTGAACCACAGGGCCACGTACTCCGCCGTGCCGCCGAAGAGGGCGTTGGCGATGGCGTACGGGAGGGCGACGCCCAGCGCGCGGATACCGGTCGGGAAGAGTTCCGCCTTCACGCACGCGTTGATGGACGTGTAGCCGGTGATGACGACCAGCGCGAGCAGCGAGAGGCCGAACGCCGGCCAGAAGGAGCCCGCGTGCTGGAGCATCGTCATGATCGGCACGGTCAGGAAGGTCGAGCCGAGCGCGAAGGTGATCAGCAGCGGCCGGCGGCCGATCCGGTCCGAGAGACGGCCGGCGAGCGGCTGCAGGCAGGCGAAGACGATCAGCGCGCAGAAGGAGACCAGGGTCGCCGTCTGCTTCGGCAGACCCGCCGAGTTGGAGAGGTACTTCGTCAGATAGGTGGTGTACGTGTAGTAGGCCACCGTGCCGCCCATGGTGAGCGCGATGACCAGGAACGCCTCCCGCTTGTGCGCCCACAGCGCCTTCATCGTGCCCTTCTCGCCCTGCGCCACGCCGTCGTCGGCGGTCTCCTCGTACACCTCCGTCTCCAGCATGTTCCGCCGCAGGTAGAAGACGACGGCCGCGCCGAGCGCGCCGATGATGAACGGGATGCGCCAGCCCCAGCTGTGCAGCGCCTCCGCGGACATGGTGCGCTGGAGGACGATCTGGAGGCCGAGGCCGAGGATCTGTCCCGCGGTCATCGAGACGTACTGGAAGCTGGAGGCGAAGCCGCGGTGCTGCGGCGCCGACGCCTCCGTCAGATAGGTCGCGCTGGCGGCGTACTCGCCGCCGACCGAGAGGCCCTGGAGGAGGCGCGCGATCAGCAGGACCGCCGCGCCGCCGTAGCCTGCGACGGAGTACGTCGGGGCGACGGCGATCAGTACGGCGGAGGCGGACATCAGCGTCACGGTCAGGGTGAGCGCCGCCTTGCGGCCCTTGCGGTCACCGACCCGGCCGAGCAGCCAGCCGCCGACGGGGCGCATGAAGAAGCCGACGGCGAAGATGCCGGCGGTGTTCATGAGCTTGGCGGTGTCGTTGCCCTCGGGGAAGAACGCCCCCGCGAAGTACGTGGCGAAGCTCGCGTACACGAACCAGTCGAACCACTCGACCATGTTGCCGGCCGACCCGACCCAGATCTTCTTCCAGTGCTCTCGTCCCATGATCCGGAACCGTGCCGGACGTGAAGCGGGCGCAACAAGGGTGTACGCGGCAACGATCAGGTCTACTTGCGTACGTTACGGTCGCAGCAGCAGGGTTTCCGCCACGAACTCCCGCACGTGGGCGAGGACTTGTTCGCGGCTGGTGCCGGGGATGCCGACCGCGACATGGACGCTGAACCCGTCGAGCAGGGCGCGCATCCGGGTGGCGTACCGGTCGGGGTCGACGGGCCGGAACTCGCCGCGCGAGACGCCCTCGGCGATCAGCGCGACGAGGTCGCGGTGCCAGGCGCCCTCGATGGCGGCCTGCCGGGCGCGCGCGTCGTCGTCGGCGTTCTGGGAGCGGTTCCAGACCTCCAGCCAGAGCGTCCAGTGCGGGTCGCGGGGGCCGTCCGGCACGTAGACGTCGACGTAGCCGTCGAGCCGCTCGGCGGAGCTTCCGGGCCGGGAGAGGAGCGCGCTGCGCTCGGCGCCGAGCCGGCCCTCGCTCCACTCCAGGGTCTGGAGCAGCAGTTCGTCCTTGGTGCGGAAGTAGTAGAGCAGGTGCCCGCTGCTCATCCCGACCTCGCGCCCGAGCCCGGCCATGGTCAGCCCGTCGAGCCCGCGCTCGGCGACGGTGGCCATGGCGGCGGCGAGGACGTCCTCCCGGGGAGGCGCCGCCTGGTTGCGACGGCGGCGCGCGGCGGCGGAGGACGCCGGGGAGGACCCGGAGGAGGAAGCGGAGGAATTCGGGCTGATGCTGCTCACTCGTACGTTCTACCCGATCGTCTCGGCCTCGGTGTCGCGGACCCGTGCCTCCCGGGAGGCGACGAGGCCGCACGCGGTCGCCCCGCGTGCGGCCGTCGCCGACCGGAGCCGCGGGTCAGACCCTCGGCTGCTGCTGGGTGATGCAGTGGATGCCGCCCCCGCCCGCGAAGATCGCGCGCGCGTCGACGAGCGTGACGATCCGCTCCGGGAACAGCCGGCGGAAGATGCCCGCCGCGATCTCGTCGTTGGGGTCGTCGAAGCCGCACAGGACCACGCCGCCGTTGCAGAGGTAGTGGTTGATGTACGAGTAGTCGACCCAGTCGCCCTCCTCGTCCTTCAGGACGGTCGGGGCGGGGATCTCCACGACCTCCAGCTGCCGGCCCTTGGCGTCCGTCTGGCGGCTGAGGATGTCGACGTACATCCGCGAGCGCTCGTAGTCCGGGTGGGCCGGGTCCTGCTGGCTGTGGACGACCACGGTGCCGGGCCGGGCGAAGGCCGCGACGATGTCGACGTGGCCCTGGGTGCCGTACAGGCCGTAGTCGCCGGTCAGGCCGTGCGGGAGCCAGATCGCCTTGGTCGTGCCGAGCTTGGCGTGGATCTCCGCCTCGACCTCGGCGCGGCTCCACTCGGGGTTGCGGCCCGGGCCGAGCTGGACGGTGTCGGTCAGCAGGACCGTTCCCTCACCGTCGACGTGGATCGCGCCGCCCTCGTTGACCAGGGGGCTGTTGACCACCCGTACGCCCGCGAGGTCGGCGACGTGGCAGGCGATCTTGGAGTCGTGCTCCCAGCGGGCCCAGTCCTGCGCGCCCCAGCCGTTGAACACCCAGTTCACGGCGGCCAGTTCGGTGCCGTCGCTGACGAAGGTGGGGCCGATGTCGCGCATCCAGGCGTCGTCCAGCTCGCGCTCGACCAGGTCGATGGCGTCGCCGAGCAGGGCGCGCGCGGAGTCCAGCTGGCCGGGGCCGACCACGACCGTGACCGGCTCGAAGCGGCGTACGGCGCGGGCCACGGAGGCCCACGCGGTGCGGGCGGCGGCCAGCTCCTCGTCGTTGGTGAAGGTGGGGTTGGGGCCGGGCCAGGCCATCCACGTGCGCTCGTGCGGGGCCCACTCGGCGGGCATTCGGAAGGTCATGGGAGGAGTCCTCAGAGGAAGTAGAGACGGTTCAGGGACATGGATTCGACCGGTTCGGAGCGGATCGGGTCGCCGTCCAGCGACACGAGTCCGGTCCGGCCGTCCACCCCCACCTGGCCGATACGGGAGTTGAGGAGCAGGTCACGGGGGCCGATGCCCCGGGTCCCGCGGACGGCGACACGACGGCGCCGGGTCGGCAGCCGGTCGGAGCCGAGGTCGACGGCCGCCTGGGCGACGAACGCGACCGAGATGTCGGCCGGGGTCGACCCGTGGGCGCCGAACAGCGGCCCGAGGACGAGCGGTTCGCAGGTGTCGGTCGCCGCGTTCGGATCGCCCACGACCCCCCACGCGGGGAAGCCGGACTTCAGCACCATCTGGGGCTTGGCGCCGAAGTACTGGGGCCTCCAGAGCACGATGTCGGCCATCTTGCCGACCTCGATCGAGCCGATCTCGTGCGCGAGGCCGTGGGCGATCGCCGGGTTGATGGTCAGCTTGGCCATGTAGCGCAGCACGCGCGCGTTGTCGTCGTGCGCGCCGTCGCCCTCCATCGGGCCCAGCTCGGCCTTCATCTTCCCGGCCATGGCGAAGGTCCGGCGTACGGTCTCGCCGGCCCTTCCCATCCCCTGCGCGTCGGAGGAGGTGATCCCGATCGCGCCCAGGTCGTGCAGGACGTCCTCCGCGCCCATCGTCCCCGCCCGGATCCGGTCCCGCGCCATGGCGGCGTCGCCGGGCAGGTCGGTCTTCAGGTCGTGGACGGAGACGATCATCCCGTAGTGCTCGGCGACCGCGTCGCGGCCGAAGGGGAGCGTGGGGTTGGTGGAGGAGCCGATGACGTTCGGTACGCCCGCCATCTTCAGGACGTTGGGTACGTGGCCGCCGCCGCAGCCCTCGATGTGGAACGCGTGGATGGTCCGCCCGTCCAGGACCTTCAACGTGTCCTCGACGGACAGGCACTCGTTCAGGCCGTCGCTGTGCAGCGCGACCTGCACATCGTGCTCCTCCGCCACCCGCAGCGCGGTGTCGAGCGCGCGGGTGTGGGCGCCCATGTCCTCGTGGACCTTGAACCCGGACGCCCCACCCTCCGCGAGCGCCTCGACCAGCGGCGCCGGATCCGAGGACGAACCCCGACCCAGGAAGCCGATGTTGACCGGCCAGGCGTCGAACGCGCTGAAGGCGTGCTTCAGGGCCCATGGCGAGTTGACGCCAACCCCCCAGACAGGCCCGAACTCCTGTCCGATGATGGTGGTGACACCAGAGGCGAGGGAGGCCTCCATGATGCGCGGGGACAGCAGGTGGACATGGGTGTCCACGGCACCGGCGGTGGCGATGAGCCCCTCGCCGGAGACGATCGACGTGCCGGTGCCGACGACCACGTCGACACCGTCGAGGGTGTCCGGGTTGCCCGCGCGCCCGATGGCGTGGATCCGGCCCTCGCGAATACCGATCGACACCTTGCGGATGCCCTGGACGGCGTCGATGACGAGGACGTTGCTGATCACGACGTCACAGGTCTCGCGGACGGCCGCGGCCTTGAGGTGAAGTCCGTCGCGCGCGGTCTTGCCGAAGCCGGCCAGGAACTCGTCGCCGGGCTTCTGGGAGTCGGACTCGACCCGGACGACGAGCCCGGAGTCGCCCAGGACGACCCGGTCGCCCGCACGGGGTCCGTGCACCGATGCGTACTCGTACGGGTCCATCACTCGCCCTCCTCGGTGAGCTCCACGCCCAGGTAGCCACAGGCCGCCGCGCGCCGCAGGGCCTCGTCCTTCGCGCCGGGCGCGTCCAGCGGGCCGTCGACCAGGCCCGCGAATCCGATGGCGATCCGCGCGCCGCCGATCGGGAGAAGGCCGACCTCCGCCTCGCCGCCCGGGTCGAAGCGGAACGAGGACCCGGCGGGGACGGCGAGCCGCATGCCGTAGGCGGCGGCGCGGTCGAAGTCCAGGCGCGGGTTGGCCTCGAAGAAGTGGAAGTGCGAGGTCACGCTGACCGGCACGGTCGCGGTGTTGCGGACCGTGAGGACCACCGCTGGGGGTTCCTCGGCCTCGGTGGGGCCCGGCAGCAGCGCGCCCGGGGCGCCGTCGCCCAGGGAGGGGCCGCCGATCGGGTCGGAGACGACCGCGAGCCGCGAGCCGTCGTCGAAAACGGCCTCGACATGCACTTCGGTGACGACATCGGCCACACCCGGCAGCACGTCGTCGGGGCCCAGCACGGACCGGGCCGCGGCGATCGCCTCGGCGAGCCGTCGGCCGTCGCGGGCCGCCTCGCAGACCGTGTCCGCGATGAGGGCCGTCGCCTCCGGCACATTGAGCCGAAGGCCCCGGGCCCGGCGGGCCCGCGCGAGCTCGGCGGCGCCGAAGAGCAGCAGCCGGTCGCGTTCCGTGGGGGTCAGTCGCACGTCCACACACCTCCTGTTTGAGCGACACTCTAAATGCTGAACGCGAGGTATCCAAGGATTGACGTACGCGACAGTAGTGCGTCACATTGAGCGCCACTCTAAAACGCACTCGCGAACCGGTCCCCTGAGACCTGCTCCCGGCAGCTGTCTCTGGCACCCGACCCTGACATCCGTCCGCCCGCTTGCCCCGCAGGAGCGCCCATGCCGATCGAACAGCGCGGAGTCGACACCATCCCCGAAGCGGAACGCACCAGCGGCCCGCGTGACCTCCTGGCCATCCTCCTCGGCTCGAACCTCTGCCTCGGAGTGATCGTCTTCGGCTGGCTGCCGGTCTCCTTCGGCCTCGGCCTCTGGGCGTCCGTGAGCGCCGTGGTCACCGGCACGCTCGTCGGCGTCGCCGTGACCGCCCCGCTCGCGCTCGTCTCGCTGCGCACCGCGACGAACCTCTCGACCTCCAGCGGCGCCTTCTTCGGCGTACGCGGCCGGCTCGTCGGCTCGGTGGTGGGGCTGCTGCTCTCCCTCGGCTACACGGCCCTGACGCTGTGGATCGGCGGGGACGTCGTGGTCGGCACGCTCGCCCGGCTGACCGGCCTGCCCACCGGCGGCGCCACGCACGCGGTGGTCTACGCGGTGCTCGCCGCCTGCACGGTCGTCGGCGCGGTGTACGGCTACGGCCTGCTGCTCCGGCTCAGCAAGGCGCTCGCGATCGGCATGACCCTGCTCCTCGGCCTCGGCCTGGTCGCGTACGGGGGCGACCTCACCACGGCCCCGGTGGCCGACACCCCGTATCTGCTCGGCTCGTTCTGGCCGACGTGGGTGCTCGCGGCGGTGGCCGCCGGACTCAGCGGCCCGGTCGCCTTCATCACCCTGCTCGGCGACTACACCCGCTACATATCCCCCGCGCGGTACAGCTCCAGGACCGTCTGGCGGACCACCTGTATCGGCCTGGTCGCCGGCCTGCTGATCCCTCAGCTCTTCGGTACGTACACGGCGTTGGCCGCGCGCGGCGCCCTCGACTACGCGGGCCCGCTCGTCGCGGCCTCCCCCGCCTGGTACGTGCTGCCACTGCTGCTCGCCGCGACCGCCGGCACGGTCGGCAACGCGGGTCTGATGCTGTACTCGATGGGCCTGGACCTGGACGCGATCCTGCCCCGGGCGACCCGGGCGCGGGCGACGCTCGTGGTGGCGGCGGTCGCGACGGCCTTCGTCTTCCTCGGCCACTTCGCCTCGGACGCGCAGTCGGCGATGACCTCGTTCGTCCTGCTCCTCACGGCGATCGGCACACCGTGGGCGGTGATCACGCTGATCGGTCACGCCCGCTGCAAGGGCACGTACGACCCGGAGGCGCTCCAGGTCTACAACCGCCGGGCGCGGGGCGGCGCGTACTGGTACACGGCCGGCTGGCACCCGCGCGCGACGGTCTCCTGGGCGCTGGGTGCGGGCGTGGGCCTCGCGGCGGTGTCGACGCCGCTGTACGAGGGGCCGTTGCTGGCCCTGACGGGCGGGATCGACTGCAGCTTCGTGCTGTCGGGACTGGTGGGCGGGGCGCTGTACGCCGTACTGACGCCCGCCTCCGGGGCCGCGCGCGCCGCGCGGACAGCCCCGGAGGTCCTGGTCGACTAGTCGAGAGAACTGCCGACAGAGCTGCCGACTACTGGCCCAGCTGGTGCGTCCAGCCGTGCACGTCCTCGGACTTGCCCGTCTGGATCGCCAGCAGCGCGTCGCGGAGCTTCATCGTGACCTCGCCGGGCTGCCCGCCCGACTGCTGCCACTCGCCGCGCGCCGACTTCACCGTGCCGACCGGCGTGATGACCGCGGCCGTGCCGCAGGCGAAGACCTCGGTGAGGGTGCCGTTCTCGCTGTCGGCCTGCCACTGGTCGATGGAGACCCGGCCCTCCTCGGAGGTGTAGCCGAGGTCCTTGGCCAGCTGGAGGAGCGAGTCACGGGTGATGCCCGCGAGGAGGGAGCCCGTGAGCGTCGGCGTGACGATCCTGTCCCCGTACACGAAGTACAGGTTCATCCCGCCGAGCTCCTCGACCCACTTGTGCTCCACGGCGTCGAGGTAGGCGACCTGGTCGCAGCCCTTCCCGGCGGCCTCGGCCTGGGCCAGCAGGGAGGCCGCGTAGTTGCCGCCGGTCTTGGCGTCGCCCATGCCGCCCGGGACGGCGCGGACGCGGTCCTCGGAGAGCCAGATGGAGACGGGCTTCACGCCACCGGGGAAGTACGGTCCGGCCGGCGAGGCGATGACGACGAAGAGGTACTCGTTCGCCGGCCGCACACCGAGGCCGATCTCGGTCGCGATCATGAACGGGCGCAGGTAGAGGGACTCCTCGCCGCCGTGCGCCGGGACCCACGCCTTGTCCTGCTGGACGAGGACGTCGCACGCCTCGATGAAGGTCTCGACGGGCAGCTCCGGCATGGCGAGCCGGTGCGCGGAGGCCTGGAAGCGCCGGGCGTTGGCGTCCGGGCGGAAGGTCGCGACGGAGCCGTCGGGGCGGCGGTAGGCCTTCAGGCCCTCGAAGATCTCCTGGGCGTAGTGCAGGACGTTCGTCGCCGGGTCGAGGGAGAGCGGGCCGTACGGCACGAGCTGGCCGTCGTGCCAGCCGCGGCCCTCGGTCCACCGGATGGTCACCATGTGGTCGGTGAAGTGGCGGCCGAACCCGGGGTTGGCCAGGATCGCCTCGCGCTCCGCGTCGGACAGCGGGCTGGAGGAGGGCTTGAGCTCGATCGTGGGCGTCGTCGTCATCAGTGGTAGTCCTTCACCGGTTGTGTGTGACGGACCGCGCTCACGCCGCTATCAGTGCTCTGCTAGGACGTCCGAGCTTTCCCGCATGCCGCGGCCCCACGTTCGATTATCGCCCGTGAAGAGCCGTGCGGGAAACGGTGTGATGCGGTCCAGGGTTGATGGTGGCACCCTGCGACCGCATAGGTACAGCCGCCGGGCGCTGAGTGCGACCCGGCGGCTGTGTGTCGTTCAGTCGGCGGGTCAGCTCGCTACGCGTACCGCGAGCGCGTCGCCGATCTCGTCCGTCGTACGGACGGAGTCGCCGCGCTCGGTCAGATCGGCGGCGACGGCGGCCTCGATACGGCCGGCCTCGGTCTCGTAGCCGAGGTGGCGCAGGAGGAGGGCGACGGAGAGCACGGTGGCCGTCGGGTCGGCCTTGCCCTGGCCCGCGATGTCGGGCGCGGAGCCGTGGACGGGCTCGAACATGGACGGGAACTCGCCGCTCGGGTTGATGTTGCCGGAGGCGGCGACGCCGATGCCGCCGGAGACGGCCGCGGCGAGGTCCGTGATGATGTCGCCGAAGAGGTTGTCGGTGACGATCACGTCGAACCGCTCGGGCTGCGTGACGAGGAAGATCGTCGCCGCGTCCACGTGCAGGTAGTCCGTGGTGACCTCGGGGAACTCCTCGGCCACCTTGTTGAAGATGTTGGTCCAGAGGTGACCCGCGTACGCCAGGACGTTGTTCTTGTGGACCAGCGTCAGCTTCTTGCGCGGGCGGGCCTGGGCGCGGGCGAAGGCGTCACGGACGACGCGCTCGACGCCGAAGGCCGTGTTGACGGAGACCTCGGTGGCGACCTCGTGCGGGGTGCCGGTGCGGATCGAGCCGCCGTTGCCGGTGTACGGGCCCTCGGTGCCCTCGCGGACCACGATGAAGTCGATCTCGGGCGCGCCCTTGAGCGGGGTCGAGACGCCCGGGAGCAACTTCGACGGCCGCAGGTTGACGTGGTGGTCGAAGAGGAAGCGGAGCTTCAGCAGGAAGCCGCGCTCCAGCACACCGGACGGGACCGACGGGTCGCCGATCGCGCCGAGCAGGATCGCGTCGTGGCGCTTGAGGTTCTCGACGTCGGCGTCGGTGAGGGTCTCACCGGTCGCGTGGTAGCGCTTGGCGCCGAAGTCGTACTCCTCCGTCTCCAGCTTCACATCCTGCGGGAGCGCGGCAGCGAGGACCTTGAGCCCCTGGGCCACGACCTCCTGGCCGATGCCGTCGCCGGGAATGACTGCGAGATTGATGCTGTGAGACATGTCGGCACCCTACTCCTCGTCCCATCGACTGACACTCATTGTCCACGATGCGGACGGCGGGCGGGTCGCGTCGCGGCGCATCGCGTTGCGGCGCATCGCGTTGCCGCGGCGCGCCCGCGTGGCGCCCGCGCTCGGCGAGCGTGGGCACCACGACGGGGTGCGGCGGCGGTCAGTGGCCGGTCGAGCCGCCGTTGTCACGGCGGTCGAGGGCGCGCTGGAGGGCGGCGGCGGCGTTCTTGCGGGCGTCGTCGGCGCTCGGGCGGGCGACGGAGTGGCGGACTCGACGGGCGGTCTCAGCGGCCATGGGGGATCGACTCCTTGAGATCAGTGGTGATCCGAGATCAGTG
The DNA here is from genome assembly GCF_053594455.1 of Streptomyces sp. NPDC001927. Taxonomy (NCBI): domain Bacteria; kingdom Bacillati; phylum Actinomycetota; class Actinomycetes; order Kitasatosporales; family Streptomycetaceae; genus Streptomyces; species Streptomyces sp. NPDC001927. The sequence continues at coordinate 47,512 of NZ_JBSFEN010000013.1, read as the reverse complement.
GTGATCGAAGGCGCCGGAAGGGGCGGGGAGCGGGCCCGCAGGGGTTGCCTGCACAGGGGCAGCGCGCTCACGACCGCCATTCGCTGATGGAGCGAGACGTTCGGCTCCTACAAAGCTAGGACAGCCGGGCGCATCTGTCTCCACAGTTACTCGGACTTCCTACTATCTGAGACGGTGATCGACTCGCTCCGGCTGCCGCACAGCCCTCAGCTCACGGATCAGCGCCCGCACGGTGAGGGATTTCGCCAGCTCAGGGGTGGTGACATAGCCGACGGACCGCGTCGGGCGCTCCGGACCGAGATCGGTGATCTCCACCGAGGGCGGTGCTCCGATCAGGGAGAGTTCCGGCATCACGGCCATGCCGAAACCACTGCTCACCATCGAGAGCACTGCTCCGTCGTCCTCGGCCTCGACGGTCGCCGCCGGCAGCCAGTCCTGTTCGGCCCACCACCGGCGCGTGCACGAGGTGCAGTTCTCCGCCCAGTCGACGAGCGGCAGCGAGCGCGGCGCCCCGTGCCCGGCCGGGTGCACCAGCGCGTACCCCTCCTCGACCAGCACGCCCCCGACCAGCTGCGGCGGTACGGGTGACGTCGTCCCGATCGTCGCGATGCCGAGGTCGGCCCGCCCCTCCAGGACTTCGCCCGCGGTCCCGGGCCCCAGCTCCCGTACGATCCGCACCTCCGGGGCGATGTCCGGATGGCGGGCCGCCAGTCGCTCCAGGGCGCGCGGCAGCAGATGCAGTGCGGCGCTGCGGAAGGCGGCGATCCGCAGGGGCCCGGCCACCGTGCCCGCCTCGGCACCCCGCACGTCGACACCCCGCACCTCGGCCCGCATCACGTCGAGCAGCCGCAGCACCCGCCGCGCGTGCGCGAGGGCGACCTCCCCCGCGGCCGTCGGCGTGGCTCCGGTACGCCCCCGCTCGAAGAGGACCGCGCCCAGCTTCCGCTCGCTGGTGCGCACCGAGTGGGAGACGGCGGACTGCGTCATGCCGAGCGCCGCGGCCGCCGCGGAGAAGCCGCGCTCGCTCCCGACGGCGACGAGGATGCGCAGTTCGTGCGGCGCAAGGTCGGTCATGACGGCTCTCACCTCGGACTATGAGCGGCTTCGATGGATCGGCGGGATCCATCGGAGCAACCTACTGCCCGGCCTCCGGATTCCTTCCTACGGTCGCCCCATGACGCACGACGCCACCATGATCACCGTCCACCAGACCGCCCGCCCCGACGGCTTCCCCACCCCGGACCACTTCGCCTTCGTCGAGACCCCCGTGCCCGACCCGGCACCCGGCACCGCGCTGGTCGAGAACCTCCTCTGGTCCGTGGACCCGTACCACCGCGAGGCGATGGACGGGGACTTCCTGTGGACCCTGAACACCCCCATGGAGGGCCGCACGCTGGGCCGGGTCCTCGACTCCCGCACCCCCGCGCTCTCCCCGGGCGACCTCGTCCTGCACCGCAAGGGCTGGCGGACGCACTCCGTCGTCGCACCGGACGAGGTGCGCGCCGTCCCTGACTTCGACGGCGTGCCGCTCGCCGCGCACCTGAGCGTCCTGGGCGGTACGGGCCTCTCGGCGTACGTCGGCCTGACCCGGATCGCGCGCCTCCAGCCGGGCGAGGACCTGTTCGTCTCGGCCGCGGCGGGCGGGGTCGGCACGGCGGCGGGCCGCTTCGCGCGACTGCTCGGCGCGGGACGGCTGGTCGGCAGCGCGGGTTCGGCGCGGAAGGTCGCGTACCTGACGGAGGAGGTGGGCTTCGACGCCGCCTTCGACTACCACGAGGGGCCGGTGACGGAGCTGTTGGCGAAGGCGGCCCCGACCGGGATCGACGCCGTGCTGGACGGGGTGGGCGGGGACCATCTGGAGGCCGCGATCGCCGCGCTCCGCGAGCACGGCCGGATCGCCTGGGTCGGCGCCGTCGCCCAGTACCACTCGCTCGCCACTCCCCCGCCGGCCCCGCGGAACCTCTTCGACCTGGTCGAGAAGAGCATCCGGCTCGAAGGCTTCCTGGTGAGCAACCACGTGGACGCGCAGGAGGAGTTGTACGCGTTCGCCGTCCCGCACCTGCGCAGCGGGCGGCTGCCGCTGGACGTGACGGTCGTCGACGGCTTCGCGCACATCGTGGACGCCTTCCTGGGGATGCTGCGCGGCGAGAACACCGGGAAGATGCTGGTGGCCCGATCCAGCTAGCCGACCCACCTAGATTGCATTCCTACCTAGGTGGTGATGGAATGCAGCCATGGCCGCAGACCGCAGATCCAGCTGGCTCAAGGGAGTCCTCGACCTGCTCGTCCTCTCCTGCCTGACCGACGGTGAGAGTTACGGGTATGAGATCGCCAAGGCGCTCGACCGGGCGGGACTCGGCGAGATCAAGGGCGGAACGCTCTATCCGGTCCTGAACCGACTGGAGGAGGCCGGCCTCGTCGAGGCCGAGTTCCGCGCCGCCGAGCGCGGGCCCGGGCGCCGCTACTACCGGCTCACCGAGCGGGGCCGCGAGGAGCTCGCGACCGAGAGCGGGGCCTGGCTGGGCTTCCATCGCGCCGTACAGACCATGCTGCACCCAGGGGGAACGACATCATGACGACCGACACCTACTTCGAGGAGCTGGCCGAGGCCCTGCGCACGGCGGAGGTGCCCGAGGAGCAGATCGCCTCGACCGTGGCCGATCTGCGCGCGCACCTCGCGGAGACGGGGACGGCCGCCGAGGAGGAGTTCGGCCCGGCCGCCGCGTTCGCCGCGCAGCTCGGCGGCGTCGTGCCGCCGCCCGGCGCGCCCGAGGAGGAGGCCGAGAGCTGGACATGGACGGCGGACCTCTTCAACGACCGGCGGATGCTGGCGGTCCACGGCGACCAGGGCTGGGAGGTCGAGTCGCTCGACTCCGTCGGCCGCTTCGTCTGCCGCCGCGCTCCGGGGCAGGCGCTGCGCTGGGAGTACCGGCGCGAGGTGATCAGGGGCCGGCGGAAGGACCAGGTGCTCGCCGAACTCTCGCCCGAGGGCTGGGAGTTGTGCGGCGAGTGGATGGTGTACGGCTACTTCAAGCGACCCAAGGCGGCGAGCGCGGGCCCGGCGGGCGCGCTGGACACCCTGCCGGCGACGCCCGCGCAGTGGCTCTTCCTGAGCCGCCGCGGCAAGGCGCTGCTCGGCGTCTGGATGCTGATGTCGGCCGCCGCCTGCCTGACCCTCGGACTGCCGGGGTACGTCATGCTGCTCATGGGCCTCGGCGCCCTGGTGTCGGGCCTGGTCACGTCGAAGCTGGAGACGGAGCGGGGCCGCGTCGCCGCGGAGCGCGCGACAGAAGGCACGCCCCCGAAGTCGTAACGGTCGTCGCCTCAGAGCACGTCGCCGTCGCGCCAGTCGAAGACGAGCGCGGCGGCCTGCCCGGGCAGTTTCCCGTCGCCCGCCGACCGGACGTAGGTCGAATCCTCCTCGTCGGGCAGGTGGACGACCCCCTCGGGCCCGAGCGCCTCGATCCGGCCCTCCCACAGGCGCCACCCGCGCGCCGCGTACAGCGCGGCCCCGTCGTCCGACGCGGAGAGCGCGCCGAACGCGTACGCCCCGTCGATCACCCGCTCCAGCTCGGCCATGACGAGCCCGCCGAGCCCCTCGCGGCGCCGGTCGCCGCGCACCCCGACGCCCTCGACATAGCCGACACGGTACGACCGGCCGTCGTGGAGCACGCGCCGCATGATCACGCTGCCGTGGGCGGCGACGCCCCGCTCGTCCTCGATCCAGGCGTGGACGCCGCCGAGGGCGTGGTCCCAGTCCTCGTCGGAGAACCCGCCACCGAAGGCGCCGTCGAGCATCTCCCGTACGGCACGGAGCCGTTCGGGACCGAGTTCGTGGGTGGGGGCGGTGTGGAGTGAGTCGGTCATGCCCCTAGTGTGCCGCGCCCAGCCACCCCCACTCTAACCTCTCTCAGTCACTTGACAGGTTAGAGAGGGATTGCTTGACTCACCTCATAACCACTCACGCCACGCCAAGGGGTTAGAGATGTCGAGCACGGAGCAGCAGGTCCACCACCGCACCGTCACCGTCCGGGGCCACGAGATCTTCTACCGGGAGGCGGGCCCCGCCGACGCGCCCGTCCTACTCCTGCTGCACGGCTTCCCGACCAGCTCGCACATGTTCCGCGACCTGATCCCGCGCCTCGCGGACCGGTTCCGCCTCGTCGCCCCCGACCACCTGGGCTTCGGCCGGAGCGCGGCGCCGGCGGCCACGGACTTCGACTACACCTTCGCCGAACTGGCCGCCCTCACCACCGAGTTCACCGAGGCCCTCGGCCTCGACCGGTTCGCGCTCTACATCCAGGACTACGGCGCCCCCATCGGCCTCCGCCTCGCCCTCGCCCACCCCGAGCGCGTCACCGCGATCGTCACCCAGAACGGGAACGCGTACGAGGAGGGCCTCGGCGCCGACGCCTGGGCGCCGGTCCTCGCCCTGATCGCCGAGCGCACCCCCGAGACCGAGGCACCGGTCCGTGCGATCCGCTCCCTCGACGGCATCAAGTGGCAGTACGAGACGGGCGTCCCGGCCGAGTTCCGCGAGCTGCTCAGCCCGGACGCCTGGTACCACGACGCCGCCCTGATGGCCCGCGACGGTCAGGACGCGATCCAGCTGGGCCTGATCGCCGACTACGGCTCCAACTTCGCGCTCTACCCGGCCTTCCAGGAGTACTTCCGCACCACCGAGGTCCCGCTGCTCGCCGTCTGGGGCGAGGGGGACGAGGTGTTCGTCCCCGCGGGCGCGAAGGCCTTCCTCCGCGACCTCCCGGACGCGGAGGTCCATCTCCTCCCCACCGGACACTTCGCCCTGGAGACCCACGCGCCGGTGATCGCCGAGCTGATCGGCGACTTCCTCACGCGGCGGGCGGGCGTCAGGCCGTAGCCTTCTCCAGGTCGCGGGCCATGCGCTCCACCCAGTCGGTGAAGCCCTCACGATGGTGGCCCTCGGCCTCCTCCAGGGTCGCGACCTGCGCGTCCGTGAGCCGGTCGGGCCCCGGCTCGGTCAGCAGCCGGTGCATCTCCTTCATCAGGGACGTCAGCCGCTGCGCGTCGAGGTGCTCGATCGCGTCGACCCCGTGGCCGGCCTTGAGCGTCGTCGAACCAGGCATGTCGTACCTCCTCGTCGAGCCCTCCCCTTCCCAGCAGCGTAAGCCCGCGCAATGAGAACCGCCCCCGTCCTGGGTTGGGGGTCCAGGAGGGGGGCGGTGTCAGGGGTGGGCCTCAGGGCGGCCCGGGGGGCATCAGCCCATGTGGGGGTAGCCGTACTCGGTCGGCGGGACCAGGGTCTCCTTGATCGCGCGGGTCAGCGTCCAGCGCATCAGGTTCTGCGGGGCGCCGGCCTTGTCGTTCGTACCCGAGGCGCGGCCGCCGCCGAAGGGCTGCTGGCCGACGACGGCGCCGGTCGACTTGTCGTTGATGTAGAAGTTGCCCGCCGCGAAGCGGAGCTTCTCCATCGCGTCGGCCGCGGCCGCACGGTCACCGGCGATGATCGAGCCGGTCAGCGCGTACGCCGACACCGACTCCATCTGCGCCAGCATCTCCTCGTACTTCTCGTCCTCGTAGACGTGGACGGCGAGGATCGGGCCGAAGTACTCGGTCGTGAAGACCTCGTTCTCCGGGTCGGTGCACGCGATGACGGTCGGACGGACGAAGTAGCCCTCCGAGTCGTCGTAGGTGCCACCGGCGACGATCGTGCAGGAGGCGTCGGCCTTCGCGCGGTCGATCGCGGCCTTGTTCTTGGCGAACGAACGCTCGTCGATGACGGCGCCGATGAAGTTCGACAGGTCGGTGACGTCACCCATCTTGATGCCGTCGACCTCGGCCGCGAACTCCTCCTTGAAGCCCGAGTTCCAGATGGAGGCCGGGACGTACGCACGCGAGGACGCGGAGCACTTCTGGCCCTGGAACTCGAAGGAGCCGCGGGTCAGCGCGGTCTTCAGGATCGCGCGGTCGGCGCTCGGGTGGGCGACGACGAAGTCCTTGCCGCCGGTCTCGCCGACGATCCGCGGGTACGAGCGGTACGACTCGATGTTGTTGCCGACCGTCTTCCACAGGTGCTGGAAGGTCTTGGTCGAACCGGTGAAGTGGATACCGGCCAGGTCGCGGTGGTTCAGGGCCACCTCGGAGACGGCGATGCCGTCGCCCGTGACCAGGTTGATGACGCCCTTCGGCAGACCGGCCTCCTCCAGGAGCTCCATCAGGAGCACGGCGGAGTGGGTCTGGGTCGGGGACGGCTTCCAGACCACCACGTTGCCCATGAGGGCGGGGGCGGTGGGCAGGTTGCCCGCGATGGCCGTGAAGTTGAACGGCGTGATCGCGTAGACGAAGCCCTCCAGCGGGCGGTGGTCCAGTCGGTTCCACACGCCCGGGGAGTTCGCCGGCGGCTGCTCGGCGAGGATCTGGCGGGCGTAGGCGACGTTGAAGCGCCAGAAGTCGACGAGCTCGCAGGGGGTGTCGATCTCGGCCTGCTGCGCGGTCTTGGACTGGCCGAGCATCGTGGAGGCGGCCAGCGTCTCGCGCCAGGGGCCGGCGAGCAGCTCGGCGGCGCGCAGGATGATCGCGGCGCGGTCGTCGAAGGCCATCGCGCGCCAGGCCGGGGCGGCGGCCAGGGCGGCGTCGATGGCGTCCTGGGCGTCCTGCTGGGTGGCGCCGGCGAAGGTGCCGATGACGGACTTGTGGTTGTGCGGCTGCACGACGTCGACGCGCTCGCCGCCGCCCATGCGCTTGACGCCACCGATGGTCATCGGCAGCTCGCGCGGGTTGTCGGCCAGCTCCTTGAGCTTGGCCTCGAGGCGGGCGCGCTCGGCGGAACCGGGGGCGTAGCTGTGCACCGGCTCGTTGACCGGAGCGGGGACCTGGGTCACTGCGTCCATGAGTCTCGTAACTCCTTTTGAGGGGTGGGCTCAGCCCTTGGTGAGGATGGAGCGGGCGAAGAAGAGGAGGTTGGCCGGCTTCTCCGCGAGGCGGCGCATGAAGTAGCCGTACCAGTCGGTGCCGTACGCGGTGTAGACGCGCATGCGGTGGCCCTCGGCGGCGAGACGGTTCTGCTCCTCGCTGCGGATGCCGTAGAGCATCTGGAACTCGTACTCGTCCAGCTTGCGCCCCGCGCGGCGGGCGAGCTCCTGGCCGATCGAGATCAGGCGCGGGTCGTGGGAGCCGATCATCGGGTAGCCCTCGCCCTCCATCAGGATCTTCATGATCCGGACGTAGGCCTTGTCGATCTCGGGCTTGTCCTGGAGGGCGACGGAGGCGGGCTCCTTGTAGGCGCCCTTCACGATCCGGACGCGGGAGCCGTTGGCGGCGAGGCGGCGGGCGTCGTCCTCGGTGCGGAAGAGGTACGCCTGGATGACGCAGCCGGTCTGCGGGAAGTCCTTCCGCAGCTCCTCGTGGATGGCGAACATCGAGTCGAGGGTGGTGTGGTCCTCGGCGTCCAGGGTGACCGTGGTGCCGATCTCGGCGGCGGCCGCGACGACCGGGCGGACGTTGGCGAGGGCCAGCTCGTGGCCGCCCTCGAGCGCTTGTCCGAACATCGAGAGCTTCACGGACATCTCGGCGCGCTCGCCGAGGCCCAGCTCCTTCAGGCGGCCGATGAGCTCCAGGTACGCGTCGCGCGCGGCGTGGGACTGCTCGACGGTGGTGATGTCCTCGCCGACGACGTCGAGGGTGACCTCCAGGCCGCGGCCGGTGATGTCCTGGACGATCGGGATGACGTGGTCGACCGTCTCGCCGGCGATGAACCGGTCGACGACCTGCTTGGTCCCGGGGGCAGCCGACACGAAACGGCGCATCTTGTCGCTGCGGGACGCGGCGAGGATCACGGGACCCAGCACGGGGACCTCCAGGAAGGCAGGGTGACGAAGGGTGCCTACCCGATCTTTCGTAAGCAATCGGGAAAGCACGGAGAACCACCGTGAAACCTAAGGATCGCTCCGATCCTCTGCCATCGACAGCTGTCACGCATCCGTGGGCGGCATCTCATACATATGTCTGAAGGGGTGCGAGAATGGCGCCGTGAAGGGCGATTACCAAGAACTGGTGGACGAGATCTCCGCGCTGCTCGGTGCTCCCGCGACGCTGGAGAACCGTGACTTCGGCCTGATCGCCTTCGGCGCCCACGACAGCGACGACGACACGGCGATGGACCCCGTCCGGACCCGCTCGATCCTGACCCGGAAGTCGACCCCGGCGGTCCGCTCCTGGTTCGAGGGGTTCGGCATCACCCGGGCCACCGGCCCGGTCCGTATCCCGGCGGCCCCGGACGCGGGCGTGTTCCGGAACCGCATCTGCCTTCCGGTACGCCACCGGGGCGTCGTCCTCGGCTACGTCTGGCTCCTCGACGCCGAGCCCGGGCCCACGCACGCCCAGCTCACCGCCGCCATGGAGGTCGCCACCCGGATCGGCGGCCTGCTCGCCGACGAGGAGCGCGCGGGCGCCGACCTCTCGCGCGAGCTGCGGGCCGCCCTGACGGCGGAGCGCGGCTGGCAGTACGACATGGCCCTCACCGCCCTGCGGACGGCCCTGGGCGCGGACGCGGAGGGCCTGCACGCGCTGGTGTGCCTCGCGCCGTGGCCGGACGAGGACAGCCCCTCCTCCCGTACGGTCCCGGGGGCCGCGGTCCTGTGCACGGTGCCGTGGCGCGTTCCGGGGGGCGCGGACGCCGGCGCGGGCCCCGGACCCGGACCCGGGGCTTCCGCCGGACGCGCCCTCGCCGTTCTCGTGCGCCTCCGGGCCGCCGACAACCTCGCGCCCGCCGTGGCCGCCGCCGAGCGGCTCCGGGGCACGCCGGGCGAGGGAGCCGTCACCGGGATCGCCGAGCCCCGCCGCGGCCTCGCGGACCTGGACGTCTCCTGGCGCGAGGCCACCGCGGCCGCCCGCACGGCGAGCGCCCAGCCGCACCTGGGGCCGCTCGCGGAGTGGGCCGCCATCGGCCCGTACCGTCTCCTGACCGCCCTCCCGCCTGCCGAGCCCGACCCCGTGGTGCGCGTCCTGCTCACCCCCGCGCACCACGAACTGGCCCGCACCGCTGAGGTGTTCCTCGACAACGCGGGCCAGGCGAGCCGCACCGCGACCGCCCTCGGCATCCACCGCCAGACGCTCTACTACCGCCTCTCCCGCGTCGAACAGCTCACGGGCCTCGACCTGGACGCGGGCGAGGACCGCCTGCTCCTGCACATGGCCCTCAAGGCGGCCAGGCTCTGAACGCGGGCCCCCTCGGGCCGGTTTATAGGATCTCCCCATGACCACGGGGAGTTGGGCACCGCCGACGTACACCGAGCGACTGCTGTACGAGGCGGGTGAGCGCGGGGACCGGGCGGCCGTCCTGGACGCCCTCGGGCGGACGCGCCTGTACGTGCTCCTCCCCCGGCTGCACGCCGACGTTCCCGGCCACACCCCGCCGCTCCCCAGCCGGCGCGACAAGGCCGCCCGGCGCACCGTCGTACCGGTGCTCACCGAGGGCATGCTGCCACCGTGGCACCCGGAGTGGGTGTTCAAGCAGACGACGATCGACAAGCTCGCCGCCGCCTGGCCGAACGACCGGTGGTGGCTCGCGGTCAACCCGGACACCCCGTTCGCGGCCGCCCTGCCGGGCCGGGCCGCCGACCGGCGGGCCTGGCAGGAGGCGGGCGCGCGCGGCGGCGGACCCGCGCGGCTCCGGCTGCTCACCCACGCGGGCGAGCACCTGCACGGGCCGGTCGCCCACGCCCTCGCCCTCGGCGCGCACCTCGCCGTCCTCAACGGCCTGGTGTGGAACCGGCTCGGCGCCCAGTACGAGGACTACGCCACGGACGTCTCGCGGCTGCGGCGCCCCTGGGTCGTCCACCACCGCGCGGACTTCCGGGACAAGCTGCGGACCCTGATCGCCACCCGGCTCGTCGGCCGGGTCCCCGAGGCCGTCCTCGGGGTCCGGCGCCGTCTCACCGCGCGCCTCGGCGGCCCGCCCACCGACGAGCAGTGGGCGGCGGCGGTCACCGAGACCTTCGAGCGGGAGGACCCCTACGGGGAGGACCGGGCCGAGGCCGTCCAGTTCCTGCGCCGGATCACCCACTACGAGGGGCGGTTCCGTGCCGACGGCCTCCTCCCGCCGGGCGGCCGGGTCGACACCCTCGCCGCCTTCGACCACGGCCGCGCCGTGAACGTCGTACGGCTCGCGCTCGGCGCCCGCTACTGCGATCCGCAGGAGGCGGAGCAGTCCGTCCTGAGCGTCCTCGAAGCCGCCCGCCGGGCGTACGGCTCCTGGGAGGAGTTCTCGCTCGGCTACGTACTGGCCCGGCTGATCCACTTCGACGAGGGCGACCCCGAGCCGATGTACCAGGAATCCCTCACCCTCCACCGCACGCTCACGCAGGACGCGTCGAGCCCCTACCGGAACATCCCGTGGTCATGAGCCCTCGCCGCCCGCCCGCTCCCCAGGGAGCCCCCTGGATCCCGCCGTCCGAGACCGAGCAGTCGCTGTACGAGGCGGCGCGGCGCGGCGACTTCGCGGAACAGCTCCGTGTCCTCGCCGGGGCCGAGCTCTTCATCGCCGCCCCCAAGGCCGAGGTGGACGCCGACCCGGAAACCGTCTGGTGGCGCCCCCAGCAGGCGGCCAAGGGGCTCGTCGTCCGGCCGGTCCTGACGCGCGGGATGCTGCCGCCCTGGCATCCGGAGTGGGTGTTCCACCAGGTCACCCTGCGCTGGGTCGCCGAGTTCGAGTGGCGCGACCCCCGGGTGCTCCTCTCGGTCAACGGCGGCACCCCCGGCCAGTTGCTGCTGCCGACCACACCCGAGCACCGAGCGGGGTGGCTGCGGGTGTACGCCGAGAAGGAGCGGGGTTCGGGCGACCGGTTCGTCGCCCTGCGGCACGGCCCGCTGCACGGGCCGCTCGCCTTCGGCCTCGGCTGCGGCGCCCATCTGGCGTTCGGCAACGGCGTCCCGTGGAACGACGTGGGCTCGGCCTACATGGGGTACACCACCATCCTCGACACGCTCCGCGACGGCTGGGACGTCACCGACCGCGAGGGCTGGCGCAAGGAGCTGGACGCGCTGCTCGACGGGCGCAACAGCCCGCCCGAACCGGACTTCACCCTCCGGGTCCGCGAGCAGCTGCGGGCCGCCCGCGGCGCGGTCCCTTCGCCGGACGAGTGGCGCGAGACGGCCGCCGGGCACGCCCAGGACCTGGGCGCGAACCCGGTGACGGTGCGTCACATCGAGGCGCTGGTGCGCCGCATCCTGCGCTACGAGGCCCGGTTCCGGGCCGACGGGCTGCTGCCCCCGGACGGGCGGGTGCGGAAGACGGTCGCGTACGACTACGGGCGTGCGGTCAACGTGGCCCGCTGGGGCCTGACGGCCCGCTTCTGCACGCCTCCGGAGGCGGAGCAGGCGATCGTCCACGCGGGCGCGCTGGCGCGCTCGGCCTACGGGTCGTGGGAGGAGTACTCGGTCGGGTACGCACTGGGGCGGGTGCTGCGTTTCGACGGGGAGGAGTACGGCCCGTACCACGAGGACAACGTGGCCGCCCACCGCGTCCTGACGGAGCACGAGGGCAGCCCCTGGCGGAACATCCCCTGGCGCTGAGCCGACCAACTGACCGCGGATCCCTTGCTATTGCTCGCCCATCAGCACCTTGAGCCCGGCCGTCAGATCGTCCGCCGTCGGCGCCGTCTCGGGGTCCACCATCCACTGGATCATCACGCCGGTGGCGAGCGCCTGGCAGAGGAGGCCCGCCACCCGGGCCTTCTCCGGGTCCGCCTCGGGGTCGAGGCCGAGGAAGACCTCCGCCATGCCCAACCGGCCCTCGCGCTGCGGCTCCTTGATGGCCTCGCGGAGCTTCTCGTCGTCGTCGAGGCGGGTCACGACCTCCGTCTGGAGTTTCCAGACCGGGCGGCTGGCCTCGGCGGCGGCGATCACCTGCTCCCAGACCGCGTGGAAGCGCGCGTACGGGTCGGCCGGCAGCGTCTTCCTGTTCTCGCCGCTGCCCGCCGGGCCGACCTGGTTGCCCCACTCCTCCGTCAGCGCCAGGAACGCCTGCTGGAGCAGCGCGTCCTTGGAGCCGTAGTGGTAGCCGATCGAGGCGAGATTGGTGCCCGAGGCGGCGACGATGTCGCGGGCCGTGGTGCGGGCGTACCCCTTCTCCAGGAGGCAGCGCTTGGCGCCGTCGAGCAGGTCTTCCTTATGTCCCATGACAGCACTGTACCCGGCCACTAGACAATCGTGTAAGACGGTTGTCTAGTGGCCGGGTACGCGTACGTCAGCGGCAGGAGAGCCGGTCGGACCGGGTCAGACCAGGTTGACCGAGCGGGCCGAGGCCGCGCCGATCTCGGCCGCGATCTCGGAGAGCACCGCGGCCGGAACCGTGTCGTCCACGGTGAGCACGACGAGCGCCTCGCCGCCCTCCTCCGCGCGCGCCACCTGCATGCCCGCGATGTTCAGACCGGCCTCGCCGAGGATGCGGCCGACGGTGCCGACGACACCTGGGCGGTCCTCGTAGCGGAGCACGACCATGTGGTCGGCGAGCGCCACGTCCACGTCGTAGTCGCCGACGGCGACGATCTTCTGGAGGTGCTTGGGGCCGGCGAGCGTGCCGGAGACCGCGACCTCCTCGCCGCTGGAGAGCGTGCCGCGCACGGTCACCACGTTGCGGTGGTCGGGGGACTCGCTGGAGGTCGTGAGCCGGACCTCGACACCGCGCTCCTGCGCGAACAGCGGGGCGTTGACGTACGACACGGTCTCGTCGACCACGTCCTCGAACACGCCCTTGAGCGCGGAGAGTTCGAGCACCTTCACGTCGTGCTGGGTGATCTCGCCGTACACCTCGACGTCGAGGCGCGCCGCGACCTCGCCCGCGAGCGCGGTGAAGATCCGGCCGAGCTTCTCGGCGAGCGGCAGACCCGGCTTGACGTCCTCGGCGATGACACCGCCCTGGACGTTGACCGCGTCCGGGACCAGCTCACCGGCGAGCGCGAGACGCACCGAGCGGGCGACCGCGATACCGGCCTTCTCCTGCGCCTCGTCCGTGGACGCGCCGAGGTGCGGGGTGCAGACGACCTGGTCGAGCTCGAAGAGCGGGGAGTCCGTGCAGGGCTCCTTCGCGTACACGTCGAGGCCGGCGCCGGCGACCCGGCCCTCCTTGAGGGCGGTGTACAGCGCCGCCTCGTCGACGATCCCGCCGCGCGCGGCGTTGACGATCCGGACGGACGGCTTGACCTTGTGCAGCGCCTCGTCGCCGATGAGACCGAGGGTCTCCGGGGTCTTCGGCAGGTGGACGGTGATGAAGTCGGCGACCTCCAGGAGCTCGTCCAGGGTCAGCAGCTTCACCCCCATCTGGGCGGCGCGGGCCGGCTGCACGTAGGGGTCGTACGCGACGATCTTCATGCCGAACGCGGACATCCGCTGGGCGACCAGGACACCGATGCGGCCGAGGCCGACGACGCCGAGGGTCTTCTCGCTGAGCTCGACGCCCGTGTACTTCGACCGCTGCCATTCGCCGTTCTTCAGCGCGGTGTTGGCCTGCGGGATGTTGCGCGCGGTCGCGACGAGGAGGCCGCAGGCGAGCTCGGCGGCGGTGACGATATTGGAGGTCGGGGCGTTCACGACCATCACGCCCGCCTTGGTGGCGGAGGAGACGTCGACGTTGTCCAGACCGACACCGGCACGGGCGACGACGCGCAGCTTCTTGGCGGCGGCGATCGCCTCGGCGTCGACCTTGGTCGCGGAGCGGACCAGGATCGCGTCCACGTCGGCGATGGCGGGGATCAGCTCGGCGCGGTCCGCGCCGTTGCAGTGCCGGATCTCGAAGTCCGGGCCCAGGGCGTCGACGGTGGCGGGCGACAGCTCTTCAGCGATGAGTACGACGGGTTTCGAGCTCACGTGAGTCCTCACAGATCCAGTGCGGACGGCCGTCCCGACGGCCGCAGGCGGTGGAGGGGGCTTGCCGCGTGAAAGCGCACGACGCTGTGGGCCTGAACGCGAATGTTGTTGAGCAGTGTAGTGGTGCGTTGGCGCGATTCATGCGCCTCGTTGGCAGGATCACCCGTCCGTGGTTGGACGGCCTGTCCAAGGAAGTGGAGCGGGCCGGACACAGTGTCCGGCCCGCCCATTGAAGGCTTACGCCTCCTCGTCGTTCACCCAGCTCATGAGCTTGCGCAGCTCCTTGCCGGTGGTCTCCAGGAGGTGCTTCTCGTCCTGGGTCTTGTACTCGTTGTACTTCTTCAGACCGCCGTGGTACTCGTCCATCCAGTTCTTGGCGAAGGTGCCGTCCTGGATCTCGGTGAGGACCTTCTTCATCTCGGCCTTGGTGGCGTCCGTGATGATGCGCGGGCCGGTGATGTAGTCGCCCCACTCGGCGGTCTCGGAGACGGACCAGCGCATCTTCTCCAGGCCGCCCTCGTACATGAGGTCGACGATGAGCTTCAGCTCGTGCAGGCACTCGAAGTAGGCGATCTCCGGCTGGTAGCCGGCCTCGACCAGGGTCTCGAAGCCCGCCTTGACGAGGGCGCTGGCGCCACCGCACAGGACGGCCTGCTCGCCGAACAGGTCGGTCTCGGTCTCCTCGGTGAAGGTCGTCTTGATGACGCCCGCACGCGTGCCGCCGATGGCCTTGGCGTACGAGAGCGCCAGGGCGAACGCGCCGCCCGTGGCGTCCTGCTCGACCGCGGCGATCGCGGGGACGCCGCGACCCTCCTCGTACTGACGGCGGACCAGGTGGCCCGGGCCCTTGGGGGCGACGAGCGCGACGTCGACGCCGGCCGGGGGCTTGATGAAGCCGAAGCGGACGTTGAAGCCGTGCGCGAAGAAGAGGGCCTTGCCGTCCTTCAGGTTCGGCGCGATGGACTCCTCGTAGACCTTGGCCTGGATCGGGTCCGGGATCAGGATCATGATGACGTCGGCCTCGGCCGCGGCCTCGGCGGGCGTGACCACGCGCAGGCCCTGCTCCTCGGCCTTCGCCTTGGACTTGGAGCCCTCGTGCAGGCCGACGCGGACGTCGACACCCGAGTCACGGAGCGACAGCGCGTGGGCGTGCCCCTGGCTGCCGTAACCGATCACCGCGACCTTGCGGCCCTGGATGATGGACAGGTCGGCGTCGGCGTCGTAGAACAGCTCGGCCACTGGGAATCTCCTTGAGGTGCTGGTGTTACGTCCCACCGTACGGCGGGGAGCGGAAGGAAGGTTTTCGGGTCTCGCCTGGCGGACCGCCGCGGTGGACGGCGGTCGGCCGGGGTCGACGGTCAGGCGCTGCGGTCGAGGGCCCGCAGGGAGCGGTCGGTGATGGACCGCGCACCACGCCCTATGGCGATCGTGCCGGACTGCACGAGCTCCTTGATGCCGAACTGCTCCAGCATCTTCAGCATGGCGTCGAGCTTGTCACTCGAACCGGTGGCCTCGATGGTGACGGCCTCGGGCGAGACGTCCACGGTCTTGGCGCGGAACAGCTGGACGATCTCGACGATCTGGGAGCGGGTCTCGTTGTCGGCGCGGACCTTCACCAGGACGAGCTCGCGCTGGATCGCGGCGCTGGGCTCGAGTTCGACGATCTTCAGGACGTTGACCAGCTTGTTGAGCTGCTTGGTCACCTGCTCGAGGGGCAGGTCCTCGACATTCACCACGATGGTGATGCGGGAGATGTCGGGGTGCTCGGTGACACCGACGGCGAGGGAGTCGATGTTGAACCCGCGCCGGGAGAACAGCGCGGCGATCCGGGCGAGGATGCCGGGGGTGTTCTCCACGAGGACGGAGAGCGTGTGCCTAGTCATTGCGTCGTTCCTCTTCCTACGGCTCTCGGTCTCAGTCGTCTTCGTTGTCGCCGAAGTCGGGGCGGACGCCCCGGGCGGCCATGACCTCGTCGTTGGAGGTGCCGGCGGCGACCATGGGCCAGACCTGGGCGTCCTCGTGGACGATGAAGTCGATCACGACGGGGCGGTCGTTGATGGCGTTGGCCTCTTCGATGACCTTGTCCAGGTCGGCCGGGTCCTCGCAGCGCAGCGCGACACAGCCCATGGCCTCCGACAGCTTGACGAAGTCGGGGACGCGGGTGCCCTTGCGGGGCGCCGAGCTGGCGCCGACCTGGGAGCCGGTCGCCTCGTGGCCTGTCTCGTCGGCGTGCAGGACCGTGCTGGAGTAGCGCTGGTTGTAGAAGAGGGTCTGCCACTGGCGGACCATCCCGAGGGCGCCGTTGTTGATGATGGCGACCTTGATCGGGATGTTGTTGAGCGCGCAGGTGACCAGTTCCTGGTTGGTCATCTGGAAGCAGCCGTCGCCGTCGATCGCCCAGACCGGGCGGTCCGGCATGCCGGCCTTGGCGCCCATGGCGGCGGGGACCGCGTAGCCCATCGTTCCGGCGCCGCCGGAGTTCAGCCAGGTGGCCGGCTTCTCGTAGTCGATGAAGTGGGCGGCCCACATCTGGTGCTGGCCGACGCCGGCCGCGTAGATGGTGTCGGCGGGGGCGAGCTGGCCGATGCGCTGGATGACCTGCTGCGGCGAGAGGCTGCCGTCCTCCGGCAGGTCGTAGCCGAGCGGGTACGTCTCGCGCCAGCGGTTCAGGTCGCTCCACCAGGCGGTGTAGTCGCCCTTGCTGCCCTCGGCGGCCTCGGCCTGGACGGCCTGGATCAGGTCGGCGATGACCTCGCGGGCGTCACCGACGATCGGGACGTCGGCGGCGCGGTTCTTGCCGATCTCGGCCGGGTCGATGTCGGCGTGGACGATCTTGGCGTACGGGGCGAAGCTGTCCAGCTTGCCGGTGACGCGGTCGTCGAAGCGGGCTCCGAGGGCGACGATCAGGTCGGCCTTCTGCAGCGCGGTGACGGCGGTGACCGCACCGTGCATGCCCGGCATTCCCACGTGCAGCGGGTGGCTGTCGGGGAACGCGCCCAGCGCCATCAGGGTGGTGGTGACGGGGGCGCCGGTGAGCTCGGCGAGGACCTTCAGCTCGTCGGTGGCTCCGGCCTTCAGGACACCGCCGCCGACGTACAGGACGGGGCGCTTGGCGGCGGCGATGAGCTTGGCGGCCTCGCGGATCTGCTTGGCGTGCGGCTTGGTCACCGGGCGGTAGCCGGGCAGGTCGGTCTGCGGCGGCCAGCTGAAGACCGTCTTCGCCTGCAGGGCGTCCTTGGCGATGTCGACCAGGACCGGTCCGGGACGGCCGGTGGAGGCGATGTGGAAGGCCTCGGCGATCGTCTTCGGGATGTCCTCGGCCTTGGTGACCAGGAAGTTGTGCTTGGTGATGGGCATCGTGATGCCGCAGATGTCCGCCTCCTGGAAGGCGTCCGTGCCGATGGCCTTCGAGGCGACCTGACCGGTGATCGCGACCAGCGGGACGGAGTCCATGTGGGCGTCGGCGATCGGGGTGACCAGGTTGGTGGCGCCCGGACCCGAAGTCGCCATGCACACGCCGACCTTGCCGGTGGCCTGGGCGTAGCCGGTGGCCGCGTGGCCCGCGCCCTGCTCGTGCCGGACCAGGATGTGGCGGACCTTCTTCGAGTCCATCATCGGGTCGTACGCCGGCAGGATGGCGCCGCCCGGGATGCCGAAGACGGTGTCGGCCCCTACTTCCTCGAGAGAACGGATGAGGGACTGCGCACCCGTGACGTGCTCGACGATGGTGGCGGACTGTCCGCCGTTACGGGTCCGCGGCTGCGGATGGTGCCCGGTGGCCTGCTCGGTCATCAGCATTCTCTTCTCGAAGCAGAGGGTCTTTGCGGGGGTTTTGCCAGGGTTTGACGTGAGCCGGTGCAACAAAAAACCCCTCGTGCCGGGAGGCAAGCGAGGGGAGCGCGTCGGGTGCGTTCAAGCGGGGCCTTCAGGGCCCTGCTTCAGCCGACGCGCTTTCCAAGTACGAGAATTCGGGTGCGCATGGCACTGACCCTCCCCCCGAGCCACTACCAGTGTCAAGTGGGTGGGACAGGCGTCTCATTATTTGAGCGGATCGGGGGACGCGGGGAGCCTCTCCCCGACGGGAACAGCCGCCCCACCAGGGAGGGGATACCCGTCCCTGACGAGCGCGCGGCGCAGCCGGTACTCGTCGAGCGGGCCCGAGAACGCCATGCCCTGGCCATGGGTGCAGCCCATGGCGCGCAGCGCGAGGACCTGCTCGGGGACGTCCACGCCGTCGGCCACGGACTGGAGCCCGAGGTCCGAGGCGATGCGGAGCAGCCCGCTCGTGATCTTACGGAGCCGGGCGGATTCGACCACCCCCTCGACGAGCCCTCTGTCCAGTTTCAGTACGTCGACGGGGAGGCGGCGGAGCGCGTTGATCGCCGCGTAGCCGCTGCCGAAGCCGTCGAGGGCGATCCGTACGCCGAGCCGGCGCAGGGCCACCAGGCGCTGCTCCAGGTCGTCGAAGGAGACCCGGGGGTCGTTGTCGGCCAGCTCGATCATCAGGGAGCCGGACGGGAGCCCGTGGCGGGTGAGCAGCGCCTCGACGGAGCCGAGGGGCAGGGAGCGGTCGAGCAGTCTGCGGGCGGGGAGCCGGACGGAGACCGGGGTCCGGTGGCCGAGCGCGGCCCGCTCGGCGGCCTGCTCGACGGCGTGCTCCAGGAGCCAGCGGCCGAGCTCGGCGATCCGCTCTCCGTCGTCGGCGACCCGCAGGAACTCGGCGGGCGTGAAGAGGATGCCCTGCGCGGAGCGCCAGCGGGCCTGGGCGTGGACAGCGGTGATCCGGCCGGTGGTGAGGTCCACGACGGGCTGGTGGAGCAGGGCGAACTCGCCGTCGTCGAGCGCCGTGCGCAGCCGGGTGGCCAGTTCGGTCCTGCGGACGACCTCGGCCTGCATCTGCGGGGCGTACATCTCGACCCGGTCCTTGCCCGCGGCCTTGGCGCGGTACATGGCCAGGTCGGCGTTGCGCAGCAGCTCTCCGGCGCTGATGCCGGGTTCGGCGAAGGCGACGCCGATGGAGGCGGCGACCCGCACCTCGTTGCCGCCCTCGACGCGGTACGGCTGGGAGAGCGTGAGGCGCAGCCGGTCGGCGATCTCGTGGACCTGGCACTCCCGGGCCACCCGGTCCCGTGAGCCGTCGCCGAGGATGAGCGCGGCGAACTCGTCGCCGCCGAGCCGGGCGGCGGTGTCCCCGGCCCGTACGGAGTCCTGGAGCCGCCGGGCGGCCTGGATCAGCAGTTCGTCCCCGGCCTGGTGGCCGAGGCGGTCGTTGACGCCCTTGAAGCCGTCGAGGTCGATGAAGAGCACGGCGGTGCCGGGGTCCGAGGCGCGGCGGCCGGCCAGCGCCTTGCGGACGCGCCGGGTGAAGAGCGCGCGGTTGGGCAGGTCGGTGAGCGGGTCGTGCTCGGCGTTGTGCTGCAACTGGGCCTGGAGGCGCACCCGTTCGGTGACGTCCCGGCTGTTGAAGATGAGGCCGCCCTGGTGGCGGTTGACGGTGGACTCGACGTTGAGCCAGTCGCCCCGGCCGGAGCGGAAGCGGCACTCGATCCGGGTCGTCGGCTCCTCCGAAGGAGGAGTGGCGAGAAAGCGCCGTACCTCGTGGACGACTCCGCCGAGGTCCTCGGGGTGGATGAGCGAGGCGAGTTCCTCGCCGATCAGGTCCTCGGCCTCCCGTCCGTAGACGCCCGAAGCGGCGGGGCTGACGTACCGGAGTATGCCGGTCGGCGCGGCGATCATGATCACGTCGCTCGAGCCCTGCACCAGGGACCTGAAGTGGTTCTCCTGCTGGGCCAGTTCATGGGTGAGGGCGATGTTGTCGAGGAGCATGATGCCCTGGCGGACGACCAGGGCGAGCACGACCGTGCAGCCGGTGAGGACGACCACGCGGTCCACTCTGCGTCCCTCGACGACGTTGTACAGGATGCCGAGCGTGCAGACCGCGGCGGCGAGATACGGTGTGAGGGCGGCCAGCGAGCCCGCGATCGGGCGGCTGTGGTGACGGGCCGCGCGCGCCGCCGCGGAGCCCGTGACGGGCGCGGTACGGCTCGCTCCCCAGGGGGCGTACGCGAGCAGCAGGGAGCCCGCGAACCAGCCGGCGTCGAGGAGCTGGCCCGAGGTGTAGTTCTCGCGGAGCAGCGGGGAGGTGAAGAGGGCGTCGCACAGCACGGTGAGGGCGAGGGCGGCGATGGCGGTGTTGATCGCCGACCGGTTCAGCTGCGAGCGGCGGAAGTGGAGGGCCAGGACCATGCTGACGAGAACGATGTCAAGCAGCGGGTACGCGAGGGTCAGCGCGGCTCTCGCGACGCTCTCGCCCTCGAAGTGGGCGGTGTGCGCGAGGGCGAGGCTCCACGAGAGCGTGAGCAGCGAGCCGCCGATGAGCCAGGCGTCGAGGGCGAGGCAGACCCAGCCGGCCCGGGTGACGGGCTTCTTGGCGAGGACGAGCAGCCCGACGATCGCGGGCGGCGCGAAGAGCAGGAAGAAGACGTCGGCGAGGGACGGGCTGGGCACGTCCTGGCGGAGCACGACTTCGTACCACCCCCAGACCGCGTTCCCGGCGGCGGCCATCCCCGAGGAGAAGGCGAAGAGCAGCCAGGCGGGGCGGAAGCGGCTCTCGTGCACGCGCGCGTAGAGGAAGCAGGAGACGGCGGCGGCCAAGGCGGCGGCGCTCAGGCCGAAGTCGCCCATGACCAGGGCGAGTCGCTCGGAGCCCCAGCCGAGGGCGGCGCCGGTGGCGTACCCCGCGCAGATGAGCCCGAGGACGACCTGGGTGACGAGCGTCGGGACCCCGGAGCGCGCGGGGCCCGGCCGAGTCCGCCCCGGCCCGGTGGCGGCCCCGCCCGCGCCCGTGACGCGACCTCGCTCGATCAGCGCACCGGGGGCGTTCATCGCCCCCGCCGGCCTTCCGTGCGCGTGGTCACGTGCGGGGGCGGCGGCGCCGTCCGGGCCGGCGTGCCGGTGGTCGTCGTGGGTGCCGGTGTTCCGATGGTCGTCGGCACGCGAGGGTCCGGTAACGCGATCGGCGGCCGGGACCGTGTCGGCGCTGCGCCGGTCGGTCTGGGCGGGCAGGGCGGTGGTGCCGCCCGGCCCGCGGAGTCGGGCGCCGCATGGGGGCGACCCGGTGTCGTCGTCGCGGGCGAGGGTCGTCGACGGCGGCCCCGCCGCGTCGGATCGTCGGTCCATCGGCCGTACGTCACCCGTCGCCCCCCTCGGAATCTGATGTCCCGTCACTTCACTCCCCGGCGTCAGCTCGTACTCGACGCAGTCCCCCGCTTCGGGACGATACACCAGGACCGTCACTCAGGGACAGGGTCGCTGTACTCTCCGTGACGGCCCGGGGGCTCGCGACAGGCGCACCGAGGGGGCGCGTGGGGCCGGGCGCCCGCTCAGGTGGTCAGCACCACGTTGGCCGGCCGCTCCCCCGCCGCGAAGCGGGTGAGCTGGGCGGCGATCAGCCGCTTGGCCCGCGGCATGAACGCCGAAGTGGAACCGCCGACATGGGGGCTCACCAGAACACCGGGAGCGTGCCACAACGGGTGGCCCGGCGGCAGGGGTTCGGGGTCGGTCACGTCCAGGGCGGCGGTGATCCGGCCGGACTCGACCTCCTTGAGCAGCGCGGCGGTGTCCACCACGGGACCTCGGGCGACGTTCACCAGAAGGGCGTCGTCCTTCATCCGGGCGAGGAAGCCCGCGTCGGCGAGATGCCGGGTGTCGGGCGTGAGCGGAGTGGACAGCACGACCACGTCGGCCTGCGGCAACAGGGCCGGAAGCTCCGCCAGGGCGTGCACGGGACCGCGCTCCGTGGTGCGGGCGGAGCGCGCGACGCGCACCACCCGCGCGCACTCGAACGGAGCGAGCCGGTCCTCGATGGCGGCGCCGATGGATCCGTACCCCACGATCAGCACGGACTTGTCGGCGAGCGCGGGGTAGAAACCGGCCCGCCACTCCTCCTTGTCCTGACCGCGCACGAAGCCGGGGATGCCGCGCAGCGAGGCGAGGATCAGGGCGAGGGTGAGTTCGGCGGTGCTGGCCTCGTGGACGCCCTTGGCGTTGCACAGGTCGACCCCCGGCCCCAACGAGCCGATGCCGGGCGTCACATGGTCCGTTCCGGCCGACAGGGTCTGGACGACACGGACCGAGCTCATCGCGGCGAGCGGCCGGATCGCGATCTCCGTGCCCTTCATGTACGGCACCACGTAGAACGCGCACCGCGCCGGGTCGCCGGGAAAGTCGGGACCGCCGTCCCAGAAGCGGTAGTTCAGACCCGACGCGCCCGGGTCGGGAAGCCCTTCGATCTCGTCGGCCGGAATCGGAAGCCACACGTCAGGGGTCGTCTCATCGAGTGTCATGACCGGGAGGCTATGCGAAGAATCCCGGCCGGCATTGGTTACTTTGGGGGACGGCACAGGGAGGGGTACCGGCAGGTGGAGCGCAGGACTATCGGGGCGGCGGCGCTCGACGTGGGCGCGGTCGGCCTGGGCTGTATGCCGATGAACTGGGCCTACAGCTGCTCGCAGCAGCGCGGGGACCGGTCGCTGCGCACGGTGCACGCGGCGCTCGACGCCGGGGTGAGCCTGCTCGACACCGCCGACATGTACGGGCCGTTCACCAACGAGCTGCTGGTGGGGCGGGCGTTGAAGGAGCGCCGGGCTGAGGCGTTCGTCTCGACCAAGTGCGGCCTGCTCGTGGGCGATCAGCACATCGTGGCCAACGGACGGCCCGGGTACGTGCGCCGGGCCTGCGACGCCTCGCTGCGGCGGCTCCAGACGGACGTGATCGATCTCTACCAGCTGCATCGGGCGGACCCGGAGGTCCCGGTCGAGGAGACCTGGGGCGCGATGGCCGAGCTGGTGTCCGCGGGCAAGGTGCGGGCGCTCGGATTCTGCGCGGTCGGCGCGCGGGCGGCACGGCGCGGATCGGCGGCGGATGTGTTCGAGGGAACGATCCGGCAGCTGGAACGGGTCCAGCAGGTGTTCCCGGTGAGCGCGGTGGAGGCCGAGCTGTCGGTGTGGTCGCGGGAGGCGCTGGCGCGGCTGCTGCCCTGGTGCGAGGCGCGGGGTGTGGGGTTCCTGGCCGCGATGCCGCTGGGGAACGGGTTCCTGACCGGGACGCTGACGCCGGGCGGCGGTTTCGAGCCGGACGACCCGCGGGCCAGGCACCCCAGGTTCACGGCCGAGATGATGGCCGCGAACCAGCCGCTGGTGGCGGGGCTGCGCCGGGTGGCGGCGCGGCACGGGGAGGACGTCACCCCGGCGCAGGTCGCCCTGGCGTGGGCGCTGGCGCAGGGGCCGCACGTCGTGCCGATCCCGGGCGCCAAGCGGGAGCGGTGGGCGGTGGAGAACGCGCGGGCGACGGAGCTGGCCCTGACGGCCGGGGACCTGGCGGAGATCGCGGGGCTGCCGCGGCCGCGCGGATCGTGGGACTGAGGGCGCGGGCGGGAATCCGGGGCGAGCGGATTCGGGAGCGAATCCGGCGGGCGGGAATCCGGCGGGCGGGAACCTGATCGGGCCGAGCGGTGTATCAAGGGTAGTGATCGCCGCTTGAAGGGATCGGGACCGTGGGCCGAGCTTATGTGGGTGCCGTGGGGGCCGTGGGAGTCGCCGCGCTGCTGGGGCTGCTGACCGGGTGCGGGTCGGGCGGGGACGGGGAAGGGGCCTCGCCGGGCTCCCCCTCCGTGTCCGCGCCCGCCTCCTCGTCCGCGTCCGCCTCGGGATCGGGGTCGCGGGGCGCCCCGGGCTCCGTGCGCGTCGCCGGGACCCTGACCGAGGACCTGGAGTCGCCGTGGGGCGTGGCCGCGCTGCCGGACGGTGACCTGCTGGTCGCCTCGCGCGACGAGCGCACGATCACCCGGGTCGACGCGGACACCGGGAGAAAGACGCCGCTCGGCGAAGTGCCGGGGGTGGTTCCCGGTGGAGAGGGCGGACTGCTCGGGCTCGCCGTGCGGGACGGCATGGTGTACGCGTACTTCACGGCGGAGGCGGACAACCGCATCGTCCGCATGCCGTACGGAGGCGGGGCCGAGGACCGCCTCGGCGCTCCCGAGGTGGTCCTCGCGGGCATCCCGAAGGGGAACGTGCACAACGGCGGGCGGATCGCGTTCGGCCCGGACGGGATGCTGTACGCGGGGACGGGTGAGCGCGGCGAGACGGGGCTCGCGCAGAGCCCGGGGTCGCTGGGCGGCAAGATCCTGCGCATGACACCGGAGGGCAGGCCGGCGCCTGGCAATCCGTTCCCTGACTCGGTGGTCTATTCGCTCGGCCACCGCAATGTGCAGGGCCTGGCCTGGGACGGGGACGGAAGGCTGTGGGCGGCCGAGTTCGGGCAGAACACCTGGGACGAACTGAATCTGATCGAGGCCGGGAAGAACTACGGCTGGCCGAAGGTTGAGGGCGTGGCGAACGTGTCCGACTTCGTGGACCCGGTCGCCCAATGGAGAACGGACGAGGCCTCGCCCAGCGGCATCGCGTACGCCGAGGGCGCGATCTGGATGGCGGGGCTGCGCGGAGAACGCCTCTGGCGGATCCCGGTGTCCGGAGCGGAACGCTCCGGGGACCCCGAGGCGTTCCTCGTGGAGGAGCACGGCCGGCTGCGCACGGTCCTGGCGGCGGGTGACGGTCGGCTCTGGCTGACGACGAGCGAGACGGACACCCGGGGCACGCCCGGGCCCGGCGACGACAAGATCCTCCGGTTGGAGGTGAAGTAGGAGGCGGAGACGATGTTCAACATGATGGAAGAGCTGTTCGCGCCCGGCCGTCAGCACACCGAGGACGAGCGGCAGCGCCTGGAGCTGACCCGGGAGGACCCGGGTGACGCGGACCCCGCGCGCGGACCCATCGACCTCAGCTCCGGCGCGGTGCTGATACGTCTGCCGCAGCCGGTGACCGTCCGCGACGAGGACGGGGATGGCGGCGACGGGGACGGCGACGACGAGACTCCCTAGGGCGGGAGCGTCCGTCTAGGCCGTCGGTTCCAGGAGGCGGAGGCGGTGGGCCAGGGCGGCGGCCTCGCCACGGCCGGAGACGCCGAGTTTGGCGAGGATGTTGGAGACGTGGACGCTCGCGGTCTTCGGTGAGATGAAGAGCTCCTCGGCGATCTGGCGGTTGGTACGGCCGGCGGCGACCAGGCGCAGGACGTCCTGCTCCCGGGGGGTCAGGCCGAAGGCGTCGTCGCCCGGCTCCGGTTCCGGGGCGCGGTCCGGTGCGGTCAGCGGGAGGCGGGCGCGGGCGGCCAGGAGTTCGACGTCCTCGCGGAGCGGCTGGGCGCCGAGGCGGACGGCCGTGGCGTGGGCCTCGCGGAGCAGCGCGGCGGCCTCCTCGCGTCGGCCGCCCTCGGCCAGGAGTGCGTCGGCGAGGCGGTGCCGGGCGAGGGCCAGGACGTAGGGGCGCTCCACGGCCTCGTAGGCGGCGACGGTCTCGGTCCAGCGGTCGACCGGGTGGCGGCCCTCGGCGCGGTCCAGCTCGGCCGAGGTGTGCCGGGCGTACGCCTCCCAGACGGGCGCCGGGGTCGCCATCTGCCGGGCGCTGCGCCGGAGCAGGGCGAGGGACTCCGCGCGGCCCTCCTCGGCGGCGGGCAGGCCGAGGGCGTCCGCCTCGGCGGTGGCGGCGGCGAGGAGCAGCGGCCAGGCCTCGCGGTGGGTGCCGGGCGGGAAGCCGGTCTCGACGGCGGCGGCGAGCACGGTCCGTACGTCCTGGATCCGGCCTCCGGCGGCGGCGATGCTCAGCTCGACCTGCTTCCTCGGGACGACGTACTGGGGCATGGGGTCGGCTTCTCCGAAATGCTCGTGGGCCAGGGCCAGTTGGGTGGTGGCCGTGGCGAGTTCGCCCCGGGCGACGGCCAGTTGGGCGAGGCGGAGGGCGGCGGAGCCGCGCGGCTTGGAGCTGGTCCCGGAGTGCTCCAGCCACTCGCAGTTGCGCTGCGCCTCGTCCCAGAGGCCGAGGGAGAGCTGGGACTCGGCCTGGTTGGCGCGGATCCAGCCCTGGCTGTCGAGAAGGCCGTGGGAGCGGGCGAGGCGGAGGCCGTCCTCGGCGACCTCGACGGCCTCCCGGGAGCGGCCGAGGTTCTCCAGGACGTGGGAGAGGTTGACGTGGGCGCGGGAGCACTCGTGGTACAGGCCGAGGGCGCGGGTGCGGTCGCGGGTCGCGTACATGGCGGCGAGCCCGGCCTCGCGGTCGCCGGCGCTGACCTGGAGGGTGCCGAGGGTGAGGCGGGCGCCGAGTTCGATGGGCTCGTTGTCGACGAGGCGGGCGTACTCCACGGCCCGTTCGGCGGCGGCGAGGCTCTCGGGACCCGGCTTGTGGAGCATGCCCCAGCCGGCGGCCACGACGAGGACGCGGGCGTGGACGGCGGACGGCGGGAGGCCCTTGACGAGTTCCTGGGCCTTCGCGATCTCGGCCCAGCCGTCGGAGCGGCCGAGGCCGGAGACGATGCGGGACCGCTCGCACCAGAACCAGGCGGCCCGGAGCGGGTCGGTCTCGCCGCCCTCCTCGGAGGAGTCGAGGAGCCGAAGGGCCATCTTGCCGATCTTCAGGGCGCGTTCGCGTTCCCCGGCGAACCGGGCTGCGATGGCGGCCTCGGCCAGCAGATCGAGGTAGCGCAGCGGGGTCGTGACCGGGTCGCAGCCGCACGCGGGGTAGGCCTCGACGTAGTCGATGGGCCGCAGCGCGTCGCGGACCTCGGCGGGGACCTCGTCCCAGAGCTCCATGGCGCGTTCGAGGAGGCTCAGTTGCTCGGCGTGGGCGTAGCGCTTGCGGGTCTCCACGGAGGCGCGGAGCACGGCGGGCAGCGCCTTGGCGGGGTCGTGGGCGTGGTACCAGTACGTGGCGATCCTGGTCACGCGCTCGTCGGAGCGGACGAGCGTGGGGTCGGCCTCCAGGGCCTCGGCGTAGCGCCGGTTGAGCCGGGAGCGTTCGCCGGGCAGCAGGTCGTCGCTGACGGCCTCACGGACCAGGGAGTGCCGGAAACGGTAGCTGTCGCCGTCGGGGACGGCGAGCAGGATGTTGGCGCCGACGGCGGCCCTGAGCGCCTCGATCAGGTCGTCCTCGGAGAGCCGTGCGACGGCGGCGAGCAGCGCGTACTCGACGGTGGAGCCGCCCTCGGCGACGATCCGGGCGACCCGCTGGGCGTCCTCGGGCAGCGTCTCGACGCGTACGAGCAGCAGGTCGCGCAGGGAGTCGCTGAGGGAGCCGACGGCGCAGCCGGCCTCGTGGGAGACGACCAACTCCTCGACGAAGAAGGCGTTGCCGTCGGAGCGGTCGAAGACCTCGTCGACGAGTCCGGCGTCCGGTTCGGCGGCCAGGATGCCGGTGAGCTGGCGGCGCACCTCGGCGCGGGTGAAGCGGGCGAGTTCGATGCGGCGGATGGTCCGCAGCCGGTCGAGTTCGGCCAGCAGGGGGCGCATCGGGTGGCGGCGGTGGATGTCGTCGGAGCGGTAGGTGGCGACGACCACGATCCGGCCCCGGCGCAGGGTGCGCAGGAGGTAGGAGAGGAGGTGCCGGGTGGACGCGTCGGCCCAGTGCAGGTCCTCCAGGACGAGGACGATCGTCCGGTCGCCGGCGAGGCGCTCCAGGAGCCGTACGGTCAGCTCGAAGAGGCGGGCGGTGGAGTCCTCGTGGGACGGCTCGTGGCTGCCGACGTCCCCCAGCTCGGGCAGGAGCCGGGCGAGTTCGCCCTCCTGGCCCGCGGCCGCGGCGGCCAGTTCGTCCGGCAGCCGGCGGCTGAGCGCGCGCAGGGCGGTGGAGAAGGGCGCGAACGGCAGCCCGTCCGCGCCGACTTCGACACAGCCTCCTACGGCGACGTACGCGCCCCGGTCGCAGGCCGCCGCCACGAACTCCTCGATGAGCCGTGTCTTGCCGACGCCCGCCTCGCCGCCGACGAGCAGCGCCTGGGGCTCGCCGTCGCCGGCGCGGACGAGGGCGTCGGTCAGGGCGGCTGTCTCACCGGCCCTGCCGACGAACACGGGACTGACTGACCTGGTCTCCACGCCGCCGAGCATCGCACAGCCGTCCGGGTTGGCACCCACAAGGGGTCACGCGGCCCGGGCGAAACGGTCCCGCGCCTCTCCCACCCGCCCTTCGGATTCGTGCTCGCCGGACCGGGCGGCGGCCTTCGCGGCCCGCCGCGCCGTGACGGCCTGACGGGTCAGGCGCTGGGCGGCGGCCTCACGGACGAGCTCGGCGTGGTGCAGGCGGTTCAGTTCGTACGCGAACATCTCGTTCTCCCTGGTGTCGGTATCGCTCCTTGCGATGCCTCCACTCTCGTGGCCCAGGGGGTACGGCCACATCGGGCGAGTGCCGCATGTTCGGGGTACGGGGGGCCTTAGGCGGGCCCCGGGCGGTGCCTTAGGGCGCGGTCGGGAGACTCAGGAACAGGTCGAAGTACATCCCCGCCGACAGGAACATGCCGATGCCGCCCAGGACCGCGCCGGCGACGGCCACCGCACCGACCCACGCGGGGCGCCGCGGGCGGGTGAGGACGAGGACGGCGACGATGAGGGCGAGGAAGGCGAAGACCCCGTTGACGAGGGCGGTGGCGTGCCAGGCGTCGGCGTAGATCTCGTTGATCTGCTGGGCGGCGGTGCCGCCCTGGGCCTTGATCTGGCCGATGAGCGTCTCGCGCTCGCTGCTGACCTTGCCCACCCAGGTGCCGGTGAGGGCGGCGATCCCGAGCCCGGCGGAGACGACGGCCGCGGCCCCGGCGCCGATCCCGTCACCGGCGGGGGCGACCGGAGCCTCCTCGAGCTCGTCGAGATCCTCGTCGAGGCCCTCGTCGAGCTCGTCCTCGATCTTCTCGTCCGCCTCGTCGACCGGCTCGACGGCCTCGGCCTTCTCCTCGGCCTCGGTGTTCTCGGTGGTCGTCTTCTCCGTCTTGATAGTCATACGCCGCACGCTAGGTGCCGCGGATGAGAAGTGTCTTAAGACGCCTTCTCGTCACGCCTTCTCGTCCACCGCCACGCGCTGCCCGGGGATGGCGGCGGCATCGGCGTCCAAGGCGACCTCCGCGTCCAAGGCGACCTCCGCGTCCAGGACGACCTCGGCGTCCCGTGCGTCGGCGGCGGCCCGGGACTCGGGCGGCTCGATGCTGATGCGGGGCATGCGGCGGTCGAGCCAGCGCGGCAGCCACCAGTTGGCGCCGCCGA
Source organism: Streptomyces sp. NPDC001927 (assembly GCF_053594455.1). Classification (NCBI taxonomy): domain Bacteria; kingdom Bacillati; phylum Actinomycetota; class Actinomycetes; order Kitasatosporales; family Streptomycetaceae; genus Streptomyces; species Streptomyces sp. NPDC001927. Next base: position 18,540 of record NZ_JBSFEN010000013.1, on the reverse strand, counting down.
GCATGTGCATGAGGGCCGGTACGAGCAGGGTCCGCAGGACGAAGGCGTCCAGGGCGACGGCCGCCGCGAGGGCGATGCCGAACATCGCGACGACCCGGTCGCCGGAGAGCACGAAGGCGAGGAAGACGGAGATCATGATGACCGCCGCCGAGTTGATCACGCGGCTGGTCTCGGCGAGCCCGACCCGGACCGCCCGCCGGTTGTCGCCGGTCTCCAGCCACTCCTCGTACATCCGGCTGACCAGGAAGACCTGGTAGTCCATGGAGAGCCCGAAGAGCACGGAGACCATGATCACCGGCAGGAAGGGCTCGATCGGGCCCGCGCTGCCGAGCCCGAGCAGCTCGCTCCCCCAGCCCCACTGGAAGATCGCGACGACGATCCCGAAGGCCGAGGCGACGGCCATCACGTTCATCAGGGCGGCCTTCAGCGGGATGCCGATCGACCGGAAGGCGACCAGGAGCAGCAGACAGCCGAGCGCGATGACGACGCCGACGAAGAGCGGCAGCTTGCCGACGATGATCTCGGCGAAGTCGTCGTACGAGGCGGTCACGCCCCCCACGTGCACATCGAGCGAGGTGCCCCGCTCGGCCGTGGGCAGGACGTCCGTGCGCAGCCGGTCGACCAGCTCGCTGGTGGCCTTCGACTGCGGCGAGGAGTCCGGTACGACGGTGAGGACGGCGGTGTCGCCGGCGCTGTTGTACGTGACCGGGGAGACGGACTCGACGCCCTTGGTGTGCGCGAGCGCGGCCGGCAGCTCGCCGAGCGCGACGCGGTCGTCGGCGCCGTCGATCTGGGCGACGAGGGTGAGCGGCCCGTTGACGCCGGGCCCGAAGCCGTCGGCGAGCAGGTCGTAGGCCTGCCGGGTGGTCGAGGTGGCCGGGCCGTTGCCCTGGTCGGAGGTGCCGAGGTGGAGCGAGAAGGTCGGCAGTGCGAGGACGGCCATGACGACGGCGGCGACCACGCCGAGCAGCTTGGGGTGGCGCTCCACGAAGGCGGACCAGCGGGCGGCGAAGCCGGTCGGCAGCTCGGGCTGCGGCCCGTGCTCGGCCAGCTGCCGGCGCTCGCGGCGCGAGAGCGCCCGCATGCCGATCAGGGAGAGCAGCGCGGGCAGCAGGGTGACGGAGGCGGCGACCGTGAGGACGACGGTCAGGGAGGCGGCGATGGCGACGCCGTTGAGGAAGCTGAGGCGCAGGATCAGCATGCCGAGCAGAGCGATACAGACGGTCGCCCCGGCGAAGACGACGGCGCGGCCGGTGGTCGCGACGGCGATCTCCGCGGATTCGGGGACCGAGAGCCCGCGTTTGAGGCCCTTGCGGTGGCGCGTGACGATGAAGAGCGCGTAGTCGATGCCGACGCCGAGGCCGATGAGCATGCCCAGCATGGGGGCGAAGTCGGCGACGGTCATCACATGGCCGAGGAGCGCGATCCCGGAGTACGCGATGCCGACGCTGACGAGCGCGGTGGCGATGGGGAGCGCGGAGGCGGCGAGCGAGCCGAAGGCGAGGAAGAGGACGACGGCCGCGACGGCGACGCCGACGGCCTCGGCGACATGGCCGCCGGAGGCCTCCGTGAGGGCGACGGCGCTGCCGCCGAGCTCGACCTGGAGGTTCTCGCCGCCGGCGGAGCGCGCGGTGTCCACGAGAGCCTGGGCCTGGGACTTCGGGATGTCGTCGGCCTGCTCGTGGAAGGTGACGGCCGCGAAGGCGGTGTGCCCGTCCTCGCTGATCTGCGCCTGGGCGCCGGGCCCGGGGCCGTACGGGGAGGCCACGGAGGCGATGCCGGGGAGCTCGGCGACCTCGTCGAGCACGTCGGTCATGCGCTGCTCGACGCCGGCGGCCCTGACGGTGCCCTTGTCGGTGTGCCACACGATGGTGTTGCCGTCACCGCCGCTGCCGGGGAAGCCCTTTTCGAGGAGGGCGGTGGCGCGGCCGGACTCGGTGCCGGGGACCTCGTAGTCGTTGGAGTACGCGGAGCCGGCGACCGACGCTCCGGCGACAGCGCCGCCGAGGGCGACGAGCCAGAGCAGGACGGCGACGAGGCGGTGCTTGATGCACCACCGTGCGATGGCTGCCAAAGGACGTGCTCCCTGGTGGTGGTTCGTGGATCTTTACCGGGGAACAGCCCGAAAAGAACACTTGACCTGGATGAGCCCACTCTCGCAGCCCAATAAGATCAAATGCCCCATTCGTGTCGATACTCACAGCGCCGCGCGGAGGCTCGGGCCTTTGGACCCGGGCCCCCGCGCGAACGCCGCGTACGAGGGGTCTCAGCCGGAGACGCTGGCGCGCCCGTTCTCGATGTGCCCCATGAGCCGTCGGCGGAAGCCGCCCGGGGCGGTCACCTCGACGTCGTACCAGCCGTGCGCGTCGGCGGCCGAGTGCACGAGGGTACGGCTGCGGCCGGGCTTCACCTTGACCGTACGGCTCCAGTCGCGCAGGTCGTCGCTGTCGACGTAGCCGAGCGGGCGGACGGTGAAGGAGACCGGCGCGGAGCCCGTGTTCCGTACGGTGAGATGCAGGTCACGGTCATGGTGGTCGATGTGCGAGGCGAGCTCGGCGCCGCCCGCCGCCGGGCCCTCGAACTCGCGGCGGAAGCCGTTCGGGCCGGTGATCGTGAACCGGTAATGATCACGCGTAAGGGGTACCGCCCACTGTGCCGTGCCCCTTACATCGCGGTGCTGGGGGACGGTGAACTCACCCGCGTACGGGTACAGCGCGAAGTGCGCGGAGCCCTTCCCGGTGTTCTTGAGGTCGACGGTGATCCCGCCGGCGCCGACCCGCGCCTGGGCGTCCGGCTGGTACGGCAGCGGCCTGGCCGGGCGGGTGCCCGGCTCCTGGACCGGCATCGTCTGGACCAGCGGCGGCTGCGGCCGCCAGCGGCCGGAGAACGGCGGGATCGGGCCGGGCTCCTGGACGTCGGGCTGCCGGTGGGTGCGCCGGAAGTCGAAGGCGGAGGTCAGGTCGCCGACGGCGGCCCGCCGCCAGGGGGTGACGTTGGGTTCCTTGATGCCGGTGAGCTGCTCCAGGAAGCGGATCACCGAGGTGTGGTCGAAGGTCTCGGAGCAGACGTAGCCGCCGAGCGACCAGGGCGAGACGACGAGCATCGGGACCCGGATGCCGAGGCCGGTGGGCAGGCCCTTCCAGCGCTCGTCCGTGTTGTCGGCCGGCGGGACGGGCGGCGGCACGTGGTCGAAGAAGCCGTCGTTCTCGTCGTAGTTGATCAGCAGGACGGTGTGGCGCCAGACGTCCGGGTGCGCGCCGAGGGCGTCGAGCACCTTGTAGACGAGGGAGGCGGAGGCGACCGGCGAGGAGGAGCCGGGGTGCTCGGAGTCGATCGCGGACGGCACGAGGTACGAGACTTCCGGCAGCGTCCCGGCGGCGACGTCGGCGCGGAAGGCGTCGGCGAGCTTGCCGGACTCGACCCGGCGAAGGCCGCGCTCGAAGAGCGAGCGCTCGGCGGCGCTGAGCGTGGCGACCCCGTCCTCCAAGGCGGCGAGCAGCCGGGCCCGCTCGCCCGCGTCCTCCGTATCCCGCACGGCGGCGTAGAAGGACTCCATGAAGGTGTGGCCGCCGGTCGGGGCGAGGGCCTTGCGGGCGATCTTCTTGAAGGAGGTGAAGAACTCGATGTTGTTGTCGGTGAAGTTCTCCCACTCCGTGTACGTCTTCCAGCTCCGCCCGGCCGCTTCGAGGCGCTCGGCGTAGGTGGGCCAGGAGTAGCCGGGGTGGGTGCCCTCGGCGTACGCGGCGTTGGTGACGGCACGGGAGCCGTCGGCCTCGTAACCGGTCCAGCCGGACCACAGGTGGTTGCGGTTGGGGCTCGTCGAGGTGTGCGTGGACGAGTGGTAGGCGTCGCAGATGGTGAAGGTGTCCGCGAGCTCGTAGTGGAGCGGGATGTCCTGGCGGTCGTAGTACGCCATGGTGGCGGCGGTCTTGGCGGAGACCCAGCCGTCCATCCAGCCCTCGTGCCAGGCCTTGGCGCCGCCGCTCCAGGAGTGGTCGAGGTCGCCGATGTACTGGAGGTCCTTCGCCTGCGTCTCGGCCGCGCCCCGGATCGGGAACGGCAACACGGTCCGGCCGAGGGCGGCGGGCTGCTCGAAGACGGGCTTGCCGGAGGGCAGCTCGATCGCGTTGCGGTCACCGAAGCCGCGGACACCGCGGAGGGTGCCGAAGTAGTGATCGAAGGAACGGTTCTCCTGCATGAGGATCACCACGTGCCGCACGGCGGACATGCCCCCGGCCGGCGGCCCCGCGGCGATCGCCTCCTGGAGCGACGGCGGGAGCAGCGAACCGGCAGCCGCGGCGCCGAGCGCGCCTCCGCCCAGGGCGAGCACCTTGCGGCGGGACATCCGGGACTTCTCGGGGGACAAGACCGACCTCCAGTCGACGGCCAATGGTTCGCCTTCGAGCCATTGGGTGGTACCTGGGGGACGGTAGTGAGGCCGGGTGACGGAGAGAAGACCCGATTCGGACGCGGTGGTGAACGTCCATCACCGGTATCCGGGCGGATACGCGACGCCCCGTCAGCGTGACGGAGGTCCGGGACACCGGGCGTTCGTGTGCCATGGGCCGGGTGCGGAACACCGGCCCGCGACCGTGGATCACGCGTTCTAGGATCCAGGGATGACGGACGAGCTTCGCCTTACGGTCCTGGGTTCCGCGACGCCCTACCCGAGCGTCGACAACCCGTGCTCCGGCTACCTGGTGGCGAGCGGTGACACCCGGATCTGGGTGGACGCGGGCAGCGGAACCCTCGGCCCACTCCAGCGGCACGTACGGCTGGACGAGCTCGACGCCATCTGGATCTCCCACCTGCACGCCGACCACAGCGCGGACCTGCTGACCGCGTACTACGGCCTCCTGTACGCGGACATCCACCTGCCGGCGCCGATTCCGCTGTACGGCCCGCCGGGCATCGCCGACCGGTTGGCCGGATACCTCACCAACACGGCCGACCGCAGCGCGGTCGAATCCGCCTTCGCCGTCACCGAGTTGTACGACGGACACCGGGCCGACATCGGCTCGCTGCGGCTGACCAGCCGGGCGGTGAAGCACGGCATCCCGGCGTTCGCCGTTCGCGTCGACGGAGCGGGCGGATCACTGGTGTACTCCGGCGACACCGCACCGTGCCCGAGCCTGACGCAGCTGGCAGCGGGCTGCGACGCGCTGCTCTGCGAGGCCGAGAGCGCGGAGGCGCCAAAGGAGGGCGAGCAGGTGCACCACACCCCCGAGGACACCGGCGACACGGCTCACGCGGCCGGGGTGGGCCGCCTGATCGTCACGCACGTCGGCCGCTTCCTCACCCCGCAGGAGGCGGTGACCCGCGCCGCGACCCGCTACGACGGCCCGATCGACCACGCGACCCCCGGCACCACGTTCACCCTCCGCCCGTCCACCTGACCTGATCCTTCGCCGGTCAGCATCGGCCGCCCGGCCGGCTACTTGCTCCGCAAGGTCCCCAGCGGGCCGGGGGTCTCCTCCAGCTCCGCCACCGCCGTCTTCCACCCCGTGTCCTCGCCGCAGAGGGCACTGCGGAGGAAGGCCGTCGTGAGTCGCTGGATCAGCGCCACGCGCGCGGGGTGCTCGTCGGTCGTCTCGGCGGCCTCGTAGCCGGATATGCCGCCGAGCGAGTGCTCCGCGCCGAACAGCGTGAGCAGGCTCTTGGGCCCCGGGCTGTACGTGTACGGGTCGGTGAACCAGTCCGGGCCGCGGGTGGACAGCTGGGACTGGTCCTTGTCGCCTGCGACGACCAGGGCCGGTGTGGTCATGGTGGTGAACGACGGCCTCATGAAGGGGAAGTGCTCCGCCGCCCACGGGGTCAGGTCGTCGCCCAGGCCCGTCGCCGCGAGCAGCACGCCCGCCTTGACCCGGGGGTCGGACATGTCCTCCCCCGGTGCGCCGTCGGCGTCGAGGACACGCGCGCCCAGGAGCGTGCTCGCCGTCTGGGCGCCCCAGGAGTGGCCCGCCACCGCCACGCGCTCGTGGTCGACGCGTCCCGCCAGGCCAGGTACGGCCGCCTCCAGCGTGTCGAGGCCGTCCAGCACCCGCGTGAGGTCCTCGACGCGGATGCGCCAGATCTGCGGCGTACGGGGGTCATCGGCCGGGATGCCCAGCGTCCTGGAATCGAGGTGTGTGGGCTGGGCGACCACGAAGCCGTGCGCCGCCCAGTGATCCGCCAGCGGTGCGTAGCCGTCCATCGACGAGCCGAAGCCGTGCGAGAAGACGACCACCGGCAGATCGCCGCCGGTCGCGGGGGCGGACACGCGGACCTGGAGGTCCTCGCCCCGGCCCCTCGATGCGGGCAGGACCACGGGCTTCGCGGACATGGACATGAGCATGGGCATGGAGGTGCCTTCCGTCGTCGGCATTCGGTGCACGCCTGCGCGTGCGATCTGCCATCATGGATGAAACGGAACATCGCTCCGCTAACGATACGGAACACTGTTCCGCTTCGCAAGACCCCTTGTGCAGAAGGATGGAGAGCCGCGGTGGACGACAACGGCCAGGGCCAGGCCCAAGCCCCGGGGAGCAGCGCCCGGTCCAAGCGCAAGGACGCCCAGCGCAACCAGCAGACCCTGCTGGAGGCGGCGGCCGCGGCCTTCGTCGCCTCGGGTGTCGACGCGCCGGTGCGCGACATCGCGGCCCGCGCGGGCGTCGGGATGGGCACGATCTACCGGCACTTCCCCACCCGCGCCGACCTCGTCATCGCCGTCTACCGCCACCAGGTCGACGCCTGCGCCGAAGCCGGTCCCGGACTGCTGGCCGACAGCCCGACGCCCCACGCGGCCCTGGCGCAGTGGGTCGACCAGTTCGTGGACTTCCTGGTCACCAAGCACGGACTGGCCGCCGCCATGCAGGGCGACGGCCCCGGCTTCGAGGCCCTGCACGCCTACTTCCTCGAGCGGCTCGTGCCGGTCTGCGACCAACTCCTCGACGCCGCCGTCGCCTCCGGCGAGATCCGCGCCGACCTCGACCTCGACGCGTACCAACTCATGCGCGGCATCGGCAACCTCTGCATCGGCGCCGAGAGCGACCCCCGTTACGACGCCCGCCGCCTCGTCACCCTCCTCGTCGCGGGACTGCGCCAGCCACACTGAGACGACGACAAAGGGCGGCGCCCCGAGTCCGATGGACCCGGGGCGCCGCCCTCGTACGCGTACGAGACAACCAGTCGATCAGCCCTCGCTGACGCCCAGCTTCTCCAGGATCAGGTCCTTCACGCGCGCCGCGTCCGCCTGGCCGCGGGTGGCCTTCATGACCGCGCCGACCAGGGCGCCGACCGCCGCGACCTTGCCGCCGCGGATCTTGTCGGCGATGCCCGCGTTGGCCGCGATGGCCTCGTCGACCGCCGTGCCGAGCGCGCCCTCGTCGGAGACGACCTTCAGGCCGCGCTTCTCGACGACCTCGTCCGGGCCGCCCTCGCCGGCCAGCACGCCCTCGATGACCTGGCGGGCCAGCTTGTCGGTGAGGTCACCGGAGGCGACCAGCTCGGTCACCCGGGCGACCTGCGCCGGGGTGATCGGCAGCTCGTCCAGGGCCGTGCCCGACTCGTTGGCGGAGCGGGCCAGTTCGCCCATCCACCACTTGCGCGCCTGGTCCGACGGGGCGCCGGCCTCCGTGGTCGCGACGATCAGGTCGACCGCGCCCGCGTTGAGGATGGACTGCATGTCGTGCTCCGACACGCCCCACTCCTCGCGGAGCCGGTTGCGGCGCACGCGCGGCAGCTCGGGCAGCTCGCCGCGCAGCTCCTCGACCCACGCACGGGCCGGGGCGACGGGGACGAGGTCGGGCTCCGGGAAGTACCGGTAGTCCTCGGCGTTGTCCTTGATCCGGCCGGACGTGGTGGAGCCGTCTTCCTCGTGGAAGTGACGGGTCTCCTGCACGATCGTGCCGCCGGAGGTCAGCACGGCCGCGTGGCGCTGGATCTCGAAGCGCGCCGCCCGCTCCACCGAACGGAGCGAGTTGACGTTCTTCGTCTCCGAGCGGGTGCCGAAGGTCTGCGTGCCGTTGGGGCGCAGCGACAGGTTCACGTCGCAGCGCATCTGGCCCTTGTCCATGCGCGCCTCGGAGACGCCCAGGGCGCGGATCAGCTCGCGCAGCTCGGCGACGTACGCCTTGGCGACCTCGGGGGCCCGCTCGCCCGCGCCCTCGATGGGCTTGGTGACGATCTCGATGAGCGGGATGCCGGCGCGGTTGTAGTCCAGCAGGGAGTGGGACGCGCCGTGGATACGGCCGGTGGCGCCGCCGACGTGCAGCGACTTGCCGGTGTCCTCCTCCATGTGGGCGCGCTCGATCTCCACGCGGAAGATCTCCCCGTCCTCCAGCTGGACGTCCAGGTAGCCGTTGAAGGCGATCGGCTCGTCGTACTGCGAGGTCTGGAAGTTCTTCGGCATGTCCGGATAGAAGTAGTTCTTCCGGGCGAAGCGGCACCACTCGGCGATCTCGCAGTTCAGCGCGAGACCGATCTTCACGGCCGACTCGACGCCGATCGCGTTGACGACCGGGAGCGAGCCGGGCAGACCGAGACAGGTGGGGCAGGTCTGCGAGTTGGGCTCGGCGCCCAGCTCGGTCGAACAACCGCAGAACATCTTGGTCTTCGTACCGAGTTCGACATGGACCTCGAGGCCCATGACGGGGTCGTACGCGGCCAGCGCGGCTTCGTACGACAGCAGTTCAGTGACAGTCACGGTGGAACTTCCCTCTCAGCCCAGCAGGACGTCGTCGTCGCCGAGGCGCTTCAGCTCGCGGTACAGGATCGCGAGGCCGGTGACGATGGCGGCGGCGGACACGACGGCGTCGACGAGCTTGAGCGTGTCGTGCTCGGCGCGGGCCTTCTTGACCTGCTTCATCACGGTGACGGCGCCGAAGGCGGTGGTGCCCATGGACAGGTACGTACCGGCCTTGGACTTCTTGAAGCCCTTGGCCTTCTGCAGTGCACTGGTACTCACAGCGACGGAGCCTCCTCGAGCAGCGGGTGACCCCACTTTTCCACGAAGGCGGCCTCGACGGCGGCTCCGACCTTGTACAGCCGGTCGTCCTTCATGGCGGGGGCGATGATCTGCAGGCCGACCGGCAGGCCGTCCTCCGGCGCGAGGCCGCAGGGCAGCGACATGGCGGCGTTGCCGGCCAGGTTGGTCGGGATGGTGCACAGGTCCGCGAGGTACATCGCCATCGGGTCGTCGGCGCGCTCGCCGATCGGGAAGGCGGTGGTGGGGGTCGTCGGGGAGACGATCACGTCCACCTGCTCGAAGGCCTGCTCGAACTCGCGGGTGATGAGCGTGCGGACCTTCTGCGCCGAGCCGTAGTACGCGTCGTAGTAGCCGGAGCTGAGCGCGTACGTACCGAGAATGATGCGGCGCTTGACCTCGTCGCCGAAGCCGGCCTCACGGGTGAGGGCGGTGACGTCCTCGGCCGACCGGGTGCCGTCGTCGCCGACGCGCAGGCCGTAGCGCATGGCGTCGAAGCGGGCCAGGTTGGAGGAGCACTCGGACGGCGCGATCAGGTAGTACGCCGACAGGGCGAGGTCGAAGGTCGGGCAGTCCAGCTCGACGATCTCGGCGCCCAGCTCCTTGAGGAGCTCGACGGACTCGTCGAAGCGCTGCACGACACCGGCCTGGTAGCCCTCGCCGCGGAACTGCTTGACGACACCGACGCGCATGCCGGCGACGGAGCCGTTGCGGGCGGCCTCGACGACCTGCGGGACCGGGGCGTCGATGGAGGTCGAGTCCAGCGGGTCGTGCCCGGCGATGGCCTCGTGCAACAGGGCCGCGTCCAGGACCGTACGGGCGCAGGGGCCGCCCTGGTCGAGGGAGGAGGAGAAGGCCACCATGCCGAAGCGGGAGACGCCGCCGTAGGTCGGCTTGACGCCGACGGTGCCGGTGACGGCGGCGGGCTGGCGGATCGAGCCGCCGGTGTCCGTGCCGATGGCGAGCGGGGCCTCGTACGCGGCGAGGGCGGCGGACGAGCCGCCGCCGGAGCCGCCGGGGATCCGGGTGAGGTCCCAGGGGTTGCCGGTGGGGCCGTAGGCGCTGTTCTCGGTGGAGGACCCCATGGCGAACTCGTCCATGTTGGTCTTGCCGAGGATGACGACGTCGGCGGCCTTCAGGTTCTTGACCAGGGTCGCGTCGTACGGCGGGATCCAGCCTTCGAGGATCTTCGAACCGACGGTCGTCGGCATGCCGGACGTGGTGAAGATGTCCTTCAGCGCGAGCGGGACGCCGGCGAGCGGGCCGAGCTTCTCGCCCTTGGCGCGCTTCTCGTCCACGGCGCGGGCCTGGGCGAGGGCGCCCTCGCGGTCGACGTGCAGGAAGGCGTGGACCTTCTCGTCGACGGCCTCGATCCGGGCCAGGTGGGCCTCGGTCACCTCGACGGCGGTGAGCTCGCCGGAGGCGATCTTCGCGGCGATCTCGGCGGCCGTGAGCTTGATGATGGTGCTGTCCGTCATGTGATTAGTCCTCCCCCAGGATCTGCGGCACCTTGAAACGCTGCTGCTCCTGGGCCGGGGCGCCGGAGAGCGCCTGCTCGGGGGTGAGCGACGGACGGACCTCGTCCGCGCGCATGACGTTCGTCAGCGGCAGCGGGTGGGAGGTCGGCGGTACGTCTTGGTCGGCGACCTCGGAGACGCGGGCGACCGCGCCGATGATGTCGTCGAGCTGACCGGCGAAGTGATCGAGCTCTTCGCCCTTCAGCTCCAGACGCGCCAGCCGTGCGAGGTGGGCGACCTCCTCGCGCGTGATGCCAGGCATGCGATCCTCACGGGGTGAGTTTGATGGTGTTGGCCCAATCCTATGGGGCCCGCACCGCCACCCGTGAAACGGTTCGTCCGCGGCACTCGCGCGGGGGCTACTGCACCACCTGGCCCGAGGGGTGGTCGAGGTCCACGGGCGAGGCCGTCTCGGCGGCCTCCAGGGCCCGGAGCTCGGCGGCCTCCTCGGAGGGGCGGCGCCAGCCGTGCTCGCCGCGGGCGCGCAGCCAAGCGGTGGTCTCGGCGGGCGGCATCGCCGCGGCGACCAGCCAGCCCTGGACGGCGTCGCAGCCCAGGTCCCGCAGCCGCTCCCAGGTCTCGTCGTCCTCGACGCCCTCGGCGACCACGAGCAGACCGAGCGAGTGGGCGAGGTCCAGGGTGCAGCGGACGATCTCGGCGTCCTCCGCGTCGACGGCGAGCCGGGCGACGAAGGAACGGTCGATCTTCAGCTCGCTCACCGGCAGGCGGCGCAGGTGGACGAGGGAGGAGTAGCCGGTACCGAAGTCGTCCAGGGACATCTTCACGCCGTGGCCGGTCAGGCCGGCCATGGTGTCGGCGGCGCGCTGCGGGTCCTCAAGGAGCACGTGCTCGGTTATCTCCAACTGGAGCGCCCCGGCCGGGACGCCGTGGCGGGCCAGACGGGCGGCGACGGCGCCCGCGAAGCCGGGGGTGTGGACGTCGCGGGGCGAGACGTTGACGGCCACAGGAACGTTCAACCCCTGGGCCCGCCACCGGGCCACCTGCGCGAGCGCGGTCTCCAGGACGTACTCGGTGAGGTGCGGCATCAGGCCGGAGGACTCGGCGATGGCGATGAACTCGTCCGGGGGGACCCGGCCGCGCTCCGGGTGCACCCAGCGGACCAGGGCCTCCAGGCCGGCGACCTGGCCGTCGAAGCGGACCTTGGGCTGGTAGTGCAGCTCGACCTCGCCGGCGTCCAGGGCGCGGCGCAGGTCGCCGAGGAGACCGAGCCGGTCGGGGGTGTTGGAGTCGCGCTTGGACTCGTACACCTCGACGCCCGTACGGTCCCGCTTCGCCTGGTACATGGCGACGTCGGCGCGGCGCAGGAGACCCTCGGCGTCGAGCGCGTGGTCGGGGAAGACGGCGACGCCCGCGCTGGCCTCCAGGACGAGGGTGAGCCCGTCGAGGTCGAGCGGCGAGGAGAGTTCGGCGACCAGGTGGCGGGCGACGCGCTGGGCGCTGGTGGTGGAGTCGGCGATGGGGAGCAGGACGGCGAACTCGTCGCCGCCGAGCCGGGCGGCCTCCGCTCCACGCGGCAGGGCGAGCTTGAGCCGCTCGGCGATCTGGAGGAGCAGCCGGTCTCCCGCGAGGTGCCCGAGGGTGTCGTTGACCGATCGGAAACGGTCGAGGTCGATCAGGACGAGCGCGGAGCGGGCGCCCTCGCCCTCGGCCTGCTCCAGGGCGGTCCAGGCCCGCTCCAGGAGCCACTGGCGGTTCGGCAGGCCGGTGAGCGGGTCCTTCAACTGCTCCTCGGCGCGGGCGCGGGCGATCCAGAGCGTGGAGTCGAGGGCGATGAGCGGGACGGCGAAGAGCGGAAGCAGCAGCGGCTGGGAGACGGCGACGACGCAGATCAGCGGCGCGATGCCGAGCAGCGCGACGGCGACGAGGCCCTGGCGGAGCAGGGCGGTGCGGGCGACCGTCGGCAGTCCGCCCTGGGGCGAGAGGGAGTACCAGAGGAGCAGCCGGGTCACCACGAGGTAGGTGCCGGCGGCAAGGGCGACCTCGGGGATGTCGGAGATCCCCCAGGCGGGGGGCTGCCAGGGGTTCTCGACGGTCGGTACGTCTCCGAAGGCGGCGAGGACCAGGGCGGCCGCGCCGACGCCGAGGACGTCCACGGAGCCGTGCAGGAGGCCCTGGCGCCAGCGGTGGCGGCGGGCGGCGCCGACGAGGACGACGACGGCCATGGAGACGAGTCCGGCGGGCACCCAGCCGTAGAGGAGCAGGACGGCGAGGGTGAGGGCGGCGCCGGAGCCGGTGCCGCCCCACCAGCGGTCCCGGCCGAGGGCGACGAGGTGTCCGACGATGAGTCCGGTGAGGACGGCGAGGGACCAGCCCTCGGCGCCGCCGGGGAAGAGCCCGTGGCCGGAGCTCACGGCCCGGTAGATCCCGGTGGCGAGCACGACGGCGGCGAGACCGACCACGACGCCGGGGAGCCCGGAGGTGATCGCCACGCAGGCCGCGCGGCCGCGCGCCCGCGAGAGCGGGGCGGCGGCACTCTCGGTCGGTTTCATTCCGTCCCTCTCACAGCCGGCGGTGCCGTCGCAACGCGGTGGGCCGTTGTCATGCCGCCACGGCCGGCAGAGCCCACTCGGCCGCGCGACAGACGCACGGTCTCAACAGTAGGCCGCGGAGGGCTCCGACGGGCAGCGCTCTCCATCTCTTGCCCGAATGCGACCTGCCCACCCGTAACGATCTGGTATGCGCCGAACGGGTGACGCCGACAGGGCTTCCCGTCGGCGTCCCCCGGGCTACGCCTCGGCCGGGACGGCCGCCTCCCGAGCGGCTTCGGGCCCCTGTTCGAGCAGGACGGCGAAGCCGTCCTCGTCCAGAACCGGAACCTTCAGCTGCATCGCCTTGTCGTACTTGGATCCGGGGTTCTCGCCCACGACGACGAAGTCGGTCTTCTTCGAAACGGAACCGGTCACCTTCGCACCGCGGCTCTGGAGCGACTCTTTTGCGCCATCCCTGGTGAAGTTCTGCAGCGTGCCGGTGACGACGACCGTGAGCCCCTCCAGCGGACGCGGCCCCTCGTCCTCGCCCGCGCCCTCGTCCTCGAGGAGCACCCCGGCGGCGCGCCACTTGCGCACGATCTCGCGGTGCCACTCCTCGGAGAACCAGTCCTTCACGGCGGCGGCGATGATCCCGCCGACCCCGTCGACGTCGGCGAGCTCCTGTTCGGTCGCCTGCTCGATCCGCTCCAGGGAGCGGAATTCGCGGGCGAGCGCCTGGGCGGCGACCGGCCCCACGTGCCGGATCGAGAGGCCGTTGAGGAACCGGGCCAGCGGACGGGTCTTGGCCGCCTCGATGTTGGCCAGCATGGCAAGCGCGTTCTTCTTCGGCTCGCCCTTCTGGTTGGCGAAGACCGTGACGACCTTCTCCTCGCCGGTCTTCGGGTCCCGCTTGGGCAGCCCGCTGTCCGGGTCGAGGACGTACGCCTTGATCGGCAGCAGCCGCTCGATGGTGAGGTCGAAGAGATCGCCCTCGTCGAGAAGCGGAGGCTCGGACGGCTCCAGCGGGCGGGTGAGCGCGGCGGCGGCCACCGAGCCGAAGTTCTCGATGTCCAGGCACTCGCGGCCGGCCAGATAGAAGAGCCGCTCCCGCAGCTGGGCGGGGCACGTCCGCGCGTTCGGGCAGCGCAGATCGATGTCGCCCTCCTTCATGGCCCGCAGCGGCGTCCCGCACTCGGGGCACTCGGCGGGCATCACGAACTCCCGCTCGGTGCCGTCCCGCAGGTCGGCGACCGGGCCGAGGATCTCCGGGATGACGTCACCGGCCTTGCGCAGCACGACCGTGTCGCCGATGAGCACGCCCTTGGCCTTCACGACCTCCTGGTTGTGGAGGGTGGCGAACTCGACCTCGGAACCGGCCACCGTCACCGGCTCCACCTGCGCGTACGGCGTGACCCGGCCGGTCCGGCCGACGCCGACCTTGATGTCGACGAGCTTGGTGTTGACCTCCTCCGGCGCGTACTTCCAGGCGATCGCCCAGCGCGGGGCGCGCGCGGTGGAGCCGAGCCGGCCCTGGAGCGGGATCTCGTCCAGCTTGACGACGACCCCGTCGATCTCGTGCTCCACGGAGTGCCGGTTCTCACCGAAGTACGCGATGAACTCCCGTACCGCCTCGAGGGAGTCGACCACCTTGTTGTGTCGGGCGGTCGGCAGGCCCCACTCGCGCAGCAGCTCGTACGCCTCGCTGAGCCGGTCGATGGCGAAGCCCTCACGGGCGCCGATGCCGTGGACGACCATGCGGAGCGGAAGCGTGGCCGTGACCCGCGGGTCCTTCTGCCGCAGCGAACCGGAGGCGGAGTTGCGCGGGTTGGCGTACGGCTGCTCACCGGCCGCCACCCGGCGGGCGTTGAGGTCGGCGAAGGCCTCCATCGGGAAGTAGACCTCGCCCCGGATCTCCACGAGATCGGGGACGCGGTCACCGGACAGCCGCTCCGGAATGCCGTGGATGGTGCGGGCGTTGGGCGTGATGTCCTCGCCGGTGACGCCGGTGCCCCGGGTCGCCGCCCGGGTGAGCCGGCCCTTCTCGTACGTCAGGTTGATCGCCAGGCCGTCGACCTTGAGCTCGCACAGGAAGTGGTAGGCGGACGTGCCGACGTCCTTGGCGATCCGCTCGGCCCAGGCCGCGAGCTCGGCGTCGTCGAAGGCGTTGTCCAGCGAGTACATCCGCTCGCGGTGGTCGACCTTGGCCAGACCCGTCTCGTAGTCCCCGGAGACCTTCTGCGTGGGCGAGTCCGGCGTGCGCAGCTCGGGGTACTCCTCCTCCAGCGCCTCCAGGGCGCGCAGGAGCTTGTCGAACTCGCCGTCGCTGATGACCGGCTGGTCCTTCACGTAGTACCGGAAGCGGTGCTCCTCGACCTGCTCGGCCAGCTCCGTGTGCTGCTCCCGTGCCGCGGCGGGCAGGGCCCCCTGTTCGACTGCCACCGTTACTCGTCCTCCCGTTGCCTCAGACCCCGTCACTCAGGGTTGTCCGCGAGCGATCTCGCCGCCCGGGCGCAGTGGGCGAGGGCCGCGCGGGCGTAGGCGGGCGAAGCGCCCGCGAGCCCGCACGTCGGGGTGACCACGACGGACTCGGCGAGAGTCCCCGGATTCAGCCCCAGCCTGCGCCACAGCGTCCTGACACCCATGACGCTACCGCCCGGGTCGGACAATGCCGTGTCGGTGGACGGCACCACGCCCACGAAGAGCCTGGTGCCCGCCTCGACGGCCTCGCCGATCGGCTCCTCGTCACGTTCGGTGAGCAGCCCGAAGTCGAACGAGACGGCGTCGACGCCGGCCCGCCGCAGCAGCCCGAACGGCACGTCGGGGGCGCAGGAGTGGACGACGACCGGGCCGTCGTGGACCGCGATCACCTCGCGCAGGGCGCTCTCGACGACCTGCCGGTCGACGGCCCGGTACGTGCGGTAGCCGCTGGCGGTACGGACGTGGCCGCGCAGGACGGCGGTGAGGGAGGGTTCGTCGAGCTGGAGGGCGATCCTGGCGCCGGGGATCCGCTTGCGGAGCTCGGCGAGGTGGACGCCGAGGCCCTCGGCGAGGGAGCCCACGAGGTCCCGGCAGGCGCCGGGGTCGCCGAGGGCGGCCTCGCCGCCGCGCAGTTCGAGGGCGGCCGCGAGCGTCCAGGGGCCCACGGCCTGGACCTTGAGCGGACCTTCGTACCCCTGGGTGAACTCCTCCAGGGCGTCGAGGTCCTCGCCGAGCCAGGAGCGGGCGCGCCGGGTGTCCCGGCCGGGCCGGTCGCTGATCCGCCAGCCGCTGGGCTCCACGTGCGCGTACAGGTCGACGAGCAGCCCGAGGGTCCGGCCGATCATGTCGGCGCCGGGTCCGCGGGCGGGCAGTTCGGCGAGGAAGGGGAAGTCCTCGAAGCTGCCCGTGACGGTCTTGGCGGCTTCCCGGGCGTCACCGCCGGGGAGGGAGCCGACGCCGGTGGCGGGCCCCCAGACGAACGCGTTGGTCTCGCTGGTCTCGGTCACTGTTCCGGCGTCCCTATCGTCCCGGACGGACCGTCAGGTCGTTGATCTCCGCGTCGCGCGGGAGATCGACGGCCGTCAGGATCGCGGTCGCGACCGACTCGGGGTCGATCCAGCGGGAGGGGTCGTACTCCTTGCCCTCCTGGGAGTGGACCTTCGCCTGCATGGGGCTCGCGGTGCGGCCCGGGTAGACGGAGGTGACCCGCACCCCGTTGGCGTGCTCCTCGTGGCGCAGGGAGTCGGCGAGGGCCTTCAGGCCGTGCTTGGAGGCGGCGTAGGCGCTCCACTCGGCGTGGGCGTTCAGTCCGGCGCCGGAGTTGACGAAGACCACGTGCCCCTGGGAGACCCGCAGCTGGGGCAGGAAGTGCCGGGTCAGTTCGGCGGGGGCGATCAGGTTGACGTTGAGCTGGTGGCGCCAGGTCTTGGGGGTGAGGTCGCCGACCGGCCCGAGGTCGACGACGCCCGCGATGTGCAGGAGCGTGTCGACCCGTTCGGGCAGGCTCTGGTGCGAGAAGGCCCAGGAGAGCCGGTCGGGGTCGGCGAGGTCGCCGACGAGCGTCCGGGCGCCGGGGAACTCGGCGGCGAGTTCCTTGGCCCGTCCGGCGTCGCGCGCGTGGAGCACGAGGTCGTCCCCGCGCGCGTGGAGCCGGCGGGCGACCGCCGCGCCGATGCCGGAACCCGCCCCGGTGATCACATGAGTAGCCATGGGACCCATGCTCGCATCACCGAGCGGCTACAGACTCCTCCAGGTGGGCGAGAGCGGACACGCCGTCCTCGGCGAAGAAGACCAGGTCGGTGAGGGGAAGGGGGAGGAAGCCCTCGGCCTCCATGCGGTGGAACTGGGTCTTCAGGCCGTCGTAGAACCCTGCCGTGTTCAGCAGGACCACGGGCTTCGTGTGCTTGCCGTGCTTCCGCAGCTCCAGGACCTCGGTGGCCTCGTCGAGGGTGCCGGTGCCGCCGACCATGATCACGATCGCGTCCGACTTGGCCAGAAGCAGGGCCTTGCGCTCGGCGAGGTCCTTGGCGAAGACCATCTGGTCCGCGCCCGGGCGGGCCTTGGCGGCGAGGAAGTCGACGGAGACGCCGACGAGTCGGCCGCCCGCCTCCTGCACCCCGTCCGCGACGACCTTCATCAGACCGGAGTCCGAGCCGCCCCACACGAGGGTGTGGCCCGCCTTGCCCAGGCGCTCGGCGAAGTCGCGGGCGGGGGCGGTGTAGCGCTCGTCGAGGTCGGCGGCGGAGAGGAAGACGCAGATGTTCATGGCGCCCACGGTAACGCGCGCCTGGCGGGTGCCTCCGGACCCCCGCTCTCAAGATTTTCCCGGAATTTCCGTGCCCCACCGATGAGTTCGGCGCACGGGGTCGGTCAGCACTGCCATGGACGAGACGAGCGGCACATGGGGCGGCGTCCGGGGGCGGGTGCGCTCCGCGGACGGGACGACGATCGCGTACGAGCTGCGCGGGGAGGGGACGCCAGTGATCCTGGTGAGCGGCGCCCCGTGCACGGCCGAGAGCGGGCGGCCCCTGGCCGATCTCCTGGCGCCCCGGTACGCGATCGTCACGTACGACCGGCGGGCGTCGGGGGTGGAACAGGAGGAGATCGAGGACCTGGCGGCCCTGATCGACGAGGTGGGCGGCAAGGCCTTCGTGCACGGGATCGGGTCCGGCGGGGCGCTCGCGCTCGCGGCGGTGGCCGCCGGGCTGCCGGTGGAGCGGCTCTCGGTCTTCGAGCCGCCGTTCTCGGTGGAGGCGGCCGCGCGGCTCGGGCGGGTCCACGCGCGCGTGCTGGTCGTGGACGGCGGCGCGAGCCCGTCCCGGACGCGCCGGGCGGCCGTGGCGGTCTCGACGGCCCTCCCCCGGGGCCGCCACCGCACCCTGACGGGCCAGACGCACGAGGTGGCCCCGCACATCCTGGCGCCGGTCCTGGAGGGCTTCTACGAGGAGGAGTAGCGAGGCCGTCCTGGCCAGCCTCAGGCCGTCACAGCGTCTCAGGCCCTAGGCCGTTTCCTTCGGATCATCTGATCGTTGGCTGATGTGTGTCGTTGACTGACGCCCAGTGGGCGAGGATCGAGCCGCTGCTGCCGGATCGG